>NZ_CANKXK010000001.1 GCF_947487605.1 uncultured Algibacter sp.
GTCCTGTTTTGCTACATCTGATTTTCCTGCAGAAAATCCTCACGCACAAAACCGCACTAATCTTATACATAAACGTTGTGTGCAATACCGAGAAACCCTCGAACCAAATGAATAAAATGACATATATAATAATTGGAATTATAATAATCGGGTTTCTTTTTTTCTTTGTAAAAGGAAAAAAATCTAAATCTGACCAAGATGATTTCTTTATCTCTACAGCTTCTCAAAGTTCTGATAGAATTGAGCAACTTGGTCTTAATGAATCATCCGAAGATGTATCTCACATATTGGACGAAAGTCAACTTCAAATTCCTGAAATTAAAGCCAAGGAAGAGAACGTTGAATATAAACCAGATTCAAATAGAGAATGGATTATTGATTTAGTAATTCCAAATGGAACAATAGTCAAACAAGAAAAATTATATGAGTTATTTGATTTAGAATGGCGAACTAATTTTTCTTCAACAATATTCGGACATTCGCCAGAAGACAATAAATGGACTTATGCTCTTGCAGGTGGAACACCTGAAACTTATGACCAAATTCAAGTCGCAATTAACCTTCTCGATGTTTTCAATGAAGAAATTCCAAATTATAACACAAAAAAATTAGAACGGTATATAATTGAATTAGAAAAGAGATTAAAGAATCACTCATTGGAATATGAGATTGAGGAAACAGAAACCAAAGAATCAGCAATCGAAAAAAGTAAACAATTAGTAAAATTTAATGAACTATTTGATAAAGATATATTGATAGGACTTCAAAGCGATAATCAATATAACGGAAAAGAAGTTTGGGACGTTTTACAAAGTTTAGGTCTAAAATGGGGAGACGGAGATTTATTTCATTGGAATAACAGCTCTGATTACGCATCTGACCAACATTTTAGTGTATGGACTTCAACCGAACCTGGTTATTTTCTTCCAGAACAAGTAACAAAAGGCAAAATGAATCCAACTAATTTAGTCTTCGGGTTTTCAATTCCAAGAAGTGCTGACCCTATGAATGTCTATAGAGTTTTAGTAAATTCTATAAAATATTGTCAGACAAGATTAGGAGGTCAAATTATTAATAGAAATGGAGAGCCTTTTAATGAACAATTGGAATTAATACAACTATCTGAATTAATAAAAAATATGACTGATAACGGAATAATTCCGGGTTCTGACAACTCATTAATGTTATACTAAAGAAAACAAGTACTGCACACAACAAAGTATAAAATTAATGCTTGGGTCTTTGCTTAATCCAGCGATTAGTCCTGTTTTGCTACATCTGATTTTCCTGTGGAAAATCAAGAGTGACCAAAACCGCTCTCGCTGAACGTGTAAATGGAATACTGAAAGATGAATTTTATCTCGATCAGACCCTTGATAATGTGGAAGAAGCAAAAAGGGCAACTAAAAATGTAATCAAATATCTTTAGATTATAAAATACCTAATAACGTTCATAAAAATGCAGCTTAATTTTAATCAATAAACTGTAGACGTATTTTAGGACGTGACATTTAGACTAATTATAACAACTAGAATAATTTTTTTCATGTTTTTTATTCTTAAGATTTTTGGGTATTAGTTTACCATTCGCGTTTTTTGTTCAACTCTTCCAAGTCTTCGAGTTCTTTTTGAGGAATCACTTTTAAAAACGATGGATGTTGCTCGATAGCATATTCAATTCTTTTTACAATCTCCTCTGTAGTTTCGTTGTCGTAATCAATCTCTAACGGCTCTTTAATTTCAAAGGTTTGTAATATATTCTTCTTTTTAATGCGCAATCCTTTTTTATCAAACGAACGTCGAAATCCATCTATAACAATAGGTACAACTACTGGCTTATAGCGTTTAATAATATGTGCTGTACCTTTTCTAATTGGTTTAAACGGCGTGGTTGTACCTTGCGGAAATGTAATTACCCAACCATCATCCAGTGCTTTTCCTATACTAGAAATATCACTCATTTTTACTTGTCTTTTTACATCTTGTCCTTCAGATCTCCATGTACGCTCAATACTAACAGAACCTACATAAGCTAGTATTTTAGGCAACAAACCCGCTTTCATGGTTTCTTTAGCCGCTACATAATAAATATTCAATTTTGGGTTCCATAGATACCCAACATTTTTAATTGAATCTACACGACCACTTAAACTTGCATTAAACACATGAAACATAGACACAACATCTGCGAAGTACGTTTGGTGATTAGAGATAAATAAGACGTTTTTATCGGGTAAGGTTTTAATGATTTCGGACCCTTCTATTTGTAATTCATTAAAACCTCGAAAGCGTCTATGTGTCATAGCACCCAAAATACGAATGAGCCACTTTTTTACAATTAGTATATGTCCGAATGGATTTTTCTTTAACAATCCCATAAATCACGCGTCAAATTGGTTAGTTGATGCAAATGTAATAAAACTATCAATTTAGATACCCTCTTTTAACAGGTCTTTAATCTCACTAAGCATCATAGCAGTTGCACCCCAAACAGTGTATCCGTTTAATTTAAATGCTGGCACCTCAACATCAACACAATACGATGTACTTACCGTCTTAGTTATAATTGACGTATCATCTAAAAAATGCTGTAAAGGCACTTCAATTATCGATTCTACCTCATCTTCTTGCAATATAAATTGGGGGGTCTTTTTTGCAATTCCAAGAAATGGTTGTACATAAAAATTACTTGGTGGTATATAAACTTGAGATAATTTCAAGATTATATCTATTTGGTTTTGAGTAACACCAACTTCTTCAAAAGTTTCTCTAATTGCCGCAGCTTGTATAGAGGCATCTTGCGTTTCTAATTTTCCTCCTGGAAATCCAACTTGTGCAGAATGAACACCTTCGTAAGTCTTTCTTAAAATTAAAACAAAATGTGTTTCGTCTTGACTATCTGGATAGAACAATGCAACTACGCCAGCTCTTTTAGCTTGTTTAATTACTTCTTTTTGCTTTCTTAAAAGTGCTTGACGGAATGGAGGAACCATTTTAAAATGAGAAGTTTCGCCATTAAGCGGTATATTTTTTACTTTTGATACCGATTTTAAAAATTTATCAAAATTCATTTATGCGCCTACTATTACTTTTAAGTGTTTTCTTTTTATTTCTGAATTGTGAAGATAAACATTCTAAGCAAAAAACTAAGCCGGAAACTAGTGACCCAAAAACTGAAGTAATTAAAAAAGACAATAGTGTTTCTGAAACTTCTGAACCTAAAAGAGCGTTTCCAAAACTAAATTCAAAAAATGCCATGGAATTCTTTTTGCACTACGAAAAAGAGAATAAAGAAAACAAAGTGCGTATTACTACAGATTTTGGAGTTATTGACATATTATTATTTAATGAAACAAAATTTCATCGTGCTAATTTTATCTTTCTAACAAAACAAAATTATTTTAATGATACACAGTTTTACCGTGTTATAAATAATTTTATCGTTCAAGCCGGAAATAGTGATGACAAAAAAACTGCTAGAAAACGTGCTAAAATAGGTAGATATTTACTTCCTACAGATACAAAACGAGGGTTCAAACATGATAGAGGTGTTATCTCGATGCCAAGTGACGAAATAGACAATCCGCATAAACTAGCATCACCATTTGAGTTTTTTATCGTGCAACAAAAAGGAGGCGCGCATTTTCTAGATGGGGACTACACCATTTTCGGGAAAGTTATTAGAGGTATGGATGTAGTAGATAAAATTGCAGCGGTTGAAACAGATGATGGAGATTGGCCAGACAAAAATATATTTATCAAGAAAGTTGAGATAATAAATTAACTTATTTTGCTATTACCATAAATAGTTGGCAAAGCAATTTTAAATTTTACTGCTAATAACCTAACAATAATAACTACAAGTCCCGCAATTACAAACACCCAATTATCTTGAATTGGTAACAGGCGAAGTAAAAAATAAGTCATACCACCTATAATACAAGCTGTCGCATAAATTTCTTTTCTAAAGATAACTGGGATTTCATTGCACAAAATATCACGAATCACACCACCAAAACTTGCGGTCATAGTACCTAAAGCAATACAAATAATGGGATGTAAATCGGCATTCAAACCTTTATCTATTCCAACTACCGTATAGAGTCCAATGCCAATAGTATCGAATAAAAACAATGACGTTCGCAAATAGTTTATTTTACTTCTAAAAATCATAGCTAAAATTGCTGAAGCCATAATAACATAAGAAAATATCATGTCCTTCATCCAGCTAACAGGCGTATCTCCAATAAGTAAATCGCGTAATGTTCCGCCGCCAACTGCTGTTACAAATGCAATTATAAGAATGCCGAATAAATCCATCTTTTTATTTATGGCTACTAAAACGCCAGAAATTGCAAAGGCGATGGTTCCTAAAATATCGATTACGTAGAACATATTATTCTGTTTATGAAATCCTGAGTAAAACTCTGGATAAGTGATTTTTTCTCTTAAAAAAAAGATCCTTCAACTACACTCAAGGTAAGCAAGTTTTTAAATCTTTTTCTCTTTCAAAAAAATTCCGCTTTTCAGCGGAATGAATGATTCGCACAATTTTTATAAAAATAAAAATTGGCTCTCTACTCACATACTTTGAGTGTAGTAATTATAATCTTTTAAAATGACATCAATAAATTCTATATCTGTTTTTTGCTTTATTTCTTTTATATCTACTACTTCAACCAATTTCTTTCTTAGCTTTATTAAAGTTTGATAATCTTTTGAAGCTTTTGCAGTTGTAAAAGTGTCTTTTATAATGCGTGCATCATTATCAGAAAGCTTAATAACATTAGGGTAAGTAGGCCTATAATCGTTGTGTAAATTTTCTAAAATAGTATGGCTAATATTAACATTGTTCTTTAAAGTAATTACAGATGTTCCTGCCGTCATGTCTCCTAACCTCTGATTTTTTGAACTAGTTATAATTGCAATTAATGCCACAACACCAGACATCATGTTTAGATCTATTATTCTAAAAAACCAACGAATCATAAAATCGGCAAAAGAAGCTTGATAACCATCAATTTTAACCACTTTAATTTTCATAATTCGCTTACCAGGCGTCTGCCCATCTAAAAGCGTTTCAAAAATTAAGGTATAAACAATAACAGGCAAATAAAACATTACATAAACAGCTATTCGCGACCAATTATCCATCCCCTCAATAAGTTCATTTATTTTGAATAAGTTAAATATTAATTGATAAACAACAATAACATATGCTATCTTGATTATCCAATCAATGCCATAAGCAAGCATGCGCTCTCCCACGCTTGCTGCATTAAAATTTATATTAACATTTTGAGTCGTTCTTATTTGTAACTCTACCATTAATTATTTTAAAATTCTACCGACAAATCTAGTATAAATTATTGTAAGAGCTAAACCACATTTCATCATTAAATATTAATTATGAATAAAAAAAATTATGTAGTTTTGAATCTGCATGAGAGAAGTTGCTTTTATTAAACAAAACAAGGAAAAATGGCTGAATTTTGAAGAAGCTATTTTTGGAAAAACATTAAAAAACCCAGATGAATTAGCCTCTCTTTATATTCATTTAGTTAACGATCTTTCTTATGCACAAACCTACTACCCCAAAAGTAAAACAATTCTATACTTAAACAACTTAGCCGCTAAAGCTTTTCAAAAAATTTATAAAACCAAACGAGAGGATACTAATAGATTTGTTCATTTTTGGAAAATTGAAGTACCTCTAATTGTTTACCAATACAGGCGCTATGTATTGTATGCCTTTATTATATTTTCAACTTTTGTAAGTATCGGTGCTTTATCGGCTGCTTATGATGATACCTTTGTTCGTATTATTCTAGGCGACCACTACGTAAATATGACGCTTGAAAATATAGAAAAAGGAGACCCCGTTGCTGTTTATAAAAGTGGTAGTAATTGGGGGAGTTTTATTGGTATTACACTTAATAATTTATACGTTGGTATAAAATCTTTTATCTATGGTGTTTTTGGAGGTTTAGGTACTGGACTGGTTATGCTTTATAATGGTATTATGCTTGGCTCGTTTCAATACTTTTTTCATAGAGAAGGTGTACTTTGGGAAAGTGTTCGTGGTATATGGATACATGGTGCCATGGAAATATTTGCCATTGTTATTGAAGGTGCTGCTGGTTTAATGCTTGGAGCTAGTATTTTGTTCCCTAAAACGTATTCAAGAATGACATCTTTTAAAATGGGTATGAAAGATGGTGTCAAAATTTTAATAAGCACCTTCCCCTTTACAATAGCAGCTGGATTTTTAGAAGGCTTTGTAACCAGATACTCTAATACGATGCCTAATTGGGTGTCGGTTGGTATTATAATAACAACACTAAGTATTATTTCATTTTACTACTTAATATACCCTTTTATATTAAACAGAAAACTTAAAAAAGCGCATGCAATTATATAAGACAAGAGGTTTTAGCGAATTTTTTCAAGATACCTTCGCATTTCTAAAACAAGATGGAAAACATTTTTTTAAACACTATTTTATTATAAATGGTGCATTCTTATTAATATTAGTTGTTCTTGGATATTTCTTTACAAAATTTTACACCGACTTTATTTTTGGTGGTCTGTTAGAAGGTAAAAGCACAACACTAGTAGATGAATATATTAATGAAAATTTAGGACTTTTTATTATAATGGCTTTGGTGTTTTTTATAGTGGCTCTATTTGCTGGCATGGTTTCTTACGCCTATCCTGCTATATACTTAAAATTATATTCGAATAACAATGGTAGTTACTTCAATACCTCTCATATTATAAATACATATAAGGCTAATTTAGGTAAACTAATAATATATATAGTAATTAGTATTCTTATCGCTATACCACTTTTTATTGGTTTTATTATTGGCGCATTTGTACTGGCTATTACTATTATAGGCATTTTAGCAATCCCATTACTTATAGGTGCTTTTATGCTCTTCTATAGTATGACGCTTATGGAGTATATCGAAAATAAAAAAGGAATTTGGGATAGTTTTGGTTATTCTTGGCAATTATTAAAATCTAAATTCTGGGCAGCAGTTGGTTGTGTAGGCTTATTTTATTTAATAAGCTACATAGTTCAAAATATTATAGGTTTAATTCCCTACTTATTTGGAATGGCTAGCTTGTTTACGACTATTGATTCTGGCGGACCAAGTCAAGAAGAATTAGGATCTACAATGACTGCTATCATGCTATTAGTTTTCTTTTTAACCTTTATTGTTAGTGCCGTTTTAGGTAGTATTGTTCAACTTAATCAGGGTATTATTTTTTATAGCCTAAAAGAAGACAACGAAAATATTAACACTAAAAGCATAATAGATCAAATAGGGTCTGGTGAATAAAACTATTAGCCTACATATCATCATTTTCCTTTTTAGCTATTTATGCTTTGCCAGTTCTTCTGAATTTATAGCACTAGATGAAAGTATTGTTATAACTGTACAAGATAGCTTACAGGTAGACACAACATCCATCTCTCCACGGCATTTTGAAAACCTAAATGATATTTATACAGGTGAAGATTATATATACGAACGCTCTGTAGAAAGTTCTGGATGGTGGACACGTTTTAAACAATGGCTAAGCGATTTATTTAGAGATTTATTTAGCATTAAAAACAAAGGGCAGGCTTCAGACATAACAGATATAGCTATAAAAATAGCAGGAGTAATTATTTTTCTGCTCGTAATCTATTTTATTTTTAAAGCAGTTATGAATGATGAAGGTTCTTGGGTCTTCGGAAAATCTTCAGATAAAAATATCATTCCCGTTACAGATGTCGAAAACAACATTCACGCAACCAATTTTAAATCCCTTATTATAGCTGCTGAAAAAGAAAAAGAATACCGTTTAGCAGTAAGGTATTACTATTTATGGCTTTTAAAATCGTTAACTCAATCTGAAATTATTGAATACGATGTTGAGAAGACCAATAGTGATTATCACAACGAAATTTCTTCAGAAAATATAAAAAATGAATTTGCATACACTTCCTACTTATACAACTATATCTGGTACGGCGAGTTTGATGTAAATGAGGAACAATTCAGCAAAGCAAAACAGGCTTTTATTAATTTTTTAAATTCTATAAAAGCATGAGTAAAACCGTAAAAATATACGTTGGTATTCTTGTTGTACTTTTTATAGGAATTTTGGCAATCGAATTTTCTAAACCAAAACCTATAAACTGGAGAAAAACCTACAATGAAACTCATAAAATTCCATACGGGACTTATATTTTACGTAGTGAATTAAATAAATTATTTCCTGATACCAAAATTAATAATATTAGAGCCACACCATACGAATATTTTGATGAACTCTATAGTTGGGATGATAGCACATATACAACCTCTGGAACCTATATACTAATCAATGGTTTTTCCGATTTAGATGATGTTTCAACACAAGAATTACTAGACTTTGCATCCCATGGCAATGATGTTTTTTTATCATCAAACTATCCACCTCAAAAAATATTAGACTCCTTATTTATTGACGTTAATTACGATTATAATTTTAAAGGAAAAGCTCAGTTTAGCTTCGCAAACCCTGTGTTTAAGAAGGATTCTATTACTATTGAAAAAGGAATAAGTAATTATTATTTTTCAAAATTAGATTCTACAGCTTCTACGGTATTAGGGTATCAAAAATTTGATTCTATAAATCACATAAACTATGTAAAAATTACTCATGGATTAGGGAATTTTTATTTACACCTACAGCCTATTGCATTCACTAATTATCATTTATTAAAGGATAATCACAAAAATTACGCTGCTGCTGCATTATCGTATATTAAAGAAGATACAATTCATTTCGATTATAGAAATAAAACTGGTGCCAATTTAGGACATTCTCCTTTACGTTTTATACTTGGCGAACCAGCTTTAAGATGGGCGTGGTATTTAGCCTTAATAAGTTTACTGTGTTTTATGATTTTCAATGCTAAACGGAAACAACGTATTATTAAAGTTATTAAACCGCTAGAAAACACCACAGTCGCCTTTACCAAAACTATTGGTAATTTATATTACGAAACCAAAGATCATAATACTATAATTGACAAAAAAATTACTTACTTTTTGGAATATTTAAGACGTGTATTTTACTTAGACACTCAAATTTTAGATGATAAATTCATTAAGAACTTGAGTTTAAAATCTGGTAAGAAGCAACCCGAAATTAAAAAATTAATATCCATAATTAGACAATTAAAAGCAAAACGCGAATGTCATGAAGGTGATTTGCTAAGATTAAATAGAGCTATTGAAGATTTTTATACCAAATAAATATGGAGGATTTAAACAAAGACCAAGAAACCAATTTAGAACAGAATAAAGCACAACAAGATTTTGAAGAAACTTTAGCTGGTAATATCGCGCCAACAGAAGAAAATTTAGATTTTAAGAATCGAATAGATTTAAGCGAATTATTGGAGGGCATTAACCTTATTAAAAATGAAATAGGCAAAGTTATTGTTGGCCAAAAAGCAATGATTGATATGCTTATCGCTTCTATTCTCGCAAATGGACATTCCCTAATTGAAGGTGTACCTGGTGTAGCAAAAACTATTTCAGCTAAACTGCTTGCAAAGTCTTTAGATATTGGTTTTAGTAGAATTCAATTTACACCAGATTTAATGCCGAGTGATATTTTAGGGACTTCGGTGTTCGACATGAAATCTTCGGAATTTGAATTTAAAAAAGGCCCAATATTCTCTAACATGATTTTAATTGATGAAATAAATCGAGCACCTGCAAAAACACAAGCTGCTCTGTTTGAAGTTATGGAAGAGCGCCAAATTACTATTGATGGCCATAAATATGCAATGAATTTACCATTTATTGTTTTAGCAACACAAAACCCAGTAGAACAAGAAGGTACCTATAGATTACCAGAAGCACAATTAGATAGATTTCTTTTTAAAATAGATATAGACTATCCAAATGTTGATGAAGAGATTGAAATTATTAACAGAGAACAAGCTTTGCAAGGTAGAGTAAAAACCGATAAAATTACGGCACACCTTAGCAAAGTTCAAATTGAAAAATTTCAAGCATTGGTAAATCAAATTATTATTGAATCGCATCTAGTAAAATATATCGCCGATATTATAGTAAACACTCGAAGTAATCCATTTTTATATTTAGGAGCATCACCTAGAGCATCTATAGCTATATTAAAGGCAAGTAAAGCATTTGCAGCCATGAATGGTCGTGACTTTGTAACCCCAGAAGATATAAAGCAAGCCGCAATTCCTGTATTACAGCATCGCGTAATTGTAACACCAGAACGCGAAATGGAAGGAGTTACAACCAAACAAATTATTAAACAAATTATTGAAGCTGTTGAAATACCTAGATAAAAATAATATTATCATTAAAACAATATGAAAAAAGAAAATTTAAAAAACTCCGATCACTGTAGGCTTTGTGATAATATGCATTTCGATTTTAACAAAGGAGTTTTCTGTGGTTTAAATATGCAGCGCCCCGAATTTAACAATAAGTGTATAAAAATAGATTTAAATAAAATATTCAAAGAAAAAATTGAAGCTATAAATATAGAATATCAATCAGTGCTAAAAACAAAAACAGACACTTTTGGTCATGTAATTATTTACGCAATTGTGACAATATTAGTCATTGTTTTAAACTACGTTATAACTCAATATATATTTAATCTAGGTTATGTATCTACAATTTCAATTATACTATTTGTTCTTGCATTAATCCCTTTAGGAAAAGTAGCAGGATTAATTAATACTTATAGAACCAAACTATCTATAGCTAAGAAGAAAAAAGAAACACTAGATGAAATAACTAATCTTTATCGCTATTCATACGATATTAATATCGAACATTTCATTGATAGTCTGGGCAATATTGAACATAAAGTAGATTTACTAGTAACAAGAAATTAAATACGTGAAACGCCTTAAACCATTCTACATACAAAATCGCTTTTTTTACATCTGCATAGGTTTGATGCTTATGTTTGTTATTGGTTTCGTTTTCCCAGGATGGTTTAACATTGCTAAGCTGTTGTTATTAATTCTCTTGGCACTTACCGTTTTAGACACCTTAATTCTTTTCTATACTAATAAAGGTATTAATGGTATAAGAACACTTCCTGAAAAACTTTCAAATGGTGACCAAAATCCCGTTGCTATAACAATTGAGAATTTCTACACATTCCCTGTTTATACTTTAATTATTGATGAAATCCCAGAACAATTTCAAGTTAGAAATTTTCAAATAGAAAGAAAACTAGATCCGTCTAGCATCACAGAACTAGAATACAAGTTAAGACCAACAGAACGCGGCGAATATCATTTTGGAAAACTTAATATTTATGTCTCCTCTGTTTTCGGACTAATTTCCAGACGTTTTAGTTTCGATGACGCTGTAATGATACCTACCTACCCAAGTTTTATTCAATTACGTAAATATGATTTATTAGCTATAAGTAATAATTTACATCAATACGGTATTAAAAAAGTGCGCCGTTTGGGACATACCATGGAGTTTGAGCAGATAAAGGATTATGTTTTAGGAGACGATTTACGAACTATTAATTGGAAAGCAACGGCTAAGAAAAATCAGTTAATGGTTAATCAATTTCAAGATGAAAAATCACAACCAGTTTACTCTGTTATAGATAAAGGACGTGTTATGAGAATGCCTTTTGATGGTTTATCTCTTTTAGACTATGCTATTAATGCATCACTTGTTATTTCTAATGTTGCCTTAAAAAAACAAGACAAAGCTGGGATTTTTTCATTTTCTAAAAAAGTAGAGAACCGTGTGGTAGCAGAGCGTAGAACTTCACAAATGAATTTAATTCTTGAAAGTCTATATAATATTAATACCGATTTTTTTGAAAGTGATTTTGGTCGTCTATATGCAGACATTAAAAGAAACATTACGCAGCGTAGCTTAATCTTGCTTTACACTAATTTTGAAACTTTAGATGGTTTGCATAGGCAAATGCCATACCTAAAAGGTATTGCAAAAAGTCATTTACTAGTGGTAATATTCTTTAAAAATACGGAACTTAATAATTTAATTACAGAAAAAGCAGAAACAATTCAACAAGCATATGATAAGGTTATTGCAGAAAAGTTTGCTTTTGAAAAACGCCTAATAGTAAACGAATTAAAAAAATATGGTATCTATTCCATATTAACAACTCCTGAAGATCTAACTATTGATACCATAAATAAATATTTAGAAATTAAAGCTCGAGGATTGTTATAAAATTCAATTCAAATTTTATAACGTTTTGTCAATCTTACATTTCTAAAATCCTCTCAAATAGCTAACAGTACTTCAAAATTGCTCTTCATAAAAAAAGAGAACTAACCCGTTTGGCTCAATAATAGAGAAACTTCTATGTCCCCATGCTTGGTTTACTATTTCTTGTTTAAATGGAATACCTTTTAATTTATATTTTGCATATAACTCGTCTATGTTCCAAACTTGAGTACACATAAAAACACCTTGTGGTATTCTATAATCCAAGCCAGGGTTTCTATTTTCCTCAATGCTAGGACGCTGTAATATTTCAATTAGTCCTTCACCAATTTCGAACAGAGCTCCTTTATCATTATCATCTCTATCCCAAGAATGCCCTAAATTAAACTCTAACATGCTCTTGTAAAAATTATGTGTTTCCTCAAACTTATTAGTAAAATAAGTAAATCGAAATTTCCCTTTATTTTCTTTCATAATATATTCTTTTATCTATACTTGTAACATCCCAATATTTTCTTTTAAATATATGTAAATGTTATTCTTTGGTATAGTTTTTATTTATCATGAATTTAATTTTTAATTAACATTGTTTATCATAGCTCTAATTGATAGATTTTATATTTTTATAGCCTAAATTTATTACTATGACAATCACCCAATTATATTATGTTTTAGCAGTCGCAGAAAATCAAAATTTCACAAAGGCTGCCGAAAAGTGTTTTGTGACTCAACCTACATTGAGTATGCAAATTCAAAAGCTTGAAGATCAGCTAGATATTCAGATATTCGATAGAAGCAAAAAACCAATTGAATTGACCGACGTAGGACGAAAAATTGTGAATCAAGCAAGAAATATTGTTAACGAATCTTACAGAATACAAGATATTGTAGATCAGCAAAAAGGGTTTATTGGTGGCGAATTTAAGCTAGGTATTATACCTACGGTTATGCCTACACTACTTCCTATGTTTTTAAAGACATTTATAAAAAAACATCCAAAAGTTAAATTAAAAATCGAAGAACTATCAACCGAAGAAATTATTGCTAGAATTAAAGACGGTCATTTAGATGCGGCAATTGCTGCTACACCATTAGAAGAAGACGTTATTAAAGAGCGAGTGCTTTACTTCGAACCATTTGTAAGCTATATTCCTAATGGCCATCGATTACATACCAATAATAAAATTGATGTTAATGATTTAGACATTAATGACATGTTACTTCTTGAAGATGGTCATTGTTTTAGAGATGGCGTTATTAATTTATGTAAAGTTTTTAAAAATAATCCAGATGATAAGTTTCAATTAGAAAGTGGTAGTATAGAAACACTTGTAAAACTATCAAACGAAGGTTTAGGTATGACACTTCTACCCTATTTGCACACTTTAGATATTAACGACAAAGAGAAGGAAAATTTACACTTCTTTAATGAACCTACACCTGCAAGAGAGGTAAGTATTATCTACCATAAAAGTGAATTAAAAATGCAAATAATAGAAGCCCTCCAAGATGTTATATCTGGAATAATTAGAGGTGCCATTGCTTTTCAAAATGTAAAAATTATAAGTCCATTACCCAAATAATGGGTAAAAAAAGAGCGACCCGCGGGTCGCTCTATCTATGGTTTTAAATAAATTAAACATTGATTTAATTCAGGGTTTTGCTGTACAAGTGATTGAATAAACAATTTTAGTTCTTCAATTTCATAAGGTAATAAACGAGTTAAAGCCTTTTGTACTTCTTTGCAAAACAACGATACGTCAAAACTAACTTTATTAAGCACTGTTTTGGTATACTCTAGCATTGCTCTTGCCATAATTAATATTTAGGAGTTTGGTTTGAAAAAGTAATGATATACTATAGGCTGTGAATTTAAAGATTTAACTCCTAAATTTAATAAAAAATTGCTTGTTATTTAAAAATTTACCAAACTTTAACAATTTAAAATCTATTATCACCATCCAATAAATCTCCTAAGCCTCCCAGAATACTACCTTCTCCTTTATCCTTTCCGCCTCTTCTTGGAGCAGACGCTAAAACTCTACCAGCCAATCGACTAAATGGTAATGATTGAATATAAACGGTTCCTGGCCCTTGTAGTTTAGCAAAAAATAAGCCTTCGCCTCCAAACACTGTATTTTTTATACCACCTACAAACTCGATATCGTAATCTACGGTTTGATCGAAACCTACAATACAGCCTGTATCCACTCTAAGCGTTTCCCCAGTGGCTAGTTCTTTTTTAGCCATAGTACCTCCAGCATGAACAAAAGCCATTCCATCACCTTCTAATTTTTGCATTATAAAACCTTCGCCTCCAAAAAGACCTCGACCTAATTTTTTAGAAAATTCTATACCTACACTTACTCCCTTGGCTGCACACAGAAAAGCATCTTTCTGGCAAATAAATTTACCCCCAAACTCTGTTAAATCTATAGGGATTATTTTTCCAGGATATGGTGATGCGAATGATACATTTCGCTTACCTACTAAATTATTATAAAAAGCAGTCATAAATAAGCTCTCTCCTGTTAAGATACGTTTTCCTGCTCCAAGTATTTTTCCAAGAAAGCCACTATCTTTTTGAGATCCATCACCAAATATGGTTTCCATTTTTATGCCATCGTCCATCATCATAAAACTTCCTGCTTCTGCTACCACGCCTTCTTGTGGGTCGAGTTCAATTTCTACGTATTGCATTTCTTCGCCGTAGATTCTATAGTCAATTTCGTGTGCTGTCATTTTTTTATATTTTTCTTATGCTAAATTTATTTCAGTAAATTGATTCGTTTATATGTTGATTTATTTTGAGTTTTGTTACAAAAATTTTCAGCTTTTAACCTTAACACTCCATTCAAAATTAAATGTAGAAACTTCAATTCCATCCTCGTTTACACCAACAGATTTCATCCAAATTGTTACCCCTTCACCTGTTTCAATAGCTTTTTTTAAAGCAGCATCTATTAAATGTCCGTCTTCGCATGTAAAAGTGATTTTTCCTGTTGCCTTTTTTGTAAACATGCTATTATTAGAGGATACAAGCATAGAAATTCTTTCGTTACATTCCTTAATCTTAGCCATTACTATAGCTCCAGTAGATAACTCTGCTGCCATCCCTTGCACTACCCAATACATGGATTTAAAGGGGTTTTGATTTATCCATCTATGTTTAACTGTAACTGTACATTTCTTAGAATCTAAATATTTTGCCCTAACCCCACAAAGATATGCTGAAGGCAGTTTAAATATGTTGAAAGTATTTATTTTACTGGGAGTCATCACCATAATTCATATATTTTATTCGAATGTATTGAAAAAAATCCAATCTAGATAATGTTAAATTTATGTTAATTTTTAGTACTATGCGTAACAAAGTACTTGCTTTTAGACATATATTTGCATAAGCAACTATTATATGTTTTAATCAATCAAAAAAAAATCATGTTAGATAATCATCAAAAAAACATCGCTACATTTATTCACCTTTCTACATTTAGTAGGTTTATTATTCCTTTTGGAAATTTTATCGGTCCTATTATATTATGGGTAGCTAATAAAGAAAAATCAGAATTTATAGACAGTCATGGAAAGCAGGCCATCAATTTTCAAATGAGTATTTTTCTATATGCTGTAATTATAGGCACCCTTACTATTCCATTTTTTATTTTTAAAATATTTAATGGAATTGACTTTTTAGATTTTAATAGCTTTCATGATTTCCATATTAATATAGGCAAGCCTTCTCCACTACTTTATATTGGTGGCGGATTAGGTGCATTAGCCGTCATTGGCTTTATTATTGAATTAGCTTTAATAGTAGTTGCGAGTTTAAAAGCAAGAGACGGGCAGCTTTACAAGTACCCCTTAACAATCAATTTTTTAAAATAAATTTTGCCCTGAGCGCAGTCGAAAGGTCATCAAAATAATCATCAATCACATCAATCAAAAAATGAACAGTTTCACCATATTAAAACGCTTTAGAATATGAAATGATCCACTAAAACCTTTAAATTATTAATCAAAGTTTAATGCGAATTACATTTTACTTCTAAAACAATAAAATACAACAAATGAAAATAGAAAACACAAAAGCACAAATGCGTAAAGGGGTTCTAGAATTCTGCATACTATCCGTGTTAAAAGACAATGACGCGTATGTAGCAGAAATTTTAGACACGCTTAAAGACGCTAAGTTGCTGGTAGTTGAAGGAACTATTTACCCTTTACTCACGCGACTTAAAAATGCGGGACTTTTAAATTACAGATGGGAAGAATCTACATCTGGACCACCAAGAAAATATTATGGTTTAACCGAAACAGGCAAACTATTTTTAAAAGAATTGAATACAACTTGGAGTGAATTACACAATGCAGTAACAATAGTAACAAGTCAAAAAACAACAAAAAAATGAATAAAACAGTCAACATAAATTTAGCAGGTATATTTTTTCACATAGATGAAGATGCGTACTTAAAATTACAGCGCTATCTTGAGGCTATAAAACGTTCATTTACCGACTCTCAAGGTCGATCTGAAATTATAGCCGATATAGAGGCCCGAATTGCCGAACTCTTTAATGACCGTGTACAAAACGATAAACAAGTTATTAGAATAAAAGAAGTAGACGAAGTTATTTCAATTATGGGGCAACCAGAAGATTATTTGGTTGACGATGAAATTTTTGAAGATGAACCTCAAACGTCATACAGAACCAAATCTGCACCTTCAAGAAAATTATTTAGAGACACAGATAACTCTTATATTGGTGGTGTATCCTCTGGACTAGCGCATTATTTAGGCATAGATTCCATTTGGATGCGATTGCTATGGATTATTCTTGCAATAGCTTCTGGTGGTACATTTATATTTATCTATATACTGTTTTGGATTTTAGTTCCTGAAGCAAAAACTACTGCAGAAAAAATAATGATGACGGGGGAACCTGTGAACATTAGTAACATTGAAAAAAAAATTAAAGATGGATTTGAAAGCGTATCAGATGTTGCCAAAAATGTAGGTGATTCTGTTGGAGCTGCAGCAAAAAATGTTAGTGATTCTGTATCAAATGCGGCAAAAAATGTCGATTTAAAAAAACCAGCAAATTCAATAAAATCATCATCAAAAACTTTTTTTGATACACTAGGCGATGTTATTATGTTTTTCTTTAAGGTCTTCGCCAAATTTATAGGTGTTCTTTTAATGATTATTGGTGCTTCTACACTAATATCCTTAATTATAGCTTTATTTTCTTTAGGCGTAGCAGACATAATTCATATCCCTGGCCTTGACATGTTAGACATTGTTAATGCTGGAGACACACCCGTGTGGCTAGTTTCTTTATTAACATTTTTTGCAGTGGGTATTCCATTCTTTTTCTTATTCTATTTAGGATTAAAGATTCTAATTAACAACTTAAAATCTATTGGTAACATTGCAAAATTCACCTTACTTGGGGTTTGGCTTATATCAATTATAGGTTTAGTGGTTGTTGGTGTGCGTCAGGCAAGTGAACACGCTATTAATGAGTCTGTAATTGAAAAAAACGAACTCAATATAAAAGCAAACGATACGCTTAGTGTAAAAATGATAACAAACGATTTGTTTGAGACAAATGGATATAGAAATAATGATTCTTTTAAAATTGCACATAATGAAGATGGCGAAAAGACTATTTATTCTTCAGATATAAGAATTATTGTTAGATCAACTTCCGACTCTATAGGGAAATTGATAATTGATAAAAATGCAGATGGAAGAAGTTACGAAACAGCAATAGAACGGGCTAAAAATATTAATTATAATTATACGATTAATGACAACGAAATACAGCTTGACTCTTATTTAAACACAGACACTAAAAACAAATTTAGTAATCAAGAAGTGGTTGTTTTCTTATATCTGCCTGAAGGCGCTATTGTAAACTTTAGCAACAACACAAAGTCATATTTACACTATAGAAGATATAATAATACCATTGTAACTTCTAGCGATGTAAATCAGTATTTAAAAATCCTAAATGAAGATATTGAATGTTTGGATTGCCCAGAAGAAGATGCGTTTGAAGTAGATGTCGATATTAAAAATGAAGACTCAACTCTAAAAATAAACAATGAAGGAGTAGAAGTTAAAGTAGATAGCACGAGTTTAAAAATAAACGCAAATGGTATAAAAGGAGAAACCGAAAATGTGAATGTAAAAATTAACGAAGAAGGTGTTTCTATTAAGTCTGAAGATAACTAACAATTCATCATAAAAAATCAACAGCTCAGATATTTATACTTTAAATTAAAAGTGATTGTATAGATATTTGAACAACAAAATAATAATCATCAAAAAACAAACAGTTATGACAACTTTAACCAAAATTATAGTAACCACCTTACTTAGCCTAACATTATTTTCCTGTAACTTCGATATAAACTTTAACTCTGGTGTTCAAGGAAATGGAAATGTAGAAACCGAAGAAAGGTTAGTAGACCAACCTTTTACAACAATTCATGCATCAGAAGGTTTAGATGTATATCTAACTCAAAGCAATGAAGAAAGTATCGCAGTTGAAGCAGATAAAAATCTACATTCACTTATTTTAACCGAAATTGAAGATGGGGTTTTAAAAATTCATACTAAAGAAAATATTGGAAAAGCATCAGCCAAAAAAATTCATGTTAGCTTCAAAGATATTTCTAAAATTGTTTCTACAAGTGGTAGTGATGTTCATTCAACAAACACCATTTCTGCAGAGCGTTTAGAATTAAAATCGACGAGTGGTAGTGATATGAATTTAGAGATTAATACAAACACCTTAGATTGTAAATCTACTAGTGGTAGCGATATGCGACTTTCTGGACAAACAGAAAATCTAATTGCAGAAGCAACTAGTGGTAGCGATATAAAAGCAGGTAATTTAATGGCTCAATCTAGCCAAGTAAAAGCCACAAGTGGTGCAGACATTACCGTAAATACATCTAAAGAGCTTACAGCAAAAGCTACTAGCGGTGGTGATATTAAATATTATGGAAATCCAGAAAAAGTAGATAAATCTGATGGCGTTTCTGGAAGCATTAGAAAAAAATAACAACAACTAATAACCAACTAGCTTTAAGCCATTTCAAACTTTATCTAAAGTTTGGAGTGGTTTTTGTTTTATATTTGTTATAATCAATTTATTATTATGACAAATAAAAAAATACTCTTTGCATTTCTTATGCCCCTAATGTTTTCTACCGCAGTAATGGCTCAAAAAGGAGAAAAAATAAAAGGTAACAGAAATGTTATTACCAAGCAAACAGATATAGATGCGTTTCATACCATTGCGTTAGATGAAGATTTTGAAGTAGAAATTATCTACAACAAAAATCCATCTGTTGAAATTGAAACCGATGAAAACTTACATGATGTTATTGAATTTCAAGTGAGAGATAGCGTACTTACTTTCAACAAAAACATGAGAATTGTTTCTAAAAAACGATTAAATATTCGAGTAGCTTACAACCATATTTTTAGACATATTAAAGTTTCTGATGATGCAGAAATAAATTCACTCACAACAGTCGACTTACAAAACGGAACCTTAAAAACTATAGGATCTTCAAAGGCAGCCTTAACAATTACCACAAATAGTTTCAATTTTGAGTCAAGTGAAAAATCTAAGGTTAAATTAAATCTCACAGCCGAAAGTTGCTCTATTAACATGTTTGGAAATTCAAAATTAGAAGCCCTAATTAATGCTCCAAATATAAAAGCTAGTTTGTTTCAACGTGCCGATGCGAATGTAGAAGGTGTAAGCAAAACTGCAGATATTGATTTAGATAATAATGCACGATTTAATGGAAAAAACCTCACTATTTCTACTTGTAATATTATTTGTGAAATAAACAGTGATGCTTATTTAGAAGTGCTAGACGATATAACTATTGAAGCTGCGGGATCTAGCTCTATTTATTTATACGAGAACCCTAAAATTATTATCAACAAACTTACAGATACTTCTAAGCTTCAAAAGAAGGTTAAGTAGTTAATTTTGTAGATATGATAGGATTTTGATAATCCTAAATAAACCCTCAGTGCAAATAAAGCTTTGCTTTATTTAAAAATAAAAGCTTCACTTTTCTTAAGAAAGTAAACTTTCTACAAAAACCAAAGCTTTTATTTAGTCGGGATGACAGGATTTGAACCTGCGACCACACGGCCCCCAGCCGTGTACGCTAACCGGACTGCGCCACATCCCGAAATTTCAATAAAATTAGATATCTAAATATTAGTCTTGTGGTTTCTCGATTATAACAAGATATAACTATGGTACAGTTTATCTTGAGCGAAGTCTAAAGACCACATCCCGAATTAATTTTTTATAATTTCAAAGAAAACACTTTTTAACTTATTTGCAAAACGCAAAAAAAGCCAAAGTAATTCGCTTTGGCTTTATAATGTTTACATCAATTTACTTAATTATAAGTAGATGTTGAAACTTCAAATGTAGAATCTTTAGCAGCAAGGTAACGCTCTGCATCCAAAGCAGCCATACATCCAGTTCCTGCAGCAGTAACCGCTTGCCTATAAACATGATCTGCAGCATCACCAGATACAAAAACGCCCTCTATATTTGTTTTAGATGTTCCTGGTACATTAATAATATATCCCGTTTCATCTAAGTCTAAAAACTCTCTAAAAATATCGGTGTTTGGTTTGTGTCCAATAGCTACAAAAAAGCCTGTAGCTGGTATTTCGTGTTTTTCATTTGTTTGATTATTAAAAACTCGCACACCCGTAACTACCTGTCCATCACCTAAAACCTCATCTGTTTCGGTATTAAATAAAATTTCAATGTTTTCGGTATTTTTAACTCGTGCCGCCATGATTTTAGATGCTCTAAATTCATCACGTCTTACCAACATAGTCACTTTTGTACACAACTTAGACAAATAATGAGCTTCCTCACATGCAGAGTCTCCAGCTCCAACAATAACAACTTCCTGATTTCTATAGAAGAATCCATCACAAACGGCACATGCCGAAACACCACCTCCTAGCTTTAAATATTTTTGCTCAGAATCCAAACCTAAATATTTAGCAGAAGCTCCTGTTGAAATTATTACCGTATCAGCATGAATTTCTTTAGTTTCATTCACCCAAACTTTATGAATATCACCAGAAAAATCTACTTTAGTAATCCAACCATCTCGAACATCTGTTTCAAAACGCTGTGCTTGAGCTTGTAATTGCATCATCATTTCTGGTCCTGTGACACCCTCTGGATAACCTGGAAAATTTTCGACTTCATTGGTAGTTGTTAATTGACCTCCTGGTTGAGTACCTTGATATAAAACTGGTTTCATATTGGCTCTGGCGGCATATATTGCTGCCGTATAACCTGCTGGTCCTGAACCTATAATTAAACATTTTACTTTTTCTATATTTTCTACCATAATTAATTCTATTTGTAAAGCAAAAGTAGAATTTTTGATAGAAAACTTACATATAAGTTATTAACACTTTGCTATGACTTCATATTAAAAATCTATTGTTTTTACAATTTTGTATGTTTCTTTCGTAAATCATTGTAAATCAACAAATCTAGTACGCTATAAGAACAAATTTATTTTCAACCATAATGCTAATAGCAGTTATTATTTCTTATAATAGCTCTAATGTTAAAAACTGAAGTTGCTTCATAAGTACCAAAAAGATGAGGCTGTCTAAAAAGTAAGTTCGTTGTCATATTGAACTTGTCGAAATATTTTTAACTTACTGGGTAATCAGTTTCGACATGCTCAACCTGAAAAATGAAATTATAAAGACTTTTTATACAGCCTCAAAATTTATATAGTTTATTAATATATTAATAAACTATATAAATTTTAATTAACTTGACTATTTACTACTTATTATTATTTAAAAACTTAGGTTTTATAACTAACATAGCCCATGCCCAATTTTGAGAATCTGCTGCTGCACTTTCAGCTACACCTTTAAGCTCATACATACCATCACTTGGGAATAGATGAGAATATCCAACAACTAAAGCATAACCTTTAAATGCTTTCTTATACACAATATCTACTTCTGTTCCTAAAGATTTTTCGCCACTAGGCAAATCTTGCTCTCCACTAAAGTTTAAAGCTTTTACCATAAGGCTAGATGTTGCGTTTAACTTAAAGTTTGCACTTGCATGAACATCGAAAAGACCTATAGAATTAGCATGGTTTCCTACATAGAAGTAATCCATGAATCCATTAAACTTATGGTTAGTACCGTATAATGGGAAAAAGGCACCAGTTTTTGTTGGGTCAGTTTCGTCATTTCCGCTAATAATTTCTAGTCCTGCTCCTAAAGTAACTTTATCAGACGTTTTAAATGTTAAATCAAGTCCTAACAAAGAAGCACTAACATCTTTATACGATGTTCCATAAATAGCTTCACCTGTTTGTAAATAAATATTTGCAGCTACACCAAACGCACCATTTTTATATTTTAAATGTGTACCTATAGTCTGCAAATTAGCAACATCATTTAAACCAGCAGCATCATTTTGAAATCCATTATTCATTAATAATAAACTTCCTGAAAAGTTTTCCCACGATTGACTTAAATGTGCCATTTGCATGGTCTTATAAGAGAAGAATCCTGATGTATTATATACATTGCCCGCAGAAATAAATCCCGTTGGGTTTGAATAATCTTGATTAAATGCTAATGCTACATCCAAAGCAAACTTGTCTTTTTTATACCTTATAAGTCCAGCATCATGGTTACGCCCCTGTTGCGCCCAATCTAAACCACCTAAAATACGTTGGTCATCATAAGATAACACCTGACGACCTAATTTAGTTGACCAACCTTTCCCTAGATTCAATTCTGCCCATGCTTCAAATACTGCAAAAGAATTATTTTGGTCATAAGGTAAAATTTGTCTGTTTTCACCCCAAACCAATACATCTTGAAAACTCACATAGAATTTATATGCATCAACTTGATAACCCGCATTCAGACGTATTCTAGTTGAAATACCAAATCCTGGTTCTGCAGCTTCTGGAATTATACTTCCGAAACCGTTACGATATTCCGTACGTGGTCTAAATTCTCCATCTAATGTAAACTGCGCTTGTGCAAATTGAACTATCAATGCCATCAAGCCTATTAATACGTATTGTTTTCTCATTTTACTTGTTTTTAAGTTTGAATTAATTTTGAGTTTTAAATTGAATTTTATGTTAATATTTGGTTGTACTTATTCGTTACTTATAAATAACCTAGTTCTTCTTAGGCTAAATTTCACTAATAAATTCTCTATTTATACCTCGTTCTTAATGCTCTAAGAAGTCAATTAAATGTTTTCTATACTTATAATAATCATTGTGCTCTAATACTGCTTTTCTGGTTCTGGGTCTTTCAAAATCAATATCAAGAACATCACCTATTTTAGCGCTTGGTCCGCTAGTCATCATTACTACACGGTCTGCTAAAAAAATCGCCTCATCCACATCGTGTGTAATCATTACCGCAGTAATTTTTTCCTTATTCCAAATCTCGATTAGAATATCTTGCAACTCCCCGCGTGTTAAAGAATCTAACATCCCGAAAGGCTCATCAAGCAATAATACTTTTGGTTTTATAGCAAAGGCTCTTGCAATACCAACACGCTGTTGCATCCCTTGAGACAATTCTGAAGCGCGTTTATTAAATGCATCTTCTAAACCTACCTTCTGTAAGTAATATTTAGCAATGTCATTACGCTGTCCTTTAGTAGCATGAGGAAACACCTGATTCACCCCTAAAAGCACATTCTGTAAAGCCGTCATCCAAGGCATTAAACTAGGCGCTTGAAATATCACGCCTCTATCTGGTCCAGGGCCTTTAATATGCTTTCCTAAAACAGAAATATTACCGCCCGAAATCGGATTCAATCCAGCAATCATAGATAACATGGTTGTTTTTCCACAACCAGAATGTCCAATAATAGTTACGAATTCCTCTTTACGTATTTGAAGATTCAAATCCTCTAAAACCACATAATCGCCTTTTGGTGTTGGATATACCTTCTTTAAATTCTTTAAATCAAGCATCACATCCTTAGAAGGGAAACCAGCTATTTCAGGAATAATTTTTGTTTTATTTTCAATTATAGTACTCATCTTAATGCTTATTTAAATTGATTAACAAAATCTTTTGGAGTTAATTCAGGTAACACATATTCAGTTGTAGCCTGCGATTTACGTTCATCGCCAATATCCATTAAATACTCTATAATGGCATTTCTCGTTTCCTTGAAATTTTTGTTATCGTTCATTTCTGTTTTATCACGCGGGCGTTCAATATCAATTTTAAACTCAGGGCCTAAAGTTGCATTTGGTCCTGGACGCAACGGAATAATACGATCTGCCATATAAATCCCTTCATCCACATCATTGGTAATTAACAATGCTGTACGCTTATCTTTACCCCAAATGTTTAATATTTCATCTTGTAAATTTCCACGAGTTAAAGCATCCAAAGCACCAAGCGGTTCGTCCATAATAATCATTTCAGGTTTCATCGCTAAAGCCCTTGCAACAGCTACACGCTGGCGCATCCCTCCCGATAATTCTTTCGGGCGTTTATTAATCGCAGGCGTTAAACTTACCATTTCTACATAATCAGCAACAATAGCGTTCAACTCCTTTTTACTTTTCTTCGGAAACGCTTCCTTCACCGCCATATACACATTCTGTCCAACGGTTAACCAAGGTAATAACGAGTAATTCTGAAAAATCACCCCACGCTCATGGCTAGTCCCCTGTACAGGTTCTCCCTTAAACAAAACACTACCGCTAGTTGGTTCAAGCAGGCCATTAATCAAGTTCACTAAAGTCGTTTTTCCACTCCCAGTAAACCCAACAATCGCAACAAACTCACCCTCTTCAATCGACAAATTAATATTCGACAACACCTCGGTTTCATTCCCGCCTTGTCCGTAAGTTTTATAAATATTATTTAATTCTAAATAAGCCATTATACTTCTGTTTTTCGTTAATTCACTTAGTTGCTTATCCTAATACAGTTACACAATTAAACATTTAAACTTTATTTTTTTGGGCGTTACCTTTTACTCATACCTGCCAGGTTTTTTAAAACCTTGCAGGATCGCAAAAGGTCGGGCTTTCCGTTACAAGTCCTCGCTTCTGCGCTAAGGCGCAAAAGCTGTGGGCTATCCACTACAATCCCTAACGCGGGTTAATCTGCAATGGCCAGTTTTAAATAAGCAGTTATTTTTTTCTAACGCCACTTAAGTAAAAACCCACCCCTAACCCCTCCAAGGAGGGGAACACTCACTCTTATATTACTTTCTTTATTTGTAAAATAAACTTTTCAGTCTTTCATCATTCTCTCCAAAAACATGCTAACTTCAATCTTCAATCTTCAATCTTCAATCTTCTATCTTCCGTCTTCCGTCATTCTCCACAAACAAGCTAACTTCTGTCTTCCATCTTCAAGCTTCCAACTTCCAACTCCTCTATATCGCTCCAGTCTTATCAAAACTCACCCAGTTCTGTATCGTCAACATCAATCTATCTAGCAAGAAACCAATGATACCAATCACGAACATGGCTACAATAATTTTTGCATTCGAGTCGTTTGCACCATTTTGGAATTCCTCCCAAACAAACAATCCTAACCCTGGACTTTGTGCTAATAATTCAATAGCAATTAAAACCATCCACGCAACCGATAAAGTAATCTTCAACCCAGTAAAAATTAAGGGTAAAGACGATGGTAATACGACTTTAAATATCTTTTGGAAATTCCCAAGCTTCAATACTTTCGCTACATTAATATAATCTTTATCAACACTAGATACCCCCATAGCGGT
The DNA here is from genome assembly GCF_947487605.1 of uncultured Algibacter sp. Lineage (GTDB taxonomy): Bacteria > Bacteroidota > Bacteroidia > Flavobacteriales > Flavobacteriaceae > Algibacter_D. Next base: position 26,114 of record NZ_CANKXK010000001.1, read on the forward strand.
ATTAACCAAAGTTGCCCACATAGAACATAAGCCCACACTAATAAACGAAATGGTAAACGAGCTATCCTCGTTAGAATCTATCAACAGTGTTTTTACAATCATAAACACCAATAAGTACCAAACAACGGGCGATACGGGTTTAAAAATCTGAATAAACCAATTAAATGCACTTTTCAACGTCGGGCTCAATCCAATAAATATTCCTAAAGGCACCGCAATAAATAATGCCAATAAAAATCCAGCAAAAACCGTTTTCAAACTTCTAAATATCTGATCAACAAACGATGGTCTTCCTGTATATGTAATCGCATCTTTACCTTCAGCTAGACGTTTTTCATTCAAAGCAGCGGTTTTTTCAATAAATGCTGCTTTATCTGCACTAATAATATTATGATCTCTTAACAAAGATTGGTACGAGCTCCAAACCTGACTAGGCGATGGTAAGGTATTTGGTTGGCAACTAGAATCTCCAGATTCTATACAAGTACGCAATGCTTCAGCTGCAGCTGGACCTTGATCATTTAAAGCTTTTTCAATTTTAAATTCAGCTTCAATGTCATACAAACTCTTAGAGCCCATATGCCAAAGGCCAATAAACAACAATACAGAAGCTAGTGGCACAACCACTTTGCGTAGAAAGTTTATATAATCTTCCTTTTCTAGCTTCCCTGTGAATAAATCTTTAAAGGTGCTTAAAAAACCTAACCCCATAAATTTGGTTACTTTTCCTAATGTTATACTTTGCTTCATCGTTATCTTGTTTAGTGTTATGCTTTGTTTGAATAATTTTGTCATTTCGACAGAGCGAGGTACGAGTGACGAGAAATCTCATAAGTAATGAGATTCCTCCTCATACTTCGTCGGAATGACAATAAAATTATTGTACAGCCTTATCCTTATTACCAATTTTAAAACTATTGATATATGAAATAGGGTCTTTGGCATCATACGAAGTACCATCAATAAAATCTGCAGTTGCTGGTTTGTATCCATCTGTTGTTGGAATATCTGCCGCAGGAATATTTCCTTCTTCAACTAATAATTTTGCTGCTTTAGTCCAGATATCTGGTCTGTAAATATCTTTAATCGTATTAGCATACCAATCTGCTGGCTTCGTTTCAGGAATTTGTCCCCAACGTCTCATTTGTGTTAAAAACCAAATACCATCAGAATAGAAAGGATATGTAGCATTATACTTGTAGAATACGTTAAAATCTGGCATGTCTCTTTTATCTCCTTTTTCAAATTCAAACGTTCCCGTCATAGAGTTTGCTAATACTGCTTCTGGCGCACCAACATACTGAGACATTGCTAATATTTTCACAGCTTCTGCTCTGTTGCTTGGTTCGTCTAACCACTTCCCTGCTCTAATTAATGCTTTAGTAACAGCAACGGCGGTATTTGGATAGTCTTCAACAAATTTCTTTGTCATTACAAATACTTTCTCTGGGTTATTTTTCCAGATATCGTAGTTTGTTGTTACTGGTACACCTATACCTTTAAAAACCGCTTGCTGATTCCAAGGCTCTCCAACACAGTATCCATAAATAGTACCTGCTTCAAGTGTTGCTGGCATTTGTGGCGGAGGTGTAACAGATAATAAAACCTCAGCATCAATTTGTCCTTGAACATTATCTGCTGTGTACATTCCTGGGTGAATACCCGCAGCAGCTAACCAATATCTTATTTCGTAGTTATGTGTAGAAACTGGGAATACCATACCCATTTTAAAAGCTTTACCAGCATTTTTATATTCAGTAATTACTGGTTTTAAAGCTTCTGCTTTAATTGGGTGGATTGGTTTTCCATCAGCGCCTTTTGGTACATTTGGTTTCATTTTGCTCCAAACATCGTTTGAAACCGTAATACCATTACCATTTAAATCCATAGAGAATGGTGTTACCAAATCTGCTTGACGACCAAAACCTGCGCCTGCAGCAATAGGCTGACCTGCTAACATGTGCGATCCATCTAACTGACCATCAATAACACGGTCTAATACGTTTTTCCAGTTTGATTGTGCTTCAACAGAAACAAACAACCCTTCATCTTCAAAAAATCCTTTTTCTTTAGCAATCGCTAAAGGTGCCATGTCTGTTAATTTGATAAAACCAAATGTTAATTGTGGTTTCTCAATATCTAATGCTTTTGTTTTAGATGTTTCTGCAACCGCAACTTCGGCTACTTCTTTCTTTTTGTCTTTCCCTCCGCAAGCAAATAGTAATACAGCTACGGGTAAAATCCAAGTTGTTCTTTTAAGTAGAGTTTTCATATTTTTGTTTTTATTGATTTTTAATTGTATTGTGTAACCTTAGAAACTTAAACTAAGTATTTATACTTATACATTGCAAATATATACGTAGTATTAGTTTCAATTCATGGAAATCTCCATATTGAAACCTCTTTTTAAAACATGTAAAAACCTGTTTTTTAGCAGGTATTTATTATAATTACTTGTAAATATGAATTATAGGATTACTTAAGTAGTTGCATCAGAATACGTAAAATGAGTTTTAATTTAGCTGCTGCCAATATTATTTTAAACAGCTAAGTGACAATAATCCTTACTTTGTAATTAAATAGTTTAAAAAACCGATAAGGTGCATTAATGTGCTCCCATTTTTTTCATTCCCAACATATTAAAAATTGTATTGAACCAAAATTGTGATTTTTTGGACTAAAAGCATAATTGATTGATTATAAACTGTTTTAGTTTTGAAGTATTAACAATTAAATCATTTACAATGAAAACAATCAAATTAGTATTAATCCTAATTGTGTTTACGCTTAATTATACCCAAGCACAAGAAAATCAAACCACAATTAAAAACAATGACACTATGAAAACTTATGTAATTGAACGCATTATTCCGGGAGCAGGAGACTTAACGGCGGAACAACTAAAAGGAATCTCTCAAACATCGTGTTCTGTTATAAAAGAAATAGGACCAATAATTGAATGGCAACATAGCTATGTTACTGGCAACAAAGTTTATTGTGTTTATAAAGCAATGAATAAAGAACTAATCGAAGAGCATGCTAAAAAAGGAAACTTTCCTGCAAATTCAATAAGTGAAGTAGCAGCAACTATTAGTCCAGTAACAGCAGAACTATAAGTTAAAACTAAATAAACAAAATGCTACAATATTATGCTGGTTTTTTGTTTTTTTAAATTAGTACCTTACAAAAAAACAGATTATGCCAATATATATGGACTTCCATGACTTGCCTGATGGTGTTACTGCAGCTCATGTTGCAGAAATGCATCAGGCAGACTTAAAAATTGAACATAAGTATAATTGTCGTGGATTAACTTATTGGTGTGATGAACTAAGACAAACGGCATTTTGCTTGATTGAAGCTCGTAACGAACAAGCCATTATAGATTTGCATCAAAAAGCACATGGAGCTGTTCCACAACGAATTATTGAAGTAAATGATACCATAGTAGAATCTTTTTTAGGCAGAATTAAAGACCCACAAAAATCACAAAACACAAAACTTAATATCATAAACGACCCTGCATTTAGAACATTAATGGTCGTTACTATAAAAAAGAAAAAATTAAGGAGAGAAGGTTACGAAACTTTAAATGCAGCTATTCGTGGCTACAATAAATCAATTACAAATATAATTAGTAAGCAAAAAGGGCGTATCGTGAAAGAAAAAGCAAATACGTATTTAATGTCTTTTGAGTCGGTCACAAACGCTATTAAAAGCGCTCTTGAAATTGAAGAAATTTATAACTATGTAATTACACCAGATCTGCAATTTCAAATTGGCATTAGTGCCGGAATACCAGTAACGAATAAAGAAAACATCTTTGAAGACACCATAAAGAAAGCTAATTATTTATCATACATTTCTAATGATAAAATCACTATCACAAGTGAAGTTAAGGATTTGTATGAAAGTGAAAATAGACAAATTACAATAGACTCTAACAATGAATTCAATGTTATTAACTCTCAAGAAGAAGGGTTTCTGATACAATTAATTGAATATACTGAGAGTGTATGGTCAGATGCAAATATAAATGTTAGAGATTTTCATAAAAATCTTGGATATAGTAAATCGAAACTATATAGAACAATGATGTCTCTAATAGGTATTTCTCCAAATAGTTTTTTAAAACATTATAGATTGAATATGGCTATTGAATTATTAGATAAACAAGAGCTAAATATTTCTGAAATAGCTTATCAAACAGGATTTAGCAGTCCAACTTATTTTTCTAAATGTTTTCAAGATGTATATGGGATTTTACCCTCGAATTATATTAGGTTGCAATCCACATAAACAAAAAAATAAGCAAAAAGTTTATTTTAACAATTCTAAATCCAAACCCTAGCAAACACACCCGCGTTAGGGATTGAAGCGGCATCCTTTTTAAAGCATAGAAATTAATAAGTAAGGGTTTTAAGTATAAATTAGCAGATTGCTACGTCGCTCGCTCCTCGCAAAGACGCTTTAAAAAGATATAGCGGAAAGCCCGACCCTTGTGGTAACGCCCAAAAACTAAAAATTGCTTAATCTTCTAAGGTTTTAAGCCATTCTTCTTGAGAGAGGGCGATGTATTTTTTTACGGTGCCGTATGGGTCTTCGCCTCCATTAAAATAGGCTTTTATTTTTTGCATGGGGATGGTGTCTTTTAGATGTTCTGGCACTTCGTAGGTATGGTTTCCGTGGAAATCGTGACATTGGATGCATGTGGTCCATTCTTCCTTGGCTATTAGCTGCACATGAGAAATATCTAAGGGATCATTTTCTACTTCTAAATCTTGATGACAGTTCATGCAGTAATTGATGTTTTCTACAGATACACGTTCTTCTTGATGCTCGGTATGGCAGGTAATACAGGTTGTGGCATCGATATGTTTTGTGGCTTCTTTAAATCGGGGTTCTGAAAAGCGATAGACTGGATGCCTATCGTTAGGTCTATCGTGACATTGCAAGCAATTATCTACGGTAACGTCCTGTGTGCCAAAATCTACGCTTTCTTCTCTTGCGCCAAAGGCATGAGATATATTGGATTGTACTTGCTGCATTAAATTACCCTTGGCATCGGCATGACATGCAAAACAGGATAACTCGTTATGACCTGTATTCATAGGGCCAATGGACACATACTCTTCAGTAACATCTAAGGTTAAAATGTAAAATAGGGAGCTACCAAGCACCAAGCCTATAATACCTCCTATAAATTGTCTTTTACGTAACGGACTTACCTTAAACATACTTTTGCATTAAATTTCTATAACTACTTTTTCACTAACGGGATAGGTAACACAGGTGAGAATACTACCGCTTTCCACTTCTTCTTCTGGTAATATATGACCTTCAGTCATTTGCACTTCACCTTCTATACACTTGCCTTTACATGTAGAACACATACCCGATCTACATGAATATGGGATTACTATATTTTGAGACATGGCTTGGTTAAGTATAGACTTATCTCCTCTTACTTTAAAGTTATATTCTTCTCCATTATGCTTTAGAGTAACATCACTCAATAAATCTTTACCAGTAACTTTAACTGTTGGACTCTTAAAGACTTCTATCTTTATTTTATCTCGGGTAATGCCATTTTCTGCTAAAACTTCTTTGATTTTTTCCATGTAGCCAAAAGGCCCGCATATCATATATATATGATCTTCATAAGTGATATTATGCTTAATCATTAGGCGATCTATTAACGTTTTTGTAGCTAATCCTGGATTATAATTGTCTTGATACGTCTTATTGGCTGAAATAATATGCTCTACATTAAAGTGTTCTGGATATGCTGTTTCTAGTTTTTTTATGTCTTCATGGAAAATGATAGATTCCATGCTTTGGTTAGCATAAATTAATAGCACTTTGGAATTAGGCTCCTCGGTTAAAACCGATTTAGCTATAGAAAACATTGGTGTTACACCGCTACCTCCTGCGAAAAGCACGTATTGTTTTTGTGCTTTTGATTCTGGCACTACATAAAAAGATCCTGCCGCATCATCTACATTAAGCTTGTCTCCTATTTTAAGATTATCGTGTACATAGTTTGAGACTAACCCTTTTTCTACACGCTTAATAGTGACTTTTAAATCTTTATCGGTATATGGGTTACTACTAAATGAATAAGCGCGTTTATGAGTTGTACCATCAATAGGCACATGAAGCGTTAGGAATTGCCCTGGCTTATACTTCATCTTTTTAAAAAGATTGCCGTTTTTAAAACTGATGCTTACCGCATCATCCGTTTCTTTAATTATATCTCTTATTAATAACTTCATACCACCTACTTATAATAAAACACCATAACAATATGAAACAACATTAAAATAGTTACAACAATGGATGCTGCAACATGAGCAATCATCCAGCCTTTAAATAAGGCATCACTATTATTTTTTATAACATCTAAATTGAAATATCCAAGTAATGTATTTGCGAAAAATATATAAGCGAGTAATAACAAATAGCCATAACCCAAATTCATACTATGTATATAGAAAAGCAAAGGACTAACAGCACCTATCCACTTGTGAATGGTTTGCATTTTCATAGCATGCTTTTTCCACTTCTTAACCGTTCTTGTTAATGAAAGTAACCATTGAAATAGTATAAACAAGGCTAAACCTAAACCAGACCAGCGTTTGTACATTTCGTCTTGTTGAAGCTCTAATAACCAGTGCCATTCCATGTTTAAAAAAAACTGTACAAAGAATGCAACAAGTAATACGAGGCCTATTAAGGTTGATTTATTATTGCTAATAACCATATATTGCTTTAGTTGGTTAGTAAAAAAATTGTAAACTGCCCAAACGCCGATGAAAGTTATGAGCAGTATTACAATCTAACACTAAACAGATTTTATTTTGCAGCTACCAAGTGCTTCATCGTTTCGTAAGACGATAGCTTTCTTACACTATCCAAGAACACTTCTGGGGTAGGTAGATATTTACCATCAGCTGGCCATTTATCTCCTATTTCTGGTTTTTCACTTTCTTTAAAAGCTTCAATTTCATCCAAGTACTCCATATAAATATCCACTGTACCTTTTGCATAAGAATTCAATACGGCTACGGTTTCTTTATAGGTCAATGAATCTTTAGGGTATTGCCATGTTGTAGCGCCCATAACATCACCTAATTTCCAATCAGATTTTGAGGTTTGTGGATGATCGTTATGACAGGTTACGCAGGCACCAGCACTTGCTAAATCAGCAAACATAGCGGTGTGTAACTTTTGGTCGTCATCATAAAAAAACTGCGGTTTTTGATCTTTTTTTATGGTTTCAAATAAATTCGCTTGCTTTCCAACAAATTTATTAGCAGCATTAATTGGAAAATCAGAACCAAGATATAAACCTAATGGTACTGGGCTCTTTTTTATACTAGTGGCTACGCCTCTTAAAAATAAAGCGGGAAGCGGGCCAGCTTCTACATCATCTTTTCTCCAATCTTCATCAAATTTCATCCCTTGCTTTTTACCACCACCAACAATAGCTTTAGTATATAATGTTCTAGTTACATCATTTTCTTTAGCAACCATTTCCAAGACTTCTTCTACTGCAAATACTTTTTCTTCTCCAGCTGAAGCTGTTTTCTCTTCTGGAACACCGCCACAAGAATTCAATACACAAATACTTAAAACTGGAACTATAATTTTGGTTATTGCTTTCATATTTAAAAATTTTATTGGTTAGTAAGACGCTTTAATCATAACATCTGCCATTGTTCCATAAACATCAGCCCATGCTGTTTTAACTTCAGGAGTAAAATCATCTCCCAATCCAGCCTCAAGGGTTCCAAGAAGTGCTGCCCCTACAGTATTATAATGTGATGGCTCTACTTTATACTCTACATGACGTTTTCCTAAGCCTTCTAAAACAGGGATAAGTGCTTCTATATTACTTAATCCCGCAACAGCAGCTGCAAGCATAGTCATTAACTTGTTTCCTTGCGACTTCATAGCCTCTTCTCCACTTGGAAACAATGGTTTTAATTGTGGGTCTAATTCAAATAATTTTGAATAAAATATTTCTGCAGCCTGAGGTGCTATTGGTTTTACTTTTTCAAATGACTCTTGTACAAGAGTGACGGTTTTTGCTTCCATAATTAGTACATTTTTGATTTGTTTACTTAGAAAAATAAGTATTAATACTTACACAAGACAAATGTAAAATGTTGATTTCTAAATAATCATGTTAAAGAACAGCCGAAAATGGTCTTTTACATCATATTTTAAACTGACAAAACGCAGGAAACTATGAAAATACAATTGAGAATGGGTTGACTGAATATAGATTTAAGTATCAAGAAAATAGTTATGATCATTAATCTCCTTTTTGAGAAGTTGAATGTCGTTAATACCAATTTTCTTTCCTTGAGCAGAAATAAGATTTTCCTTTTTTAATGCTGAAAAGACACGAATTACTTGTTCTTCAGTAGTACCAGCATAATCGGCATATTCTTTTCTACTTAACGGTAGGTTTAGAAACCCTCTTAAATCACCAAATTTTCTATGAATATATAACAATGAATCAATAACACGTTCGCGCACCGTCATTTGAGAAATGGACTTTACCTTGTTTTCGCTTCTGTTTAATTCATTAGCATAGAACAACATCATATCATACGCAAACTTTGGATTTTTAAGTAAGGCTTCTTGTAGACCCTCTTTAGAAAAATAACATAAAACAGAATCTTGTAAGGCAATTGCCCCAATAGAATAATACTCTTCAGTACCAAAACCACGATGTCCTATTATTTCACCTTCCTTTGCGAAACGAACAATTTGTTCACGTCCGTTAATTCCTGTTCTAAATACTTTAACAGTACCTTTTAAAATAAGAAATAGTCCATTAACAGGAGCGCCTTCAATTATAAATTGCTGCCCCTTTTTACACTTAATATTATTTTTATTATTGATGAACTGTGAATCATAAAAGTTACCTATATTCCTATTAATTAAACAGTTTTTATTCTCACATATACTACACGAAGTTTCTGTAGCGTTATGCTTTCTGGCTGTTCTAAAGTCTATATTTTGATTTACTATTGGCAAATTTTATATCTTAAAATTAAATCAACTAATTATTTTGAAATAAGCATGAGAAAAAAATCATCATTTTATTAAAATTTTCTTCTCAAAACTACTCTTTGGTGCTTCACAAAGTGAACATTCGTATGTTTCAGAAAGACTTTCAAAGGTTGTGTTTGGAGCAATATTTTGGGTTACATCTCCATAAATTTCATTATAAATAGTTAAGCATTCTTTACATTGATATACCGCTTCCTTAAAAGTTTCTTTATTAAGCTCTAATTGTTTTTCTTCTTCTCTTTCAGTTCCTAACTGTTTAAAATACAACTGACTCAGTTCCATTAATAATCCTGGTAATTCTACCTTATCCACATCTTGAACATGCATGATGTATTTACGTGTGTTAGGATCAAAATTTTTAGCATAAAGCAAATTATATGTATCTCTTATTTTAAAATCTCCAATAGAACTAGGTAGTTTATTTTTTTCAATAACTATGGATGTAAAATTATAAGTATCGCTATCATAACTAGTAATACCAAAGGTTAACCCATACGTACTAATATCATTTTGGTCGAAATTAGTAACTAAATATTTTTTAAGATTGAGGGCTTCTTTATCATTTACTGGTAAATGCCAATTCATCTCTAACATAGAGTGGCGCACGTTGATTCCGAATTTACCTAAGAATTTTTCCCACTGTAACTTTGCATGTAATGGAATACCTTTAACAATAAAAGATTTCCATGGTGTTATAGATATTTTACCTATTTTATTTTCAGAACATAAATCGCACATCGCTTTTAAAAACGGAATATCATATCTGTTATTTCTCCAATATAATCCTAACCAATACCTATCTGTTCCTATTCGATTCATACCTTCATAATACGGAAATGGGTAGAAAGGAACTTCTAGGGGTTTATTAACAGTTCGGTTGTTAGTATCAATAGCATCACTAACTAAATCAAAAACGGTTTCAATGGTTTCTGGTTCTTCAATTAAAATATTTTCAATAGCCAATTCAACTTTACCCATATCCCAACTATATATAAGCGCGGGATACATTTTTGTTTTTTTCCAATCAGGTAGTCTCAAATATAAATACCAGTAATCTTCATATTCTGAGGCTATAAAATTAACATTGCCAGTAAACAGAGGTACTAAACGTTGCTTTGGATCTATAACATTTATACGCAGTTTTGGATTATGCTTAAACTGCTCTAAAACATATAAATAACGTTCGCCTGTTAACCATGAAGTACTTGGCAAAATTTCAGATGAAACATAAGACGACGCAATATTTTCAACACCATCACTTTTTGGTTTTACAAATTGAATTTTATCAAACTGACTAAACTTGCTTTCATCTATTTCCTCTGGAAAAATAATATCTTGTCGGGACCCAAAAGATATAGCGTCTAAACCTAAAAATTCTGCCGCTTCACAAATATATTTTAATTCTCCTGGTGATAAAACACCGCCATTAATCATTAATCTATAAGGTTCCTTCATTATACTAATAGTTTTGAATTTTGAAGAATATCTCTTACCTCAGTTTTACAACTACCACAACCTAAACCAGCGCCAGTTCTATTACATAATTCAGTAAAATCTACACAGCCTTTTGAAATGGCTTCTTCAATATTTCCTACACCAACTTGACTACAAGAACATACCAACTTTCCTAAAACAGGAACATTATTTGAAGTACTTCGAAGCAATTTGTCTCGCTTTTCAGCCATTTCAATCTTGCTTTCTATCATAGTTTTAAATTCGGCAAATTCATTTTTATCACCCATTAAAACAGCACCAACTAACAAATCATCTTTTACAATACATTTTTTATAATACCGCTTTTTAATATCTGTAAAAATAATTTCTTCATAACTATCATCATGTTCTGGCACATTTATATCACCTATACTACAAAGGTTTAAATCATTAAATTTTAGAATATTCATTAATACAGATCCTTTGTAAGAACAACTAATATCGCCTGCAATATAATTTGCTAAGATGTTAGCTTGTTCTTCTGCAGCAGATGTAATTCCGAACAATTGGTTGTTGTATTCGGCTATTTCACCTATGGCAAAAATATCTGGATGTGACGATTGTAAATGTTGATTTACTTGAACACCTCGACTACAACTTATGCCATTTTCTCTAGCTATTTCTATATTTGGAATTGTACCTATAGCGTATACAATAGCATTAGCGGTTATAAACTTTCCACTTTTTAAAGTGATGTTTAATTCGGCTGTATCATCATCATCAAACACCGTACTCACTTCATTATCAAAGTAAATTTGAATACCACGTTCTTGAACATCTAAAGCTAATAATTTGCTAGACACTTTATCTAACTGACGCTCCATTAAACGCGAACCACGCTGAACAATCGTTATTTTAACATTTTTATGCTTCATGGCAGCTGCTAACTCCAAACCTAATAATCCACCACCTACAATAACCACATGCTGCTCTTCAGGTGACAGCCCTGTAGCATCTAAATAACTTTTAAAGCTATCTGCATCACTTTTATTACGCATGGTAAAACGTCCAGGTAAATCTATTTGAACATCCTTTGGAATAAAGGCGCGACTACCTGTTGCTAATATTAATTTATCGAAATTATGATTAGCACCGTTACTGTCTAAAACTACTTTTTGATCTTTATCAATTTTTGTAATAAAAGTTTCAGGATGTAGATGAATATTTAACTTTTTAAGGGCTGTTTCTTTAATCTTAAGAAGTTGTTCCCATGATAATTCCTCTGTAACATACTCTGGTAATAATACTCTGTTATAAAACAAATTTGGTTCTTTTGAAAACACATGAATTTCATCAACTTCATTTTGTTCTCTATAATTTTGTATGAATCTGAATGCCGCAGCTCCAGCACCAACGACAATTATTTTTTCAACTGATTTTTTATACTTGGAAACTGAAACACAGGTAAACTTAAAGTCTGGTTCTTTAGATATGGGATCGACAAGTGTATTTGTTAAATTATTTGCTCTATTTAAATTACTTTGCAATTGTTTTCCCCAGTGCATTGGTAAAAACACGACGCCTTTTTTAATGTTTTCGGTAATTTTAGCACGCACTCGAACCACACCATTCTCACTTTTAATTTCGGTAATTGTACCCTCAATAATTTTATTTAAGTAAGCATCCACAGGATGAATTTCTAAAACAGGTGTTGGGTAATGCGTTTTTAAACGCGATACCTTTCCTGTTTTTGTCATTGTATGCCATTGATCTCGTACACGACCTGTAGTTAATATTAATGGATAATTTGATGTTGGTTGTATAGAGGTATTCTCAATAGAACTCGGTAAATTAAACTGTGCTTTTTGAGATGGTGTATAAAACTTTTTATCTGTAAATAAACGAGGAGTACCTTGATGTCTGTATTCTGGCACAGGCCATTGGAAAGTACCTTCATTTTTTAATCTATCATAATTAAGAAAAGATACGTCAATATTTGTGCCTTTGGTCATTGATGCATACTCATCGTAAATTTCTGAGACACTATTATAATTAAATCCACGGAAACCCATGCGTTGTGCAAAATCACAGAATATTTCAACATCTGGTCGAGCTTCACCTGGAGCTTGAATTTCTTTTGGTAAGTATGAAATTCGACGTTCGGAATTCGTCATAGTACCTTCTTTTTCTAACCATGCCGCCGCTGGTAACACTAAATCTGCAAAAGCAACCGTATCTGATTTATGAGAAATCTCTTGAACCACAACAAACTTTGCATTTTTCATGGCTTTTTCAATACGATTCAAATTAGGTAAGCTTACCAATGGGTTTGTACATGCAATCCAAACCGCTTTCATTTTACCGCTTTCTAATGCATTAAACATTTCGGTAGCTGTGAGTCCGGGTTTTGGATTTATTTTATCTACACCCCAAAATTGAGCAACTTCTCTACGATGCTCTTCATTCATTAAATCCTTATGAACCGCCAACAAATTAGCCATACCTCCTACTTCTCGTCCACCCATAGCATTGGGCTGTCCTGTTAATGAGAAAGGTCCAGCACCAGGTTTTCCAACTTGCCCCGTAATTAAAGACAAGTTTAAAAGCGATACATTCTTATCTGTTCCCACTACACTCTGGTTGAGCCCCATAGCCCACATACTAATAAAGCCTTTTGAAAGCCCTATAATATCTGCAGTTTTTCGAATATCTTTTTCTGATACACCACATAATCTTGAAGCTTGCTTCAAAGAGGTTTTAAAAATTAACTCTTTATAGTCTTGAAAACCTTGAGTGTGATTTTTTATGAATTCTTCGTCGATTAAGCCACGTTTATACAAACAGCGCCCAATGGCATTATATAATATCACATCTGTTCCTGGAAGGAGTTGTAAATGTAAATCGGCAAAATTAGCAGTGTCCGTTTTTCTAGGGTCAACTACAATAACTTGAACATCTGGATTCTCCTCTTTATGCTTTTCTAATCGTCTGAATAGAATAGGATGACACCACGCAGGGTTTGCACCTGTAATTAAAAACGTATCAGCCAATTCAATATCGGCATAAGAAATAGGTACAGAATCTTCTCCAAAAGCTTTTTTATAGCCTACTACCGCAGAACTCATACATAAACGCGAGTTTGTATCGATATTATTGGTTCCTAAAAAGCCTTTTGTGAGTTTATTGGCAATGTAATATTCTTCGGTTAAACTTTGTCCAGACACGTAAAAACCAACGCTATCTGGCCCATGTTTTTTGATGATAGATTTAAAAACGCTAGCTGCTCTATCCAAAGCATCATCCCAACTTACACGCTCTCTTGGGTGTGAGCGACTCCAACGCATTTCTGGGTATAAAATTCTATCGGAAGTATCATTTGCTACGTAATGCAAATTCATCCCTTTAGAACATAACATGCCCTTATTTACTGGATGGTCTTTATCACCTTCAACAAAAACGGTATTGTTAGCATCTTTTTTAACTATAATTCCACAGCCAACACCACAATAAGAACACGTTGTTTTTACTTCGTTTTTAATCATCTAAGGCAAGCATTTAATACGAATTAAACCAATAATTATTTAGTAATCAAGTCTCTAGTCTATTATTCCTAATACTTTAAAAAAGTTCTTTTTTATTTCTAATTTGATAAAAAACTGTGTTAAAAATTTTGACTTTAATGTTTCATTAGTATAGTATAAACAGACTTTAAACAGTATCAAATCTACGTATTAATACTTAATTTTAATATTAAAAATTACGTAATACCGAATAATTATGAGGTTGATAATTTTGAAATATGGATTTTGAGGATTTGGTAAAAATGAAGATTAAAATTTGTACGATTTTAATGATTTATGTTTATCTCATTATTATAAACCAATTAATAAAAGCTTTAAATACGCTAGAAAAATTTATTGACTTCATTAAAATATGAAATAGCTATAGATATTACACTAACCCAAACGCCTTAGCTTTATTACTCAATTCCATTAAATTCTTAACCTCTAGCTTTTTCATCAAGTTAAAACGATGCACTTCTGCGGTACGTTTGCTGATTTTGAGTTCTTCTGCAATATCTTTATTGTTCTTTAATTGCAAAACTAAATTAAGTATTTGCTTTTCACGCTTAGTTAATTTAAAAGGGTCTTCTTTTATTTCTACTTTAGGAGTTACTGCTGTGTTAGTATTACCATTTACAAAATTATTCATGATTATAGCAGATACATCGCCAGTGAAATACTTACCACCAGAAGCGACTTTAGTAACTGCTTTTAAAAACTCCTCTTTACTAGCCCCTTTTAATAAATAACCATCGGCACCTGCTTGAATAGCTTGTACTACGTATTCTTCTGAATCGTGCATGGATAATACTAGGGTTCTTACATCTTTATGAGATTTACTCATCTCGCCTACCACTTCAATACCATTCATTTCTGGCATTCTGATATCCACAATCAACACATGGGGTTTGTTTCTAGCAATGACTTCTAAAGCCTCTTTTCCGTTTGATGCTTCATCTATCACTACAATCCCTGATTGGTCTTCTAAAAGTGCTTTGATACCATCTCTTACTAAAACGTGGTCGTCTGCAAGTACAACATTGATTATATCCATATAATTTAATATGTTAACCCATTTCGCTTAAAAAACTATACGGGTTTATTTTTAATTTTGATTCAGACCTGTCAGGTTTTAGAAACCTGATAGGTCTGAAAATAATGTGTTTTAACATTAAAGTTACACCTACAAGGTTTTAAAAAATCTCGCAGGATAATAAGTACAAAAGTAATAAAATTACGTAATTCTACGTATTATTTGGGTGTTGATTATTGGAAAAACAACTTATTATTTTGAATTAACTTGTATATTATAAAATAATGAATTGTCATTTCGACGCTAGGAGAAATCTCATCATACACTTTAAAAACTTACTTAAATGTGATGTCTCACTCACGTTCGACATGAATAAGAGACATTATTAACACTTTTAAAATAATTCAACTAAAAAACCCAACTCTACTAAGGCTTCAAAGCAGTCACTTGAATTTCAATTTTCATCTTATCATCCGCAAGTCCTGCAGAAAACATAGTTGCAGCAGGTTTTATAGATCCTAAGTATTTTTTAAGCACCGGCCAACACAACTCAAACTCATTCGCATTTGGCAAAATATAAGTTATACGAACAATATCAGATAGACCTGCACCAGCTTGTTCTAGTGTGTTTTTTATATTCAAAAAGCATTGTTCTGTTTGTTTTATAATATCATCACTGATAGTCATTGTTTCATAATTATAACCTGTAGTTCCTGAAACAAATACCCAATTGCCTTGAACTACAGCTCTTGAGTATCCTATTTTTTCTTCGAATGTAGAACCTGAACTTATTAGTTTTCTTTTCATGGGGTGTTTGTTTTAAATCACTTCATTATCAAATTAGACTTTTAAGAGAGTTTATTATTATTTAGAAGCAAACAACTTCACATCCTCTTCACTTACTTCGTTACCACCGAGTATAATTAAGCGCTCAATAACATTTCGAAGTTCACGGATATTTCCGGTCCAATCATAATCCTGAAGTAGCTTAATGGCTTTTGCTGTAAAGGACTTTTTAGCTGTACCTTGTTCTGTAGCTATTTTATTAGCAAAATGCTCTACTAGCAATGGAATATCATCGCGTCTTTCGTTTAAAGCTGGAACTTTAACAAGTATAACCGCTAATCGATGATATAAATCTTCTCGAAATCTGCCATCGGCTATTTCCTTTTTTAAATCTTTATTTGTTGCAGCAACCACACGAACATTCACCTTAATGTCTTTATCGCTTCCTACACGCTGTATACGACTTTCTTGTAATGCTCTTAATACTTTAGCTTGAGCAGACAAACTCATATCGCCAATTTCATCTAAAAAAATAGTACCACCATTAGCCGCTTCAAATTTACCAGCCCTATCTTTAGCAGCACTCGTAAAAGCACCTTTAACATGCCCAAACAATTCACTTTCTATTAACTCGCTAGGTATGGCTGCACAGTTAACTTCAATCATGGGTGCTTTAACACGATCACTCTTTTCGTGCAACCAGTGTGCTACTAGCTCTTTTCCAGTTCCATTTGGACCTGTAATTAAAACACGAGCGTCTGTTGGAGCTACTTTGTCTATAATATTTTTTATTTGAGAAATAGCGTCACTCTCTCCTATCATTTCATATTTCTTACTTACCTTTTTCTTTAGAATTTTATTTTCAACAACCAATTCTTTTCTATCCAAAGCATTTCTTACGGTATTAAGCAAACGATTTAAATCTGGTGGTTTAGAAATGTAATCAAAAGCACCTAAGCGCATGGTATTAACAGCAGTATCTAAATCTCCATGGCCCGAAATCATAACAATTGGTATTTCTGGTTTTATTTTTTTTACGGCTTCTAAAACTTCAACACCATCCATTTTTGGCATTTTAATATCACAAAGAATTAAATCGAAATCTTCCTTTTTAATTTTCTCAATACCCAATAAACCATCTTCGGCTTCATCTACTTTATAAGTATCATTTTCTTCAGATAAAATTTTAACAAGCACACGTCTAATGGCAGCTTCATCTTCTATTACTAATATTTTCGACATATTTTATATTTTAAATTTAATTCCAGTTCTTAAATAAAACGCATTTAGATCGTCTAATTTAAAAATTTCCTCTCTATTTTGGTTTCGTAACACATTATTTAATCTCAATGTATTTCCTACATACATATAGGCTACTAAATGTTTAGTAAAGCAATATTCGTACCCAAAACCTCCAATGATTACAGATAGCGAAATATGTTCTACATTTTCTCTGTTAACAATTGTTGGTGATTGCAGGTGAGCCAAGTAACCATCTAGTCCAACAAAGGCTTGCAAATTATTTCTTTTATTAAATGTATATTTTAAATTAGACTTAGGTATCCCTGCATTATAACTCCATTTTTTATTTATCTCTCTATAATAACTAATAAATGGCAACGGAAAAGGTAAACCTGTTGTGGCGTTATAGGTTAATCCTAATATTAATCGGGAAGGGCGATTGGAATTTTCATCTTTAGTTTTGTCTTTTATAAAAAGTACAGCACCATTCATAAAAAAATCATCTTCAGTAATTTGACCTGTTAGTGTAGACGCTATTCTAGGATTAAATTTTATTGCAAACCGCCATTCTTTATTCCATTTGAAGGTATAACCTAAATTCAAATCTATGACGTGAATTTTGTCTAAACTTGCAGTATCAAATGGATAGACATCTTCCAGATTAAGTAAAATACGATTATACTCCGCTCCAACTAATACATATACATCTTTTTTAAGTTCTATGGGGTAATTTAAAATGGCTCTTAATCTTGTGTATTGGTCTTCAGAATTACTTTTAGGAATAAAAGAATACTCAATACGTGCTATATCTGTATTTTGAGCACTGGCAACTGCTGACATAATAATAAAGCCAAAAATTAATTTCATTTTTAGGCTTATTCTATTCACAAGCAATTTCAAAGAATAACTCAAGTGATTTTTATTAAGAGATTTACATATCTGGCTATTGAAAAATATGAATATCCCTTTGAGGAAACGGAATACTAACATTATTTTCTCTAAACAATCGGTCTATTTCAAACCTAATTTCACTTTTAGGAAAACGGACATTAAAACTATCATTGATTGTAAATGCTACTTTAAAATCTAATGAGCTCTCCCCGAAGTTTGTAAATAAAACTGTTGGCTCTGGGTAATCCAAAACATATTCACAACCCTTTGCGGCCTTAAGTAACAACTTTTTAACCAGTTGTACATCGCTACCATATGCTACTCCTACATCGACACTCTCGCGAGTGGTTGTGCCATTTTGTGTCCAATTGTATAGACTGTTAGTAAGATATAAATGGTTAGGTATTATTAATACTTTATTATCTACCGTGGTTGCTCGCGTGGTTCTTAACTTTATTTCTTCAACACGACCAACTTTGCCTTCTAACTCAATAATATCTCCAACATGTACCGATTGATCAACCAGAATGAAAATTCCAGAAATTATATCTTGAAATAGGGTTTGAAGCGCTAAACCAATACCTATTAATAATGCTGCAGAAGCAGCGAAAATTGCTGTAACATTAACACCAATTGAATCGAATACTATGAGTGTTACTATAATATAAATAACCCATCTAGCAAAGGTAAAAACTGTATTAAATTTAGCCTTATCTTGATTTGGCATATTCCTAGTTACCAGTTTTTTAACCCATCTTAACACATAGGTTGTTGTCAACATAACAAGCGCAATAAGCAATACATATTTTACTCTTAAAACAATGTCATGAGCTTCGTCTCCTGTACCATAAGTAAAATCAATAATTTTGAATTCCAGAAAATCTACAAATTTTTCCCACATAGAACTTTGTGTAACAACTTCTTCGGCTTGCTCTACTTTATTTTCTAATTTATCTGATACTTGATCTTGCATTTTAGTACTTAATCCATTTAATTAATTCCTTATAACTTGGTTTTTTACCATACATTAAAATACCCACACGATAAATTTTTGCTGCAAACCAGACCGTTCCCATAAAAGTCCCTACCAAAAATAGTAATGAAACTATTTGCTGCCATATGGGAACTCCAAACGGAATTCTCATGAGCATAACCACTGGTGATGTTAACGGAATAAACGAAAATACCGTTGATACAGTTCCATGTGGATCTTCAATTACTGTAAAAATACCAATATATACTGCCAAAATTAAGGGCATTAAAATGGGCAGCAAAAACTGTTGTGTATCTGTTTCATTATCTACTGCTGCACCTATTGCAGCATATAGCGAACTATACAGTAGATAACCACTAATAAAGAACAATATAAAAGCTACAACTAAATTAGTTAACGGCATATTGAAAAAAGCCATCATAATATCTTGAACTTTCATACTCATTTCTGGATTCTCCATAGCTTGTTTCATCATTTCTTGCTGTGGTGATTGCATTTGTGCAAAATCAATACCTAGAACTGATGACACTATAAGCATAAGTAACCCTCCTAAAACCAGCCAAATCACAAATTGGGTGATTCCAGCAAGTGAAGTTCCTATAATTTTACCAAGCATTAATTGCACTGGTTTTACAGATGAAATTATAACTTCTATTATTCTGCTGGTCTTTTCCTCAATAACACTGCGCATTATCATGTTGCCATAAATAATAATAAACATGAATAACAAGTATCCTGCGGCACCACCAAAAATAAGTTTCACAATACTATCAATCTTAGATGTTTCTTCTCCTTCAAAACTCTCCTGAATCATATTCACCTTAATTTTAGATGACTCAATTAAACCTAAATCAACGCCGTTATTTTGAAGATTAATGTTTGTTAATTTACTTTCTAATTGATCTTCCAAATCTGAAATTACTGTTATAGAGGGAGACTCTTCTGAATAAAATTTAACATGATTTGACACCGTATTTAAATCTTCAATTTTTGCTATATGTAGCAACCCATAAGTTTCTGATTTTATGGATAATAACATAGCATTTTCTAAAGAAATTCCCTTTAAAACGTCATACTTTATTTTTTCTGAATCTTTAAAGATATCTTGCACTAAACCAGATTCATCTAAAACGGAAATATTACGAACTTTATCATTATTTAATTGTGATAAATAAGCCACTACAGCTATGAGTGCAATCATAATCATCGGACTTAAAATAGTCATGACTATAAATGATTTGTTCTTAACTTTTGTTAAATATTCACGCTTAATAATTAGTGGTAAATGATTCATAAATTAATGATTCTTTACTGTTTGAATAAAAATATCGTTTACACTTGGAATTAACTCAACAAAGTGAGATACTTCCCCTCTAGAACCTAAATAACTCAATAAATCGTTTGGTTTTTCTGAATCTGATAGCTTAATATTTAATTTCAATTCATCTTCGAGTGTTTTGAAACTAGCTTGGGAAATATCAAATTTTTGAGATAATTCAGTTTGAAGCAGTTCTTTATTTGTTGCTCTAATGCCTACTTCATAAGTATTGGCTTTGTACTTTCTTTTTACATCAATGAGTTTCCCAGCTAAAATCTTATTTGATTTATGAATTAAAGCAATATCATCACATAGCTCTTCAACAGATTCCATTCTATGTGTTGAAAAAATAACAGTCGCCCCTTCTTCTCTCAAACGTAAGATTTCATCCTTTATAATATTAGCGTTTATAGGATCAAATCCAGAGAAGGGTTCATCAAAAATGAGCAATTTAGGTTGATGCAACACAGTAACTACAAATTGTATTTTTTGTGCCATCCCTTTAGATAATTCTTGTATCTTCTTATTCCACCAATCACTTATATCAAAACGATCGAACCAATACTTTAATCGTGTTTTTGCTTCAGAATGTGTCAATCCTTTTAATTGCGCTAAATATAATGCCTGTTCTCCAACTTTCATAGACTTATACAACCCACGTTCTTCTGGTAAATACCCAATATCTTTTATATGAGTATCCCGAAGCAATTCACCATCTAAATGAACTGTTCCTTCATCTGGCATTGTAATTTGATTGATAATTCTAATCAATGTTGTTTTTCCAGCACCATTAGGACCTAACAAGCCAAAAATACTACCTTTTGGTACTGATATGGATACTTGGTTTAAAGCTTTAAAAGCTCCGAAATTTTTAGAAACTTGATTAACTTCTAAGAGGTTTTTCATTCCTGTTTTTTGAATATAAATGGTATTTGTAAATATATTAAATGTTATAAACTTTAATGTATGAATTTTGCTAAAGCTAAAAAAAACAAAACCCACCCTTAAAACTAATTAAGGATGGGAAAAAAATTGCTATGAAAAAGAAAAATTATCACTAAAATAAATTAGTGATACATCAAATATAGTTTTTTTTTCAATACTAATAGCAAAACTATTAAATAAGTTGTTCTAAAAAACAATCTACTTTTAGGCAGATTATCTAAAATTTTATGATGTTTAACTAAGAAAACATATCCTTGACTTTTTCAAAGAAAGACTTATCTGAACTTTCAGGTTTTGGCGAAAAATGTTCGTCATCCCGCATGGTTTCAAAAAACTCTTTTTGTTGTTTGCTTAATGTTTTTGGTGTCCAAACATTTACATGAACTAACAAATCACCTTTTCCATAACCGTTAATACTTGGGATACCTTTTCCGCGCAAGCGTAATATTTTACCAGATTGAACACCTGCTTCAACTTTAATACGTACTTTTCCTGTAACAGTATCTATTTCTTTAGAAGTTCCTAAAACCGCGTCTGGGTAACTTACATACAAATCGTAATGCAAATTGTCGCCTTCTCGTTGTAATTTATCATGCTCTATTTCTTCTATAGCAACCAATAAATCTCCTGAAATTCCATTACCTGGTGCTTCATTTCCTTTACTAGACACTTTAAGCTGCATGCCATCGACAACACCTGCTGGAATTTTAATAGAAACCGTTTCTTCTGCTATTTTAAGACCTTGAGCATCTGCATCGGCTGGTTTTATATCAATGGTTTGCCCTGCACCTCCACATACATTACAAGGTGCAGAAGTTTGCATTCTTCCTAAAATAGTATTAGCTATTCTAGTAACTTGCCCGCTACCGTTACATGTAGAACATGTTTTATATGTTGTGCCTGGAGCTTGAACCTTTCGTTTTACTTTTATTTTTTTCTCTACGCCATTGGCAATTTCTTCTAAAGTAAGTTTTACGCGAATACGCAAATTACTTCCCTTAACACGACGTTGACCACCGCCACCAAAGCCAGAGAATCCACCACCAAAACCACCACCAAAAATATCGCCAAATTGACTGAATATGTCGTCCATATTCATGCCTCCGCCACCAAAGCCACCACCATTTTCAAATGCTTGGTGACCGAATTGGTCGTAACGTGCTTTCTTATCGGCATTGCTTAAGACTTCATAGGCTTCGGCTGCTTCCTTAAATTTAGCTTCTGCATCCTTATCATCTGGATTTTTATCTGGATGAAATTGAATCGCTTTTTTTCTGTAAGCTTTTTTTATTTCGGAATCACTAGCTCCTTTGCTAATCCCTAATATTTCGTAATAATCTCTTTTTGCCATGTGTATATTTTATTGCCCTATAACAACTTTTGGGAAGCGAATGATTTTATCTCCAAGTGTATACCCTTTTTCAACAACATCAATAATTTTTCCTTTTAAATCATCACTTGGTGCAGGGATTTGAGTTATTGCTTCGTGATTATCTGCATCAAAAGTACTGCCTTTTTCTACAGTCATTACCTTTAAACCTTTTTGCTCTAAAGAATTAACTAACTTTTGATAAATAAGCAAAACACCTTTGCGTAGTTCTTCAGCTTCTTTATCCTCTTCAATATGTGTCAATGCACGCTCGAAATCGTCAAGAATTGGCAATAATGTTTTCATAACATCTTCACTCGCGGTAGAAAATAATTCTATACGTTCTCTTGTCGTTCGTTTTTTATAGTTTTCAAACTCTGCAAAAAGCCTTAAAAACTTATCTTTTTCTTGTTGTACCTCGGCTTGAAGTTTTTCTTCAACCGTTTGTTCTTCAATAACTTGCTCTTCTACCTCAACCGTTTCGGTTTCTGCATTAGCAACCTGTTCTTCTACTATATCTTTTTTACTTTTCTTACTCATGCTAAACTTAATTTGTGCAATACAATATTTGAGTTGGCAAAAGTACTGCCAATATTATAAAAATGTCATAATGTCACTAAAATATTTTAGTGATAGTTTAGAAGAAGTCTTTCTTGAAAATTTTAAGGTGTGTGCTTATTTGAAAATTAGCTTGGAAATTCGACCATTTCCAGCAGCATAGGCAATAGAATCGTTTAAAAATCGGATGGTGTAAAACCCTTCATCGCTTAAGTGTTTCCATGAAACTCCAAAATCGTTAGAATAATCTATGCCTTTAAAACCTAATGCAACGAGTTCCTTTCCTTTACCATTAGGCACAAATTGAACACAACTTCTATAGCCTGGATTCTTATTTTCTGCAACTAACTCCCATGTTTTACCACCATTAGTCGTTCTAATTTTATTAGCTGTATTGTTATCTGGTTGCGTATAATCACCTCCAACAGCAAAACCAATTTTTTCATTATAAAAATCGATGGAATACATGCCAGTTGTTTCTTTGCCTTGAACTATTGGTGTTTCGAATACGTCCCAAGTTTTACCTTTATCTGCAGAGTACAAAACTCTGCTTGCTATTCCTCCTGTTGCTACCCAAGTATGTTCGCCAACTATTGCAATATTTGTGTCACTTGCTGCAAATGCTGCTTCGCCCTTTTTTGCTTTTGGTAAATCATCACAGGACAATTTATCCCATGTATTACCACCATCTCTAGTGATGATGATACTCATACAATCGTCTGTTGGGTCGCCAATAGCAATACCCTCTTGGTCGTTCCAAAAATCCATAGAGTCGTAAAAGGCTTTGGGATGGGTTTCTTTGTAAACCAATTTAATTGAATCCTTTGAGACTTTATAAAGAAGTGCAAGGAAACTAATACTTAAAAGATAACCGCCTTTATTTGTAAAAGCCAATGATCTGAAATTTGGGATAATACTATCATGTTTAAGCTGAATAGATTTAGCAACTATATTGCCATCGTTTAGAAAACTATAAGTCTCTCCACCTATTTCACCATTTGATGTAGCGAAACCAATACCATCTTTATCAATTTCTATAGCTCTAACATTCAACAATGAATCTTCTAAAAGTATTTTAATTTCTACTTTAGAAACATTTCTAGGTTGATATTTAGGTTTCTCATTACAAGAAAAAACAAAAGCACAAATTATAATTACCAAAACGATTCGCTTCACAATTTTAAATTTTCATAAAAGTAAAAAAGCTTCATGAAGAATCACGAAGCTTTTCATCAAAAAACCATCAATTGAATTAAATTTCTTTTTTGAGAATATCAATATGTCGTTTTAATCGTAGGACATCAACCTCTAAAGTACCATTATATACACCTCTTATGTATCCATTTTTATCGACTAAAACAAAATTTTCTGTGTGGATAAAATTACTATCATCTTGGGTTTTTATAAAATCTTCGTCGGCAAAATAACCTTTCCTAGCAATATTATAAAGCGCATCTTTATTACCAGTAACAAGATTCCATTTTTCATCATTTACTCCATTTCTTTTCGCATATTCTTTTAAAACGGGAATTGAATCTTTCCAAGGCATTACAGTATGCGACAGCAACTTAATAGTATTATCATTTTTATATGCTTCTTGCAAACTAGCCATGTTCTTGGTAAGTTTTGGACAAATACCAGGGCAGCTAGTGAAGAAAAAATCTGCGATGTAAATTTTTCCTTTATATGTATTATTATTTACAACCTCACCCTTTTGATTTGTAAACGAAAATTCAGGGATTTTATGCACTGGTGTTTCCCATTCAGGTGTGAAATCTGCGGAATTGAAATAGGGTAATCTTGCAACCTCTGTAATAGTAGTTTCTTTTGATTGATTTTTGCATGATAAAAAGCTTAAAAAAAGTAATACTATTAAATAAAGATGCCTCGATATAATCCCTCTAAAAATCGGAATTGCTCGAAATGACATCATACTTTTTTGAGATACTGAAACAACCCCAAAAGCTTTCGGGACAGGATAACAAAAATATTTATTTAATTTCATCTTCATTAAGAGTTACTGTATAACATTTTTTCAAACCTATCAATCCAAAACGCTCTCCATTTACTACTTCATAATTGGCTTTAATACTACCATCTAATTTCCATAAACGTTGGCCACCAGCTTCTTTACCATTGGTATAATTAAAACTCATGTATAGCAAACCAGATTGCGTCCATTCTTTAACTGTTCCATGAAACTCACCTAGGTTATTAAAGTGGTATTCGAATTTTGGTGTTCCATCTGCCCAACTAGCTTTATGTATGCCAGATTTAAAACCATTGGTATAGAAACGCATTTCAATTACATTGCCATTTTGTGCCCATTTTTTTTCTAAACCATTTTTCTTGCCATCTGCATATTGAATTTCAGATTTTAATTGCTTCGAAGTATACTTTGAAATTAATGTTCCTGAAAAAGGTGATTCATCATATAGCAAAACACCATTTGCTAATCTTAATCTTGAATCTGCATGCTCTACAATACTATTTGATGACTCATTACAAGAAAGCATCAAAACAAAAATAAAAGTAATATGTATGATTCTAAATTTCAATTAACGAGATATGTTTCCTGGTGTTCCAAAAAAGCCGTTTCCATTTAAATATGGATCCTCACCAGTAATGTGATAATGATAAATGCCCTCTGGAAAATCTGGTGTTACTGAAGTATGCCCATGATAAGCATCTAAATCGCTATTTGTTATAGTTACTCCATTTTCGATTGGCCCATAAACTGGAAACCCGTCTGCTAATAATCCTAAAAATGCATCATTTCCAAATTGCTCGGTTAAGTATACGGGTTCTATATGATAATGATAGGTTGTCATAGCAGGGTGACCTAACCATTGATCGAAAGTATCTATTTCTCGAGCCAATGGTGACCCTCCTGCTGCATATTGATTAAAAAATACAACGCCATTTCTAGAAATACCAAT
Source organism: uncultured Algibacter sp. (assembly GCF_947487605.1). GTDB lineage: Bacteria > Bacteroidota > Bacteroidia > Flavobacteriales > Flavobacteriaceae > Algibacter_D. Next base: position 52,273 of record NZ_CANKXK010000001.1, read on the forward strand.
TGGCCCCATAGGAGTAGCCTCTTTATTAGTTGCTTCTTCTGGATTTAATGTTATAGTAAATACAATATTTTGCGCACCAATCGAACCTGGATTTTGATTCCAATTAACATTAGTCCCATTATAAGCTTCATACAATGGATTACTAGTATCCCAGTAAGGACTTGTATGATTTGGTAAATCTGCAGTAGTAAACGTAACTGTATTACCATTAACTTGATAAGACAAACCTGTACCATCAAATTTTGAAAGTATATTACTAATATCGTAGTTAGTACCTGTATTTACTTCTTCTTGTTCCTGTTCTTGCATTGTTTCCATCTCATCGCCACTAGAACATGCCACAACGATTAACAATAATAACAGGCCTAACCTTAAAGAATATTTTAAATGTTTCATAATATTTGGGTTTTATTATTGATTTTTAATGTTTATAATTTCAGCCTCTAAGGCATTTTTTGCCAACTGAGCTTCTTCGGATAATGGAAGTCGATTAGCATTTAATAGATTAATTGATTCAAAAGGATCTTCAGTTAAATGATAAAGAGCTTCGTTACCATTATTAAATTTCATGAGTTTGTATTCGTTATTTCTAATGGTGTAATCCAAATTATTTATATCATCACCAATCTCACTATACGCATAATCTCTAACAGTGACTCCAGCTGTATTAAACATAGATTTAAAATTCTTACTATCATTTATTTCAGAATTATTAGAACCAGCTATTCCTGCTATAGTAGCGAACAAGTCTGTTGTACCAAGAAGCGCATCTTCCTCTACTCCTAAGCGATCAATGTTTTTTCCCGAAATTATCATTGGTACATTTATACCTCCTTGATATATACTACCCTTTACACGACGATTAGAATATGTTTGTGCTACCTGATTAGGTGTACCATTATCTCCAATAAAAATAATGACTGTATTATCTCTTTCTTCTTGACTCATCGCGTTAAATAATCTTCCCATTTCAGAATCCATAGCTTCAATCATAGCCAAGTAATATGGTAAAGGATTTGCATCTATGCTTGATTGATCTTCAGCTAAAACACCTTGCGAATGCAATTCGTTTGGTGGTAAATGAAAAGGAGTATGCGGCGCATTATAAGCCAACCACAAAAACCAAGGCTGATTTTGATTTACTATCCAATTTATTGCTAAATCTGTAAACTTAGTCGTGGTGTATTCGCCAGTATTAGAGCTTTGCATATTTTCTACCAAATTCCAATTCCAATAAGATTGCACCCCGCCACCTAGGACTCCTGCGTAGTTATCAACACCAATAGCATTTGGATGGTTAATATTTCCAGATAAATGCCATTTACCAATTACAGCATGACTATACCCAGAATTCATAGCATCTAAATAACTTTGTATAGACTCTTCATTACTCGATAAGTTCTGCCCTACATTTGTTACGTTTGTTCTAAATCCATATTTACCTGTTATTATACTTGCTCGAGTTGGTGTACATAATGGATAAGACCAAAAGTTAGTAAACTTGATACCATTACTCATAAGTGACTCTAAATTAGGCATGCTTGGTTTAATATCTGCTATATTATAACCAGGTGTGGCATCTAACCCCATATCATCAGCTATTACTAGTAATATATTTGGTTGTGAAGTTGTATTCTCCTGTTCCTGCTCTTCTTCTTCTTGATTAACAACATCGACGTCTTGAGCATTGCTGCATCCTGAAAGAACAGCAAATAGAAATATTAATTTTAAATAGAATAGTCTCATTTAGTAAAGCAATTTGGTTTTAGACCTTATAAAAACAGAAAGGTTTAATTAGGTGTATTCTATTCATATTAATAAACATAATAACTACCTTTGCAGATTGATAAAAAACAACATGCGATTACACAGAAACCTTTGCTTTGCAGTCATAGACGGATTAACCCTAATTTTTAACGAAGGGGCTTATGCCGATAAAGTGATTCAACAATTATTAAAACGCGATAAACGCTGGGGCTCTCGCGACAGAGGCTTTGTAGCTGAAACCACTTATGATATTGTTAGGTGGAAGCGCTTATATGCAGAAATTGCCGAAGTTAAAGAACCTTTTAATCGTGATAATTTATGGCGCATGTTTGCTGTTTGGGCGACCTTAAAAGGTGTTAAATTACCTGATTGGAAATATTTTGAAAATACACCAACTCGCAAAATTAAAGGACGCTTTGACGAATTTTCAAAAATTAGAAAATTAAGAGAATCTATTCCAGATTGGATAGATGAAATAGGTTTAGAAGAATTAGGCGAAGACAAGTGGACAAAAGAAATAGCGATGCAAAACGAGCAAGCAGAAGTTATTTTAAGAACCAACACATTAAAAACCACAAAGGAAAATTTACAAAACATACTGTCTGATGAGGGCATAGAAACCGAATTCCTAAAAGGTTACAACTCTGCATTAAAGTTAGTAGAACGTGCCAACGTTTTTGTAACCGATGCCTTTAAAAAAGGCTATTTCGAAGTCCAAGACGCCTCATCACAATTGGTTGCAGACTTCTTAGATGTAGCTCCAGGCATGAAAGTCGTAGACACCTGTGCTGGTGCTGGAGGCAAAACTTTACATATCGCTTCTTTAATGGAAAATAAAGGGCAAATAGTAGCGATGGATATTTATGAAAGTAAGCTCAAAAAATTAAAAGTACGTGCAAGACGTAATGGCGTTCATAACATCGATTTAAAGGTGATCGACTCTACCAAGCCAATTAAAAAATTATATAATAAAGCCGATCGTGTTTTAATAGATGCGCCATGTTCTGGTTTAGGTGTTTTACGAAGAAACCCAGATGCCAAATGGAAATTAGAACCTGCGTTCTTAGACCGTATAAGAATTACGCAACAAGAAGTATTGCAACAATATTCAAGAATGGTGAAATCTGGTGGTAAATTAGTATATGCTACCTGCTCTGTATTACCATCGGAAAATCAAAATCAGGTTGACAATTTCTTAAAGTCAGAATCAGGAAAAGATTTTATATTTGTAAAAGACAAAAAAATATTAGCTCATGAAAATGGTTTTGATGGGTTTTATATGGCGCTTTTAGAAAGAAAAGTTTAATTAATATGAAACAACAATACATTCTTTTTTTATTAATTACATCAATTGGATTTGCACAGATACCATCTGGCTACTATAATGATGCTAATGGAAAAACAGGTTCAAATTTAAAGACCGCTCTTCATCTAATTATTGATGAAGTTAATGATTTGAATAATCAAGCTTTCCATGATACATCTGTAACCTATGGAGATTTATGGACTTTATATCAAACATCAGATATAAGAAATGATGGTAAGGTTTGGGATATGTATAGTAATTGTAATTTTACATTTGGCACAAACCAAGATACTGGCGGTTCAGTTTCTGGAGAGTGCGAAAAATACAATAGAGAACATACATTTCCTAAAAGTTGGTTTGGAGATATAAATAATCATCCCATGCAAGCAGATGCATTTCATATTATACCCTCAGATAAATCGGTAAATGCTTTAAGAGCTAACTATGCTTATGGAGAAGTAAGCACTCCTTCAAGTACAACTGGAAATGGCTCAAAATTAGGTACTAGTAGCATTTCTGGACCTACTGCATTAGTCTTTGAGCCAATAGATATATACAAAGGAGATATTGCAAGAGGTTTATTTTATGTAGCCGTTAGATATCAAGATGAAATTGCTAGCTGGGAACTAAACAATTCAAACGGAAATAGCATGCTTGATGGTTCTAGCTTTAAAGTTTTTGAACAATGGGCTTTAGACATGCTATATGATTGGCACATTAATGATCCCGTAAGTGATAAGGAAAGAGATAGAAACGAAGAAATTTTCAAACATCAAAATAACAGAAACCCCTTTATTGATAGTCCAGAGTATGTACTATCTATTTGGGGAAACCTTTTATCTACACAAAATCATAGCATATCGTCTATTAAAATGCACCCTAACCCCGTACAAGATAATTTTCTTTACTTCTCTGCAACACAAAACCTTGAAGTAATCATTTATAATGTAATTGGAAAACAAGTGCTCGTAAAAAATATTGACAAAAAAAACAACTCTGTCGATATCTCCAATCTTAGTAATGGTATATACGTGGTAAAACTAACCTCTAAACAAGGTAGTAGTTTAAAAAAACTGATTAAACAATAATCAAAATTAATATGTAGGTGTAATAGACATTATTCCTCTGTTAAAAACCTAGTGGATAACTCTCGTTTTTCCACTTTACATTTACTTTAAATTCCATTAAAAAGAAGTAAATTTGCACTTTCTTTAAACACACACAAACCAATACATAATGATTCATTTCTTTGGAAACGTAAATAGCAAGGTGTTTGCTGTTCAAACAACAAAAGAATTATCTACCGAAACCATTTCGAAATTAACATGGCTTTTTGGCAACCAGCCTAAAATAGAGCAAGCATCATTGGATGCTTTTTTTGTTGGTCCGCGTGCCGCTATGATTACGCCTTGGAGTACCAATGCGGTTGAGATTACCCAAAACATGGGCATTCTAGACATTATTAGAATTGAGGAATTTGAAGCGGTTGCCGAAGGTTTTAAGAATTTTGACCCAATGATTTCTGAGAAATTTAATGGGTTGAATCAAGAATCTTTCACCATTGATATTGAACCAGAACCGATTTTAAATATTGAGGATATTGCTGCTTATAATACACAAGAGGGTTTATCGTTAAGTGATGAAGAGGTGGCGTATCTGGAAGGTATTGCGAAGAAGATTGGCAGACCATTAACGGACTCTGAAGTGTTTGGGTTTTCGCAAGTAAACTCTGAACATTGCCGCCATAAAATTTTTAATGGCACATTTGTAATTGATGGCGAGGAAAAACCAACCTCGTTATTCAAATTAATTAAAGAAACATCGAAACAACATCCTAACGATATTGTTTCGGCTTATAAAGATAATGTGGCGTTTATTAAAGGCCCGAAAGTGGAACAATTTGCTCCAAAACGTGCCGATATCCCTGATTATTATACTACTGAAGATTATGAGTCTGTGATTTCCCTTAAAGCAGAAACGCATAACTTTCCAACAACAGTTGAGCCTTTTAACGGTGCAGCTACGGGTTCTGGTGGTGAAATTAGAGATAGATTAGCAGGCGGAAAAGGGTCGCTTCCTTTAGCTGGAACTGCGGTTTATATGACTTCGTATTCTAGATTGGAAGATAATCGCCCTTGGGAAAAAGGTGTTGCAGAACGCGATTGGTTATACCAAACCCCAATGGATATTTTAATAAAAGCATCTAACGGTGCATCAGACTTTGGTAACAAATTTGGGCAACCATTAATTTGTGGTTCGGTTCTAACTTTTGAACATGATGAAAATTCAGATGTCACCCTGAGCGCAGTCGAAGGGTCTCAGCGCAAGTTAGGCTTCGATAAAGTGATTATGCAAGCGGGTGGTATTGGCTATGGAAAAGCCGACCAAGCTTTAAAAGACACCCCTAAAACGGGCGATAAAATAGTAATTCTAGGTGGCGAGAATTACCGAATTGGTATGGGTGGTGCTGCGGTATCATCGGCTGATACTGGTGAATTTGCTTCTGGTATTGAATTAAACGCAGTACAGCGTTCTAACCCAGAAATGCAAAAACGTGCCGCAAATGCGGTTCGTGGTATGGTTGAAAGTGATGAAAACTTTATAGTTTCTATTCATGATCACGGTGCTGGTGGACACCTTAACTGTTTATCTGAATTAGTTGAAGATACTGGTGGAAAAATAGATTTGGATGCCTTACCTGTTGGAGACCCTACCCTTTCTGATAAAGAAATTATTGGTAACGAATCTCAAGAACGTATGGGATTGGTTATTGGAGAAAAACATATTGATACTTTACATAAAATTGCAGACCGCGAGCGTTCTCCAATGTACACCGTAGGTGATGTTACTGGTGATGATAGGTTTACTTTTGAATCTAAAACCAACGGACACAAACCTATGGATTTAGCTATGGAGGATATGTTTGGTAGTTCGCCAAAAACGGTGATGACGGATAATACAGTGGCACGTAACTATAGTGATGTTGTATATAATGCTGATAATTTCCATGACTATTTAGAGCAAGTGTTACAACTGGAAGCGGTTGCTTGTAAAGATTGGTTAACAAATAAAGTTGACCGTTGTGTTGGCGGAAAAGTGGCAAAACAACAATGCGTTGGTCCGTTACAAATTCCTTTAAACAACGTTGGTGTTATGGCATTGGATTATAAAGGAAAAGAAGGTATTGCAACATCCATTGGGCACTCCCCTATTTCTGGGTTAATTAATCCCATAGCTGGTAGTAGAAACTCAATTACCGAAGCCTTAACTAATATTATTTGGGCGCCTTTGAAAGATGATTTACACTCGGTTTCCTTATCGGCTAACTGGATGTGGCCTTGTAAAAATGAAGGTGAAGACGCGCGTTTGTACCAAGCGGTTGAAGCGATTTCTGAATTCGCAATTGATTTAGGGATTAATGTCCCTACAGGAAAAGATTCGTTATCAATGAAGCAGAAATACCCGAATGAAGATGTAATTTCTCCTGGTACGGTTATTATTTCGGCAGCAGCCAATTGTAACGATATTACTAAAGTTGTAGAGCCTGTTTTTAATAAAAATGCTGGTGCAATTTATTATATCAACATTTCCCAAGATGATTTTAAATTAGGTGGAAGTTCGTTTGCACAAGTTTTAAATAAAATTGGAAACGATGCGCCAAATGTAAAAGATGCTGGCTACGTAAAAACGGTTTTTAATACCATCCAAGATTTAATAAGACAGGAACAAATTGTTGCGGGACACGATGTAGCTTCTGGTGGTTTAATTACTACACTATTAGAACTTTGTTTTGCTGATACGAACTTAGGTGCTGCATTAGACATTTCAGCATTAAATGAAAAAGATTCGTTTAAAATATTATTTGCTGAAAATTCAGGTATAGTAATTCAAGCGAAAGATGCTTCTATTGAAAAAACCTTATCTGATGCAAATATCGAGTTTTTCAATATTGGAAAAGTAACTGAAAGCGATACGTTAAGCATCATTAATAATGCTGAAGTATTTACATTAACTGTTTCAAGATTACGCGATGTTTGGTATAAAACATCATTCTTATTAGACCAAAAACAAACCGCAAATGGCTTAGCACAAGACCGTTTTGATAATTATAAAAATCAACCTTTACAATATACATTCCCTAAACATTTTACTGGGAAATTACCTGTAATTGGAAAAGCAAGACCAAAGGCTGCTATTCTTCGTGAAAAAGGCTCTAACTCAGAACGCGAAATGGCAAACGCTATGTATTTAGCTGGTTTTGATGTGAAAGATGTACACATGACCGATTTAATTTCTGGTCGTGAAACCCTAGAAGATATACAGTTTTTAGGCGCTGTGGGTGGTTTTTCTAACTCTGATGTTTTAGGTTCTGCTAAAGGTTGGGCAGGTGCCATTAAATATAACGAAAAGGCGAATAAAGTTATTAAAGATTTCTTTGCTAGAGAAGATACTTTGTCAGTTGGTATTTGTAATGGTTGTCAACTTTGGATGGAATTAGACCTCATTAATCCAAACCACGAGGTTCATGGGAAAATGCATCATAATGAGTCTCATAAACACGAGAGTTCATTTACTTCTGTAAAGATTCAAGAGAATAATTCAGTGATGCTTTCAACATTGGCGGGTTCAACTTTGGGAGTTTGGATTTCGCACGGTGAAGGTAAATTCAGTTTACCATATTCAGAAGAACAATATCATATAGTTGCTAAATATGGATACGAAGGCTACCCTCATAATCCTAATGGTTCTGACTTTAATACGGCCATGATGAGTGATAAAACAGGGCGTCATTTAGTAACGATGCCACATATTGAACGTTCTACATTCCAATGGAATTGGGCTAACTATCCTGATGGACGTAAAGATGAAGTATCGCCTTGGTTAGAGGCTTTTGTGAATGCACGTTTGTGGATTGAAAAGCAATAATTAAGATTATTCCAATATAAAAACCTCCTGAATAAAGAACATATCCAGGAGGTTTACCAAAGTTAGAAAAATAGAAAAAACTACAAAGTTGCTTTTATAGCTGCCTGAGCAGAAACTAATCTTGCAATAGGCACACGATAAGGTGAACAACTTACATAATCTATACCTGTGTTATAACAAAATTCTACTGAGCTAGGTTCTCCACCATGCTCTCCACAAATACCAACTTTTAAGTTCGGTTTTGTGCTTCTACCTCTTTGAGTTGCAATTTTGATTAACTGCCCAACACCTTCTTGATCTAATACTTCAAAAGGATCTTCCTTCAAAATACCTTTCTCAATATAAATTGGCAAGAACTTACTTGCGTCATCACGAGAATATCCAAACGTCATTTGTGTTAAGTCATTAGTCCCAAAAGAGAAGAAATCAGCTTTTTCTGCAATTAAATCTGCCATCAGTGCAGCTCTAGGAATTTCAATCATAGTACCAACTAAATAGTCAACCTCATCATTTCGTTCTTCAAAAATCATTTTTGCAGTAGATCTAATAATTTGCTCTTGAGCTTCAAACTCTTTAACTGTTCCCACCAAAGGCACCATGATTTCTGGTTTACAGATAATGCCTTTCTCTTTAAGGTTTAAAGCAGCTTCTATAATAGCTCGTGTTTGCATTTCTGTAATTTCGGGATAAGTATTACCCAATCTACAACCTCTATGCCCTAACATTGGGTTAAATTCTTCTAATTCGGCTACTTTATTTTTTACTGCTTGAAGCGAAATATGCATATCTTCAGCCAATTCTTTTTGAGTAGCCAATTGATGAGGTACAAATTCATGCAATGGTGGATCTAGCAAGCGAATAGTTACCGCTGTTCCATTCATAGATTCAAATAATCCTTCAAAATCGGCACGTTGCATTGGTAATAATTCTTCTAATGCCTGTTTTCTACCTTTAACAGTATCAGAAAGAATCATTTCGCGCATCACCTTAATTCTATCAACTTCAAAAAACATATGCTCTGTCCTAGCTAATCCAATACCTTGAGCTCCAAAATTACGAGCTACTTTGGCATCTTTTGGTGTATCGGCATTTGTTCTAACTTTTATTTCACCAAACTTATCGGATAGTTTCATTACTTCGGCAAATTCTCCACTCAATTCTGGTTCCATAGTCGCTACTTTACCTTCTATTATATTACCTGTTGAACCGTTTAATGAAATCCAATCGCCTTCATGATACTCATGATTATCAACTGTTAAAGTTCTTTTCTTATAATTAATTTTTAAAGCACCTGCACCAGATACACAACATTTTCCCATACCTCTTGCCACTACAGCAGCATGAGAAGTCATACCTCCACGAGCTGTTAAAATACCTTTTGCAATATTCATACCCTCAAGATCTTCTGGAGAAGTTTCAATTCTAACTAGAATACTATTCTTATATTTATTTGCTTCATCAGCAAAAAAGACAATTTTTCCTGTTGCTGCCCCTGGTGAAGCAGGTAATCCCTGGGCTATAACATGTGATCTTTTAAGTGCTAGCGGATCAAAAACTGGGTGCAACAACTCATCAAGCTTATTAGGTTCTAATAATAATAGAGCTTCTTTTTCATTAATCATACCTTCTTTTAGTAAATCCATTGCTATTTTAACCATAGCAGCACCAGTACGTTTACCATTACGAGTTTGTAATATCCATAGTTTTCCATCTTGTATGGTAAACTCCATATCTTGCATGTCTCGATAATGCTTTTCAAGAGTATCCTGATACCCATCTAACTCTTTAAAAATAATCGGCATTAGTTCTTCCAAGGAAGGATACTTTTCTACTCTTTTTTGGTCATCAACTTGGGCTAATTCTGCCCAACGTCTAGACCCTAATTTTGTAATTTGTTGTGGTGTTCTTACACCAGCAACAACATCTTCACCTTGTGCATTAATTAAATACTCCCCATTAAAGACGTTTTCTCCAGTTCCAGCATCACGTGTAAAACAAACACCTGTACCCGAATTATCGCCCATATTACCATAAACCATGGCTTGTACATTAACGGCTGTTCCCCACTCTGCAGGATACCCATTCATGGTTCTGTAGTAAACCGCTCTATCGCCATTCCAACTATTAAATACCGCCATAACAGCTCCCCAAAGTTGTTCCCATGGGTCTGTTGGAAAGATTAAACCTGTTCTTTTTCTTACCACATCTTTAAAATCAAAAACCAAATCTTGTAAATCTTGAACCGAAAACTCTGTATCTAACTTAATACCACGTTTTTCTTTAAGGTTTTCAATAATTTCTTCAAATGGATCTATATCTTCTTTAGATTCTGGTTTCATTCCTAAAACTACCCCACCATACATTTGAATAAATCGACGGTAAGAATCCCAAGCAAACTTTTCGTTATTGGTTTTTTTAGCAAGTCCTAAAACTACTTCATCATTCATCCCTAAATTAAGCACGGTATCCATCATTCCAGGCATAGAAACTCTAGCTCCAGAGCGCACCGAAACGAGTAAAGGGTTTTTCTTATTTCCAAAATCGGTACCCATAACAGCTTCAATACTGGCTATAGAAGCTTCAACTTCTTCTTTAATTAGCTCAATAACTGCTTCTTTACCAAGCGCGTTATACTCTGTACAAACTTCGGTTGTAATTGTAAACCCAGGTGGAACCGGAATTCCAATAGAACTCATTTCTGCTAAATTAGCTCCTTTCCCTCCTAGTAAATTTTTCATTTCCCTATTTCCATCGGCTTTTTTATCACCAAATTTATAGACTCGTGTTTTCACATTTTCTAATAATTCCATAATATTTATTTTTGATTATATTATATTCTAAAATACCATATAAAAGTACATTTTAACGCAAGATATCTTCATGACATAAATCATATAATCTCCTTAAAATCAATGATTTTTTAACTTTTTTTTATTAAAATGAAAAAACTCCGAAGCAACTTTAATTTACTACGGAGTTTTTTTAATAAACAAAGAAAAATGGAAGTCTTAAAATTAAATTTTAAGCAAATTTGAGGTCCTTATCTATTTTCCGATAGGCCATTGTGACCGTTCGTTTCATTAGTAGAGAAACAATAAATGCTACCACAAATAATCCAGCAAATACCGCCAAGGTTGCATCTAATGATCCTGTTGCATTTTTAACAACATCGTAAATGGTTGGTCCAACAACACCTGCCAATGCCCAAGCTGTTAAAACCATACCATGAATGGCTCCTAATTGCTTTGTTCCAAATAAGTCTCCTAGAAAAGCAGGTAAGGTTGCAAAACCACCGCCATACATAGTTATTACTGTAAATAATACTACTAAGAATGCCAATTCCATAGATATTTGAGGTAAGAACCAAAATGCTAAAACTTGAAAAGCGAAGAAAATAATATAGGTATTTGCACGTCCTAAATAATCCGATAAAGTTGACCACAAAATTCTACCCAAACCATTAAACACACCTATTAAACCAACAATTGCAGCGGCTTCCATTGGTGTATAGTTTAGCTTTTCTTGCATCATAGGACTCGCTGCAGAAATAACAGCAATACCACATGCAATGTTTATAAACATCATAATCCAGATGTAATAAAAACGAGAGGTTTTTAATGCCTCATTAGCAGTAATATTAGAAATATCTGCTTTAATTGTTTTTCCTTCGCCTGGTTTAAAACCATCTGGAAGATAACCTTCTGGAGGTCTTTCAATATATCTTGCTGAAGATAAAATAAGTACCATATATATTAGCCCTAGAATATAAAATGCATTTGAAACTCCAACAGACTCGAAAAGTGATTGCATTACTGGCCCAAAAATTAGGGCAGCAAAACCAAAGCCCATAATAGCCATACCAGTAGCTAACCCACGTCTGTCTGGAAACCATTTTACTAAGGTACTAACTGGAGTAATGTATCCTAAACCTAGACCAATACCACCAATAACACCGTAACACAGATAAAACAGCCATAGTGCTTCTAATTGTACTGCTAATCCTGAGCCTAAAATACCTATACCATAAAATATACCTGCGGTAGTTCCACTTACTTTTGGACCAACTTTCTCTACCCATCTCCCTAAAAATGCTGCCGACAAACCAAGTAATAAAATAGCAATTTTAAACGCCCATTTTATCACACTTCCATCCACATCAAAAATATCTTTAACAGGGTTAGTCATTACCGAATATGCATATACCGATCCTATTGAAATATGTATTCCGACTGCTGAAGCAGCTATTAACCAACGATTTTTTAGTTTTTGTGTTTGCATAATTTATTTAATTTAAGTGAAGAGGATTAATCAACACTTTTTAATTAACTCTAACTTCTTTAAAATACTGCTTTAAAATTTCTACAGCAGCATCAATTTCCTCTGGTGAATTTTCTCGAGCATCTTTTAATTGATAATCCCATCCTAAAGCATCCCATTTATGAACACCTAATTTATGATAAGGTTGAATTTCAATTTTCTCAATGGTTTTATAATCTTTAAAATGTTTGCCCATTGCATGAAGCAATTCTGGTTTGTTGGTAATCTCTGGAATCAACACATAACGCAACCACATTTTTTTACCTGAAGCTTCTCTATACTTAGCAAAATTGAAGGTTGTTTCTTTGTTTTTTTGACCAGTGATGTATTCATAACCCACTTCTGTCATGTGCTTAATATCCAGCATCACTAAATCAGTATATTCATCTAATAATTCTTCAGAAAAATGATTTAATACTCTACCGTTTGTATCAATATTAGTATGAATCCCTTCTTCTTTTAATCTTTTGAAGAGAGAGACCAATGCTTTTGATTGTAATAAAGGCTCGCCTCCTGAAACCGTAACACCTCCTTTTTTTCCAAAATAAGGTTTCTCTTTTATGACCATTTTTACCAACTCTTCAATTTGATACTCTTTTCCTCCATGCGTATCAATAGTATCTGGGTTATGGCAATACAAACATTTTAGTTTGCATCCTTGTAAAAATATTACCAGTCGCACTCCTGGGCCATCGTGTGTTCCAAAGGATTCAATGGAATGCACTCTTAGTATGTTATCTTTTGATTGAATAATCTTAGGTTTTAAAATTAGCATCTGAAAAAGAAATGCTTTACACTTCTCTTTTCAGATGCTTACAAAATATAAATAGAGATTATATTGATTCGTGGAATGACCTAGTAATCACTTCCATTTGTTGTTCTTTGGTTAGTCTTACAAAGTTTACCGCATATCCAGAAACTCTTATAGTTAACTGTGGGTACTCTTCTGGATGCTCCATAGCATCTAGTAAGGTTTCCTTATCTAAAACATTAACATTAACATGCTGTGCTTTTTTAGAAAAATACCCATCTAAAATGCATGAAAGGTTTTCAATACGTTCCTCTTTATTAGCTCCTAAAGATTTAGGGACTATGGAGAAGGTATTTGAAATTCCATCTTGAGAATCTTTATAATCTATTTTTGCCACAGAATTTAATGAAGCTATAGCGCCATGGCAATCTCTACCATGCATTGGGTTAGCTCCTGGTGCAAAAGGAACACCTTCATCTCTACCATCTGGGGTAGCTCCCGTTTTCTTACCGTAAACCACATTTGATGTGATGGTTAAAACAGACATTGTAGGTTCTGCATCTTTATAAACTGGTAATTTTTTAAGTTCATTATTAAAATCTGCTACTGCATTTGCAGCTAATTGATCTACACGATCATCATCATTACCATAGCATGGAAACTCCCCTTCAATTTTAAAATCGACCGTTAGACCTTCTTCATTTCTAATTGGTTTTACTTTTGCGTATTTAATAGCAGAAAGTGAATCAGCTACAATTGATAATCCTGCAATACCATAAGCAATATTAATACTTGGATTGGTATCTATTAAAGCCATTTGTGCTTTTTCATAGTAGTATTTATCGTGCATGTAGTGAATAATGTTCATAGAATCGTTATACACACGTGCTACTTCTTTCATGGCTATTTTGAAGTTAGCCATTACCTTATCAAAATCTAAATACTCACAGTCACAAGGTGCTATACCCTCTACCATTTGCGTACCAGTAATTTCACATTTACCACCATTAATAGCTAATAATAATGTTTTAGCTAAATTGGTACGTGCTCCAAAAAACTGAATAGACTTACCTAATGATTGGTAAGACACACAACATGCTATACCGTAATCATCAGAGCCTCTATTTACTCTCATTAATTCGTCATTTTCAAACTGAATTGAAGAGGTATCAATAGCTACTTTAGAACAGTAATCTTTAAAATTTTGAGGTAAATTCTTAGACCAAAGAATCGTCATATTTGGTTCTGGTGAAGGGCCTAAGTTATAAAGTGTATTTAAGAAACGGAAAGAGGTTTTTGTTACCTTAGTTCTTCCATCATCAAACATACCACCAATAGCTTCTGTTACCCAAGTTGGGTCTCCCGCAAAAATTTCATCATAAGCACTCATTCTTAAATGACGTACCATTCTTAATTTCATCACAAATTGATCGATGTACTCTTGTGCTTCTTCCTCAGTAATTAAACCTTCTTGTAAATCGTTTTCAATAAAAATATCTAAAAATGTAGATACATTACCAAGCGACATTGCTGCACCATCTTGTTCTTTCACCGCTGCTAGATAAGCCATGTATGTCCATTGTACTGCTTCTCTAGCATCTTCAGCAGGACGACTTAAATCTAAATTGTATTTAGCACCTAAAACAACCATTTCCTTTAAGGCTTTGATTTGATCAGATACTTCTTCACGAAGACGAATCACTGCATCCGTCATTGGGCCAGTAATATTTGCTAAATCCTTCTTCTTTGCTTCAATTAAAGCATCAATACCATATAAGGCGATACGACGGTAATCTCCAATTACTCTACCACGTGCATAATTATCTGGCAGACCTGTTAAAAACCCTAACGAACGGAATTTTTTAATCTCAGCATTATACGCTGAAAACACACCATCATTATGAGTTTTTACATATTTTGAAAATAGCTCTGTAAGGTTATCATTTGGTTTTACACCATGTTCTTCTAGCGCTTTTTGTACCACTTTAAAACCTCCAAAAGGTTTCATAGTTCTTTTTAATAATTCATCTGTTTGTAATCCAACAATTACTTCATTCTCTTTGTCAATATATCCTGCATTAAATGCACTAACTGTTGAAATAGTTTCAGTATCTAAAGCACGAACACCGTTATTTTGTCGTTCTTCTTTAGTGGCAGCCTTACAGATATCCCATAAGTGCTGAGTTTTAGTACTTGGGCCAACTAAAAAATTATCTGTGCCGTAATAAGGTGTAACATTATTGATTACAAAATCTCTAACATTAATACCTTCAATCCAAATCCCTGGTTTAAATTGTTTTACTTCCATCTCTATTTGTATTTATATTTTGTAAAAATTTTATCTATTTTTCAACTATTCAAAGATAAAAACGCGCTATTCCAAAAAACATGATAATTATCATTAAACCCAACAAATCAGATATTTAACAACCTTGATTATCAACGAAAACGTTAGAGTTTTAATTCTCTAAATAAGAATTATTCAACATTTAATTTTAACCTATAAAGAATAGTTAACAAAATCGTGTTTTTTTAATAGAAAAGTGTTCTAATTATACCTTTTTGAATGCTTTTTCATAAAAGAATGTTCTTGAAATAAAACCGTTAAAATATATGCTATTTGAAAGTCTTATTTATTTTCATACTTTGCAATACTAGATTTTACAGAACTTTTTATGGCTGAAGTAACGCGATTATTCGATTTTCCATATTATCAATTAGAAAATGCGCCCTTAGAGGGTTCCTTAGTTACAAAATACAATGGAACATGGGTAAAAACAAGTACGCAAGAATACTTAGATAAAGCAAACGCTTTAAGTAGAGCTTTATTAAAATTAGGTGTTAAGAAAGATGATAAAATTGCTATTATTTCTTCTACAAACAGAACCGAATGGCATATTGTTGATATTGGTGTATTACAAGTTGGTGCCCAGACAATCCCAATTTATCCAACTATTTGCGCCGATGATTATGAGTATATATTAAATCATAGTGAAGCTATTTATTGTTTTGTTTCGGATGAAGAAGTTTTAGGTAAAATCAATAAAATAAAAGAGAAAACTAAATTGAAAGAGGTGTACTCTTTTGATTCTATTAAAGGTTGCACCAATTATTCTGATTTATTTAAACTAGGTAAAGACACATCTAATCAAGAAGATCTAGATACCAGAAAAAACATGGTAAAATCATTAGACTTAGCTACTATAATTTACACATCTGGAACTACAGGAAAGCCTAAGGGTGTCATGCTATCTCATTGGAATATTGTATCAAATGTTTTTGCGGTTGAAAAAAGATTCCCACTAAATATTGGAGACAAAACGCTTAGTTTCCTTCCAATATGTCATATTTTCGAAAGAGTATACCTTTATGTATGCCAATACTGTAGTATTTCCATTCATTTTGCAGAGGGCATAGACAAAATTGGTGATAATTTAAAAGAAGTAAAACCTAGTGTTATTACATTGGTTCCCAGATTAATTGAAAAGGTATATGATAAAATAATGGCAAAAGCCGAAGATCTATCAGGGTTTAAAAAAAGTTTGTTTTTTTGGGCAGTAAAACTTGGCGAAAAATTTGAACCTTATAAACAGAATGGTTGGTGGTATGAATTAAAATTAAGCATTGCACGTAAATTAATTTTCAGCAAATGGCAAGAAGCCCTTGGCGGCAATATTGTATTTATGGCATCTGGAAGTGCAGCATTACAACCACGTTTAGGACACATATTTGGAGCTGCTGGATTACCAATTATGGAATGCTACGGCCTTACTGAAACGTCTCCAGGTGTTACCGTAAGCGATAGAAGAGACAATACATGGAAAATAGGATATGTTGGAAAAGCTTTGGAGGGCGTAGATGTAAAAATTGCAGATGATGGTGAAATTCTTTGCAAAGGGCCTAATGTAATGATGGGCTATTATAAGGATCCAGAAAAAACAGCCGAAGTTATGACTGGTGACTATTTCCATACAGGTGATAAAGGAGAAATTGATGCAGATGGTTTTCTTAAAATTACTGGACGTAAAAAAGAAATGTTTAAAACTTCTGGCGGAAAATATGTAGTACCTACCCTACTTGAAAATGATTTAAAACAATCACGCTTTATAGAACAAATAATGGTTATAGGGGAAGGCGAAAAAATGCCAGCCGCTTTGGTACAACCAAATTTCGATTATCTAAAAGAATGGATTAACAAAAAGAATCATCCAATAGGTAATTCTCTAAAGGAAATAGCTTCTTCAGAAATAGTACATTCAAGAATTCAAAAAGAAATAGACAAATGCAATAGTAAGTTTGGAAAATGGGAACAAATAAAACTTTTCAAACTAACTCCAGAAGTATGGTCTATTGATGGTGGTCATCTTACCCCAACTTTAAAAATGAGACGAAGTATTATTCAAGAGAAATACTCTGGATTGATAGAACAAATTTACAGGCCTTAACCAAATTGTTAATTTATATTTTAGATAATTTATCTTACATAATATTAAGATATCTTCATTTATATAAATAAATAATTATGTTTTTCGTATTTTTTTAATACATTTAGATTACTAACTAATAATTTAAAAAAATGAAAACAAAAAATTTTCTAGTTTCTGGAATTGTTGGAGGTATAGTTGACTTCTTATTAGGTTGGCTTTTTTATGGTATTCTTTTTAAAGACTTTTTTCCACAACCAGAGGAAAGTTCTAGTACCATGGTAATGATTTTTTTAGGTTGTATTACATTCGGTCTTTTTGTAGCATACATCTATACCAAGTGGGCACAAATTACCACAGCAGCTACTGGTGCCAAAGCAGGTGCTATAATCGGTATATTTATGGGACTAACTCATAACTTCTTCAATATGGCAATGAATAGTGAAGCCACTGGACAAATGTTTGCCATGGATGTTGGTATTTCTATTGTTATGGGAGCCATTATTGGTGCTGTAATTGGCATGGTTAATGGCAAATTAGGAGAATAACTATTCCAAACAAAAAATCCTAAGCTAAAGAGCTTAGGATTTATATTTAATTCTATTATCGACTCATCATCCTTCAGGATGCATAAAACGTTGTTTAGCCAATAACTCTTCTTCAGTTTCTACAACATCTTCATCGGGAACACAACAATCTACAGGACATACTGCAGCACATTGTGGCTCGTCATGAAAGCCTTTACATTCTGTACATTTATCTGGTACAATGTAGTAAAGTTCATCACTTATAGGCTCCTGTGCTTCATCAGCATCTACTTCATTACCATTAGTAAGTACAACTTTACCATCTAAACTCGTACCATCTTTATAGCGCCAATCATCTGCACCTTCATAAATTGCTGTATTGGGACACTCAGGCTCACAAGCACCACAATTTATACATTCGTCTGTTATTATAATTGCCATAGTATTTTTTATTTTTTAAAATTTAAGAACTCTATTTGAGTTTCCTTAAATTTGCAGACGCAAAAATAGAGCCAAAACCATTCATAACCAAATTCAACATGCAATTACAAGCAAGAATTAATGCTTTTGTAAAATTAGGAGATTTTTTAAAGCAATTTTCTAATGAAGTTATCCAAAAGAACGATAAAGTTGAACACAACCAGCTATTTTTCGACGGATTTAAACATCAATTAAAATTAGCCCAAGAACATAATGGATGGTTCACTCAAGAAAACATACGTTTTGCTCTAAAATCATGGGCAAAAGCTTTAACGCTCGATAATTTAAACAGCTGGCTTCGAGATTATCACATTAATATTACTAACCCTAAGCAGGTTGCTATTATAATGGCTGGAAATATTCCATTAGTTGGATTTCATGATTTTCTATCAGTTCTCATTTCTGGTCACAATGTTTTGGTTAAGCAATCTTCAAACGATAAGCATCTACTTCCCTACTTATCGAAATACTTGGAATATGTTGAGCCAAATTTTAAAGAAAAAATAACATTTACAGAAGGTAAAATTGAAATATTTGATGCTGTAATCGCTACTGGCAGTAATAACACAGCTCGTTATTTCGAATATTATTTTAAAGGGAAGCCTTCTATTATAAGAAATAATAGAAATTCTATAGCTGTTTTAACTGGTAAGGAAACTAAAGAAGATTTAAAAAACCTATCAGAAGATATTTTTAGATATTATGGCTTGGGTTGTAGAAATGTATCAAAATTATTTGTCCCTAAGGACTATAAATTTGATTTGTTTTTTGAAGCTATATATCATTGGAATCCTATTATAGAAAAAGCTAAATACGCTAATAACTACGATTACAATAAAGCTGTCTATTTAATGAGTGAATTCGATATGCTGGAAAATGGATTCTTTATGATTAAAGAAGACGAGAGCTATGCATCACCTATAGCAACCCTTTTTTATGAATATTATGAGAACACTAATCAATTGAAAGAAAAACTAGAAAAAGACGAATCGCAAATTCAATGTGTAGTTTCAAACGGAATTTTGAAAAATGAGATTGCATTTGGGGCTACTCAAAATCCGCAACTTTGGGATTATGCGGATAGTGTTGATTCTATTAAATTTTTATTATCAATTTGACAAAATAATTATTGAATTCTTAACAAAAAATACTTAATTAATTAGGAACTTTGCATCTTTAAATACCTTATCATTTTTACCCAATTATAGATTGGAAAATTGATGAGAAAACTAAATACTAATTTTAAATCACCCAATAAATCCTCTTTCCTTCTGGAAGGGTTTGGGATAGAAAAAAATGAAGAAACATAATTTTAGTGCAGGACCATGTATTTTACCACCAGAAGTATTATTAAAAGCTTCTCAAGCAGTTGTAGATTTAGATGGTAGCGGTTTATCTTTAATTGAAATATCTCACAGAAGCAAAGCATTTGTAGATATTATGGAAAAAGCTAGAGCTTTAGCTTTAGAATTACTTGGTTTAGAAGGCAAAGGTTATAAAGCTTTGTTTTTACAGGGTGGTGCAAGTACTCAGTTTTTAATGGTAGCATTAAATCTTTTAGAAAAAAGAGCTGGTTATTTAAACTCTGGCACATGGGCTGATAAAGCCATTAAAGAAGCCAAAATTTATGATGATATTTACGAAGTTGGTTCTTCAAAAAATGCAAACTATAATTACATTCCTAAAGGATATGAAATCCCTACAGATTATGATTATTTCCATTGTACCTCAAACAATACTATTTACGGTACACAAATAAAAGATTTCCCTAACTCCCCAATACCAATGGTTTGCGATATGAGTAGCGATATTTTTTCTCGCTCATTAGATTTTTCGAAATTCGATATCATTTACGCAGGAGCTCAAAAAAATATGGGACCTGCAGGAACAACACTAGTTGTTATTAAGGAAGATGTTTTAGGAAAAGTATCTCGCAAAATTCCATCGATGATGGATTATAAAGTACACTTAAGTAAAGGAAGTATGTTTAATACACCTCCCGTGTTTGCTGTTTACACATCTATGTTAACATTGGAGTGGTTAAAAAATATGGGCGGTATTGCTAGTATTGAAAAGGAAAATGAAAAGAAAGCACGTTTAATGTATTCTGAAATTGATCTTAATCCATTATTTAAAGGATTTGCAGTAAAAGAAGATCGCTCAAACATGAATGCTACATTTACTTTAGAAAACGAAAACTTAAAAGAAACATTTGAAACCATGCTTAAAGAAGGTGGCATTAACGGTTTAAACGGTCACAGAAGTGTAGGTGGATATAGAGCTTCTATGTATAATGCATTACCCCTAGATAGCGTTAAAGCACTTGTTGAGATAATGAGTGAATTAGAAAGTAAAGCTTAAAAAAAACAGCTTTTTCATTTCCACAAAAGTGGAAATCTCATAAAGCTAACTAAAATTATAATTATTAAGATTTTCGCCTTTGCGAAAATGAAAAAAGTCATATTAAATGAAAGTATTAGCAAACGACGGAATTTCACAAAGCGGTATTGATGCCCTAGAAAAAGCTGGTTACGAAGTAATTACAACTACAGTAGCTCAAGAGCAATTAATAAACTATATAAACAAAAATGATATATCGGTTTTATTAGTTCGAAGCGCAACCACAGTTCGTAAAGATTTAATTGATGCATGTCCAGGATTAAAAATTATTGGCCGTGGTGGTGTTGGTATGGATAATATCGATGTAGAATATGCAAGAGAACAAGGTCGCAGTGTCATTAATACACCAGCAGCATCTTCGCATTCTGTTGCAGAATTAGTGTTTGGTCACTTATACGGATTAGCTCGTTTTTTACATAACGCTAATAGAGATATGCCTCTTGAAGGAGATAGCAACTTTAAAGGTCTTAAAAAGGCTTACGCTAAAGGAACAGAACTTAAAGGAAAGACTTTAGGTGTTTTAGGTTTTGGTCGTATAGGTCAAGCTACAGCTAAGGTAGCACTTGGTGCAGGTATGAAAGTGGTTGCTTTCGATCCGTATTTAGAAACTGCCAACTTAGAACTAAATTTCTTTGATGGACAAACTGTAAACTTTAATATTAAAACCATTTCTAAAGAAGATGTTTTAAAACAATCAGATTTTATTACACTTCATGTTCCTGCGCAAAAAGAGTACGTAATTGATGAAGCAGAATTTAACATGATGAAAGATGGCGTTATTTTAGCAAACGCAGCTCGAGGAGGTGTACTTAATGAAGTAGCATTAGTAAAAGCTATTGAAAGCGGAAAAGTAGCAAGAGCTGCTCTAGATGTATTTGAAAAAGAACCAAAGCCAGAAATGCAACTATTAATGAATCCTGCCTTATCTTTAACACCTCATACTGGTGCAGCAACTAACGAAGCGCAAGACAGAATTGGCACAGAATTAGCGTCACAGATTATTAGTATCCTAGGGTAGAGATTTCTTCCTTAGCGAGAATAAATATCACAATTGTGACCTAAATAGAATTATTGAGTCCTAACTATAGAAGTTGGGACTTTTTTTGTACTTTGAGAACTCAATTTGAAAAAAATTATTAATTAAAATATAACAATAACCATGTCTGGAATTTTAGATTTATTAAACAGCGACTTAGGAAAAACAATTATTAGTGGTGTTTCTGGTCAAACTAATCAACCTCAAAACAAAACACAAGATGTTTTAACTATGGCACTACCTGTTTTAATGCAAGCCATGAAACGTAACGCATCAACACCTCAAGGAGCCGAGGGCTTACTAGGTGCTTTAAAAGGGAAACATGATGGAAGTATATTAGATAACCTTGGTGGTTTATTTAGTGGTGGCGTAGACTCTAATGTTTTAAACGATGGCGAGAAAATCTTAGGACATGTTTTAGGAAATAAACAAAGAAATGTGCAAAATGCTTTAGGCGCTAAAGCAGGAATGGATGCTGGTTCGGTTGCACAAATTTTAAAAGTAGCTGCTCCTATTTTATTAGGTGTTTTAGGAAAACAATCTAGACAACAAAATGTGAGTAGCCCAAGTGGACTAGAAGGATTGTTAGGTGGTTTATTAAAAGGAAATTCACCTCAACAAGAGCAAAGTTTTTTAGAGTCTATTCTTGACGCTGATGGTGATGGTAGCGTTATTGACGATGTTGCTGGAATGGTATTAGGTGGCAATAAAAAGAAAGGTGGTCTTGGTGGTTTACTAGGCGGCCTTTTTGGAAGCAAATAATATTCCCTTAAATAAATTCTAAAAAGAGGCTGTCTAAAAAGGCTTTATAATTTGATTTGTCATATTGAGCCTGTCGAAACCGATATTGATTATCGGTAAGTTAAAAATATTTCGACAAGCTCAATATGACATCGAACTTACTTTTTAGACAGCCTCTTTTTTTGTTAAAAACGTTTCAAAATCAGGAATTCAGGAATGGTTTTTGTAAATTTATTGAGAAAGCAATAAACTTTGCTCGGTGAAAGAGCTTGTTAACTCATTCCTACTTTCTTCAAGAAGTAATGAGTTATACATTTGATAAAGAAAAAAGCTTTAACACTATGAAAAAAATAATTTACGTCTTACTAGTTTCTGTTTTCATTTTTAACTGTAACACATCAAAAAATTCAGCATCAAAAAAAGATGAACGTTTAGAAAACTTAAAACAAAATGACACAGTTAAAATTGTAAATGAAGAAATAGAATACGAAATTATTATTATTGAACCTGGCTTTAATTTTTGGTTAGTAAGTAGAGCTAGACCTCGACAGTATTATTCTCAGCAATATTTAGAAAATAGAAATCTAATATATGTTATTGAATGGAATCAGCGTGTTTTACAACCACAACGATTCGATACTAATCTATATGAAATGCAAATTGATTATCGTCAAGGAATCGATTACGGTTACGAGGTTAATTATTTACTATATAATTATTTCATTTATTTTCAAATGACCTATAATCAAAGATTAGGCTCATTTGTTCCTAGAATTTAAACTAAATTTTAACTATTTTTGCATCAAATTTCAAATGTGAAAAAATTAAAAGAACGTTGGGGCATTGAGAATAATTGGCAAGTTATTGTTATTTTAATTGTATTTGCAGTAACGGGATCAACAGCTTCCTATATTGGCAAACCCATTTTACACTTTTTTGATATTACCATTAAAAATTTTGGTAGTTTTGGCTATTGGGCAATTCGCATTCTACTCTTATTTATTGTATACCAATTCATGCTTGTTTTTTTTGGCTGGTTATTTGGTCAATATAAATTTTTCTGGAATTTTGAAAAGAAAATGTTACGCAGATTAGGCTTGGGTAGATTTATAGGATAATGCAACAAATACAACAACATATTGCTTTCAAATTGTTTGCGCTTTTAGTAGTTGCATCACTTTGTACACCTACAGCTTTAAAATTTGCTCATGTTTTTGAGCATCATAAGCATGTTGTTTGTTTAGGAG
This sequence comes from uncultured Algibacter sp., assembly GCF_947487605.1. Taxonomy (GTDB): domain Bacteria; phylum Bacteroidota; class Bacteroidia; order Flavobacteriales; family Flavobacteriaceae; genus Algibacter_D. The sequence goes on from NZ_CANKXK010000001.1 coordinate 76,195, forward strand.
ACGATTCTACACACATTCACCAAGTTGATTTAGAATGTGAGTTTTATAAATTTCAGTTAAATACTCATTTTTTATTACCAGATGAAAATGATAATTGGGTAAATATTTCGCACCATTATCAAACCCCTATAGTTACATATAAATTTCTTAATAATCATCGGCAATTATCTTTTTCCTTAAGAGGACCTCCTATTTTAGTTTAAAATCTCAATTTTAAACTAAAATACAATTATATGAAATATTATTTATTGGTTTTGGTGTTATGCTTAATAAACATAACCCACACTCAAAACTGTACACATACTTTTCTTGGTGAAGTAAAAGATTTCCATGATGGTACGCCAATGTCAGGTGCCACCGTTTATCTTGAAACACTTAACAAATACGTAGCAGCAGATATTAATGGTAAATTCACTATTAAAAATCTTTGCAATGGTGCACTGGTGTTAGTAATATCACACGTAGGTTGTGATACCAAACGCATTGAAGTTGAAATAAACGGAGATTCATACAAAGAAATAAATATGGAACACCATATTGAAGAACTCCATGAAATAAAGGTTTCAGGAGAGGCTCCTAAAAAACTCACAAAAACCGCTCAAGAAACCCAATTAAGTACCAAAACTATTGAACGGTTTAGTGCATTAAATCTTGGTGATGTTCTTAAACAAGTAAGTGGTGTTTCGTCAATTAATACTGGAAACTCTATTGTAAAGCCAGTTATTAACGGATTGCATAGTAGTAGAATTTCTGTTATTATAAATGGAGTATTACTGCAAGATCAAGAATGGGGTATAGAGCATGCTCCTAATATTGATTTAAATACAGCAGGAACTATAAATGTTATAAAAGGAGCTAATGCTTTAGCGTATAGCGGAGACGCTATTGGCGGTGTTGTAATATTGAAACCTAAAAACATTATTTCGAAAGATTCACTTTATGGTAAAACCATTTTTGGTGCTCAAACAAATGGTAGAGGTTATAATGTAGCGTCATCGCTTACCAAAACTTGGAAAAAAGGATGGTTTATAAATGGACAGGCTTCTATGAAACGCTTTGGTGATTTTAAAGCTCCAAATTACATTTTGACAAATACTGGTGTAAATACAAAAGGATTCAACATAAATACTGGTTTCAAAACTTTTGAAAAAGGCTTTAATATCAATTATAGTTATTTAAATAATGAGATTGGCATTTTAAGAGCGGCACATATTGGTAGCATTAATGATTTAGTGGATGCCATAAATAGTGGTAATCCTATTGTTATTGAAGATTTTAGTTATGATATTAATGCACCTCGTCAAGATGTTACGCATCAAACTTTAAAAGCTGAATTCTACAAACGTTTTAAAAGGTTTGGTCGTTTTCAAATACAATATGATTTTCAGGATAACCAACGGTATGAGTACGACATCAGAAGAAATGACGATGACAAACCTGCTATAGACTTAAATTTAAAAACACATTCGGTTAGAGCAAATTTGAAACTTGATGCCAATACCAATACTGTGTATAATTTTGGAGTTCATACCAGATATCAAAATAATTTTGCTAATCCTGATACTGGTATAAGACGCTTAATTCCTGATTATGACCGTTATGATATTGGTGTTTTCGCCATTTCAAACTTAAAATGGGATGAAAAAACGAATTTAAATTTTGGAATTCGATACGATTTTAATAAAATTAATGCACAGAAGTTCTACCTAACATCCAGATGGTTAGAGAGAAATTACTCTGATGAGTTCAATGATATTATTACAGGCTCAGTATTTGGTAAAGACATACAAAATGGTGTGATAGATTTTAACGCTTCACAATTATTAACAAATCCTGTTTATAATTTTCATAATGTGTCAGTTTCCGCAGGAATATCTCGTAAAATAAGTAAAAATCAGTCTATTCTTTTTAATTATGGATTATCACAAAGATCGCCTAACCCATCAGAATTATTTAGTGATGGTTTGCATCATTCGGCAGCAAGAATAGAATTAGGAGATTTAAGAATTGAGCAAGAAAAATCAAATAGATTTGGAGGGACGTATCAACTAAATTCATCAAAACTAGATTTAAACCTAGAAGGTTTTTTAAATCATATAAAAGATTTTATTCAGCTAATCCCTTTCGGGACAGAGCAAACCATTAGAGGGGCATTCCCAGTTTGGAATTATGTACAAACCGATGCTCTTTTGTTTGGGTTTGATCTTTCAACTACATATAAAATTAATGAGCGATGGAATTTGAACAACAAATCATCTTTCATTAAAGGTAGAGACACCAAAGCTAAAACCGCTTTAATCGACATGCCTTCTTTTAGAACTACTAATGTTTTGGGATATACCAATAAAAGATGGTTGAATTTTAACGCGAGTTTAGAAAGCGAATGGGTACTTAGACAAAATGATTTTCCTGATTTTAACTTTGAAACCTTAAACCCAACAACTCAACAAATGGTTTTGGTAGATATAAGTACGCCACCACCAGCATATCATTTACTTCATTTTAGAAGTGACATTACGTTACCAATATCAAAAAAAACAAAATTGAACATTGGGCTTACAGTTCTCAATGTATTAGACACTTCCTATAGAGAATACTTAAATAGATTAAGATATTTTGCCGATGATTTAGGAAGAAATTTTATGTTACAAATAAAGTTAAACTATTAAAAAATTTAAAAATGAAAAACTTGAAAAGAATTTTAATATCATCAATGTTAGTTGGATCTTTTATCGCATGTGATAATGATGATGACACTCCAGTTGTAGTTGTTGAAGAAGAAGTAATTACAACAATGACAATTACTTTAACACCTAACGGTGTAGGAACTCCTATAATTATGCAAACAAGAGATGCTGATGGCGATGGACCTAATGCTCCAGTGGTTTCGGTTTCAGGAAACTTAACAGCTAATACTGCTTACAATGGGAGTATTGAGTTATTAAACGAGTTAGCAACTCCTGCTGAAGATATTACAGAAGAAGTTGAGGAAAAAGATGACGAACACCAATTCTTTTTCCAAGCTACAAATTCTGTAGCAACATTTACTTATAATGATATGGATGGTGATGGGAACCCAATTGGTTTGAGTTTTACGCTTACTACCTCAGCTGCTGGAACAGGTACTGTTACTGTTTCTTTAATACATGAACCGATGAAAAATGCAAGTGGTGTAAGTAATGGAGATATTACTAATGCTGGCGGTGAAGAAGATATAGCTGAAACATTTAATGTGGTAGTACAATAACCTTTCTACCATGAGATAAAAAAATCCTTTTCTAAAAAATAGAAAAGGATTTTTTTTAATTATACATCTTCAGATTCTACTTCTACAACAATAGGTTTTTCTTTTTTCTGAAAAACATAAGTTAAAAACCACATAATAGTAAATGTTGGAATAATATCAAATCCAGGAATTATTTCTTCAATAAACGAAACAAATCCAGCAATTTTGCCTTTATTTCCTTTATACATTTTACTCATCAAATAAGCTGATGCAGGTGCCCAAATAATATCTATAAACGTTATCATCCCTATAGCATCAAACAAAATACTTAATGCTAACTTTTTATTTTTACTTAAATTTTCTAATTCCATAGTCACTCCTTTACTTAAATTAGTACAAAAAACATACCAAGTGTTACTTGCCTATCAACTTTAAAAATTCATTACGCGTTTCAATTTTCTCAAATTGTCCGCGAAAGCCAGAAGTTGTTGTTATGGAGTTTTGTTTTTGAACCCCCCGCATCATCATACACATATGAGCCGCTTCAATAACAACAGCAACTCCTTGAGGTTTTAAGGTGTTGTTAATACAATCTAAAATCTGTTCTGTTAAGCGTTCTTGCACTTGAAGGCGTCTGGCAAACACATCTACAATACGAGGTAATTTGCTAAGTCCAACAATTTGACCGTTAGGGATATATGCTATATGGGCTTTTCCGAAAAATGGTAATATATGATGCTCGCAAAGGGAATACAATTCAATATCTTTTACAATAACCATTTCGTTATAAGATTCTTTAAACATGGCACTTTTAAGAATATCGACAGGATCTTGACTGTAACCTTGTGTTAAAAATTGCATAGCTTTTGCAGCACGTTCTGGCGTTTTTTGCAAGCCATCTCTATGTGTATCTTCACCTAAGTCTTCAATAATTTTCTTATAGCGGTCTTTAACATCGTCTGTAACTTGTATATTGTATTCTTCAAATTTCTTATACGGCATAATTTTCTATTCTTTTAAATCTAGTTTTTCTTTTTGAATAAATATAAAGTTAAAACGCGACTTTACAATAAAAAGCATTCTTAATTGTACGTCACAACTTAAAATAGTAAATTCACCATCAATATTTTTAGATATGATTCAAGCAAAAAACATACACAAATATTATGACGATTTACAAGTATTAAAGGGAGTTGATATACATGTAAAAAAAGGCGAAATTGTATCCATTGTGGGGGCTTCAGGTGCTGGAAAAACAACGTTACTACAAATATTAGGCACGTTAGACAAAGCCTCTAAAAAAGAATTATACAGCCTAAGTATAAACAATACCGAAATTAATTCGCTCAACGATAAAGCACTTGCCAAATTTAGAAATGAACATATTGGTTTTATTTTTCAGTTTCATCAATTATTACCTGAGTTTAGTGCTTTAGAAAATGTATGCTTACCAGCTTTTATTAAAGGAACTAAAAAAGGAGATGCTGAGGATCGAGCTAAAGAACTTTTAGATTTTTTAGGGTTAACGCATCGTTACAACCATAAGCCAAATGAATTATCTGGTGGTGAACAACAACGTGTAGCTGTAGCAAGAGCATTGATTAATAATCCTGATTTAATCTTTGCCGATGAACCTTCTGGAAATCTTGACAGCGAATCTGCCGAAAATCTACACAATCTCTTTTTTAAGCTTCGCGATGAGTTTGGGCAAACCTTTGTAATTGTTACACATAATGAAGAATTAGCAGATATGGCCGACAGAAAGCTTGTTATGGTAGACGGGAAAATAATCAAGGATTAATTTCTATTATTTTGCATCAACAAGAACTCAAAGAATTTCTAGATCTTAAAGTAATACAATATAACAATCCCAAATTTATTGAAAGTGACCCTATTCAAATTCCTCATGGGTTTAATAAAAAAGAAGACATTGAAATTTCAGGTTTCTTAACTGCTACTATCGCATGGGGAAACCGTAAAAGCATCATAAATAATGCGAAGCGGTTAATGCTTTTGCTTGACAATTCCCCGTATGATTTCATAACTAATCATGAGAAAACAGATTTAGAAAAACTCCGCCCTTTTGTTCATAGAACATTTAATGGCGATGATTGTATCCAATTCATTAAATGTTTAAGAAATATATACCAGAATCATAATGGACTCGAATCCATTTTCATTAATCATTCAGAAAAGAATTCACTACAAAAAGCTATTTCTGCATTTAAACACGTTTTTTTTGAAATAGAACACCTCCCACGAACTCAAAAACATGTTAGTGACCCTTTAAAGAATTCAGCAGCGAAAAGGCTAAATATGTATCTCAGGTGGATGATTAGAAATGATAGCGCTGGTGTCGATTTTGGTGTCTGGAAAAATCTTTCTTCAAGTCAACTATCTTGTCCTTTAGACGTCCATTCTGGTAATGTAGCAAGAAAACTAGGATTATTAAAACGCAAACAAAATGATGCAAAAGCTTTATTTGAACTTGATACTTCATTGCGCAAATTAGATTCTGAAGATCCAGTTAAATATGATTTTGCTTTATTTGGACTCGGTGTTTTTGAAGGATTTTAACCATTAAGTTTTAGTTGAAACAAAAAGAGGTTGTCTAAAAAGTAAGTTCGATGTCATATTGAGCTTGTCGAAATATTTTTAACTTATACTGATAATCAATATCGGTTTCGACAGGCTCAACCTGACAAATCAAATTATAAAGACTTTTTATACAGCCTCTTAATAATTATATCTTTTTTTTATACTACCCTCTTAACCAAGCTTCTCGTAATGATTTTTGAGCATCAGTAGCATCCGCTTTTTCCATGATGCCCTTGCCAGTTGTATAGGTTTTAGTTGTAGTTGTTTTAATCAAAACTTCTTCCCCTTCTCTATCCAAAACTACTTCAATATCATTTCCTGGTTTCCAGCTAAATACTTCTTGTAATATTTGGTTCGCATTTGCTAAGGTTAAATCTTTTCCGTTTATAGATTTAATAACATCTTTTGGTTGTGCTCCTTGCTCTGCCCAAAAACTATTTTCTAAAACCATATCGGTAAAAAAGATGATACCTTTTTGACCATCGCCACCAACAATTGGCGCTCCATTCATTAAAATATAATTTGTTTCTACTTTTCCTTTACCTATCTCTAAACCAACTTTTGCAAAAAAATCATCGTAATTTATTGGTGTATCGCCTATAACGTGTGTATCAAAGAAATTTTGTAGAGAAGGATACGTCATAGCTACAATTTCGTTAATAAGTTTGTCGTCTTCAAATGGTTTATTCTTTCCATATTTATTGGACAATTCTTTCATTAAAGATAGAATTCCGCGGTTACCATTACTTTCTTCTCGCATCAAGATATCTATACACATACCAATTAATGCACCTTTTTGATATACATTAATATATTCTCCTTTATAAGGCTCTTTTAGTACATTCTCACTCATTATAGTAAAACTCATAGCATCATTCATGTTTGAAGCATATTGAATTTTACCCATTACTTTATTAAAAAATTCTGTCTCTTCTACTAAGCCTTGGTTTACTTGAAATAATGTGGCAAAATATTCGGTTACACCTTCGTACATCCACAAATGCTTAGAAAAAGTTGGGTTGTTATAATCGAAATAATGTACATCTTCAGAATGCACACTTAAAGGCGTTACAATATGAAAAAACTCGTGTGATACAACATCTATCATACTTTCTGCTAATTGTGTTTCATCCAATGTTTCAGGAAAAACCACAACGGTAGATGTATGATGCTCTAAAGCACCAAATCCTTTAGGAGAATCTTCCTTTCCTTCAGATAAATACAAATAAATATCATAACGCTGCGTAGAATCAATATCACCCAAAAAAGCTTTTTGTCCTTTCATCATCTTAAAGACAACATCTTTAAGAGACTTAGCAGAATGAACTTTATTTGGAGAATAAACACTCAATACAATTTTAATATCTCCAACTTGAAATTCTTCTACATCTAATTTGCCGAACATCATAGGATTATCAGTAATTTCAAAGTATCTGTTAGCAAAATATGATGTCGTTACATTTTTACCATCTTCACTAGTTTTTGTCCCAATGTTTTGGAGTGCAGAAGTACGCATATAATCTGAAGATCCTGAAACTTCCAACTTATATTGGTTATTTTTTAAAGAATCGAAATAACCAATAAATCCGTGTAGGTTTAACACATAGTTTTCTCGTTCAATATTAGTACCAGCCGGTGAAAACGGAATATCCTTACCTAGACCACCGTCTACCTCAATATCGTAAGTGTCATTTACTAAATAGGTGATTTTATCTAATTGTTTTGCATTATTAATTGTCCAAGAATTCTCATCAATTTTACTTGTTTGCATCTCATTACCATTATAATCAAAAGCCTTAAAATCGTCAACATATTTACCAAAATTACTAATCTGATATGTTCCTTGTACAACTTTAGGCAACCTGTATGTAATTGTTTCAACCGTAAAACGTCCGGGATTAATAGTTACTGGTGCTTTATCGTCTGTAACCTTATCTAAATGGATTGCAGTTTCTATGGGGTTACTTACTGCTAAATCGTTTGCTGTATTCTTTGTTGAACTACAACTGGCGAGTAAAATACCAACTAATAAGGTGGCTAAAATTCTGGTTTTCATAAATTGTATTTATTATTTCTTAAGCTGACGCCAAAAATAAGATTCTGTAACAGCTTATTTTCATAAGGTTATGTTAAATTCGCAACATGCAAAATCCGCTTATAAGTATATTAACCCCATTTAAAAACACAGAAGTTTTTCTAGATGAATGCTTGCAATCTATAATAAATCAATCTTATACCAACTGGGAATTATTAATTGTAGACGACTCATCGGCCGATTCTAGTTATAAATTAGTAAAAACCTATGCCAAACAAGATAGGCGTATTCGGCTTTTAAAAAACTCTGGAAGCGGTATTATTGACGCCTTAAGATTAGCATTTAAACATAGTAAAGGATTATTTATTACTAGAATGGATAGTGATGATATTATGTATACTAATAAATTACAAATTTTAGTAAATAACCTATTAAAGCATGGAAAGCACCATATAGCTATTGGACAAGTAAATTATTTTTCTGAAACGGGTATAGGTGCTGGTTATAAAAGCTATGAAAATTGGCTAAACGAGTTAACTAAAACGGGATCCAATTATTCTGAAATCTACAAGGAATGTGTTATACCATCACCTTGCTGGATGGTCTATCGAGAAGATTTATTGGCTTGTAATGCTTTTAATCCGAATATATATCCAGAAGATTACGATTTAGCTTTTCGTTTTTACAAACACAATTATAAATGTATTCCTTGTAATGAAGTTATCCACTATTGGCGAGATTATAGCACAAGATCTTCACGAACAGACTCTAATTATGCTGAAAACCATTTTTCTAGCTTAAAGATTACTAACTTTTTAGACATTGATTATAACCAACATAAAACTTTGGTTATTTGGGGTGCTGGAACTAAAGGAAAAATAACAGCAAAAACATTAATTGAAAAAAGAATTCCTTTTCGATGGATTTGTGATAACCCTAAAAAAATTGGACGTGATATTTATGGCAAAAAGTTAGAAGCCTTTAGCACCTTAAAAGATATTAAAAATGCACAAAGCATTATTACTGTTGCAAATAAAACAGCACAAAAAGAAATTAAGCAGTATATGAATAGTCTAGATTTAAAACCTATTGAAGACTATCTTTTTTTTTGCTAGCTGAAAAGGAATTTCATTTTGTTCTATATCAAAAAAATGAAAAATTTTATGTAGGTTTGACAAATCGAATTACCACATGCAGTTTAAACATCCTGAACTTCTTTACGCTTTATTTTTACTGCTAATTCCTATAATTGTTCACCTTTTTCAACTTCGTAAATTTAAAAAAGTAGCCTTTACCAATGTGGCTTTTTTAAAGGAAGCTACGCTACAAACCAGAAAAAGTTCTCAAATAAAGAAATGGCTTATTCTATTTACAAGACTGTTGCTTTTTACAGCTATTATTTTGGCTTTTGCACAGCCATTTATAGCTAAAACAGATTCATTTAATCAAAAGAAAGAAACTGTTATTTACCTCGATAATTCTTTTAGTATGCAAGCCAAAGGAAATAAAGGAGAACTCTTAAAACGTGCTATACAAGATCTTATTAGTAATATTCCAGAAGAAGAAAACGTATCGCTAGTTACTAACAATCAAATTTATAAAAACACGACTATTAAAGCCATTAAGAACGAATTGCTTCAATTAAATTATAGTGCTAATGCCATGTCATTACAGTCGGCTTTATTAAAGTGTAAAACCTTGCTCAACAAGAATAAAGATGTTTTAAATACTATTGTTTTTATTTCAGATTTTCAGCAAAGCGAAGAATCATTTATTCCTCTTAAAGACTCATTGAGTAGTTTGCATTTAGTAAAATTGGAACCTGTAAACACTAACAATATAGCTATAGATAGCACTTATATATCTTCGGCAACTGCAGGTGGTATAGAGCTTACAGTTACTTTGAAAAACAATGGCGATTATCAAGAAAATGTTCCTGTATCATTATATAATGATAACAATTTAATTGCTAAAACCAGTATGGCATTAGACAAAGCTGGAGCGACCACGTTTACACTACCTGTAAGTACAATTATAAATGGTAAAATTGTAATTGATGATGCTAGTTTAGCATTCGATAACGAACTGTTTTTTAACATTAATACACCTGTAAAAACCAATGTTCTTTCAATAAATAAAATTGATGACTCTTACTTAAAACGTATTTTTACAGACCAAGAGTTTAATTATTTATCTACTGATATTACTAACCTTAATTACAACGACATAAGTAACCAAAGCCTCATTATTTTAAATGAATTAGATAATATTCCAACCGCACTTGCTTCTGCTATGTTATCTTTTAATAAAGATGGCGGGTCTATACTGGTAATCCCTTCAAATGATATTTCTAACCAGTCTTACAATACATTCCTATCTAATTATAATATCACATTAAGCAATATTATTAATACAGAAAAACGCATAACATCAATTAAATATTCGCATCCTTTATACAATAATGGTGTTTTCGAAAAAGAGGTGAGCAACTTTCAATATCCAAAAGTTAATAATTATTACGACCTCGTTTCAAACAAAGCTTCAACTATTTTAGAACTTGAAAATGGCGCTTCATTTTTAAGTCAGAATAGCAATGTTTTTGTTTTTACAGCATCTATAGCCAGCGAAAATTCAAATTTCAAAAACTCGCCATTAATAGTTCCTACACTTTTTAATATTGGAAAATTCAGCTTAAAAAATCCAAATTTATATTTCACCATTGGAAAAACTAATAGTTTTGATGTAACAACACAATTACAGCAAGATGATATTTTATCGCTAGTAAATAATAATGCGAATATTATTCCGCAGCAACAACAATTTAGCAATAAAATAGTTGTTACTACCCTAGAAATGCCTTCTATATCTGGTATCTATAATGTAAAAAACAAAGCAAGCTCAATTCTTAATGTGAGTTATAATTATAATAGAAATGAAAGTGATTTAGTCTATCAAAATTTATCAAATTTTGACAATGTGAAAACGGATACTTCCATAACTAATGTCTTCAATTCTATAAAAAGTGACACAAAAGTTAACGCCTTGTGGAAATGGTTTGTTATTTTTGCACTGGCTTTATTGATTATTGAAATGCTCATCTTAAAATACTTTAAATGAACATACTTATAAAATCTGCTACCATAATAGATTCTAGTAGTGAGTTTCACAATAAAACTCAAGATTTATTAATTGAAAATGGTAGGATTTCTGAAATTGGCAATGAGCTAAAAAATCCAAAAAATTACAAAGAAGTTATACTAGACAACCTTCATGTTTCTCAAGGCTGGTTCGACAGTAGTGTATGCTTTGGCGAACCTGGTTTTGAAGAACGTGAAACTATTGAAAACGGTCTTAAAACTGCTGCCAAATCTGGTTTTACAACTGTTGCTATGAACCCCAATACAAATCCGGTAATCGATTCTAATGCAGATATTGCCTTTGTAAACTCAAAATCGGCAAATCACGGCGTTTCTCTTTTACCAATTGGCGCACTTACAAAATTAGGTAAAGGTATCGATCTGGCGGAGTTGTACGACATGTCGAACGCAGGAGCAGTTGCTTTTTATGATTATAAAAACCCTATAGCTAATCCCAATCTTATGAAAATTGCATTGCAATATGCCAGTAATTTTGATGGATTGGTGTGTTCTTTTCCACAAGAAAACAAAATTTCGGGTAATGGTGTTGTAAACGAGCATATTACAAGTACCAAACTTGGATTAAAAGGAAATCCAGCCTTAGCAGAAGAATTACAAGTTGCACGCGATTTATTTTTACTTGAGTATACAGAAGGTAAATTACACATCCCAACTATTTCTACGGCTAAATCTGTTGCCTTAATTAGAGAAGCAAAGAATAAAAAATTAAATGTGAGTTGTAGCGTAGCTATACATAATTTATGCTTTACAGATGACGTGCTCACAGATTTTAACACGAACTGTAAAGTATTGCCTCCTCTAAGAACACAAGACGATATAAATGCCTTAATTGAAGGCTTAAAAGATGGCACTATAGATATGGTAACCAGTGACCACAACCCAATTGATATTGAGTATAAAAAAATTGAATTCGACCATGCCGATTATGGAAGCATAGGTTTAGAAAGTGCTTTTGGGGCTTTACAAAATATATTCACCACAAAAAAAACCATCGATTTACTTACTAAGGGGAAATCTAGATTTGGTGCTGAAGCTTCTTCAATTAATATTGGTAACCAAGCAAATATGACACTTTTTAATCCAGAGACTAAATATACATTTACAAAAAGCGACATACATTCTAGATCCAAGAATTCTATTTTTGAAAACACTTCCTTAAAAGGTAAAGCCTATGGTATTATTTCAAATAATAAAGCGATTATAAATTAACTATATGACACAGCAAGATATTGACGAAGGAAAAGGTTTAGCCATTGTAAGTTACCTAGCCATCATAGGTATAATAATAGCTTATTTTATGAATAGCGACAAAAAAAATCTGTTCACAAATTTTCACATAAGACAATCGTTAGGCTTGTGGCTTATGTTTCATCTTTTAGGTTTTGTAGCAACCTCTTTTGATAGTTGGGGAGTTAGTTCTGGCTTTTACATTTTTTTTAGTGTCCTTTTTATTTATGGATTAATTGGCGCTATTAGCGGTAAACCTCAAACTGTACCATTATTAGGCGATTTGTTTCAAAAGTGGTTTGCTAATATTGGCAGATAAATAGATGTCTAATAGTTTGTCTACATTATACCATATTACCAGAAAATCAAGCCTTTCACAAAACGCGCCACTTCTAATTATGCTACATGGTTATGGAAGTGATGAAAACGATTTATTTTCATTTGCAAACGAATTACCAGAAGAGATTTTTATAATATCTGTAAGGGCCCCCTACCCCATGCAACCATACGGTAATGCTTGGTATGCCATTAATTTTGATGCAGAACAACGCAAATGGAATGATAACGCACAAGCCAAAGAATCTCGCGATTTATTTTCTAACTTTATTGATGAAGCTATAGCTCTTTATCCTGTTAATAAAGATAATGTCACACTCTTAGGCTTTAGTCAAGGTAGTATTTTAAGCTATGCGATAGCTTTCTCTTATCCTAAAAAAATTAAAAATATTATAGCATTAAGTGGTTATATAAGTCATGAAATTTTACCAGAGAATTTAAATGAACAAGATTATACGCATTTAGATATTTATAGTTCACATGGCAGTGTAGACCAAGTAATTCCTGTGGATTGGGCGCGACAAATAGCTCCTTTTTTAACTAGCCTAAATATAAAACACCAATATTCTGAATTCCCTGTGGGGCATGGTGTATCACCGCAAAATTTTTATGAGCTTAAGAATTGGTTGATAAAACGCATTTAGATTTTGTAGGAAAAATTGATTATCTTTACAGGATAACAGTAACAAAAAACTTATGATAACCTGACTTATTTACGGGATATCGGTAATAAAAGTTACTATATACGTGAAAGTTAGGCAACATTTGAATGAAAATTTTCAATAGAAAAATAAAACGTGAACATATAAAAGAATTTGAAGCCAACTTAATTAAGTTGTTAGGCGAAGATATTCCTAATCTAGAAAGGGCAAGTCAAATTTTAAATATATACAGCTACGGCTTTTCAAAAGAACCTCAAGCTATCATTATTGTTAGAAGTTCAAGCGAAGATAATTATCCAGAAATCAAGAAAAATCACAATAATTCTTTTAAACTGACTGGAATTTCAGTTTGGAATTGCAAAACAAAACATTATCAACCAATTAAATTAAAATATCAAAATGACGTTTTGACCCAAATTGAGATTGAAAATCCAGAGTATTTCCACAAAACATTTGACTTAAACCAAATTCAGAAAAGCGCAATTAAACTTGAACATCTGAAAATGGAAAATCCTGACCAAAAAATTGCTGAAAAAGCTTTAAAAACTCTGACAAAGGAACAACTCAAACTATTGGAATTGGATTATGCATTCGAAATTGAATTGGACGAAAAATTATTCTATACGATTTTGGATATGGAAGACGGAAATTATGTTGCGGTAGATCAAAAAGGAAAAATATACCGACTGAATCACGACCATGAAGAAAGAGTAAAATTAATTGCAAATAAACCAACTGACTTTTTCGAAATTTATAACGGACAAAAAAGCGAATTGGAAAAAATAATGTACGAATAAAAAAACGTTGCCTAACAAAGTATAAAAATAATGCTAAATTTAATGCTTAATCAAAAGATAGTACTCTTTTGGTCACTCTGATTTTCCTACGGAAAATCCTCGGACACAAAACCGCACTATTCTTATACATAAACGTTAGCAATAATTACCACTCATACTATAAACAGAAATTAAAATGCCTGCATACGCAATACTAGACTTAAAAATATTTGACAAAGAGAAGTTACAAGAATATAAAAACGTAGCGCCTGAAATTATAAAAAAATATAAAGGAAAAATAATCGTTCGCGGTGGTGAAACTAATACGGTAGAAGGAAATTGGAATCCAAAAAGAGTTGTGATAATTGAATTCCCGACTTTTGAAATAGCAAATGACTGGTGGAATTCGGAAGAATATAAAAAAGCGACTGAATTGAGGAAAAAAGGAGCGGAAACAAATGTTATAATTATAGACGGAATTTAAAAAAACTATTGCTAACAAAGAACTGAGTTAAAAAACAAGCATTATTAAGCTAATTTTGAAACAAAGTTTTCATCATAGGGTCTTCCTGATTTTGCAATCGCAAAAGCTTGTTTTAATAGTTTATTTGCCACTGCTATTAACGCTAACTTTTTACTCTTTCCTTTGGCTACAATTCTCTCGTATAACTCTCTGCAAGCCTTGTTGTGTTTACAGGCTGAAAAAGCACATAAAAACAATAAGTTTCTTAATTTCTTATTCCCTACTTTACTGATTCTGCTTCGCCCTCTTACACTACTACCTGATTCTCGTATAGTGGGCGTAATACCAACATAACTACATAGCTGTGATGCTGTTTCAAACTTCTTAAACCCATCGGTTACTACGATTAAAAATAATGCGGTCTTTACGCCCATACCTGGGATACTTTTTAATAACGTTAATTGATGCTGCTGGTCTTGTTTTACTAGTTCTAGTAATCGTGCCTCCAAAACTTCTACCTCCTTGTTTAAATGCTTTAAATTCCGCTTTAAAGACCTATAAACAAACTTGGAGGGTACTCCCACCCATTACTTCTTCACCTTTTAGTTTGTTCTTGGTGGCTGTTCTGTGTTTTAGATAACTATCCAATAACCTAAAGAGTTGTAAGCACTCACTCTGAATCTCTGTTAAGGCATTATACAAAGAAACATCATTCATTTGTCCATAGTCACAAATAGCTTTTGCATCACTTTTGTCTGTCTTAACTTTAGCTAATTTCATCTGTATAAATCGCTTTACTGATAAGGGATTCACTACAGATACAAAAACACCTTCATGGTATAAAAACTGTGCCAACCTATAATGATAATAGCCTGTAGCTTCCATAACTACTAAAGCCTCTTGTGGTAGGCTCCTCAGAAAACTTTTAAAACCTTGCTCCTCATTTTTAAACTGATTATGTCCCGTCTTGGATCCATAAACATCAAACACATTTTTACTAATGTCGATTCCATAAATTTCTTTATATTTATTCATAAAAACTGTAATTTGGAAAGAACGAGCTACTGATGTTTCAACAACTTAAAATCGAGATCTTGGTCTCACAGAACTGAACGAAATCTTAGTAGGAAAAGAGTGCGGATTATCAATGTTGTCGAAGTCAAATGCTTCACCGTATATAGTAACCTTAATGCACTCTTTTGTTCTTTCTGATTATTTGTTAAATTTAATGAATGACAAACTTAAGACGTATATAACGAATAAAAAATCCCGCCAATGGCGAGATTTTTTAATACTAATTTTTTAATTCAAGTTTTAAACAAAAAGAGGCTTATCTTTCATCATTGCGTTCACTTTAGCTTTAACAGCTTCTAACGTAGCTTCATCTTCAAAGTTTGTAATAACTTCATCAACTAATTCTACAATAGCAACCATATCGTCTTCTTTTAAACCTCTAGTGGTTACTGCAGAAACCCCTAAACGTATTCCAGAAGTTACAAATGGTGATTTATCATCAAATGGTACCATGTTTTTATTTACAGTAATGTCAGCTTTTACTAAAGCTTGTTCTGCATCTTTTCCAGACACATTTTTATTTCGTAAATCAATTAACATACAGTGGTTATCTGTTCCGCCAGAAATAATATGATACCCTTTGCTTACTAAAGCATTTGCCATAGCATTTGCGTTTTGCTTTACTTGTAATTGATAATGCAAAAAATTATCGGTTAAAGCTTCACCAAAAGCAATCGCTTTTGCAGCAATAATATGCTCTAAAGGGCCTCCTTGATTTCCTGGAAATACCGCCGAATCTAATAAAGATGACATTTTACGTAAGTTTCCATTCTTCAGAGTAATACCAAATGGATTTTCAAAATCCTGCCCCATCATAATCATACCACCTCTTGGGCCTCTTAAAGTCTTATGTGTGGTTGTTGTAACAATATGACAGTGTGGAAGCGGATCATTTAAAATACCCTTAGCTATTAATCCTGCTGGATGCGAAATATCTGCCATTAAAATAGCTCCAACACTATCTGCTATAACTCTAAAACGTCTAAAATCTATATCTCGAGAATATGCAGATGCTCCCGCAATAATTAACTTAGGTTGTTCCTTAGTTGCAATTTCTTGAATTTTGTTATAATTTAAAACGCCTGTCTCCTGCTCTACTCCATAAAATACTGGGTTATATAGTTTCCCCGAAAAATTCACTGGAGAACCATGAGTTAGGTGTCCACCATGAGATAAATCGAAACCTAAAATTTTATCACCTGGTTTCAAACAAGCATGATAAACAGCTGTATTTGCCTGACTTCCAGAATGTGGCTGTACATTTACATAAGTAGCTCCAAACAAAGCTTTCGCTCTATCAATAGCAATTTGTTCAACTTCATCGACAACTTCACAACCTCCATAATAACGCTTACCTGGATAGCCTTCAGCATATTTATTTGTTAATACAGAACCAGCTGCTTCCATAACTTGGTTACTTACAAAATTTTCGGATGCAATAAGTTCAATACCATGAAGTTGGCGCTCTTTTTCAGCCTGAATAAGTTCAAATATTTGTTCGTCGCGTTGCATAAAATTAAATTCTAGTTAAATATTCGGCAAAAATAGCAAATAGATTAGTCAAATTCATCAAAATATAATTATTTACCTTTAAGTTTTAAACCATTTTATTAACGGTTGCATTTAAGTTAAATTTTGACCATTTATTTAAAATAAAATAAAAAAAATGTGTACGTTTGGTTAGAATTTAACAATCATTAAAATCAATTTAGGCTATGCCATTATCAGCTAACAATCCAGATAGAACGTCGTGGTTACACGTCGATAAAAATTCAGATTTTCCTATTCAGAATATCCCATTTGGAGTATTTCTTACACGTGATGATATTATTACCATAGGAACACGCATTGGTGATACTGCAATAGATTTGGGTGCACTCCACCAATTAGGCTATTTTGAAGGTATTCCATTAACAGATGATATTTTTCTTCAAGACACACTAAATGACTTTATAGCTGATGGTAGAAAAACATGGCGTTTAGTAAGAAACCGAATTGCTGAAATATTTGATGCTGAAAATGAGGGTTTAAAAAATAATAAACAACATAAAGAAATTGTATTGTTTCGATTAGACGAAATTGAAATGAAGTTACCTGTTCAAATTGGTGATTATACTGATTTTTATTCAAGTATCGAGCATGCTACTAATGTGGGAACCATGTTTAGAGACCCAGACAATGCCCTATTACCAAACTGGTTACATATACCTGTTGGTTATCATGGCAGAAGCTCTTCTATAATTCCTTCTGGCATACCAGTACATAGACCACAAGGTCAAACATTACCAAATGGGGCAAGCGAACCTGTTTTTGGCCCGAGTAGATTAGTTGATTTTGAATTAGAAATGGCTTTTATAACAACAGACGGTAATGATTTAGGTGAACCTATTCCTATTGAAGAAGCTGAAGACTATATTTTTGGACTAGTTGTTTTTAACGATTGGAGCGCTAGAGATATCCAAAAATGGGAATATGTCCCTTTAGGCCCTTTTTTAGCTAAAAACTTTGCTTCAAGTATATCTCCATGGATAGTAACACTTGATGCTCTTGAACCTTTTAGAGTTGAAGGTCCAAAACCATTAAAATCCCAATTAGACTATTTAAAATATAAAGGTAAAAGGAGTTTCGATATTAATCTTGAGGTAGCCATTCAACCTAAAGGAGCCAAAGAATCGGTAGTAAGTAAATCAAATTTTAAATATATGTATTGGAATATGGCACAACAGCTAACCCACCACACGGTTAATGGTTGTCCAATAAATTCTGGCGATATGATGGGAAGCGGTACTATTTCTGGTTCTACTCCAGATTCTTATGGGTCTATGCTTGAATTGACATGGCGTGGTGAAAAACCAATTAAAATGAAAGATGGCACCGAGCGTAAATTTATTAATGATCACGATACAGTAATAATGAGAGGCTATTGCGAAAAAGACGGAACACGCATTGGTTTTGGAGAAGTTTCAACTAAATTATTACCTGTTTACACTAAAAAATAAGTTTTTACTTACTAAAAATAACTATTTTTCATTTCATCGGCTTTATTAGTATTTTATCTATTATTTGTTTATTTTGGCACTATGTTTGAAAGTATAGTGAAATAACCCAAATTTACAACCAATGAAAAAATTTCTACTATTAATTATTCTTATTTCTACTGTTATTGCTTGTAATACAAGAAAACAAGTTGAAAAAGCTGTGAGCTATGGTAATTACGATCAAGCTATTAATACTGCTATTAAAAAACTAAGCACTAATAAAAATGCTAAACGCAAACAAGATTATGTACTCATGCTTAGAGATGCTTATATTAAAGCTACCGAACGCGATTTAAGTAGCATCGAACATCTTAAAAAAGATAATAACCCAGAGTTATATCGTGAAATATTTCAGCTATACCTTAATTTAGATTCTAGGCAAGAAGCTATTAAACCTTTACAACCATTGGCAATCAATGGAAAAGAAGTTATTCTTAATTTTAATGATTATGGCAGTGAAATAGCTGTTTCAAGAGAAAAGGTTTCAGACTATATATACGAAAAAGGATTGGCTTTATTAGAGTCTGATAACAAATCATCAATAAGAGAAGCCTATAACGAATTGCGTTATTTGGACGATATTAATCCTAATTACGAAAACACAAGAGAGTTATTAGAGGAAGCACATAGGAGAGGTATAGATTATGTTATTGTTTCAATAAATAATGACACACAACAAATAATTCCAGCTAGATTGGAAGACGAATTACTTAATTTCAACACCTATGGTCTCAATAAATTTTGGAGTACTTATCATGCTAATAGAATTTCTGAATTAAAGTATGATTATGCCATGCAGCTTAATTTAAAGCAGATAAACATTTCTCCTGAAAGAATTAAAGAACGTGAAATATTAAGAGAGCGCGAGATTGTTGATGGGTGGGAATATAAAAAAGATAGAAACGGAAACGTATTAAAAGACACTCTAGGTAATGATATTAAGCTTGATAAAATTGTAAATGTAAGATGCCTTATTAAAGAGGTTACTCAGGTTAAAACATCGCAGGTTATAGGTGATGTTGTTTATGTTGATTTACAATCTAATCAAGTGCTTGATTCATTTCCAATAGATAGCAATTTTATTTTTGAAAATATTTTTGTTAAAACTAGAGGTGATAAACGTGCCTTAATTAAAGAAGATAGATTATTATTAAAAAATAGAAGAGTACCTTTCCCTAGTAATGAACAAATGGTAATTGATACAGGAGAAGACCTTAAACTACAGCTTAAAAACATTATAAATTCATATTCAATTAGATAATTCTTAGCATAAAACATAAACCCTAATAAACAAATCATTCACATTAATTTTGTTTAAATACTGATTTACAGTAGTTTACGATTTTTAATTTTGAGTTAATTTATTTTTACTATTTTCACTACCCTTTAATTAATTCATAATCCCTATGAAATCACTATTAATAGCATTAATTAGTATAAGCTTTTGCGCTCCAGTATTAAGTCAATCTACAGACGAACATCTTAGGCTTCAAGTATTAAATTACAACATGACAGAACAGAACTTTATCTTTGGAGAATGGAAGAAAGAAAATGGTTCTGAAACTCATTTAAACTACCTTGGAGAAATTGTTACTAGTAATGATGAGCATTTTAAAATAATGACCTCTTGTTGGATTTGGGGTGTTACAAGAAAAGTAACCAATTTAATTTTAGTATACGATAAAGATAACAACCTTTTAGGTAATTACTACTTAAATACAAAATGCCAATTGCCCAATCAAATTGTAAACAACAAGCTTATTTTTAAACCTTCTGAGTGTGCTGAATGCGATAATGCTATTACCAAAGTCGATTTTTATGATGGCATTCCCGAAAACTTCTATTTAGGTTGTAAACGGGGACAAGGAAATATTTATTCGTTCTATTTAAGTTATTAAAATTCAGTTAATTTTTATAAGCCACTCCTGTTGAGCCATTTTTATTAGGTAGCAACTCATATATATAATTCGCTTTTATAGCCGTTTCGGCTCTATGCGAGACATAAAGTATAGCAGTACTGCTTTCGAACGCTATTTTATTGATTAATTCAGTGAATATTTTAGTATCTAAATCATCCAATCCATTTGTTGGTTCGTCTAAAATTAATAGCGGAGGTTGTTTAACCATTGCCCTAGCTATTAAAACCAATCGCTTATGCCCTTCAGATAAAAATTGGAAACTCTTATCTTTTATATTAAACATATTCAAAAGTTTTAACCATTGATGTGCTATTATTATTTGTCTATCAGACGGTTTTTTGTAGAGTCCAATGGAATCTAAAAATCCAGAAATAATCATATTCTCAATCGTAACAAATCTTCTAAAACTACGCGTTACTTCAGAAGAAAAAAATCCAATATATTTTTTAATATCCCAAATACTTTCTCCACTCCCCTTTTTCATTCCGAATAGGGTAATATCTTGTAAGTATGCTTTTGGATTATCACCAGAAATAAGCGATAACAACGTACTTTTACCAGAGCCGTTAGGCCCAATTAATTGCCAAAATTCACCAGGGTTAATTACCCAACAAATATTATTAACAATAGGTCGTTCTTTATAACTTACACAAACATTTTTTAACTTAACTAAGGGCTTAAATACTGCTTTTTTAAGAATATAATCTTGAGGTAAGGTTTTTACAAAAGTCGTTGATTCTTTCTCCTTTAATTCACTTAATGAATTTATAGAAATTAGTTTTTGTTTAAGCAATTTATAAATGTTAGTTATAAAGGGTAAAATATCTCGTTACCTATTAACTATCTGTACAATAGGTATTTGACAACTCAATTGCGTAAGTGTATTTGCTATATCCTTTTGAGCTTGTGTATCTAAACTATCAAAAACATTATCAACAATTATATATTCTGGGTTTTGTGAAACTATATAGTTTAAGAGTGCTTTTTTACGTTCTCCTTGAGATGAATTTTTTAAGCTATTATTAGTTTGGGTAGTTATATAATACTTACCATGGCGGGTTTCTTCCTCAATAAACTTATTTAAAGCTACTTCTGAAAAAAGTGCATGATTTAAACCTACTAAATGTACTAAGAGTTTACCTGAAACAATGCCATTAATTAGCTCATTTTTATTTTCTTTATTAGAAATATAAAACGCTATGTGCTTAGGCAAAATATATATTTAACGAATTGACTCTATAAATTCTTAGTATGAAAACCAACCAATCCATCTATTGGTCTGCGTTGGAAGTTACCTACTTTAAAGCCCATTTCTTGAGCCACGGCTTTAATCTCATCTTGAGAGAAATAAGCAATGGATCCTGCAAAGTGTACGGGAGCTGTTTTTAATTCTTCTTGATATTGAAAAATCATGTTTTTAGCAAATAGTCGAATTCCATCTTTTATAAGATTTATGGTATATTCTGAATCTTTATGTAAAAACATGAATTCGGCAAAATTTGCTAAATAAGCATTTGGACTTGGCTGCTTGTAAAGGTTGTATTTTATATAATCTGCTTCCATATTGTACTTAGCTCCAAAAGCTATTCTTACATTTTCTGGCATATTATTAAAATAGTAATCTCTTATAAGTTGCTTGCCATAATAATTTCCAGATGCATCATCCATTAGTGTGTAACCAAGAGATAGGACGCGTTGGTGTAAAACCTCACCATCATAATAACTACAATTGGATCCTGTTCCTAAAATACAAACCACTGCGGCTTCTTTGGGATGGCTTATGGTAGCATAAACAGCTGCTAAAGTATCTTCATTAACTTCTATATGTGCGGTAACAAATATGCTACTTAAAACACCTTTTAATAATTCTTTAGCATTTTCTGTACCACAACCTGCACCATAGAAAAAAACGTGTGTTACTTTTTCTTTATTATCTTTTAACTCGCTGCTTTTATTGATAATTTTAAACAGTTTTTTCTCGCTTAAAATTGCTGGATTCAACCCTTTGGTTCGAATCTTATCCATTAATTTTTTTCCGTTATTATCTACTGCCAACCAATCTGACTTAGTAGAACCACTATCAACAATTAAAATCATAAGTATAAAGATAAAAAAACTCCACAGACTACTGTGTACTTTACACAATAACTCTGTGGAGTTATTATTATTAAATTATTTATATTAAAGTGATCCGATGTGTTGTGCTAAATCAACTAATTTAGTTGAATAACCAAACTCATTATCGTACCAAGATACCAATTTAACAAAATTATCATTTAATGCCATACTTGCGTTAGCATCAAAAGTACTCGTTTTAGGCTCAGACACGAAATCTTGAGAAACAACTCCTTCTTCTGTATATCCTAAAACACCATTTAATTCTCCTTCGGAAGCTTCTTTTAAAGCAGCCTTTACATCATTCCAAGATGCACTTTTCTCTAAACGACACGTTAAATCTACAACAGATACATCAACAGTAGGGATTCTAAAAGCCATACCTGTTAATTTACCGTTTAATTCAGGAATTACTTTTCCAACAGCTTTAGCTGCACCAGTTGAAGCAGGTACAATATTGTTTAAAGAAGCACGACCTAATCTATAATCTTTTTTAGAAACACCATCAACAGTAGATTGTGTTGCTGTAGCAGCATGAACTGTAGTCATTAAACCTTCAGCAATGCCAAATTTATCGTTAATTACTTTAGCTAATGGTGCTAAACAGTTAGTTGTACAAGAAGCATTTGAAACAATAGTATCGCTAGATGTTATTTGTTTATGGTTTACTCCCATTACAAACATTGGTGCATCGGCAGATGGTGCAGAAATGGCAACCTTTTTAGCTCCAGCCTTTATGTGCTTACCAGCACCTTCTAAGTTGGTAAAGATACCTGTACAATCTAAAACTACCTCTGCTCCAACAGCATCCCATTTTAAATCTTCTGGGTTACGTTCTGCAGTAACTCTTATTGTATTTCCGTTTACTATTAAGTTTCCATCTTTAGTATCAATAGTTCCATCAAACTGTCCGTGAACAGAATCATACTTTAATAAATATGCTAAATGGTCTACATCTAGTAAATCGTTAATTCCTACTACTTCTATATCTGGTCTTCCTGCAGCTACTCTAAAAGCAATTCTACCTATTCTACCAAATCCGTTAATTCCAATTTTTAATTTTGACATAATCTTAGTTATAAATGTTAAGTGCTCATAATATCTGAGACACGCAATAATTCTAAATTTATTTTTGATTTTCCTTTAATAGCATTCTCTAAAGGTGTTAATTCCATTTTATTACTTATTAATCCAACCATGAAGTTAGATTTACCTTCTAACAAGGACTCTACTGCTTTCACTCCCATTCTACTTGCTAAAACACGATCGAAACATGATGGTGCACCGCCTCGTTGCATATGTCCTAAAACAGATACCCGAACATCGTAACCTTCCATGTTTTCATCAACGTATTCTTTTAATTCGAAGATGTTTTTTCCTATTTTATCACCTTCAGCAACAATAACAATACTTGAAGATTTTCCTGATTTTCTACTTTTATTTAAAGAATCAACTAGTCTATCTAAGCCTAAATC
This sequence comes from uncultured Algibacter sp., assembly GCF_947487605.1. Taxonomy (GTDB): domain Bacteria; phylum Bacteroidota; class Bacteroidia; order Flavobacteriales; family Flavobacteriaceae; genus Algibacter_D. The sequence continues at coordinate 100,297 of NZ_CANKXK010000001.1, forward strand.
TTCTTCAGGTATAAGGATTTCTTCAGCACCACCAGCAATTCCAACATTTAATGCAATATGACCAACATCACGCCCCATAACCTCAATAAAGAATAACCTGTTATGCGAACTTGCAGTGTCTCGTATTTTATCAATTGCTTCTACAACTGTGTTTTGTGCTGTATCAAACCCTAAAGTGTGTGAGGTTCCAAAAATATCATTATCAATAGTTCCAGGGATTCCCATTACTGGGAAATCGAATTCTTGATTAAAAATTAGGGCTCCTGTAAAAGTTCCATCGCCACCAATGGCAACAAGGCCTCCAATTCCAGCAGCAACTAAATGATCGAATGCTTTTTGTCTACCTTCTTTGGTTCTAAATTCTTTTGAACGAGCCGATTTTAGTATAGTACCTCCTTTGTTTATTATCCCTTTAACACTACGGGCATTCATCTCAACAAAGTCGCCTTCCATTAAGCCTTCGTAGCCTCTATAAATACCAATACATTCTATATTATGATATGCACAAGTTCTAACAACCGAACGAACTGCAGCATTCATTCCTGGAGAATCCCCTCCTGAAGTAAATACTCCTATTTTTTTTATCGTTTTTGGCATAAATTTTTCTAATTTGAAAGGTAAAATTACTAAACAAAAAGCACATATCTATAGCATTTACAGTAATTTAATGGGTCTGTTAATACTATAACGTTTTAGTTAATAAAAAAACCACATTTGTTATTATATTCAAGAGAAAATAATATTTAAAACGCCTGTTTTTAGTTCTCAGAAGATGATTTTATACTTATAAAATCTGGAAGAGGTTCTTCCTTTTTTTCTATAATTTCTTCTTCTGAAGCTTTATTTTTTTTCTTTGAATTTTTAAATAATCCCTGAATTAATTCTTTAAATGTATCGAAATCTAGGTTATAAGCAATACCAATACCTTGAGTATACCCAATTTCTTCACCAAAATTACGAATGCTATTTTCCCTATTAAATACTTTTGCTGTTAAAGTACCCTCTTCATTTAGGAGAAAATCTATTTCTACATCACCAGCAATAACTGTATCGGTAGCATCTGCCCCACCAACTGGCACCCCTACCTTACCATTTATAAGAACACGGTCACTAATTTGTGTTTGTAGGGTAACCCCAAAACGATCGTTCGTTCTATAATCAGGTCTATTTTGACCAGCTTCATAATTTAATCCTAAATTAAATTTACTATCGCCGCTAGAAAAAATACCATTAATAATTCCATTAAGTCTTTCGGCTATAGTACCAGAGAAATTTAACTCGTTTAAACCTTTAGAAAATGACCCAGTAGAAAGTAAATATAGTGCTTGATTTTGTCTGTCGTCTTGCGATTCCAACCTGTATTGAAGCTCGGATTTAATGGTTGAATTTACGTTAGGAAATTCAAAATTAAAGTCTGGATCAGGTTGCTCTAAATCTCCTACTAAACTAATATTTAATTCTACAGGAATACTCCTGTTTATAGGATTATCAAGTAAAGGTGAAGGATTTGCTTGTGTTTTATAAATAGCTAGCATGTTTAATTGTGCTTTAAGCGGGTCTCCTTCCCATGCAATTGTTCCTCCTGGTTGCACCACAAACTCTTTCTGTATTAACCCTCCATAGGCAAAATTATAAACACCTTCGAATACTGAAAAATCTCCCCACATATTGAACTTTCCATTGGTGTTTATCTCAACTAAAAGCCCACCGCGACCATTCCCTTTTAGGGCATGACCTGTATTTTTATCTATAATAATTTCTAAATCTGCATCTTCTGTTACATCTAAATCAAAATCTAATTCTAGACCTTTTATCTCGTTAAAAACTATTTCTTTACCATCAATACGTGCTTGCTTTTCCTTTTTAGTAACAAAATGTATAAATGAATTATCTCCAAATGACTCCGTATCGTTTAAAGGAATTTTAAAAACAGTTCCAGCTTTTGTTTCTCCAACCACACTAATAACTAATTGTTCTGTAGGACCTTTTATACTAGCTGTACCACCTATAAAGCCCGTGCCAAAATAAAGGGATTCTTCTTTTTCTTCGGTATCAAGTACTAATAATCTTTGCGTTTCAATATTTAAATCTAAGCGCCATTTCGATAAGTTAATATGGCTAAGCGAACCATTTAATTCTCCATTTGAATTATGTCTTGTATCGGTAATTTGTAAATCTTTAAAAACAAAACTTTGATCTTTTAAACCAACAATAGCATTGTTGTTGAATTGATAATCAACGTTGAGATAAGGGATTCTAAATCCAGAGTCGTTTAATTTTAGTTCGCCATCTATATCGGGCTTTTTTAAATCGCCATGTACTCTGGCTTTTCCAGACACCTTACCACGAATATCTGATAAAACATCTTCTAATAATGGATTTAATGGGATTAAATTAAACTCATCAAAATTAAGATCTACATCAATATTTGATCGTTTACCTCTAACACTAATATCTCCGTTAGCACTAAAAGACTTTGAATCATCATCTTTAATAGAAACATCTACACTATAATTGGTTAAATTTTCATTGCCAGTAATTGTTGCATCAAAAGAACCTAAAGGGAAGTTATTCACTTTAAAATTATCTATTACTATTGTTGAATTTGGCAAATAACTTCCATTTTTTTGAAGAATATCTAGCTTTCCATTCACATTACCTGCTAAAGCTAAACTATCTATATCTGGCGTTATTTTAGATAAGTCTATGTCTTTAAAATTAAGTTTTAAATCTTTTTGGGTTGAGTCTCTAATAAAACCAGACAGTTTAATTTCTTCATCATTATGATTGATTCTTAACTTATCAATATTAAATTTTGACAAATCTTTATTGAATGCTATTTTATTAAATCTGTCGTCAATTTCGTTTATAGACCAATTATAATCCTTAATAATAACATCGGACTTTTTAAAGCCTATAACAGATTCATTATCCTGATTAATAGTATGATAAAAACTTAAATTGTAAATATCTTTATTACGCTTACCACCTTTAAACTCTGAGCGCATAAATAAGGTATCATTAATAGTAGCATTAATTAGACTGAACTTTGAAACGTCGTAATAATCTGTTTTCACACTATCAATCTCGACGTAGGTATTAAATAATGGGTTACTATTATCTACTTGAATTTCAACATTTTCAACAAAATTATTTTTAAGTTTTATTTTAGGTGATTTAAAGGTAAGTCTAAATTCTTTTTCATCGCTTTCCACACTCCCACGCAAATACGTATTGGTTCCAACTTCGATTTCTGGAAAAAATACTTCTAAAATTTTATTATATATTTTAAAATTAAAATCGACACGCTGGTTATCTTCTACATTATGTGGAATGTAGTTAGCATAAATGTTTCCAAGTGAATTTTCGAATAACTTTTTAAGGTCTTTAAATGAAAATCTACCATTCATTGAGCCTTCAATAATATCTGGAGAACTTACGTCTATATATCGTATACTATTATTGAATTGGGAATTGATATTAAATTCTTTAAAAAAATAAGTATTGTGCTCATTTTTATAAGTAGTATTGGTTAAACTAATTTTTCCAACAGCATCATCAAAACTACTACCATTAACATTCATTTTTAAAGAACTATCAAAAAGAGAAATACTATCTTTCTTTATAAAATTTAGCGCATTCAAGTTTGCATAATCTACTTTGGATTGAAAATCATATTTCCTTACATCTTCAGAAAAATCAACAAGACCACTAAAATTCATTGCCAAATTTGTATCATTGATAGATAGATTTCCATCAAAAATTCTATTTCTAATCGTTCCAGCAACCTTAGTTGCTTTATAATTATATTTATTAAAGTTTACACTAAATACATCTCCTTGTACTTCTGTATTTATAGTTTCTGCTACAAACCCCTTTCCTTTAACATCTAAATCTAAAGAAACATTGCCAACATTTGGGTCTTCAATTAAGGTTCCTAAATCGAAGTCTTCTAATATTACTTTACCACTATATTTAGCATCATCGATATTCTTTATTTCTGTAATCTCAAGATTAGAATCTACAAAACCCAATTCTGTATCAATCTCTATATCTGCATTAACGGTAGACGATGTAACTTTTGAAGTTCCAACTATTCTAAACTTCCCCAATCGATCAAATGAAGAAGGTATAGCAGCTCCTAAAACATTAGGTAATAACGATTTTAAGTCGTTATAGGTAGATGATAAATTCTGAAACTTACCATCCATCAAAAAATTATCTGGTTCTTTATTAAACAAGTTTTTAAAATTAATATCACCATAAATCTTGGTGTTTCTACTTGTGTTTAATCTTAAATTAGATGTCTGTAAATTATTTAATGTTCCCGATAAATCTACATCGAACCGCGCTTTTTGTCCCACGCCAAATTCATTATAAATGGTGTTAAGTTCATCTAACAACACATTAGAATTTTTAAAGCTTGCTGAAATTAAAACTTTATCGGTAAAATATTGAAGATCTTCTCGCTTATAAGAAAACTTTAAATCCCCCTTTAAAACGGAATTTGGTGTATTAATTTGAAGATTATCAAACGTCATGTCTTGTAAAGTATACTTGAAATCGGTCATCATATTCTTCAAAACGATTCCTCTACTCGCTTTTAGCCCTAATGTGTTTATTCTAGCACTAACATCACTGCCTTTAATTAAAAAATTCGTTGCGTTAATATTTAGGTCGTAAAAATCAACAACCTTGGCGTTCTCTCTATTTTCATCTATCAACCTAAAATGGCCATCATAAATAGATACATCGCTTGACGATAATAAAAACGAACCATCTCCTTTTGTTGGGTTATCGCCTTCTAGTTTAGCAACAAAAACGTCTAAATTAGTATCCTTTGCTCCTTCATAGGTTTTTATATTAAATACCAAGTTCATAATATCAATATCTCCAAATACTAATTTTCCTTGATAAAGATTTCGAAAACTTAATATTGATGTATTTAATTCGGTTATATTAATAAGTGTATCTTTCTTGTAATCTTCAACATAAATATTTTTAAGTTCAATGTCTCCATTAAATTGCAAACCAACTTTGTCTATATTAATATTGGTACCAAAGTCTTCATTTATACGTTTTGTCGCATAATTACCTAAACTTGTCTGAACAGCAGGAATAGAAAATACCAACACCAAAATGATGAATAAAAGCAGTAAAATAGCTGCTAACTTGTATAGTATTTTAAGGACTTTTTTGATGTTGCTAAAGTTATAACTTTATTAAGAATAAACTACATTTGCATATACGGAATAATGAATTAAGCAGACGTTTATTCGTATTCAAAATTAACAATTATTGTGCCTAATATTTATTAATGTCTTCACAAAATATTTACATTCTCGGAATTGAATCGTCATGCGACGATACTGCTGCTGCTGTAATACATAACGGCAAAATTTTAAGCAATGTTGTTGCTAATCAAAAAATACATGAAGCTTATGGTGGTGTTGTACCAGAATTGGCCTCTCGAGCGCATCAACAAAACATTGTTCCTGTAGTACATGAAGCACTTAAAATAGCCAATGTTTCTAAAGAACAATTAAATGCCATTGCTTTTACTAGTGGTCCAGGTTTAATGGGTTCTTTACTAGTTGGAACTTCCTTTGCCAAGTCTCTAGCACTTGGCTTAAATATTCCACTAATTGATGTTAACCACATGAAAGCACATATTTTAGCGCATTTTATAGATGAAGAAGGATTTAATAAACCGCCGTTTCCATTTTTAGCGATGACAATTTCAGGCGGTCATACTCAAATTGTTAAGGTTGATAGCTATTTCGACATGACTGTTTTAGGAGAAACTATTGACGATGCTGTTGGTGAAGCATTCGATAAAAGCGGAAAAATACTAGGTTTAGGCTATCCTGCAGGTCCAGAAATTGATAAACGCGCAAAGCTAGGAAACCCAAAAGCCTTTAAATTTACTAAACCAAAAGTAGCTGGATTAAATTTTAGTTTTTCTGGGTTAAAAACAGCTATTTTATATTTTATCCAGAGAGAAGTTCAAGCAAATTCGAATTTTATTAAAGAAAACCTTAATGATATTTGTGCATCCATTCAATATACAATTATTGGAATTTTAATAGAAAAATTGAAATTAGCGAGTAAAGAAACTAACATCAAACACATTGCTATAGGTGGTGGTGTATCTGCAAATTCTGGTATTAGGCAAGCTCTTAAAGATGGTGAACAAAAATTTGGCTGGACAACCTATATCCCAAAATTTGAATTCACAACCGATAATGCAGCTATGATTGCTATTGTTGGTTATTTAAAATACTTAGAAGGTAACTTTGCAGAACAAAATGTAATGGCATCGGCACGGTTAAAAATTTAAACAATCATTCTTAATTTAAGTTATAAACAATCCTATCTTAAAAACTTAGTCTAAAATCATTTTAGCATTACATATTTAAGTATAAATTTGGATTTGAATTATAAACCCACAATAATGCTTAAAAACATCCTACTCTACTTATTTATTATTACTTCTTCATTAGCTTCATCACAAAACTCTATAGAAAAAGATTTAGACAGTGTAACAAGTTTTGAAAAAGCCCAAGAATATTTAAAAACAAAAACTTTTAAAAAGAATAAATTCATAGTTTTTAATGAAGAAAAGCACAAGACCACTATTGCTAAAGACCTTTTAAAACTTGGCTTAGGTGGTACAAAAACCTACGAAAACGATTATGAAAAAACAGTCTATAAAGTTATAGAAAAAGCTGAAATTCCTTCATACAGAGCTTCATATATTTATTTAGATGGTACAAAACATACATCAAGTAAAATAGAGGCTATTCAAAAAACCATCATTAGAAAATATAAAGATGGTGCTGGTTTCGGCTTTCTCGCAAAACAATATTCCATGGATGCCAGCGGTAAAAGAGGTGGCGATTCTGGTTGGTTTGCAAAATCTGATTATAATACAGCCATACAAAATCTTATTATTAATGACGACCATGGTTTAGACGCTATTTTTAAAGCAGAAATAACATCTAAAAATGCTTATTACGTTATTTTGAAAACTTTTGAACCAAAAAGTATTTCAGAAATTAAAGTTTTAAAGATTATTGACGACATTGAATAATGCAGCTATTCTATAATCCTGAAATATCCGAAAATACCACGCAATTTTCTTTTAACAGAGAAGAAAGTAAACACATCGTAAAAGTATTGCGTAAAAAACAGGGAGATAGATTACAAATTACAAATGGCAAAGGATTGCTTTTTAATGCAGAGATAGCTATTCCCGACATTAAAAATTGCTTGGTACACATACTATCAGAAACGAAGCAACCAAAACATAATTACAAGCTTCATTTAGCCGTTGCTCCTACCAAAATGAATGATCGTTACGAATGGTTCTTAGAAAAAGCGACCGAAATTGGTGTAGATACTATCACGCCTATTATTTGCGACCGTAGTGAACGCAAAGTTATAAAACATGAACGTTTCGAAAAGATAATACAATCTGCAATGAAACAATCTCTAAACTACCACTTACCTAAATTAAATGAAGCTATTTCATTTAAAAATTTTGTTGAACAAGATTTTGAAGGTGATTTGTTTATTGCACATTGTGAAGAAACAGATAAAAAATCGCTAAAACAACAATTAAAGCCTAATCAAAATATTACTATTTTAATTGGTCCAGAAGGTGATTTTAGTGTTAAAGAAATCGAAATGGCTTTAGAAAACAAGTTTATTCCAGTAACTTTGGGAGAAACGCGATTACGAACCGAAACGGCAGCAATTGTAGCATGTCATTCGGTGGCTTTTGTAAACGAATAAATTGTATGAAGTTATATTTATCATTTTTCTTATTTCTTTTTTCTATTTCAGTTTTTAGTCAAGATTTAGCTATATTAAAATACAAAGGTGGTGGTGATTGGTATGGGAATCCAACAGCTTTACCAAACTTAATTACCTATTGCAATAATAACATAAACACTAAAATAAACCCGAATCCACAAACGGTAGAGGTTGGGAGTCTTGATTTATTTCAATATCCATTAGTACACATGACGGGACATGGCAACGTGTTTTTTAATGAGGATGATGCTAAAAACCTACGAAACTATTTAATTTCTGGTGGTTTTTTACACATTGATGACAACTACGGAATGGAACCTTACATTACTAAAGAACTTAAAAAAGTATTTCCAAATACAGAACTAGTTGAGCTACCTGTAAACCATCCTATATTCAATGTAGCATATAAATTTAATTCTGGTCTTCCTAAAATACATGAGCATGATGGAAAACGCCCGCAAGCTTTTGGCATTTTTCATGAAAACAGATTAGTACTACTATTTACTTATGAAAGTGATTTAGGTGATGGTTGGGAAGATGAAGCTATACATAACGACCCGCCAGATGTAAGAGAAAAAGCACTAAAAATGGGCGCGAATATTATTAAATATGCTTTTGAAAATTAATTTTCATATCTTTAATGAATGGACATGGAGAATAAAATAAAGAAACATCATATTGGAGTGAAACTGTTTGCGTTCATTCTAGTACTTGCATTTATTTCACTTCCATTATCTTCTTTAAATGTGCACAGTTTTTCTAATAAAACTGGGGTGTATATTTGTAACTCATCTTTTATGTGTTTCCCAATATCAACTCACCTATCATATTATTGCTCTGATTATCATTAATAAATTTGCAGCTAAACCACTATAATACAAGTTTCAAAAAACAAAGTTTCCCAATAACTCTGGTTTGCGATAATGTTACTAACGCTCCTAATATTGGTAGCTTGTTTCGTATTGCTGATGCTTTTGGAACTGAAAAATTAATTCTTTGTGGAAGAAATATTGTACTAGGTCGTAAAATAGCCAAAACATCTAGAGCAACAGAAAAAATGGTTACTTATGAAATTAAAGATTCTGCTGAAAACGTTGTAAAGGATTTTTTAGACAACGATTATCAAATAATTGCATTAGAAATCACAGATTCTAGCATCCCAATAACCGAGTTTAACTTTAGTAAAGAAAAACCAATCTGTTTGATTATAGGTGATGAAAATTTTGGAATTTCAGAAGCGATATTAAATATGGCGCATGCGGTAATTCATATTAATATGTTTGGCCAAAACAGTAGTATGAATGTTGTTCAAGCTTGTAATATTGCACTATATGAAATAACTAAACAATTAAAAGCTTAAAGCTTTTTTATCATTTCATAGTCATCCATAACAAAGCCACTACCTATGTCTGTGACTAAAGGACCAACATTAATAAAACCTAGTTTCTCATAGGCTTTTATTGAATTAATGTTGTTTATATTTACCGTAAGTCTGATAGAATTCAAATGATATGCATTCGCTTTTTCTTCAATAAAAAACATTGCAGACTTACCTATTTTTTTTCCTCGATATGAACTTAAAACATAAATTTTACTCAAGAAAAGAGCCGCTTCTTCTTTTTTAATTGAAATATAGCCAACAGTATTTGAATTATAATGTATCATAAAATATTCATACCCATCTTGTACCTGAGACGCAATTGCTTCAGTAGACTGATATTTATCCAACATGTAGTCTATTTGAGGCTTACCAACAATAGGAATGTAATGTTCTCGCCAAATGGTATCTGCCAATTGAGCAATAACTTCAAAGTTAGACTTTGTATTTGCTTTTCTAAATTCAATCATATCAAATCACATATTCAAAAATCATAAAAAAATGAAAAACAGCACCCGCTAAAACAAACAAATGCCAAATAACATGATTATAAGGAATTCTTTCAATAACATAAAACACAATCCCTAAAGTATAAGCTAAACCACCCGCAAAAAGTAATAATACGCCATTTGGGTCTATGCTTTCTGATAGATTTGAAAAATCAAAAACTATAAGCCAACCCATTATTAGATATAGCACTGTAGAGAAAATCTCAAATTTTCCTGTAAAAAATAATTTTAAAACAACGCCAAATCCTGCTATTCCCCAAACAATATAAAATAGCGTCCAGCCCAAGCTCTGCTCTAAAGAAATTAATAAAACTGGTGTATATGTTCCAGCAATAAGAAGATAAATACTTATATGATCTATAATCCTGAAATAGTGTTTACGCTTCTCTCCTTTTACAGCATGATATAAAGTAGAAGCGCTAAAAAGTATTATGATTGAAATACCATACACGATTACACTAAACAAACTCCAATCTGTTTTAGATGTATTACAAGTAATAAGCAAGATTAATGCAGCAATACCAAAGACAACACCAATAGCATGCGATATAGCATTTAGCTTTTCTTCGAAAGGCGACTGAATACGCATGAAATTATTTGGTATTTGAACCCAACCACTTATCTGTTAAGTCGTAGAAATCGAAATCTATAGCCGATTTTTGACGTTCCAAACGACCACTTTGAAAGTTACGTTGCAGAATGTCTTCAATTAAGTAATCTTCTTTTTCATTAACGGGATCAAACTCTCGTTTTAAAGAAATATCGAACATATTAGCCGTTGTATTATACCAAAAGGCGCGCCAGCCACTTCGCAATTCTTTCACTAAATTAAAAGTTGTACGACCTGTTTGTCGATGGATAAGCTTAACCAAAATTTGCCCTTCTGTTCTGGTCATTTTTTTTAATTCATCTGAAAACTCACCCTCAATATATTTTTGAATCATTTTAGTATATCGCTTTTTATCGCGTTTCCTAGTTAAAGATTCTAATCTAGTATTTAAAGAGTCAAGTCTATCTGCCGCCATTTTTGCATAAGGATATACTTTTATGGTTTTCCTTCTTAGAATTAAATAACGAATCCTATCTTTTTTACTATCAAACTTAAGCTTGTGTAAAAGCATTACTTCATCCAAATCGATTACCGTTCTTGGTACCGAATCGCCTTCAATAATCAAATACTCGACCTCCGTTGAGTCCTGTTCAACTTCATTAGTTTGAGCAAACATGATAACAGGAATAAAAAGTAATATATATTTAAGAAAATTCATTTAAAATGTACTGGAGCATTTAGTATGCCAAAATTACTAATTTACTAAATGATAACTCTTAATTTTATCTGAATATTATGCTTTTAAAAAATAAAACTCACCAATAAATTAATATCAATGAGCTTAAAATTTAATAAAGACGAACTGTGCTAAAACCGCCTTCTATTATCATCCGATTTGGTATCAATAAGTTTATTATAAGGATCGACTCCTACCTCAACTGGCTCTTTATCAACTATGATACTTAGTTTATTATTTATAGAAGTTATTTTATGTTTCTTCAAGTATAATTCTATTTCTTTTGTTTCTCCATCCACTTCTTCTTCAGCAAAAACACCAATATCAACATAATCGGCAAGAGGTACAGACAATAGCGGTTTTCTCATAGATTCTGTTTGATAAGACAAGGTATCTCCTACTTTCTCGCCATAATACTTCTTTCCTTTATCATCATTTCTATACTTACCAACTTCAAATTCTATATCCACCTGAAATTTACCATTATCTAGTTTTTTAGAGTCAACCTTTACTATCCTGTTGTTGTATAATGTAATGGTTTCAAACATATCTTTTATAGTATATTTTAAAGAATCTGGAGTAGCTTCTCTTATAAAATCGACCATTTCTATTGACGTTGTATAGGGTGGCTTTTGAAACTTAACTTTTTCAACATATTTTTTAAGCGCATTATTTAAAACATCTTCTCCTATATAATCGCTCAAGGCGTAAAAAACCAAGGAGCCTTTTTGATATCTAATGTAAGGTTGTCCATCGTTATACATTAACGATTTTTCACGTTTTCTTTCAAAGGTTCTTCGCGTTAAATAATCATCTAAAGCCTTTTTTAGAAACTTTCGCATCTTACTTTTACCATGCTCGTGTTCAAGAACTTTAAGCGACACATACTCTGATAAACTTTCAGACATCATGGTTGCTCCCAAAACATCGGCACCTATAACTTGATGTGCCCACCATTGATGAGCTACTTCGTGCACCGTTATTGCAAATGGATAATCGACACCACCTTCTTCACTTTCATCAACATCGGCTATAAATCCAACACCTTCCGAAAACGGAATGGTATTAGGAAATGACTGTGCAAAACTACCTGAAGTTCTAGGGAATTCAATAATTCTTGCCTGCCTATGTTGATACGGGCTAAAGTTTTTAGAATTATATTCTAACGACGCTTTCATCCCTTCCATCATGCGCTCTAAATTATAATCATGAGGTTTATGATAATAAATTTCTAAATTAACATCATTCCATTTATCTTTTTTAACTTGATATCTAGCAGAATTAAATGCATAAAAATTTAAAATTTTACTATCCATTTTATAATGAAAATAGCGTCTTCCATTATCGACCCATTCTTTCTGTAAATATCCTGGAGCTATTGCAATCTGATCTTCTGATGTGCTAACCGTAGCTTCAAAATCTATCCAATCTGAATCCTTTGATATATAAGTATTACCCAAAGCCGTTGAATCTGAAGGATGTGGTTTTAACTCATTTTCGGGTAGCTCATATTTTTTTCTCGTCTCATCATCAGATAGTTCCCCTTCTGTGCTATAGCCTAGAGAAGGGAAAACTTGAAAATTATTAATAAACGTTCCATTTTCTAATACTGGTGAATTCTTTCTTAAAAGTGTATTCGGCTTATTCCAAACTTCGAAATTCAATTTTAAAGTGTCTCCAGGTTGCAATCCTTTTTGAAGTTTATAAATATCGAAATTATAAAGTGTGTCTTCAGAAACAAGTGTATTTGCTTCATTAAATTCAAATGTACTTGGGTAATCGTTGTGGTTTAATAAAATACTATCAATAACTTTTTCCGTTTTATTAACCATTACATAAGTCCCGCTACCTTTAAAGTTTAGTTCTTTAGGAAAGATATTCATTGCTGCTTTTACAGAAACAATCCTAGGTTGTAAGGTGTTTTCATACTTTTTATATTTCTTTTCGTATTCTACACGCTGTTGTTCACTTTCTTTATTTGAAGTATACACGTTTTCAATATTATTAGTATAATATATACCAAAGCCTATAGCTAAAAACGTAATTAAAACAGTAATAAATGCTAATCTAGTACCTCCAGTAAAACGTGATTTAAATATAGAAAGACGCTCTTTAAACGAATGTGGTAATCCGCGAACCCAAAATAGTCCAGACAGAATTAATAACCCAATACCTGCTATAAACCAATACAGCTTGTAAACAAAATACTTGGGAAGTGTACCGCCATAACCATTCATATCAGAATAACTAAAAGACGCTCCACGATTGTATTTAAAAACTGGTTGTTCAATAAGTGAAGAAAAAATTAATGGAAATCCTATTAAAACAACTATAAGTATAAAAAGCCCCAAATAAGGTTTTTTTACCAAGGTTTGAATAAACAATGCCAACTTAGCCCATATAGCAAATTGTATGAATCGAATTAAATACAATTCCTTGATATAATGTCCAAGTTCAAAATCGAAAAAGCCTTTGTAAATTTGAAATATTAAACCAGAAACTAATATTACGGTTAAAAGCAATAATATCATTTTTAAAAGTGCGATGTATTTTGATAACAAAAGACTCCAATTAGGAATAGGTGTTGTATCTACTAACTGATTAACATTCGCAATTTTACCACGATGAACCAACATTCCCGCATATAAAAAAATAGAAATAATTATCGAAATACTAAATGCTGCTCCGTTCGAAAGCATCTTCCATGTCATTGGTAATGTTTCTGTACCAAATAAATTACCAACCTCAGACAATGAAATAATCATAATTATAAGACCTACAATTACAATACTTATAAATGGCCAACTTTTAATAATATATTTAAAGTCTACATTAGAAAGTCGCCATGTAGCCTTTAAGTTTTGAACCAAGGAATAATTGAAAACAACTTTTGGTAAATTAATTTTTGTAATGCCACCAAAATTCGATTTTATAGCACGCACACCTTTGTTCTTTTTAAAGTTTAGTGAAATAGCATTCTGGCTAAACGCAAAGAACTTATAAACTAAACCAAAAATTAAAGCCGCAATAGCAAACCAAAGAAGTCTGTTATAAATAACAACCCCTTTTATGGGTAAAGGCAATTCATTTTGTTCTGCAACTGTCCAATAACGTGTATAATAATTTGAAGCACCAGCACCAAATGGGTCTAAAATAGCCGCTAAAAATCTTGTGTCTGGGTCTGAAAATAAGTTTTCTAAAAGACCTTGCCCAAATATAAGTAATACAACCACTATAAAACCAGCAGCTATATTTCTAGTAAAAGCAACTGTTGCGAAAACAATCGCTCCAAATAAAATAACATTAGGAAGTATATAAATAAAATATGTAGTGATATAAGAACTTATATTCAAAGCTCCTACCAAATCACTATTTGTCCCAGGAAGTCTAAACCCTATTATCATTCCAAAAGCAACAAGCATTACAATTAAAGTAACTACAGTTATAGCACTTAAAAATTTAGCAAATAAATAATTTGCTTTTGTAAAAGGATAGGAATATAAGATGGTATGCATCTCACTTTTAAAATCCCTATAAATAGAAACACCTACTATGGAAGGAAATAAAAAGAATATAAATATTGTTAAAGCATTAAATAAGCCAGAAATACCAATAGGAGAATTTACAATTAATGACGAACCAGTTGTTACCGTTAAAAAATCGAAAATACCCGCTGACGATGCCGATAAGAACAAAGACAACAAGAAAAAGATAGCCGCATAAATATAAAATGCTGGTTTTTTAAGCCAATAACTTAATTCGTGTTTGTATATAGTTGTGAACATGAGAATCTGTTTAATTAGATGGTTGAATAAAAATTAAATGCTTTGCAATTCTTCTTGCCTTAAAGCCATAAAATAAACATCATCCAATTGTGGTTTTGCTTTCACAAAATCTTGTGCTGGTTTTTCTAACCCATGTACACGAATATTTAAAGTATTATCTTGATTATAATTAGAAGAAAGCACATTATAGGTTGCTTCCATGCCTTCCAATTCGTCTCTTTGAATCACTTTCGTCCAAATTTGATTTTCAATTTCGGCAGTCGCTTCAATAGGTGTTGTGTGCTTTAAAATACGCCCGCCATTTAATATGGCCATTTCATTACACAACTCTTTAACATCTTCAACAATATGTGTCGAAAAAATTACGGTACAGTTTGTACCAACTTCGCGAAGCACATTTAAAAAACGATTCCGTTCTGCAGGGTCTAAACCTGCTGTAGGCTCATCGACTATAATAAGTTTTGGATTATTTAATAATAATTGAGCAATACCAAAGCGTTGCTTCATACCACCAGAGTAACCAGAAACATTTTTATTTTTAACATCATATAAATTAGTTATTTCTAAAACTTCATTAACTATTTTGTCTCTATCCGTTTTTGAAGCTATCCCTTTAAGGGTTGCAAAATAATGAAGTAGTGCTTCCGCCGACATTTTAGGGTAAACACCAAAAGACTGTGGTAAGTATCCTAGTACTTTTCGTAAGGACATCTTATCTTCTAAAACATTAATATCGCCAAAAGTAATGGATCCTGTATCAGCACTTTGTAATGTAGCAATCGTTCGCATTAAAGATGATTTTCCTGCACCATTTGGTCCAAGTAATCCAAACATTCCTGTTCCTATTTCTAGGCTCAAGTTATCTATTGCCTTAACTCCATTTTTATACGTTTTTGTTAAATCTTTAATGACTAACTTCATAGTTGACTGGTTTATATAATTAAATTATTCAATTAGTATTATAAAAGCCATTTTTGTTACAAAATATTGTTTGTAATATGACATAAAAATTATGAAATCTCTTATTTTTACAAAGTACACGAAATTTAAAAACTTTCTTTAATTCAATAAATAATTTTTCATTGCTATGGCAAACAAAAGTATTCTCAATAAAAAATCAATAGACTTTCTAAGTAAATACCTTAATAACGCTGCTCCTACAGGATACGAATGGGATGGGCAAAAATTATGGATGGATTACTTAAAACCATATGTAGACGAATTTATTACAGACACCTATGGGACTGCTGTAGGCGTTATAAACCCTAAGGCTAAATATAAAGTAGTTATTGAAGGGCATGCCGATGAAATCTCGTGGTATGTAAATTATATTTCGGATAACGGACTTATTTATGTTATTAGAAATGGTGGTAGTGACCACCAAATTGCACCAAGTAAAATTGTAGATATTCACACAAAAAATGGTATTGTAAAAGGTGTTTTTGGTTGGCCAGCAATTCATACTAGGAATAGAGCAAAAGAAGAACCACCAAAACCTGACAATATTTTTATTGATTGTGGTTGTTCGACTAAAGAAGAAGTTGAGAAAAAAGGAATTCATGTGGGATGCGTTATTACCTATCCAGATGAGTTTCATATTTTAAATGGGGATAAATTTGTGTGTCGTGCTTTAGATAATCGCATGGGTGGATTTATGATTGCTGAAGTAGCTAGATTACTTAAAGAGAATAAAAAAACATTGCCTTTTGGATTATACATTACCAATGCGGTTCAAGAAGAAATAGGCTTACGTGGCGCCCAAATGATTACAGAAACCATTAAACCCAACATAGCTATCGTAACCGATGTGACCCACGATACAACAACACCTATGATAGAAAAGAAGAAAGAAGGCCATTTAGAAATTGGCAAAGGTCCAGTTGTTGCTTATGCGCCTGCGGTACAGCAAAAGTTACGCGATTTAATTACAGAAACTGCCGAGGCAAAAAAGATTCCTTTTCAACGTTCTGCCCTATCGCGAGCCACTGGAACAGATACTGATGCTTTTGCTTATAGCAATGGTGGTGTTGCTTCAGCATTAATTTCTTTACCATTACGCTACATGCATACAACCGTTGAAATGGTACATAGAGATGATGTTGAAAACGTAATTAAGCTAATTTATGAATCTTTGCTCAACATAAAGGACGGAGAAACATTTAGCTATTTTGATTAAATTATACACGTCATTGTGATGATGCACGACGAAACAATCTGCTTCTTTTATAATTTCAATTATTAAGAACTACGTCTTACCTCCTCTTAATGACTAATCTTTTTGAATATGGACGAGCTTATAGACATAGTTGACACCAATGGTAACCCTACTGGAAAGTCAGAACTAAAATCGATCATACACCAAAAAGGTTATTATCATAATACTGCACACGTTTGGTTTTATACTAAAAATGGCGATATATTATTATCGCAACGATCTTCAAAGAAAACAATCTGCCCGCTAATGTGGGATGTCTCGGTTGCAGGACATATCGATGCTGGAGAAACAATTGAAAAAGCAGCTATTAGAGAAACCAAAGAAGAAATAGGTTTAACTATTTCTGAAAATAATCTCAACAAAATTGGAGTCTTCGAATGTTTTCAGGCGTACAATAACGGCATTAAAGACAACGAATTTCATAATACTTTTATTTGTCTATTACAGGTACCATTATCAAAATTAAAACCACAAGAAGAAGAAGTTGAAGCTTTAAAACTTGTTTCCATTAAAGATTTTAAAAAACTAATAGATACTGTTGGTGCTAATGATAATCACTTTGTGTCCTCAAACAAAGGTTATTATGAATTTGTTTTACAAGAAATCAAAAACCGCCTTACTAGATGAATTTATTCCTTGTAGCTATTGCTCCAGTTTTTATTATAATTTGCTACATCTATATAAAAGATAAATACGAAAAGGAACCCAAGATCCTTTTGTTTTATAATTTCCTGCTTGGTGCCATTGTCAGCATCATCATTACTACTATACTTTATTATGGGTTTGATATCGTTCTACCATTACCAAACAACACCAGCATATTTCAACAATTTATAAAAGCATTTTTGGTAGTTGGCTTAACCGAAGAATTCAGTAAATACATCATAGTTCGTTATTTCGCTCAAACCAAAAAAGCTTTTAACGAACCTTTTGATGGCATAGTTTACGCTGTCATGGTTTCTATGGGTTTTGCAGCCACCGAAAACATATTTTATGTATTAGAAGGCGGTTATCAAACAGCTTTACTTAGGGCTTTTACAGCAGTACCAGCGCATGCAACTTTTGGAATTTTAATGGGCTACTATATGGGAAAAGCAAAATTCTCTAATAATAAAATTATTTTAAATTTAACAGGGTTGTTATTGGCTGTAATATTTCATGGTGCTTACGACTTTTTCCTTTTTATTGATTTTGTTCCTGGAATTTGGATTGGTGCTTTCGTTTCGTTGATAATTGGCATCATCCTATCAAGGAAAGCAATCAAAAAGCATCAGGATAATTCTATATTTAAAAATTTAAATTAATACTTCAACAGTGTTAGTATTTGTAATTGAATCTACCTAATAAAATCCTTATATTTACTTCTACTAATTAAACTAAATATGAGTAAAAATTTTAATGCCTGTGTTAATAATTCATTCGATTTTGAGATTACCACAGCAGATCTATCGAAAATAGATTCTTTAAAACTTACCGATTCAAAACACCACATACTTAGTGATAACAAATCCTATAATACTGAAGTTATCGCCACTGATTTTAATAAGAAATCATATAAAGTAAAAGTTAACAATAACACGTATAATGTAAATATTTTCAATGAATTAGATGTATTAATTAAAAAAATGGGGTTTTCAGTTGGTTCGACTAAGCAAGTCAATTTTATAAAAGCTCCAATGCCTGGATTAATCTTAGAAATAAATATAAAAGTTGGGCAAGAAGTTAAAGAGAATGACCCGCTTTTAATTCTAGAAGCCATGAAAATGGAAAATATAATCACCTCACCTAGAGACGGAATTATTAAGTCTATAGATGCAAAAAAAGGTGATGCTGTCGAGAAAAACCAACTTCTAATTAATTTCGAATAAAATGCAAAAAATATTAATTGCCAACCGTGGAGAAATAGCTATAAGAGTTATGAAAACCGCTAAAAGAATGGGCATAAAAACGGTTGCCGTATTTTCAAAAGCAGATAGGAATGCACCACATGTTAAGTTTGCAGATGAAGCAGTGTGCATTGGAGAAGCACCTTCAAGTCAATCATACCTTCGAGGTGATAAAATTATCGAAGTTGCTAAAAATTTAAGTGTTGATGCCATACACCCTGGTTATGGCTTTTTAAGTGAAAATGCTGACTTTGCAGAATTATGCGAAGAAAATAATCTTACTTTTATTGGGCCACGTTCTAAAGCTATTAAGATTATGGGAAGTAAATTAGCAGCCAAGGAAGCAGTTAAGCAATATAATATCCCAATGGTACCAGGTATTGATGAAGCTATTACCGATGTAAATAAAGCACATAAGGTCGCTAAAGAAATAGGTTTCCCAGTTCTTATAAAAGCATCAGCTGGTGGTGGCGGGAAAGGCATGCGTGTCGTGGAAAAAGAAAGTGATTTAGAATCTCAAATGAATCGCGCGATTAGCGAAGCCACATCTGCGTTTGGAGATGGCTCTGTTTTTATAGAAAAATATGTAAGCTCCCCTCGGCATATCGAAATTCAAGTAATGGCAGATAGTCATGGAAACATATTACATTTCTTCGAACGCGAATGTAGTATTCAACGGCGTCATCAAAAAGTGGTTGAAGAAGCGCCATCAAGTATTTTAACCCCAGAATTAAGAAAGGAAATGGGTGATGCTGCCATAAAAGTTGCTAAATCGTGTGATTACTTAGGTGCTGGAACTGTAGAGTTTTTAATGGATGCTGAACATAATTTTTATTTCCTTGAAATGAATACACGCCTTCAGGTTGAACACCCAGTCTCAGAAATAATATCTGGTGTAGATTTGGTTGAGCTTCAAATAAAAGTGGCTCGTGGTGAAGCATTGAAAATAAAACAGGAAGACTTAAAAATTAATGGACATGCACTAGAACTGCGCGTGTATGCCGAAGATCCTTTAAATGATTTTCTGCCAAGTGTGGGCCATTTAAATATTTATAGAATACCATATGGCAAAGGTATTCGTGTTGATGATGGTTTTGAAGAAGGCATGGACATTCCAATTTATTACGATCCGATGCTTTCTAAATTGATTACTTACGGAAACACCCGCGAAGAAGCCATTGAGTTAATGATAAATGCCATTAATAATTATCATATTGAGGGCGTACAAACAACACTTCCATTTGGAAAATATGTTTGCAAACATGAAGCGTTTCGATCTGGAAATTTTGACACACATTTTGTCAAGAAATATTATTCGCCAGAAGCATTAAAAGAAGAAACTGAAAACGAAGCTAAAATCGCTGCAATAATAGCTGTTAAACAATATATTGAAGATCAAAAACTTTTACGTTTACCTATTTAATTATCATTCCTACATATTGTAGAAACCTTATTATCACTTGATGCCTTATGGATTCTAAAATAAATAAACTAAACGAACTAAATACTTTAGCTAACCTTGGCGGTGGACAAAAACGCATTGACAAGCAGCATGCTAATAAAAAACTAACCGCAAGAGAACGCATAAATTATTTAATGGATGCAAGTTCTTTTGAAGAAATTGGAAAACTCGTTACCCATCGTACTACAGATTTTGGTATGCAAGACCAGATTTACTTAGGTGATGGCGTAGTTACTGGCTATGGCACCATTAATAATAGACTCGTTTATGTTTATGCTCAAGATTTTACAGTCTTTGGAGGTTCTTTATCTGAAACCCATGCTGAAAAAATCTGCAAAATAATGGACATGGCAGTTAAAGTAGGCGCTCCCATAATTGGATTAAACGATTCAGGAGGCGCACGCATACAGGAAGGAGTGCGTTCTCTAGGTGGTTATGCCGATATTTTTTATAGAAATGTTAGAGCTTCTGGAGTTATCCCTCAAATATCTGCTATCATGGGTCCATGCGCCGGAGGTGCTGTTTATTCACCCGCAATAACAGACTTTACCATTATGGTTGAAAACAGTAGCTATATGTTTGTAACAGGCCCCAATGTGGTAAAAACAGTTACCAATGAAACCGTAACTAGTGAAGAATTAGGTGGTGCCGAAACCCACGCTTCTAAATCGGGAGTTGCTCATGTAACAACTTTAAATGATGTTGAATGTCTTGAAGATATAAAAAAACTACTAAGTTATTTACCTCAGAATAATACCGAAACGCCTCAAGCCCTGAACTTTAAATTAGAAGATGAAATAAGAGATGTTTTATCAGATATAATTCCAGATAACGCCAACAAACCATATGACATGCATAGTGTTATTTCTGGTATTATTGATGCTGATTCTTTCTATGAGATTCATAAAGATTATGCTGAAAGTATTATTGTAGGTTTTGCTCGTTTAGGTGGTAGAAGTGTTGGCATAGTAGCCAATCAACCCATGTCATTTGCAGGTGTTTTAGGTGTAAAAAGCTCCAGAAAAGCAGCACGTTTCACACGATTTTGTGACTGCTTCAATATTCCACTATTAGTACTTGTAGACGTACCTGGTTTTTTACCTGGAACAGACCAAGAGTGGGATGGCATTATTGTACATGGTGCAAAATTATTATACGCCTTAAGCGAAGCAACAGTACCTAGAGTAACTGTTATTACAAGGAAAGCATACGGTGGAGCATACGATGTTATGAACTCTAAACACATAGGTGCCGATTTTAATTTTGCATGGCCAGGAGCTGAAATTGCCGTAATGGGTGCAAAAGGCGCCAGTGAAATAATATTTAAACGAGATATAGCTGCCGCAGATAATCCAGTAGAAAAATTAGCTGAAAAAGAAAAAGAATATGCCGACAAGTTTGCAAATCCTTATGAAGCTGCAAAAAGAGGTTTTATTGATGAAGTCATTCTTCCAAAAAACACACGACGCAAACTAATTAAAGCTTTTGCTTCACTTGAAAACAAAAAAGTAGATACTCCTAAACGCAAGCATGGTAATATTCCGCTTTAAAATAATTTCTAACTTAAAACACAAGCTAGTTCATGAAGTGGAAAAAACTAAAAAAGACTTTAGGTCCAGGTATATTATTTGCTAGCACTGCTATTGGTGTGTCCCATTTAGTACAAAGCACTAGAGCTGGTGCTAATTATGGGTTTGCTCTCTTAGGAATGATAATAATTACTAATATCTTAAAATTTCCGTTTTTCGAATATGCAGTTAGGTATGCCAATGCTACAGGTGAAAGCCTTATAGAGGGTTACAAGAAATTAGGGAAACCTGTTTTATGGATTTATTTCTTAATTACAATTGCTTCTATGTTTTTTGTAACTGCAGCAGTAAGCATAGTAACTGCTGGTTTTATGGACAATCTCTTTGGTCTGTCGTCTCTTTGGCCTTCTTTTAAATTATTTCCAGTTGTACTTGTATTCTTGGTTAGTACAGGCGCCTTAATTACTGGCAAATTCAGTGTCTTAGATGGTTTAATAAAAACCATAGGCATCTTATTGTTTGTTTCTACAATCATTGTTTTTATTTTAACCTTAATCAATGGACCAATAGATCACATCAATAATTTTACACCTTTAAATGTATTTGATGATGTTGGGATTTTATTTATAATAGCCTTAATGGGTTGGATGCCAACAGCCTTAGACATGTCTTGTTGGACTAGTTTATGGGTTGTTGAAAAAATTAAATCCACCAACTACCATCCAACATTAAAAGAAAATTTATTTGATTTTAACCTTGGTTATTGGGTAGCAGCTTTCTTGTCAATTTGTTTTGTAACCATGGGAGCTTTTTTGATTTTTGGCACAGGCAATGTTCTTCCTAAAGATAGCGTAGGATTTGCCAGTAGCGTTATTGATTTATACACATCTACAATTGGCGATTGGAGTTATTTAATAATTGCTATTGCTGCATTTTCTATTATGTTAGGAACCAGTATTGGTGTTTTTGATGGTTATTCGCGTGTATTGCAACATTCATCGGAAATATTATTTCTTTCAAACGACAACAAACATTCTAAACGTGTTTACATCATTTCCTTAATTATTCTCGCTATTGGTTCTTTTTCAATTACAGCGTTCTTTATGGGTGAATTCAAAAATCTAATAGATTTAGCTACAACTATATCTTTTTTAATAGCACCATTAGTTGCCATTGCAAACTTAAAATTAGTAGACAAAAAATATATTGGTAAGGCATACGCGCCAAAACCACTAATGAAGTTTGTTAGTTATTTAGGTATTGCCTTTTTAACTGGGTTTGCACTGTTTTATGTATACATTAAGTTTATAAAATAGCGCTTCATTTTAATTAGGAAATAATGTTTTATCTAACCCAGGAACAATTCTAAGGGCATTTTTATAGTATACTTTTTTCAAAACTTCGTCTGGTAAATCCAATCCATACATGGCCCAAAACGCATGATACTTTTTATGATAAGGAAAATATTCATCGGCACTTTCTAATACTCTAAAATATGTTGGGAACTCTTCAGGCTTCCAACTATCTTTTCCGAATAAAATTCGGTCTTGATATTTTATAAAAAATGCTTTCGCAAATCGGGGCTGTCTTCCTAATTCAGCAATAATAGCACCTATGCCGACATTCATATTTGGAATTTCGTCTAGTAACTCTCCTAATTTCCCTAAATTATTGGCATACCACCCCATGTGTGCATTTATAAAGGTTGTTTTAGGATGTTTTCTAAACATATTGTGCTGTTCTACAATTATTTGCTCCCATGGCGCTGGATTATTTGCTCCACGTTTTCTCCTTGGTTTTGTTTTTAGTTCTAACCATCGTTCATTATCCCCATCAAAAGCATCCCAAAACGATTTTGGATCTGCTGCATGAATAAGAACTGGAATACCCAATTCGCCACAGGTTTCCCATATTGGTTCTAAACGGCTATCATCAATAGCGAGTCTTTTTCCGTCGACATCTTTATTATACATCCCTAAACTCTTATATACTTTTAATCCTCTAGCACCATTTTTTACATCTAGTTTTAATTGCGTTACTGTCTTTTCAATCCAGTCCTCTGCTCCTGCTTCATTAAAATCTATATTTGCAAAAACTACAAATCTATTTGGGTAATTAGTGTTAATATTATCAACAGCTTTTTTTTAAATGCTCCCCTGAGCGACCACTTAAATTAACCATAATTCCCATATTTAATGTATCCATAGCAGCAATAACAGGTGATAAGTTTTGAGTCGCCATTCGATACTGATGTCCATGAACATCTATAAACGGAAACTTAGCCTGTTTTATAACTTTACCTGGAACTACAAGCGTTGATTTAGGGTTATATGCTTCAAAAGACATCTCTTGCGCTTCAACCGTTAAAACAAAAAATAGAACTATTATAAATGGGTAAATAATTTTAGAAAACATTTTGGAATGGTTTTAAGGTATAAGCCATAAAAATAATCAACTTATACAATTGTAAACCAAGTTTAAGATGGCTTTAACAATGGATTTTGCACTTTAAAAAAATTGGTAACCAAAAAAGAGACTATTTAAAAAGTCATTATAATCCATTTTGTCAAGTTGAGCTTGTCGAAACTAATGTTGATTATCACTAAGTTAAAATATTTCGACAGGCTCAATATGACATTGAACTTACTTTTTAAACAGTCTCTTAAATAGACAAATAAATTATTTTTTATTAGAATTCTAAGTCTGACACTAAATCGAATTCATCGTAAATAGCTTTGTCTTTTAATCCATCAAAAAAGCTTGTTGATCCATATTTAACATCATACTTTGATCTATCAATTTTAAGTGAAGCAGCAGCCTTACTTCCATAAATGGATATACTGAAGCTAATTGGGTTTGTAATACTTTTAATAGTTAAATCCCCAGTAACACTATATGCGTTTTTTCCAGAGGCTTCAACATTAGTAAATACCAATGAAGCTGTTGGGTGATTAGCAACACCAAAGAAATCATCAGACTTTAAGTGCCCTTCTAACTTGCCTTTATAATCTCCTTCTAAATCGGTAACAGTAATTGATGTCATATCAATAACAAATTCTCCTCCTGTTAATTTGTCGCCTTCAAAAACCAAATTTCCAGATTTTATATTGATTGTTCCTTCATGAGACCCTGTTACTTTGTAACCTTTCCAAACCACTTTACTGGCATCTATCTTAATTTCTTTTTTCTCTTTATCAAGTGTTGTAAAAGAAAATGTAAGTGCTGTAACGAATACTAAAATTGCAATGTTTTTTATTTTGTTTTTCATTTTTATATTTTTTTAAATTAAAATTATTACTGCAAAGATCTTGAACAACTAATGATACTGAAATAAACTAGATTATAAAATAATGTTAAACTAGTTTAATTTTTACTCTTCTAGTGCTATTTGTCCTTTTATTTTACTCAAAAACTCCTTTGTTATTCCAAGATACGAAGCTATCATATATTGTGGAATACGTTGTTCAATTTCTGGATATTGCTTGCTAAAATATTTATATCTTTCCTTGGCCGACAGACTAAAACTTCTAATAATTCGTTTTTGTGAAGCAACAAAAGCACGCTCAATAATTTGTCTAAAAAAACGTTCAAGCTTTGGGATTTTAGCATATAAATCTTCAATAATATCGTATGGAAACAGTATTAACTCTGTATTCTCAATACATTGCACGTTATAATCGGCAGGTGTTTGTGTTATAAAACTACCCATATCTGCAGTCCACCAATTTTCAATTGAAAACATGATTATATGCTCTTGCCCATCATCATCTACATGGAACATCTTCGTACATCCAGAGACAACAAAACATTCATGTTTACATACGTCTCCTTGTTGAATAACATATTGTCCTTTCAAAAATTTACGATACTTAATCTGAGACATTAACAACTGCTCTTCCTCTGGAGTAAGCGTTATATATTTACTAATGTAACTTAAAAGAGGTTGTGCCTTTTCTTTATTCATCTAATAGCCTTCTATGGTAATTAATTTGCCCAAGATGATAAGACAAGTGTGTTATTAAATGTGTTAAAAAGAACTCCGTACTCATTGCTTCTTTAAAAACTATAAGAGGGTATTGCTTTGCGAAATCATCTGGAGTTAATTTTAGCAAAGTTGTTTCTATAACCTCTATGGTTTCATCTATTTGTTTAAGAATAACATTTCTTGAAACATTCTTTTGAGAAAATTCTAAATCTCTTTTTCTAACATATCCCGTATTTCCCAGTGTAGCACCAACAAAATGATTTAGGTTTCCCACAATATGTAAACCCAAATTTCCAGCCGAATTATTTATACCTTTAGGGAGCAACCAAAGTTTTTCTTCGTTTGTATATGCCTCTAATTCAACCTTAAGCTTCACTAAGTCCCTTTGAAATATTTTTATTAAAGTATCTGTATACATATCTCACTAAATTAATATCAAATTTAATAATAATAAAATTGCTTTATTATATGGTTATTAGATTTTTGATACGCTTATATAACTTACTTTTGATGAATGCAAAATCAAAAGACTTTTAAGTTAGAATTCGTTGCTCTTATGGCATCATTAATGTCTATTGTGGCACTTTCAATAGATGCGTTATTGCCTGCGCTACCTAACATTGGTACTTATTTAAAGGTTACAAATGCGAATGATAATCAATTACTCATTACTATGATTTTTTTAGGGCTAGGGTTCGGTCAACTGGTTTTTGGCCCTTTATCTGATAGCTTTGGAAGAAAACCAATTGTATATATAGGTTTTATTGTTTTTATTATTGCTAGTGTTATTTGTGTTACTACCGAGAGTTTTGAAATGATGATCGTGGGTCGTGTACTTCAAGGCATTGGTTTATCTTCCCCAAGAAGCTTAGCTCTATCTATGATAAGAGATTCTTATAGTGGGGATTACATGGCTAAAATAGTTTCTATAGTAGTTATGTTTTTTATTCTGGTACCAGTAATCGCTCCAACCTTAGGTCAGTTTTTAATTACTTTTTTTGATTGGAAATCTATTTTTTATGTTAATCTAATTTTTGGTGTTATAATAATGGTTTGGTTTTGGCTAAGGCAACCCGAAACTTTAGCTATTAAAAACAGAATTAAATTTTCATCACATCTTTTTATAGATGGCACAAAAGAGTTTTTTAAATATAAAGAAGCAGTTGCATTTACGTTTGTTTCTGGTTTTATTACTGGCTCGTTTATGGTTTATTTAAGTACATCGCAACAAATTTTTCAAGAGCAATACAATCTAGGTCACATGTTTCCTTATATTTTTGCAAGTTTAGCTATCTCGGTTGGGTTAGCTACTTTTTTAAACAGTAGGTTTGTAGTTAAGTTTGGTATGTGGCGAATAGCCTACTATGCAGCAATAGCCTATACAATTATATCGGTATTGTATGTTTTAATTTTTTTCTCTGGAAACAACCCAAGCATTTATGTTTTGCTTAGTTTTTTTGCGTTACAGTTTTTTGCTGTAGGGTTTTTATTTGGAAATTTAAGAGCTTTAGCAATGCAACCTTTAGGGCATATTGCAGGTATAGGTGCTGCAATAAATGGTTTTATCTCTACAGTAATGGCAGTTCCAATTGCTAACTATATAGGCGGCTTTGTTAGTACTTCTGTATTACCGCTATTTATCGGGTTTTCACTCTTTGGGATATTGTCTGTGTTGGTATTTGTTTTCTTAAAAAAGAAAAAAGTTTCTTTTAATACTTAAAGGTACCGTTCCTTAACAATCTTTATATGCCACATATAATGGCCTAAGTTAATAAAGGCTGATGCTCTTGCCGAAAGGGATGAGCCATTGGCATTACCAACAAAATTTAAATCGTTAGCTTTAAAATTCTTTAACATGACTATAGAATTTTGCCTTACAGCTTCAAATTCCTCTATTAAAGTCTCTATCGATTTATCGTTGGCTCCAGATGGTTCTATATAATCGTTTTCATCAAACCCAGCTAGCGACGTTTTATCATGCCTCGCAATACGAAAACAACGATGTGTAAATACTCGTTCTGCATCAATTAAATGCTGAAAAATTTCTTTAACGCTCCATTTACCTTCAGCATATCTATAGATTAGTATATCACTTGGGATTGATTGAAAAAAATTTAAAATCACATTCAATCCAGATAAATAGCCTTCTAGCAACTCTGTTTTATCATCAATTTGAGCTAAATAAGCACTATAATATTTGTGATATTCTGAAGTAGTAATTTCTGATTTTTTCATTATTTCCGTTAAGTCGTTTAGATATCTAAAATAATGAATAATTAATCTATTTAGGTCTATTATAAAAAATTATACATTTTAAATAGCGTATTAATTATGCAGTTCTATTCATAATAATCATTATTTTTAGCCTAACTTATTTATAAATAACTGTTACATTAATATAGTATAGTATTAATTAAATATATGAAAAATTCTATTGCCGAACGTGTTAGAGATTTCCTTAAAAACCACCCTCCTTTTAATCTATTAAAGCAAAAGAAACTTCTCGAAATAGCAGAAGAAGTTGTTATTATTTATTTAGAAAAAGGAGACTCGTTATTTAAAGCAAATGACACTTTTAATGAACATTTTTATATGGTTAGAGATGGAGCAATTGGTTTATTTCATCAAAACAAAAGAGTTGATGAAATTGTAACAATAAGTGATGTTGGAGATATTTTTGGAGTAAGACCACTTATTGCACAAGAAAATTATAAGTTAACAGCCAAAGCCAATGAAGAGTCCATAGTTTATGCTATACCTATTGTAGCGTTTCAAGAAGCTGTAGAAAATAATAGTGCTGTTTATAAATACTTAATTACTGCTTTTGCAACAAATGCATACGATTCTTATACCTCAAAAGAAAACAAGGAAATTTTTGTCGATTATTTACCCAGCAATTCTCAAGACATCACAAATTTTCAAACTGCAAATTACACAAAGTCACCAATTGTTTGCCATATAAGCTCAAAGTTAAAAGATGCCGCTATACAAATGTCTTCACATAAAATTGGTTGTATTATTGTTGTAGATGACACAAAAAAGCCAGTTGGTATTATTACCAATAGTGATATAAAAAATAAAATTGCTACAGGGTTATTCCCCATAGAAACCAATGTTAAAAATATTATGAGTTCGCCAGTTATTACTAACAAAAAAGGACTAACAGTAGCCGATGGGCAACTACAAATGATAAAGCATAATATTGGGCATTTATGTATAACCAAAGACGGAACAGTAAACTCTAAACTTGTGGGTGTACTATCGCATCATGATATTTTAGTCACCTTAGGTAATAATCCATCAGTAATTTTAAAAGAAATTAAAAGAGCTAAACGCACTAAAAAATTACGTACAGCAAGATTAAAGGCCAATACTTTATTAAAAAGTTATTTAGAACAAAATATTCCGTTATCACATATTATAACAATTATATCACAAATTAATGATGCCGTTACCGTAAGAGCTATTGAATTATCATTAAAAAAAATGCTAACACCGCCTCCTGTTGCATTTTCTTGGTTAGCACTTGGTAGCCAAGGAAGAAAAGAGCAATTGTTATTTACAGATCAAGATAATGCACTTATTTTTGAAGATGTTCCAGAATCTAGTTATGAAGAAACTCAAGCATATTTTTTAGAATTAGCAAGGCTAATTACAAAAGCACTAAACAAAATTGGTTTTGAATATTGCGAAGCCGATATGATGGCTAGCAATCCAGAATGGTGCAAGTCTATTACAGAATGGAAAGCTCAGTTTGAAAATTGGATTACAAACCCTGATGAAAAAGCTATTTTATTGTCTTCAATCTTTTTTGATTATAGTAGAATTTATGGGAATGAAAAATTAGTTGACGAATTAACAAATACCATATACAAAAATCTAGAAAACTCTTCTTTATTCTTTAATTTTCTAGGTCTTGACGCTATAAAAAACCCTACACCACTTGGTTTTTTTAAACAGTTTCTAGTAGAGCAAAACGGAGATAAAAAAGATTTATTTAATATAAAAAGCAGAGCTTTAATGCCATTAATTGATGCTGCAAGGTTACTTGTATTAAGCAAGCAACTTAAAGGCATTAATAACACTTCTGAGCGTTATGAACGATTAGCCGAAATAGACCCAAAAAACAAAGAATTATACGAATCATGTTCGTATGCTTTTAAAGCTTTATCCAAGTTTAAAACTAAACAAGGTTTTCAAAATAATAATTCTGGAAAATTTATTGAATTAGAAAGTCTCACTAAAGAAGAAAAACTAAAACTAAAACGCTGTTTTAAACCCATTCAGGATATCCAAGAAACTTTAAAAGTACGATTCGATTTAAAAAATTTTATGTAGATGCTTGAAAAATGGTTACATAAAAAAAAGAAGCATTATCCCAGTTTCTATCTAGAATACTTAGATCTTTTTAAAAAGAAAAAAAGAGGTCGAATACAAAGTACGCGTTTTGTTGCTTTTGATACTGAAACCACAGGGTTTAATTTTGATAAAGATCGTGTATTATCTATAGGTGCAGTTTCTTTTATTGGCAAATCTATTCATGTAAATAATAGTCTTGAATTATATATTAAACAAGACATATTTAATCCAGAAACAGTTAAAATTCATGGTTTAATTAAACATGGTGCATTAAATAAGGTAAATGAATTGGAAGCTATTAAGATTTTTTTATCCTATATAAAAAATGATGTTCTAATTGCTCATCATGCTAATTTTGATAGAACTATGATGAATAAAATGATGCAAAGAAACGGTCTTGGTAAATTAAAAAACAAATTTATAGACACAGGTGTTTTATTTAAAAAATCGAAACATATTATTTATCAAGAAAACTTAAAGCATCACTCTCTAGATGACTTATGCAAAGAATTAAATGTACCAAAAGTAGATAGGCATACTGCTACTGGTGATGCATTAATAACCGCTATGGTATTTCTAAAAACTATTTCACGTTTAGACAAACGTAAAAACCTTAAGTGGAACTACTTATTAAGTTCTTAAAAATATTTGAATACTATAGTCTAGATTAATTAGATTCCGTTTCTTCTGGATCTAAATAATTAGGAATTCCATTTTGATTAGTGTCATCATTTGTTGGATCCCCATCATCGTTAATATCTTCATT
Organism: uncultured Algibacter sp.; assembly: GCF_947487605.1. Classification (GTDB taxonomy): domain Bacteria; phylum Bacteroidota; class Bacteroidia; order Flavobacteriales; family Flavobacteriaceae; genus Algibacter_D. The sequence goes on from NZ_CANKXK010000001.1 coordinate 131,275, forward strand.
TATTGTTGGCACACCATCACCATCATCATCTGCATCAAAATAATTTGGGAATGTATCATCATCAGTATCATCTCCATCAAAAGTATCGACATCAGAATTTAAAGTAAACTCACCATCTCCATTTAAATCTTCCATATATGAAGGAATACCATCACCATCATGATCATTTTCAAACATTTGGAATAACTCAAACTTAAATATAATTGGTGTGTAGGAACCAATTATTCCAGGGCCACTTGAAAAATATGCTAAACCAGACGGTAAAAACATAACACCTAGACCATTATTTACATAATCTATAGAACCATCTCCTAATTCCATAAATGATTCAGAAACATTAAATTGTGGTATAACTTTTCTCCATCCAGGAATAAGCCCTACTAAATCAAAATCAACTGGGGTTACAGCACTATCAAAAATGCTTCCATCTAACAAAAACCCTTCGTAACTCAAGCGTACATTATCAGCAAAAGTAGGAGATTCAATACCTCCTCCTTGATTCAAATTTAAAAGGTAATATTGATAGTCTGTATCTGCAAAAACAACAGAAATAGGATCACCAACCGCTACATTTAACATTGTATGGTCTGCTGGTGGACCAGTTTCTCCTTCAGCAAGTTCTTTAATAACTATATCTGCTAAACGTGGATTAGAATTACCAACAAAATCTCCTGAGTTGAAATAATGAGTTGCTAAATATTCTTCAAGTGTAGCTAAATCTTCTATCTGTTGCTCTGTTCTATCTCTTAGCTCAACTACAATTGGATCAACCCCACCATCATCTTTTTTACAAGAAGAAAAAATAAGTACAAAACATAAAATAAATAAACTAACCTTTCCTATTTTCATTATTGTTATTTTTGAGGCGCAAGATACAATTTTAATATAATTTTGCACAAGAACATTAACGTAGTTTTTACAATAATAATATGCGCGTAGACAAGTATTTATGGTGTATCAGGTATTATAAAACAAGAACCCTTGCAACTACTGCTTGTAAAAAAGGGCAAGTTCGAGTTAATGATGAAATTGTTAAGCCTAGTAGAGAGGTTTATCCGCTAGATAAAATTGAGTTAAGGAAAAACCAAATACAATACAAACTAACAGTTAACGACATACCAGAAAGTAGAATTGGTGCTAAATTAGTAGATATTTATAGAATTGACACTACCCCAAAAGACGCTTTTGAAGCTCAAGCATTACTAAAATACGCCAAAGATTATTATAGAAAAAAAGGCGTTGGGCGACCAACAAAAAAAGATAGAAGAGATATTGATGATTTTACTGATAAAAATGAGTAATTTTATTTCACCTAAATATTAATGATAGATGACAGCTAAAAACAATGTGATTCTAAATCATAATGAAATTACCCATAAAATAAGGCGCATTGCTTTTCAAATATATGAAAACAATGTAAATGAAAAAGATATAATTCTGGCGGGTATTGATAGCAACGGCTATATATTGGCAAAAAAATTAAAAGTGGCGCTTTCAAAAATATCTGATATAACACCAATACTTTGTAAAGTTAGTATTGATAAAAAAAATCCTTGGTCTGAAATAAAAACGTCTATTCCATCTTCTGAATACGAAAATAAATCTTTGGTTTTGGTAGACGATGTTTTAAACTCTGGAACGACTTTAATTTATGGAGTTAAACATTTTCTAGATGTACCGCTAAAACAGTTTAAAACCGCTGTATTGGTAAATAGAAACCATAAAAAGTATCCTGTAAAAGCCGATTTTAAAGGAATTTCTTTGTCAACCTCACTTCATGAACATGTTAATGTATTCTTAGAAGGCAAAAACTTTGAAGCTGTTTTAGAATAATTCACAAATAATATCTTCTACAATTTCATCTTTAGTTTTATTATCAACAGAAACTTTTATTTCCGCTTCATTATAGAAAGGTACGCGTTCAAATAAGTGCTTTCCTATAAATTCTGCCATAGCTTCTTCAGTTTCAATGTGAGCAATCAAAGGTCGTTTTGCCTTTTTCTCAATAAGTTTTTTTACTAAAGTTGGAATTGTCGCTTTTAAATAGATGCTTTTAGCATTTTCAGCATTAAAAATATGGCTCATGTTATCTCCGTAACATGGTGTACCTCCTCCTACAGATAGTATAGTCTTGTTTTTAATATTTAATAATTCTTTCAAATAAAAAGATTCTTTTTTTCTGAAATATATTTCACCTTTTGATTCAAAAATTTCTGTTACAGTCGCATCTTCCTTTTCTTCAATAAAATCATCTAAATCTATAAAGTTATAATTCAATTTTTTAGCCAATTTTTTTCCAATACTCGACTTACCAGAAGCCATATACCCAATTAAAACTAATATCATTTTTATGCTACAAATTGATTATTAAAAACATACGATTAAGTGCTGCAAAAAAACGAAAATTTCTTCAAAAAAAATATTGTTTTATTAATTAAACATTTTATATTTGCACCCGCTAACAACAATGTGTTAGCATTTTTAATTAATGACCTGGTAGCTCAGTTGGTAGAGCATCTCCCTTTTAAGGAGAGGGTCCTGGGTTCGAGCCCCAGCCCGGTCACAAAAAAAGTTAAGCGTTATTGCTTAACTTTTTTTATTTTTACTTACCTCATTTAATGCGCACGTGGCGGAATTGGTAGACGCGCTGGCTTGAGGGGCCAGTATCCGTTTTAGGATGTGGAAGTTCGAATCTTCTCGTGTGCACTTAAAATACACCTTACTTTAAAGCATTCAAATTGTTAAACATCGTTTGATACTGAACATTATTAGGATATAATTCAACAAGCTGAGATGAGATATTTTTAGCGTTCTCTATTTCTCCTTCTTTTTGATAGAGATAAGCCAATACATACAGTAAACTTTCATTTCTAGCATCAAGCTTAAGGCCTTTTTTAGCAACATCTTCGGCTTTTTTAAAATTATTTACTTTATCATACAACAAGCTTAAATTATAATAAAACCGAATATTATCTGGCATGTATTTAATAGCTAAATGCATTTGTTCAATAGCGTCCTCTACCCTATTACGTTCTGCTAATAATAACGAATACGAATAATACGTTTGCCCAAAATTTGGCTCTTGCCTAATAATCGTCTTAAAGGCTTCTTCAGCTTTTGCATAATCCTGATTTTGATAATACAAATTAGCTAAGTTTGTTCTAACTACATTATTTAAATTATCTATCTCTAAAGCTTTTTCATACCAGATGATAGCATTATAAATATCTCCCTTTTTAAAATAATACAATGCTTTTTTTGCTCTTCCTGCTGAAAAATCTCCTGTAACACTTAACTGAGTTTCAAACTCTTTTTTAACTTTTTTGTATGCGCCTTTATATTCATCAGGTATTTGAAGTTCATTTAATGATGCTATTGCCATAAATGCTTTAACTCTAATTGATCGTTTTTCATCTGCTAGAAGTGGTAAAAAATAATTAGCATAATCATTAAAATTAGAATTATTTAAAACATCAATAACAGCACCCCTCACCAAAGGCGAGTCATCGTTTAAAAATGCTAACATATTATTAATAACCTCATCATTTAAATAATTCCCCATAGCACTTACTCCAGATGCTCTAGCTATTTCTGGATAAATGGTGTCTTTTGATAATTCCATTAACTTCTCTAAACCATGAGGGTCTCCTACTAAACCAGGAGCCAATAACTCGGAAAAATGTTTTGACTTAGGAGTTCCATAATTTTTTTTAAAATGTTCCCAAGCCCAAGTATCATCTTTATCCGTATGACAATGAATACATGCGTTGGGGGTATTATATTTTATACTCAAATCTGGTCTTGGTATTCTAAAACTATGGTCTCTGCGGTAATCGTTCCCCATATAAACTTTACCAGACATGTGACAATTTATGCACTTTGCTCCCTCTGAGTTAGCTTGATGAAAATGATGAGATGTTTGGTCGTAAACATTGGTATCATGACACTGAATACATAACTTGTTACCTTCAAATCTTAGTTTTAAAGAATGTGGGTTATGGCAATTAGTACAACTTACATTGTTTTGATACATTTTACTCTGAAGGAATGAACCATAAACATATACCTCATCTAATATTTGCCCATCTGGGTGATATAAGTTATCTGTGATTAACTGTGGAAAATAATGATCTAAAAAAGTACCTTCAAAATTATAAAATTCTGAAAACTGTTCTCGTCTAACATGACATCTAGCGCACGCATCAACTAATGCTTTTGAAGAAATACCGGGAATCATTTTTAAATCCCCTTGAGGTTTATACCTTTCTCCATCACGATTAGCTAGTTCAACATGTGTCTTACCTGGACCATGACATGCTTCACAGCTTACATTTATTATAGCAGACTTTGTATTATAACTATGCGATTCTAAATTATAATTTTTCCTAACATTAGTTGAGTGACAATCGGCACACATATTATTCCAATTCAACCCGCCTCTTGACCAATGTAACCACTCCGAATGCACTACCTTAAAATCTGGGTATAAATCAAACCACTTCTTTTTTTCTACATCCCATGCTGTTCTTAAACATTGGTAATGCCCATCAGGAAACTTAACTATATACTGCTGCAATGGCGTAACTCCAAAGGTATATTCAATTTTATAATCATGATACTTACCATCCCTTCCTTCGGTATTAACATAATATTCGCTATCCTTTTTGTAAAAAAGTGATGTAATGCCTTGACTTGCAAATTTGACGTTATTGAAATTTCCAAGAACCGTAGTATCTAATGCGATTTGCATTGCTTTATCATGATGAGACCCTTGCCAAGATTTAAACTCGGAAACATGACATTCTTTGCATTTTTGATCTCCTAAAAAATGATTATCAGGGATTAAATTAGTAGATGCGAAAACATCTTTTTCTATATCAGAATCACTTATATACTTCGATTCTTTTTGTTTACAAGAGAAAAAAAATACTATTAAGATGAAGAATAACGATGATTTATTTGAAAATTTCAATATAAATTATTTAAAACATTATAAGTTTTAAATATAAATCATTTGTTAATTTCAAAAGCTAAGCGATATCATTTTTTTACATAAAAAATCAAAGTATAACTAAAAGAAATATGCTTTATAAATTTTTTTTTATTGTTCGTATAGTAAAAATGCTTATTTTTGTTTAAGAAAAATTACTTTTTAATGAACAATATTAAAGTAAACTTTAGTATTAAGGACTTAGAAAACCTTACTGGTATTAAAGCACATACCATACGTATTTGGGAAAAAAGATATAATTTACTTACTCCAAATAGGTCAGATACTAATATTAGAAATTACAGTTTAACAAGTTTTCAGAAACTTTTAAATATCTCGTATTTAAATAATAACGGATTAAAAATTTCTAAAATTGCTAATCTAGATGAAGATCAAATTCCTATAAAAGTTAGAGAAATAGCTTCTAGAGCCAAAGTTGAAGATCATGCTATAAATGCTCTAAAAATGGCCATGGTTAATTTTGATCAGGTTTTATTTTACAGCACATACAATAACCTTTTAGAAAACAAGACTTTTAGCGAAATATTTTATTCAGTTTTCTTACCATTACTAAATGAAATAGGCTTGCTTTGGCAAACCAACACCATTACACCAGCTCATGAGCATTTTTTATCTGTTCATATCAAACAAAAAATACTATTAAATACAGAAAGACTTCAGCTTTTAGAGCCCAAACCAGTATCAAAAACATTTGTTTTGTTTTTACCCGAAAATGAAATTCATGATATAGGATTACTTTTTATAAATTATCAACTCAGAAGTAAAGGCTATCATACTATATTTTTAGGAGAGAGTGTTCCTATGGAAAGTCTATCAGATCTACTTGAATTCTTCAACGAAATTACATTTATATCTTACTTTACAGTTTATCCAGAAACAAAAGATGTTCCAAATTACATAAACAATTTTAACGATCTTCTACTACAAAAGGATAACACAAAACTGATGTTATTAGGAAAAAGATTTACTGATTTTGAATTAGAAAATACTCCAGAAAAAGTTTCTATCTATAATTCTATTGAAAATTTAGTTAAAGATTTATAAATATTTCATTTTTGTTTAACTTTTAACTATATTTGTTAAACAATATGAAATCAACTATACATATAATAGGCTCAGGCTTTTCTTCTCTTGCTGCTTCTTGCTACTTAGCAAAATCGGGATATGAGGTTACAATATTCGAAAAAAACACAACTATTGGAGGGCGAGCAAGACAGTTAACTAAAGATGGATTTACATTTGATATTGGTCCTACCTGGTATTGGATGCCTGATGTTTTTGAACGTTTTTTTTCAGATTTTAACAAAAAGCCATCTGATTATTACACTTTAGAAAAATTAAACCCTGCTTATAGTGTTTACTTTGGTAAAGATGATTTTATAACTATAGAAGATACTTTAGAAAAAATCATCAAAGCTTTTGAAGTAGAAGAACCTGGAAGTTCTATGAAGCTTAAAAAGTTTATTAATAAAGCTAAAAACAATTACGATATCGCCATAAAGGATTTGGTTTATAATCCAGGAGTATCTCCTTTAGAATTAATTACGCCTGCGACAATAAAGAAAATAAATCAGTTTTTTAGTACCATTAAAAAAGATGTTAGAAACGAATTTAAAAACGATAGATTAGTAAAAATTCTTGAATTCCCTGTGTTGTTTTTAGGCGCAAAACCTAGTGATACGCCTTCATTCTATAGCTTCATGAATTATGCAGATTTTGGTCTTGGCACCTTTCATCCTAAAAAAGGCATGTATCAAGTAATTTTAGCTATGGAAAGTTTAGCTAAAGAACTTGGAGTAACTATTAATATAAACTCACCAGTTGAAAAAATTATTGTAAAAAATGGAGAAGCTAAAGGTTTAGTTTCAAACGGCAAAAACTACTATTCAGATATTGTTGTTAGTGGTGCTGATTATTATCATACAGAAACACTATTAGACAAACCTCTCAGACAATATTCAGAAAAATACTGGGAGAAAAAAACTTTTGCCCCTTCTTCACTCCTCTTTTATGTTGGTTTTAACAAGAAACTAAAAAATGTAAATCATCACACATTATTTTTTGATGTTGATTTTGATGTGCATGCAGAAGCTATTTATGACACTCCTAAATGGCCAGAAAACCCATTGTTTTATGCTAGTTTCCCAAGTATAACAGACGATAATGCTGCCCCAAAAGGAAAAGAAGCTGGTATATTTTTAATCCCCCTTGCCCCTGGATTAAAAGACACCCCTGAATTAAGAGCTATTTATTTCAATAAAATTATAGACCGCTTTGAAAATTTAACCTCTCAAAGTGTAAAGGATGCCATTATATTTAAGGAGAGCTTTTGTTTAAACGACTTTATAAAAGATTACAACTCGTATAAAGGAAATGCCTATGGAATGGCAAATACTTTATTACAAACCGCTTTTTTAAGACCCAAGATTAAGAGCAAAAAAGTAGAAAATTTATTTTTTACTGGTCAATTAACGGTTCCTGGTCCTGGTGTTCCACCATCCTTAATATCTGGAAAATTAGTAGCCGATTTAATAACAAAACACCATAGCATTTTAGTATGAAGGCATTATTTGATACCGTTTCTTACAACAGCAGTAAGCTAGTAACCAAAACGTATAGTACGTCTTTTTCGTTAGCTACAAAAATGCTATACAAATCTATACGTAGTGATATATACAATATTTATGGTTTTGTTCGATTTGCTGATGAAATTGTAGATTCGTTCCATGACTATAACAAAGAGGAATTATTCAACAAGTTTTCAGATGATTTAGAGCATGCTCTAAAAAACAAAATAAGTCTTAACCCCATTCTTAACTCATTTCAGCATACATTTCACAGATATGATATAGACAAATCTCTTGTTGACGCTTTTATGAAAAGTATGCGATTAGATTTACATAAAACTAAATACTTGACTGAAGAAGAATATAAAGCCTACATTTATGGTTCTGCTGATGTTGTTGGATTAATGTGTTTAAAAGTTTTTGTAAAAGGAGATAATACGAAGTATAATGAACTTAAAGATACAGCCATGGCATTAGGCTCTGCGTTTCAAAAAGTCAACTTCCTTAGAGATTTGAAAGCTGATTTTGAAGGTTTAGATAGAACTTACTTCCCTAATACAGATATTGAAAATCTTGATGAATCGTCAAAACAAGACATTATTGATGATATTGAAAAAGATTTTGAAAAAGGTTTAAGTGGTATTAAAAAACTGCCAATTGAAGCCAAGTTTGGTGTTTTTATGGCTTATAGATATTATAGTCAACTTCTTAAAAAACTCAAAAAAACACCTGCATTAAAAATAAAAGATTCTAGAATACGGGTTTCAAACCCAAAAAAAATTGAACTTTTAGCAAGGAGTTATGTAAAATATCAATTAAATTTAATGTAAATTTTAAGTGATGCAAACACTGTATTGGATACTTATATTTCTAGGAACTTATTGTTTCATGGAATTTATGGCGTGGTTTACTCATAAGTACATCATGCATGGTATCTTATGGAGTTTACACAAAGATCATCATCACAAAGATCACGACAGCTGGTTTGAGCGTAATGATGCCTTTTTTATATTTTACGCAGTTGTAAGTATAGGCTTCTTTTTACTCTGGAAATACACTAGCTTTTGGGCAGGTTTACCTATTGGCTTAGGCATTTTTGTTTACGGTCTGTCTTACTTTTTAGTACATGATATTTTTATTCATCAACGTTTTAAGATTTTTAGAAATGCCAATAATTGGTATGCCAAAGGCGTAAGGCGTGCACATAAAATGCATCACAAACACTTAGGTAAAGAAGATGGTGAATGCTTCGGAATGTTATTTGTTCCGTTTAAATATTTCAAGAAATAAACAGATGAACTATTTATATCTGTTACTAAACTTAGGTTCCTTAATTATTCCTTTTATTTTCAGTTTTCATCCTAAATTAAAATTTTACAGACTCTGGAAACCCCTATTTACAGGAATATTAATTAGCATGCTACTTTTCATTCCTTGGGATATTATTTTCACAAAACAAGGTATTTGGGGTTTTAATGACACTTATTTTTTAGGAATAAAACTATTTCACTTACCTATTGAAGAATGGTTGTTTTTTATATGCATTCCTTATGCTTGCGTTTTTACACACTACGCCTTACTTTATTATTTTCCTAATTTGAAACTATCAAAAGAGAACACAAAAATTATTAGCTATTTATTTATTTTAATATGTATTGTACTCGCTTTTGCTAATTACAACAAATGGTATAGTGTCATTAACTTCTCATTAGCTGCTCTATTAATCACTTTTGTAATACATATAAACTCGGAATTGTTATGTAGTTTCTATCTAACATTTCTTGTGATGCTAATTCCATTTTTTATTGTGAATGGTATATTAACAGGAAGTTTTATAGAGCACGAAGTCGTTTGGTATAATAACTCAGAAAACTTGAATATTAGATTATTCACCATTCCCATTGAAGATGCCGTTTATGCTTTCTCACTTATTCTTCTAAATTTATTTATTATGGATTTGATAGGAACTAAAAAAACTAGTGTAATAAATCATCAATAGTATTCCTAACGGAATCACTATTCCAATTAGCAGCACCTGTTTTATCAATAACAATTTTACCAGATTTATCTATTAAAAAAGTTCTGGGTATGCTAGTCACATCAAAAACATCTGGATATCTTGTAATTGAATTGTAAACTTTAAAATCATATTCATTTTTATTGATAAATCTATTAATCACTGAAAATTCCTCATTTGAAACAAAAACAAATTCAATTTTATCTTTATAATCTATATAAAGTTTTTGCATACTAGGCATTTCTGCAATACAAGGCGGACACCAAGTAGCCCAAAAATTTACTAAAACAACTTTTCCTTTGGTGTTTTCAAAATCAAGAATGATTCCATTATTAGCTTTCAGTTTCCAAGTATAATCATGTAAAATATTTTGTTCAGATTCATTAACTGTTGAAGGACCAAAAAGCGCTAAACTTTTATGCAATAAAACCTGAATAGGTAGTCGGGTTTGTGGTACAAGCAATAAACCTATTAATACAAAAAATATAATATTCTTTATTCTGTTTTTTGAAAATTTCATAGCATAAAATTAATAAGGCATAGTTTCAATATTGAAACTATGCCTTAAATCTAACAAAATAAACTTATAATCTTATCTAGTCACTTTACCCCAAGGCAAAGTCCCTAAATTCTGATCAAAGTTATGTGTTGCAGGTGCGGTTTCTTGACCTGCTTTTCCTAATAATGGCTTCATTGAAAAAGGAGCTGGTGAATTATCTGGAACTGGCTCTACAGAAATTACAACTGTACGTCCTCTAACATCTAAAGGAAATGTTTCTCCCGCTGGTGCATTTAAAAAGAAATCTTCTCCAGGAATTGGAGGTCCCATTTTAAACTCATCTCCGCTAAACATATTAAAATCATCTCTTCCATCAAAATCAGTAAACCTTCCTGTAGTTATTGGTCCTGTTTCTCCAACTACCCAGCCTTCATAAGCCCAACCTTCTGATAATGTAGGCAACACAAAATTTGGTGTTGGAGGCGTTCCTGGGGTCCCAAACCAAACCCCATATTCATCATTCATATTGTTAGGATTACCTGGATCAACTTCATCTGTAGGAGATCTTAAAAAGAACTTACCAGAAGCATTACTAAAATCTCCTACAATATCAGAGTTTACATTTGCTGTGTTTCCAGAAAAATCACCAACTAACATTTTAGTATCTGCTGGTGCTGGATCTGGGTCATTTGCAGGCTCAATAGATAATACAAACGTTGTAGCTTCCTCTAGTTGAGCAGAATTAACTGAGAACGTTTGTGGAAATGTAACTGAAGAAAACGTTCCTGTAGATACGGGTGCTCCGTTTACAATTATCCATCCTTCATAAACATAATCACTTCCTAGTTCTTCTAGTCCGCTTAACTCTAAAGTTAAATTAGAATTTGTAGTTCCATTATCATCATCATCACTACATGAAGTAGCGAAAACTCCTAAGGCTATTATTGCCAAAAACATTTTTTTAATCATGGTATTTTTTTTAAGTATTTTAATTATACTTCAAAAGTATACCAAGCCATTTCTATAAAATGTTAGCTATCTAACATTAGGCACTTTTTTCATGAATTCTTATTTCTTTTCTGCTAAATTCAATAACTTTTTCTTCTTTTAATTCGTTTAAAAGAATATTTAGTGTTGGTCTTGAAGTACCAATTAATGAGGCAATATCTTTTTGTGTATAAGGATGATGAATCACTTTATCTCCCGTTTTTTCACAATCATAACCGTAGTCGTTACATAATTCTTCTAAAAACTCTAGTAATCTTGTTTTAGTATCCTTGAATAGCAATAACTGAAGACGTCTTTCTAATTTTTTAAATTTAAATCCAATAAATTTATAAACCTTGAAGCTAAAGGTTTGATTATTACGCATTAAATCATGCATTGTATCTACGCCTATAGGACAAATTGAAGTGGTATTATCAATAGATTGCGCAAATTCATCCCGTTTCGATTCACCTAAAATAGCTTTCTCACCAAATAGTTCTCCACGGCATAATATAGCCTTTACAATCTCTTCGCCGCTTTCGCTATAATAGCCGATTTTAACTTTACCTTTTTCAATTAGGTATACCTTATTTGCCGAATCTTCTTCAAAATAGATATAATCTTTCTTTTTGTAAGCATCAAAATCATGATTTGATTTGTAAGCCTTAAACTTGTGAGGGCATAAAACTTTAAAAAGATTTACATCATCGAAAAACCAAATAGATTCCATAAAAAGTAGCATTTTATTAACTTGAAAAAAGTCGAAATTAACCATAGAACCTTACAAAAAAACAAAAAAAAACATCTAATTAAATTAGATGCTTCTATTATTTTAAACATTCAGGTTATTTTGTACTACATACTACTCCTCTTCTTCAGATACTTTAGACGCTTTTTCTTCATCTAATAAGTCCAGTAAATCTTGTTTTTGCAGCAAATTATACCATTGTATTACTTTTTTAATATCGCTTGCATATACTCTGTCTTCATCATAGTCTGGCAATACATCAAAGAAATATTCTTCTAGTTTATCTTTACTTTCTTTAGCTGCCACACTAGTTTGCTTACCATTTTCCTTTTTACTAATATTTAAAAACACTTGTCTTAAAGGAACTTCTTCTGTAAGTGTGTAAATAGCTATTTCACTTAAAATGCTCACATTTTGACGGATACTAACCGATAGTCGTTTATTGTCTATAAGTGATTCGGCAACAAAGCCACCTCTTGTTTGTGTTATTAATTTATATAATCCTGGTTTACCAGAGATTGCTAATATTTTATCTAAACCCATAAGTTTATTTTAGAAAGTGGCAAATATATTTGTTTGTGGAAATATAGCAAATGTTATCGCTTCTTTTTTTGATTTGGAAAACGCATTTTATAATCCACTCGTATTTTTCCTTTAGAAATATTGGATAGTCGGCCTTTTATAAGTCGTTTTTTTAAACTCGATAATTTATCTGTAAATAAAACACCTTCTATATGGTCATACTCATGCTGTATTACTCTTGCAACCAATCCTTCAAATACGTCGGTGTGCTTTTTAAAATTTTCATCAAAGTATTCAATAGTTATTTTAGGCTGTCTAAAAACATCTTCTCTAACATCGGGGATACTTAAACAACCTTCGTTAAAAGCCCATTCTTCACCCTCTTCTTTAAGTATTTTTGCATTAATAAATGTACGCTTGAAATCTTTTAAGTTGTTTCGTTCTTCTTCAGGCAATTCTTCATCTTCAGCAAAAGGCGTTGTATCTACTAAAAACAAACGTATTGGTAGACCTACTTGAGGTGCCGCTAAACCAACACCGTATGCATTATACATGGTCTCATACATATTAGCCAAGAGAACATCTAAATTTGTGTATTCTTCTGAAATATCTTGAGCTTTTTTCTTTAATACTGGGTCGCCATAGGCTACTATTGGTAATATCATTCTATTCTGCCATTAATTATTGCAAAAATACAATACTATAATTTATTGTTAGAATTATTTAGAATATAAATAACTCTGAAGAATTAATGTAGCACTTATTTCGTCTACCAAAGCTTTGTTCTTTCTTTGGTTTTTTTTCAAACCGCTATCTATCATTGTTTGAAATGCCATTTTAGAAGTAAACCGTTCGTCTATTCGCTTAATAGGTGTGTTAGGAAATTGTTTTTCTAGCTTCTCCAAAAAACTCAATATTAGCTGCTCGCTTTCAGAAGGTGTATTATCCATTTGTTTGGGTTCACCAACTAAAATTAGTTCTATAGATTCTTTAACAAAATAATCTTTTAAAAAAGGCAGCAACTCTTTCGTTAACACGGTCGTTAATCCAGAAGCTATAATCTGCAAATCATCTGTTACAGCTATTCCTGTTCTTTTGCTTCCAAAATCTAATGCTAAAATTCGAGCCATAATTTTTATTCTGTGGTCAAAAGTAATGTAATTTAACAAAAAAGACCATCTTTTAAAGATAGTCTTTTTCGGTATTTAACCTCAAATATTTGTTGAATATGATTCTTTATAATTATGCTTTTCTTGCGTTATTTATTTTAGGGAATACTAACTTAATATTTTCAACCTTTCTTTCACGATTTAAAAAAGATCTAATATCACTAGTACGCGCAATAACTTCTTTTAATTCTAATGTTTCAATAATTTCTACATCATTATTATTTACATTTTCTGTTTCAGAAACTGTATTCTTAACTTCAGCTTTGTTACTTGGAGTAGTACTCTGTGCGTTAGCAACAGAAAAAGAAAGTAATAAAATTAATAATAAGTAAAAATTTGTTTTCATCAGATTTGGGTTTCTTTGATGGTTCAAATATAAGTGCGTTCTAAAGGATTGGGGAAAATATTAGTTATAAGTTACTGGAAATTCGATTATTAGAGATTATGCTTATTTCTATCGACTAACAGATAAAAGTGAATTATTTACCGACGAAAAACACAGAAATTGTATTTCATCCATAAAAATTATTCCTTAAAAGCGAAAATTGAGATTAGGGATTGAAAAATAAGCAGGAAATCGGACATATTTTTAAAGATAATGACGACTACATATTTCCTTTTTTTAAATGATAGCTAGTATATTTGCCCAAAATATTAAGATAATGACCGAATTACAACAAATAATAGAAAATGCTTGGGAAGATAGAGCACTTTTAAATGATGAAAAGACCACATCTGCTATAAGAAACGTTATAAATTTATTAGATAAAGGCGAATTACGTGTTGCGGAACCTATTGAAGGTGGTTGGCAAGTTAATGAATGGGTTAAAAAAGCTGTTGTTTTATATTTTCCTATTCAAAAAATGGAAACTATTGAATGTGGTCCATTAGAATTTCATGACAAAATTCCGTTAAAAACTGGTTATGCCCAAAAAGGTATACGAGTGGTTCCTCATGCAGTTGCTAGACATGGTGCTTATATATCGGCTGGAACCATTTTAATGCCTAGTTATGTAAACATTGGAGCCTATGTAGATGAAGGTACTATGGTAGACACTTGGGCTACCGTTGGTAGTTGTGCCCAAATTGGTAAAAATGTGCATTTATCAGGTGGTGTTGGTATTGGTGGTGTATTAGAACCATTACAAGCAGCTCCAGTTATAATTGAAGATAATGCCTTTATTGGTTCGCGTTGTATTGTTGTTGAAGGCGTTCGTGTTGAAACAGAAGCTGTATTAGGTGCTGGAGTTACTTTAACAATGAGTACTAAAATAATAGATGTTACTGGAAATGAACCAGTTGAATACAGAGGCTTAGTCCCTGCTCGTTCCGTTGTGATACCTGGTAGTTATCCTAAAAAGTTCGCTGCTGGCACCTATAATGTGCCTTGTGCAATAATTATTGGTAAACGTAAAGAGAGCACTAATAAGAAAACATCGCTTAATGATGCGCTTCGCGAGCATGATGTAGCTGTATAAGCTCGCTTTACTCATAAACTCCATAAAGTTAAATATCAAATTCCAATAAAAAGGTTTTTATTGGAATTTGGATTTTTTTATTTGTACTTTGATCTTTATATGAAGGTATTAATTATACAGCAAAAAATGATTGGTGATGTGCTTACTAGCACGATTCTATGCGAGAATATTAAAGTTAATATAAAAGAATCCAAAGTTCATTATTTAATTAATAGCCAAACAAAAGCTGTAGTTGAAAACAATCCATATATAGATAAAATAGTCCTTTTTACACCCAAATACCGTAAAAGCAAATTAGCTTTTTACAATTTCTTAAAAGAAATAAAAAAGGAGAAATATGATGTTGTTATAGATGTTTATGGAAAATTAGAAAGTAATTTAATCTGTCTATTTTCTAATGCACCTATAAAGATTTCTTATAAAAAATGGTATACAAGTTTATTATTTACCCATGTTTTTGAATATACCGTAAAAGGAACAATTGAAGTTGATCGCGCTATAGAAAGCCGTTTAAAATTACTTTCTCCTATTTTACCAGAAGCAAAAAACTTTATTAAAAAGCCAAAAATATATTTAACCGAAAAAGAAATAGCTCTTGCAAAAACGTTTCTAGAAACTCATAAAATTGATTTCTCTAAGCCAATTATCATGATAAATGCTTTGGGTAGTAATGACAAAAAATCGTACCCTTTACTATATATGGCGGAAATAATAAACACTATCGCCGAAAAAAGTTTGGGCAACTTACTGTTTAACTATTCTCCAGATCAAGCTACTGATGCAAAAGCACTATATAATTTATGTAACGAAACAACTAAAGATCTCATTTATTTTGATGCTTACCCTTCAAATTTACGTTCGTTCTTAGGTGTATTATACCATTGTTATGCATCAATAGGCAATGAAGGTGGCGCAATTAATATGGCAAAAGCGCTTAACATACCCACCTTTAGCATTTATTCTCCATGGATAACAAAAGCCTCCTGGGATTTTTTTAAAAGTGAATCGAATGTTTCAGTCCATGTAGAAGACTATTTTCCTGAAAAAATTGATGGTAAGTCAAGAAAAGAACTTCGCGAAGACTCTTCAAATTTATACCAATATTTGAAACCTTCATTAATAGATAAAAAATTGAAAATTTTTCTAAGCCACAAATTTATTACGAACAAGTAATATTTGGTAGGCATTAATTAAAATTCTCCAATCGTGTTTTAGCATATACTCCACAACCAATTTCCCTTTACCTCCATTTGGAAGATCACAATCATCAATAAGTACAATTGAATTATCGTGTAATTGGTCTTCAATAGCTTTAAATTCTTTAAGGTGATGTATTTGACTCTTAGTTTGAACATCAATATCATCACTATAATCGTAGCTATCTAAATATAAAAAATCTACGCGTTCCTTGAAATTTTCCAAAAAAGCAATTGAGTCTGAAAGATGAATTTTGACACTAGAATTTAATTTTTGTCTATCTACCTCCTGCTGTGACGCAGCCACAGATTTTTCGCTAATATCTACTGAATGTAAAAATGCACTGTTCTGTTTTGCCCATTTACCAAAAACAATTGTAGCAGCACCATTACTTTTGGCTCCATGCAACCCTTCTCTTGAAGTACCTGTTTCTATAATTAGTTTTGACTTTGTTTTTTCTAATAATTCTAAAACTTTTAAAAAAGTACCTCTTCGCTTTCTAAAGTCATATCTAAATGGCATAAAAGGATATAGCGACTTGTGCTTAATAAACTTCCCAATAAAAAATCCTAAAACACCTAATCCTAAAACCCACAAGAAGTATTGCATATGTAAAATTTAATTTAGTGGTAAATATAATTGTAAAATAGAGACTGCCAAAATTGATAAACTCACTTTTCAAAAAAAATCATAAACCAATCTTCCTTTTCATATTAACTAATAAAATTTAACTTTGTTTGCAGACAGCTTTTAAAGAATTAGTATTACGCTACAATAACAACTAAAGCTCAAAAATTTTATGAACTATACATTTCTAATTTACATATCATATAGTTATGCGCTTCCTATAGGCTCTCCTTTAGAACAAGAGATTCTAAAAAAAGGATACACCGTTAAGTGGTTTAGTGATTTAGAAGAAGGTTCAAAAGCATTAAAAAACAAATCTAATGTGCTGGGTTCAATTCATGATGTTATTAATTATAATCCTGATATTATTCTAGCTGCAACAGATAGTGTTCCAGACTTTTTAAGAGGTTTGAAAGTTCAAATATTTCATGGATTTAATGCTGAAAAGCGCAGCTTTAAAAAAGATCATTTTAGAATAAGAGGCCTTTTTGATCTCTATTGTACACAAGGCCCAAGTACAACTACTGTCTTTAAAGAAATTGCAAAAAAAAGAAAACATTTTGAAGTAATTGAAACAGGATGGAGTAAAGTAGATTCTTTATTTCCTGTTTCATTGAAATCTAAAAATAACAAACCCACGGTATTTATTGCTTCTACTTTTACTGAACGCTTAAGTTTGGCTTACAATAATAATGTTTACGAGATGATAAAGTTGTTAAGTAGCAAAGGTGATTATTATTTTGAAATGGTTTTGCATCCAAAAATTTCAGAAGATATTGTAGCAAAATGGGAATCCTTATCCAATAATTATTTTAAATATTATAACACGACAGATTTAATTCCTTTATTTAGGAGAGCCGACGTTATGTTTGCCGATACAACCTCTGCTATTCAAGAATTCGGGTTACAACAAAAGCCTATCGTTACATTTAATCATTACAAACCAAAACCATACTTAATCAACATAACTAAAGCATCTGAAATCAAAACAGCAATTCAAGAAGCTTTAACATATCCTGAAACAATTTTAAATGAGTTGGCAAAATTTAATAAAGATTTACATCCTTATTCTGATGGGCATTCGAGTGAGCGTGTAATAAACACCTGTATTAATTTTCTGCATAAGGATAAAAGTTACTTAAAAAGCAAACCAATTAATTTAGTTAGAAAGTATAAAATCCGAAAACGTTTACAATACTATACGTTAAAGACTTATAATCGTGCGTTTACAAAACACCGTGAAAATTAAAATTATAAACTTTCTAAACCAAATTTAGTATACCTCAATTTTAAGCGGCGTGTTTCTTTTCTTATGGAGTTATTTAATAACAGTGCTGCTTCATTCCTGTAAGGACGCTCATGATATAAATGCAAGCAAATAACACTGTACCTAACTTGTAAAAATTTATATCCTGCATTCATTAAGCGTTCACCAATTTCGCGGTCTTCTCCACCATATTGCATACGTTCATCAAAACCATTAACTTTTAAAACTGCATCTTTCCATCCTGAAACATTCATTCCATCAAAAGTTGCTTTAGTAGGTGTAAAAGTGTTTAAAAACCATGCTTTTAATCCATTTACTGTTAACTTGTTAGCTTTAAAATTCTTTTTTAAACCATTCTTAATTAACCAGTTAATATCAAAACAATTTGCATTACTAATATGCTTTTTAGATATTTTATTTGAAATTGATTCAGGTAACTTAAAATAACCTCCAGATAGAAAACTATTTCGTTTACGCAATCTCAAGTGAGTTTCAACAAAGTCTCTTCTAGGTATACAGTCTCCATCTGTAAATATTAAATAGTTTGTAGTTGCCTGTAAAATAGCTTTGTTTAAAATTTTAGTTTTTTGAAATCCATTATCTTCCTGCCAAATATGACGAATAGTTATCTTTGAGTCGCGTTTAAATTCATCAATAACATTTCTAGTTTTTTCAGAAGAACCATCATCAGCTATAATAATCTCGAAATTAGATTCTGTTTGAAACTCATAACCCCAAAGCACCTTTTGCAACCACATTGGTTGATTGTATGTACTTATAATTACCGATGCCTTAAATGTGTTCATTGAAACAAAAATAACTATTTTTACCCAAGAACAATATTTAGCAATGATTAAACTATCGGGGGTTATTATTACTTATAATGAGGAAAGGAATATTGAAAAATGTCTACAATCTTTAATTAACGTTGTTGATGAAATTGTAGTAGTAGATTCGTTTTCAACAGACAACACTAAAACTATATGCTTAAGATATAATGTTGTTTTTATAGAACAGAAATTCTTAGGCTACATTGAACAAAAAAACTTTGCTCTAAAGCAGGCGTCAAACAATTATGTTGTATCACTTGATGGTGATGAAGCGCTTTCTGATGATTTACAAAAGTCTATAATTGACGTAAAAAACAATTGGGATTATGATGCCTACTACTGCAATCGATTTAATAACTTTTGTGGGCAGTGGATTAAACATTCCGATTGGTATCCAAACAAAAAGCTTCGTGTTTTTGACAGAACAAAAGCCGAATGGAAAGGAATAAACCCGCATGACAATGTCGTTATGCATCGTAGCAATAAAACAGGTTATCTAAAAGGAGATATCTTACATTGGACTTACCAAACCTATTCTGAATTTAATTTGAAAACAGAAATGTTTTCAACTATAGCAGCAAAAGCTTATTATGATATAGGAAAAAAGTCTTCAATATGGAAAATTTTATTTAATCCCACTTGGGCTTTTTTTAAAGCTTATTTTTTAAGACTTGGTTTTTTAGATGGACTTAATGGCTTTATAATTTGTGTACAAACCGCTAATATTACATTTTTAAAATACACCAAATTAAGCGAACTTTATAAGCAAAACGCCTAATTTATTTCCAAAACTTCAATTTCTTTTTTAATCGTTTTTTACGATGATATTTTTCTTGAAAAGCTTCAATTTCTTTCCACATTAAGTTAAATATTTTATCAAAATCTTCCCCAGAACATTTAGCATACTCATCACTCATAACTTCTACCATACTTTTATGTATTGTAAGTCTTGAAAAATTTTTTATTCTAGCTTCAAAATCCATCTGGCCAAAATTCATCCTATTCAAATCAACTAAATAGAAATCATATCCATTTCCTATTTTCTTTATTAAGGTGTTTCCTGGTGAATGATCTAAAAACTGAATTCCCTTTTCATGTAGACTAAAAGTAAACCTTGTGAAGGCTCTCAATATATTGTCGTAATCTGGATAATTAAAGTCGCTGGTTAACTCTCTATAGGTAATATCACAATCTAATTGCTCGCTTATGTAAAAACTTCTTTTGAATAGAAACAAAGTTTTATATTCAAAATATGCCAATGGTTTTGGAGTTCCAACACCCAATTCCAATAATTTATTGGCATACTCAAACGAACGCTGTGCTTTACTTTTTCTAAAAAACTTATATGCGATTTGATTAATTATATTAGGTACTTTAAATTCCTTAACATTTATATCTATGTAATTAAAAGGAATAATTTTGATAATGTTCCTTTCTCCAACTCCACCTTCAAACAAATCAAAATCACTAACGATTTGGGTTAGAGTTTTTTTATTTACTTCGTCTTGATCATTGCTAAATACCTTAACTTCCATTCTTATTAATATAATATTGATTCTTTGAAATATCGAATATCAGTCCTTTCAAAACCTATATAAAAATAAAACAATCAATTTTTAAAAGTTTTCTATTATATATTTGCACTGGTGCAAATATAAGCTTCATAAATTAATATGAATATGTTCAAACATTTTTTAATAACTCGATTTAATTTAAGACAACCAGATTGGAAAACAACAAAAAACAACGTTCCTGTTCTCACTGAAGAATGGCATAAAAACAGGTTCGAGCTTTTTGTGAAATATTGTTTTTATAGTGTAGCTGCACAAACAAATAAAGATTTTGAATGGCTAGTTTTTTTCGATACGACAACTCCTAAAAAATACAAGCTCATTATTGATGAATTAGACAAAAAATTGGTCAACTTTAAACCCTTTTTTGTAGAAGGAATGGAACAGTTTTTACCTGGAATTAAATCGTACGTCTCAAATTTCAACCAAGAATATATTATAACTAGCCGTATTGATAATGATGATTGTTTGAGTAAAGACTATATAGATGCAGTTCAAAAGCAGTTCAATCAGCAAAATTTTACCGCTATAGATTTCATTGACGGTTATACGATACAAACAAGTCCGAACATTAAAATAGGCAAACGTTTTGACCAGTACAATCCTTTTATTTCGCTTATAGAAAAAAATGATGACCCAAAGACCGTTTGGGCTATTCGTCATTCACATTGGAAACGTGAAAAAAATATAGTACAAATTAGAAATCACAGAACATGGGCTGCTGTTATCCATCAAGAAAATAAAATCAATGCTTTTGTAGGCTATGACGATGTTAATTTGACAGAATTTTTTAAAGATTTTATAATTGATCCTTCAGAAGTAACCAAACTAAAAAATGAGGCTATTCCGTATATAGAATGGAAAAAGGAAAGCAAAAGAAATCACATTTCTTCTTATTGGAACTATACATTTAAAAATATAAAAAAGAAACTAGGCGTCTATAAATTCAAATAAACATTTATATAATTGGTAGTTATGCATCAAGAAATTAATAATGCACTTAAAGTTTTAAAACAAGGTGGCCTTATTCTCTACCCTACAGACACAGTTTGGGGTATAGGTTGCGATGCTACT
Source organism: uncultured Algibacter sp. (assembly GCF_947487605.1). GTDB lineage: Bacteria > Bacteroidota > Bacteroidia > Flavobacteriales > Flavobacteriaceae > Algibacter_D. Next base: position 152,839 of record NZ_CANKXK010000001.1, read on the forward strand.
AATACTGAAGCAGTGCAAAAAGTATATAAGCTAAAACAACGCGAAGATAGTAAAGCCCTTATTTGCTTAGTAGCAGATGATAGAATGCTAAAAAGATATATAAAAACGATACCTGATGTTGCCATAAATATTATTAACATTACTAATAAACCTACAACAATTATTTATGATGATGCTAGAAATTTAGCTAGTAATTTAATTGCCGGAGACCATACCATAGCTATACGAATTCCAGATAACGAATTTTGCTATCAATTATCAAGAAAGCTTAATGGTGCGTTAGTCTCAACATCTGCAAATATTAGTGGTGAAGCAACCCCGAAATCGTTTAAAGAAATAAGTCCAGCTATTTTAAAAGGTGTTGACTATGTTGTAAATTTGCATCGCGAAAAAATTTGTGACAAACCATCTTCAATTATAAAGTTGAGCAATAGTGGTATTGTTAATATAATCAGAGAATAAAACACAAATTTTAAATTCCAAATTCCAATTAAAACTGGTTTGGAATTTAACCATTGGAATTTAATTGATGAATTATAAAAAAGCATTACAAAATAAAATATTCAAAATTATATCTCAATCTGCATCTGAATTAGGTGTAGAAAGCTATGTTATTGGTGGCTTTGTTCGTGATTTTATTTTAAATCGTGGCAATGCAAAAGATATTGATGTGGTTGCCATTGGTGATGGTATTAAACTCGCTCAACAAGTTGCTAAAAACCTTTCTAACAAACCAAAAGTACAAGTTTTTAAAACTTATGGTACAGCAATGCTAAGAAATGAAGACGTCGAAATTGAGTTTGTTGGTGCTCGAAAAGAATCTTATAATGAAAACAGCAGAAATCCTGCTGTAGAAAATGGCACATTAGAAGACGACCAAAATCGTCGCGATTTCACTATAAATGCTTTAGCTTTAAATCTAAGTGAAAATAATTTTGGTGAATTACTTGATCCATTTAATGGAATTAAGGATTTAGAAAATAAAATTATCCGCACACCGCTTAATCCAGATATCACTTATAGCGATGACCCGCTAAGAATGATGCGTGCCATTAGGTTTGCCTCACAATTAAATTTTACAATTGAAGATAAATCGCTTAAAGCTATTTCTAAGAATAGCCATCGAATTAAGATAATTACCAAAGAACGCATTGTAACAGAATTAAATAAAATTCTTGAAAGTGAGAAACCATCAATTGGTTTTTTATTACTAGAGCAAACAGGCTTGTTACAACATATTTTGCCAGAACTCACCGCTTTAAAAGGAATAGATGAAGTTGAAGGACAACGACATAAAGACAACTTTTATCATACTTTGGAAGTAGTCGACAACATTTCCAAAAACACAAACAATTTATGGTTGCGATGGGCTGCTCTTTTACACGATATTGGAAAAGCACCAACAAAAAAATTCAACAAAAAGGTTGGATGGACTTTTCATGCGCACGAATTTGAAGGTTCTAAAATGGTTTATCAATTATTTAAAAGACTCAGAATGCCTTTAAATGATAAAATGAAGTTTGTTCAAAAAATGGTATTTATGAGTTCGCGTCCCATTGTGTTATCACAAGATATCGTAACAGATTCGGCTGTGCGTCGTTTAGTTTTTGATGCTGGAGATTTTGTAGATGATTTAATGACGCTTTGTGAAGCAGATATTACAACCAAGAATCCTAAAAAATTTAATAAATATAAGAACAACTTTAAAATTGTTAGGCAGAAAATTGTTGAAGTTGAAGAACGAGATCATATTCGTAATTTTCAACCCCCAATTTCAGGTGAGGAAATTATGAAAACTTTTAATTTGAAACCTTCACGCGAAATCGGTTTGATAAAAGAAACTATAAAGGAAGCCATACTTGAAGGAGACATCCCTAATGAATATGATGCCGCCTATAAACTCATGCTTAAAGAGGGAGAGCAACTAGGACTAAAGACAAGCGATTAAAATGATTAAACTACTTAGAACAGATTCCAATAATATTGACTTCGTTTACTTAGTTAAAAAACTTGATTCGTACCTAAAAATTATTGATGGCGACGATCACTCATTTTATAATCAATTCAATAATATTGATGTTTTAAAACATGTTGTAGTTGCATATAATGATGCCATACCCGTTGGTTGTGGAGCATTCAAAATGTTTAATAATAACAGTGTGGAAATTAAACGTATGTTCACATTGCCCGCATCCAGAGGTCAAAAAATTGCTAGTAAAATTTTAAATGAATTAGAACACTGGGCTAAAGAATTAAAGTATACTTCCTGCATCTTAGAAACTGGGAAAAGGCAAGTTGCCGCAGTAAATTTTTATTCAAACCAAAACTATAATATAATTCCAAACTTCGGGCCGTATAAAAATATTGAAAATAGTGTCTGCTTTGAAAAACAATTATCACCATGGAAAAAGATAATAAACAGGTAATTTATTGGCTATTAACTGGATGCCTTCTTATATTTATCATGGTAGTTGTTGGGGGTATAACTAGATTAACGCATTCTGGCTTATCAATCTCGAATTACAAACTCATTTCTGGTACTATTCCACCATTAAACGAAGCTGAATGGCAAACCGCTTTTGAGCTTTATAAGCAGTATCCTGAATATAAAAAACTTAACAGCCACTTTTCGCTTCAAGACTTTAAAGACATTTATTTCTGGGAATGGTTACATCGCGTAATTGGACGCTTTATAGGGCTAGTATTTTTTATTCCATTTCTATATTTTTTAATTAAAAAACAACTATCAAAACCAACTATGAAGAAATGTGTGGTTTTACTTTTTCTTGGAGGGTTTCAAGGGTTTTTAGGCTGGTACATGGTTAAAAGTGGTTTAGTTGACAATCCTGACGTTAGCCACTATAGATTGGCAGCACACTTAACCACGGCATTTATTACATTTGCCTATACTTTTTGGGTAGCATTAGATTTAATGTTCCCAGATAAAAAACAAATCAATAAAAGTTTTAGGAATTTAATTCGTTTTGGATTGGGCGTACTAATTCTTCAAATTATATATGGCGCTTTTGTAGCTGGCTTAGATGCTGGTTTTATTCACAACCATTGGCCGATGATGAGCGAAGGTAAATTCATCCATGAAACAGTATATATTGAGCAAAATCCATTTTACAGAAATTTTATTGAAGGTAAAAGTGGTGTTCAATTTGTTCATAGAATCCTTGCTTATATTGTGGTTTTATTCATTTTTATAATTTGGCAAAAATCAAAAAAAATAGATTTAATGGTTTTACAATCAAAAGCAATTAATATATTATTAATAATGGTTGGGGTTCAGTTTCTATTAGGCGTTTTTACTATATTATTGCAAGTTCCAGTATGGCTGGGTGTTGCGCATCAAATAGGTGCTTTTTTCCTGTTAAGTAGCATGACATTTACACTACATCGTTTTACTAGATAAAGAAAATATTTATTTAGATTCCCATCTTCATGGGAATAACAATTTCAATGGGAACCTCGAAGTTTAGACTCGTGGAATTCCTTCAGAATAATTTAAAAAAAGCATACATTTGCATCATATTTATTTAATTAATGATTTACAGATTTAGAGTTATACTTGATAATGATACAGAAGAAGATATCTTTCGCGATCTAGAAATTCGTGAAGACGATACTTTGGAGGATTTACACAATATTATTACACAATCTTTTGGGTTTGATGGCACTGAAATGGCATCTTTTTATATTAGTGATGACCAATGGAATCAAGGTGAAGAAATTTCATTGTTTGATTTAAGTGAAGATGGCTCTGCTCGATTAATGAATGAGACAGCTATAAATGATGTGGCACATGAGGTACAACCTAAACTTATTTATGTTTACGATTTTTTAAGTATGTGGACTTTTTATGTGGAATTAGCAGAAATAGTTGATGAAGCTGAAGGTTTCGATTATCCAAACCTCATGTTTGTTCAAGGTCAGGTTCCAGAAACAGCACCAAAAAAAATATTTGAGACTGATGATGACGATTTTGATGAATTTGAAGATGGCATAGACGTAGATGATTACGACAGTTTAGATTTTGATGAAAACTGGAACTAAAGTATTTTAGGATTTACGTTTTCATAGTTTCGAGTTAAAAATTCCAAAGAACTTTTTAATATTTTACCCATATTATTAGCACGTTTAAACTTAACGTCTTGTGTGTATTCGAAAATTTTCATTTTTAATAATTCAACATATTCCTTTTTCGAAATTGTATCGTTAATCATGCATTTTAAAAGTAAGTCTACTCTGTCATGAAAACTCTTTAATCTTTTTACAAGAATAGATCGTTCTTCAATTTTATATTGATTAATCGAAAATTTTTGAAAAGTATCAGACACCAATTCCACCATTTCGAGGTTCTCTTTAAAAAACTGAGGTCTATATATATTAAATTTACCTTCATAAGATTGCTGATCAAAATCTATAGCACGAATTTTATAAACTACGTGATCAAAATCATGTGTTGGTACAATAACATAGTTGTACGAACGCATATCTCCTAAAAGCCTAATCATACAACGTTCATTAAACTTTACAAACTCCTTAGCTATTTGAGATTTTTCAGATTTAGAGCAATTTGGTAACATGTTTTTTATAAAAACATCACCAGGTATTCCTGCAATATGCTCTTCAATTAAAGTGTTTTTATAAACTAGAAAATTTAGATTATATGGCGATAACATGTGTTCTAATTCCAAACCATAAATACGTGATGCATCGGCAGTCTTAATATAGAAATATGTGTAATTATCATTTAAAATATTTCTAATTTTAATTCTAAAGGGCTTAGAGTTTCCAAATGTGCAAAAATCAATTGCATCAACGTTTAAAAAAGGGATTGTGCTTTCATTTCCATCAGAATGTAAAATAGTATATACTTTTTTTAAGCTTAAATCAATTTCTTCGCGCTCATAATCATTATAATAAACCCGAATCCAAAGCGTATCGTTATCTTCTTTATCATAAACAACTACAGATCCTTGAAAGCGCAGCAAATCATCATAAAAAATAGGTATTTTTATGTTTCTATTATATTCAAATAGATAATCATGTAGCATTTTCGTAACAGGAAACGAAGGCTTTTTTTTAGATATTTTTAAATCTTGCATAGTATAAAGTTAATGCTTTTATTGAAATGAATGTAACAAACTTAGTCTACTTTCGTCTTACGTTTATAACTAACCCATGCTAAATTAATTTGGCATAAAACATTATTACACTTGGAACCAATTCTAACAATTAATAATCTTACAAAAAAATTTGGCTACCTCACTGCTGTTAAAGATTTGACATTTACTATTAATAAAGGTAATGTTTATGGCATTTTAGGCCCTAACGGAAGTGGTAAATCTACAACACTTGGAATCGTTTTAAACGTAGTCAATAAAACTGAAGGCAATTTTCTTTGGTTTGATGGAAACACCTCAACACACGACGCCTTAAAAAAAGTAGGTGCTATTATTGAGCGTCCAAACTTTTATCCATATATGACAGCTAGTCAAAACCTTAAATTAGTTTGCAAAATAAAAGGTGTTCATTACGATAAAATAGATGAGAAGCTCGAAATTGTTGGATTGCTAGACCGAAAGGATAGTAAATTTAAAACCTATTCTCTAGGTATGAAACAACGCTTAGCAATCGCTTCTGCACTGTTAAACGATCCTGAGATTTTAATTCTTGATGAACCAACAAATGGGTTAGACCCGCAAGGTATCCACCAAATAAGAGAAATAATTAAACAAATCGCTACAAAAGGCACTACTATACTGTTGGCATCTCACTTATTAGATGAAGTAGAAAAAGTATGCTCTCATGTCGTTGTGCTACGCAAAGGCGAAAAACTTTATTCTGGCCGTGTGGATGAAATGATTTCTAGTCATGGTTTTTTTGAACTAAAAACAAATAAAAAAGAGGCATTAATGTCCTTTTTAGAAAACAATACCGCTTTTGGAAAAGTAAAAGTTGAAAATGGCTTAATAACCGCTTTCTTAAATGAACCTATGAGTTCTGAAAATTTTAATAAACAACTTTTTGATAAGGGCATTATTTTAACACATTTAGTACAGCGAAAAGAAAGTTTAGAAGAACAGTTCTTACAATTAACAGACAACAACTAATACAACCAAAACACCAACCAATGTTCAGACTTTTAAATTTAGAATTACAAAAATTACTTCTTAATAAAACAAGTAAAATATTGATTTTTGTGTCATTTGTTTTACCTTTTTTTGTAATACTATTATCATCATTACGAATAAATGTATTTGGTTTTTTTACCTTAGAATTAGGAGAATTAGGCGTTTTTAATTTCCCCATTATTTGGCATTTAACTACTTTTTTTGCTTCTCAATTCAAATTCTTTTTTGCAATTGTTGTTGTAAGCATGATTGGTAATGAGTACAGTAATAAAACCATAAAGCAAAATTTAATTGATGGCTTAAGTAAAAAGGAGTTTATCCTTTCTAAATTTTACACCATTGTATTCTTTTCACTGGTATCAACAATACTCATTGGCTTAATATCCTTATGTATCGGACTTTATTATTCAAGTTATAATGAATTTGGCATCATCATACAAGAAAGTGTATTTCTGCTAGGGTATTTCATAAAACTAATAGGATTTTTTAGTTTATGCTTATTTTTTGGCATATTAGTAAAACGATCAGCATTTGCATTAGCATTTCTTTTTATACTATTCATATTAGAGTGGATCATTTTTGGCTTAATGGCTTGGAAACTGGATACTAATTTATCGGAAAAAATTCAAAATTTCTTTCCTTTAAAGTCTATGTATAAATTAATAGATCAACCCTTTCAACGAGTAGCTATGACTAAGTTTCCAGATAAAGGCGAATTAGTTTATGACTACGCCGTACATTGGTATGAAATTGCAATCGTATTAGTATGGACTGTACTATTTGTCTTTTTATCGTATAGATTATTAAAAAAGCGAGATTTGTGATACATTTGCTAGCTTTTGCTAGTGAAAAATGAAAAAAACTGCCATTTCAATAATTTTGTTGCTGTTTTGCGCCTATGGGTTTGCACAAGCAGAGGCTTCCAATTGGTATTTTGGTGAGAATTCTGGGCTTAATTTTAATTTGAATACAAATTCTGTAAATAATCTATTTGATGGACAACTAAATACACGCGAAGGTTGTGCATCAATTTCAGATGCAAATGGAATTTTATTATTTTATACTGATGGCATTACAGTATGGAATAAGAACCATACTGTAATGGTTAACGGCACTGAACTTTATGGAGACTCTTCAAGTACACAATCTGCAATAATAGTTCCAAAACCAAAAGATCCAAATATCTATTTTATTTTTACAGTTGACAATTTTTTAGATGACCAAAACTTTGGGCTAAACTATTCTATAGTAAACATAACATTAGACAATGGATTAGGTAAAGTTGTAAGTAAGAACCATAATTTGCTACGAGAGTGTTCAGAAAAAATAACTGCTGTTTTAAAAGATTGTATTTCTGATGCCATATGGGTAGTCACTTTTGCTTCTTCTGACGGTTCTTCTAACCCCTACAATACGTTTCATGCGTTTGAAGTTAGTGATTTGGGTGTTAACTCTTTGTCAGTAAAGTCTACGTTTAACATTGATATTAACGATGCTAGGGGTTATTTAAAACTATCTCCAGATGGCACAAAAGTTGCCTGTGCAAATGCAAGTGATGGTCTTTACTTGTACGATTTCGATTCAAGCTCTGGAATAGTATCAAACCAAACTCCTGTTAGAATAAGAGGACGTGCTAATAACCCATATGGGGTTGAATTTTCACCAAATAGCAAAGTTCTTTATGTACACTCATCAAATGATTTTTTTAATAATAGTGGATTTACCAATCCTGAAGATCATAGATCTACTTTAACTCAATTTGATCTTACATCAGATGACCTAGTTAATTCAACCGTCACATTAGATGATAGACAGCTTTATCGCGGTGGTCTTCAACTAGGACCCAATGGAAAAATATATCGAGCATTAAGTGCCACTTATTTTATTGGATTACCATCGTTAGGTGTTATACATAAACCTAATACTATAGGGGTTGCGTGTGATTATGAGCATAATGGCATCGGGCTTGATGGTTTTTCTTCTCAAGGACTCCCGCCTTTTATCACCTCCTTTTTTAACACTGAAATTGATATTATAAAAAATGGTTTGAGCACAATCAATCTAGAACTTTGTGATGGAAAATCATATAATTTAGAGGCTGAAGAAATTGTAGGAGCTTCTTATTCATGGACAAGAGACAATATTCCATTAACAGAAGATAGTTTTGAACTTGAAGTCATAGATGAAGGTCATTATGAAGTTTACATTAACCCAAACAATGGAGACTGCGCATTGGAAGGACAAGCGTTTGTGACATACAATCCAAATCCTACAGCTTATGATGCTACCCTCATTCAATGTGATGATGATGAAACTAAAAATGGTCTCACTTTATTTAACCTTAATGAAGCCAATGATATATTAACTGGAGGTATTACTGAGTTATCTACAAGGTTTTATACAGATCCAGCTAGAATGAATCAAATAGTTAATCCAGATTCTTTTTCTAATACTGTTAACCTACAAACTGTTTATGTAGAAGTAGTGAATGACAATACTGATTGCTTTAGCAACTCTGAATTAATACTTGATATAAGTATTACTGATACTAATGATGTTGCTTTACCTGCTGTATGTGATGATGATGGTAATGAAGACGGTTTTCATATATTTAACTTAAGTGATGCTGATGATGAAATAGTGAATGATCTTCCTAGTGGTTTAATAATTACTTATTTTGAAACTTACAAAGATGCTTTGCAAGAACAAAATCCATTAGACCGATCATTTACAAATACGATCCCCTTTTCTCAAACTATTTTTGCTCGAGTTGAAAACTTAAATAGTTGCTATGGTATTAGCGAAGTTCTACTAACTGTTAACAAACTTCCAGATTTGGCAACTCAAGAATTAGCCTATTATTGCCTGAATATATTTCCAGAAGCCATTCCCTTGAATGCTGCCATCTTAGATGGTTCTCCCATTTCAGATTATGAATATGAATGGTCCACAGGTGAAACTACTTATGCCATTGACGTAAATGAGACAGGTACATATTCAGTTATTGTTACTAACAAAACAACAGGCTGTTCTAAAGTAAGAACAGTTAATGTTGAAGCTTCTAATATTACAACTTTCAACCAGCCTAAACCATATGAGGTTGGTGATGTTTCTCAAAATAACACAGTAACAGTTTTTGTTTCAGGTGAAGGGATTTATGAGTACGCTTTATATAATGAGAATAATACTAGGATTTACAGAGGTTTCCAAGAGAGTAATACATTTAACAATGTATTTCCTGGAATCTATACTATTAATGTAAAGGACATAAAAAATGACTGTGGGACTGTTAATATACCAGTTTCAGTTATTGGTTTCCCGAAATTTTTTACACCAAATAACGATAATGCTCATGATACTTGGCAAGTCTATGGAATCTCAAATATGTTTCAATCGAATTCCAAAATTTTAATATACAATCGCTATGGAAAATTAATAAAACAATTGGATCCTTTAGATGAAGGTTGGGATGGCACATTTAATGGTGAATTGATGCCCAGTGATGATTATTGGTTTGCAGTAACATTACAAGACGGGCGCGTTTTTAAGAATCACTTTACGCTAAAGCGTTGATATAAAAAATAGTATTCTAGTATTCTATTATTCAAATGCGGGTAGAATATAATTCTCCATTATCTCATATGGAACAGACATATTAGAATTAAAATTACCTCCTGTAAAAACAGCTACTAAACCTAATTCTTTAATTACAAAAATATATTGTCCACCAAAACCAGCTGCATAAAAACAATTGTATGTATTAGTTCCAGTATTAAAGTTTCTTATCCACCACTGATACCCGTAGGCACTATTTGAAGATACATTAAACTGCACTTTGGTAGACTCATCAACCCAAGTTTTTGAAATTACCTGAGTATCTTTCCACTTTCCATCGTTTAAATATATTTGTCCCAATTTTAACATATTCCTAGGCGTATTTCTAAAACCTAAAGGTTCACCAGTTCCTGGTAACTCATTACTTCCTATTAAATCTGAATAATTGTTTTTGGCAAAAACTTCAAAGTCAGTATTTATCGAATTCATTATTATTCTATTCAAAACAAAAGAGGTTCCCGTATTATACTCAAAAACAGTTCCAGGAATATTTCTTAACGGTTTAGATAAAACATAAGAGTGAGCTGTTGAAAATGGGGTTCCATAAAACCCTGATAAGTCACTACCCTCATCCCATTGTAAACCTGATGACATGTTCAAAAAATGTTTTAATAAAATAGCTTCCTTACCATCTTCTTTTAAATAATCTAATTCTGGAAAAAAACTACTAATATGCTCTTGTTCGCTCTCAATAAAACCTTTATCTATAGCAATTCCAAGCATGGCTCCTCTAAAAGACTTATTAACCGATTGTAACTCATGGGGTGTATTTCTATTATACTCAATAAAATCACCAAAAGAGTTTGTGCCAGAAAAATACTCTTCTAAAACCAAACTGTTATTAACCGATAAAACTATTGAATGTATTTTTCTATAATTACCTTTCCTTATTTCGTCTATACCATCATAAACTTTTTCTTCATTCAATACTATATCTCCTATATTAGAAGGTTCCCATCCATCACTAGTAATTACAGGAATTGTATAATTATATTTTGCAATTGCGTTAACTAAAACTGAAGACGATCTATTAAAACTAGGAAATACTTCCAATTTATTATTAAAGTCTGTACCAAGCTTCCATGAAATAGTTGCAAGACCATCTTCATCTGTAATTATTGAAACATTATTTATTTCTCCGTCTCCTGAAATGATTTCTACGCCTAATATAACACCCGAAGCAATAGCTCCAAAATCATCTACAACTTTAATTACAACATTCTCTAATAATGTAGTATTTTGAAGACCTATTTGATTATTACCAGAAATTAATTCTAAATTGTAACTAAATGACTCCTCAAATTCAATGTCCTTATTGCATCCATAAAAAAACATTAATGATAGACATAATCCTAATTTAAAGCAAAAATGCATATTCTTCAACATAAGTGTATATTTTCATTTATCTAGAACCATTTGTGATTCTTTTTAAAATTACATAATAATTAATTATGAACAAAATTTCGGATACATTTAGATAGTCTAATCTAATATCACATTAATTTGATGATTTTTGCTTCAAATTCAAAAATACTATAAGTCAACTATACTCCAACCAAATTAACTCAATAATGTATATAGAAACTCCTCTAACCAAATTCGAACAATTTAGTACTTATTTAAATTGAATCCTTTAGGAGAAGGTTGGGATGGCACATTTAATGGTGAATTGATGCCTGCTGATGATTATTGGTTTGCAGTAACATTACAAGACGGTCGTGTTTTTAAGAATCATTTTACGCTTAAAAGATAAATTACAAACCTAAAAGCTATCAAAAAGTGCATTTTATCTGATTTTTTTTGCATTTTATCCGAAAAAAAGTTATTTTTCGCTCTTAAAATAAACCAAATCATTTAGTTGTTTTTACCCAAACAAAACACAGTGAAAAAAAACCTACATGCTAGTTGCGCTTTAGTTCTGCTATTTTTTGGCTTTAACTTAATGTTTTCCCAACAAATTACAGTAGATAATAGTATTCCCCTACAGCAACTTATAGAAAACAATTTGGCTGATGGCTGCGTAGAAATTTCCAATGTAAATTCAACTATTAACGGAAGTACAGATGGGTTTACTAGCTATGGCGCATTCCAAAGAGGTAGTTCTAATTTCCCTTTAAATAATGGTATTGTCCTTTCTACTGGAAATGCGACCTCTGCTGGAAATACAGTAAACAACACACCTTTAAGTGAAGGTACTCTAGGCTGGGGAACAGACCCTGATATTGAAACTTATTTAGGCGTTGGCAATACAGTTAACGCAACATCCATTGAATTCGATTTTATTTCAATCTCAGATATGATACAGTTTAATTACATATTAGCTTCCGAAGAGTACTTTGGAAATTACCCATGTAATTCATCAGACGGATTTGTTTTTTTAATAAGAGAAGCTACTAGTACTGGTCCATATCAAAATATAGCTGTTGTTCCTGGTAGTGGAGACACCGTAACGGTAAACAATATACACGACGAAATTTTAAGCCCAACTGGAACTGTTCTTTGTTCTGCTATGAATGACTCATACTATGATGGTTCATTCAATGACACAAATTATGTTGGTAGAACAGCTATTCTTACTGCAGGCTTTAATGTTTTACCCAATGTGCAATACCATGTAAAATTAATTGTTGCAGACCAGAATGCCAATGCACAAGACCCTTCAATTGATACGGCTGTTTTTATTGAAGCCAATACATTTAACGAATTAGAGTTAGGAGATGATATAAGTACCTGTTCTGGTAGTGTTACTCTAAATGGAGAAATACAAAATCCGCTAGCAACTTATGCTTGGTTTCGAGATAACAGTCCTATTAGTGGAGAAAATAACCCTACACTTACAACCACTATTAGTGGACTTTACAGAGTTGAAATAAGCATCAATGGATTTTCCTGTACCGTTCAAGATGAAGTGAATGTAACCATAGATACCGAGTTATCTACAGATCCTATTACGCCTTATCAATTATGTGATTCTGATGGAAATAATCAAGAATTTTTTGATCTTACAACAAAAGATACCGACGTTGAAAATGCGATACAAAACCTCCCTCCTTTTTACACCATTCGTTATTATTTAACAGATGCCGATGCTAGAACTAACCCAAATAATAATATTACCTCTATTACTAGTGGATCAAGAACTATTTTTGTTCGCGTTGAAGATACCTCCCTTGGATGTCTAATTTTTGGAACCATAGACTTAGAAGTTAATCCACTTCCAACTATTATACAACCTTCAGACATCAATGAATGTGATAATGATAATTTACCAAATTCAAGTACACAAATAGATTTAAGCCAAAGAAATAATGAAGTTACTGGAGGTAACCCTAACCTTTCAGTTACTTATCACTTCACACCATTAGAAGCTCAATCTGGTGCAAATCCAGTACCAATATCATACACAAATACAAATCCTTCAGAAACACTTTATATAAGAATAGTTAATACACTTACAGGTTGCGCAAATGCTAGTGGTGAGACATTAACAATAAACATTACCAACGGAAATACAGGTATTGTAAGAGATACACAATTTATAGATGCTTGTGATATGGATCATGATGGCTTTTTTAATGATTTTGATTTAACCAGTATATTAAACAATGTATTAAATGGCCAAACTGGGTTTTTACCACCAACCTATCATACAAGTCAAACTGATGCAGAAACTGGAAATAATCCAATCCCAAATCCAAATAGTTATGCCAATACCGATCAAGATGAGCAAACTATCTATTTAAGGTTAGAAGATGCCACAACTGGCTGTTATGCCATTGTACCTATTGAAGTTCATACTAATTTACTTTTAACAGCAACTAATATTCCTCAAACTGGTTTTGCGTTTTGTGACCAAGACAATGATGGTAGTGTTGATGTATACCTAAATACCATAGAAAATGCTATCGCCAATGGTCTACCAAATGTATCGGTAACGTTCTATAATAGTGAAAGCGACAGAGATTCTAACATATCACCAATTGATACTTCAAATCCGTATGTTATAACGATGGCAGAAACGGTGTATTTAAGACTTGAAAATGGATTATGTACAGAGTTATCTGAAGTTATATTGCGTATTAACCCAGTTGTTACATTTAACCCAGTTGCCCCTTTTGATTATTGTGATACTGACGATGACGGATTCACAACTGTTGATTTTGATACTTTCGATTCGACTATTACTGGTGGAAATACAGATTTTGGAGTGCGTTATTATACAGATCCTAATGATGCAGATACAGGTGTAGGTTCGTTACCACAATTTCATGATACTAGTTCCGGTATATTTTATGCAAGAATAGAAAATTCAATAACGGGCTGTTATACTGTAAATCAATTTGAAGTTAATGTTATACCTGCCCCTACTGTTTTGCAACCAAACGATATTCTAATATGTAATAATAGCACAAACACAACTGCAAATATAAGGCTTCAAGATAAGATTGATACTAATGAAATTGTTGCCGACCCAACAAATGTCAGCATTGAATTTTTCACAGATTTGACTCAAGCCGAAACCTTTGATATTGCTAATCCTCTTAATAATTTGGACAAGCAAAGTTTTGCAGCATCAACACAGTCTATATTTGTTCGGGTACAATCCACAGCATCTTCTGGGTGTTACAATATTGTGTCATTTAATGTAATTGTAAATACTATTCCTGTAATTCCTAATATCACTCCATTCCAAATATGTGTGGACCCAGGTACATCTGCCGCAGATTTTTATTTTCAAGATAAAGATGCCGAAATATTAAATGGGCAAACAGGCAAGGAAGTAAGGTATTTTAGAGATGCCCTTTTTACAGATGAAGTCGATAAAACAATAGCATATAACAGCACTGGGTCTGAGACCATTTATGTGCTTGTTGAAAATATAAGCGATGTAACTTGTAATAGTAATTCATCCTTTCTTCTAGAAATTGGAACCAATCCAAATTATAATACAAACTTTACTGCTTTCCCTTCTGCATGTCAAAATGATGCTGGAAATCGCGTTTTTGATTTAGAAGCAAAACGTCAAGAAATAGCTCAAGGAAGTACCGATATTTTAAATATAAATTTTTATTTATCGCTCAATGATGCTGAAGTTAATGCAAGTAATTTTTTACCACCAACATACATATCTCAAGAACTACAAGGGCAGTTTTATGCAAGAATAGAAAATGATGCTAACCAATGTTTTATAATTGAAGAGGTCACATTTATTACATTTCCAACTCCAGTTATTACTTCAGCAACAATTCAACCTATCTGCGATATTGACTACGATGGTATTGCAACAATCAACCTAAACAATGCCATTTATACTATTGAAAATGTAAGACCAGGCTTTGGAGATGTTACATTTACATTTTTTGAAGACGCAGCATTAACAATCCAAATTCCTTCAAACGATATTAGTAACTACACAGTAAACAATAGTGCTACCATTTATGTAAATGTTGAAAATGCTACAAATTGCTCAGATTCAACTCCGTTAGATTTACAAATAAATCTACCTCCTACATTCAACGTAGTTGGGAATGTTCCAGACTGCGAAAACCAAACCAATTCATACGATTTAAGTCAAGTAGACAATTTATTGGTAAATGATCCGAGTTTGGTTAGTATAAACTACTATACATCGCAAATAGATGCAGCTAATGGAGTTAATGCCATTCCGAATAAAATTTATAATTATTTAAACTCAGGAGCTTACACCATTCATGCTAGAATTGAAGACTTAGTAAATAGCTGTCCTGCGTTTACATCTTTTACGCTTCAAATTAACCCTAACCCCATTGCCAATGTCCCTCCAAATCTCTTTAATTGTGATAATGATTTTGATAGCACAAATAGGCTAGAGTTTGACTTAACCCTAATAAACAATACTCTTTTAGGGACTCAAAATGCTGCAGACTATTCAATTTACTACTATAACAGCAGTATAAACAACGCAGAAACCGATTCTGGTAGGTTAAATGATTTATATAGTGCTCTAAATGGTGAAACTATATACGTACGTATTGAGAATAATATAACAGGATGCTATAGTACAACACAATTTCAAACTACAATAAACCCTTTACCTGTAATTCCTATAAACGATATTGAAGCTATTTGCAGTAACGACATTCCTAGAGATTTAAATGCCGATACTGGTAATTTTGGAGATACCTATTTATGGTGGACAGGTGAAACCACCCCAAATATAGAAGTAGATCTTACAGATATTGGAACCACACGTTGGGTAGAAGTTACTACTGGAGCTCCGCAAAGTTGTACTTATAGAAGAGAATTTGAAATTATAGAATCTATTGAAGCTACTATTGAAGCTACTGCAACCGCAGATTTTACTGACCCAAATACAATAACAGTTACAGTAAGTGGTATTGGAGATTATCAATATATATTAGACCCAGATCTAGGTGGTCAACCTCAAGATTCGAATGTGTTCAATAATGTTAGCCTTGGTCCACATATTGTGAGAATTATTGATTTAAATGGGTGTACACCCACAGACACAGACGTTTTTGTAATAGATATTCCAAAATTTGTAACACCTAACAATGATAGTCATTTTGATACATGGCATGTTGTTGGCATTGACAGATTACCTGGAACTTTAGTATATATATACAATCGGCATGGTAAATTAATAAAAATGCTACCGCATACTTCAATTGGTTGGGATGGCACTTTTAATGGGCAAAATATGCCATCAGATGATTATTGGTTTTCAGCCGACATTATTCATAATGGTGAATCCTTTAATATTCGTGGTCATTTCGCTTTAAAACGGTAACCTTCAACTATAAATTACTTTCAACTTTTTATCGTTTAAATTAAACCTTCGACTCTTTTCTCTGTCTAATTAAATTTAATGCTATATTTTTATTAGCCTTAATTAAATAACATCAACTAGACAATTAGACAAATGCTCAATAAATTCTACATAAGATTTTTAATATGTTTATTAGCAATTTTAATTGGACTAAAAGGTTTCTCCCAATTAAGCAAAAAACACTACATACCTCCATTAACAAGTGCGGAATCTAATAGTTCTATTCCTCTTGATCAATACATGTATTTATCAACTCCCAATAATGCTAATGTGCCTTATACTATAATTCCAGTAGGACAGCCTTCAACAAGTTATATTACAGGTACAGTATCTAACAGTAATCCTGTTGAAATAAATCTAGATTCTGGATATGGCCAACTTTTTGTATCGCCCTCTCAAACAAGCGTTGTTAGAAACAATAGTGGCTACATTATAGAAGCAGAAGCTCCTATATATGTTTCTATTAGGATGAACGCTGGAAACAGTGGTAATCAAGCAGGTGCTGTTGTAAGCAAAGGAACTTCAGCGCTTGGGAACAATTTTAGAATAGGTACATTTACAAATGAAAATCCACAAAATAATTATTTAAGTTTCATCTCTGTAATGGCATCAGAAGATAATACTCAAGTTACTTTTGATGATTTACCAGCTGATTTGGTTGTAGAGGGTTACTTCGGCTCGTTTCCTTTTACAATTAATCTAAATGAAGGAGAAAGTTACACTATAGCCTGCAACAGCTCTATTCAAACTCCTGCAAATAGAGATGGTCTTATCGGAAGTTTAGTTACATCTGATAAAGGTATTGTTGTTAATTGTGGGTCGGCAAATGGAAGCTTTCATAATGGAAATGGAAGAGATTACGGTATCGACCAAATAGCTGGACTTTCTAAAACAGGGAGAGAATATATTTTTGTTAAAGGAGGTGGTGATAACGAATGGGAAAATGTTTTAATTGTTGCACATTCCGATAATACAACAATAAACATAAATGGTAATAGCGTAGTAGCCACAATTAATGCTGGAGACTATCATTTAATTGAAGGAGATCAATATAATGCATTAGGCAATATGTATGTAGAAACATCAGAAGATGTTTTTGCTTATCAAGGTTTAGGTTCAATATCAGAAGCACGACAAGGCATGTTTTTTGTACCACCTTTAAGTTGTGAAACTAGAGGAAACATTGACAACATTCCTATAATAGATTTTATTGGTAGTACTCCGTACACAGAAAATAGCGGAGTCTCAATTGTTACTAAAGTTGGAGCCATAGTTACAGTAAACTCCTCTGTAACTGGAGCAGTAAATATAGGTTCCCCAAGTATTGTTGATGGAAATACAGATTATGAAACCTATAGAATAACAGGGCTTAGAGGTAATATTTCAGTTCAAGGTAATGACGAGCTTTATGTTGCCTATTTCAATGTAAATGGCTTTGCCACATCTGGCGGGTTCTACTCTGGTTTTCCATCAAATCCAGAAATAAATTTTGATTTACAATTTGCTACACTAGGAAATTGTATTCCAAATGTAACATTAGAAGCTGCAAATGCTCAAAATTTTGATAGTTTTAAGTGGTTGTTCAATGATGGCTCTGGTTTTGTTGATTTAATGATTTCTTCCCCTTTAATCACGCCAAGTCAACCTGGAAAGTATAAACTAATAGGTATTATAAGTTGTACTGGAGAAGAATTAGAATCAAAAGAAATTCCCGTTAGTATTTGCCCAGACGATTATGACAATGATGGCATCATTGATAACCTAGATATAGACAACGACAATGATGGTATAACGAGCTGCAGGGAATCAAGAGGGGATGTAAATATAAACCTAACAAACCTAAATAATCCTATTTTGGAGTTTCAAGATACAACTACCAATTCAACAATAACAAGTGGAGCATATAATACAATGGGGAGCGCAGGAGGCTCAAATACTTTTGTAGGTGATAATTCAGGGAACTTTACTAGTACAGTAGAAGCAGCATCAAATGGTGAAGGTAGTTATACCATGACATTTATTGAGCCTGTTAATGTTAAACTTACTCAACACAACCCTGCATTCATAACCCCCTCGGTGGATGGTGAATATTTTATTGTTAGAATTACTCCATCTAACAAAAATATCACTTTGCTAGACCCGTCCAACACACTACTTGTAGATTCTAATTTTGATGGTATTTTTGAAACAGGTATAACTCAAATATCGGGTTCAGAAATTCATTTTAAAATTAATTCAGCAGCTACAGCTACAGGGACTACACAATATTCATTTTATGCAAATCAAGTAGATAGCTTTTCATTTGTACATAAACTTTCTAATCCTAATGAATCTTCAACTTTTAATGGAGAATTTTCATTAACCTGCTTCAAGAATGACAATGACAACGATGGGATAAAAGATGAATTAGATTTAGACAGTGATAATGATGGTATTCCAGATTATATTGAAAATGGAGGTGTATCATTTGCTTTAACAGGAATTGATGCAGACAACAATGGACTGGATGATGTTTATGATATTAACTTTATTCCAATTGATAGTGATAGCGATGGCATTTCAGATTTTTATGATTTAGATAGCGATAATGATGGAATTTACGATTCAATTGAAGCAGACCCTTTATTTACAAACTTGTCTGATACAGATGTGAATGGTATTGATGATGGACCAGATTTTGGAATGAATGGCTGGACTAACAGAGCAGAAACTTTCCCTGATTCAAATATTATAGACTTTACCATAGCCGACACAGATGGTGATAATATATTCAATTATATAGATTTAGATAGTGATGGTGATGGCTGTAGTGATGTCATCGAAGCTGGTTTTTCAGATGGTAATACAGATGATCGATTAGGTGATAGCCCTGTGGTTGTTGATACAAACGGCTTGGTTACAAACGCTTCTGATGGTTATACTTTACCTCATCCAGATTATCTTACACAAGCAAATATTACCATAACATCACAACCAACGGAGCTGACAGTTTGTGAAAATGAGAGTACAACTATTTCTATTGTATCTCCAGAAGCAGAATTATACCAATGGGAAGTAACAACCGATGGCATTAATTGGTCTCTTCTATCAAATGATGCTAATTATTCTGGTACAACAACCGCAGATTTAACACTTTCAAGTGTTTTAAGAGCCTTTGAAAATTTCCAATATCGTGTAAAACTGGATAGAACTGGAAATTCATGCGGCTTGTATTCCGAAGAAATAGATTTATTAATTTATAATTTACCAACGGTGAATACGCCAAGCACGTATTCACAATGTGACGACGATTCAAATGATGGGCAAGCTTTTTTTAATTTAACACTCGATTGGATAAAAGTGGAAATTAATTCAGATCATATAGCTGAAGGACTCACGTTTAGTTATTTTGAAAATCAAACAGAAGCAGAAATAAATGGTATTTCAATTTCAACACCAGAATCATATCAAGACAATCTAGGATTTGTCACTGAAACTATTTATGTACGCGTTGAAAACTCCAGTGGGTGCGCTCGAGTTGTTCCGTTGACTCTAGAGGTAAGCCCAAGTAGCACAGCCCTTGCTAGCTATACACCCAATTCAATTTATCGATGTGACGATGGTATAGATAATCGAGATGGCGTTGCAATGTTTAACATGACTGATATTAGTAATCATATAGAAAATGTGATATTTAACACCATTCCTATTACTGTACATTTTTACGAAAATGAAAGTGATGCCGAATTAGAAACCAATGAAATTCCTGATATTGCTAACCATCAAAATACCAGTTCACCTAATACCCAAAGTATATGGGTACGTGTGAAAAGCAGTTTAGGGAATGATTGTCTAGGCTTACAAGAATTTCCAAATCTGTTAATTACTGAATCTCTGCCAGTTGCAAATACAGTAACATTTGATAGACAATGCGACTACGACACAAGTGATTCCATATTATCTTATCCATTTGACACCTCTCAATTAGAAAGTAACATTTTAAACGGACAGAATCCAATGAATGTTTCTATCACCTATTTTGATAACACTGGTAATCCATTGTTATATTCAGATGGCACAACTGTTATAAGTCCAATTCTACCAGTATTTTTAACTAAAAACCAAACTATAACAGTAAGGGTCACTAACAATATAACAAATGATCCTGATGGCGCATGCTACGATGAAACAATGATAGATTTTATTGTAGATGAACAGCCTGTAATTGCCAACACCATACCTCCTCAAGCCTTTTGCGATGATGGGATGGATATAACAGACGAAAACGATGGTCTACATAACTTTGATTTATCTTTATTTGAAAGTATTATTAGAGGCTCACAAACCGATATGGATATCTATTTTACCTATGTTGATGAAAATGGAACTACAGTCACAGATGATGCATCAAATTTTCCTAATTCACTTATATCATCCAATCAAACCATTTCTATCGAGGTAATTAACCCTATAAATAGAAGTTGTGTAGCAACAACAACCATAGATTTAATTGTAAACCCGCTTCCCGAATTTTCTTTGGAAGAAGAGATTATTGTTTGTGGAAATCCATTCGTGTCAGGAAATATAATTCCAGTTCAAAAAACTCCATCTGAAACATTTATTTATGAATGGGTCTTTGAAGATGGAAGTATTGCTGGCAACGCACTTGTTTTACCCAGTAGTAATATTACACAACCAGGTGATTATACGTTAACACTAACAAATCCTATTACACTTTGTTCAAAATCGTTAGCGGTTAATGTAAAAGCAGCAGACCCTCCCACTATTACACTTAATGATTTAAAAATAAATGACTTATCAGAAAATAACTCAGTAACTATTCTAAACCCATCTAGTCTTGGTAATAGTAGCTATATGTTCTCTCTAGTATCAGATGATGGACGATTATATTTCCCTTATCAAGAAACCCTTGTTTTTAATAATATTAGAGCTGGATTTTATACACTCTTTGCTCAAGATATACAGAAGATATGTGATGAGGTATCATTACGAATTTCAGTTATAGGTCATAAAAAATTCTTCACTCCTAATGGAGATGGACAAAACGAATACTGGCAAATTCAAGGACTCAGTCAATTACAAAGTAGTAGCCAAATTCATATTTACGATCGGTATGGAAAATTAATCAAACAGCTTGATCCCTTTTCACAAGGGTGGGATGGCACTTATAATGGTGGTATAATGCCTACAGATGATTATTGGTTTCGTGTTCTTCTAGGTGACGGAAGAACATTCATGGGACATTTCACACTAAAGCGATAGTCATTAATTCATATTTTATTATAACTCTATTATCTTTACATGTCTCTTAATAGATTTGATGAAAAACACCTTTACTTTAATTTTTACTTTAATTTTTGCTTCATATTTATACAGCCAAAATATTGTTGTAGATAGTCAAACCTTTACACCCCAACAACTTATTGAAGACATATTAATTGACAGTAATTGCATAACAGACATTGTTGTTACTAATGCCGTTAGTGGGGATTTTGGTGGCTCAGAATTTAGTTATGGTTATTTCGAATCTAATGACTCATCTTTTCCTTTCCAAAGCGGTATCGTGTTAACTACTGGGAGACTGTCAAATGTACCTGGTCCTAATACTACTTTAAGTGATGATGATGCTCCTAACTGGAATGGCGATTCAGATTTGGAAACTTTACTTAACGAAAACAATACATTTAATGCTACTATAATTGAGTTTCAATTTAAAGCAATTGCAAATCGTGTTAGTTTTAAATATTTATTTGCTTCCGAAGAATATCAAGAAAATAATCCTAATACGTGTAGATTTTCAGATCTTTTCGGATTTCTTATCCGAAATATCAACGATACACAATACAATAACATAGCTTTGGTTCCAGATACACAAACAGAAGTTAAAGTTACCACTGTACACCCAGACATTCCTGGATCTGGTGGTTGCGAAGCTGTTAATGAAGCTTATTTTGGTAGTTTTAATAATAGTAATGTCCCTATTAATTTTAATGGGCAAACAGCTGTTCTTTCTGCAACTACAGATTTAACCCCAGGGGAAACCTATAAAGTCAAGTTAGTTATTGCAGATGAAGAAAATTTTAGGTTCGATTCGGCTGTATTTTTAGAAGCGGGTAGCTTCCAATTAAATACAGATTTAGGTCCAAATCGATTAATATTAACAGATAATGCGTTATGTGAAAATGAGATTTTAGAACTTGACGCAGAAGAATCTGGGAATAATGCTTACTCATGGTATAAAGATGGTATATTGGTTGATTTTCAACCTAGTAATTGTATAAATTGTGGAAAATACGACGTTTCAGAACCTGGTACTTATAATGTTGAAGTCGAACTTGAAAGGGGGTGCTTTTCATATGGAGAGATAACAATAGAATACGTACCAAAACCAATTGTTTTTAATGCAACTTTAACTGAATGCGATGATAATCAGGACGGACTCACAATTTATAATTTATATGATGCAGAAGTTCAAGTAACTAATGGTGATAGCACTCTATTTATTGAGAATTTCTTTAGGTCTAGTTTAGATGCTAAACAAGACATGAACGAAATAGATTCCCCTCTAATGTTTAAAAACACTAGCGCAACGCAAATTGTTTATGCCAAAGTGGTGGATCAATCACGATGTTTTTCAATTGCAGAAATAACTTTAGATACTTCTAATAATAGTGTTATTATACCGCCATTTGATACTTGTGATAACGATATAATTGATGGTTTTTTTGAATTTGATATAGCCTCCCTAAAAAATCATGTAATACCATTTGTACCATTAAACTCCATTATTAGCTTTTACAGATCCGAAACCGAAGCGTTAAATAAATTAGATGCATTGGAAGGATTATTTGAAAACATAATACCAAATTCTGATACTGTATATGTTAGAATTGATAATGCTATGGGGTGCTACGGCATTAGTCCCTTAATTATAAACGTGCTATTTACACCCACATTACTTCCAGATGAGATTACCTATTATTGTGAAGAAATATATCCGCAATTTATCTCGCTAGATGCTGGGATTATTAACGACGATCCAAATAATTATAATTATGAATGGTCATATAATAATATAAGTATTACGAATAGTAATACACCAATATTAGACATTAATGAACCAGGAAGTTATGAGGTAAAAGTAACTTATAATAATGGTTGTTCTTCCAATAGACTTATAGCAGTTGAAGCTTCAGGTAAAGCTTCTATAACACATCAATTATCAAACAATAATACGGTAACGGTTAACGCATCTGGCTTAGGAAATTATGAATACGCTTTAGATAACCAAGACTTCTCAAACAACAATGTCTTTACAAATGTTAAACCTGGTTTTCACACCATATTTGTTTCAGATATTAATGATTGTGAGATTTCAGAAAAAAAGATTTCCGTATTAGGTTTTCCAAGTTTTTTCACACCAAACAATGATAGGTTTAATGACACCTGGAAACCTTATGGTGTAAATGCTGAATTTTATAGCGATATTAAAATTAGCATTTTTGATCGTTATGGGAAGTTGCTAAAAGAGTTAAGTGCTACAGGAAATGGCTGGAACGGATTATTAAACGGAACACTTATGCCTTCAGACGATTACTGGTTTAAAGCTACTCTTGAAGACAATAGTACATTTATTGGTCATTTCACGCTCAAACGTTAACTTTTTATTCTCAAAATACCCATGTATTTTTCCGTAATTTTGTGTTATGAAATTCAAAATTGAATCCGAATTTAGTCCTACTGGTGATCAACCACAAGCAATAAAACAACTAACAGAAGGTCTTGTTTCAAAAGAACAATACCAAACCTTACTTGGTGTAACTGGCTCTGGAAAAACATTTACAGTAGCTAACGTAATTCAAGAAGTTCAGCGTCCAACCCTTGTTTTGGCGCACAATAAAACACTTGCGGCACAATTGTATTCAGAATTTAAACAGTTTTTTCCAAATAATGCAGTAGAATATTTTGTTTCCTATTATGACTATTACCAACCAGAAGCCTATATACCTGTTTCGGGAGTTTATATAGAAAAAGATCTATCTATTAACGAAGAAATTGAGAAGATGCGTTTAAGTACGACGTCTTCCCTACTTTCTGGACGTAGAGACGTTTTAGTTGTAGCTTCAGTCTCCTGTTTGTATGGTATTGGAAACCCTGTCGAATTTCAGAAAAATGTTATTTCATTAGAACGAGATCAAGTTATTTCTAGAACACAACTTTTACATCAACTAGTTCAAAGTTTATATTCAAGAACAGAAGCCGAATTCAATCATGGTAATTTCAGAATAAAAGGTGATACTGTAGATATATTCCCGAGTTATGCTGATGATGCTTTTAGAATTCATTTTTTTGGTGACGAAATTGAAGACATTGAATCTTTCAATTTACAAACCAATAAGGTTATAGAAAAGTACGACCGGTTAAACATTTATCCTGCCAATATGTTTGTAACATCACCCGAAATCCTTCAGGGTGCCATAAAAGATATTCAAGATGATTTAGTGAAACAGCATGACTACTTTAAAGAAATTGGAAAGCATTTAGAAGCTAAACGTTTAAAAGAACGTACCGAATTCGATTTAGAAATGATTCGCGAATTAGGCTACTGTTCTGGTATTGAAAATTATTCGCGCTATCTAGATGGCCGATTACCTGGCACACGCCCATTCTGTTTGCTTGACTATTTTCCAGATGATTATTTAATGGTTGTTGATGAGAGTCATGTAACCATTTCTCAAGTACATGCTATGTATGGAGGAGATAGAAGTAGAAAAGAAAATCTGGTTGAATATGGTTTCAGGTTACCTGCAGCAATGGACAATAGACCTCTAAAGTTTGAAGAATTTGAAGCACTACAAAACCAAGTAATATATGTAAGTGCGACACCTGCAGATTACGAACTACAAAAAACAGATGGTGTTTATATTGAACAAGTTATTAGACCAACTGGCTTGTTAGACCCAACTATTGAAATTCGACCAAGTTTAAATCAAATAGACGATTTAATTGAAGAAATTCAATTACGTGTTGAAAAAGATGAACGCACGCTCGTAACAACACTTACCAAACGAATGGCTGAAGAATTAACTAAATATCTCGATAGAATTCAAATTCGTTGCCGTTATATTCATAGTGATGTAGATACTTTAGAGCGTGTAGAAATTATGCAAGATCTTCGTAAAGGTTTATTTGATGTCTTAGTTGGTGTTAACTTACTTCGTGAAGGGTTAGATTTACCTGAAGTATCGCTTGTGGCTATTTTAGATGCCGATAAAGAAGGTTTTTTGCGATCAGCACGTTCGCTTACACAAACCGTTGGAAGAGCTGCTAGAAACTTAAATGGAAAAGCTATAATGTATGCCGATAAAATTACTAAAAGCATGCAAAAAACAATTGATGAAACGAACTATAGGCGTGAAAAACAAATAGATTATAACACAGAAAATAATATAACCCCAACAGCATTAAACAAAAGTTTAAACAATGCCTTGGCAAAAAACTCAGTAAGTACTTATAGTTATGAATTAGAGGCTTTAAAAGCAGCAGAACCTGAAAGCGAATATTTAAGCAAACCAGAATTAGAAAAGAAAATTCGTGAAAAACGTAAATTAATGGAAGAAGCTGCGAAAGCCTTAGATTTTATTGTTGCCGCAAAACTTAGGGATGAAATAAAACAATACCAATATAAAATAGAAAAGCTAAAAGTATAATACTTCTAGCCTTTCTTAATTAGGATTCAAACCAATTCCTAAATATCAATTATATTGTGTTTTAAAGATGTCTATTAATACATCTGGTGGTACAATTTTATTCGGAAAACTTTCCATTAAATATAAAACCTTACTTATAGACTCATGACTTAATCCCATACGAAGTCCAAAATTAAATAACTTTATCGCTCCAGATTTAGAACTTTCGCTATCAATATTCATTAATAAAACCAGTCTATGAAATTGAACAATGCGTTCACTGTGCGATTTTAAGTGTGTATAAGTAACTGGATGCTCTATTAGGTAATCAAAATCTTCTCTTGTAATACCCAATTGTTTAGCAACACCTAATAGAAAATTATATTCTATGTTTTTAATATCCTTGTCGTACTTTGCAAATGCAATCATTTCCGAAAGTAGACTTAGTTTTTCTACCCTATTAATCATGTGAGGAAGGATTAAATAATTATACCATAAAGATACTTAAAACAGCCTTTTTATAATCGTAGATATAATGTATCTCATCGAAAACTATATAGCAGTTCGTCGCAGTTTTTATTTAGTTTATCAATAAAAAAATTAATGTATAAACAAAAAATCTTTGTTTTCAATATAAAATTTAATCTTATAACACATAAAACCAATCAATTAAAATACTTATTATCAAGTAGTTAATACAAATTATACATTTAATTAAAATGAATTGTAGCTTACATTTTAAAAAGTATCTTTACAAAAAATACCAAAACGCTAGAAAACTAAACTGTAAGGTTAAAACTTATGACAAATAATGATATTTTAAAAAAACTTAGAGTTGCTCTAAAACTTCGAGATAGCGATATTGTAGATATTTTAAAACTGGTTGATTTTAGAATCTCAAAAAGCGAGCTTGGAGCATTTTTTAGAAAAGAAGATCATCCAAAATATATGGAATGTGGAGACCAAATTTTAAGAAATTTTTTGAATGGTTTGGTTATTCATATGCGAGGTCCTATGCCAAAAAAAGGAGAAACTAATACACAAAAAAAGAGCAACAACTAATTTCGTTATTGCTCTTCTTATTTTTTTATAAAGTTTTAGTCTTATCCTAATACTTGTTGCACTTTATCTGCAGCTTCTTGAAATTCAGTAGCACTCATAACATCTAGTCCAGAATTATCAATTAATTCTTTTGCAATATCGGCATTCGTTCCTTGCAGTCTTACAATAATTGGGACATTTATATTACCCATATTTTTATAAGCATCAATAACACCTTGAGCAACACGATCGCAACGAACAATACCTCCAAATATATTTATTAAGATTGCTTTTACAGCTGGGTCTTTTAATATAATTTTAAATGCTGCCTCTACTCTAGCTGCATCGGCAGTACCTCCAACATCTAAAAAGTTTGCTGGCTCGCCTCCTGCTTGCTTAATCAAATCCATTGTTGCCATAGCTAAACCTGCACCGTTAACCATGCATCCTACATTTCCATCTAAATCAACATAATTTAATCCTAATTCTCCAGCTTCAACTTCTATAGCACTTTCTTCACGTACATCGCGTAAATCAACATAGTTTTTATGTCTAAACAATGCATTATCATCAATAGTCACTTTAGCATCTACTGCCATGATTTTATTATCGCTCGTTTTTAAAACAGGATTAATTTCAAATAATGAAGAATCAGACTTAACATAAGCCGTATATAAATTAGTAACGAACTTGGTCATTTCCTTAAATGCCAAACCAGACAAACCTAAATTAAAAGCGACACGTCTTGCTTGAAAAGGCATTAATCCAACTGAAGGATCAATTTCTTCGGTAAATATTAAATGAGGAGTTTCTTCAGCAACCGTTTCAATATCCATACCTCCTTCTGTAGAATACATGACCATATTACGGCCAGTAGCTCTATTTAAAAGTACCGACATATAAAATTCATTCGTTTCACTTTCGCCAGGATAATACACATCTTCAGCAACTAAAACTTGATGAACTTTTTTTCCTTCTGCCGAAGTTTGAGGTGTAATAAGGTTCATTCCAATAATCTGTCCAGCTATCTCTTCAACCTCTTTTAAGTTTTTAGCCAATTTTACGCCTCCACCTTTTCCACGGCCACCAGCATGAACTTGCGCTTTAATAACGTGCCAACTAGTTCCTGTTTCAGAAGTTAATTGTTTAGCTGCAGCGACAGCTTCATTGGCATTTTGAGCAACTATCCCTCTTTGAATACGTACCCCAAAACTACTTAATATTTCTTTACCTTGATATTCGTGTAAATTCATAATTTGCTTAATAATTTAAGATGGCAAATGTAAATAATAGCTACTAATTACACTAATATTTTAATTAAGAAAAACAAGGAAATCAATCTTTATTACTTATTGTTATATAATTAACATTTTGTTTAATTTGTTTAAATATTGATTTTTTATTTTATTTTAAAACTAAAAAAATATCTTTGTTAAAAAATAAGAAGTGTTATGACTAATAGTCAATTATTACAGGTTGCAGAAGAGTTTGGAAGTCCTGTTTATGTTTATGATTCGGAAAAAATAACAAGCCAATATAATCGTTTAACCAATGCTTTTAATGATGTAAAACATTTAAAGATAAATTATGCGGTTAAAGCATTGTCTAATATATCTATATTAAAATTGTTTAATACTCTTGGATCTGGTATTGATACCGTTTCGATACAAGAAGTTAATTTAGGCTTGGCAGCTGGATTTAAACCAGAGCAAATTATATTCACACCAAATGGTGTTTCTTTATCTGAAATTGAACAAGCAGCCCAATTAGGAGTTCAAATTAATATAGATAACCTTTCTATTTTAGAACAGTTTGGAACAAAACACCCTAACGTTCCTGTTTGTATTCGTATTAACCCACACGTTATGGCAGGGGGTAACGCAAACATATCTGTAGGACATATTGATTCTAAATTTGGGATATCCATCCATCAAATACCGCACTTACTTCGCATAGTAGAGAATACTAAAATGACTATTAATGGTATACATATGCATACTGGTAGTGATATTTTAGATATTGATGTGTTCCTTTATGCTAGTGAAATATTATTTGAAACAGCTAATCAATTTAAGAATTTAGACTTTATTGATTTTGGTTCAGGTTTTAAAGTTCCTTATAAAACGGGAGATATTGAAACTAATATTGAAGAATTAGGAAAAAAATTGTCAACCAAGTTTAATGAATTTTGTAAAAGTTATGGCAAAGAATTAACATTGGCTTTTGAACCTGGAAAATTTCTTGTGAGCGAAGCTGGCACTTTTTTAACTAAAGTTAATGCGGTTAAACAAACTACCTCAACGGTTTTCGCACAAGTAGATTCTGGATTTAATCATTTAATTAGACCCATGTTTTATGGCTCGCACCATGATATTATAAACATTTCTAATCCAAAAGGACGTGAACGTTTTTATACTGTTGTTGGCTATATCTGTGAAACAGATACGTTTGGAAACAACCGACGTATCAATGAAATTAACGAAAATGACGTTTTAGCATTTAAAAATGCTGGAGCTTATTGCTTCTCTATGGCAAGCAATTACAATTCACGTTATCGTCCAGCAGAAGTATTATGGCATAATAAAAAAGCTCATTTAATACGCAAAAGAGAAACTTTTGATGATATTATAAAAAATCAAGTAGAAGTTAATTTTAGTAATAAAAAAGAAAAAGAATTGGTAAAATAAACAACAAACTAAACTAACTCAAGAAAGTGCCCGACTCTAAAAAGTTGGGCATTTTTTATTTTATATGAGTCCTACAAATATTACTTGTTTGCTTAGCATACTTAAATTTCCTAACTTACTCCATTATTCCCTGAGTCTTTTTTTAATAGCAGTTAAATATAAAAGACACTATATGTTTGAATCATTCAAATTATTCCCTACTACGGAATTCCTTTCTTCCTATTTTATTAATTTTATAAATTCCATTAAAATTTGTTATTTCTAATGGACTTTCTATTCTCTTGTTTTAAAAACATTTAAAACCTAACCAATAAAACTTTATTCCTTATGAAAAATCTATTTAAAATTTTACTGTTCTCAATCGTAATTAGTTTCATATCATGCGATTCCAAAATCAACAAAGACATTGAAATGTACTCTCAAACATGGGATGAAATTATTAATAAAGGTAACCTAGACCTAATTAATGAAACTAACTTTACAGATGACATTACCTTAATTTCCAGTCCAGAAAATATTGTGGGAATTGAAAATTTCAAGGCTTATTACCAAAATTTTGTTACTGGGTTTTCAGATGTAAAATTCACTCAAAAAGATGTTTTTGGGCAAAACGATAAACTTGTAAAACATTGGCATTTTAAAGGAACGCATTCTGGCGATTTCTTCGGCATTCCTGCAACAGGAAGAACCATTAACATAGAAGGAACAACACTTGTAAAAATGAAAGATGGTAAAATTGCTCAAGAACAAGATTTTATGGATAATATGCTGTTTTTACAACAATTGGGTATTGTTTCTGACCCTAATAATGTGCTCGTTATTCAAAAGTTATATGACGATTTTGCCACAGGTAACGTTGAAGCGGTTTTAGCAGCAATGGATCCAAACATAATTTGGAATGAAGCGGAAGGTAATAGTTTAGCAGATGGTAATCCATATCTAGGCCCCGAAGCAGTCTTAAATGGTGTTTTTACTCGTGTGTTAGAACAATGGGATAATTTCAAACTTGTTAATATTAAACAACATGACATGTCTGAAAACCAAGTGTTAACCACACTACGTTACAACGCAATTGTTAAAGCCACTGGGAAAAAAATTGATGCACAAGTAGCACACCATTGGAAACTAAAGGATGGAAAAATAATAGGTTTCCAACAGCATGTGGATACCAAACAATTAGCTGATACAGCGAAAAAATAAGACATGGGGAACCTAACCAACCAAACCCATTTTAAACCTACAAGCCAAAAGTCTCGAATAAATTCTTTAGATGTTATACGCGGTATTGCACTTCTGGGTATTCTTTTAATGAATATTAACGGTATGGGACTCCCCTATGCTTATTCCGACCCTAGTGTTGCCGGTGGTTCAGAAGGACTTAATTTAAAAGTTTGGATTGTAAACGAAATGCTATTTGAAGGCACCATGCGCGGTCTATTCACCTTGCTATTTGGAGCTGGCGTTATCTTACTAACCAAAAGGCTTGAAACTAATGGAGCAGGAATTACAACAGCAGATATTTACTATCGCCGCATATTATGGCTCCTTGTATTCGGATTAATTAATGTTTGGGTTTTATTGTGGCATGGTGACATTTTATTTCCATATGCCATCTTCGCACTTATGCTATTTCCGTTTAGAAATGCGAGTATTAAAAATCTCATTATTATAGGTTGCTTACTAATTAGTATTGGCATTTGGTGGGACGTAAGCGATTATTATTCCGATTTAGAAACTCAAAAAGCAGGTTTAGAAGCCCAAGCGATTAAGGAGCAAGGTACCGAATTAAGTGAAGCACAAGAAAAAGACTTAAAAAAATGGGAGAATTTCAACACTAAGAAAACCCCAGAAGAAGTTGACGAATATATCGAAGAAATGCATCAGGGATATTGGTCTGTTGCAACAGAAAAAGTAAAAATGAATCAGTTTATGCAAACTTGGTTTCCATATAGACTATGGCTATGGGATATTTTAAGTTATATGCTATTGGGTATGGCTTTCTTTAAGCTTCGAATTTTTCATGGCGAACGTTCTAACATTTATTATCTTATAATGCTAATAACTGGTTACCTAATTGGTTTAACAACAAACTACCTAGAAACCACAGCGATTCTAGATAGTAGTTTTGATAAATTAACGATGCACAAAGCAGGCATGACCTATCAAATTGGTCGCTTATTTACTACCATTGGACATATTGGCTTATTTATGTTATTCATTAAGTCTGGAATCTTAGGCTTTCTTAAAAAGGCGTTAGCTGCGGTTGGGCGTATGGCTCTAACAAATTATTTGATGCATAGCATCATTACTTCTATTCTATTTTACGGTTTTGGGTTTGCTTTATTCGGAGAATTACAGCGATATGAACTTTATTATATAGTAGGAAGTATTTGGGTTTTCCAACTAATTTTTAGCCCAATCTGGTTAAAATATTTTCAGTATGGTCCCGTAGAATGGTTATGGCGTTCACTTACCTATCAAAAGAAGCAACCGTTTAAGATTAATAAAAATGATTAAAACCAACCAAAATGAAATTAAAACTAACACTAATTGTTGCGCTAACAATTACTGCTATTACAACGATATCTTGGGAAAGCTATTGGCGCTCTCAAGGCTATGAACCTAATTTAAATGATAACAAAGAAATTTGGGCTACTCAAAGAGCTCGAGTGGACAAAGCTACAACTGATGATATATTAACTATAGGTTCATCTCGAATTTATTTTGATATTCAATTAGATGAATGGCAAAGAACAACTGGTGTAAAACCAATCCAGCTTGCCTCTCAAGGCACAACACCTTTGCCAATATTTCGTGACATTGTTGAGAATACAAATTTTTCAGGAACTATAATAGTTGGTGTAACTCCTGGCTTATTTTTTTCAACAACCTACCCAGAAGCCTTTATTTGGAAACGAGGCATCGTGAAAAATAATTATTTTCACAAAAGAACTTATGCACAAAAATTAAACTTTTATCTAGGCTTACCGTTAGAAGAGAATCTGGTTTTTATGTCAGGAGATGAAGAAAAACTAGAAGACGATGTAGATTTAAAATCTATTTTAAGAAGATGCAGATTTGGAAACCGAACTGGTAAAAAAGATTTTCTTTATTACAATTTTGGTGATTTATCTAGAGATAGAAACATGAAAATGACCAAAAGAACTACTTCCGACACTTCTTTTGCTAATAAAATTAAAGCAAATTGGAAAGCTATTTTGACAAGTGGTGATATACCTCCTCCTGATAAAAAATCAACTATGGAATATTTTTTAAAAGATGCTAAAGTTTTTACAGAAAGAGGTGGAAACCTTATTTTATTACGCTGTCCATCGTCGGGTTTTATGAGAGGTGGAGAAGCGAAGTTCTTACCTCGACAAGATTTTTGGGAAGACTTAGTACAACAATCAAATTTACCTGCCTACCACTTTGAAGATTATGAGCAATTCAAAAACTTAAATTGTCCCGAATGGTCTCATTTGTCAGCAGAAGATGCCACGTTTTTTACTGCTGAATTGGCAAAGATTATGCTTAAAGACGGTGTAATTACTAACCATAAAACCAACTAATCATGCTATTTAACTCATTAAGTTTCGTATTGTTTTTAGTTATAGTTCTAGCATTATACTATTCTAAAATTTTTAATTGGACTGGTAAGAAGCGTATGCTGTTGTTATCCAGTTATGTGTTTTATGGCATGTGGAATCCTCCTCTAGTCATTTTACTTTGGATATCAACCATTGTCGATTGGACTGCTGGTAAAAGGTTAGCAGTTGAAGACAATCAGAAAAAAAGAAAAATATGGTTACTACTTAGCATGTTTGTTAATCTTGGCTTTTTAGCTTTCTTTAAGTATGGTGATTTCCTTCTTGAAAATTTTGTGGTTGTTATGAACAGCATCGGCATAGACTTTAAAGCAAGACCAATGGATATAATACTCCCTATGGGTATATCATTTTACACCTTTCAAACCATGTCTTATACCATAGATATGTATAAGCGTAAAATAGAACCTGCAAGAACATTTCTAGATTTTGCATTGTATGTAACCTTCTTTCCACAGTTAGTTGCTGGACCAATTGTACGCGCTAAAGATTTAATAACGCAGTTTTATGAAGAAAAGAAAGCAACCACGAATCAATTTATTTGGGGTTTATTTCTTTTAACAATAGGATTGTTTCAAAAGGTTGTTATGGCAGACACACTGCTAGCAGACACATCTGATGCTGTTTTTGGCTCTAGTAAATTACTACATGGTATTGATGCTTGGATAGGTACTATCGCTTTTTCAGGACAAATATTCTTTGATTTTGCTGGGTATTCTACATGTGCCATTGGCATCGCGTTAATACTAGGTATTATTTTACCAGACAACTTTAGATACCCTTATGCGTCATTAGGCTTTTCAGATTTATGGAAACGTTGGCATATTTCACTTTCGTCATGGCTTAAGGATTACTTGTACATTCCTTTAGGCGGTAACCGTCATGGTATTACTAGAATGTACGTTGCTTTAATGTTAACTATGCTTTTAGGAGGATTATGGCACGGAGCCGCTTGGACTTTTATGGTTTGGGGTGGTTTACATGGCACCTACCTAATCCTTGAAAGACTACAGCGTAGATATCTACCTTTTAAAATAACTAAATGGAATGGCATATTTCTCGCATTTATAACGTTTTCCTGTGTTAATATTACTTGGGTGTTTTTTAGAGCTCGTGAGTTTAAAACAGCTTGGAATATGATAAAATCTATGTTCTATATGCAAACAGATGGCGAAAAGATTTTAAGTTCTTTTGATATATTAAAAGTAAGTGTGGTGATAGCCATTTTGTTTCTATGCCATTGGGTTATGCGAAATACTTCTATGAAAGAAGTATCTTTAAAAACATCTCCTTATGTTCTAGGATTAGTATGGGCAATTATGACCTTCTTAATAATCATAGCTCAAGGTAGTGGCGAACAGTTTATTTATTTTCAGTTTTAAAATTTCAAATTATATGAAAAAAAGTCCATTTTTAATTCTCATCCTTTTCATCACGATCAACTTGTTTGGTCAAACTAAAATTATAAAAGCAAAAGCTTTTCTAAATGTACGAACAGGACAATTAGTTGAACCTGCAATATTAGTAATTGAAAATAATTTTATTTCAGCAATCAATCCAGTATCATTACCCAGTAATACAGAAATTATAGACTTAAGTGATAAATTCTTATTACCTGGACTAATGGATATGCATGTTCATTTAGACCTAGACTTCATAAAGAATTATCAATTTTTATCAGTAACAGAAAGTGGTAGCGATGCTGTATTGAGAGGTACTAAAAATGCGAAGAAGACACTTATGGCTGGTTTTACAACCATAAGAAATATTGGACAAACTCACCCAACTAAAGAATTAATTGGTGTATCACTTGCAAAAGCATCTGATGCTGGATGGATAGAAGCTCCTAGAATAATTCCCTGCGGACATATGATAGGCATTTCTGGTGGACATGCAGATATATCAATGATGGGAGGCTTTGCAGAAGGTGTTTACGATTTAGGCTATGAAAATGGAATGATTAATGGTAAAGATGAAGCCCTTAAAGCTGTGAGGTATCAAATTAAGTATGGCGCAAAGGCTATTAAAATAATGGCAACAGCTGGTGTATTGTCTTTAGAAGAATCTATAGGGGCACAACAAATGACAAATGAAGAAATGCAAATTGTTGTTGAAGAAGCTCATAGGCACGGCATTACTGTTGGTGCACATGCTCATGGTACCGAAGGTATTATAGCTGCCATAAATTCTGGTGTTAATTCTATTGAACACGGTTCTCTTTTAAATGATGAAGCTATAGCTCTTATGAAAGATAAAGGGACTTTTTTAGTTCCTACGACTGGATTAGTAGATAAAATTACAAGTGGTTATGACAAAATGGATATTCGTTTAGTTAAAAAGGCTAAATATATTTTACCTTTAGCTAAAGAGAGCGTAAAAAATGCTATAAAATCTGGAGTAAACATTGCTTTAGGAACAGATGCGCCATTAATTCCACATGGTAAGAATATTGAAGAATTATTTGCGATGATGGACAGAGGAATGTCTGAAATTGATGCTATCCAATCTGCCACCATAAATGCTGCAGCCTTATTAGAACTTAGTGATCGTGGAGAGCTAAAAACTGGGTATTTGGCAGATATTATTGCAGTAGACGACAACCCATTGAAAAACATTAATACTTTAGCAACTGTTAAATTTGTTATGAAAGATGGCGTAGTATACAAATTAGAAAATTAACTAATTATGGCTTTGGTAAAATCTACAAGAATAGAATCTATAGATATTCTAAGAGGGTTAGTTATGGTTATTATGGCACTAGATCATACAAGAGATTACTTTCATTATGACGCCGCCCTAAATGATCCTACTAATTTAGAAACAACAACGCCTTATTTATTCTTTACACGTTTTATTACACATTATTGTGCTCCTGTTTTTGTGTTTTTAGCAGGTACATCAGCTTTTTTATATGGTAGTAATAAAACCAAACCTAAGCTTTTTAAATTTTTATTTACTCGTGGTATATGGCTTATAGTTTTAGAAATATTTTTAAACAACCTTCTATGGTTTTTTGATCTCTCTTATAGTTTTGTTCTTCTTCAAGTTATTTGGGCTATTGGAGTAAGCATGATATGTCTATCTTTCCTTGTTTTTCTGCCAAAAAAAGTAATTGCGGCTATAGGATTAATTTTAATTTCTGGGCACAATTTACTGGACGGTATTACAATGCAAGGTAATAGTATAAGCGCATTACTATGGTATATGTTACATCAACCCAATGGGTTTACACTATATGATAATCATTATATATTTTTCGGTTATCCTGTAATCCCTTGGATTGGTCTTATTGCTTTGGGGTATTGCTTAGGGTCATTATATACCAGAGGTTTTGATGTTACAATTCGGAAGAAATGGCTACTTAGACTAGGCATTACTAGCATTCTATTGTTTTTTACTATTCGAGGTATTAATATTTATGGTGATTTAGCTCCTTGGTCGGTTCAAAATACTTCTGCCAAAACAATAATGGCTTTTTTAAATGTTACCAAATATCCTCCTTCCTTATCTTATGTTTTAATAACTATGGGCCCTGCTTTATTTTTTTTATATACTATAGAGCGTGTAAAGAATGGGGTAACAGATATCCTTTTAGTATTTGGAAGGGTACCTCTGTTTTATTATTTCCTTCATATTCTAGTTATTCATATAGGGGCCATTCTGGGTGTTATTTTGTTAAATGATAACTGGCAAGAATTATTAAATATTTCACAAAATCCAATTGCTGGTCTAGCAAAGCATGGTTATTCACTTTTTACAGTTTATATTGTCTGGATGATAATTATTACTCTGCTCTATTTCCCAAGTAAAAAATACATGACATATAAAGCGAATAATAAAGATAAATGGTGGCTAAGCTATTTATAAAATTTTGATGAAATGATTAAAAACGATGGTTTAAAACGACGCATAGGCACATTAGGTTTATCTGCTAACATTATAAACATTATTATTGGTGCTGGTATATTTGCGCTTCCAGCCATAATAGCTTCCAAGATGGGTGCGTCAAGCCTTATCGCTTACCTTTTTTGTGGTATTCTAATCGCATTGGTAATGCTTTGTTTTGCTGAAGCTGGTAGTAAAGTCACCAATACTGGTGGTCCATACACTTATATTGAAACTGCTTTTGGTGACTATGCTGGATTTCTTGGGGGTGTATTTGTGATGATAAGTGCACTCTTTGCTGATGCTGCCGTTTCAAATGCCTTAATTAACATGTTAGCGACGGCTAATCCTTTTTTTGAAATTGAATGGGTTCGATTATCCTTTCTTTTTATCATATTTTTTGGTTTTGCTTTTATAAATATTCTTGGATTAAAACAAGGCATTGGATTAGTGAAGTTTAACACCTTAACTAAACTCGTTCCGTTACTTATACTAGTTATTTTAGGATGGAAAGGCGTCTCATTTAATAATTTATCTATAGATTCCTTACCAAGTATAAAAACATTAGGAGAAACATCTCTTATTCTGTTTTTTGCTTTTCAAGGAGCCGAAACAGGCTTAATTGTTGGTGGTGAAGTTATCAATCCAAAGCGTACTGTTCCCAAAGCTATATTTATTAGCATTTTTGTTGTTGTAATATTATATATTCTAATCCAAACCGTTTCACAAGGTGTTTTAGGCAGTGACTTGGCAACCTTTACAGCAACACCATTAGCAGAAACTGCTAGAGCAGCATTAGGACCAATTGGTTATACAATATTATTCTTTGGAGCTATCATATCCATGTTTGGGTACTTAAGTGGTTCCATACTCAATAATCCTCGTGTAGTTTATGCTCTAGCTAGGGATAAAGTAATACCTGTAAAATCATTAGCAAATCTTCATAAATCGTTCGCTACGCCTCACATAGCTATTATTGTTTATGCCTTCATTGTTTTTATTATCGCAGCTAGTGGTAGTTTTGAAAAATTAGCCATTATTGCTAGTAGTTCGATGCTAATTGTATATTTAGCCGTAGCATTATCAGTCATAAAACTGCGTAAAACTCATAAATCTCAAGAAGGGGAATTTAAAATACCAGGTGGGTTGTTAGTGCCTATATTAGCAATAATGGTTATTCTATATTTTTTATATAATATGTCTTCAAAAGAAATGATTGCAACAATCATAGGTATCGCATTACTAACGATTCTATTTGGTATTATTAAATTTATAAAAAAACGTGTCTAAGTATTTATTTTTATCTTAGTGCTATTATTAATTAGCTATTTGAAATGCCTCCTACTTTTTCCTTTAAAAACTTTGTTTTACTGCTCACTTTTTTTTGCTACAATTTTATTGCCAATAGTCAAGAATTTGGATATAAAGAAGTACAATTAACCAATAATTCTTCAGATAATAGATATGCTAGTTATAATAAAGAAGGTACTATAATACTATTTGAATCAAATAGAACGGGTAAATGGCAATTATACACTATGGACATAAATGGTGAGCATCAAAAAAGGTTACTAACAAACTCATTTAATGATAGACGTCCAACTTGGCACCCATACAAGAATATCATTCTATTTGAATCGGACAGATTAGGCATGACCGAAATCTACAAACTTAATTTAGACAATTATAAAGTTTCTAAAATTCCTATACCTTTAGCTGGAAATAAATCGCGCGCTCAATACGCTCCCAATGGTGTTGAAATCGTTTTTAATTTAGAAGACCCAAAAGGCGATTTCGATATATACCATATTCATCAAAAAGGAAAGCGACCTAAAAAACTCATAGACGATAAGTACAATAATTTATATCCGCAATTCTCGAGAAGAGGTAATTATTTTTTATACTATTCTAATAAAAATAATGAAAAAGAAACCGATGTAATTTATACGTATAATATTATTACAGAGGAACGTTCAAGACTTACTTATTTTAAAAATCATAGTAATTACGCTAAGCTTTCTAATAATAAATTAAGAGTTGTTTATTCTGCTACTGTGGGAAGTGGAAAACCCGAAATTTATATTATGAAGCATGACGGCAAAAGTAAAAGACAAATAACCTTTAACGATGAAGTTGATATACTTCCTTCTTGGTCTCCAAAGGACATTAATTTATTAATATCCAGCACTAGAAATGGTTATTTTCAAATATGTAAAATCTTACTGAAAGAACCTCTGGAGGCTCCCGAAGAAACGAATGAATAGAATACTCAATCTCTAAGTTTTCCAGCAAAAACACTAACATTCGAATTAAAAGGATTACCAGAAGCACGCCTAAGTAAAACAATTTGACCAGTGTGCCACAATGCGTCTGATATTGGACCATTAATTAGATTCCAAAACGGAAATCTATTATTATCAAACTCAGATAAATCTTTACTCTTTAATAAAATATCTGAAGCTTTTTTAAAGTTTAATAAGGTTGCTTTTCGTTTCTCCTCGAAACTAACAAATTCTACTTCTTCTGTTTTACCTGTATCTTTCAATAAAGTTTTTAGTATAAAACTCGAAAGTCCATATAAATGATCGAGGTTTTCATTGGCTGTTCTACCTGTTTCACTTGGTTTATAAGCTAAATCGGTCTCTGTTAAACCTTCTGTTGCCCAATAATATCTAAACCCTAAACCATCAACCATTCTAGCTGCTACAGCACCAGGTGTATATGTTTCAGGAGTAATAGAAATATCAGAGTAAGGTAATTCATTTTCATCTTGAGCAAAAATTGTTACTGAAAGTAGTAAAACAAATAGCACTGTTAGTTTTTTCATTTTAATTCTAGTTTTTTATTGTTTCTAAATTTGAAATTGGATTTACACCATACTTATCAAATAAATATACCAAAGAAGTCATTGTTGCAGCTCCTAATTCTAATTCTCTTTTATTAACCGCATCGAACGTATCATTACTAGCATGGTGATGATCGAAGTAGCGTTGTGAGTCTGGACGTAAACCTGCTAAAACCATAGCATCACTTTTTAAGGGTCCAATATCTGCTCCACCATAACCTTTTTCAAAATAATGAATTAAATATGGTTTGAATAAGGGTTTCCATTGTAAAACTTGATTAAAACTGGCATCATCACAATCAAAACTAAACCCTCTAGGAGTAAACCCTCCAGAATCACTCTCTAAAGCAAAAACATGTTTTTCGTTTTTCTGTTTACTTACCTCTGCATATTTATTGCCTCCACGCAAACCATTTTCCTCATTCATAAACAAAACAACGCGAATACTTCGTTTTGGTTTAATGCCAACTTCTTTTAACAAGCGCAATACTTCCATAGATTGAACAACTCCTGCCCCATCGTCGTGTGAGCCATCACCTAGATCCCATGAATCTAAATGGCCACCAACGAGCATGTATTCGTTTGGAAACTCCGATCCTGTAATTTGACCAATAACATTATAAGACAAGACGTCTTTTAGCTGCTTACAACTTTGTTTAAAATAAAAGCTTATGGACTTATTTAACTTAAGCATAGCACTCAATAATTCAGCATCATTGGTACTAATTGCTGCTGAAGGTATACGTTCACTTACTGGTAAATCATCATATGTCATCGCGCCTGTATGTGGTAAATCGTCAAGTCTCAAATTCATTGATCTAACAATAACACCAACAGCACCATACTTTGCAGCTTCTACTGCCCCTTTATACCTTTGATCCACACAACCTCCATAAGCTTCAAACGTATGAATTAAATCTGGCTGCATCGGACGATTATAAAATACTATTTTGCCAGCTATTTTTTCTTCGCCAAGAATTGCCAATTCTTCAAAATTTTGAACTTCTACTACCTCTGCTTTTAAACCAAGTGATGGTGTTGAAACAGAACCACCTAATGCACATATATTAACTATAGATGTTTTACCAGAACCCGATTCGATATATGCATATTCCTTAGCCCCACGAATCCATTTTGGCACCATTACTGGTTGTAACCAAACTTTATCTAAACCTAATTTTTCTAGTTCCTCCTTAGTCCATGCAACTGCCTTTTCTGCGCCATAAGAGCCAGATAAGCGACTACCTATTTGATTGGATAAGAAATTTAACCAATGATAACTTTGCCCATTAGTTAAAGATGTTTTATAAATATCTTTAATAACTTCTTCATCTGTTTGTGAAATAGAATTAAATGAAAATGTAAGAAAGCAAACTGCTATAAGTAATCTAAGATTTACCATAAAATATAACGTGAAATTTAATGACTAAAATACCATTTTATAAAAGCTTTAGTCTAAAAGAAATCATAAAAAACTACTCACTCATTAGTTGTTGCTTATACAATTCAATATTGGCCTTAATATCATCATCCAATTCAGGTTCTTGTATATCTGTATATGTACTAAGCGTATCGTATATTATTTTAGCTACTATATAGCGTGCCGTAGGTTTATCATCGGCTGGAATATTATACCAAGGAGCATGTTCTTTTGAGGTTCTATTAATGGCATCTTCATAGCAATCTTGGTATTTTTCCCATAGCCTACGTTCTTTTAAATCGCCTGGTGAAAATTTCCAATTCTTCTCTTGCTTCTCTAAGCGCCTTAAAAGACGATTTTTTTGTTCTTCTTTAGATAGGTTTAAAAAGAATTTAAAAATAATGGTACCATTATCTGCTATATGTTTTTCAAAATTATTAATTTGTTCAAATCGCTTATCCCAAAAAGCGGCATTTATATCTTCAACCGAATTAACAGTTGGTATGTTCTCCCCTAAAATATACTTTGGGTGTACACGAGTTACTAAAACATTCTCATAATGTGTTCTATTAAAAACTCCAAATTTACCACGTTCTGGAAGCACAATATAATGACGCCACAGATAGTCGTGATTTAACTCCACTTCGGTTGGTACTTTAAAACTATGAACTTGAATACCTCGAACATTAAATTCTTTAAAAACTTCTCTAACTAAGCTATCTTTTCCAGAAGTGTCCATCCCTTGTAAACATATAAGCACCGAATATTTACCGTGCGCATACATTGTATTCTGGAGTTTTCCTAGCTTCTTACTAACATCATTTAGTTCGTCTTCTATGATATTTTTAGAAGCTTCTAAATTGTAAGTTGATGATTGGGTTTTTATTTGAATTGGTGATTTTATTTTAAATTCTTCAAGGTTTATTTTCTTCATAAGTATATTTCAATTTTAAAATTCTATAAATATACTAAATCCATTTTTTCGATGAAACACATGTGTTTTAACGATATTTTTAATACATTCGTCGTTAATTCATATAAACTTAACCTAATTATTATGGAAAAATCTTACTTTATTGTGTTGCTATTTCTAGTTTCTACACTTTCAATTGCACAATCTAAATGTGAAGATGCAGACTCAGACTTACTCTATGCCTATTCTCATGTGAAATCGGCATATAAATCGAATAATATTTCTCATTTAAAATATTATTCAAATAGATCATTAGAAGCTTTTGAACGTTCTAAAGAAAAACTAAAAGCATGTGGCTGTAATAGTGCCTATGACTTAGCTTACGATGGTGCAAAACTTTTAGTCCATGTTGAAAAAGCTAACACCTATGAAGATGGGCGTTTTTATGTAAAACGTGCTCGCGATATTGCTCAAAAAAGTATTGTCGAACTTGACAAATTCACCATTTTGACAAATGAAGAAGAAGAGCTTTTGACTTTAGAGTCTGAAAAAGATAAACTTGAACAATTACAAAATGAATTGAAAGAGAAAGAAGCAGAAATAAAAGCAAAACTTGCGCTTCAAAAAGAAAAGGAATCTAATCTTAAAAAAGAACGCTTAATTAATACTTATAAAGAAGCTATTGCAAATAATATAAAAACGTACAATAATATCTTAGAAATTTGTGACTGCGATCCTAGTACTTTAGCTGATATAAAACCAAAAGAAGAAAAAATTGCAGATAAAAGTGTTGAAGAAATTAAGCTATTACTAATAGAAAACATAAAGGGTTTAACTACAAATTATTTGTCTCGCTTAGATCTTTGTGATGAATAATTAGGTAGAAAAAAACTCATATAAAAATCAATTAAAAGGGATTAGTGTCACGACTAATCCCTTTTAATTTCATAATTGTTTCTATAAATTTTTTAAAGTATCGTATTAATTGTTTCTATTTTAAATGTATTATTATCAGTTTTTTTACTGTTATTTTGAAATATGAAAAAAACAGTAATCATTCAAGCTAGCTCTAGAAGTAAAGGAGATACTAGCAAAATTGTAGAATATATAAAATCGAAAACTGATGTTGATGTTATAGACTTGAGAACAAAAAACATTGGTCATTATGATTATGATGTAGGCTTCCCTAAAAATGTAGACTCCCGTGTTTTAGGGAAGGCTACCCACAAAGTATAAAAAAATCAGTTAACAAATCCGATGCTATTACTATTTAAGACAATGGGGAATTAAAACAAATTTATAAAGCACCAGACTAGTTATCAAGGCAATATAATCTTGCAAAATTTAGTAAAAGAAGATAGTCTAAGTCGTATTCATGTATAAGAATTTCTTGAAGTTTAATAAATTCATACATTATTAGATTATTCTAACGCAGCATTGATTTTCAATATAATAGACGTGATATTTTATAAATGTTCCTAAAAAAAATCGTCTAAAAATTCCTTTTTAGACGACTTCATTACTTAGAAAAAAATTTGAGTTAGTCTTTCTTCTTTCCTTCTAGTTTATTTACTGTATCATACATAATTGGTGTCGCAATAAATAAAGACGAATATGTCCCTACTATCACACCCACAATTAATGCAAACATAAATCCTCTAATAGAATCTCCACCAAAAATAAAAATAGCAAGTAATACTACTAACGTTGTTAATGAGGTATTTAATGTTCTACTTAGTGTACTACTTAATGACGAGTTTACTACACGATTAAATTCCCAGCTTGTATGTTCGTTAAAGAATTCACGAATTCTATCGAATACAACAACCGTGTCATTTAATGAATAACCAATTACTGTTAATATCGCCGCAATAAAAGCTTGATCTATTTCCATATTAAATGGCATAAACTTGTATGTTAAAGAGAATATCCCCAATACAATTAATACATCATGGAATACTGCCGCAACTGCACCAAGCGAATATTGCCATTTTTTGAAACGCAATAAAATATACAAAAACACTACGATTAGTGAACCTAGAATTGCCCAGAATGATGCTTGTTTAATATCATCGGCAATAGTAGGGCTCACTTTGTAATACTTCATTAAACCTGTAGTTTTCGTATCGGCATCACTTATAAAATCTTCATAAGATATACCTTCTAAATGAGGAATTAAAGCATCATATAATGATTTTCTAATTTCTTCATCTACCTCAGCTCCAGTTTCATTTACTTTATATTTTGTAGTAATTTTTAATTGATTTGCATCGCCAAAAGTTTTAGCATCTGCACTACCAAATGCATCAGTTAATGTAGCTG
Organism: uncultured Algibacter sp.; assembly: GCF_947487605.1. Taxonomy (GTDB): domain Bacteria; phylum Bacteroidota; class Bacteroidia; order Flavobacteriales; family Flavobacteriaceae; genus Algibacter_D. The sequence goes on from NZ_CANKXK010000001.1 coordinate 197,833, forward strand.
AAATTTCTGAAGGACTAACATCCTGTGCAAAACGTACTTGATAGGTTCTACCTCCAACAAAATCGACCCCTTGGTCTAGTTTATTAACTATTAATGACCCTAAACTTAAAGCAATAAAAATTCCCGAAATAACATAAGCAATCTTACGCTTTTGTAAGAATTTAATATTTATATTTCTGAAGAGGTTTTTAGTAATTGCTGTAGAGAAATCTAGTTTTCCTCCTCTATTTACGTACCAGTCAACTAATAAACGTGTGATAAAAATAGCTGTGAATAATGATGTACCAATACCAATTAACAAGGTTGTTGCAAATCCTTTAATAGGACCTGTACCAAATATAAATAAGATTAAAGCTGTTAAACCTGTGGTAATATTTGCATCTAAAATAGATGATAAGGCATTACTAAATCCATCTTGAACGGCTTCTTTTTGCCCTTTTCCTTTAGTAAGTTCTTCACGAATCCTTTCATAAATAAGTACATTCGCATCTACCGACATACCAATTGTTAACACAATACCTGCGATACCTGGTAATGTTAATACTGCTCCTAATCCTGATAGAATTCCGAATATTAAAAGTATATTTAATAACATGGCTATATCAGCAAAAATTCCTGCCTTACCATAGTAAAAAATCATCCAGATAAGCACTAAAGCTAATGCAATTAAAAATGACGTCGTACCACTATCAATCGCTTCTTGACCTAAAGATGGCCCGACAACCTCACTTTGAATAATATCTGCCGATGCTGGTAATTTACCTGCTCGTAATACGTTTGCTAAATCAATAGCTTCATTTAAAGTAAAATCTCCAGAAATTGAAGAACTTCCACCTGCTATAGGTCCTGTAGTTACTCCAGGAGCGGAATAAACAACATCATCTAAAACAATGGCAATTTGGGATCCTTGGGTATATGCCTTTCCTGTCATTTCTTCCCAAATCTTGGCTCCTTTAGCATTCATTTGCATAGATACTTCGGATTTTCCTGTTGGTCCAAACTGATTTCTAGCATCGGTTACAACCGCCCCACTTAATTGTGGTATGTTATCTCTATTACCAACTAAAGCATATAACTCTACTAATTCGTTATCCTTCTCTGGTTTACCAAAAACAAATTTTGCATAACGTTGCTCTACTGGTAATAAAGATCGAACTTCTGGCATATTCAAGTACTCAAGAATAGTTTCTTTATCCTTTAGTTCAAATCTTCCAATAACAGGACCTCCTTGATAACCTGGTCCTCTAAATAAATCTAATAAAGGGTTCGCTACTGCTACAGTTGTAGAATCTGTTTCAGCTTCCCCTAAAAGATCATCAATAGCTGCATCTTGGGCATCTTCTTCATCTTGACTTTCAATTTCGTCTGTTTCTGTTTGTACATCAACTATACCCTTTAAAGTCTCATTAGCTTGTGTTAAAAAACCAAAAAATTGCTCGCCTTTGTAAGCATCCCAAAACTCTAGTTGTGCTGTACTTTGTAGTAATCCTGTAGCACGTTCTACATCTTTTACACCTGGTAATTCAACTAAAATACGTCCAGAGGTACCTAAACGTTGAATGTTAGGAGATGTAACTCCAAATTCGTCAATACGCTTTCTTAAAACCTCAAAAGCAGAAACGATGGATTCATCAATTTTAGTTTCAATAATTCCTTTAACCTCATCATCTGTCATGGTACCATCAATCTCTCCGTCTAATGCTTTGGTATAAAAAATATCTGGAGACGCTAACTTTGTGTCTCCTTTAATAGCATCAAATGATGTGAAAAAATCTTCTAAATAGGTGTTCTGGCTATTTTTCTGAAGTTCGGTTGCATCTTCTAGTGCTTTATTAAACACAGGGTCTTTACTATTATTAGCTAACCCTTTTAAGATATCTTTTACTGATACCTGAAGAATAACGTTAATACCTCCTTTTAAATCTAAACCAAGGTTCATGGCTTTAGATTTAACATCATTATAAGAAAATTTCGCAATACCAATATTAAATACCGTATCGGTTGCTTTAGCTTCTAAATAATTAACTTCTTCTTGACTTCTTTTAGCACGATAATCATCCTCTGTATCAGGCACGGCATTTATTGCTACTTGTTCCGCTTCCGCTTCAATTTGATTTGCTTTGAATGTAAATGATAATTGATAAATACTTACCAATCCAAACAAAAGCGCGAATAATTTTACTAATCCTTTATTTTGCATTTTTCTGTTTTTAAGTCAAATTTAATGTGAAAAGCAATTATGAAATTCACTATTAAACTTGACAATTTATTATGTTTAATTGAAATAATCTCTGCTATTCCTTAAAATGGAACAGTTTTTTTGTGATATGTTTTTTTAGAATGTTTTAAAACTGAAAATAGTTTCAAATCAACCAGATTAACAAGCAGGTCCTGCTCTAACTTCTGGAATGTATTGTAGTGTATTCTTTATTGCTAAAGCAATAGTACTATGTATTTTTAATGCTAATAATATTTCTGTATCACCTTTTTCAGAATTGGATGCTAGAACAGATGCACCCATTTTAGGTTTGAAGAAGCGATCTGCTTTAGGCTTTAACTCTGAAACAGCAATTCCGTTTAAATCGGAATCGGCATCGGCTGTTTTTTGAATTTCATAAACATCGAGATTATAAGCAATAGTCTCATCATGCAAAGGGAAATTTATAGGCGCTTCTTCATCGTCATCAGAAGACGCTTCTAATTCGGCTCGTATTCTTTTTGAAAGGAGTCTTTTAATAACTGTAACATCTGCTTCACTGTAATAAGTGATTTTTAATGTTCCTTTATCATTTTCCTTAACCTGAAAATTATGAACACCAACATTTTGCAATTCTTCCTTAACAATTGCAATGGTAATTTTGGTATCTTCTAAAGCTAGTTTTACGTCATTAAATTGTAAAACAATTTCTTGATTAGGGAGCGTAACTTGCTCTCTATCAATAATGCCAAGTACGGCAAGTAGAACCACTAAAGTACCTATGTACCATTTTTTCATGCGCCAAATATAAAAAAATAAAGACTGTATCACTACAGTCTTTAAATAAATATCAATTTAATAGGTTGAATCTTATACGTCTAATAAGCCATTAGTCTTTTTAACACCTTCGGCACTTGCCTGCATATGTGCTTTTTCAGCATCACTTAAAGGAACGTCTACGATTTTTTCTATTCCATTTTTACCTAAAATAACTGGCACCCCAATGCAAATATCATTTAAACCATATTCACCTTCTAAGAATGTAGAACATGGAAACATTTTCTTTTGATCACAAGCAATAGCTTGAACTAATCCACTTACTGCCGCTCCTGGCGCATACCATGCAGAAGTACCTAATAATTTGGTAAGTGTTGCACCGCCAACTTTAGTATCTTCTTTTACTTGATTTAGTCTATCTTCACTTAAAAATTCTGATACTTTTATACTATTTCTTGAAGCTTGAGATGTTAACGGTACCATACCAGTATCGCTATGTCCACCAATTACCATTCCATCTACATCACTTATAGGCGCTCCTAACGCTTCTGCTAAACGGTATTTAAAACGTGCAGAATCTAAAGCACCGCCCATGCCAATAATTCTGTGTTTTGGAATATTAAGCGATTTATGAGCCAAATAAGTCATCGTGTCCATTGGATTACTTACTACAATAAGAATCATGTTAGGAGAATGCTCAAGTAAGCTGGTAGAAACTGCTTTTACAATTCCAGCATTAATACCAATTAATTCTTCACGTGTCATTCCTGGTTTACGAGGAATACCAGAAGTAATCACACAAATATCACTATTTGCTGTTTTACTATAATCGTTAGTAACACCAGTAATTTTGGTGTCAAATCCATTTAAAGATGCACATTGCATCAAATCCATGGCTTTACCTTCGGCATACCCTTCTTTAATATCTAATAAAACGACTTCCGAAGCAAAGTTTTTAATTGCAATATACTCTGCGCAACTTGCTCCTACTGCTCCTGCTCCTACTACTGTAACTTTCATAAGTTTATATTTAAATTATTTTTGATACGTTTAAAAATTCTTGTCAAAATTCATAAATTTTAACTACTTAAAACATGACTTATGTTTGTTTTGTCATTATAAATTTTGAAACACAAAAGTATGAATTAAAATACTTTTAATGAAAAAAGCATAAGATTAAATCCTATGCTTTTAACAGTAATTTTATGTTTAAATTATTATCTAAAACTAAAAGCCATTCCTGCTGAAAAAGTATTATACTCTTGAAGTGTATAACTTCCATAAATCTTAAAAAAACCTAAGCTTAATCTAGCACCTAAAGTTGCTCCAAAACCACTTGCATCAAAATCTAAATCTATTGGATCATTCACCGTTTCGCTAACCACATCATTAGGCGAAGGTAATCCTGTATTATATTCAAGTACATAAGAACCTAACATTTTTAAAGAAGAGTTGCCACCACTATAACCAACTCCACCATAAATATTTATTATAGGGAAATTTAATGATGCTATACCCTGAATTGTCAATGAATTTAATTTGAATTCTGCTAGTTGGTTTTGACCTGGTATTTCACTTCCATCAATGTTATAATCTACACCCATTGTTGTGAAAGCTCCTAAAATAGAAACATGCAATGGTAGCTTTTCTAATGGCCCAAAAATGCTTGTAATCTCCTTTTTTAGACCTAAGCCAAATAAGTTTCCTTTTACATCATCATCGCCAACTTTTGGAACCAAACGTAGCATGACATCAAACTTATAAGGTAAACCTAAACTTACTTGTATAGCAGGAGTTGGAATTGCATTTAAGGGTAAATCATCTTGAATTCCCTCAGGCATCTCAAAAGACGTTGTTACTGGTTGTCCATTAATTATAGTTCCTACATTTATAATTGAACCAACACCCGAACCCGCAATTGTAGGCGAAGTCACCGACCCCAATGGTAAGTTTACAGATTCTAATCCAGAAAGTGTAAAAATTTCATCCTCTGTTGGCACAAAGGATGCGTTAAGACCAATAGATATATCGAATCCTAATTTCTTGTGAACTTCGGCTGTATGATACCAGCCACTACTCATGCCATATATCAATCCTGTCATAGCTGGTTTAATATAAGCTTTGGTCAATTTATTAGCATCTTCGGTTGCAGCCAATAAAATACTCTCTAATTCTTGCGACTTTGAAACTTGAATTCCGAAAATCAATAATAAAAGTAAGGTTAAATTTTTCATCTGTTTATTTAATTTGGTTGTAACAAAAATATAACATTTTTCACACAAAACAACTTTTAATCGTTAAAAAAATACATTTAATCGGATTTTTACTATATTAGCAAGAAAAAAATGAAAAATAAAGTACTTATTTTCCTTTTACTCTTAATCTTTATATACAGTTGTTCCAAGGACACAGTTAATGAAGAAGAAACTGTAAACATACTCGATAATAGGCAATCAACAGGAAGTAGTGCTAATGATATTTTATCTGACGACTTGTTTACAAGTATTGTAATTGAGCTTGTTTATGTTCAAGGATTTGAACCATCTCAAAATACTATTAATAATTTTGTATCATTTTTACAAGCAAGAACGTTTAAACCTAACGGTATTACAGTTGAAAAAAGAGAAGTACCTTCTCCGGGTGTAGAAATTTACTCGATTGATGACATAGCAGATATTGAAAGAGAACAAAGAACCAAATACAACAAAGGATCCCAACTTGCAATTTGGGCTTATTTTTCTGATGGCAAATCTGAAAATGATTCTGAACAAGATAATACAGTTGTTTTAGGTACTGCTTATTGGAACACCTCATTTGTTATTTACGAAGAAACTATTCAAGGCTTAAGCAATAGCCCTTTTGAGCCAGATCGTACTCTACTAGAAACAACCGTTATTAATCATGAATTTGGTCATATTCTAGGTCTTACAGACTTGGGTTCGCCCATGCAAACAGAACATGAAGATGAAACGCATGAAAATCACTGCAATGTAGATAGCTGCTTAATGTATTGGGCATCCGAATTTGGCATTGGAATTAACAACATGAGCTCTATTCCTCAATTAGATTCGCAGTGCATTGCAGATTTACAGGCAAATGGTGGGCGATAAAAAAGAGGCTGTCTAAAAAGTCATTGTAATTTCATTTGTCAGGTTGAGCCTGTCGAAACCGATATTGATTATCAGTAAGTTAAAAACATTTCGACAAGCTCAATATGGCATCGAACTTACTTTTTAGACAGCCGCTTTATTTTAAAAACTGTACTGTCTATGCATCAATATTGGCATAAACTGCATTTTTCTCTATAAACTCTCTTCTTGGAGGTACTTCATCTCCCATAAGCATCGAGAAAATACGATCTGCCTCAGTTCCATTGTCTATTTGAACTAGACGCATGGTTCTAAACTCAGGATTCATGGTTGTATCCCAAAGTTGCTCCGCATTCATTTCTCCAAGACCTTTATAACGTTGAATTTTAGATCCATCACCAAATTCAGATACTATATCATCTCTTTCTTTATCAGACCATGCATATTGCTTTTTTGCCCCTCTTTTAACTAAATATAACGGCGGTGTCGCAATATAAATGTGTCCTGCTTCTATAAGTTCCTTCATATATCTAAAGAAGAAAGTTAATATAAGTGTAGCAATGTGGCTACCATCAATATCGGCATCACACATAATTACCACTTTATGGTAGCGTAATTTTGAAAGATTTAAAGCTTTACTATCTTCCTCCGTACCAATAGTTACACCTAAAGCTGTAAATATATTTTTAATCTCTTCGTTTTCAAAAACCTTATGTGTCATGGCTTTTTCAACGTTTAAAATTTTACCTCTTAGTGGCAAAATAGCTTGAAACGCTCTATCACGACCTTGTTTAGCAGTTCCACCTGCCGAATCTCCCTCAACAAGGAATACTTCACATTTTGCAGGGTCTTGCTCAGAACAGTCACTTAATTTCCCAGGTAAACCACCAATACTCATTACCGTTTTACGCTGCACCATTTCACGAGCCTTTTGGGCTGCATGACGCGCTTGAGCTGCTAAAATTACTTTCTGTACAATAATTTTTGCATCATCAGGGTGCTCCTCTAAATAATCAGTTAACATTTCAGAAACTGCTTGACTTACAGATGCAGAAACCTCACGGTTACCTAATTTTGTTTTCGTCTGTCCTTCAAACTGTGGTTCTTGAACTTTTACCGAAATAATAGCCGTTAAACCTTCGCGAAAATCATCACCAGCAATATCAAATTTCAATTTATCTAACATCCCAGATTCATCCGCATATTTCTTTAAGGTATGCGTTAATCCACGACGAAAACCAGATAAATGCGTTCCACCCTCATGGGTATTAATGTTATTTACATACGAATGTAAATTTTCAGCATAAGAGGTATTATAAATCATAGCAACCTCAACAGGTACACCATTTTTCTCACCTTCAAAAGCAATAACATCTTTCATCAAAGGTTCTCTAGTAGCATCCAAATACTTGATAAATTCTTTTAAACCTTCATCAGAATGAAATGTTTCACCCTCAAACTCACCATCTTCTTTCTTAGTCCTTCTATCAACTAAATGAACCGTAATTCCTTTATTAAGAAAAGCCAACTCACGCAATCTGCTCGCCAAAGTATCATAACTATACTCAAGCGTTTGGGTAAAAATAGTAGGGTCTGGTCTAAACGTCACCGTAGTACCACGTCTATCAGTTTCGCCTACAGTTTTTACAGGATATAATGCTTTTCCGCGCTCATATTCCTGCTCATACACATTTCCATTTCTATAAACCGTAGCCTTTAAATGTGCCGATAACGCATTCACACAACTTACACCAACACCGTGTAAACCACCAGAAACCTTATAAGAATCTTTATCAAATTTACCACCAGCACCAATTTTAGTCATTACAACCTCAAGTGCCGAAACCCCTTCTTTTTTATGCAAATCCACAGGAATACCACGACCATCATCCTCGGTAGTAATCGAGTTATCCTCGTTAATAATCACGGTAATATTATTACAATGTCCCGCCAAAGCCTCATCAATCGAGTTATCTACAACCTCATACACCAAATGGTGCAATCCACGCACACCAACATCACCAATATACATCGATGGTCGCATACGCACATGCTCCATCCCCTCTAAGGCCTGAATACTATCAGCCGAGTAATTATGCTTATTAAATTCTTCTTTAGGTTCGCTCATATTATTATTTAAAATTGTTTATTTCTATTATTTCTTATTTTTATTATTTGGGCGTTACCACAAGGGTCGGGCTTTCCGCTACAAGTCCTCGCACCTCCTAATGTCGGGCTGTGGGCTTTCCACTGCAATCCCTAACGCACGCATCCGCCAAATTCAAACCGCAAAGCTATCATCATTTTCTATTTGCAAAAGCAAAAAACATTTCACGATAAAAATTCAACTTTAAAAAGGCCCCGATTTACATCGGGATTAATTCAACTTACTATTTTAATTTCGGTTTTCATCCCCATTAAAACAGAGTTTTATTAACATAAAAAAAGACGCCCAATAGCATCCTTCTGAATACAAACAAATATACAAAATTTTAAGCCTTTTTAAAAGCATTTTAACGAGGCAAATCAATAATTATCAACAATTGTTAATTACTAAAAAGTCGCTTAAATCGCCTAAAAAGCACTTTAAAATAGATTTCTTGGGTTTTAAAGCAATTCTAAAAAAAACAAAAACACAAAACGCCTTAAAACTAATTTTTAAGCCTCAATTTTAACATGTTTTCATCAACAATTAAAACCCCCAAAGGTTTCAAAAGCCTTTTAGATTTTTTTCAAAATGCAATAAACCATACCTACAAGGTTTTGTAAACCTAGCAGGATAAACCACCGATTAATTGCTTTCCAAAAAAGAAAACTAATCTTCGCCATTTTAGAACAACATTTTTCCTCCTAAAAAGAAAAGATTAAGGGATGTATCAGAAAAAACCCATTAAAATAAACAAGCAATTCCCATAATTAAGCTAACAACCTTTCAAATTAACTTTAGCTTTTTTAATAATTTCACAATATCCTACAGGATATCAGTAAAAATAGTGTGTACTCTATTTATTCTATATATATTTGAAGGCGTTTAAAATAACAATGAGAAATAATAACAATAATAATAATTTCAATAATCCTAATTTTTAGGGTTCGGAAGGTTATTGTTTAAAAATATATAAAGCCTTCCGATATCGGAAGGCTTTTTTTTGAGATTGATTTAAAACAATCTCTATAATTTAAAATTGATAAAAGATGAGTAAAATTATGACCGTTGACGTATTGTCGAGCATTAAAGGCGCGCAGCCATCAGAGGCTGTAAACAAATTATTTGAGGTTATTAAAAAAGCCAATACCACAAATAATAATGCTTTTAATAATCATAATAATGCAGTGTCTTTAAACAATTTAAGAGACGATGTGGTTATAGATAGTTCTGCCACAGAAAAACAAATCATTATCGAGAACTTCCCAAAAGAAAAAAACGGCTATTTAGTAGTTTCTAAAGTTATAGAAGAATAATTATGAGTTCGCAAATACATCACATTCATCAGCAATTGATGAATAAAGACATCTCTTGTACCGCGTTGGTTCAAGAAAAATTAGACCTACTAAAACAGAATACTAACAACACCGTTAATACCCTACTAGATACTCTAGCCTTAGATTTAGCGGCCAAAGTAGATGCCAAAATTGCAAATGGCGAAACTATTGGTTTACTAGAAGGTATTCCGTTTGGTATTAAAGACGTGTATATGGTTCAAGGTACATACACTACGGCGAGTTCTGATTTGCTAAAAAACTACAAATCAGCATACACAGCAACAGCCATTCAAAAATTATTAGATGCTGGGGCTATACCTTTAGTAAAAGAAAATTGCGATAGTTTCGGTCATGGTTCGTCATCAGAAAACACCATTTTTGGGGCAGTTAAAAACGCTATTAACCCCGATTTAGTTGGTGGTGGTTCTAGTGGTGGTTCTGCAGTAAATGTCGCTAAAGATTATACGGTATTTTCTATTGGTGGCGATACAGGTGGTTCTGTGCGCCAACCAGCTGGTTATAATAATGTGTATGGTTTAAAACCCACTTACGGGCGTATTTCGCGTTACGGATTAATGGCTTACGCCTCATCAACCGATTGTGTTGGCCCTATTGCAAAATCTATCGAAGATATTCGTATTGTCCTAAATATTATGAGTGGTAAAGACACAAAAGATCAAACCACTTATGCGTCTGCAGACATATCTCAAGAGGTTATTTCATCTTCAGAAAATATTAAAACAGTCGGGTACTTTAAAAACTTTATAGAAACTGATGCTATTGATGCCGATATAAAATCTGATTTTTTAGCGACTATCGAAAAAATAAAAGCTAAAGGCATCGAAGTTAAAGCTTTAGATTTCTTTGAATCTGAAACTTTAGTATCAACATACTATACTCTGGCGATGGCAGAAACCGCCTCTAACCTTTCCAGATTAGATGGCACCAATTATGGTAATCGTATTGAAGGTGATAATTTAAAAGAAACCTATTCGGTAACACGTTCTGAGAATTTTTCAGAAGAATCAAAACGCAGAATTGTTGGTGGAAACCAAGTGTTATCTCAAGGATTTTCAGATGAAATCTATTTAAAAGGATTAAACCTAAGAGATAACATTTCTGAAAATTTTGAAAAAGATTTTGAAGAAGTTGATATCATCATATCTCCAGTTACACCAAGTACACCGCCTAAAATTGGCGACAGTTTAAAAGACCCGCATGCCATGTATTTATCTGATGCATATACCGTTGGTTTTAGCTTAGGGCAACTACCAACACTAACCGTACCACAAGGTACTGCAACAGGTTTACAAATTACGGCCGCAAAACATAATGACGAACTCGTTTTGAAGTTTGCTAACTTCTTAAAAGACACGATATAATGGATTTAGAACAATTAAACGATTTGCTTAAAAAGCATGAATTAGAGTTAGTAATAGGTCTAGAAACACACGTTCGGTTAAATACAAAAACCAAGTTATTTTGCTCTTGCGCTAATCAGGAAATAGAAACCCCTAATCAAAATATTTGTTCGGTTTGTACGGGACAAATGGGTGTTTTACCAGCCATTAATAAAGAAGCCATTAATAAAGCTATTTATTTTGGTAAGGCAGTAAAATCTACTTTTGAAAACGATGTGATTTCTTGGGACAGAAAGCATTATGAATATCCTGACAATCCAAAGAACATCCAGATTACGCAGTTTCACAACCCTGTTATTCCAGATGGGCAAGTCTCTTGTTTTCGTAATGATGGATCGCAATTTACGGTAAACTTAACACAAGTACATATTGAAGAAGATGCAGCTAAATTAATGCATGAAAAGAAGGTGTCTTTAGTCGATTTTAATAAAGCTGGTGTCCCTCTTATTGAAATTGTTACCGAACCTTGTATTCGACATATTGAAGATGCTTCAACCTACGCACAATACATTCAGCGCATTGTTCAAAATTTAGGAATCTCTGAAGCTAACCTTGAAAAAGGAGAATTCAAATCGGATGTTTCGGTATCACTTCGCAAAAAACACGATTACAATTTAAATCCACGTACCGAAATAAAAAACTTGAACTCGTTTAAGTTTATGGTTGAAGCTTTAAAAGAAGAAGTTGAAAAACAACTCAACTATTTCTTAGAGCATAAAGAATTTAGACCAGACCAAACTACCGTATTATGGGATGCCGAATTGAAGCAAACCAAAACCATGCGTAAAAAGGAATTTGAAGCAGATTACCGTTTTATTTCGGAACCTGATTTACCTTTTGTAAGTATAAAAGATGTGGTAGAGTCTATTGATGTCGATTTAAGCACACTGCCTTTTGCAGTAGAATCCATTTTAATAAAAGGTGGTGTTTTACCGCAAGATGCAAAGTTTTTTACAGCAGATTCATTGCGCTCTGAAACCTTTGTTGCGATTAACAATGTGATTAAAGACGCTTCGTTTGTTGCAAAAACATTAGTTAATAACATTGCTGCAGATGATTATGCAGACATTCATAGCATTGATCATTTAATTGAAATTTTTCAATTATTTAAAGACGAAAAAATCACATCGGTTTTAGTACAAAACGCTATAACATCTTATTTAAAAGATAGAAGTTTTGATTACAACCAATATTTTGAAGACAATACCATTTCTGAATCTCAAATTGAAGATGCTATCGCAAAAGTCATTTCAGATAATGAAGCCATAGCAAACGACATACGCTCTGGAAACCAAGGAAAAGCTGGTATTCTTGTTGGAAAAGTTATTGGAATTATTGGAAAAGGGGCGTCTGGAAAAGTGATTCGCAAAAGTATTCTTGATGCACTTACTGGAGAGGACGGAAGCACGAAGTCAAAAGACGGAAGCGAAACTAATGTTAGGATAAACGCAGTCGAAGCCCAAACAAAAACCAAAAAAGACGAAGAAGTTCTACCTGAAATCCCAATTATCATCAAAGACAGCTATCGAACTCATGTCATTTCTGATATTACGGATGATAGCATCAACAAAAATGTAACATTTTCTGGATGGGTGTCTAGCGTGCGCGACCATGGTGAGTTAATCTTTATTGATTTACGCGATTCGAGTACACAAGTATTTCAAGTGCGGTTAAGTAGAGAATCCTTTGACAATTTAGATGAGTTAGTAAAGCTTAAACCCGAAACTGTTATTAGCGTTTCTGGAACGATTGTGCAACGTAAAGAAGATGATTACAACACCGCATTAAGAACGGGTAAAATTGAATTAGAAGCTAAAGATTTAGAAATTTTAAACCTTTCTAAAACCTTACCTTTTGAAATCAAACGCGCGACTAAAACTAATGAAAATGTTCGTTTTCAATATAAATATTTAGACCATAGGAATAATGATGTGCGCCGTGTGATAGTTAACCGCCATAAGGTTATCAAACTTATGCGTGATATTTTAGACGAACAAGATTTCTTGGAAATTGAAACGCCTATTTTAAGTGCAGGAACCGATGAAGGCGCTCGCGAGTTTATTGTACCAACACGTAAACAAGCAGGATCGTTTTATACCTTACCACAAGCACCTCAGCAATTCAAGCAAATGTTAATGGTAAGCGGTTACGAAAAGTATTTCCAAATCGCTCGTTGTTTTAGAGATGAAGATTCTCGTGGCGATCGTCAACCAGAGTTCACACAGTTGGATATTGAAATGGCGTATGCCAGCATGCAACAAATCATTGATTTGAATACGCAAATGTTTAACAGTATAGTTGAAAACATCTATGGTAAAAAATGGATTTTACGTCCGTTTGAAGTCTTGACTTACAAACAAGCCATGGACGATTATGGTTGTGATAGACCAGACTTACGCTTTGGTTTAAAACTACAAGATATTACTGAAATTGTAAAAGACACCACTTTCCAAGTATTTAGTAAACCTATTGACGAGGGCGGTATTGTAAAATGCATTAAAGTTTCTGCTGAAGAACAAGGTAGTAAGCGTTTATCAAAAGGGCAAATAGAAAAACTAACAGCATTGGCACAAAGTCATGGTCTTGGAGGTTTAGCATACATTATTGTTAATGAAAACGATTTACAATCGCCAATTATTAAATTTTTAGGCGAAGATATTGCTGCAGGTATCATTAAAACAACAAATGCGCAAGTTGGCGATATTGTGTTCTTTTCTGCAGCAGATTATGCAACAGCTAATAAAGCTTTAGATGCGGTTCGTCAAGAGCTTGGTAATATGTTACGCTTAATCAACCCTAAAGAATTAAGACCAGCTTGGGTGATTGATTTTCCGATGTTTGAAAAAACAGACGAAGGCCGTTGGACGTTTACGCACAATCCTTTCTCTATGCCTGCTATTTATGATATTGACAAACACATGAATGGAAACGAAGAGGAAATTGGAAGCATCATTGCACAACAATACGACCTTATCTTAAACGGTTACGAAATTGGTGGTGGTTCTGTGCGTGCCCACAAACCTGAAATTTTGGAAGCTACTTATAAAAACATGGGCTATAACAAAGAAGAAATGATGAAGAGTGTTGGCACCATGTACAAGGCCTTCCATTATGGCGCACCTCCACACGGTGGTATTGCCTGGGGTGTAGATCGATTAATGATGATTTTAGAGAAAAAAGCATCTATTAGAGAAGTAATGGCATTCCCAAAAACTGGAACTAGTGAAGATTTACTCTTTGGAGCCCCTTCTCAGTTATCTGATAAAAAAGTGGAGGAGATGAATGTAACGGTGATACGTAAGTAAACTCTATACTTAGATTATTTAAAAGAGACTGTCTGAAAAGTAAGTTCGATGTCATATTGAGCTTACTTTTCAGACAGTCTCTTTTACGTTAAGGATTATAGTAGATTAATGGTATGAAGATTACCAAGTTATGAATTTAAAAGGCATAGACTGTAAACTTTAACATTACTAAACGACTTTTATAAAAACTTTAAGACAATTTCACTTTAACTTTAAGCAATTCTAAAAATTAATAAGACATTATGAAAAAATCAACACTATTTACTACAATCGCCTTCGCATTTATTATGCTATTAAGTACGAATGTAGATGCTCAAAAATTCAGAGGATTAGACAAAAGCCCTATGGATGCTGCGTCTTTCCCTGCTAGTTACAAAGTTTCAGATAAACTTATAAAAGTAGTTTATAGTAGACCTCAACTAAAAGGAAGAGAACTTAGTTCCTTGGCTCAAAATGGAAAAGTATGGCGTACAGGTGCTAATGAAGCAGCTACGATTACACTTTATAAAGACATGAAAATTGGAGAAAAAGCAGTTAAGGCTGGTACTTATGGGTTATTCACTATTCCAGGTGACAACGAATGGACTATTATTTTAAATACCGATGCTAACATTTGGGGATCCTATGCTTACAGCGAGGCAAACGATGTGGTTCGTGTTAAAGCTGCTACTTCAAAAGGTGAATTGCTTGAAGCATTTTCTATAGCTTTTGAAGAGGTAGACGGTGGAGCTCATATGCATTTAGGCTGGGGAACTACACGTGTAGCAGTCCCTTTTAGCAAATAAATTAAATATATCTATTGAAACAAAAGAAGCTGTCTGAATAGTAAGTTCAATGTCATATTGAGCTTGTCGAAATATTTTTAACTACTGATAATCAATATCGGTTTCGACAGGATTAACCTGGCAATTCAAATTATAAAAACTTTTCAGATAGCCTCTTTTTTTATGGTATATTCAAATACTTATGCGTTTGCAAAGACACTTTCCACTTTGGGTTTGACATAACATAATCCACAATCTCAGGAACAACTTTGTCTCTTTTACTCCATTCAGGCTGTAAATATAGAATGCAATCTTTATTAACTTTAGTGGCTTGTTCTTCTGCAAAACGAAAATCGTCTTTATTGTAAATTATCATTTTAAGTTCATCTGCCTTTTCATAAACTTCTTGAGTAGGTAATTTTAGCTTCTTTGGCGATAGACAAATCCAATCCCAAACACCTGTTAATTTATAAGCACCAGACGTTTCAATATGAACTTGCATGCCTTCTGCTTTTAATTGTGTTGTTAATACAGTCATGTCCCATGTTAATGGCTCTCCACCCGTTACAACAATAGTATCGCTATACTTTTTGGCATTTTCTACAATTTTAGATGTTTCGGTTGGAGGATGTATATTGGCATTCCAGCTTTCCTTCACATCACACCAATGACATCCAACATCACAACCACCTATTCTAACAAAATAAGCCGCAGTTCCTTTGTGGTATCCTTCTCCTTGAATGGTATAAAACTCTTCCATTAAAGGTAACATCTGACCTTTATTAACTAATAATTGTAGTTCTTTTTTCATCGTGCGCAAAGATAGAGCATTGTAATCAAATTGTTCAAAGTTTTGCATATCTTGTTCATTTCTATTCACACAGAATAGTTATTTTTATCAAAATTTAGTTCTTATGAGTAAAACCGAAGATTTTTTTAATTATATAACCGAAGGCAACAAAACAAAAGGTGATTTTATTCCTATTGGTGCTGCCATATTAGATGGTAAAACTGTTACAGGCGCTCATGTAAAAATCCCATTAAAAACCATGAATCGACATGGGTTAATCGCAGGAGCAACAGGTACAGGAAAAACAAAATCTTTACAAGTATTTGCTGAAAACTTAAGTAATAAAGGAATTCCAGTTTTATTAATGGATATAAAAGGTGACTTAAGCGGGTTGGCACAACCGAGTCCAGGACATCCAAAAATAGACGAACGCCACGAGAAAATAGGTTTACCTTTTGAACCAAAAAGTTTTCCTGTTGAAGTATTAACGCTTTCTGAACAGAATGGTGTAAGACTTAGAGCTACGGTAAGCGAATTTGGACCTGTTTTATTATCGCGAATTTTAAATTTAACAGAGGCGCAATCTGGAGTTGTTGCCGTTTTATTCCAGTACTGTGACGATAATAAGTTACCTATTTTAGATTTAAAAGATTTTAAAAAAATATTACACTACGCCACTAACGAAGGCAAACAGGAATTTACAAAAGCATACGGTAGAATTTCAACTGCTTCTACAGGAGCTATTCTTCGAAAAATTATTGAATTAGAACAACAAGGCGCTAGTTTATTCTTTGGCGAAACTTCATTTGACACACAAGATTTATTGCGTATTGATGAAGATGGTAGAGGCTACATTAATATTATTAGACTAACAGATATTCAAGATAGACCAAAACTGTTTTCAACTTTTATGCTAAGTCTTTTAGCAGAAATATATTCTACATTTCCAGAACAAGGAGATAGTGATAGACCAGAACTAATTATGTTTATTGATGAGGCACATTTAATCTTTAATGAAGCCTCTAAACCCTTAATAAATCAAATTGAAAGTATTGTTAAATTAATCCGAAGTAAAGGCGTTGGTTTATATTTTGTAACTCAAAACCCAACCGATGTACCGGAAGCTGTTTTAGGTCAATTAGGATTAAAAGTACAACATGCATTAAGAGCTTTTACAGCAAAAGACAGGAAAGCTATTAAGCTTACGGCTCAAAACTATCCAGATTCAGAATATTACGATACAACAGATGTTTTAACTTCTTTAGGAATTGGTGAAGCCTTGGTATCTGCCTTAGACGAAAAAGGTCGCCCTACCCCACTTGCCGCAACTATGATGCGTGCGCCAATGAGTAGAATGGATGTATTAACCGATTTAGAACTTAATTCTCTTTTATCTGAATCGAAACTTGTAAAAAAATATAATACAACAATAGATAGAGAAAGTGCCTATGAAATGCTTAATGAAAAAATTAAGTTAGCAGAAGCAGAAGAAGCAAAAGAACAAGCCAAAAAAGAACGCGAAGCACTTAAGAAAGCAGAGTCTAAAAGAAAAGCTCCTGCAACCAGAAGACGTAGTAGTACCCGAATGAATCCCATAGTTAAAGTTTTAACCAGTGCCACATTTATAAGAAGTGTTTTTGGTATTTTAACTAAGGTTATGAAAAAATAATTTCAGTAAATTTTTATTATACATTTTAAACCATATTCACTTAATGAACAAACCATTTTTAGTCATCATTGTTTTCCTTTTATTTTTTATCGCTTGCAAAAACGAAAAAGACCCTTTTCATATAAGCAAACAACATGTTGGCTTTTTAACAGATTCAACACAAGTAAAGGATTTAGAAGTTATTTTTGCAAAAGACTCGCTTGTAAAGTTTACAAGTGGCGATGAGTTTGCAGGTAACATTAACAATATTCAAGTTTTTGAAAAAGGAGGAAAAAAATTATTAGTATTATCTCCTAAACATTCATTAGATTCTACTTCGGTAATTCAAAATGTGCAAATAGTAGATTCTAGATATAAAACAAGAGAAAATATTTCGTCACTAAGTACTTTTAAAGATATAACCAGTACCTATAAAGTCTCACGAATTAACAATTTAATTAATTCTGTAGTGGTTTTTGTAAATGAAATAAATGCAGCTTTCACCATTGACAAAAAAGAATTACCTGCGAACTTACGCTTTGATATGAACCTAACTATAGAGGCAACGCATATACCAGACAATGCAAAAATAAAATACTTTTTCTTGAACTGGAATAACTAATTAAGTAAAAATAAAACTATGAATCCATTTATTTCCAAGATATTAGTTGATGTTGCTCGTAAAAAGCTTGAGAACAAATATCATAAAAAGGAAATAAGTCAAAAGGAAATAGTTCCGCTTGTTCGAAACTTACAGGTTGAGCTAATACATACCATAAGAAAATATATATTTATACTAATTGGAGTATTCTCAGCAGGGTTTGGATTAAAAGGGTTCTTATTACCTAACCGTTTTATTGATGGTGGTGCAACTGGAATTTCTTTATTATTAGAAAATATTACATCCATCGAACTTGGCGTTTTATTAATTATTATTAACCTCCCTTTTGTAATTCTTGCTTCAAAAACTATAAACCTTAAATTCGCTTTACGCAGTATTGTAGCCATAGCTTTGTTAGCATTAGTGGTTCATTTTGTTGATTATCCAACAATAACAGAAGACAAACTTTTAATTGCCGTTTTTGGAGGGTTCTTTTTAGGTCTAGGAATAGGAATGTCTATGAGAGGAGGTAGTGTAATTGATGGTACCGAAGTTTTAGCAATTTACTTAAGTAGAAAAACCTCTCTTACTGTAGGTGATGTTCTTTTACTTATAAATATTATTATCTTTTCATTTGGTGCCTACATTCTATCTGTCGAAACTGCTTTATACGCTATTCTAACCTATCTTGCAGCAGCCAAAACGGTTGATTTCGTAGTTGACGGTGTTGAAGAATATGTGGGCGTAACTATTATTTCTGAAAAACATGAAAATATTAGAATCATGCTAACCGAAAAATTAAGAAGAGCATGTACTATCTATGCAGGTAAAGGTGGTTTTGGAAAACACAAAGAAGGCTACGACAAAAATATAATTTACACAGTTGTTACACGTTTAGAACTACCCAAACTTAAAACTGAAATTGATAAAGTTGATAAAAAAGCCTTTCTTGTTATGGGTATTGTTAAAGATTTAAAAGGTGGTATGATTAAACGTAAACCACTAAAAGATTGAAATGAAAAAATATCAAATTCAAGATAATCCTTTTGTGGTTCCAACAGATGACGGCAAAATTATTAATGAACATTTTGGATTAGCCACTAATGGGAATTCCCAAATAAGCATTGCCCATATGAAAGCTCCCGCAGGATGGAGCGAACCATTTCAAACTCCAAAATTTGATGAATACACCTTTATAATTAAAGGCAAAAAGCAATTTATAATTGAAGACGAAATAATTGTATTAGAAGCTGGTCAATCTATAAAAATAAAAAAGAATACGCGTGTTCAATATTCTAATCCATTTACCGAAATGTGTGAATACATAGCTATTTGCCTACCTGCATTTTCAATGGATTTAGTAAATAGAGAAGATATATGAAACTCGTTATAGCTAAAATCACAGGTTTTTTTATAAACATTATCGCATATATTTCTCCAAATTATGCAGCTAGGTTAGCCATAAATTTGTTTAGCACTCCTAGAAAAGGCAAACTCACAGAAGAAGCAACCAACTTTTTAAATTCTGCATTTCAAGAAGACGTAACTTTTAAAAACTCTTCTATAATGACTTACCGATGGTTGGGTGACAAAGAAACAATTTTATTAGTGCATGGGTGGGAAAGTAATTCGTTTCGGTGGAAAGATTTAATCGAATCACTAAAATCTCAAGGTTTTCATGTCATTGCTTTAGATGCCCCTGCGCATGGCAAATCTGGTGGTAAATCATTTAACGTAATAGATTATGCAGAATGCATATATCTAGTTGCTAAAAAATTTAAAGTAAATATAATTGTTGGGCATTCACTTGGAGGTATGGCGGCTGTATTATTTCAGTATAAATACAAACTACCAAATTTAAGAAGAATTGCTTTACTGGGTGCACCATCTAATTATGAAGGAGTTTTTAACCGTTATATAAATATGATGAGCTATCATAAACCATTGGTTAAAAGCATCAATGATTTTGCTTTAAAACGATTTGGAAACTTACCCGAATATTATGATACTGCTATGTTTTCAAACGAGTTAAATGCTAAAGGATTGATAATTCACGATTTGGGAGATAATATTATTCCGTACGAAGATGCTTTAGATTATAGTAAAAACTTTAGAGAAGCAAAGCTTATATCTACTAAAAATCATGATCACAGTTTAAAATCTGAAGAAATTGATAAATACATTATAGAATTTATTACAGATTAGAATATTCTAAAAAAAAATGGGAGAAGAATTAAAACGGATAAATAAATTTCTAAGTGAAGCTGGTTATTGTTCGCGCAGAGAGGCCGATAAACTAATTGATGCAGGAAGGGTGACTATAAATGGTATTGTTCCAGAAATGGGTACAAAAATTAGTAAAGATGATGTAGTGGCTGTTGATGGTAAAGAAATATCCAATAATAAAACATCGTTTGTTTATTTAGCATTCAACAAACCAATTGGTATTGTCTGTACTACTGATACTCGTGTAGAAAAGGATAATATTATCGATTTTATAAACTATCCCAAACGAATTTTTCCCATAGGCAGACTCGATAAGCCAAGTGAAGGACTTATACTTCTTACAGATGATGGCGATATTGTAAATAAAATTCTTAGAGCGAGTAACAATCATGAAAAAGAATATATTGTAACAGTAGATAAACCAATTTCACAAACGTTTATTCAAAGAATGTCAGGTGGTATTCCACTAATAGATTTGGGCAAGACAACAAACCCCTGTATTGTAAAAAAAACAGGCAAATTTGAATTTAAAATTATACTAACTCAAGGTTTAAATAGGCAAATTAGACGCATGTGCGAATATTTGAATTATGAAGTAGAAACACTTAAAAGGGTTCGAATAATGAATGTCAAGTTAGACATCCCTTTAGGTTCTTATAGAGAACTTACTAAGGATGAGTTTAATGAATTAAATTCCTTAATTTCTAATTCAACAAAAGAATTTAAACCGTGGATGAGAAGCGATAAAAAAAATGAATGAAAATACACCTCCTTTTCATTTAGCAATCCCTGTTTTCAACCTTAATGAATGTCGCGTATTTTATCGAGATATTTTAGGCTGCGAAGAAGGAAGAAGTAGCGACCATTGGATTGATTTTAACTTCTTTGGGCATCAATTAGTTATTCATTATAAACCCAAATTAGAAATTCTTGATTTACATACAAATCCAGTTGATGGTAAAAATGTCCCTGTTCCACATTTTGGTGTTGTTTTAACTTGGAAAGACTTTCATTCGTTAGCAGAGCATCTAAAAAATAAACAGATAAAATTTGTAATAGAACCTTATGTGCGTTTTGAGGGTCTCGTAGGTGAACAAGCTACAATGTTTTTTTATGACCCTTCTGGAAACGCTCTTGAATTTAAAGCTTTCAAAGACATGTCTCAATTATTTGCTAAATAACTTGAGTCTTTTTCTTCGTTTTACTTTTTAAATAAAACGGTAAATAAATCAATACAAAATAAGGGAATATTATCAACTGTCCTACAAGTATATAATAAGGCCACTCGCCAAAATAATCTAATAATGATGCTGTTACTGGCTTCTCATTCAAATAGAAATAATTAGAATTAAATATATAGTTAATTAGTACCATAGCAATAACGTACACTTGCAACGCTAAAAAAGACTTTACTACACTTTTAAAAACTGGACGCATATGAAATACAAAAGTCGCATAGAAAACAACAATTAACAAGCCAAGATGTACGAACCAATATCTATAATAATCCAGTGAAGACGTATCGTTAACAACGTCTGGTGTAATAACAGCTTGAAGCGTCCCTCCTACTATCCAGAACAACAATATTTCATACATCCAATACTTTTTATAATAAGTAAATAATGGAATGGTAAGTCCGAGTAAACTACATAAATGAAAAGGCAAATCGGTTGCGAGATTATAGTTTCCAGAACTGATTTTATAAGTATCGTTTATAATTACAATAGAACTAATAAAGCAAGCAAAAATATGGATTACTCTTTTTTGCTGAAGACTGTTACCATTATTTCTAAAGTAATTTATAAATAGACCACCAGCTAGTATAGCTAATCCAATGGGCATTAAATGAAGTAAACTTCCAATAACAACTTTTGATAATAAAAAAATTGCATTACAAATCAATAAATTCATAATGCAATTTAAGCAAATCTATTTTTAAGATTAAAGCAAATGCCTTTCTCTTGCTAGTAATGTATTTTTAAGCAACATAGCAATTGTCATTGGGCCTACACCTCCAGGTACAGGGGTTATATAACTTGCTTTTTTACTAACACTCTCAAACTCTACATCTCCAGCGAGTCTGTATCCGTTCTTTTTAGTTGCATCGGGTACACGTGTAATACCAACGTCAATAATCACAACATCTTCCTTTACCATATCACCAGTTAGAAACTCTGAAATACCAATCGCAGCAACTATAATATCTGCACTTTTGGTGATTTCTTCTAAATTTTTAGAACGACTATGAACAACCGTAACTGTGGCATCTCCAGCTTTTCTTTTCTGACTCATTAAAATGCTCATAGGGCGACCGACAATATGACTTCTCCCCATAACAACTACATTCTTACCAGAGGTTTCAATTTGATACCTTTCTAGTAACTCCATAATTCCATAAGGTGTCGCTGGCAAAAAGGTTGGTAAATCTAAAGTCATTCTACCTACATTTGTTGGATGGAAACCGTCAACATCTTTATTTGGGTCTACAGCCATTAGAACTTTTTGTTCATCAATTTGTTTAGGTAATGGCAACTGCACAATAAAACCATCAATATCATCATTAGTGTTTAACGCATGTATTTCTTCTAATAACTCTTCTTCCGAAGTATATTCTGGTAATTCAATTAAAGTTGATTTAAAACCAATACGTTCACATGCTTTTACTTTAGCATTCACATAGGTCATACTTGCGCCATCTGAACCTACCAAAATTGCAGCAAGATGCGGTACTTTCTCTCCTTTTGAAACCATTGACTTTACATGGTCTGCGATTTCTTCTTTTATATCGTTACTTACTTTTTTTCCGTCTAGGATAGTCATTCAATTTATATTTAGATATATTCTTTAAGATGCTTCGACTACGCTCGGCATAACATAGTTCTAGCTTCTAACAAAATTAACGCATGTTCTTCATCATCTGCATCATCTTTTTACCACCACCACCTTGCATCATCTTCATCATTTTACTCATTTGGTTAAATTGTTTTAAAAGCTGATTTACCTCTTGAACAGATGTTCCCGAACCACTACCAATACGTTTTTTTCTACTTGCGTTAATTATTGATGGATTTGCTCGCTCTTTGGGTGTCATTGAATGAATAATAGCTTCAATACCTTTAAATGCATCATCATCAATGTCGACATCTTTCATCATTTTTCCAGCACCAGGAATCATTCCAACAAGATCCTTCATGTTTCCCATTTTCTTTATTTGCTGAATCTGTTTTAAGAAATCGTCAAACCCAAATTGGTTTTTTGCTATTTTCTTTTGAAGTTTTCTTGCTTCAACTTCATCAAATTGTTCTTGTGCTCTTTCAACTAAAGACACCACGTCTCCCATACCAAGAATACGATCTGCCATACGCGACGGATAGAACACATCAATAGCTTCCATCTTTTCACCTGTACCAATAAATTTAATTGGTTTGTTGACTACAGATTTAATTGAAATTGCGGCACCACCTCGAGTATCACCATCTAATTTGGTAAGGATTACCCCATCAAAATTAAGAATATCATTAAAAGCTTTTGCAGTATTAACCGCATCTTGCCCTGTCATAGAATCTACTACAAACAAAGTTTCTTGAGGTTGAATAGCTTTGTGAATATTCGATATCTCAGTCATCATCGCCTCATCAACCGCTAAACGACCTGCTGTATCAATTATAACAACATTAAACCCATTTGCTTTTGCATGTGCGATAGCAGCCTTAGATATGGCAACTGGATCATTATTTCCTCTATCGCTAAAAACTTCAACACCTATTTGTTCTCCTACAATATGTAGTTGATCTATCGCAGCTGGACGATACACATCACATGCAACTAATAAAGGTTTTTTAGTTTTTTTATTTTTAAGATAGTTAGCTAGCTTTCCTGAAAAAGTCGTTTTACCCGAACCTTGCAAACCAGACATTAAAATAACACTTGGTGTACCCGATAGATTTACCCCTTCGGCATCGCCACCCATAAGTTGCGTTAATTCGTCCTTAACAATTTTTACCATTAACTGCCCAGGCTGTAATGTTGTTAATACATTTTGACCTAAAGCTTTTTCTTTTACCTTATTGGTAAAATCTTTGGCTATTTTAAAATTAACATCGGCATCAAGTAAAGCACGTCGTACTTCTTTTAAAGTTTCGGCAACATTTACTTCAGTAATGCTACCATGTCCCTTTAGTACGTGTAAGGCTTTATCTAATTTATCGCTTAAATTATTAAACATAATTTTTCATTGAAATTTTAAGTTGCAAAAGTAAAGAAATATTTTGTTTTTCTCTTTGATAGATATCCGTTTTCATAGGAATAACAAATAATTTGTTTCTCTAGTAAAAACTGGAAAGAAATATTAATTATTTAATGATTTTTATGTTATTGTAGAAGTCTCGCTAACAAAAAAATAAAAAAAGGCTGTCAATTTTTATTTGACAGCCCTTATAAAGGAAATTTAGCTAACTAACCTATTAAACCGAAGAGATAATATTTCCTTTTACCAAAACATAATAATTTTTTTTCAAATTTTTTATTAGATTACCACATTCGTGGGAATCCCAGTTTAATGGAATCCTCGAGAGATTTAGTCCCGAGGAATCTTTTGTATTAAGCTTTCTTTTCTAATACTAATATGCGTTCAATTGCGCCGTTAGCATTTAAATCTTTAAGTTCAATTCTTTCTTGGGTGATTTCTACAATTTTCCATCTATGATTAAGAACAGTATATGGTTCTTCTGGACCAAAATGCAATCCTAAATATAACCCTTCGTTTCTATAGGCTAACCAAGAACCATCACCATCAACAACATTATTAGGGTTAATTGCTTTAATTCTTCCACTTTCTAGGAAATCGAAGGTATAGTTAAAAAACACTTCTGTTTTGTTAATATCTCCATCTTGATATAATGCAACTTCCCAATCGCTACTAATTAATACGTCGTCAATAAAGTTTAAATCATCATCTCCATCTGGACAGTGTCTTTTCAATACCATCTTGTTTTCTCTATTTCCTAAAGATTCTAATTTAATTAAACCTGACTCTAAGAATGTAACAAACCATTCTAATTGCAAATCTGGTCTATCTTCTAAGTTAATTTGTAATACAAATCCAGCTGTATTGTAAGCTAATATATTGTAGGTTCCTTCAACCAATTCTCCTTTTACGCGTAGTTTAACAACGTTGTCTTCGAAGAATTTAAATGGTGTGCCTATATAATCCTTTTCTTTATCAATCCCATCAATACTTAATCGAGATATTCTCCATAAACATTCTTGCAAGTAGTTTGCAATTCTTTCTTTTGTTATATCTACAATATCACAGTTTTTCTTTAAGATAATCTTATTACCACCAGACTGGTACAATTTAATTTTCCCTGGTTCAAGATCGTATACAAACCATTCTAAAGTAAAGTCGACTAGAGTTTCAAATTCTAATTTTATTAAAGCACCGTGGTCTGTTACTCTGGTTGTCCAAGTTCCTGTAAGTAAATCTCCATTTCTTTTACGAACTTTTACAACATTATCTTCTTTGAAATTCATTACGTACTCAACGTATACGTCTCTTAAATTATCTTGATTTCTTTCGAATTCATACACAACCCAAGGACAAGATTTTAACAAATTATCTAAACGTTCTTTTGTAAAATCGTCGTCTCCATAATCGTTATCATCATCTTCGTCACATGCGTCTTTTGCTTCTTCAATCGTACTTGCTAATTCTTGATTTCTATTAACAACAACTTCAGAACCATCTGCATATACTAAAGTTACAGGGTAGTTAATACTTGCAATAACTTCGGCATCTTTTACACGCTTAATAAAACGGTGTAATTCTCTATCGTTTGCTACAGAAATAACATCGATAATTTGAAAGTTCGGGTTGAAAATAGAAAACGAAATAGGGTATTTAAAATCGATGCATTCTATATCGTCATCCTCTTCATTTTCACCTTTACATTTCGCAACAAATTCTTGCATTTCGGCAGCACTATTTATAGTAATTTCATCATGATTGTCTGTAATTATCACAATAGGAAATACAATATCTAAACGATCATCATCGTCTTCAAATTCGTTATAAATAGCTTCGATTGTTTTATAGTCTTCTTCAGAATCTATAATAATTTCAAGACCATTAACAACAACCGTAACAGGTAAATTAACAGATAAGCAATTTGCTCTGTCTATTATATTGTCTTTAGAACCATCAAACTTAGCAGTAGCACTTACCATTGCAGTTAAATTAGAGTCGGCAACAAGTGCTTCTGCCTCATTTGGATCGGTAATTTCTGTTACTTCATCTTGACAGGAAGTAAACATAATAAGGGCAAAAAAAGGTAATAACAGTAGGTTTTTCATAAAAGATTTCATAATAATTGAATTTGGGTTAAACATAGCTTTTTATTGATAAAACAGCATAACTTTAAAAATTCCTACCCTTCTTTTAAAAAAAATTGAAAAAATAAAAATTCCAAATTCCAAAAAACCTTATTTTAGTGCAACCAATCACTCCTATGAATGAGTAAACAACTCCATGATAATATTTGTGAAGAACATTTATTTTCTTCAATATTTAATAAGTACTCTAAAGATTTACACAACTTTCTATACTATAAGTTTGGTGATTTATTAAATCCAAAAGATAAAGTTCAAGAAGCATTTATTAAACTTTGGCAGAATTGCTCTAAAATTTCTCCAGACAAAGCAAAAAGTTTTGTTTTTACTACAGCAAATAATTTAATGTTGAATGAAGCAGCACATCAAAAAGTAGTTTTAAAGCATCAACAAACAAAACCAAAAATGCATACGAATGAGAATCCTGAATTTTTAATGCAGGAAAGTGAATATATGGACAAGCTCCAAAATGCATTGGCAAATTTAACCGAACCTCAGCGTGAAGCTTTTTTAATGAATCGAGTTGAGGGAAAACGCTTTAAAGAGATAGCTGAAATTTTAGACATCTCTACTAAAGCTGTTGAAAAACGTATTTATGGTGCATTAAAAAAGTTAAGAGCAGAGATTAAGGAGCTGTAAAAAAGACGGAAATCGGAAGACTGAATACAGAAGTTTTGTTAGCAACTAATTTTAAATTTTGAACATTCATATAAAAAATAATGAAGACGACTCACTAATGAGAATAAAATATAGAATCTATAAAAAATTCTCTTTAAATCTTTGCAAAAAACTCAGTAAATTTCAGTAAATCTTAATGAAACAATTTAGAATTTGGAACTTGGAATTTTATTTTTTTTATAGGTAGGGTAGGAAAAAATAAAAGCAACCTGTTATATAGTTGAATAAGTAGTCATGAATAGAGAAACTTTAATATCGAAATGGTTAGATAACAATCTAAATAATCAAGAACTTGAAGCATTTAAAAAGCTTGAAGATTATGATGAATTAGTAAGGTTGAATAACAGTTTAAAGGCTTTTAAGGTCGAAAATTACAACACCCAAAAAGAACTTCAAGGTGTGCTATCGGTTATTAAAAACACAAAAGCTATTAACGCTAAAAAGCAAACAACTAATTGGGTTAAACCATTTATGCGTATTGCTGCCATACTCGCTATAAGTTTTAGTTTATACTATTACACGACAACTTTAGACACAACAATTTCTACAGAATTTGCACAAAAAACTACTATAGAATTACCCGATGCTTCTAGTGTTTTACTTAATGCTAAATCTACTTTAGCATTTAATAAAAAAGATTGGAAACAAGAACGCGAGGTAGAACTTAACGGTGAAGCCTTTTTTAAAGTTGCTAAAGGATCATCGTTTAAAGTTAATACAAAATCAGGAACCGTAACGGTTTATGGTACTCAATTTAATGTAAAACAACGGGACTATTATTTTGAGGTTATTTGCTACGAAGGTTTAGTTGGGGTTACCCATAATTCTCATGAAACGAAATTAAAACCTGGCGACAGTTTTTTAATTATAGATGGGAAAATTATTGCTAAAGAAAAGGAAAATCGCTCAACGCCTTCGTGGTTGAATAACGAAAGTCAATTTAAAAGTATGCCGTACAAAACGGTTATTGCAGAATTTGAAAGACAATACAATGTCGATTTCACACTTTTAAACATTGATAGCTCACAGTTATTTACAGGTAGTTTTGCTCACGATAATCTAGAATTGGCATTAAAAAACATTACACTACCTTTACAATTAAGTTATAGTAGAGAACATAATTCCATAATCTTAAAGCGTGAATAGTAAAGGACTCTTTCCTCTATTTATCTTATTATTTTTTTTGAACATTACCTATTTAAATGCTCAAACCGTTCAAAAAGAAAAGCAAGACCTTACCACAATTTTAAACACTTTAGAGAATCTTTACGATATCAGGTTTTCCTATGCTGATGAATTGTTAAAAGACATAAAATTAATACTCCCAGAAAGAGATTTAACCCTAATAGATATCTTAAACTTTATAAGTACTGAAACCAATTTAAACTTTGAATTACTTAATAATAGGTTTATAGTCGTAACAGAAAAAAAGGCAGATAATCTTGATGATTATAATACTCAAATACTAGAAGAAATTGTAGTTGTTAATTACCTTACAACAGGTGTAACAAAACTGAATGATGGAAGCATTGCCATAAAACCTGAAACATTTGGTATCCTACCAGGTCTAATTGAACCTGATGTATTACAAACAATACAAGCACTTCCAGGTATATTGAGTATAGATGAAACTGTTTCGAATATTAATGTAAGAGGCGGAACACACGACCAAAATTTATTTTTGTGGGATGGGATTAAAATGTATCAATCTGGGCATTTTTTTGGATTAATTTCGGCATTCAACCCATACACAACTAAATCGGTTAATGTTTCAAAAAATGGCACGAAGGCTAAATATGGTGATGGTATTTCGAGTATTATCGATATGCGTCTTTCAGATAAAATCGATAATCAATTTAGAGCGGGAGCTGGTTTTAATTTAATTAATGCAGATGCTTTTGCAAAAATACCGCTCTCAAGAAATACCGAATTGCAATTATCAACACGACGTTCGATTACAGACCTAATTGTTACCCCCACTTACGATCAATATTTTAAACGTGTTTTTCAAGATTCCGATTTAAACCAGTTTAACGATACCTCGATTTCAAAAAATGAAAATTTCTTTTTTTACGATTTTACGGCTAAATTTCTTTATAATATAACCAACAAAGACAAAATTAGGCTTCATTTTTTGACCGTAAATAACAAACTAAATTACGACGAACAATCTAGAATTAATGATAGAAACGAAGCGCTTAACAGCAAGCTATCACAACAAAATTTAGCTACTGGCATTACTTATTCTAGGGAATGGAATAACAGACTAAAAACAACCGCACAAGTTTATGTTTCTAATTACGATTTAGACGCCACAAATTTCGATATTATAAACGACCAACGTCTTATTCAAGAAAATGAGGTCTACGATGGCTCTGCAAGATTAGATGTGGATTATGCAGCAAATAAGAACTTAAAATTTAACGGCGGGTATCAATTTACCGAAGTAGGAATTAGTAATTTAGAAGATGTTAATAATCCTGTTTTTAGAAGTTTTATAAAAGAGGTTATAAGAAGTCATGCTGTTTATGGCGAAGGATCTTTTCTATCAAACAATGTTAAAACCAAATTAAACATTGGTGCCAGGGTTAATCATTTTAAAAAGTTTGATACGTTTTTAGTAGAACCTCGATTAAGTTTCAGTCAGAGGTTTTTAAACAACTTTAGGCTTGAAATATTAGGCGAGTTAAAAAGTCAAACAACATCACAAATTATCGATTTACAAAATGATTTTTTAGGTATTGAAAAACGTCGTTGGGTACTTTCTAATAATGAGGATATTCCCATTCTAAAAAGCAAACAAGCGTCTATTGGACTTCACTACAATAAAAACAAACTATTAATAAGCGTTGAGGCTTACTTAAAAAAGGTAGATGGTATTACTAGTAGAAGTCAAGGATTTCAGAACCAGTTTCAATTTATAAATGATACTGGAGGCTATAAAATAAAAGGTGTGGATGTTTTAATAAATAAGCAATTTCAGGATGTTGTGAGTACTTGGCTAAGTTATTCTTATAGTAAAAACGACTATTCCTTTACTGATTTAAATAGTGGTAATACTTTTCCAAATAACGCCGATATTACACATGCAGCAACGGCAGGTGGCACCTATACATACAACGATTTTAAATTATCTGTTGGGATTAATTGGCATTCTGGAAAACCCAATACTGAGCCTACTGGTTTAGACGATAGCACTTTTCGCACCATAAATTACGAATCGCCTAATAGTAGCAACTTAGATGATTATTTACGGACCGACTGTTCTGCAACCTATTCCTTCAATCTTGTTAATGATATCAAGGCAACAATTGGTGCTTCTGTTTGGAATGTTTTAGATAAAAAGAATATCATTAATAAATATCACATTTTAGACGAAGAGGACAACTCGATAATACCTATCGAAAATTTGTCTTTAGGTATCACTCCTAATGTTAGTTTTCGTGTTAATTTTTAGAAAATTTGTACATTTGTATTATGTTATTAGCTAATTACATACATAGATTACTTACAGGTTTTGTTTTACTATTAACCCTATTAAGTTTTTCTGGATTTGCACCAGCTAGTACTAATTATCAAAAACCTATTACAGAGCTTTTAGTTGAAAAACCTCAAACAGATAAGAAGTTAATAACATTCTCTAAGGTTTCTCTTAATACACTTAAAAAACATGTTTTTAATAAATACATCGTTTTTAATTTTAAATGCTTGGTAAGTGCTTTAAATTTCGATTTAACTGTTCGCTTTAAATCACAAAATGAAACCGTTTTAAAACTTGTTAACTTTCATAATATCTTAGAGCAAAATCTTATTGCTCATCAACATTCAAGTAATCTTCCAGATAGGTTCATAGAGTAATTTTTATTGCCATGTTCTAAGCAATACTTTCAAAAACATTTTAACATAAGTAATATCAATTTTATTGATGCTACTCTTATATTACTACTTTATGAATATTAAAAGAATAGTAAGGTTAATTGCTTTAGCTCTCATGATAGCTTTAGCGTGCATTTTACCAGTACCAATAACTTTTTACAGAAAAGATAACACACCTAAATTTAAGATTGAACAACTTGACAATAAAGAAGATGATAGTGCAGAAGAAGACATAAAAGAACTTTTTTAATTGCTTGACTTTGTTAGAAAAACTAACGACCTTCATTTAAAGTCTGATATAAATCATTAAAAACAAATTCATATTATTAGAGCTAAACTAACTATCTAGCTTCAAAAGCAACTCAGGGTTTGGGCAATTGTTTAAATAAAAAGCTAAGTTATTCTTATTGCAAACACCAGGGTAATCGCCTTTATAATTTTGTAGATCTTTTATAATTTGAAAATGTAAATGTGGTGGATAATCGCCATTAACGTATGCATCACCTAATTTTGCAATACAAGCTCCTTGTTTAAATATTTGTCCCACTCTTAGGTTTTCAATAGACTGCAAGCTTAAGTGTCCATAAAGTGTATAAAACTCAACATTATTCATTTTATGCTTCAATATTATGGTTGGGCCATAATCACCATAATTAGTGTTGTTTTTAAAACTATGTACCGTAGCATCTAATGGTGTATAAATTGGTGTTTCTGCATCGCACCAAAAATCAACACCTAAATGAATATTACGCTCTGTTTCTTCGGTTTTATTAAAATGATTGCTTCGGGTATAAATAGACCTTGTTTCATTATACCCACCATAAGCTATTAAAGCATTGTGCCTTTTTATATGCGTATTTACAAAATTTGCTAAAGCGTTGGAAGAATATACATCTACCTTTTTAAGGGGTGTATTATCTTTAGATAAATTTAAAGGAATATATTTCGAATTTGGAATGGTAGCATCTAAAACGCGAAGTGGACTTGTACTGATGCTATTAAGAAATTTTGAAAAAGCTTTTGAGTCCATACAACCTATTTCCTCAAAACTAAGAAATCTATTGCATAACTACATTGCTGTATTTAGCATTTACTACAATACTTTTACCTGAGTCTAAATTTCCAGTGGAAAAAGAAGAGGTATTTTCTTTTGCTATTTTTTTAGGATGTGTAAAACGTGTACGATCTCCTTTATACTGTAAGTTATAATTTACCTTAGGTAAGGTAATAACCGCATCTGTATTTTGAAGAATAATATTTAAGTTAGTAAAATTATCATCAATTTTTAGAATTTTTAAATCGCCTATACTACCATCAATAATAGCATTTCCTAGTAAGTTTTCTATTTCAATATCTGAGGAATTGGCTGTTAAAACCATTTGCTTAACATTACTTAACTGTGCTTTCTTTACATAATTTAAGTTCAGTTCTCCTACATTCCAATGCATTACTTTAATTGGTGAATAAGATGCATTAATGGAAGTAGAACTTCCATTAATGCTATGAGCTATAAATTTTGTATGAGATAAATCTGCTTTTAAATTATCTATATTCGCTGCAAACTTTAATTCGCCGTGTCTTACATTTACCTTTAATTTGGCATCTTTAGGCATTTTAATTTTGATAGTCTTTTTAACTTTAGAATTAGACTCGCGATGCACCATCTCTTCTATTTCTGCTCTTCTATGCTTAGCTAATTTTTCGCGTTCTTCATGCATTTTTTCGCGTTCTTTAGCTAGTTTCTCGTGTGCCTTAGCTCGCTTTTCATGTGCTTTCTCTATGCGATGAGCTTGTGCTTCGGTTCTTTCGGCTTGACGTTCCATTTGCGCAGCGTAGCGCTCGCCCCAAGCTTCCATTTTCTTACCGTATTTCTCACCAAATTTCTCACCCCATTCTTCCATTTCTTTACCGTATTTCTCACCCCAATCTTTTCCAAACTTATCACCCCAAGCTTCCATTTTTTCGGCGAATTCTTTTCCAAAGGTAGATTCAAATTGTTCTGTATATTCCTCTAAATATTTGTCTCCATCTTTTTGATAAGCATCAAAATCGAAATGTATATTATTTAAACCTTCTGGTAACTCAGGTAATTCTGGTAATTCAGGCATCTCTGGCATCTCTGGTATTTCGGGCATCTCAAAATTGAAATCAAAATTCATTTCTGGCAAATCTGCCAATTCGAATTTTAATTCTTCTAGAACGGCTTTGACAGCATCTCCATCAAAATCGCCATGATATGCCCAAGCAATGCGACCTTTTCCTTTTGTTTTAATTTTTACGTTATCTGTCTCAGCATCAATATCTACATCCCAATTATCTAAAGCTTTTTGTAAAGCGTCTCTACTTAAATCATCGGCTTCAATATAAGCTTCAATTTCAATGGTATTTTTGTTCCAAGTATCAAATTCAATATTACAATAGCTTGTGTTTAAATCTATAGTAACATCTTTATCTACTTTTATAGATTGCGATACTTTAGTTAATTTCTCTTGACTTATTAAGCTTCCTGTTATAAGAAAACATACTGTCAATAATTTCAATTTTATGATTGTCTTGTTCATTTTTTGATTTTTAGATTGATTGTGATGCATTTGATAAGGCATCATTTGAAGTGTTAAAATTCTTAATT
Organism: uncultured Algibacter sp.; assembly: GCF_947487605.1. Taxonomy (GTDB): domain Bacteria; phylum Bacteroidota; class Bacteroidia; order Flavobacteriales; family Flavobacteriaceae; genus Algibacter_D. The sequence goes on from NZ_CANKXK010000001.1 coordinate 231,704, forward strand.
TGTTCTCGTAATCTATATAAAAGCGTCAAACGAAATTTTAAATTATCAATTAAAGCGTTTATTGTTAATTCACTAGGTCCAGATTCATTTAACTCTGCAGATAAATATTCATACTCTTTATTAAGCTCGCTTAATTGTTTCAAATAACCATCGAATAAATCTTTGGTTTCTGGAGTCGGTTTCATTTTAGATAATTCTAAATTGATACTAGCCAAATAATAATCTTCAACTTTTTTAAGTCCTGGTGACACATCACCCAAAGTTTTGGTTTTAACTACATCTGTAGAAGCAATCTCTGTTGTGCCTACATTTTCAGGTTGAAAATAATTATAAACCCCAATGAGTCCTAATAAAACCACTATACTGGCAGCTAAATAAAACCAATTAAAACTAGGCTTACTGCTAATAGGCATTGCTTTATCTAACTTATTAAGGAATCGTTTCTCATGGTTATTAGGCATTTTTTCGCCACTCAAGGTATCTTCTTTAAACATATCTCTAATATCCTGTGCCATGTGTTTTTGGTATTAATTGTTCTTTTAATTTCGCTTTACCCCTAGATAATTGTGTTCGCGATGCTACTTCGGAAATCCCCAATATCTCTGAAATTTCTTGATGATCGTACCCTTCAATTAAGTACAGCATCACAACGTATTGATACTTTTCTGGTAAATTATTAATCGCCTGTTTTACCTCTTTTAACGTAATAGTGTCTTCTACTAACCATTTGTCATCATCTGGAGTATCGATTACCTTTAGGTGCACCTCTTCTAATTCAACTAAACGTTGTTTTTTAGATTTTAAAAAATCGATACTTTTATTAACAACAATACGTTTTAACCATGCACCAAAAGTAACTTCTGCTTTATATTGATGTAGTTTGGTAAAAGCCTTTATAAAAGACTCTTGAACCACATCTTCGGCATCGGCAGCATCTTTTAAAAAACGCTTAGCAACAATATACATACCATCGCAGTACTGGTTGTACAACTGCAGTTGTGCTTTGCGATTGTTTTGTTTACATTTTTCAATAATGTCAACTTGAAACATGCTTTCGATTACTTTTGGCTTAAGTTAGTTCGATTAAAAGACGATAAAAAAAACAGACTGTTGCAAAAAAGAGTATTTTTTCTACTAAGTATAACAAAGCTAAATAAATATGCGTTTCAATTTTATTAATTGTTTAGTAATTAAATTATCTTTATACACATAAAAAATTGCACTCCATGAATACCTTTTTAAAACGCGTTATAGCTATTTTATTTTCCATTGCTATTGGTGTTTTTGCTTATTCCTACTTTAATGATGGTCTTAAAAAACCTAAAAGTCCAAAAAAAACAGTAAGTTTTAAAGTTGACGATTTAAAACTTGAAGTTTTTTATAATCGTCCCTCTAAACGCAATCGAGAAATTTTTGGTGCTCTAGTACCATATAACAAAATTTGGCGAACGGGTGCGAATGAAGCAACAACTTTTGAAACTAATAAAGTGCTTAAAATTGGCAACGATTCGTTACAAGCTGGTAAATATACGCTTTGGACTATACCAAATGATACAGCTTGGAATGTAATATTTAATAGAAAGCAATATGAATGGGGTGTCGATCATGAAACTTTAGAACCCATGCGCGAAGCCGAGTTTGATGTTATAAACATTATCGTTCCAGTTCAAAAAATAAATAGTGTAGTAGAACAATTTACGATAGCCTTTGATAATTCTACTGATAATCTTACCTTAACTATGGCTTGGGATAATGTAAAAATTGAAGTCCCTTTAAAGTAAGTTTTAGTCGGGCCAAAATTAATTGTAAATTAGATAAACATTCGCATATTCGTGGCAAAGCAAAAAAAATCGGCTTTAAGTGAACAAAAAGGAGTTTCGCAATCTGAAATCACCAATATTTCTTCCATAAACCAAATAAAGAAAAAGCGCTTAAAAAAAATAAGCAATAACACTTTAGTTTCTGCTATTTTGAAGAAGGATATTACAGCTTTAAGCAAAGCAATTACATTAATAGAAAGTAAAAACCCTAAACATTCTAACGACGCCAAAGCTATTATTAAATCTTGTTTACCACATGCGAATAAATCTATTCGAATTGGTATAACTGGTGTTCCAGGGGTTGGTAAAAGTACTTTTATAGAATCTTTTGGTATGCACTTAACAAGTTTAGGAAAGCGCGTGGCTGTTTTAGCAATAGACCCAAGTAGTACCATTACCAAAGGAAGTATATTAGGTGATAAAACCAGAATGGAATCTTTAGTAAAAGATAAGAATGCGTTTATAAGGCCTTCTGCTTCAGGTGATTCTTTAGGTGGTGTCGCTAGAAAAACGCGCGAGACTATAATTCTATGCGAAGCTGCTGGATTTGATGTTATAATTATTGAAACTGTTGGTGTTGGGCAAAGTGAAACTACAGTGCATAGTATGGTCGATTTCTTTTTACTTTTAAAATTAGCAGGCGCTGGAGATGAACTTCAAGGTATTAAAAGAGGTATTATTGAATTGGCTGATGCTATTGCTATTAATAAGGCTGATGGTGATAATATAAAACGAGCGAAATTGGCAAAAGTAGATTTTAATAGAGCACTTCACCTCTACCCAGAAAAGTCATCGAATTGGCAACCAAAAGTAACCTTATGTAGTGCTTTAAATAATGATGGTGTTTCTGATATTTGGGAAATTGTTTTAAGCTATGTAGAAACAACTTCAGCTAACAATTATTTCAACAAAAAAAGACAAGAGCAAAATAAATTTTGGCTCATTCAAACTATTGAAGAGCAGTTAAAGTCTGATTTCTTTAATAAATCTACTATAAAAAAAGCCTTAACAGAACAGTTAGAGCTTATTGATAGAAATGAAACAACACCTTTTGCTGCTGCCGATTATTTATTGAGCTTATAATTGGTATCAAGTCACCTGACTTTTAACGGCATTAAGCAATTAAAATTTTCATAAAATATTATAAGTTAACATTGTAAATACCTGCTAGGGTGAAGGTACAAATCGGTTTAAAAGATAGCGAGCTAATTTATAAAAAATGAAACCTCCTATAGCTCCAAAGGTTAACCCGCAAATAATATCCAATGGGTAATGAACACCTACATAAATTCTACTATACGCAACGACTGCGCTCCAAAATAATAATATAAAAATTAAGTTTTTAAAATAAGGTCTTAACAACAATCCTGCAAAAATAGCCACTGCCATTGAGTTTGATGAATGCCCAGAGAAAAACCCATAGAGCCCACAACGAACCGCTATAAATCGCATTTGATCCATAACACCTTCTGCTCTACATGGTCTAGGGCGCTCAAAGCCACGCTTGAATACATTTGTTATTTGATCTGTAAATGTTATCATTAAAGCGATAACTACTACAAAAACTAATATAGATTTTAAACCAAATTTTTTATAAAGTAAGAATAACAAAATGGCATATAAAGGAATAAATGTCAATTTATTAGTAATAAGAAGCCAAAGATTATCCCATGTTTCAGAACCTAAATTATTTAAGTAAAGAAAAAGTTCTGTGTCTAATTGTAAAATTTGATCGAGCATCTTAAGATCTTTAAAAGGTATTAATCTTCATATTTTGCTATTTCGTTGTCGTAAAACTCGGTGGCTAATTTTATAGCATTTTCTGTTTCAGATTCTAGTTCTTTTTGGTCTTCAGAATCAAAATCTTCAAACCATTCAACTTCATCATCCTCTAGATTAATTATAAATCTTGGAAACTCTGTATGAATTACAAAAATAGCATTTGGATGTTCTGTATTATCACCTAATATAAATTTTGGAAGAGTCATTTCGTTTTTTGTTAGATTCATTTTCCGAAAGTATTCGGAATTATACAAGTGACAAATTTATAGATTTCTAGCTACTTGTCTCTAGAACTTCGGTTTTAATTAATTTATTTGTTAAATAATTAAATCGAATGTATAATAAAACTGCTGCAGTAGATAAGCCAGCTAGTAGACCTAACCAGATTCCAAAGCTACCATAAGCTTCCTCCTTTCCTAAAAACCAACTTACAGGAAACCCTATAAGCCAATAGGATATAAAGGTGATTATAGTTGGTATTTTTACATCTTGCAGACCTCTTAAAGCACCAAGAACAATAACTTGAATACTATCACTTATTTGAAATACAGCCGCAGCCAACAATAGCTTTGCAGCAATCTTAACTACTTCGGTATTATCAGTGAGATTCTTCACATCATCAAAATCGACATAAATCTTTGGTAATATTTTGTGAAACAAAAAGAAAATTAATGCAAAAATTGTGGCAAATAATATTCCCATAAGGAATAGCGAAAAAGCTATTCGGCGTAACTCAAAATACTTTTGCAATCCCTTTTGATTTCCAACCCTAATCATTGAAGCGACACTTAAACCCATAGCTACCATAAATGTCATGGAAGACAAGTTTAAAGCAATTTGATTTGCTGCTTGCGGATTTTTACCCAACAAACCACTTAACCAAATAGCAGCAGTAAAAATGGCTACTTCAAAAAACATTTGCATAGCACTTGGTGCGCCTAAATTAATTATTTTTTTAAGCATTAATTTATCTAATACAAAGAACTTAATATTGGTAACAAAGTCCTTAGATACTTCTTTACTTTTTAGTAATAACCAAAGGTGCCCTACCATTACAAACCTAGAAATTAAGGTTCCGTAAGCAGCACCAACAATACCAAGTTCTGGAAAACCAAACTTCCCAAATATTAAAATATAATTAAGAATAACATTAATAACATTCGCTAAAATAGTGGCATACATAGGATACTTAGTCATTGACAAACCATCACTAAATTGTTTAAAGCCTTGAAAAATTACTAACGGTATTAATGAAAATGCTACTAAATCTAAATAAGGAATAGCAAGTTGAACAACTTCTGGAGGTTGTTTCATTAAGTACATAAGTGGCTTTGCAAAAAACACTAGTAAAAAAAGGAGCACTCCTAATACTGTGCATAAAAATAACCCATGCTTAAAGGACGATTTTCCCTTTATAAAATTTTGTTCAGAGTCTGCCTCGGCTATCAATGGTGTAATTGCAGTAGAGAAACCTATGCCTAAAGACATAGCTATAAACATAAAACTGTTACCTAAAGAAACAGCCGCTAGTTCTGCTGTTCCCAATTGGCCAACCATAATATTATCGACAAAACTCACAAATGTATGCCCAAGCATTCCAAGCATAACAGGGGCTGCGAGCCGCCAATTATATTTAAATTCTTTTGTATAAGCCGTTAATTGCATATTGCTAAAGTAATATTTAGACCTTTCTTTTTAGTAATGAAATACATAGATTTAATAAATACAATTATATTTAAATTAAAAATTGTTAATAAATCAATACAAGTAACTTAAAATGAAGTAGTTATTTTTTGTAGTTTTGACTTATCTAATTCCCCAGTTAGTAAATACTTTAAAATCGAAATAACAATATATAGAAACATTTAGCTTTTATTTTATAGGGATTAAAAATATACTACAGCTTATAAGTTTCAATATTAAAAGGGGAAAATTAAATTTCCCCTTTTTTCATTTATAAGATTAACATTCTATTCACAAATAGTATTATTGACTTTTTTTATATTGTTAATTTAAGACAAATTACTATGCGTTCCTTTTTAATTTTTCTAATGTTTACTAATTTTTATTCTACATTAGGTCAAAATGTAGTAGAACCCCTCATCCCTGATATTGTTAAAAAATTTCTGAATGTAAGAGATATAGCCATTTCGCCAGATGGTAACGATATTATGTTTTCTGCACAAAGCGTTATGGGTAATATTTCTACCATTATATATGTTAAAAAAAACGAAAACACATTTAGTGATCCTGAAATTGCTTCTTTTTCTGGTCAATTTTTCGATTTAGAGCCTTTCTTTTCACATGACGGATTAAAACTATATTTTGCCTCTACCAGACCGATAGACAACTCAACTCTCGAACCTAAAGATTTTGATATTTGGTATGTTGAAAGAGAAACAACTAACAGTATATGGTCTGAACCTAAAAACATGGGAAGTCCAATAAATTCTGAACATGGCGAGTTTTACCCTTCTATAGCTACAAACGGTAATTTCTATTTTACTCGTGATAATCCTGAGTTAAAACGAAAAGATGATATCTATGTAAGTGAATTTAAGATTGGTAAGTATACTGAACCCAAATTATTACCTGATGCAATAAATTCTGACGGTTACGAATACAATGCATTTATAGCTCCAGATGAATCGTACTTGATTTTTGGTTGCTATAACAGAAAAGACGGTTTGGGAAGCGGTGACCTATACATTAGCTTTAATGAAAATGGAAACTGGTCTCAAGCTAAAAACTTAGGAAATACTATTAACAGTAAACAGATGGATTATTGTCCTTTTGTAGACCAAAAGACCAACACCCTATATTTTACCAGTAAACGAGATAATACAAATACAGAGTTTAAAAAACCATTATCAATTAACGAATTAGATAATGTATTTAACCAATATGATAATGGCTTAAGTAGACTTTATAACGTTGATATCGAATTTTTGCTAAAAACTAAGGCCTTAAAAAATTAATCTTCGGAAAAAATTTCACTTCTTTTTCTTTATGAATTCTGTAAGAATTAACTAAAATCATTACAAAATTGAACACATATAAAGTTAAATGAAATAGCATGAATTGTCTAAAGACTCCAAAATGCACATTAGTGAAAAACAATATAAACGGAGTGAATAAAACTAAACACCAAGTTATTTGAAAATTAACAAGAGATTTTGCAGATTTATTAAGGCTCTTAATTTTGTCCTTTTTAGCAACCCACATTATAAAGGGTATCAGTATTCCTAATAAAGGAAAGAATAGAAATGCAAATGCAGATAAGTTTAATGCTTGTAAATAACCATTATCCTCTTTAACTGTCCAATCAACTAATTCATCTGGAGTAACATTTAAGGTAGTGGCTAATCGTTTGAGTGTATCGCCTCTAGATTCGGTTTCGCCATTTTCAATTCTTTGGATGGTACGCAAACTCAAACCTGATGTTTCAGCTAATTCTTCTTGAGAAAAACCATTTTTCTTTCTTAATGATTTTACTTGTAGGGCTAATGTTTTATTTTTCATTTTTTATAAATTTATTATTTGAGACAAAACTAGTTTCAAACAATAATTATGGTAGCGTCATGCTTATGACTTATTTACGCCATATGTGCTAATCACCTAAAAACATTGGAGTTATTAAAATTCAGACACTTTAAGTTTAGCTTCTTCAAATTCATTCATCATCTCTTCAACTATTTGAGATACAGGCTTAATATCGTGAATTAGTCCAGCAATTTGTCCAATTTCTAATTCACCTTCATCCAAATCACCTTCAAACATACCTTTTTTTGCACGTGCTCGTCCCAATAGTGCTTTTAATTCCTCTGTAGTTGGCGATGTTTTATAAAGTTTTTGTACATCATCATAAAATTTATTCTTTATTAAACGTACCGGAGCTAACTCCTTTAAAGTTAATTGGGTATCCCCTTCTTTAGCATCAACAACAACTTGTTTAAACGCCTCGTGGGCAGAACTTTCTTCACTGGCAACAAACCTACTACCTACTTGAACACCATCTGCTCCTAATACCATAGTAGCCAGCATCGCCTTTCCTGTAGCAATACCACCTGCTGCAATTAATGGGATAGTAATTTGTTCTTTAACCATTGGTATAAGCGTTAATGTAGTTGTTTCATCCCTTCCATTGTGGCCACCAGCTTCAAATCCTTCGGCAACAATAGCATCAACGCCAGCATCTTGAGCTTTTAAAGCAAATTTTACGCTACTTACTACATGCACAACTGTTATTCCATTTTGTTGTAACCATGACGTCCATGTCTTTGGATTTCCTGCTGAAGTAAAAACAATTCTTACATCTTCTTCTACAATAATATCCATGAGCTCTTTAATATTTGGATATAACATAGGTATGTTAACCCCAAAAGGCTTATTGGTTGCTTTTTTGCATTTCTGAATGTGCTCACGTAATACTTCAGGATACATAGATCCAGCTCCTATTATTCCTAGTATTCCAGAATTAGATGCAGCAGAAGCTAATCGCCAACCACTATTCCATACCATGCCTGCTTGGATAATAGGGTATTTAATATTGAATAATTCGGTAATTCTGTTTGACATGATATAAATCAACACCTTTCGACTGCGCTCAAGGTAACATTTTAAACATTTTTTTAAGAAATAACACCTGAGCCCACAAGTTCGTCATCTAAATACCAAGCGACAAATTGACCTTCTGTTATTGCAGATTGAAAATTCTCGAATTCAACATACAAGCCACTATCCACTTTATAAAGTTTTGCTTTCTCTAAAGCTTGCCTGTATCTAATTCTAGCCATAACATGTAATGTTTCATCCACATTCAACGCTAAATCTTCTCGTATCCAGTGTAATTCTTTATTATTGACAAATAGAGCTTTTTTTAACAACCCTGGATGTTCTTTCCCTTGACCTGCATATATAATATTATCCCTTACATCGGTATCTATAACAAACAATGGTTCAATAGTTCCACCAACTGCGAGACCTTTTCGTTGCCCTTTTGTAAAGTAATGCGCTCCTTGATGTTTGCCTACTACTTTGCCTTTATCGAATGAATACTCAATTTTTCGTGACAAATATTTAAGTTTTTCCTCTTCTGAATTAAAATCAGGCACTTCTTCATTAAATATAGATTGCTCCTTTGATACTTCGACAATTACACCTTCTTTTGGCTTTAATTGCTGCTGAAGGAAGTCAGGTAATTTAACCTTACCTATAAAACAAAGGCCCTGAGAATCCTTTTTTTCTGCTGTAACTAAGTCCAACTTATTAGCAATCTCCCGAACTTCTGGTTTTGTTAACTCTCCAATTGGGAATAATGATTTTGCTAACTGCTCCTGCGATAATTGACATAAAAAATAAGATTGATCTTTGTTATTATCTGCACCAGCAAGTAATTGATATAGTTCTTTTCCATCTTTCTTAATTACGCCTTTTCTACAATAATGCCCAGTTGCAACATAATCTGCTCCAAGATCTAAGGCAATTTTCATAAAAACATCAAACTTTATCTCTCGATTACATAAAACATCTGGATTTGGCGTTCTTCCTTTCTCATATTCGTTAAACATATAATCAACAATACGTTCTTTATATTGTTCACTTAAATCTACCGTTTGAAAAGGAATACCTAACTTTTCTGCGACAAGCATGGCATCATTACTATCATCTAACCATGGGCATTCATTTGAAATAGTTACAGAATCGTCATGCCAATTTTTCATAAACAAGCCTATAACCTCATAACCTTGCTGCTTTAGCAAATAAGCTGCAACGCTAGAATCTACGCCACCAGACAATCCAATTATAACTCGTTTCATTTAAAAAATTTAGGGCACAAAGATACATATTATTAAGGTAATTATCTTGATTTGTATAAAGTCAAAATATCGATGAATAGACCTTTTGTTTAATTTATTTTAAAAAATATTGAACAAAATTTGGTTTTATGTTTAACATTTTACTATTTTTGTTAAACAAAATAAATCTAAAAAAAGTACTATGAAAAATTTTGCACAATTTACCAAACTATTTTTCCTGATGGCAGGATTAATATGTATCATATCATGTAGTGATGATGATAACACGATTATTATTCCAGAGCCAACTAGTAACATAGTAGAACTGGCAGAATCAACTAATGAATTATCAGATTTAGTAGATGCCTTAACAAAGTTTCCAGATTTAGTAGAATTACTAAGTAATGATGGTGCTTATACTGTATTTGCACCAACCAATGATGCTTTTGATGCATTATTAGCTGCAATAGGTCAAACAGATATTAATGATATCCCAGAAGATGTACTGAAGAATGTTTTACAGTATCATGTTTTTACCGCTGCTGCTGTTGAATCTACTGCTGTTACTACAGGTTCAATTACTATGGCTAATGGAGAATCTGCCGCTTTAGTTTCCAATACTAATGGGGTAACCGCCCAAGGTGCACAAGTTATTCTACCAGATGTAATGGGAACAAATGGTATCGTTCATGTTATTAACAACGTAATGGTTCCGCCATCTATTTTACCTATTGTAGGTACAATTGTAGCTCCAGCCTATTTTAATAAAGAGTTTACCACCTTAATAGCTGCTGTTCAAGCTGCTGACCCTAGTATATTAGAACTTCTATTAAGCAACGGACCAAATAATAATGGTTTAACACTGTTTGCTCCTACTAACGATGCCTTTACAGCTGCTGGTATCACAGATCTGTCAGCCGTAGTAGACGTTGTAGATGCCGTATTAGCTTACCACGTAATAGATGGCACCATCATGAAAGATATGCTGCCTACATCAGGTATTGCTGCTACAGGGGTTCCTACTTTAGGAGGAAACATTTATGTAACAAATAATGGCGGCGATGTTTCAATAAATGGCACAACAACTGTAATTGCAACAGACATCACTGGATCAAATGGTGTTGTGCACGTAATTGACAGAACTTTACTTCCTCCTACAAATACTATAAATGAAATAGTAGGAAGTTTTACATCAGGTAATCCTGGAGAATTTACTTTACTAGCTGCAGCATTATCTAGAGCTGGTTTAGCAGATTTCTTCTCTGGAGATGGTCCATATACAGTTTTTGCTCCAACTGATGCAGCATTTTTAGCTGCTGGATTAGATGAAGCTGCAATAAATGCTACAGATCCTGCTGCAGTAGCAGGAATTTTGACACATCATGTTGTAGAACCAAATGCCTATGTATTCTCAACAGATTTAACAGATGGAGCAGTCCCAATGTTAAATGGTCAAGATGTAACAATTAGTTTAGGAAGCTTAACAGTTCAAGATGCAGCTGGATCGAACCCTGCTGCTGGATTAGTTGCTAGCTTACTAAATGTATTTGCAACTAATGGTGTTATACATGTAATTGATAAGGTGTTGCTACCTTCTAGTTAATAATTTTAGTTTGGTTTGTTGATTGTAGACAATGAATTAGTTCTCTCAAAATTGTCTATGAAAAAGAGGCTCCTCGACATCTAGTTGAGGGGCTTATTTTTTTTAGGGTTTTTATAATACTTATCGCCTTTTTTAATATACTTAGGCACATAAGTAAAATCTTTTTCCTCAATTAATTTACCGTTTTCGTAAAACTTCCAGATACCATCTTTCTTTCCGTTTTTATAAAGACCTTCTGTAATTAATTGCCCTTTAGGGTTATAATATTTGGAACTCCCATGTAAATCGCCATTCACATAATTAAACGCTTTTAAAACCATGTTGTTCTCTGAATACCAAGTAGAAAAACCATGTAGTTTTCCCTGTTTGTAATTTTGCTTCTCGGCTATTTGTCCATTATCATAATAAACCAATCGCTCTCCATGTAGATTTCCTTCATCATCATAATGTTCAAGCGTTAATAACTTACCTGATTTATTTTGGTAATATTTCCAGATTCCCACATAAACCTTACCATTCATTTTTCCTTCGCTTATTACTTTTCCTTTATCATTAAAAAATTTTACCTCAGCCAAATCACTATCATTTGAAAAATTTCTAGTTGCAGCCAAAACCGACTTGTTATTTATATTCTTATAAAACTTAAAAAGCCCTAGTTCTTTACCATGCTCAAAAGCACCTTCGTAACGCAACACATTGGTGCCTTCAAAATTCTTTTTCCAGACACCATGTCGTTTTCCATTAGAATCAAATTGATTGATCTCTTGCGCAGAGACTAAAGTAGTTGCAAATAGAAAAAATATTAATACTGACTTTAGAAATTTCATAATCTGAATTTTATATATAGATTCCAGCCTACACAGGAATGACAAAAATGTAACGCTAAAATTAGTTTCAAATTGTATAACAAAAAAGCTGCCAAAAAATAATGGCAGCTTTATATTTTTTATAGATAACACCTTTAACCTTGTTAAAAATAACTCAAGAAGGCTTTAACTATTTGCGTTTTTGCGCTTGTTTTTGTTTTTCTGCCTCTTCCATCATTTTCTTCATTTTTGCTTGAAAACGATTTTCTTTTTTAGGTTTCTTTTTATTCTCTTGTATTTGTGCATGAATTTTATCTTCATCAAGAATATAATTCTTGATAACCAAAATAATACCAATACTAATTACATTAGAAATGAAATAATATAAACTCAATCCTGATGCATAATTATTAAAGAAAAACAACATCATTATTGGTGAAAAGTACATCATATACTTCATCATTTTAGCCATATCTGGCATACCCTCTTGCTGTGGCTGCGTATTCATTTGCTGCCCTGTTGTTAGTCGCATATAAAAGAATATGGCAATAGATGCTAATATTGGAAACAAACTCATATGATTTCCATAAAAAGTTGAAATAACAGGAATATCTACATCCCATTCAGCAATAACATCATAAGAAGATAAATCTTCCACCCAAAGGAATGATTTTTGTCGTAAATCGAATGCCGATGGAAAGAATTGAAACAAGGCATAAAATACTGGAAGCTGAATTAAAGCTGGCAAACAACCCGACAACGGACTTGCGCCTGCCTTGGTTTGCAACGCCATAGTTTCTTGCTGTGCTTTCATTTTATTGTCCTTATACTTGGTACGAATCTCGTCTAATTCTGGTTTTAGAATTTTCATTTTTGCTTGAGATAAGAACTGCTTGTATTGCACAAAAGACAGCAGTATTTTTACCAGAATTGTCATCACTACAATAGCAATCCCATAAGGCATAAAACCACCTAAGAAACTAAACAATGGCATAAATATATAGCGATTTATCCATCCGAAAATACCCCAACCAAAAGGCACAATCTCATCTAAATTTCTATCGTAAGCATTTAATACTTTAAAATCACTTGGGCCGTAATACCAATCCATAGATTGATTTAACTCACCACCTTGCAATTCTAAAGGTATTGTTGCAGCAAAACTTTTAGTATAAACCGTATCTATAGTTTCGTCTTCTACTAAATTTTCAGATTTAATACGCGACGTTTTAAATGGTTTATCTGTAAGTAATACCGAAGTAAAGAAATGTTGTTTATAGCCAATCCAAGTAACATCCTCAATATCTTCATCGACATCGCTCATGCCTGTATAATCATCTTTTCCGCCTTCGTATTCATAATGAATATCGGTATATCTATTTTCATAAGAAATACTTTTAGCATGGCGATATCCTTTTAATCCCCAGTCTAAATTTATAGCTTGAGAACTATTAATTATATTACTTAAACCTTGAGAACGAATAGAGAAGTCCATCATATAGTCACCTTCTTTTAATTCGTAACGGTATTCAAGGTACTTAGTTTCCGATACTTTTAGCTTCATTGAAACTACAGTAACATCACCATTTTTAGTAATGTTAGGCTGAAAAGGTAAATCTTTGGTATTTCTAATACGACTATCTGTAGTCCCGAAATTAATATTAAAAGATGCGTTGTTATCTTTTATTAAATAAATAGGAAGCGAATCATAATCTACAAATTGTTTTAATCTAACTTCAGATAGATACCCTCCTTTATTGCTAAACTTTAAAGCGAGTAAATCACTTTCAACCACTGTTTCTGCATCAGAAGCTTTTGCAATGCTAAAAGCATAAGCAAAATCTCCATGCTTGTTTTTTAAATTAACTTGACCAAGAGAATCTGTTGGTGAAGTGATTGCAAAATCCTCCTGAGTAGTTACAATGGTTTCTTTTTGTTCTTCAACTTTATTTTCTTCTAGAACTTGTTCTTGCTTTGCTTTTTCCTGAGCTTCAAGTTCTTCTGGCGTTGGTTGATTTTGCCAAAGCATATACATTAAAATTCCAAAAATGAGTACAAACCCTATAATCGAATTAATGTCTAATTTCTTTTCTTCCATATTTTTATAATTTCTCCTATTTTTTTAAGGAGAGGACAATTCATCTTATCAATAAGCTATCCAAATTTAATTTTGTGTCATACTGACACCACTTTTCTTTTTTTATGATTTAAAGCTGCTTTAACAAAAGCCACAAATAATGGATGAGGCGATGCAACCGTACTTTTATATTCAGGATGATACTGTACCCCAACAAACCAAGGATGTTCTGGTATTTCAATTATCTCAACAAGACCTGTATCAGGATTTAATCCCGTTGCCTTCATACCAGCATTTTCAATTTGTTCTTTGTAATTCCCATTAAACTCGTAACGATGCCTATGACGTTCACTAATGCTTTCTGCCTTATAGACATCTCTAACTTTGCTACCTATTAGTAATTCGCAATCCCATGAGCCTAAACGCATCGTACCTCCTTTTTCTGTAATAGTTTTTTGCTCTTCCATTAAATCGATTACAGGATTCTTTGTATGGGGGTTCATTTCGGTAGAATCTGCATCGGTCAATCCTAAAATATTTCGTGAAAATTCAATAACTGCCATTTGCATCCCTAAACAAATTCCTAGAAAAGGAATATTATTTTCACGTACATATCTTACTGCATCAATTTTACCTTCAATACCTCGCTCACCAAAACCTGGAGCAACCAAGATACCGTCTAAATGTCCTAATTTAATTGCAATATTATCAGCGTTTAAATATTCGGAATGTATAGACTCCACATTTACTTTCACTTCATTTTCTGCACCGGCATGTATAAAGGCTTCCAAAATAGATTTGTAAGAGTCCTGTAACTCTACGTACTTACCAATTAAACCAATAGTAACTTCGGTTTTAGGGTTTTTATGTCGCTTTAAAAATGTGTTCCATCTTGCAATATCTGGTTTTGAATTTTTTAAAGCTAATTTTTCTAAAACCACTTTATCCAAGCCTTCTTTTAGCATAAGATTTGGCACATCATATATAGTAGAAGCATCTATAGATTCAATAACGGCTTCCTTTTTTACATTACAAAATAGCGCTAGTTTTCGTTTTAAATCGTCTGGTAAGTGGTGTTCTGTTCTACAAACTAAGATATCTGCTTGAATTCCACTTTCCATGAGTGTCTTTACACTATGTTGTGTTGGTTTTGTTTTTAACTCACCCGCAGCAGATAAATAAGGTACTAACGTTAAATGAATAACAATCCCGTTATTTTCTCCTAAATCCCAGCGTAATTGACGAACTGCTTCTATATATGGCAAAGATTCAATATCACCAACGGTACCACCAATCTCTGTAATAACAATATCGTAATCGCCAGACTTTCCTAAAATCTGAACGCGTTCTTTAATTTCGTCTGTAATATGAGGGACTACTTGAACTGTCTTTCCTAAAAACTCACCACGGCGTTCTTTTTGAATGACGCTCTGGTAAATACGACCTGTGGTTACGTTGTTTGCTTGACTTGTAGGCACATTTAAAAAGCGTTCGTAGTGACCTAAATCTAAATCGGTTTCTGCTCCATCCTCGGTAACATAGCATTCGCCATGTTCGTAAGGATTTAAGGTTCCTGGATCTACATTAATATATGGATCTAGTTTTTGAATAGTAACCCGATACCCTTGTGCTTGTAATAATTTAGCTAAAGATGCTGCGATTATGCCCTTTCCTAAGGACGAGGTAACTCCACCAGTTACGAAAATGTATTTTGTAGTACTTGCCATGTTGCGCTTATAAACGCAGGCAAATTTACAAAATTAAAATAGTTAATTTAGAATTAGTTTTTAGTTATTTGAAGCTTGTTATTAACAGGAACAATTGTATAAAAAACAGAACTAATCAGCCTTGTTTTGTGAGAAAAATTAGCTAACTTCGTTTACCGTCTGATATAAGTCATTAAAACGGACGTATATCACTAAAGTTAGCAGTAATTTGAGAACAACCATATTGGACAAATTTGACAAAGCAATATTGTTTGAGTATATCTGGAAACTAATTAGTTTCTTTTATGCGATAATGATAATCCTTTCTGTACTTGTTGGAATTATAACACTAATCTACATTTTAGACGGAATGAAAGACAAAGAAATTAGTCAAAACGGCCTAATTAAAGTATGGACTTTTATAGTTGGTTATTTGATATTGAGAAATCTAATAAAACCATTCTTTATGAAAAAAATGAATAAAAACTGATTAAATGGAACACGCTGAGCGAATAGAAAATGAAATAAAAGCAATGAGTTACGAAACTTTTCTAAAGAGAGGTTTTCGCTTTAATAAACGTTTGAGAAGAGCTCATAAAAGTGAACTGGCGAATTTGATTGATTTTGAAAATGGAGTTAGACATAAGTTTCTTCCAAACGGAGAAAAACAATTATCTGAAATTAAAGAAAGATTATCTAAAGCAATTGAATTAATTATAAAAAATCGAAATTTAGATGAACCTAACGCAAAAGCCTTATCTGAATTATATTCTGATATAGCCAAAGCCAGTTCTTCTTCTGACATTAATGATATTGTTGAATCTGGATTGTATTTTACACAAGAACATAAATAAATAATAAAAACTACTGCCAACAACGGCTATAGTTCATTGCTTCTGACTTTCCTCTCGGAAAGTCCTCGCAAATTTGCTATCTTCGGTTTACGGCGGAAAATCCTTGCGGATTTTCACGCAACGAAACCATAACCAAACCGGTAATCGAACCCATCTGGAATAATGATGTAATTTATTAGATTGTTTATTTGGCTTTCGTTAATATCGGGAAAGTTAATTCATTTAGGATACCGCTTCTTAATATTCCGAATCAAATCTTCTAATCCATTTAATTTAAGCTCGTAAACCTGAGTTAACATATCGCCTAATTTCCCTTTTGGGAAACCTTTGTTATGGTACCAAACAATGTAATGCTCTGGTAAATCAATTAAATAACGGTCTTTATATTTACCATAGGGCATTTTCGTGTGTGCCAATTTTATTAGGAAGTTTTTATCTGGAGTCATTAATTAAACAGAAGATTTGTATGCTGCATACTTTTTAAGCTCTGCATTTATATATTGCTCCCACTTTGCTTGATTTTCCTCGTTTCTAGAATAATCGGTTTCATTATCGTAACGCTCTTGTGTTTGTGCAAGTTCTTTATTAATTGTTTTTTGCAATGCTTTTAACTCTTCTCTAATAGTATTAGTAACCTTAAGTTTACCAATGCGTTGTCTAAACTTACGTGCGTATAATTCGGTAATACTAAAGTGTAATTGTTCATGTCCTAAAACATGATTTGTAGCACGTTCTGGTTTATACCAAGATTGTTCTGGATAAAAATAGGCATTCACATTAGTTGTAAAGCTAAGCACCTCGTTTTTATCGGTGCTTTTAATAGAAAAACCAAATGTGATACCCGATGCGGTAATTGCCACGGCTCCCGAATTACTTTTAGGGGATGCCTTAAAATCTGCCCAAGTTAATTTGGTGTCTTCATCCCAAGTTAAGACAGGTTCGTTTTGAACCAAAAGAATAAGACCAAAAAGAATAAGAAATTTAATCACAGAAGATTTTTATTAATTGTGTTTTATTAAAACGTTTCGAGAATTGCCTTATTGCTCAACCTCAACAATTGTTAAATCTTGATGCTTTAATAAGTACACAGCATCATTATAATAACCACCTAATAATTTCTTTTTGTAGCCAAACTTGTTTTCTACATATTCGGTAAGTGGTGTTTCGTTTGCAGACATGTACAAATCGTCTGAAGAGGCTAAACGCAATACAACATCCATGGTTAAATCGAAACCCTTTACAGCAGCACCATTAGGTGTTGTATTATAAAGTCGCTTGTATTTTTTTACGAATAAATTATTTTCGTTTTCATTATAATTTCTGGAGCCATTTGCGAATTGAAATTGTAATTTTGAAAGATGTTCGTT
The DNA here is from genome assembly GCF_947487605.1 of uncultured Algibacter sp. Taxonomy (GTDB): domain Bacteria; phylum Bacteroidota; class Bacteroidia; order Flavobacteriales; family Flavobacteriaceae; genus Algibacter_D. The sequence continues at coordinate 249,517 of NZ_CANKXK010000001.1, forward strand.
AGAAATTTCATCATTTTCGAAAGCTCTATTAAAATTAGTAGTTGTTAATACAATAGAAATTTCGGCTTTCTTTTCTTCAATATTCTCTTCTTGAATTAACGAAGCTAAAATACTTGTTGCATTAGATGCAAATCCTTCATTTTGTGTTTCTAAGAATACAATATTCTTTCCATCTTTTAAAGCCCCTCTAATATCGTCTACAAGGACATAGTTTTCATCTTTACCTTCTTTATTTTTTCTTGAAAAAACTATTTTTGAATGATTAAACTCGCGTTTAAGCTCATTTGCAATTGCCATGTTTTTTGAATCTGCAATAATAATGACATGATGCGGTAAACTATCTGATTTTACATGAGAAATAATTTTTTTCTTTAATAAATTGTCTTGAGGCTTCGATTGAAAAACGTTATCGTATAACTCTAAATTTGTTCCTATAGGGGACACTATAGGCACGTTGTATTTTCGTAAAGCAGAAGCTGCTTGTTTAAAATTATTAGGTGTTAATGGCCCTATAACAGCATCAAGGTTTTCAAAATCGTTATTTCTAATAATCTTAGAGACCTCACTTACTTGATATTTTGTATCGTATACATCTACTTTTAGGGATATACCTATTTTTTTTAAAGAATCTATTGCCATTAAAACACCCGAATGAAAATCAAGCGATGCATTTAAGTAAGGGTCTTTTTTAATACTATTTTTCATTCCTGATACAGAATCAGAATCCACACGATTTAATCTAAATGGCAACATAATAGCAATATGCTTGGTCTTGAAACTGGAAATACTGTCGGCTAAATTCACCTTATCGCCTTCGATTGGCATTAATGCTACTTTTCCAGAAAATGGTACTTTAAGAATCATTCCATCTTTAAGTCCACTTTCTTTTAAACTTGGGTTTAAAGCTTCTAATTCGGCCTGTTCTAATCCTAGTTTTAATTTTAACCTATAAAAGCCTTCCTTTGGTAAAACCTTATAGTAACTATACTTCTCATCTATAGACTTAAGTTCCTCTTTTTCTATATTAGGTACATTTATTTCTTGCCCTTCTTTAAGCACATCACCCATGTTTGGATTTAAAATTTCCAGTTCCTTTACCGTAATGCCAAATTTATAAGCAATACGCCATTTGCCTTCTTTGGGCTGAACCTTATATGTGGTCTTAGGTTTTACTTCTTCAACAACCGTTATATTTTTAAATATGGGTATTTGAAGCTTATCTCCTTTTCTTAATGTGTTTGCGTATAAAAAAGAATTGTGCTTTTTTATTTCATCTTCGGTAACTTGATATTTTTTGGCTAAACTATATAAGGTTTCTTTACGTCTGGTTTTGTGTTCTTTAAAACCTTGCAACTCTCTTGTTGTGCTAACCTTTGGTTTAACGGCTTTAGAAATTGGAATTATTAAAACCGTATTAGGCTTTAATTCTTTTTTTGCATCTGGATTTAAACTGTATATATCGAAGGGGGTTACATAATAACGTTTAGCGATTTGTTCAATCGTTTCACCTTTCTTTACTTGATGTGTACTGAAATTTTGGGCTTTAACCGATGTAAAGCTGAATGCTAAAACTAGAATTAGGGCTAATATGAATTTATTCATGCGTTATTTTCTACTTAGGATAAATATAATAAACTAGGTTAATTAAACCTATATACGTTTCTTTTTACTCTTTAAGACGGCAGTTATAAACTAAAAAATTAAAGAGTTGTTCAGTTTTTCTTATACTATTAACATATAGCATGCCAAAACATAACTTTAACTCATTAGCAATAAATAAAATATGCCAATTCAAAATCTGTTCTCTCCGTATAGCTATCGGTAACAATTTTCTATTGAAAATCACTCCTTTAGATTTGATTTAACTGAATAAAACAAAATGTACTACGGTAACTTTAATTCTTAGACACAGATTTTCTTAAATAGATACATTTATCTATTCCCACTCTATGGTCGCTGGTGGTTTAGAACTAATATCGTAAACTACTCTATTAACGCCCTTAACTTTATTTATTATATCGTTAGATGTTTTTTGAAGGAACTCATACGGTAAATTTACCCAATCGGCTGTCATACCATCGGTACTTTCTACTGCTCTTAGTGCCACACATTTTTCGTAAGTGCGCTCATCTCCCATAACGCCAACACTATTAACTGGTAATAGCATAGCTCCTGCTTGCCATACTTTATCGTAAAGTCCCCATTCTTTTAATCCGTTTATAAAAATAGCATCTACTTCTTGTAGTATTCTTACTTTTTCTGCAGTTATATCTCCTAAAATTCGAATTCCTAATCCTGGACCTGGAAATGGGTGACGCCCTAATAATTCTGGGTCGATTCCTAGAGTAGCTCCAACACGTCTTACCTCATCTTTAAAAATAGCTCGAAGTGGTTCAACAATTTTAAGTTTCATAAAATCTGGTAAGCCACCTACATTATGATGACTTTTAATAGTTGCTGAAGGGCCTCCAGTAGCCGAAACACTTTCTATAACATCAGGATAAATAGTTCCTTGTGCCAACCAATCAACATCTTCTAGCTTATGCGCTTCATCATCAAAAACTTCAATAAAAGCATTGCCGATTGCTTTTCGTTTTTTCTCTGGGTCTTCAATTCCTTTTAGTGCATCCAAAAATCTATTCGAAGCATCAACCCCTTTTACATTTAGTCCCATACCTTCGTATTGATTCAAGACGTTTTGGAACTCATTTTTACGAAGCAAACCATTATTTACAAATATGCAATACAAATTTTTGCCAATAGCTTTATTAAGAAGAACAGCTGCCACGGTTGAATCTACACCTCCTGAAAGTCCTAAAACAACTTTACCATCGCCTACTTTTTCCTGAATAGCTTCAACAGTTTCTTCAACAAATGAATCTGGTGTCCAATCTTGTTTTAAACCTGCAATGTGTACCAAGAAATTCTCCAATAATTGTTTTCCATCGGTTGAATGATAAACTTCTGGATGAAATTGAATAGCGTAAGTTTCCTCGCCATCTATTCTATACGCAGCATTTTCTACATCATGTGTACTGGCTATTAAAACACCATTATCTGGCAAATGCTTAATAGTATCGCTATGACTCATCCAAACTTGGCTACCCGTATGAATATGAGCTAAAAATGGCTCATTACTTTTAATAAAAGATAAATTAGCACGTCCATACTCTCTGGTATTCGATGGAGCAACTTCACCTCCCGAAAAATGGGCTAAATATTGTGCGCCGTAACAAACAGCAAGCATTGGTTTTTTTCCTCGAATATTGCTTAAATCTGGATGTAAAGCTTCTTCGCCTCTAACAGAAAATGGGCTACCAGAAAGAATCACAGATTTGTATTCTTCTATATTTGATGGAATCTTGTTAAATGGGTGTATTTCGGAGTAAATGTTAAGTTCTCTAACTCGACGAGCAATAAGTTGTGTGTATTGCGATCCGAAGTCTAAAATTAATACCTTGTCATGTTGCATGCGCAAAAGTAATAATTGATTTTATAATGCCACATTACCTCAACTACTTTTTTCCTTTTTTTTTTACATCATAGAATCTAAAATAGCCTTTATGTCTTCTTCCGATGTATCTGGGTTAATAAAACAGAATCTTGAAACGGTTTCATATTCGTCTTTATTTTTCCATTTTGTTGGTGTCACTAAGGCAAATCCTTTTTTATGGTTTTCATAAGTCCAATGCGTATAGTCTTCGGGCTTCCAACCTATTCTTCTATACAAAACGCAAGACAAACTCGGTGCTCTTACCAATTCTAAATTAGGATTTTTTTCAATCATCTTGCCCGCAATTTGAGCTAATTCAATTCCTCTTTCAACTGCTTCTCTATATCTATCAGTTCCATGTGTTGCCAATGAAAACCACAAGGGCAACCCCCTAACACGCCTTGTTAATTGAATTTGATAGTCGGTTGGATTAAAACCGTGCGCACCTTCATCTTTAAAAATATCTAAATAAGACCCTTGCTGTGAATGTGCCTTTTTAGCCAATTCAGGGTTTTTATAAATTACTGCCCCACAATCGTAAGGCGAAAACATCCATTTATGAGGGTCAATGGTTACACTATCTGCTTTTTCTATACCATTAAACAAATGCCTAACCGAACCTGCGGCCAAGGCGCCGCCTCCATAAGCAGCATCTACATGAAACCAAAGGTTTTCTTTCTCACAGATATTTGCAATACCTTCTAGGTCGTCAATTATACCTGCATTAGTTGTTCCCCCTGTAGCGACCACAGAAAAAAGTCGTTTTCGTTGATGCGCTGTTAGAGAATCAATTATTTCCTGTAATTCTTCACCAATCAATCTATCTTCTGAATCTACCAATAACAAATCGACATCTATTACTTTTGCCATCGCTTTTATTGATGAATGCGCCCCAATAGAGGTTATTATAAGTCCTTTTTCTCCTTTAAAAGCATCATTCTCTCTCCAATGTTCGCGTGCAGTAACCATAGCAGAGAGATTAGCCGCTGTACCACCACTGGTAAAAACACCAAAAGCTCCTTTTGGTAAACCTGTTAGCGATACTATCCATTTCATAGCTTCATTTTCACAAAAAATACCACCTGCACCTTCCATCCAATAAGCACCATGAATACTTGATGCAGATGTAACCAAATCGAACATTATTGCCGCTCTGGTTGGTGATGCTGGAACAAAAGCTAAATGCCTTGGATGATCTATTGGAACAGTTGCCTTGGATAAGTGTTTCTTCCAAAGTTTTAAAGCATTCTCTCCTCCTATACCTTCTTTGGTTACAGTTTCGCCAACAAGCGCTTTTAATTCTTCCTCTTTTTTTGGTTTTCCTATTTTATGTTTTGTAGACGAAAGCCTATCAATAGTATATTTCATAACATCTAGTGTCATTTCGACTAGATCAATATCTATTTTATGCATTGCTTACATATTTAAAATTAAAAACGTACCGTTTAAGGGTTGTAAATTTTCAATTAGTTTAGGTATGAGTGTTTCGCCATATTCGAGATAAAACTCTGAAAAATTGGCATTTCGTTCTTGCAAACTTTGATTAGGAAATAACACATTTTGAATATCTGTCATTCTAGATGCCTGATCTGATAATGCTCTCTTCTGCGCTTTTAATAGTCTATTTTCTAAATTCTCTAAACCCTTTATTTGCTTAACTTCTTGTGCTTTTACAGCACCAACGAAAGACTTATCTGTTTGTTCTGCAAGGTTATATAAGTCTTCAAATTGTTGTTTTAAATGTTTCTTTTGTTCGGAAAAATCAATATTAATATTAGAAATTTCCCTTACTTTTTTATTAATTAAGGCATCTCGCTTTAAAAATGTTTCTTCAGCAGTAATATTCAAATTTTTAAGTTTCTTTGCTTGGCTTTCGGTTTGAATGAGAACAGAATTACGCAGTAATAAAATTGGAAATGGTACATTAACTTCATTAAAAAGTTGTTTTAACTGAAACCAATAAGCTAATTCGCCACCACCACCTATATAGCAAAGATTAGGCAAAATAACCTCTTGGTATAAGGGTCGCATAATAACATTGGGCGAAAAGCGTTCAGGATGCTTTAAGAGCATCTCTTGTATTTCACTTTTAGTCCAAGAAATATCTGTATTTAAAACCTTATATTTTTCATTTTGAAAAACAATACGCTCTCTTAGATTCTGAGTTAAATAGAATAGATTAATTTCTCTAGGAGTTACTTGAATATTATAGGATTTTACAAGTTTTTCATTAGTATTAGAAACCGCTTTATAAGATGTTTGATTTAATAATTCGTCTTCAATGAATGGTATAAATTGTCTTTTTAAATCGGCATCATTTGCATCAATAATTACCAATCCGTAATCCTTAAATAACGCATTAGCTAGATACCTAGTGGCATCAGCTAAATTAGAATGCTCTAAATACGCTTTTTCGAACAAACGCTTTAAAAATTCGGCATTTTCACCGGTGCCTAATTGATTTGAAAAAACTGTAAACACTTCCTTAAGACCTTTTGTTGACAGATCTCCAACAGCGCCACTCGACTCTCTATTCCACTGAATTTTTTTACCCTTAAAATTGAAATAATTTATTTCTTCAAAATCATGATCCTCAGTCGCCATCCAGTAAACGGGTACAAAATTATAATTTGGATACTCTTTCTTTAATTGATTAGAAAGATTAATTGCAGAAACTATTTTGTATAAAAAATAAAGTGGTCCTGTGAATAAATTTAATTGATGCCCTGTGGTAATTGTGAATGTGTTACTATTCTCTAATAAATCTATATTTTCTTCTGTTAAATAGGAAGTATCAATGTTTTGGTATTGATTCTTTAAAACCTTAACCAAAACTTTTTTATGTGTTTTTGTAGTATGCTCAGAATGTTGTTTCTCTTCTATTTGAGCCTTGAAATTCTCGAACTTAGGAAATCGATTATAAAACGTTTTTAATTCTGTTTTTTCATCCAGATAATTACATATTAACGGTGAAAAATAACCGGTTTTGTAAAAAGGAATATGTTGTTGCCCCATACTTCAAATTAATATCATGTAAATATACAGTTATTCAAATTCGCAATTCTAAAAATTTAGTTAAGAATTAGTAGTTAAATTCCGTTAAAAATTCATGTGAATCGTTATTTTTTTGTAACTTATAAGCACCTTATATCTCTAAATATCAATGTTATGAAAACAAAATCAATCCACGTTTTTAAAATGTTTTGTATACTTTGTATCTGTTTAATAGCACATACCAATGCTCAAAACGATGAAACTTTTAAAGAGCTACAAGGTATTATTATTGATGAGAATACTAAAAAACCTTTAGTATTTACAGATATTGTCCTTAATGAAACTAACATAAGTACGGTTACAAATACCGATGGTGAATTCCTTTTAAAAATACCAAATGCATTACTAAACGGTGTATTATCTATAACTCATTTGGGTTATGAAAAACTTAATCTTAAAATTTCTAACTTCAAAAACCATTCTAAAATAAGACTAACTCCTGCAATTACTACCTTAAATGAAGTGAGCATAATACGTTATAAGGATGATGCGCGTTCTCTTGTATTAGAAACTTTATCAAGAAAAAGCACCATTTATAATAATAACAACACTTTGATGACTGCTTTTTATAGGGAAACCATAAAGAAAAGACGTAAAAATGCTTCGTTGTCTGAAGCTGTATTTAAAATCCATAAGCAACCATACAACAACCAAAGAAATGACAATATTGAGCTTATAAAAGCGCGCAAAAACACAGATTACTCTAAACTAGATACGCTTGCCTTAAAACTACAAGGAGGACCGTTTAGTAATTTGTATACCGATATTATAAAATACCCTGAATTTATATTTACCGAAAATGACTTGCCCTACTATGATTTTAGTTTTGGTCAATCTACCCAGATAAATAAAAGCTTGGTGTATGTTGTTAACTTTAAACAAAAAGAAAATACAAACACACCAATGTATTTTGGTAAGCTTTATATAGATGCCAATACTTTAGCTTTAACAAGTGCAGTATACAGCTTAAATGTATCGAATAAAGAACTATCAAGCCGAATGTATATTCGTAAAAAACCGAGAAAAGTAGACGTGTATCCTACTAATGCTATGTATCGTGTAAATTACAGAACTAGAGATGGTAGATGGCATTATTCTTATAGCAATATATCATTAACTTTTAAAGTAAATTGGAAAGGCAAGTTGTTTAATAGTGTTTATTCATTAAACAGCGAAATGGCCATAACCGATTGGGAGATTAAAGACACAAAAATTGCTAAAGTGCGTAGTCAATTAATTAGGCCGACTACCATTTTAAGTGAAAAAGCGTCCGGTTTTTCAGACCCAAAATTTTGGGGCGAATACAATATTATTGAGCCAGAAAAGTCGATTGAGAATGCTATACGAAAAATTCAAAAGCAATTGAAGCGCACTTAAACTTAAACAACCTCTGCATACAGATCGAAGTCTTCCGCTTCAATAATTTTTACAGTAGCAAATTCGCCTGTTTTTAGATATGTTTTTGTGGCATCAATAAGTACTTCATTATCCACATCTGGCGAATCAAATTCGGTACGACCAATAAAATAGTTACCTTCTTTTCTATCTATAACTACTTTAAACTCCTGCCCTATTTTTTGTTGATTCAATTCCCAAGAAATCTGAGATTGAATTTCCATAATCTGGTTTGCTCTATCAATTTTAACATCTTCAGGCACATCATCTTCTAAATTATAAGCATGTGTATTTTCTTCATGAGAATAGGTAAAACAGCCTAAACGCTCAAAACGCATCTCTTCGACCCATTGCTTTAATTCTTGGAAATTTTCTTCGGTTTCACCTGGATATCCAACAATTAGCGTGGTTCTAATAGTCATATTAGGAACTTTCGCTCTAAATTCTTTGAGCAATTTCGTCGTTTTATCTTTTGTTGTACCACGACGCATACTCTTTAAAATAGAATCGGAAATATGTTGCAACGGAATATCTAAATAATTACAAACTTTAGGCTCACGCTTCATTACATCCAAGACATCCAACGGAAAGCCTGTTGGGAATGCATAATGTAATCGAATCCATTCTACACCTTCCACTTTTACTAAGGCTTCAAGTAATTCGGCTAAGTTTCGTTTTTTATATAAATCTAAACCGTAATAGGTTAAATCCTGAGCTATAAGAATCAATTCCTTTACACCGTTAGCCGCTAATTTTTCGGCTTCAATTACAATCTCCTCAATAGGTGTACTTCTGTGTTTACCACGCATAATAGGAATTGCACAAAAACTACAAGGTCTGTCACAGCCTTCAGCAATCTTCAAATACGCATAGTTTTTTGGTGTGGTAGTTAAACGCTCACCTATTAACTCGTGCTTATAATCTGCACCTAATGCTTTTAGTAATCCTGGTAATTCGGTGGTGCCAAAATACTGGTCTACATTCGGAATTTCTTTAACCAAATCTGGTTTATAGCGCTCACTTAAACAACCTGTTACAAATACTTTATCTACATCACCCTCTTCTTTCTTTTGTACGTATTCCAAAATCGTATTTACGCTTTCTTCTTTGGCATTATTTATAAATCCGCAGGTGTTAATCACTACAATGTTGCCTTCTTCTTCATGCACAACATCCTTACCACTAGCCTTTAATTGCCCCATTAACACCTCGCTATCGTAAACATTTTTGCTACAGCCAAGGGTGACAACGTTAATCTTATTTTTCTTTAGGGATTTTGTACGCATACCTTTATTAAATGAGTGCGCAAAGATACGGAATGATTTAGGATATATAATTGTATACTTTATGCTAAACTCCCTTTTAAATTGAAAGAAAGATTCCTGCCTTCTCACGAATGACAATTTCTAAGGAAAGAGGCTGTCTGAAAAGTCTTTATAATTTGATTTGTCAAGTTAAGCCTGTCGAAAACAATATTAATTATCAGTAAGTTAAGAATATTTCGACAAGCTCAATATGACATCGAACTTACTTTTTAGACAGCCTCAGTCTTTTTTCAATTAAACCTTTTATATATTTGAATGTCTCAAAATAAAAACCTGCCCATATGAAAGCGTTTATATACCCAATTATAATAGCTTTACTTTTTTGTTATAGCTGTTCTGAAAATGAAACAATTACAGAACCAGATCCTGCAGAAGCAGCAATATATTTCCCACCATTTAACTCTAACATTTGGGCCATCAAATCTATTTCAGAATTAGGTTGGAATGAAAGCGAACTACAACCCTTATTAGATTTCTTAGAGGACAATAACACAAAAAGTTTTATGATTCTTTACGATGGTAAAATTGTTATTGAAGAGTATATGCATGGTCATGATGCTACAAAACTTTGGTATTGGGCAAGCGCAGGTAAAACATTAACTACTACACTTTCTGGAATTGCTCAAGAAGAAGCCTTTATTGATATAAACAATAAGGTTTCCGATTATTTAGGAACGGGTTGGACGAGTGCTCCGTTAGAAAAAGAAAATCTAATCACTTGTAAAAATCTATTGTCTATGAACTCTGGTTTAGACGATAGTATAGATGCTGTTGAAAATCCTGAAGATTTACAATATGAAGCTGATGCAGGTACACGTTGGGCTTATCACAATGTGTATAAAAAAATGCAAGACGTTATTGCCTCTGCAAGTGGTTCTACTTTTGTTAGCTATTTTAACACTAAACTTAGAGATAAAATTGGAATGACTAATACTGCTGGTGGGTGGTTACAACTTGGTAATTTTAATGTTTATTGGAGCAATACCAGAAGTATGGCTAGATTTGGATTGATGATTTACGCGAATGGAAAATGGGGAAATACCCAAATTGTTTCTGAAACATTTTTAAATGAAGCTACTAACACATCTCAAGATATTAATAAATCTTACGGGTATTTATGGTGGCTTAATGGAAAGTCAAGTTATCATTTACCACAAAGTCAATTTGAATTTAGTGATGAATTAATACCAAATGCACCAAATGACATGTACGCTGCTTTAGGAAAGAACGATCAGAAAATCTATGTTGTACATAGTAAAAAATTAGTTGTTATTAGAATGGGTGAAGCTGCGGACAATGAAGTTTTTGCGCTTTCTAGTTTTGATAATGATTTATGGGGACGACTTAACACACTCATTAATTAGTAAATTAAAAGTTGTCACCTAAATTTATTTAAAATAGACACCTGCCTTCGCAGGAATGACAGATTATTTGAAGAAAGAATCTACAAACTCGTATTTATTAAAAACTTGTAAGTCTTCGATACCTTCGCCAACACCGATGTATTTTACCGGAATTTTAAACTGGTCTGAAATACCAATAACAACTCCTCCTTTGGCGGTTCCGTCTAACTTGGTAACGGCTAACGAGGTTACTTCGGTAGCTGCCGTAAATTGTTTTGCCTGTTCAAAGGCATTTTGTCCTGTAGAACCATCTAGAACTAACAATACATCATTAGGCGTATCATCCACTACTTTTTGCATGACACGTTTTACTTTGGTAAGCTCATTCATTAAGTTTACTTTGTTATGTAAACGTCCTGCTGTATCTATAATAACCACATCGGCATTTTGAGTTACAGCACTTTGCAACGTATCGAACGCTACTGATGCAGGATCACTTCCCATAGACTGTTTTACAAGAGGCACACCTACTCTATCTGCCCAAACTTGAAGTTGGTCGATTGCCGCGGCTCTAAACGTATCTGCCGCTCCTAATACCACATTTAACCCTTGTTTTTTAAATTGATGAGCTAACTTACCAATAGTTGTTGTTTTTCCAACGCCGTTTACGCCAACAACCATTATTACATAAGGTTTTTTATCTTGGGGGACAGTAAATTCAATTTCCTCTCCTGTGTTAGTTTCACTTAATAAAGCAGCGATTTCTTCTCGTAATATTTGATTCAACTCATCGGTTCCTAAATACTTATCTTTTGAAACACGTTCTTCTATACGCTCAATGATTTTTAAGGTAGTATTAACGCCTACATCGCTTGACACTAAAACTTCTTCGAGATTGTCTAAAACTTCGTCATCTACCTTAGATTTTCCTGCTACAGCTTTACTTAATTTACCAAAAAAACTGGATTTAGATTTCTCTAATCCTTTTTCTAGGGTTTCCTTTTTTTCTGTTGAAAATATTTTTTTAAAAAAACTCATTATTACTGTTTGTTGTTTGTTGTTGAGCTACTTAACTCAATAACAGGGTTGTTATGGTTTGGTTTTACAAATATGTACACAATTGGTTATTAATTACTGCCATTTGCAGACTAGCGCGTTAGGGATTGAAGCGACATCCTTTTTTGTTTTTCTCAAAAAAGATACAGCGAAAAGCCCGACCCGTTAAGGGTAACGCCCAAAATATAACAGTCAATTATCTTACCACTTTTAATAAACTGTTATTATGGCAGATAAATATAAAATAAAAAAGCTGCTCTCGTTAGAAAGCAGCTTATAATATCTTGAAACGAAACCTTTTATTTGTTTAAAAAGTCGTTAACTTGCTCTGGACTCATTATTGATTCAACAAACATGTAAGCTCCTGTTTTTGGAGACTTTACCATTTTGATTGCTTTTGTTAATCTTTTAGATCCTGTTTGTAATGATGCTACTGATTTCTTTGCCATGATCTATATTTTTACTTGATTTCTTTATGAACTGTCATACGCTTAAGGATAGGATTAAATTTTTTAATCTCCATTCTATCTGGCGTATTTTTTTTGTTTTTTGTAGTAATATATCTTGAAGTTCCTGCTTTCCCAGACTCTTTGTGCTCTGTGCACTCTAAGATTACTTGTATTCTATTGCCTTTCTTTGCCATGTTATAATATTTATTGTCATTTCCGCGAAGACGGAAACCTCATCTTTTTTTGCAGCTATTATTTTAAAAATCCTTTAGCTTTAGCTTCTTTGATTGCTGCAGAAATGCCTATTTTGTTAATAGTTTTTAATGCAGATGTAGAAACCTTTAAAGTTACCCACTTATCCTCTTCAGGAATGTAAAAACGTTTCTTAACTAAGTTAGCGTTAAATTTGCGCTTAGTTCTATTTAATGCGTGAGACACGTTGTTACCAACCATTGCCTTCTTTCCTGTAAGTTCACAAACTCTTGACATTCTATATAACTTTAAATTCTTTGTTGCTTAAAATCGAGGTGCAAATATACAAATTCTTTATATTATGACAACCTAATTTTTATCAATTTTTAAAAATTTGTTTTTGAAGCATTTCAAGAGCTTTATTAACGGCTTTATTAATTACCTTTTCGCGATGATTTCCGAAGTTAAATTGCTCTGAAAAAATACCTTTTTTTGTAGCAATAGCAATAAAAACGGTACCTACTTCGGCATTGGATTCTCCCTTTGTTGGCCCTGCATTTCCAGTTGTGGCAATCGCAAAATCTGACTTATATAATTTTAGAACATTTTGAGCCATAGCTTCTGCTACTTGCGCGCTTACTACCGAAAATTCTTGAATTAACGCTTCGGGAACATTTAAAACATCAATTTTTGATTGTGTTGCATAAGCAACTACACCTCCTTTTAAGTAATTAGAAGCTCCAGCTTTTGCTGTAAACAATTGCGCCAATTTACCCCCGGTACAACTCTCGGCAATAGCAAGTGTTTTTCCTTTTTTTGTTAATCGATTAGCAACAACAGCTTCTTCATTACCATCTTCATCTTCAAAACCAAAAAACTCTTTTTCTATTAAAGGTAGTACTTTATTTATTTGCTCTTGAACTTCTTCTTTTATCTTATTTTCATCAAAACCCTTTGCGGATAAGCGTAGTCGCATTTTTCCTATGTTTGGTAAATAAGCTAATTTAATATGTTTTGGTAATGCATCTTCCCATGATTCTATTCTAGCTGCTAAAGTACTTTCTCCTAACCCATATACTATAAGTGTGCGGTGTAAAATAAATGGACAATGGTACTTAGCTTTTAGTCTAGGAATAACATCATTAACTATTAGTGTTTTCATCTCATAGGGAACACCAGGAAGCGAAACAAATGTCTTGTCTTGTTTCTCTAACCACATACCAGGTGCTGTTCCTAGTTTGTTCATTAAAATAGTGGCTTTAGAAGGAACTAACGACTGATCTATGTTTACTTGTAATAAGGTTTGACGTATATATCTATCCCAAAGTGATTCTATATTTTTTAAAACTGACGCATCTCTTACTAAAACATCATCAAAATATTCGGCAATTGTTTTTTTTGTGATATCATCTTTGGTTGGACCTAAACCTCCAGTAATGATAATAATATCAACACGATCTTCAGCATCCTTAAAAGCTTGTAGTATATGATTTTTATCGTCTTGAACTGATGTGATTTGAAAAACTGAAACGCCAATTTTATTAAGTTCTTTGGCTATAAATGCAGAATTTGTATCAATTACCTGACCTATGAGTAGCTCATCTCCAATAGTAATTATTTCGGCAAGCATGATTATAAATTAAAATCGGTTTTTATTTCTGCCAAAGCATTATTTACCGCAGAAATAACAATATTTAATTTATCGGTAATATCCAATTCTGTTTTTGTGAATTTACCCCAATCTTGAACCTCAATTAAATCGTCTAGAATGCCTAATTCAAATAAGTCCACCGTTGGTTTCATTTTATGAGCTGCTTGATATGCTTCTTGATAATTCTTTTCTGCAACTGCCACTTTTAATCGCTCAGCATCAACAGAAACTTCTTCTAAAAAAGTTTCGGCAAGAGTTAGAATAAAGTCTTCATCGTTATCTGCTAATTCTCTTACCCTAAATAATTTGTAATGTTGTTCCATTATTTTACTGTTATTGAAAACATTTCTTTGTCTTCTATAAATCCTTTTAATTTATCGTTAGCAATTACTTTGCCAACTCCAGCTGGTGTTCCTGTAAATATAATATCTCCAATCTTTAAAGTAAAATATTTTGACACATATTCTATTAATTCATCAATTTTCCAAAGCATGTGGCTCGTATTTCCATTTTGCACAATTTCATCGTTCTTTTTTAAGGAAAATTCAAAATTATCTACATTATCTACCGCACTTTTATCAATCCATTTACCAATTACAGCAGCCCCATCAAAAGATTTTGCTTTTTCCCAAGGTAAGCCTTTAGCCCTTAATTTGTTCTGTAAGTCGCGTGCTGTAAAGTCAATTCCCAGCCCTATTTCATTATAGTATTTATGCGCAAATTTTTTATCAATATGCTTCCCTACTCTATTTATCTTCACCAAAACCTCAACCTCATAATGCACCTCATCCGAAAAATCTGGAATAAAAAAAGGTTGCTTTTTCAAAAGAATTGCCGTATCAGGTTTTAAAAATACCAAGGGTTCCTCTGGCTTTTCGTTTTGTAACTCTTCAATATGTTCAGTATAATTTCTACCGATGCAAATTAGTTTCATGCTATTTATTTTTTTCCTCTCACAAAGACACTAAGACGTAAAATTTTTATTTGGGCGTTACTTTTTGCTCATACCTACAAGGTTTTCAAAACCTTGCAGGATCACAAAAAGTCGGGCTTTCCGTTACAAGTCCTCGCTTATGCGCTAAGGCGCAAAAGCTGTGGGCTATCCACTACAATCCCTAACGCGGGATAGCTTGCCAAAAGTTGTTTTTAACTCAAAGTTGCTTGCTTATCCTGCAAATTTATGATTTTGATTTTTCTAATAAGAAATTTACTTGTGTTTTATGTGGTATATCGGCTAAGTTTAAGAATAGTCGATTTTATGTACGAGGATTTTCCGTAGGAAAATCAGAAGCTAGCAAACGAGCAACAAACTTTGGTTTAACTAAAACTAGCAATTTTTTATATACTGTGCTATCTACCGTTTTTATTTCGTTAATAATTTTTTCATTTCTTCAATCGAATCTGTATAATCAGACATTTTACTGCCTTTTCCAATATGAATAGGACTTGTATTCATTCGATTAGTCAAGTCTTTTATTGGCATATTTTCTAATTTCCCAAAATCATTTTTCCAAAAATCTAATTCATAAAGTCTTTGGTTTTGAAATCCAGTCGTACTTCGGTCGTTATCTGTTGGCAGAAAGTCCAGTCCGCCAATAATTAAATTTAGAGTTTCAAAGTCAATTATTATTCCATCAAAAATTAGTTGTCCGAAAAGAGTGTCTTTAAAAATTTGTTCAATCTTGCTCAAATCTGATGATTTTATATCAGTCAGAATTACATTGTATTTGGTCAGTCCATTTGTGAGTAACCAGCATTTTTTTCTGTCAACATAAAATACTGTCGCATTCCATTTTCCGAGAATTCCGCAATCAGTTTTTTCGTCAGTTGTGATTAGTTTCTTGACTAACTTTTCTAATTTTTTAGTTATATGTATTTTCGTTTTCCTCAAATAGTAGCTAACGGTTTTGTGTAAGATTAGTTGCGTGGTTTAAGAACTAAAGTTAGCAAATAAATCACAGATAGAAAGTCCTCACGGACTTTCGTAAATATGCTATAACCAGCAATTAATTTTATACGGTGTTGTACAACGTTATTATATTATTCTTTCGTCAATTAATCTTTTCTTTTTCCATTCAGGTAACTTATCAATTTTATGTTTCCATTGTGCTAAAACTTCTCTTTCTTTCTTAAAAGTTCCCATAGGTGGATTTAGGTTTGGATGCTGAAAACGAAAACTTAAAAATTCTTGTATCTGTTTCTCAAATCCATCTATATGTTTATTTTCTTCGTGGTCAAAATCTACACCAATTTCTAATAATAAGTCTACTCTTTCTTGCTCTAAATATCGCATTGTACCATCAGACCTTACTTTTCCCTTCCTTTTTAGACCTCTTTGGTCATTAAGCCATTTCCCTAATTTGTTTGGGGTTTTATCAGGATTAGTTTGTGGTACATGCGCTTCTCCATATTTTTCAGCCCATTCTTTCAATTCTTCGTAACGTGCCATCCAACGCTTATTTTTTGGATTAAATTCCGCAGATTCCTTGCTCCATATGAAATCTAGGTCATTTAGTTTTTCGATTTTATAATCACTTAAGACCTCATTGTTGTTATAGGTTTTTTGGATAGCAACCCAATTGCCAAGTGAATAAAATGCATCAGTATTATCGCTAGTATGTGGAACGTCAGAATCTCCGTATTCATCATAATATGCTTTTAATAGTTGATAGTTTTCTTCCCAAATTTTTGCCCATCTAATTTCATGACCATCTCCAAAATAAAACCCTGTTTCTTCTAATTTTCTTTTATGTTCTGGTGGTATAGTATCGTTAGCATAAAATATCTTTTGTTTTCTATACCACATATAAAGATGATAATTCTTATAATCACGTGGAACGGTTACTTCATTATTTTTCTGTTTAAATATTACGAATTCATCAAAATATTCCTGCCAAGTTTCCATATACTTTTCAGTAATTTTGAATTCATAAGTTTTATTCGAGTTGTTTTTATTGTTTTCGGATTCGTTGGTTTCTAAAAATTCAGTTAAATCAAGGTCTATTTCTTCCTCTTTTTTAGTTCCATTTTTATTTAGAAATGAATTCAGTCGATTTAATAGACGAAGAATACTTTTATGCGATAAATTTTTATATTTAGGCTCAATCGTATTGGTAATTGAAGTCTCTAATTCTTCTAAATTACCCTCTCCTTTTAAAGTAATTCCCCATTCGTGATTAAGCCATAAACCACTATCTGTGAAATTTGCTGATGAGATTAAACCACCAATATATTTTCCAGACATTTTGAAAATATAAATTTTCCCATGCAGTTTATTATTCAGAGAAATATTACATTCAATTTCTCCTGACTTTATTTTAGGGATTTCAATTAATGACTTTAAAGAATGGACTTTTTTTATTTGGTCTAGCGAATTTGGTACTAAAGTCGTAATCAGATTTATTTTTTTAATATTTAATAGGATTTCATCTTTAAAGAAAAGACTAAAATCTCTCATCAAATATGGACTTGTAATTAACAATTCATCTGACATCTTTATCATTCCGAGAATATGCTCTTTATGATTTTTGTCTGATTCTAAATTGTCTATTATGTTCATCTGCGGTAATGTTGTACAACTTGTTATATAGTTACTTTTATATTTTTATATCCCGTAAACAAGTTAGGATATAGTAAGTTTTTTTTGCCGTTGTTACCCCAACTTATTATTAAAACTCCTCAATTTAATAGCAGTCAATACTTTTTTAGTATATAACGGAAAATCTGCATTTAGTAACCATCCAAAATACCCAGGTTCTTTTTCTAAAACCTCGGTAACTAATTTTCCTTTATGCTTCCCGAAAGAAAAACACTCCTTTCCTTCTTTATTATATGATATAAAACCTGCAAAATCTGCAAACTTTCTACGCGAACTAAACTCTGCCAAAAACTTAGTATCATTTTCTAAATCTTCATACTTATCTAACTGCGCTTTTAAAACTTGGTAGGTTGCATTCGTATCAGCTTCAGCACTGTGCGCGCCATCCAAATTCTTATCACAATAAAACTTATATGCTGCACTTAGTGTTCGTTGTTCCATTTTATGAAAAATGGTTTGCACATCCACTGCTACTCTGTTTTTCATATCAAAATCAACCTCAGCACGCAACATTTCTTCTGCTAATAACGGAATATCAAAACGGTTAGAATTAAAACCACCCAAATCAGAATCTTTAATCATGTTATGAATATCCTTAGCTAGTTCTTTAAATGTTGGTTCGTTTGCTACTTTTTCATTAGTAATTCCATGAATTTCAGTAACTTCTTTAGGAATCGTCATTTCTGGATTCACCAACCAAGTCTTACTTTCTTCAGTACCGTTAGGAAACACTTTTAATATTGAAATTTCAACAATTCTATCGTGAGTAATGTTTATTCCTGTAGTTTCTAAATCGAAAAAACAGATCGGTTTTGTTAGGTTTAATTGCATTTTAAGATTTTACTTAATGTTGTTTTTGTAAAAATAAAAAAACCCAACCGTTTTAAGGTTAGGTTTAGCTATTGTTTATTTTTTTAATTTTAAATTTCTCTATTTATATCCCAAGCTTCAAGGTAGTCTGTAACAGCTTTTACAAACTGCCCTCCTAATGCCCCATTAACCACACGATGATCGTATGAATGTGATAAAAACATTTTATAACGAATACCAATAAAATCACCATCAGGGGTTTCAATAACCGCTGGTACTTTTCTAATAGCACCAAGTGCCAATATACCAACTTGTGGCTGATTAATTATTGGTGTGCCCATAATACTTCCAAAGGTACCAACATTAGTAACGGTATATGTTCCGCCTTGTGTATCGTCTGGTTTTAGTTTACCTGTTCTAGCACGATTAGCCAAATCGTTAACTTGCTTCGTCATTCCAACCAAGTTAAGCTGATCTGCATTTTTTATAACTGGTACAATTAAATTTCCATCTGGTAATGCCGCTGCCATACCCAAGTTGATGTTTTTCTTTTTAACAATTGTATCGCCTTGCACAGAAATATTCATCATTGGGTAATCTCGTAATGCTTTAGCTATGGCTTCCATAAAAATGGGTGTAAAGGTTAAGTTTTCACCCTCACGTTTCATGAAATCTGATTTAACTTTCTTTCTCCAATTCCAAATATTAGTAACATCGGCTTCTATAAAACTTTGTACATGTGCAGACGTTTGTACAGACTCAACCATATGATGTGCAATCAATTTGCCCATTCTGGTCATTTCTATAATCTCATCTTCACCACTTGAAACCACAACTGGTTTTTCAACTTTAGGAGCCTCAACTTTTTTTGTAGAAACACGAATTGCTTCAACATTTTGAGATACTTGCTTTATAGCAGTCCCTTTATTTTGAATATAGCCTAAAATATCATTTTTTGTAACACGATTATCTTTTCCTGTTCCAACTATAGCATCTAATTCTTCTTGAGAAACACCTTCTGCCTTAGCTATATTTTTTACTAGAGGCGAGTAAAAACGTTCGCTACTTGACACTGGAGGAGCAACTGTTTCTTTAGCAAGAGAAATAGTCTGTACTATCTCTTCAACAGCTTTTTCATTCTGATTTGTTTCTATTTCATCATGGCCATTGTCTGATAATTCGTCTTCCCCTTCTGTTTCAATAATAGCCAACACCTGCCCTACTTGAACAACATCATCTACATTAAACAAACGCTCGACTAAAACACCATCAACTTCACTTGGGACTTCGCTATCAACCTTATCTGTAGCTATTTCCAATACAGGTTCGTCTAACTCAATAGTATCGCCAACTTCCTTCAACCAAGATGTAATAGTTGCTTCTGCAACACTTTCTCCCATTTTTGGTAACCTAAGTTCAAACTTTGCCATATTCTTATTATAATACTTATTTTTTATATTCTGTTTGCAAAATTAATTAAAAAATATGTGTTTTTGTAAATTATTCTCATTGAAAATGAATTACTTCTCCTCTACTTGTAGCATTATCACTACCAATAATAAAATTAGAATTATCTGGTAATATTTTATAAGTTATTGTGCTATTATTTGAATTTTCAATCATTTCAATTATATTTTTATAATTCAAGAAGTTAGCATTAAAAATGACTTCATCACTGTTTTTTACATTTGCCATACTATCTTGAAGTAAAACTTTACATTTTAACGCAGATTGTAATTTATAATTCATTTGATCTGAAATAAAAAGATACCTATTTATATTTTTAATTTCTTTTTTAGGTGTTTGTCTAATAAAATAAGACAATTTTATACCAATCCAAATAAGTAAATCGAATATACTATTTTTTGAAAAGTGTTTTTTATAGAATATTTGCATAGCCCCATAAAAATTACGCGCATAATTTTTATCTCGCAACGTGCTTTCTCCTTTAAAATGTATACAGCTAGTTTTTCCAAAATAATAATTTTTATAACCAGCCATTAACATTCTATAAGACAAATCTATATCTTCACCATACATAAAATAATCCTCATCAAAACCACCTAATTCTTCATAACATGTTCTTTTTATAAACATAAAAGCGCCTACTAAAATATCTACTTCTCCGATTTCATCTTCAACCAAGTTATTTGCATAATATTTATTAGGAAAACCTAATATTTTTTTCAACGAAGTGATGGCAGAGGGGATATTCCTCTTACTTTCTTGAAGAAAGCTGCCAACACCATTTAATAATTTACAACCTACAACACCTAGTTTGTCTTTTTGATTTGAAAACTCTAAAAGCTTAATAAATGTATCATCACTAACAACAGTATCTGGATTCAATATGCATATATATTCTCCTTTCGCTTTTGAAACACCTATATTATTAGCCTTAGAAAAACCAAAGTTTTCTTTATTCTCAATTAGAATTGCCTCAGGGAAAACTTCTCTTACCATTTTGCAACTGTTATCATGAGAATTATTATCAACAACTATAATTTCAGCTTCGATTTTTTCAACTGCTTTATAAACACTTTTAAGACATAAGTGCAAAAAGTATTGAACATTATAATTTAGTATGACGACAGACAGCTTCAAATTAAAATCTTGATTAATTATTTATATAAAAACCGCTTCATTAAAATCAATAGTTTTTGCGGTAATATATGTGTTAATATTGCCCTAAATAAACCTAATGTAGTATAAAAACCAAATTTATACTCATTCAAAAAAAGTTTTATTCTACTTTTTGTTTGTTTATGTCTATTCTTGGTTGAAATACTCTCTGGATTAACTTCATATTCAAGTAAAATATTTTCTAACACCTTTGTTGTATATGTTTTTTTAATTTTGAAAAAAAAAGCGTGGTCTTCAAGTGCTGGATAATTTTCTGGGTAATAGCCCAATTTACTTACTAACTCACAACGATACATGACTGAAGGGTGGACAAAAGGGTTATACAAATGAATAACCTCCTTTAAATCATTATGGCTTGAGGGTGGTTTAAATTCAAAAAGTTTCTTTCTTTCCATATCAACAAATCTTACCCACGATGCGACCAAACCTAAATCATTATCATTTAGAAAAGCTTGTTTTTGATGCTTGAATCTATCATTTAAATTAACATCTCCTGCGTCTATTCGAGCAATAAATTCATATTGATTTAATTCAATAATAAACTTTAAACCTTTATTTAGCGTTTTTGCTATGCCAATATTTTCAGCATTTTTAATAAATCTAATATCTAATTGATCTCTAAAATTTTTAATTATTTCATCAGTCTTATCTACTTCATCACTTCCATCATCAAACACAAATACAGTAAATTCCTCACTTTCGCTTAACAAGGAATTCAAAGTAAGCTGCAAACCAACTTGATTATTATAATGTGGTAACAGAACTGCTATTTGTCTGTTCATAAGAAAAGAATCGTTAGATGATGATAAAACTAAATTACAATTTTAATGAAGATTCAAATGGAACTCTATTCATAATGCTTCTCCCAAGTGTTATTTCATCTGCATATTCTAATTCATCTCCTACCGAAATCCCTCTAGCAATGGTAGAAATAGCAATATTAAATTCTTGAATTTGCTTATAAATATAAAAATTGGTTGTGTCTCCCTCCATAGTGGAACTTAATGCAAAGATCAATTCTTTTATTTCACCAGTTTTAACACGATCTACTAAAAGCTTAATATTCAAATCATGAGGACCTATACCATCCATAGGAGAAATTTTACCTCCCAAAACATGATATAATCCTTTAAACGAGCTTGTACTTTCAATTGCCATAACGTCGCGCGCATCTTCTACAACACATATTATTCCGTTATTCCTTTTATGATTTGAGCATATGTCGCAAATATTTAAATCACTTATATTATTACATGATTTACAAAACTTAATATTGTTACGCATATTTTGCAATGCCTTTGAAAGTGACTCAGTTTGATTAATAGGCTGACGTAATAAATGAAGTGCCAAACGCAAAGCCGTTCGCTTACCTATACCTGGAAGTTGAGCTACTTCACTAACTGCATTTTCCAACAATTTCGACGAAAATTCCATGGTTGCAAATTTACTATTTCGATACGAATTTCGCTAATTTTAATGAATGCATTTAAATAACCAAGTCTTCTTTTGGAATTTGAAGTTTAATATTTGTATTTTCAAAACTTGAATTAAATTTATGACTGCCACTCAAATTATTCTATTAATAGCTTCTTACTTTGGGCTATTAATCTTAATATCATATTTAACTGGAAAAAAGTCTGGAAATGATGCTTTTTTTAAAGGCAATAGACAATCGCCTTGGTACGTTGTCGCTTTTGGAATGATTGGAGCTTCTCTATCTGGCGTAACATTTATATCGGTTCCTGGGTGGGTTGAAGCCTCACAATTTAGCTATATGCAAGTTGTATTAGGCTATATAGTTGGTTATTTTGTTATCGGGACAATACTTCTTCCCTTATATTACAAATTAAACCTAACATCAATTTATACTTATTTAGAAGAACGTTTTGGCAATTACGCATATAAAACAGGAGCTTCCTTCTTTTTAATATCAAGAGTAGTTGGCGCTAGTTTTAGATTGTATTTGGTGGCCAACGTATTACAAATAATTTTGTTTGATGACTTGGGTATTCAATTTTGGCAAACTGTAACAATTACTGTACTTCTTATTTGGTTGTACACATTTAAATCTGGCATAAAAACTATTGTATGGACAGATACCCTACAAACACTGTTTATGCTTATTGCTGTAGGGGTTGCTATTTATTTTGTTAGTAGTGAATTAGATCTAAACACTAGTAGTTTATTAAGTTTTATAGCGGATAGTGACTTGAGTAAAACATTCTTTTTTGATGATTTTAAATCTAGCAACTACTTTTGGAAGCAATTTATTTCTGGGGCATTTATAGCGATTGTTATGACGGGCTTAGACCAAGATATGATGCAAAAAAACCTGACTTGTAAAACACTTAAAGATGCACAAAAAAACATGTTTTGGTTCACCATTGTATTAACCATTGTAAACTTTATTTTTTTAAGCCTGGGCTTATTACTTACCATTTATGCACAACAAAACGGTATTGATGCCAATAAAGATGATTTATTTCCAATTCTTGCAAAAAACCATTTGAGTATTGGTGTTTTTGCTTTTTTCTTATTGGGCTTAATCGCTGCCGCATATAGCAGTGCAGATTCAGCTTTGACTTCACTTACAACATCATTCAGTATAGATATTTTAAATATTGAAAAAAAATACGATTCTAAAAAACAAGTCCAAGTTCGAAAACGCATTCATGTACTAATCTCTTTGATTTTAATCTTAGTAATTATAATATTTAAATATATAATTAAAGATGCTAGTGTTATTGCGAAGCTATTCGTTTTTGCGGGTTACACATATGGTCCGTTATTAGGTTTATACGCTTTCGGGTTATTTACTAAGTTGCAGGTAAAAGATAAACTAGTACCTATAGTGGCTTTGCTATCGCCTATTCTATCTTATATAATAAGCGTTAATAGTACAAAATGGTTTGGTTTTGAGTTTGGTTTCTTCATTCTTATTTTAAACGGCTTCCTAACCTTTTTAGGACTAATATTGATTCGTAGCAAGCAGAACTAGGGTACAAGATGCCTCGTAAGCTATATTATTTTCTTTCAAAAGATTATAAAATTCTGGATTCTCTGTTCCTGGATTAAAAATAACGCGTTTAGGACGCAACGAAACAATATAATCATAGTACGCAACCTGCTTTTTTTTGTTTAAATAGAGTGTGACAGTATCTATATTTTCATATTGTACTAATTCACTATCAATATCTACATCTGCTACTTTACCCTTCATAAGACCAAAAGCAACCACTTTTTTATTATGCGCAACCAAACGTTGTATCGCATAATTTGAATATCTATTTGGCTTTAGTGATGCCCCAAACACCAATGTTTTTTTACTCATGTTAAAAAAATGTTAATAGTTGTTAAATGTGGTAACGAAAAACTTTTCGAATCGTCTACCATATATCATCATAAATCAATCAAAAAAACGAACAATCAAATGAAAAATCTAATTTTCATGTGTTTCTTATTGCTAGCAACAAGCACTAAAGCAATAAACACATCCCCCGAAAAAACCATTGACAAAACTGGTTCCATATTTGGAAAAGTGTTAGACGCTAAATTAAACCAACCCTTACCATACGTAAATGTAATTATTAAAAACAGTAATAAAGAAATAATAACTGGTGGCATCACTAATGAAGATGGCACCTTTAAAATTGACAAAATAGTTGAAGGAAATATTTTTATCAGCATTCAATATATTGGATATAAAACATATAACAATGAAGTTAAAATTGGCAAAGACAACTACAAGGTAAACCTAGGTTCTATATTGCTAGAAGAAGAAGTCGAAGGACTTGATGAAGTAACAGTAATAGCTGAAGTCTCAACAATACAGCAAAAAGTAGATAGAAAGGTTATTAATGTTGGTAAGGACTTAGCCAATATGGGAACAGCTACCGAAATTATGACAGCGGTTCCTTCAATAAATGTAGATGCTCAAACTGGTGATATAAGTTTAAGAGGAAACCAAAACGTTCGCGTTATGGTAGATGGAAAATTATCAAACATCCCAACAGCACAGTTATTAAGGCAATTACCCTCTTCTTCCATTAAACAAATAGAACTTATAACCAATCCCTCTGCCAAATATAATCCTGAAGGTATGAGCGGATTAATAAATATTATTCTTCACAAGAATACCAACATTGGGTTTAATGGTGGTTTAAATGTAGGGCTTCGTTATCAAAAAGAAGCCAAGTTTAACAGTTCTATAAATATGAATTATAGAAATGGTAAAGTAAATCTTTATGGAAGCTATGGTAATAACATTAGAAAAGGCGTCAACACAGGACTTATCTCACAAATAGAAAATAATTCCTTCCAAACCTTGAATATCTTAGATAATAACAAATCTCATTTATATAAAATTGGAATAGACTATTATTTGAATGATAAGAACACCATCTCCATTTTTACCAATCAAAACACCTTTGACAGTAAAAATGATTTTAGATCTGACTATATATTTAGGAACAACATGCTAGACAATCAAAGGCAATTCACCAACTCGATGAATGAAAATGGTTCAAGCCAATACAACTTCAACTACAAATTAGACTTTAACAAAGAAGGGAGGAATTTGGAATTAGAAGTTGACTATAATGATTTCGAAAATGAAATTGACACAGATAACATTCAAATAGGTAACAACATTAGACCTAACTTCATTGAATTTACTGAGACCGATAGAGAAAGAACCACTATAAATTTAGATTATGTAGACCCAATTTCCGATAAAGCTAAATTAGAATTAGGTTTACAAGCTAGACTTTTCGACAATTTAATTGAATACGAATCTGATGCTAGGGTTAGAAATCAAAACGGTGTTTACATACCCACGCTTACTAATTATGATTACAAACGCAATATATATTCTGCCTATGCCAACTACAATAAGAAATTCGAAAAATGGTCTTATCAAATAGGCTTAAGAGCAGAAAGTGTTAACGTAGATGCAAATGCTATTGAAACCGATTTAAGTACAAATAATGAAACCGTATTTCCTTTTGAAAATGATTACTTTCAAATATATCCTTCATTATTTTTTACATTTAATCCATCAGAAAAAAACTCATATCAATTAAGCTATAGCAGACGCGTAGATAGACCCGGTGTTGGTCAAGTTAACCCTATACCAGAATGGAATACACCATTAGTTTCTAATTTTGGAAATCAAGAATTAGAACCGCAATTCACAAACTCAATTGAAGCCAATTACACGAAGCAGCTAAAAAAAGGAAGCATTACTGGTGGCATATTCTATAGAATTATTGAAGACGAAATTAACAGAGCCGTTAAGGTAGACCGATCAGATTTAACATCGAACAGAATTATTTTAACCTTCGATAACTTTGATAATACAACCGCTTACGGACTTGAATTATCGAGTAATTACAGACCCACAAAATGGTGGAGCTTAAATGCTAGTTTCGACCTATATTCTCAAACCCAAAAAGGAATAGCAGAACGTATAGACCCAACTTTAATTAATCCTACAGAAAACGACATAATAGTTGAATCTGTTGAAGTAGATAATGTCATCTGGAATTTTAGAGTATTTAATAATTTTAAAGCAAGCAAAAAATTGTCCTTCTCTGCATTTGGAATGTATCGAGGAAAAAACACTGGTTTAAACTTTGAAATGGATCCCATGTATTTTGTAAATCTAGGTATGCGTTATTCGTTCTTAGAAAATAACAAAGCCACGTTTAGTCTTAATTTCAATGACGTTTTAAATACTCAGGAAATTGGCATTACCAGTAATCGTCCGTTTAGCCAAACAGCTGAGTTTGTACCCGAGTTTAGAACATTTTTCGTTGGTCTATCGTATAAATTTGGAGGTGGAAAATATAGAGCCAAATCAAGAAAACGTCGTGACGATAACGAAAAATCTGGTGGTGGCTTCTTATAATAAAAAGCTTTAATAGTCTATTTTAGTTGATGGTTAGTATTATTAATAGATTATTAAATATAATCCCTTAAAGGTAATCTTTTAAGGGATTTGCTTTACATCTATTACTAAAAACTATAATTTAAATGTTAAAATTGTTAAATTTCTATAATTATTACAATATATAATAATGTTATACGTTACAGGTCTATACTCAAAAACCAAAAACGAAGATTTAATTATTTAGAGTTAGTCACCTTCACATAATAACATTCGTATGATAAAGAGTAGTAAAATTTAAAAACTCGAAATGGTTAATTTCGAGTTTTTTTGTATAAAATGTTAAAGTTTGTTAAGAATGAAATAAAATTCATTTTTTTACGTCTATAATAATATACTTCACACAAGATAGTGTTAATTGGAGTTGATTAATAGCTTAAAAACCCGAAACAATGTTTCGGGTTTTTATATTTATTACCAGTTAATAATAACACTTCCCCACGTAAACCCACTACCAAAAGCTGCTAAAACCACAGTATCATTGTCCTTTATCTTACCTTCTTCCCAAGCCTCGGTTAATGCAATAATAACCGATGCTGCGGTAGTATTCCCATACTTCTGAATATTATTAAACACTTGATCATCACGTAATCCAAATTTCCTTTGAATAAATTGTGAAATTCTAAGGTTTGCTTGATGTGGGATTAACATATCAATATCTTCTTTCTTTAAATTATTAGCTTGAAGACCTTCAACAATAGCTTCACTAAAACGAACTACTGCATGCTTAAAAACAAAAGTTCCATTCATGTATGGATAATAAGATGTGTCATTTGGATCATTAGCTTGCAAAATTTCAGGCACCCAATGCTTAATACTTGGTCCTTCAACTACAAGCTCTTTGGCGTATTTACCCTCGGAGTGTAAGTGAGATGACAAAACACCTTTGGTATTGTCTTCAGTTCTACTCATAACAGCAGCACCAGCACCATCGCCAAAGATAACTGTAACACCTCTACCACGAGTAGATTTCTCTAACCCTCCAGAATGATACTCTGCGCCAATAACCAAAATATGCTTGTACATACCTGTTTTTATAAACTGATCTGCCACAGACACGGCATACACAAATCCTGTGCATTGGTTTCTTATATCCAGTGCACCAATGGTTGGCATATCAAGCAAATCTTGAATCTGAACACCACAACCTGGAAAATAATAGTCTGGGCTTAAAGTTGCAAAAACAATAAAATCTATATCATCTTTAGTTAAACCAGCTCGCTCAATAGCAATTTTAGCAGCTTTTGCCCCCATAACAGCAGATGTGTCGTCTGAACCTTTTGGAATCCATCTACGTTCTTTTATTCCTGTGCGCTCTTGAATCCATTCGTCACTAGTGTCCATCATCTTAGACAAATCATCATTAGTAACTACATTATCTGGCACATATTTACCTAGTCCTGTTATTTTTGAATTGTACATATAATATGCATGTTTTTCTATTCCCGAGAAATCGGAAATCTGTTTATATTGGAATAACCAAAGTACAAAATAATACGATTATATTTCAAAAATCAAAAATAGCTATTCTTAAATATTAAATATTAATGCCAGTTTGTCACATTTTAAGTCTTGGCATTTTTGTTGTCTACCCAAAACCAAATAAGTTAAACTATCATTAATCAGGTTCCCTACCTCTAGGGAATAACAAATAAATTAATATCATGACAAAAGGAAACATTAATGTATCGGTAGAAAACATCTTCCCTCTCATTAAAAAATTCTTGTATAGCGACCACGAAATATTTTTACGTGAGTTAATTAGTAATGCAACAGACGCGACGTTAAAGTTAAAACATCTAGCAAATATTGGAGATGCTAAAGTTGAGTATGGTAATCCTCAAATTGAGGTAAAAATTGACAAAGACAACAAAAAACTTCACATAATAGACCAAGGTTTAGGTATGACGGCTGAAGAAGTTGAAAAATACATAAACCAAGTAGCATTTTCTGGAGCCGAAGAATTTTTAGACAAGTACAAAGATTCTGCAAAAGATTCAGGAATTATCGGTCACTTTGGGCTTGGTTTCTACTCGGCATTTATGGTTGCAGAAAAAGTTGAGATTATTACAAAATCTTATACAGATGAACCAGCAGCACACTGGACATGTGATGGCTCTCCCGAATTTACTTTAGAACCTTCAGAAAAAACAGAAAGAGGTTCAGAAATTATTCTTCATATTGCAGAAGATTCAACCGAATTCCTTGAAGAATCTCGCATTCGTGAGTTACTTAATAAGTATAATAAGTTTATGCCTATTCCAATTAAATTTGGAACTAAGGAAGTAAACGACCCTGAGCACGAACCAAAAACAACTAAAGATAAAGACGGTAAGGAAACAACCGAACCTCACAGACAAATAACTGTAGATAATATTATTAATAATCCTAATCCAGCATGGACAAAACAGCCATCAGATTTAAAGGATGAAGATTACAGTGGATTCTATAGAGAATTGTATCCAATGCAATTTGAAGAGCCTTTATTCAACATTCACTTAAATGTAGATTATCCGTTCAATTTAACAGGGATTTTATATTTCCCTAAAATGACGAATGATTTAAACATTCAAAAAGACAAAATTCAATTATACCAAAACCAAGTTTTTGTAACAGATAATGTTGAAGGTATTGTCCCAGAATTTTTAACCATGCTTCGTGGTGTTATAGATTCTCCAGATATTCCATTAAACGTATCACGTTCTTATTTACAAGCCGATGGTGCTGTAAAAAAGATTTCATCATACATTACAAGAAAAGTAGCTGATAAATTAAAATCACTATTCAATAATAACCGTGAAGATTTTGAAGCTAAATGGAACGATATTAAAATTGTAATTGAATACGGTATGCTTTCTGAAGAAAAATTCTTTGAAAAAGCAGATGCCTTTGCATTATACCCAACAGTAGATGGCAAATATTATACTTATGAAGAGCTTTACAATAAAATCAAAGCGAAACAAACAGATAAAGATGATAAATTAGTAATACTTTATACGTCAGATAAAGATGCACAACACAGTTATATTGAAGCTGCTAAAGCAAAAGATTATGAAGTATTGTTATTAGATTCTCCAATTGTTTCTCATCTAATCCAAAAGTTAGAGAGTACTAAAGAAAAAATCTCTTTTGCACGTGTAGATGGTGATCATATTGACAATCTAATTAAGAAAGACGATACAACAATTTCTAAATTAGATGAAGACCAAAAGAAAAATCTTGATGAATTGCTGAAAGAAGTCATTCCTTCTGAAAAGTTTATGGTGCAATTAGAAGCCATGGATAGCAATGCAAGTCCATTTATTATCACGCAACCAGAATTTATGCGTCGTATGAAAGAGATGCAACAAACTGGAGGAGGCGGTATGTTTGGCATGGGCAACATGCCAGAAATGTATAACTTGATAGTAAATACAAATTCTGAACTGGTAGGTGAGATTTTGAACACTAAAACCAAAAAGAAACAAGAACGTTTAATAAATCAAAGTTTAGATTTGGCACGATTATCGCAAGGTTTATTAAAAGGTGAAGAACTTACAAACTTTATCAAGCGCAGCTACGATATGATAAAATAAGTTGACACGCTGATTCAATCGGCATCCTATATAAATCTAAAACCACTTTGTTTTCACAAAGTGGTTTTTTGTTGAAAAAAATTGACTTTGTCAGAAAAATTAGCGAACTTCGTTTAACTACCAGTTAAAGTTCATTGAAACAGAACTTTATCTTAGCATTAAACGAATCTTTTGAAAATAATCTCAACCAACATAGCAAATCCTACCTCCATTATCTGGAATGGTAAAGAACTAACAACAGGTATTTATAAAAACCCTGTAAATCATCCAATATTTTTAGGTAATCAAGGTGTACAAAACGATGAAATTTCTGATAAGAAAGTACACGGAGGTGAGTTTAAAGCATGTTACTTGTTTTCTGAAAACCAATATGATTACTGGAAAAATCTATATCCAAATTTAGATTGGAAATACGGTATGTTTGGAGAAAATCTCACCATATCTGGATTAAATGAAAAAGATATTCATATAAGCGACATTTATAAAATTGGGGCTGCTCTTGTACAAATAACACAACCTCGAGAACCATGCTTTAAGTTTGGGTTAAAGTTTGGTACGCAGCTCGCTCTAAAACAATTTATAGATCGGGGGTTTCCAGGAACTTATATTCGTGTACTAGAAGAAGGTTATGTAAAAACAGGTGACTCTGTAGAGTTAATTGAAAAGGCCAAAGACAGTATTAGTACATGGGAGTTATTTAATTTATTATTTATTAAAGACAAAAACCAAGAACATATTAAGTTAATAATGAACAACAATGCTTTACCTAAACGGAAAAGGGACAAACTGAAATCTTTTTTGAAGTAGCTTTGATTTGCTTTATCATATCTTTGCATCAAATTATACCATAAATGTCTTTTAAAGATTTAAAAATAAGTAAACCCCTTTTACGTGCTGTAGCAGAAGCTGGATATGACAACCCCACTTTAGTTCAAGAAAAAACTATTCCTCTGGTTTTAGAAAAAAAAGATGTGATTGTTTCTGCGCAAACAGGAACAGGAAAAACGGCTGCTTTTGCGCTTCCAATTTTGCAATCACTTTTAGATAAACAAGACGCTCCTAAAAAGGGAAAAACAATTAAAGCTTTAATTGTAAGTCCAACAAGGGAATTAGCTATACAAATAGAGAATAATTTTAATACTTACTGCACATATACCAATTTAAGAACAACTGTTGTTTATGGCGGCACATCTATAGAACCTCAAAAAGATATTTTAAAAAAGGGAATTGATATTTTAATTGCTACTCCTGGACGTTTACTAGATTTACACAAACAAGATGTTATAAATCTTGATTATGTGGAAACACTTGTTTTAGATGAAGCCGATTTAATGTTAGATATGGGTTTTATTGATGATGTTAAAAAAATTGAACGCCTTTGTACTAGAGATAAGCAGACTCTTTTATTTTCGGCGACGATTCCTCATAAAGTTGAATTTTTAGCAAATACTATTTTAAACAATCCTGAACGTGTTGAAGTGGCTCAGAATTCATCTACTTCAAAAAATGTAAATCAATGGTTATATTACGTTCCCAAACGCAATAAAATAGAATTGTGTTTACATGTTTTGAGAAATACCATAAAAGGGAACATTATTATTTTTAGACGCACAAAATTTGGTGTAGACAAACTTGAAAAAACACTATTGAAAAATGGATACAAAGTAGATAGTATTCATGGTGATAAAAGTCAAACAACAAGACAAGACGCCTTAAATCGATTTAAAAAAGGTGAAGTAAATATTCTAATAGCTACAGATGTTGCTGCTCGTGGCATTGACATTAACGAATTAGATGCGGTAATAAACTTTGATTTACCTAACATACCTGAAACATATGTTCATAGAATTGGTAGAACGGCAAGAGCAGGAAACTCTGGGGCAGCATATTCGTTTTGTTCTGCAGATGAAAAAAATTATATAAAATCCATACAACAACTTATTCAGCTTCAATTAGATATAATTGAAGAGCATCCATATCCACTAGATCCTAAGGCTAAACCTATTATTCATAAGTCTACAAAAACAGGAAGTAAACACAAAAAAAGACGTAAAAGCGTTGCTTCAAAAAAGAAGAAAAAGCGTTGGTATTAAAATGTAAAGTATGACTAAAATTGAGCAAATTGTAAATAAACTCCAATTAGCACCTCATCCTGAAGGAGGCTTTTTTAAAGAGGTTTACAGAAGTAAAGAAGTAATAAATAAAGACAGCTTAAATTCTGACTTTTCAAGTGAACGAAATTATTCTACATCAATTTATTTTTTACTAACCTCTAATAGTTTCTCTGCTTTTCATAGAATAAACCAAGACGAGATTTGGCATTTCTACAAAGGTTCTCCAATAAAACTTCATATAATTTCTCAAGAGGGTGATTATTGGAATGTAATTATTGGTAGCAACATAGAAAATGACGAATTGCTTCAATATACCGTATTAGCAAAACACTGGTTTGCCGCAGAGGTTATAAAAAATGATAATTATAGCTTAGTGGGATGTACTGTTGCTCCTGGTTTCGATTTTAAAGATTTTGAACTTGCTAATAGATCAAAATTAATATCAATATTCCCTCAACATGAAAATATTATAACTAAACTAACGAGAATCTAGAAAACCCTTAATCTAACTCTCCAATCGCTGATTGAAATGATGCTTTAAAAATGGTATTTGAATACAAAACATCAAGCAAAAGAATATTATAGCATAACCAAATGTTTTAGAAATTGTAATACCAGAAAATACATTATTAATAGCATTATTTGATATAACGCTAAAATCTAACATCCCAAACCAATTAGACGTTTCTAATTGATTTCCAAAAAGTAAATAAAGTACTAAAACCATTAGAGAAACACCAATTACTATCCAAGATTTTTTAGAAATTAAAGGTTCATAAGCTATAACAGAGCTTTTACTCAACTCTGAAACTCTGGACATAACATCTTCTGTAAAATTAAAAGATGGAGTTTCTACAACGCTATTCCTTATAATTTTCTTTGCAAAATTGTCTAAATAATTATCTTCCTGTTCTTTCATAACTTTCAATTATTTCTGGTTCTAGATGCTCTCTTAATATCGTTGCTAATTTTTTTCTTCCTCTAAATATTTTTACTTTAACATTATTAGCTTTTAAACCAACTGCTTTAGATATTTCTTCTAAAGATAATTCTTCAAAATAGTATAAAGTTAGTAAAAAAGCATCCTCACTTGGCAATAAAGCTATGCATTCTTGAATAGCTTTGCTATACTCTTCCTGTTCTAAACTATCCAATGCATTATCAATTGTTTTTACTTGATGCTCGGTAAATTCATTAATAGGAATATCATTAAAATGTTTTCTATTCTTTTTCAATCTATCCAAACATGTGTTATAAGTTACTTTATACACCCATGTTGAAAATTTAGAATCCCCTTTAAACTTATTTATGGATTTATATATCTTTATAAAAGTGTCCTGCGAAACTTCTTCTGCCTCTTCCCTATTCTTTAGCATGCGCAATGCTAAAGTATAAACCAAATCCTTATAGCGATCTACTAATACTGAAAAAGCATTAGTGTCGCCATCAATTACTAAACTAATATAATATTGGTCGTTGGTGGTCATTTTATTAATGAGACGACTCAATGCTCTTTTAGGTTACAATTATTCTTTAAAATATTTTTTTTGCAAAAATTGTAACCAAAACCAAAAACAAATCGTCATAAGCTATGAACACATGAAATTTAATCAATTAAAAACAAACAATTATGGAAGGAATTTTAATACCAATTAGCTTTTTTTTAGCAGTTTTCGGAGTTATCTATTTGCATTTATCTACAAGAAATAAAGAACGTTTAGCGCTTATTGAAAAAGGAGCCGATGCTAGTATTTTTATGAAAGGAAAAAGCCATACATCTCCAATCTGGAAAGTACTTCTTTTAAATTTAGCCTTATTACTAATGGGCATTGGTATTGGTGTATTCTTAGCAATGCTCCTTACCGAATTTACAACATTAAATGAAGATGCTGTATATCCTGCTATCATTTTCTTTATGGCGGGAGCATCTCTATTCCTTGGTTTTAAAATGACTAAAGACTTAGATAAAGAATAGTAAACATCATCAATCAAAAAAACATTAAAACCTGTTTTCAAAACGAAAGCAGGTTTTTTTATTCAATAGGGAAATTGTAATATGTATTAGGAAATGGTTCTCCTTTTAAAGTGAAATGCCACCATTCTTTAGGATAATTTCTAAATCCAAATTTCAGCATAACACTTTGTAAAAGTTTTCTATTAGCCTTCTGTTCTTCAGAAATATTATTAAAATTCACCCAAGATTCTTTTCCAAAAAAATCATATTTACTTCCCATATCTATTGGCAAACTCGTATTTCCATCAATTATTGTTATGTCTACTGTACTACCACGACTATGACCCGATTTTGAAGCTATATATTCTTCTTTAAATAAGTCTTTCTTCTTTACATCTGGATAAAAAACATGCTTATTTAAAGTATCATTAATATCACGTGCCCAAAATATAAAATGATCTACAGCCTGTTGTGGTCTATAGCCATCATAAACTTTCAAACATAAGTTTTGTTGTTGTAAATAACTCTGCACTTTTTTAAGTGCTTCCGCAGTTTGTTTTGTTAGTATAAGTTTATTCGCATTATAACCATTAATGGCTGTTCCAACAAAATTGTTTGATGAATAATACCTTAATTCTACATCAATATCTGG
Organism: uncultured Algibacter sp.; assembly: GCF_947487605.1. Lineage (GTDB taxonomy): Bacteria > Bacteroidota > Bacteroidia > Flavobacteriales > Flavobacteriaceae > Algibacter_D. The sequence goes on from NZ_CANKXK010000001.1 coordinate 284,768, forward strand.
AATAACATCATTTGCATATACAAATCCTTTAGGTAATTGTGCAAAACTAATAATGCAAAAGAATAAACAATATATATAACTACAGAATTTCATAAACTTGAGTTACGGCTAATTTATATAAAATAAGTTTATCTAAAGTTTTAAACACAAAAAAACCGAGTTCCCTCAAACTCGGTTCTTTCTTAATTTGCTTTTTACTTACGAAGTTAGATTTAGGGTCTCTATATCAACAACATAATGCAAATATTAATTAATTAATCCATTGAACTAAAAAGTATGTTATTTAGTACACACCAAAAGTAAAAATATAAATGAAACAAGACGACAAAAAACATATAAAATCGATGAAATACACTTTTTTTTAACATTTATCGTCGTAATAAACCATATTATCGACGAAATACACAAAATACGAATAGAATAAAAAACAATAAAACATTGTTTATTTAGTTATTTCTATTAGTAAATTTGATTTATTACTTAACAATAATATATAAATGAAAATTAAAATATTAATATTAGCTTTCTTCTGTTATAATATAGGTATTACTCAAAACAAATACTTCACTGAGCAAAATTTATCGATTAACAAATTTATTGAAGGCACCTTACTTCTTCCTTCGAATAAAACTAACACTCCATTAGCAATTATTATTGGTGGTTCTGGACCAACTGACAGAAATGGCAATCAAAATTTTCAAAAAAATAATTCTTTAAAAAAATTAGCAGAAGCTTTATCTATTGAGGGCATTGCAACTTTTAGGTACGATAAACGTGTTGTAAAACAAATAAAACAAGGCATTATAGATAAGGACATTATGTTTGATGATTTTATTGATGATGCAATATCTACCAGTAACTATTTTAAAAAACAAAGACTCTTTAATAAAATTTATATAGTAGGTCATAGTCAAGGAAGTTTAGTAGGAATGGTCGCTGCTAAAAATCGAGCCGATGGCTTTATTTCTATAGCTGGTGCAGGACAAAGTATAGATAATGTTATTATTGAACAAATTAATTTAACCGCTCCTCAGTTTAATGAAGAGACAAAACGCATATTCGCAGCTTTAAAAAAAGGAAGAACAGTAAAAGATTACCCACAAGCTCTAACTTCCATTTTTAAAGAAGATATTCAAGGTTTTATGAGAAATTGGATACAATATAAGCCTACAGAAATAATTACTGAGTTGAAAATACCCATTCTTATAATTAACGGAGATAAAGACTTGCAAGTAAGCGTTGAAGAGGCTAATACACTAAAAAAAGCGGCTCCTAAAGCTAAACTTATGATTGTAAAAAACATGAACCATGTGCTTGTTCCAATAGCTGGTGATAACTTGGATAACTCAAAATCTTACAATCAACCTAACCGTGAAATATCAGAAGAGCTTATTGAGCATATATCGAAATTTATAAACTCAAACTAGTATTACAATAAACAGTAAACAGTAAACAAAGTAAATATGCGAGTTTAACGAAAAAAAGCTTAATGTTAGCGATTAAATTATGAGTGATAAGGGCAACTCTTTTAGTTTTAGTATTTTAAACAAGACCCCAACTATGAAAAAACCTCAAATAGCACTACTCCTTTTTTTGTTTTGTACCATTATTAACGCCCAAGAATTTGCACTTGGTATCAAAGGAGGAATTAATAAGTATAACATAGGTGAAGTATTATCATTTGGTGGTTCTTTTCAACAAGGAGCACCTAACGAAATCTTTTCTCCCAATAATGAATTAAATTTTCATTTCGGGGCGTTTTTAGATATCTCCTTTGGTGATTTTTTTGTAAGACCCGAAGTCATTTTCGGTTCTATAAATAATAATTACGATTTTCCTAATCAAACTTCGGAATGGAAAACTTCAAAAGTTGATATTCCAATTTTAATAGGTTATAAAATTTTTGACCCTGTGGCTATATATGTTGGTCCTACTTTTAGTTTTAATCAAGATGTAACTTTAGATGGCGCTAACAACGAAGTTGGAGCATCAATTATTCCTTACGAAGAAAGTTTAGCGCACTTTAGTATTGGAATTCAAGTAGAATTTAAACAATTTGGAGTTGATGTTCGCTATAATCTTCCAGCTAAAGAAATTCCTACTACGAGGAATGATTTTAATTTCTCTGAATATGGTGTTAATCAAGCAGACATAAAAGCCTTTGAGCCTTCGCAGGTAAGTTTAAGTTTAAATATATTTTTATTTAGAACAGATGGTGATGATATTGATGGCTTTTTCTCTAATTTATTTAAGAGTAATAAATGCTGGTGTCCAAAATAAAAAAAGCAAAATCGTTATAAATTAAAAAAGCATCCTAAATAGGATGCTTTTTTACTAACTAACCAACCAAAAATATGGATTACAATTCAATAGTTTAAAGTAACCACTCAATAAACTATTATAATTAATGTAATTACTATTTATATATCAAATGGCGTGCCAAACTAAAATTATTCCTTTCTATATTTTCTTTATATTGTACTTTTTAAGCTAGAATTGTATGGAAAGTCAACCAATATTTATAAATGATACTATTGTATTTGGACTATTAATGCTCATGTTGGCATTGGTATTTTATACCTCTGCAAAAAAAACAGGATTCTGGTCTAAGTTTTATAGTATTATCCCAGCATTATTAATGTGCTATCTCTTGCCAGCTATATTAAACTCCTTGGGCTTAATTTCTCCTGAAATATCAAAAGTTTATGATATATCCAAAAACTATTTACTACCAGCTGCTTTAGTACTTATGACGTTAAGTTTAGATTTAAAATCCGTTTTTAATCTAGGTCCAAAAGCATTAACAATGTTTTTTGTAGGTACTGTAGGAATTGTTATTGGAGGCCCAATTGCTATACTTTTAGTGTCTATAGTAAGTCCAGAAACAGTTGGTGGCGCTGGGCCAGATGCTGTATGGCGTGGCCTTTCAACATTAGCAGGAAGTTGGATAGGTGGTGGTGCTAATCAAACTGCTATGTATGAAATTTTTAAATACAATCCAGAAAAATTTGGCGCTATGATTTTAGTAGACATTGTAGTAGCTCAGCTATGGATGGCTGTTTTGTTATTTGGTATTGGGCAAAAAAACAAAATAGACAGATGGCTAAAAGCGGACACTTCAGCAATTGAAAAACTAAAGCAAAAAGTAATTAATTATGAAAAAAGCGTTTCGAAAATTCCAAATTTAACAGATTATATGATTATGTTCGGAATCGCTTTTGCTGCAGTTGGAATAGCTCATTATGGTTCTAACAAGATTTCAACTTTTTTAACATCAAATTTTGATGTTTTTAACGATAAAACTTCAGCACTAGCATCATTTACGTCCACTTTCTTTTGGATGATTACCATAGCTACTATAATTGGAATAATACTATCTTTCACTAGAGCAAAAAAATATGAAGGTGCTGGTGCTAGCAAACTAGGAAGTGTCTTTATATATGTTCTAGTTGCCAGTATTGGAATGAAGATGGATATAGCATCAATTTTTGAAAACCCTGGCTTATTAGTTGTGGGCATTATTTGGATGGCAATTCATGTTATCCTTTTGGTCATAACTGCAAAAATAATAAGAGCTCCTTATTTCTTTTTAGCCGTTGGAAGCAAGGCTAATGTTGGCGGTGCTGCTTCTGCTCCTGTTGTTGCAGCAGCTTTTCATCCTTCATTGGCAACGGTAGGAGTTTTACTAGCCGTTGTAGGATACGCCATAGGCACATTCTCTGCTTTATTTTGTGCTAACTTAATGGAATTGGTTGCTCCTTAAATTAGGTATTAAATTAAATTTTTAGATATTTGCGAGACAAAAATCCAAACATATTTAAATGAAAAAACTAGCCTTTCTTTTTGCACTCTTTTTAATATTTTCATGTAATGAAAAACAACCAGATTTATTGGTAAAAACAAATATAAAAGGCTTAAAAAAAGGAATTGTTTACCTAAAAAAAGCTCAAGATTCAACTATTGTAACAGTAGATTCTGTAATTGTTAGTGGCAATGACACTTTTGAGTTACAAAGCTCTATTAAATCCCCTGAAATATTTTTCTTGTACTTAGATAAAAACAGTAACGAAGAAGACAGAATTACTTTTTTTGCTGATAAAGGAGTAATAGAAATAAATACAACACTTAAAAATTTTGTTTTTGATGCAAAAATAAAAGGCTCAAAACAACAAAAAACTTTAGAAGAATATCAACTATTAATGTCTCGTCTAAACAATAGAAACTTAGACTTAATTAAGGAAAGTTTTGAAGCTCAAAAAAGAGGAGACTCATTAGCTGGAAAAATTTATGAAGAAAAACAAAATAGCCTTTTAAAAAATCGCTACTTACAAACTGTAAACTTTGCTTTAAATAATAATGATAGCGAAGTAGCACCTTATTTAGCCTTAACTGAAATTTACAACGCCAGAGTTAAGTTTCTAGATACCATAAATAAAATGCTAACTCCAGAAGTAAAAGCTTCAAAATATGGTAAACAATTACAAACTTTTATTGACAAAATTAAGAATCAAGAAAACGATAAATAATGTATTAACTAGTAATAAATGTAATAAACAAAAAGACCTTTCAAATGAAAGGTCTTTTTGTTTATTACAAGTCTATTATAGGCTATGCTAATTTATTAATTTTTTCAATTAGAGACTTTCCTTTCAATTCAAGGTCGTTACGAATAGCTTTAAAATGTAATTTTTTATTCTCGACACTTTTGTCATTAGCTTTTGTAATTAATTCGTCAAAAGCCTCAATAGCTTCATCTATAATCGCTTCGCTCTTTTTTGTGTCTTTATCTGTATTAGCATATTCCCAAACATATACTGCTTCAATAATATCGCCTAAAACATAGTTTATATCTTTCTTTAGATCTCTAACATTTGCCATTTTTTCAGTTTTTAAAAGTTGAAACAAAAATAATTAAATTATTCATAACATCATTTTGAATATGAGACGAATTCCATTTATTTTAAGCGAAGACTTCTAATAATTTTTAATTAGTAGCTTCTTAGTTTATAATTCTTAATCGTACTAAGAAGTAATATAGTTTCTCCTAATTTTTAATGTTTCAAAAAAAAGTAATAGTAAATATTTGTGCTTCACTTCCAATATATATGTCTATTATAAAGGAATCGAACGTGTTCTATTTTTGTATAATTGTGTTACAACAAAATAATTTGTTATAAAATATGACTCATAATTAATTTCCAGAATAGGTTACAAAATTCCTAGGTGTTTCAAAAAGTGTGATTTCTAATTCTAAATGAGTTTCTAAACGTGGTTTTATCTTATTATAAATTACAACAGAAATATTTTCAGCTGTTGGGTTTAAATTTTTAAATTCTTCAACTTGAAGATTCAAGTTTTTATGATCGAAAGCATCTTCAACCTCTTCTTTAATAATCTCTTTCAAAATTTTAATATCGATAACATAACCCGTGTCTACATTTATACTACCTGTAACACTTACAATTAAATCGTAATTATGGCCATGAAAACTTGGGTTATTACATTTTCCGAAGACTTCCTCATTTTGCTCATTGCTCCAATCTTTTCTATACAACCTATGAGCTGCGTTAAAGTGCGCCTTTCTACTAACTGTTACTTTACTCATTTGATGTTATATTTATATGTTGGTAAAATTTTTTGAAAATAATTTTAAACCATTCTGTATAATATTGCGGATGTAACTCAATATCGACTTTTACATTTTCTAAAGGCATCCATTTCCAATCGGCTACTTCATCTATATTAATCTTAGGAGATTCATTATGTTTTCCAACCATAATGTGGTCGTACTCATGCTCGGTCAAACCATTATCAAAAGACGCTTTGTAAATGAAAGATATAGTTTCTTGTAAATCTACAACAAAGCCCATTTCTTCTTGTAGTCGTCTTTTACCAGCTTCAATATTACTCTCACCATCACGCTGATGACTGCAACAAGTATTAGTCCACAGTCCAGGTGAATGATATTTATGTAATGCTCTTTGTTGCAACATTAATTCATTAGCATCATTAAAAATAAATACAGAAAATGCACGATGCAACACCGCTTTTTCATGTGCTTCCAACTTAGGCATTAAACCTATTTGTTCATCTAGTTCATTTACTAGAATTACCTTTTCTTCTTCCATAGAAAACAAAAATACCAAGTAATATATTAATATTCTCATTCTATCATATAAAATCTGATATCGCAATTCTGAAATCGTAAATTATAAAGTATCTTTGCAACCCATTTGCACAATTATTTATGAGTTTTTTAAAGGAGATACAACGTAGACGAACATTTGGTATTATTTCGCATCCAGATGCTGGTAAAACAACACTAACCGAGAAGTTATTACTTTTTGGTGGAGCGATTCAAGAAGCTGGTGCTGTTAAAAGTAATAAAATAAAGAAGGGTGCTACTAGTGACTTCATGGAAATTGAACGACAACGTGGAATCTCTGTTGCTACATCTGTTTTAGCTTTTGAATACAATGGTATTAAAGTTAACATATTAGATACGCCTGGGCATAAAGATTTTGCTGAAGACACATTTCGAACACTTACTGCGGTAGACAGTGTTATTGTAGTTATTGATGTTGCAAAAGGTGTTGAAGAGCAAACTGAGAAATTAGTTGAAGTATGCCGGATGCGTAACATTCCAATGATTGTTTTTATAAATAAACTAGATCGTGAAGGTAAGGATGCTTTTGATTTACTTGATGAGGTAGAACAAAAACTAGGTTTAAGCGTAACACCTTTAAGCTTTCCAATTGGTATGGGCTACGACTTTAAAGGTATTTACAACATATGGGAAAAGAACATTAATTTATTTAGTGGTGATAGTAGAAAAAATATTGAAGAAACTATAAATGTTTCCAATTTAGGGTCGAATGAATTAGACACACTAATTGGAAAAGAATCTGCCGATAATCTTAGGGATAATTTAGAGCTTGTTGATGGTGTATACCCAAAATTCGACAAGGAAAACTACCTAAATGGTAATCTTCAACCTGTATTTTTTGGATCCGCTTTAAATAATTTTGGAGTTAGAGAGTTATTAGACTGCTTCGTTGAAATAGCACCAAAACCTAGACCTAAAGAAAGTGAAGAACGTCTTATTAAACCAGATGAGGAAAAATTTACAGGTTTTGTTTTTAAAATTCACGCAAATATGGATCCTAACCATAGGGATCGTCTTGCATTCATTAAAATAGTATCTGGAAAGTTTGAAAGAAATAAACCATATTTACATGTTAGAAATAACAAAAAAATGAAATTTTCCAGTCCGAATGCTTTTTTTGCTGAAAAAAAAGAAATCGTAGACATTTCCTATCCTGGCGATATTGTTGGCTTACATGATACTGGTAATTTTAAAATTGGTGATACGCTTACCGAAGGCGAACAAATAAATTATAGAGGAATTCCTAGTTTCTCTCCAGAACATTTTAGATACATTAATAATGCGGATCCTTTAAAATCTAAACAGCTATACAAGGGTATAGATCAGCTTATGGATGAAGGTGTAGCGCAGTTGTTTACTCTTGAACTGAACGGTCGTAAAGTTATAGGAACTGTTGGTGCCTTACAATACGAAGTAATTCAATATCGATTAGAACATGAATATGGGGCAAAATGTACCTACGAAAATCTGAATGTTTTTAAAGCTTGTTGGGTCGACCCTAAAGGTTCTCAAAGTGAAGAGTATAAAGAGTTTGTTAGAGTAAAACAACGCTTTTTAGCTAAAGACAAACAAAACCAGTTGGTCTTTTTAGCAGATTCTTCTTTTTCCCTTCAAATGACCCAACAGAAATACCCAAATATTAAATTCCATTTTACTTCAGAATTTAATTAATAGCCCGTGTATTTCATCTATTAATCGGAGTTTTTAAACTTTTAAACCAATATATTTAAGTCATTGATAATCTGTGTTTTACTTTTAAAAGAGAATCATAACCCCAAAAATGATTAACTATGGAAATTAATGCTAAAGAGTTTAGTAATAATGACATTACTGTAACCTATAACCCGTGTGAATGTACTTTATCTGAAACTTGTGCTAGAGAATTATCTGATGTATTTAGTAATTCTATAATACCATGGATAAATTTAGATAATGCTAAAAAAACTGAAAGTGTTATCAAACAAATTAATAGATGCCCTTCTGGTGCATTAAAATATTACTTGCACGATAAAAAACAAGCTAGTTAAATTCAATAAATAAGTGTTGATTAAAAAAAATCCTTTGAAATTAATTTCAAAGGATTTTTTAATATTATGCTTGTCCAATGGTATAAAATTTAAAGGTATTGGTGGTGGTTGCTCATTTAAATATTTCGAGCAACAAATATTTAACTTTACACCAACAATTAAATATCTAATTTAAGCTTGTCCTGTTGGCCCAAAGTTTAAAGGTATTGGTGGTTGCTCGTAATCTTTAATTTCACCATGTGCATTTTCAAATCTCGTTATATTATCCCCTAAAGCTTTAAGTAAACGCTTAGCATGTTGTGGTGTTAATATTATTCTTGATTTTACTTTGTTTTTAGGAACACCAGGCATGATGTTGACAAAATCAACAACAAACTCAGACACTGAGTGATTAATAATAGCTAAGTTAGAATACGTTCCTTCCGCTATCTTCTCGTCTAATTCTATATTGATTTGACTTTGTTTTGGTTTATCGTTTTGATCTGCCATAATATTATATATTTTAAAATTAAAAAGCCTTCAAGTGTTAATACATGAAGGCTTTTTTATAATAATGTTAATTTAATTCTCAATAGAGAGATCTCAAACAAATTTGAGATAAATTCTACTTACAGGTTTAACTTCGCCTTCGGCTTGAAAAACCTGAGTATCATTTAATTATAATTTAACTCTTGTTTTACCTGCATCATTTCGTCAAACTCTTCTTTTGAGCCAACAATAATGTTAGTATAGTTTCGCATTCCTGTACCTGCTGGAATTCTATGTCCAACAATTACATTCTCTTTTAAGCCTTCTAAAGTATCTACTTTACCTGCTACTGCTGCTTCGTTAAGAACCTTGGTAGTTTCTTGGAAAGATGCTGCAGAGATAAATGACTTTGTTTGAAGCGATGCTCTTGTAATACCTTGTAAAATAGGCGTTGCCGTTGCTGGCTTAGCATCTCTAGCTACTACAAGTTGCTTATCTTCTCGTCTCAAAATAGAATTCTCATCTCTTAACTCTCGAGGTGAAATAATTTGACCTGCACTTAGATTTGCCGACTCACCTGCATCTTCAATTACTTTCATACCAAAGATATCGTCATTTTCTTTAATGAAATCTGCTTTATGAGCCAATTGATCTTCTAAGAAAATAGTATCACCAGAGTCAATAATTCTAACTTTACGCATCATTTGTCTTACAACAACCTCGAAATGCTTATCATTAATTTTCACACCTTGTAAACGATATACTTCTTGTACTTCATTTACTAAGTATTGTTGAACCGCTGAAGGGCCTTTAATATTTAAGATATCGTTAGGTGTAATTGAACCATCAGACAATGGCATACCAGCTTTTACATAATCATTTTCTTGAACAAGAATTTGATTAGATAATTTTACTAAGTATTTCTTAACATCTCCTAATTTAGATTCAACGATTATCTCTCGGTTACCTCTTTTAATTTTTCCAAATGAAACCACACCATCAATAGCACTTACAACTGCTGGATTAGATGGGTTACGTGCTTCGAATAACTCAGTTACACGAGGAAGACCACCTGTAATATCACCTGCTTTTGCAGATTTACGAGGAATCTTAACTAAAATTTTACCAACAATAATTTTCTCACCATCATCAATCATTAAGTGAGCTCCTACTGGTAAATTGTATGAACGAATAATTTCACCTTTTCCATCTTCAATATGAAGCGTTGGAATGAGTTTCTTATTTCTTGATTCTGAAATAACTTTTTCTTGGAATCCTGTTTGCTCATCAATTTCAACTTGATAAGTAATCCCTTGCTCAATATTTTCGTATTTTACTTTACCTGCAAATTCTGAAATAATCACACCATTATATGGATCCCATTGACATACAACATCACCTTTACTAAGGTTTTGACCATTCTTAACATAAATTGTCGAACCATAAGGAATATTGTTTGTACTTAAAACAATACCTGTTTTCTTATCTGTAAGTTTAAGCTCAGAAGTTCTAGAGATTACAATATCAATATCGTTACCATCTCCATCTTGACCTTTTACTGTTTTTAAGTCTTCAATCTCAGCAATACCATCAAATTTAACAGCTAATTTATTTTCTTCAGAAATGTTACCTGCAATACCACCTACGTGGAATGTACGAAGTGTTAACTGTGTACCTGGTTCTCCAATAGATTGAGCGGCTACTACACCAACTGCTTCTCCACGTTGTACCATTTTACCAGTCGCTAAATTACGACCGTAACATTTAGCACAAATACCTTGTAATGCTTCACAAGTTAAGGCTGAACGTACTTCTACACTTTCAATTGGTGATTCTTCTATAGCCTTTGCTATATCATCTTCAATTAATTGTCCAGCAGCAACAAGCAACTCGTCAGTTAATGGGTTATAAACATCATTTAAAGATGTACGACCTACGATTCTTTCTTCTAATTTTTCAACAATTTCATCATTCTTCTTTAATGGCTCAACTTCAACACCTCTAAGTGTTCCACAGTCTACGCTATTGATAATAACATCTTGAGATACATCAACTAAACGACGTGTTAAATAACCAGCATCCGCTGTTTTAAGAGCGGTATCTGCTAAACCTTTACGAGCACCGTGAGTAGAAATAAAGTATTCTAAAATTGATAGCCCTTCTTTAAAGTTAGAAAGAATTGGATTTTCAATAATCTCACCTCCTCCTGCATTAGATTTTTTAGGTTTTGCCATTAATCCACGCATACCTGTAAGCTGACGAATTTGTTCTTTAGATCCACGAGCCCCAGAATCAAGCATCATAAACACCGAGTTAAATCCTTGTTGATCTTCACGAATACGTTTCATTGACAACTCAGTCAATTCAGCATTAGTAGAAGTCCAGATATCAATAACTTGGTTGTAACGTTCGTTGTTGGTAATAAGTCCCATATTATAGTTACCTGTAATACCATCAACTAAACCATTTGCTTTATCAATCATTCCTTGCTTTTCTGGCGGTATGATAATATCTCCTAAACTGAATGATAAACCACCTTGGAATGCGAATTTAAACCCTAAAGTTCTAATAGCATCTAAGAAATCGGCTGTTTCAGGAACAGATGTTACTTTAAGGATATCTCCAATAATATCTCTTAATGACTTTTTAGTTAATACCTGATTGATGTATCCTGCCGCTTGCGGAACATGTTGGTTAAATAATACTCTACCAACGGTAGTTTCAACAATCATTCTGTCAAGCTTACCATCTTCATTAATATCAATAGTTCTTACTTTGATACCTGCATTTAAGTCAACTCTTTTCTCATTAAAAGCAATTTCTACTTCTTCTGGAGAATAGAATGTTAATCCTTCACCTTTAATTGGTACTTCTGGTGTAGACTTGCGCAGCTTAGTCATATAATAAAGACCAAGAACCATATCTTGTGATGGTACTGTTACTGGCGAACCGTTTGCAGGATTCAATATATTATGAGATGCTAACATTAGTAACTGACACTCTAAAATAGCTTCAGGTCCTAATGGTAAATGCACTGCCATCTGGTCTCCATCAAAATCGGCATTAAATGCAGTACACACTAATGGGTGTAACTGGATTGCTTTCCCTTCAATTAATTTTGGCTGGAATGCTTGTATACCTAGTCTGTGTAATGTAGGAGCACGGTTTAGTAATACTGGATGTCCTTTAAGTACATTTTCCAATATATCCCAAACTACTGGCTCTCTTTTATCTATAATTTTCTTTGCAGACTTTACTGTTTTTACAATACCTCTTTCAATTAATTTTCTAATTACGAAAGGCTTATATAACTCAGCTGCCATATTTTTAGGCAATCCACATTCGAATAATTTTAATTCTGGACCAACAACAATTACCGAACGTGCAGAATAATCAACACGCTTACCTAATAAGTTTTGACGGAAACGTCCTTGCTTACCTTTAAGTGAATCTGATAACGACTTTAATGGTCTGTTAGAATCTGTTTTTACTGCTGAAGACTTACGTGTATTGTCAAACAATGAATCTACAGATTCCTGAAGCATACGTTTTTCGTTACGTAAAATTACTTCTGGAGCTTTTATTTCAACCAATCTCTTAAGACGATTGTTACGGATAATTACTCTACGATATAAATCATTCAAATCTGACGTTGCAAAACGACCACCATCTAAAGGCACTAATGGACGTAATTCTGGTGGAATGATTGGAATAACCTTCATAATCATCCACTCTGGACGGTTTTCTCTATTGTTGTTAGATTCACGTAACGCTTCAACAACTTGTAAACGTTTTAAAGCTTCTGTTTTACGTTGTTTAGACGTTTCGGTATTTGCTTTATGACGTAATTCGTATGATAAGGCTTCTAAATCAATTCTAGACAATAACTCAATTAGACATTCAGCACCCATTTTAGCTAAAAACTTTTCTGGGTCAGAATCATCTAAATATTGATTCTCTTGCGGAAGAGTTTCTAATATATTTAAGTATTCTTCTTCAGTAAGGAAATCCATTTTTTGTAATGGCTCCCCTTCTTCATTTTTAGCATTACCAGGTTGAATTACTACATAACGTTCGTAGTAAATAATCATATCTAATTTCTTAGATGGTAATCCTAATAAGTATCCAATTTTGTTAGGTAAAGAACGGAAATACCAGATATGAGCTACAGGAACCACTAAATTAATGTGTCCTACTCTATCTCGACGTACTTTCTTTTCTGTTACTTCAACACCACAACGGTCACAAACAATACCTTTGTAGCGAATTCTTTTATACTTACCACAAGCACACTCATAATCCTTTACAGGACCAAAAATACGCTCACAGAACAAACCGTCACGTTCTGGTTTGTGAGTTCGATAATTGATAGTTTCTGGTTTTAAAACTTCACCTCTAGATTCTGCTAAAATAGATTCTGGTGATGCTAAACCAATGGAGATTTTATTAAATCTCTTAACTGTATTTTTATCTTGTTTTCTTGCCATAATAAATGGTTGAAATGAATTTAATTAATTTACTACTCCTCTAATCTAATGTCTAATCCTAAACCTTTCAATTCGTGCATTAATACATTGAATGATTCTGGCAATCCTGGATCCGGCATTGGTTCTCCTTTAACTATACTTTCGTAAGTTTTAGCTCTTCCAATTACATCATCAGATTTTACAGTTAAGATCTCACGTAAGGTACTTGATGCTCCATAAGCCTCCAGCGCCCAAACTTCCATCTCACCAAAACGCTGACCACCAAACTGTGCTTTACCACCTAAAGGCTGTTGCGTGATTAATGAGTAAGGTCCAATAGAACGTGCGTGCATTTTATCGTCAACCATGTGTCCTAGTTTCAACATGTAAATTACACCAACTGTTGCTGGTTGATCAAAACGCTGACCAGTTCCTCCATCGTATAAATAAGTATGTCCGTATCTTGGAATACCAGCTTCATCAGTTAAGGCATTAATCTGATCGATATTTGCACCATCAAAAATTGGTGTTGCATAAGTACGATTTAATTTTTGACCTGCCCATCCAAGAACAGTTTCATAAATTTGACCAATATTCATACGTGATGGTACACCTAAAGGATTTAATACAATATCAACTGGTGTTCCATCTTCTAAGAATGGCATATCTTCTTGACGAACAATACGAGCAACAATACCTTTGTTACCATGGCGACCTGCCATTTTATCTCCAACTTTAAGTTTACGCTTCTTTGCAATATAAACTTTAGCTAGCTTAATAATACCTGCTGGTAATTCGTCTCCTACAGAAATAGTAAACTTCTCACGACGTAAAGAACCCTGTAAGTCGTTTTCTTTAATCTTGTAATTATGAATTAAATCTGCTACTAATTGATTAGTATGTGTATCTGTTGTCCATTTTCCAGACACTAAATGCGCATAATCATCAACAGCATTTAACATTTTAAGTGTGAATTTTTTACCTTTTGGTAATACTTCTTCCCCTAAATCGTTAAAAATACCTTGAGCCGTTTTTCCATTTACAATGGTGAAAAGTTTTTCGATTAAAACATCTTTTAACTCATCAAACTTCGCGTCGTAAATATCTTCTAATTGTAAGATATCATCTTTATCTTGAGCTCTCTTACGTTTATCTTTTACCGCTCTTGCAAATAATTTCTTCTCAATTACAACACCGTGTAATGAAGGTGATGCTTTTAAGGATGCATCTTTTACATCGCCTGCTTTATCACCAAAAATGGCACGTAATAATTTTTCTTCTGGAGTTGGATCAGATTCTCCTTTTGGTGTTATCTTACCTATTAAGATATCTCCAGGTTTAACTTCTGCACCAACGCGAATCATTCCATTTTCATCTAAATCTTTAGTAGCCTCTTCAGAAACGTTTGGAATATCATTCGTTAATTCTTCGTTACCTAATTTAGTGTCACGAACATCTAAAGAATATTCATCAATATGAATTGATGTAAATATATCTTCACGAACTACTTTTTCTGAAATTACAATCGCATCCTCAAAGTTATACCCTTTCCAAGGCATAAAGGCAACTTTCATATTTCTACCAAGTGCTAACTCACCTTTTTGAGTTGCATACCCTTCACATAAAACTTGACCCTTCGCTACTTTATCTCCTTTAACCACAATTGGTTTAAGGTTAATAGAAGTACCCTGATTTGTTTTTCTAAACTTCACCAATTCATAAGTTTTAATATCACTATCAAAACTTACTTTAGCTTCATCTTCGGTACGTTCGTATTTTATTTTAATTTCATTAGCATCAACATACAATACTTCTCCAGTTCCTTCAGCATTAATTAATACTCTAGAATCTGATGCTACTTGACGCTCTAAACCAGTACCAACAATTGGTGCTTGAGGTAATAATAATGGAACTGCTTGACGCATCATATTCGACCCCATCAAAGCTCTATTTGCATCATCATGCTCTAAGAAAGGAATTAAAGATGCTGAAATTGAAGAAATTTGATTAGGTGCTACATCAGTATAATGTAATCCTTTTGGATCAATTACTGGGAAGTCACCTTCCATACGAGCAATTACCTTATCATGAAGAATTTTACCATCGCTATCTACTTCAACTGTAGCTTGAGCAATTAATTTTTCTTCTTCCTCTTCTGCACTTAAATAAGTTGGTGCGTTTTTAATATCTACAACTCCATCTTCAACTTTTCTATAAGGCGTTTCGATGAATCCCATAGAATTCACTTTAGCAAATACAGAAAGTGACGATATTAAACCAATATTCGGTCCCTCTGGTGTTTCAATTGGACAAAGTCTTCCGTAATGAGTATAGTGAACATCACGTACTTCGAACCCTGCTCTTTCTCTGGATAAACCTCCAGGTCCTAATGCTGATAAACGACGTTTATGAGTAATCTCTGCCAATGGATTTGTTTGATCCATGAACTGAGATAATTGGTTAGTACCAAAAAATGAATTAATTACCGACGATAAGGTCTTGGCATTAATTAAATCTATTGGTGTAAATACCTCGTTATCACGAACGTTCATACGCTCACGAATAGTACGTGCCATACGTGCTAAACCAACACCAAATTGAGATGATAACTGTTCTCCTACTGTACGTACACGACGGTTAGATAAGTGATCAATATCATCAATCTCTGCTTTAGAGTTAATAAGCTCAATTAAATATTTTATAATAGTAATGATATCTTCTTTGGTAAGCACCTGCTTATCCATTCCAATATCAAGACCTAATTTTTTATTCATTCTATAACGACCTACTTCTCCAAGAGAGTAACGTTGGTCTGAAAAGAATAATTTATCTATAATACCACGAGCCGTTTCCTCGTCTGGTGGTTCAGCATTACGTAATTGTCTATAAATATGTTCAACAGCCTCTTTTTCAGAGTTTGTTGGATCTTTTTGAAGTGTGTTATGAATAATGGCATAGTCACCTTGTTCTGCACTTTCTTTATGTAAAAGAATGGTTTTAACACCAGCTTCAAGAATTTCTTCAATATTTTCTTTATCGAGAATAGTATCACGATCAAGTACAATTTCGTTACGTTCTATTGATACTACTTCACCCGTGTCTTCATCAACAAAATCCTCATGCCATGTATTTAATACACGAGCTGCTAATTTTCTTCCTAAGTATTTTTTTAATCCAGATTTTGATACTTTAACCTCTTCAGCTAAATCAAAAATCTCTAAGATATCTTTATCGCGTTCAAAACCAATAGCTCTAAACAAAGTTGTAACTGGTAACTTTTTCTTTCTATCGATGTATGCATACATTACCTGATTGATATCTGTAGCAAATTCTATCCAAGAACCTTTAAAAGGAATTACCCTTGCAGAGTATAATTTTGTTCCATTAGCATGAAATGATTGACCAAAGAATACACCTGGAGATCTGTGTAATTGCGATACTACAACACGTTCTGCACCATTGATAACAAATGTACCACTTGGTGTCATGTAAGGTATAGTTCCTAAGTACACATCTTGAACAATGGTTTCGAAATCTTCATGTTCAGGGTCTGTACAATATAACTTTAACCTTGCTTTTAAAGGAACACTGTATGTAAGTCCTCGCTCAATACACTCATCAATAGCATACCTTGGCGGATCTACGAAGTAATCTAAAAATTCTAAAACAAATTGATTACGAGAATCTGTAATAGGGAAATTTTCCATGAAGGTATTATATAGACCTTCATCTCCTCTTTCTTCAGATTTAGTTTCTAATTGGAAAAAATCCTGAAAGGATTTTATCTGAATATCCAAGAAATCTGGATATTCTGTTCTATTTACTATAGAAGAGAAATTTAATCTTTCGGCTTGTGTTGATAACATCAATGGACGGAATTTTGATTAAAAAAAATAGTTATAGCGTATGTAATCATTATATACGCAAAATGGTTTAGGTCTTGAAGAACATTCTCCAGACCTAAACCTTTATGTTTTTGAGTTGTTAAGCTTACTTAAGCTCAACCTCAGCTCCAGCTTCTTCTAAAGATGCTTTTAAAGCTTCTGCTTCATCTTTAGATACAGCTTCTTTGATAGCACTTGGTGCTTCATCAACTAAACCTTTAGCTTCTTTTAATCCTAAACCAGTTAATTCTTTAACTAATTTTACAACAGCTAATTTAGAACCACCTGCTGCTTTTAAAATAACATCAAATTCGGTTTGAGCTTCTTCAGCTTCTCCACCTCCAGCAGGACCAGCAACAGCAACTGCAGCAGCAGCAGCAGGCTCGATACCATACTCATCTTTTAATATAGTTGCTAACTCGTTTACTTCTTTTACAGTAAGGTTAACTAATTGTTCTGCGAAATCTTTTAAATCTGCCATTTTTCTATCGTTTTAATAAATTTTTAATTTTAATATAATTGTAATAAAGTGCGTACTCTTTTGATTATCCTTCTTTTTCGGATAATGTTTTAATAATACCTGCTATTGTTCCTCCACCTGATTTAAGTGCAGAAATAACATTTTTAGCAGGAGACTGTAATAATCCAACAATCTCTCCTATCAATTCTTCTTTAGATTTGATATCTACTAACATGTCTAATTGGTCATCACCAATGTATATAGCTTCTTCGATAAACGCTCCCTTTAATAAAGGCTTCTCAGATTTTTTTCTGAAAGCTTTAATTACTTTAGCTGGTGCGTTACCAGTTTCAGAATACATTACTGAAGTATTGCCTTTTAAAACCGTAGGAAGTTCTCCAAATTCTTTGTCTGAAGCTTCCATTGCTTTTTCAAGTAATGTATTTTTAACAACTGCCATTTGTACGTTTGCCTTAAAAGCAGCACGACGTAAATCTGACGTAGTACCTGCATTTAACCCTGAAATATCTGTTAAATAGATATTTGCATTATCAGTCAATTGTGCAGTTAAGTCTTGAATTACTTGCGATTTTTCTTCTCTTGTCATAATTTAAAGTTTTAACCTAATTAACCAATTTTAGGATCAATAGCTAAACTTGGACTCATTGTAGAAGACATAAATATGCTTTTTACATAAGTTCCCTTAGCTGTTGTCGGTTTCAGTTTCATTAATGTAGTTAATAATTCATTTGCGTTACCCGCAATTTTATCAGCACTAAATGATGCTTTACCAATAGCCGCATGTACAATACCAGTCTTATCAACTTTAAAGTCAATTTTACCAGCTTTTACTTCGGCTACAGCTTTAGCAACATCCATAGTTACAGTTCCAGTCTTTGGGTTAGGCATTAAACCACGAGGACCTAATACACGTCCTAAAGGACCTAACTTACCCATAACACTTGGCATAGTAACGATAACATCAACGTCTGTCCAACCACCTTTAATTTTTTCAAGGTACTCGTCTAAACCTACGTAATCAGCACCCGCTTCTTTAGCTTCGGCTTCTTTATCTGGTGTAACTAATGCTAATACTTTCATGTCTTTACCAGTACCATGTGGCAATGAAACCACACCTCTAACCATCTGATTTGCTTTACGAGGATCTACTCCTAAACGGACTGCTAAATCAACAGATGCATCAAATTTAGTATTGGTAATCTCTTTAATTAATGAAGACGCTTCATCAAGAGAATAGATTTTTCCTTTTTCTATTTTCGCTAAAGCTTCTTTTTGCTTTTTTGTTAATCTTGCCATTTTATAATGTCTTTAATCGATTAAGATGGAAATTTTCCTGTTACAGTTATTCCCATCGATCTTGCTGTTCCAGCAACCATTTTCATAGCAGACTCTATTGTAAATGCATTTAAATCTACCATTTTGTCTTCTGCGATGGTTTTAACCTGATCCCAAGATACTTTAGCTACTTTTTTTCGGTTTGGCTCTCCAGACCCTTTCTTCACCTTAGCAGATTCTAATAATTGAACTGCTGCTGGTGGAGTTTTAATTACAAAGTCAAATGATTTGTCTTTGTAAACAGATATAACCACTGGTAATACTTTACCAGCTTTATCTTGGGTTCTGGCATTGAATTGCTTACAGAACTCCATGATGTTAACACCTGCAGCTCCTAAAGCGGGTCCAACCGGTGGCGATGGATTCGCAGCACCTCCCCGAACTTGTAACTTAACTACTTTACCTAATTCTTTTGCCATTTTTAATAATTTAATTTTTTGATGTTATCTTTCTTTTGGAAGCGAAAGACTCACCTATATAATGTAACACTATTATACTTTTTCAACTTGCATATAACTTAACTCTAATGGTGTTTTTCTTCCGAAAATTTTAACCATTACTTCAAGTTTACGCTTTTCTTCATTTATTTTTTCAATCGTTCCATCAAACCCGTTAAATGGACCATCAATAACTTTAACTGTTTCTCCTTTAGTAAAAGGTATCGCTACATTAGCACTTTCTTCAACAGATAATTCGTCAACTTTACCTAACATTCTGTTAACTTCAGATTGTCTTAGCGGCACTGGATCTCCTCCTTTTGTTTCCCCTAAAAAACCAATAACATTAGTCACCGATCTAATAATATGAGGAACTTCACCTGTCAAATTAGCTTGCACCATTATATAACCTGGAAAAAACACTTTTTCTTTGTGCACTTTTTTTCCATTTCGAATTTGTATAACACGTTCTGTTGGAACTAATACCTGATCTACATAATCTTGAAGACCTAAACGAGCTATTTCATTCTCTATATAAGTCTTAATCTTATTTTCTTGACCACTTACAGCCCTAACAACGTACCATTTTTTTTCACTTACTTCTGACATAAATTTGTTTTTAACCGTTAATCCAATCAAAGTATAGTGTTATAATTTTACTGAAAACTGTATCAACTCCCCAAATAGCAAGAGAAAAAATAATTGAGAATACGGCTACTAAAACCGTTAAACGTTGTGCTTCTGCCCATGGAGTCCAGGTCACATTATTCTTTAACTCTCCAAATGATTCTTTTATGTAATTTACAAATCCAGCCATTTATCTATTTTTTATTATACACTTTAATTTCACTTAGTGTAAACTTATTGAGAAACTCTTTGTCTCCAATTTATTAGCACGGGTTGAAAGACTTACTTCGTCTGCGCTCAGCATAAACTTCTCGTCTCGTACTATACTTGCACGGGTTGAGAGACTCGAACTCCCGACACCTGGTTTTGGAGACCAGTGCTCTACCAACTGAGCTAAACCCGTATTTGAATTTTGCTCAACTTCCAGATAGTTATCTGTAATGAGCTAAACTCGTAAATATAAGTCAAAAGGCATCACGCTTTTAAGCATGATACCTTGACTCTTTATTTACATTAAACTATTGTTTAGTCTAAAATCTCAGTTACTTGACCTGCACCAACTGTTCTACCACCTTCACGGATAGCGAAACGTAAACCTACGTTCATTGCAATTGGCTGAATTAACTCAACAGTAATCGTTAAGTTATCTCCAGGCATAACCATTTCAACTCCTGAAGGAAGTGCAATATTTCCTGTTACATCAGTTGTACGAACGTAAAACTGTGGACGGTAGTTGTTATGGAAAGGTGTGTGACGTCCACCTTCTTCTTTTTTCAAGATATAAACCTCAGCTTTGAAGTTTTTATGTGGAGTTACAGAACCTGGCTTAGTAATTACCATACCTCTTGAGATTTGAGATTTCTCAATACCTCTTAATAAGATACCTGCATTATCTCCAGCTTCACCTCTATCTAATATTTGACGGAACATTTCGATACCAGTAATAGTAGATGTTAATTTCTCAGCACCCATACCAATAATCTCAACAGGATCTCCTGTGTTTGCTACACCAGTCTCAATACGACCAGTTGCAACAGTACCACGACCTGTAATTGAGAACACATCTTCAATAGGCATTAAGAATGGCTTATCCATATCACGTACTGGCTCTTCAATCCACTCATCACAAGCTTTCATTAATTCCAATACAGTATCAACCCATTTTTGCTCACCATTAAGTGCTCCTAAAGCAGAACCAGATACTACAGGTCCATTATCTCCATCATACTCATAGAAAGATAATAAATCTCTAATTTCCATATCAACTAATTCAAGTAATTCTTCATCATCAACCATATCCACTTTATTCATGAATACAACGATACGAGGAATACCTACTTGACGACCTAATAAGATATGCTCACGAGTTTGTGGCATTGGACCATCTGTAGCAGCAACAACTAATATTGCACCATCCATTTGCGCAGCTCCAGTTACCATGTTCTTTACGTAATCGGCGTGACCTGGACAGTCAACGTGTGCGTAATGACGATTTGCTGTTTGATATTCTACGTGTGAAGTATTAATTGTTATACCTCTTTCTTTTTCTTCTGGAGCGTTATCAATTTGATCAAATGATCTTGCTTCTGAGAAACCTGCATCAGCTAATACTTTAGTAATAGCAGCAGTTAAAGTTGTTTTACCGTGATCTACGTGTCCAATTGTACCAATATTTAAGTGTGGTTTTGAACGATCGAAAGTTGCCTTTGCCATGTTTTTTTAATAATTTAATCTTAGTTATATAATAATATTAGTGTATTCTATTTTAAACTCTAATATAGAGCCAATGACGAGATTTGAACTCGTGACCTCTTCCTTACCAAGGAAACGCTCTACCCCTGAGCTACACCGGCGTAAAGTTTTTATTTCCTTTTCTTTCAAATAACCTATACATAAGGTTATATCAATTGAAAGAAGAGATTCCTGCCTTCGCAGGAATTTTAGAGCGAGAGATCACGCTTTTGGCGTGACGACATTCGCTTAGAGCGAGAGACCGGGTTCGAACCGGCGACATTCAGCTTGGAAGGCTGACGCTCTACCAACTGAGCTACTCTCGCATTATTTACAACTATATTACAAGTTGAAGGTTTTCAATATTTTGTGGGGAGAGCAGGATTCGAACCTGCGAAGACGTAGTCAGCAGATTTACAGTCTGCCCTCGTTGGCCGCTTGAGTATCTCCCCAATTTTAAAGAACATTGCTAAAAATTGCTATTGCTTTTTTTAGACTTTTTTTAGAGCCGATGGAGGGACTCGAACCCACGACCTGCTGATTACAAATCAGCTGCTCTAGCCAGCTGAGCTACATCGGCTTTTTTTCACTTTTTTCGCATAAAAAAAGCCCGCTATTTCTAACGGACTGCAAATGTATATATTTATTTTTTTATTCAAAACATTTTTTGAAAAATTTTACTATAAATATGTTCTTAATTTTTCTTTTCGCTTTTTAAGTTGCCTTTCAAGTGAAGAAACTGCCATATCAGTCCCTTCTTCAAAGCTTTTACATTGCTTTTTTACTACCAAACTATCTCCAGGCACACTTAAACGTGCTTCAAAAATCTTGTTTTCTTTATCGCTAGTGTTTTCAACTTTCAAATAAACGTCTGATTTAATAACTTTATCATAGAACAAATCTAACTTATCCATGCGCTTTTGAATAAAATCTAAGAGTTTTTGATCAGCATTAAAATTAACTGATTGTGTGTTTACTTTCATACTTCTACTTTTTGGTTAGACAATAATTTTCATTACTATTTTTTACTTCTTGGATGCGCATTAACATGCACTTTCTTTAACTCTGCAATACTATTATGTGTATAAACTTGTGTAGCAGCTAAACTTGAATGTCCTAGAAGTTCTTTTACAGCATTTAAATCGGCACCTTGATTTAGCAAATGTGTAGCAAAAGAGTGTCTTAATATATGTGGGCTCTTTTTTACTTTTGAAGATGCTATACTAAAATAATCATTTATTATTCTGTAAACAAGAGTTTCGTATATTTTAATTCCTTTTTTTGTTAGAAACAACTTATCTGAATCTTTAATACGTTCTAACTTTCTTCTAAACTCTAAATAAGTATGCATCGATTTTACTGTAGATTCTAATAACGGAACAATCCGTTCCTTATTTCTTTTTCCTAATACTTTTAACGTTTTATTCTGAAAATTAATACTAGTTAATTTTAAATCTACCAACTCTATACGTCTTATGCCAGTAGAATAAAATAATTCAATAATTAATCGATCTCTTACACCTTCAAAACTATTATCAAATTGCAAATAATCCAAAACGGACTCTATTTCTTTTTCTGAAAAGGGTACTTGAATTTTTTTACTAGTTTTTAAAGCTTTATGCTTCGCTAAGGGATTTAACTCGATGTCACCTATTTTCAAAAGAAACTTATAATACGTATTTAATGCCGAAATTTTTCTGTTTATACTTCGGTTTGATATTTCTTTTTCAACCAATGAAACAATCCACCTTCTTATTTGTGGGTAATTAACATGGCTAATACTACTTGATTGGTATACTTCTTTTATGAATTCAGAAAAACTTTGTATATCATTTTTATAAGCATTTACGGTTAACACCGAATAATTCTTTTCAATTAGCAAATAATCTGTAAATGATTTTAATGACATTTAAAGTATTAAAAGTTTAAAGTTAAATGATTATGGTTAATAGTGCAACTATAAAATCATTAAATACATTGCAAAAAAAATTCCCGCTAGGCGGGAATTTAATACTATTTAATTTTAGAATCTGTTATACTTCTTCTGCATCTCTTAATGTTTGAATGTATTGCGCTTTTTTTTCTTGCGCTCTACGTGCAACTGAAGGTTTGGTAAACTGCTTGCGTTCTTGCAACTGATTTTTAAGCGTTGTTTTTACAAACTTTCGTTTGTAACGCTTTAATGCTCTATCTATATTTTCTCCATCTTTAACTGGAATTATTAACATAGTGTCTTAACCTCCTCTCTTTTAGATTTTTCGGGTGCAAATATAATAACAATTGTTAATTATCAATTATAATTGAAAATTATTTTAAGTAGCTGGCTTATACTCTTTTTTATCAATTATAATTTTAGATATAATTTCTCGGAGTATTTCAGAAGTCCCACCTCCTATTGGTCCTAATCGGCTATCTCTTAACAATCTAGCCATTGGATAATCTTCCATATAGCCATAGCCTCCTAAAAACTGTAGACATTGATATATAACATCATCAGCCATTTTAGTAGATTTAAGCTTAGATATGGTTGCTTCCTTAACAACATAGTCTCCTTTCTCTAATCTTGCAGTTACAGCATAATTGTAATTTTTACATATTTCCATATCTGCATATAATTCTGCGATAGAATGCCTTAGTGCTTGAAATTTATCGATTGTTTTACCAAAGGCTACACGCTCAGACATGTATTTTAATGCATACTCTAGGGCATATTCGGCACGAGCATGTGCATTAACGCCCATAATTAAACGTTCTAAAGAAAAGTGCTGAACGATATATGAAAATCCTTTATTCTCCTCGCCCAACAAATTACCTACTGGAACTTTAACATTATCGAAAGCTATTTCACCCGTGTCTGATGCTCGCCAACCTAATTTATCCAATTTGGTTGCCGATACGCCTTTCATATCTCTGTCAATAACAAACATACTTACGCCTTTATTTCCTAATTCAGGATTAGTTTTTGCAGCAACTACCAAGTAATCGCTATACACCCCGTTAGTAATAAAAGTTTTAGAACCATTAATTATATAACTATCACCGTCTTTTACAGCTGTTGTTCTCATACCTGCAACATCACTCCCTCCAAAAGGTTCGGTAACACAGAGACACCCTATCTTATCTCCAGTAATACTTGGCACTAAATAGCGTTGTTTTATATCTTCATTTCCTTCAACACTAAGATGCGTCATTGCTAAATAAACATGTGCCCATATTGCTGCTGCAAAGCCACCTGAGTTAACTTTTTGTAGTTCTTCAAGTAATATTACGGTATAAAATAAATCTAAATTCATTCCACCATATGCCTCGGGGTAATTAATACCAAAGAAGCCCATTTCACCAAACTCTTTCCAAATAAACCTATCAATTACACCTGTTTTTTCCCAAGTATCTATATATGGAACAACTTCTTTCTTTAAAAAATGTTGAAGGCTTTTTCTAAAAAGATTGTGTTCTTCGGTGAAGTAAATGTTATTCATCTTTATTCTTTTTCAAGATGCAAATATAATTTAATTATCTCGATTTTATTTATTGGAAAGCCTTTAACTTTTCTTAATTCATCAAAGGATTTATAACCCTCTCTTAACTGGCGTTGTTCTATAATTTGATGTGCCAAATCGTAATCTATATGCTGAATAGTTACCAACTCTTCTATAGTTGCTTTATTTAAACTAATCTTATCTATTTTTCTAGGAGTTTTTACGGTAAAATGGTTGGTAATACTTTCAATAACCTCTGGTGATAAACCATACACATCATATAACTGAACGTCCGCAATAAAACCTCCAGCAAATTTATTTCTGAATTTTATTATACGTTCAGAATAATATTCGCCAATACCGTTTACTTTTTGAAGTTGCTTTGCTGTGGCAGTATTTAAATCTTGTTTTTGTGCGTAGGCTTTTTGTTTATTGTTATACTTCTTTTCACTATTCCAACTTGTTGCTGTAACTGGGTGTAATACCCATTCTGGGAATTTAAAATATGGTGAAATAACATTAAGCAAAGAATCTGAAACTTTGGTAACTTCCTGAAATTGATTAACCGAATTTATCCACTTGTTTTGTTTTCTATATTGAAGCAACCTATCAATTTCTTCATTAGTCATTCCTAAGTTTGATCCTTTAAAATCTGTTATATAATTTGGGTTGAACGGATATATTTTTGGCTTTCTATTTTCAATAGATGCCAGTCGTAACGAGTCCATTTCATTTTTATACTCGGTAAGCAAATCTTTGTTTACTTGAATTTTTTCTGAAGATAAATCAATAAAAAAATAAACGCACTGTCCAATTATTATAAGTAGCAATAATAAAAAAATCCCATTTCGTTGTTTTTTTGAAAACGTGAAATGGGATTTAAATTTTCGCATTTTATTTTTTTATCTTTTATGTTTTAAGGTCTTTAATGGCTTTTAAATATTTATTAAGCTCATCTTTAACTTTTGGAGCCAATATTACAAGTCCTATCATATTCGGAACCATCATAGCAAATATCATGGCATCAGAGAATCCTATTACAGAGCCTAAACTTGCAGCAGCACCAATTACAACGAATACACAAAATAGTAATTTATAAGTGTATTCCATTTTTTTAGTTCTTCCAAACAAATAAGCCCATCCTTGGAAACCATAATAAGACCAAGAAATCATGGTGCTAAATGCAAATAATACAACTGCTATCGTTAGAACATACGGGAACCAAGAAATAGCAGATTCAAAAGCACCTGATGTTAATAATATAGCTTGCGCATCGTTTAATGAAGCGTTCTCTGCGGTAACATTTCCAGTAATAATAAGCACCAAAGCTGTCATGGTACAAACTACAACAGTATCAATAAAAGGTTCTAACAAAGCAACCATTCCTTCACTAGCAGCATATTTCGTTTTAACAGCAGAATGCGCTATTGATGCAGATCCTACACCAGCTTCATTTGAAAAAGCTGCTCGCCTAAATCCTTGAACCAAGACTCCAATAGCACCACCAGCTACTCCTTCTGGGCTAAAGGCACCATTAAAAATTTGAAGAAAGGCGTCTCCAATCATGGTATAGTTTGCAAATATTACAAATAACGATGCTACTACATAAATAACAACCATAAAAGGTACAATTTTATCTGTTACCTTAGCTATTTTTTTAATACCTCCAATTATTACGATACCAACAAAAACAGCCATAATTATACCAAACAACCAACCTTTACCATGTAAAAAGGAACTTTCTCCTCCAGTAATATTTTCAACTAATTGAAATGCTTGATTAACTTGAAACATATTTCCTCCACCAAAAGAACCACCAATTACAAAAATCGCAAATAAGGCAGCTAAAACTTTACCCAATCTGGTAAACCCTTTTGACTTTAATCCTTTTGTTAAATAATACATAGGACCTCCGTATACCGTTCCATCATCTTCAATATCTCGATATTTAACTCCCAAAGTACACTCTACAAATTTTGATGCCATTCCTAAAAGGCCTGCAACAATCATCCAAAAGGTTGCTCCAGCACCACCAATAGACACTGCTATTGCAACGCCAGCAATATTACCTAAACCAACAGTAGCAGATAATGCCGCTGTTAAGGCTTGAAAATGAGAAACTTCGCCTTCATGCCCTTCAATTCTTATAGTATCTGGGTTATCTTCTTCATCTGTGAATTTCGACTTTGAAATTTCTACTTTATGATCTTTTCTTTCTTCTAAATCGTCATATTTCCCTCTAACAATATTTATAGAAGTCCAAAACCCTGTAAAATTTATCAGCTTAAAATAAAATGTGAAATAGGTCGCTCCAAGAATTAAAGGGAATAACACCCAATAAACTTGAACTTCTTCACCAAAAGGAATCTTATAAAAAATAAAATTAACAAACCATCCTGTGGCTGCACCAAATTTTTCATCTATTATTTGGTCAATTCCTTTTTCTACAGTTTCCTGTGCAAATGTTAAAAATGGAAATATTAATGTGAAAATTGAAAGAAGATGTTTCTTCATGAGAATTTTAAGTTAATTAGTGTTTATGGAAAAATCTTTATTAAAGTTAGCAAGATGCTAAAAATAATTGATTATTTAAAAAAAATAATTGTTAAATAGTAAGGATCCTCTATTCTATATTGTATTCAGAATTTAATGCTTCTACCTGCTCTGGCTTTCCTAAAATTATAATTTTAGAATTGGCTGCAAGCTCTAAATCTGCCTCTGGGTTTACTGTATATTCTCCTTTTTCGTCTTTGTAGCCAATTACGGTACAACCCGTTTTCTTTCTAAGATCTAAATCTCGTATTGTTCTAATACCATTATTCTTATATAATTTTTCTACAGCCACTTCTTCAATGTTAATATTTGACTTTCCTACAATAGACAAATTATCTATAAACTCCATTAAACCAGGAACAACAACTAAAGATGCCATATGATCGCCACCTATTTTATCTGGTAGAATAACATTATTTGCTCCCGCAAACTTTAGCTTATCATAGGATGATTCTTGAGATGCTCGACTAATAATATTTATGTTTTTATTCATTTGCCTTGCAGATAACACTACAAACAAATTATCGGCATCACTTGGTAGTGCCGAAATAAAATTTGACGCTCTATCAACTCCTGCTTGTAAAAGCACATCATCTTCGTTTGCATTTCCTATAACATATGGCACATTATCTAGTTGCAAACGTTCTTCCATTTCTTTATTCTTTTCAACAACAACAAAGGATCTATTATGAGCAGATAACTTTCTAACTGTTTGTTTACCGTTTCTTCCGTAACCGCAAACAATCACATGATTTTTAAAATCATCTATTTTCTTTTGCATCTTTTTATGTTTTAATTCTTCAATATGATCTTTACTTAAAATATATTCAGTAATAATGGAAAGTGCATAACCAACAATTACAACACTTGCTAAAATTAAAAAAATTGTGAAAATTTTTGATTCATCATCTAGTGGTACTACTTCTCCAAAACCAACAGTTGTCATGGTTATAACGGTCATATACAAAGCATCAATCCATGTATAGCCAGAAATCATGATATAACCAATAACACCTATTAGCATGATAACAACCAATAAAAATACGGCTGTATATATTTTAGTTCTAAAAAATCGAATTATTGGATTCATAAATCAAATACAGATGAACGTTTGGTATAAACTAAGTCTTTAATTCGCATCCAAAAAGCTAAAAATAAATATAAAGCAAAACCAAAACCAACTGTAACAAAAGTGAGATACATGAATGATGTTCTTACCACTTTTGCTCGAATACCTAATCTATCGGCAATTCGCTGACATACATAGTACCCATGTTTTTGAAAAAAAAGTAATGGTTTGTAGATGTTGTTCATGCCGCAATTTAACACTAAGTTTATTTGTTTAAAAGTTTATTTGTTTAAAAGTGAATTACCCACTGCACATTTTAAACAGTTATTTTTATTACAATATTCTGTTTTTAGCTGAATTAGTGCCTGAGATTCTAAGGAAGATTTAGACACTTTTTTTAATTTATTAAAAGCATCAATAATACTATTTTTTTCTGAAGCTATTTCTGAAGCTATTTTAACAATACGATCACTTAACTCAATCTCCATTCCTTTTTGCTTTGCATAACAGAATTTTATGGGCAAAATGGTATTAATTAAAATCAAGTCTATAAATGATTTTGTTATTGTTTTTGTTGATGTTTTTGACACTTTCTGAAACGTATAATGTGAACTCCAAAATGTTGATGCCGAAACCTTAAACAATTCGTAAAAATCTTTAACATTATTGTAT
Organism: uncultured Algibacter sp.; assembly: GCF_947487605.1. Taxonomy (GTDB): domain Bacteria; phylum Bacteroidota; class Bacteroidia; order Flavobacteriales; family Flavobacteriaceae; genus Algibacter_D. The sequence goes on from NZ_CANKXK010000001.1 coordinate 314,163, forward strand.
TCAATAATTCTAGAAAACAAATTTTGGTGTTTGTAATATAAACTTGCTAGTTGCGATAAGCGAATTGTTGGGAAATTTGATGGTCGCAATCTGAAAAAATCAATAGGTAATACTTGACTATTTTTTAAATTAAATTTCTGCTTTAAAAACTGAAAATCTTTTACCAAACTTAAATAGTAGGCATCTTGAATATCACTATCCAATAATCCTGCCTGCCCCAACAATAAAGATTCTAAAGTTTTTTGATTGGTTTGCACTTTTCTTATTATTGAAAAATCTATAGATTTCGCTAAACTAAAAAACGATTCTCCATTAACCTTAAGCCCAAAATTTTTAGCCAACATTTTAAACAAAACTGCTTCCCAATCATTTTTTGAATCTTGTAAAAGCAACTCAATAGTTTTCGATTTTCTTTCTAAACGTTCAAAATATAATCGCTCTAGCCAATTTTTTAAGAGGAAGTCATCAATAATTCCAAAATCATTCTCACAATTAATCCATTTACCTTGTTTAGAAAACAGCTTTTCATATTTTTTTAAAATGTCCTTCTGCACAAAGTCTTTTAATTGTAATGTTGGTATTTGCGAATTATCGCTTCTAAAAACTTCTGTATCGTGTTCCCAAACCACATGCAGTATAACATTATCATAAGCCTTGTCCTGCTCATGGTTATGTACAAACCAATCGGATGATTTTACATGAATTTCTAAGTTTCCTGCCCAAAGTTGATTTCCTATTTGTAATTGTGCGTTAAAGAAATCGGGACCTGTATTGTGATTATGCTCCCCTACCGACTTAATAACTACCGATTCTTCTTGTGTAGTTTTAAGCAGGTTTATTTTCATTTTTTTATACTTCCACAGATAATGTAAAAAATCTTCTTGCATCAACGAAAGATAAAATTCCCATTTAAAAATGCCAAATTCAAAATGAAATTTCTTGATTAATTATATAACTTAGTCGTTTCAGACAACAAGTTATTTTCATGGAAGAATTAACGCTTACAACGCCCGCTCTTTTATTTTCGGCAATATCTTTAATTATGCTAGCTTACACCAATAGGTTTCTAGCGTACGCCTCTGTTATACGCAGTTTACATGATAAGTATTTACAAAAGAATGATTCCATTTTAATTGAACAAATAAAGAATATAAAAAAACGTCTTTACCTAACGCGCTCAATGCAAATTTTTGGAATAAGTAGCCTATTACTTTGTGTACTTACCATGTTTTTAATTTACATAGACCAGAACACCATTGCTATTTGGGTATTTGGATTGGCTTTAATTTTTCTAATTATATCTCTAGGGCTTTTAATTGTTGAAATTCAAATTTCGGTAAAAGCTTTAGAGCATCATATTAGTGATATTGAGGGAAAATAGGGAGCTGCCTATTATTAAAGTAAATAAATCATGTATTTATCCTAAACTAGCCAAACTAGCCTTTAACGTTTCAATTTTAGCTAAAGCATCCGCTTCTTTTTTCTTTTCGCTTGCAACCACTTGTTCTGGAGCTCCAGAAACAAAACGTTCGTTAGATAGTTTTTTTTGAACCGATTTTAAAAATCCTTCGGTATAGCTTAGTTCTTCTGTTAATTTTTTAACCTCAGCTTCTAAATCTATAGCACCTGCCATAGGAATAAAATACTCGTTAGATTTCACTCTATAGGTTAAAGCACCATCGACAGCTTCAGATATATAATTAATAGACTCAAGGTTTCCTAATTTAGATATTATCGCATCAAAAGTATTTTGTACATTTTCATTATTAATTACAGAAAAACCAATAGTCTCTTTAAAAGCAATATTCTTTTGTTTTCTTATACTTCTAATTCCTGAGATAACTTCTGAAGCAAAATCGAATTCTGTAATTAATGATTTATTAACCGTTTTAGCTTTTGGCCATTTAGCTACTATTAATGCTTCATCGGCTGTTCTTTTAGTAATATGTTGCCAAATTTCTTCAGTTAAAAATGGCATGAATGGATGTAATATTTTTAAATTATTTTCTAAAATAGAAATAGCTGCATCGTATGTTTTCTTATCTATAGGTTGTTGGTAACCAGGTTTTATCATTTCTAAAAACCATGAACAAAAGTCATTCCATATCAACTTGTAAGTTTCCATAAGCGCATCGCTAATACGGTACTTACTGTAATGATCTTCAATAATTGTTAAAGTATTCTGAAACTTGGCTTCATACCATTCTACCGCTATTTTAGACGCTTGTGGTTGTTCGATATCTGCTATTTCCCAGCCTTTTATTAATCTAAAGGCATTCCATACTTTATTAGCAAAACCTTTTCCTTGATTACAAAGTGCTTCATCAAACATTAAATCGTTTCCGGCAGCAGCGCTTAACAATAAACCAACACGAATTCCGTCGGCTCCATAATCGTTAATAAGCTTTAAAGCATCTGGTGAATTGCCTAGAGACTTACTCATTTTACGACGTTGCTTATCGCGTACTAAACCTGTTAAATATACATTTTGAAAAGGTCTTTCATCTCTATATTCGTAACCTGCAACAATCATTCTTGCTACCCAAAAGAATAAAATATCTGGTCCAGTTACTAAATCGTTTGTTGGGTAATAGTATTCAATTTCTTCATTATCTGGATTTCTAATACCATCAAATACACTTATTGGCCACAACCAAGACGAAAACCATGTATCTACCACATCTGATTCTTGACGTAAATCGCTACTGGTTAACTGTGAGTTATTCGTTTTATGTATAGCTAATTTCAATGCTTCTTCTATATTCTTAGCTACTACAAAGTCTTGCTTACCATTTCCATAATAATATGCGGGTATTTGCTGTCCCCAGCGTAGTTGCCTTGAAATATTCCAATCGCGCACATTTTCCATCCAATGTCGATAAGTGTTTTCAAACTTCTTTGGAAATAACTTAACCTCTCCAGTTTCTAATACAGCTTTTAGGGCTGGTTTTGCTAGCCCTTCCATTTTTAAAAACCACTGGTCACTTAATCTAGGTTCTATAACAGCATGTGTACGTTCGCTGGTTCCAACTTTATGAGTAATATCTTCGGTTTTAACCAAAATCCCCATATCGGTCAATTCTTTAGCAATATCTTTTCTTGCTACCTCCCTGTCTTTACCTTCATGATGTAGTCCATAACTATTTAAAGTAGCGTCTTCATTAAGAATATCAATAATTTCTAAATTATGTCTATCACCTATTTCTTTGTCGTTTACATCGTGTGCAGGTGTTACTTTTAAACATCCCGTTCCAAATTCAATATCAACATAATCATCTTCAATAATTGGAATAACTCGGTTACAAATTGGCACAACAACTTGTTTTCCTTTTAAGTGTATGAAACGATCATCATTTGGGTTAATACAAACGGCAGTATCGCCAAGAATTGTTTCAGGACGTGTAGTTGCAATAGTTACAAATTCGTTCTCATCTTGTATTTTATACTTCACATAGTATAATTTATCTGTGCGCTCAATATGATTTACTTCTTCATCAGACAGGGTTGTTTTTGCTTCAGGATCCCAATTTACCATTCGGTAACCACGATATATTAAGCCTTTATTATATAAATCAACAAAAACATCAATAACCGCTTCACTCATGTCCTTGTCCATAGTAAATTTGGTTCTCTTCCAATCGCAAGAACATCCTAATTTTTTAAGTTGCTCTAAAATAACACCACCGTACTCATCTGTCCAATCCCATGCATGCTTTAAAAATTCTTCTCTGGATAAATCATTTTTATCAATACCTTGTTCCTTAAGTTTTGCAACTACCTTAGCCTCAGTGGCAATTGATGCATGATCTGTTCCAGGAACCCAACAGGCATTTTTCCCTTGTAAACGTGCACGACGAATTAATACATCTTGTATTGTATTATTAAGCATGTGCCCCATGTGTAATACTCCAGTAACGTTTGGTGGCGGAATTACAATAGTATAAGGCTCTCTTTTATCTGGTGTAGAATGAAAATAATTATTCTTCATCCAGTAGTCATACCACTTATTTTCTACCTGACTTGCATCATATTTTGATGGAATTTGCATACTTTGGAATAGTTTTTGACAATTGATGTGCAAAAGTACTTATATTTCTTTTTCTGTGAAAGTAGATACATAGCAATATGATGTATTCGTATAACGCAGTAATTAAGAAATTTAAAATTAAAGCTGTATGTACTTTTAAGTAAGTTGAATATGTTAATACTTATGCATTACATCTAAAAATTTTGTAGGTTGCTAAAAAAGTGAGTATGTTTGACATGTTATTAGTACTAAAATAACCTTAAGCTTAGATAAATACTAAGCTTATACAAATGACAATTATTAACAATTAAAGATAGAAAAGATGAAACAATTAATTACTATTTTATTTATTGGATTAGTAAGTTTTGCTGTAAATGCACAAGCTAAAATAGAATTTAAATCTGATACTATAGATTATGGAACCGTTGAAAAAGGTTCAGACGGTGTTCGAGTTTTTGAATTTACAAATACAGGTGATGAACCTCTTATAGTTTCTAAAGTGAGTTCAAGTTGCGGATGCACTATTCCTAAAAAACCAAAAAACCCAATTATGCCTGGGAAAACTGGAGAAATTGAAGTGAAATATGATACTAACAGAGTAAATCCTATTAGAAAAACAATAACAGTAATATCTAATGCTGACACACCTACCGTTGCTTTGAAAATTAAAGGTTTGGTGGTAGATTCTAGTAAAGAAAGCGTACTTGAGAAAAAGAATAAAAGTATCGTTCAGCAATAAGAAACTTTACTTACAAATTATAAAAAGAAGGTGTCTAAAAAGTAAGTTCGATGTCATATTGAGCTTGTCGAAATATTTTTAACTTACTGATAATCAATATCAGTTTCGACAGGCTCAACCTGACAAATCAAATTATAAAGACTTTTTAGACACCCCTTTTTTTATTTAAATAGGTCTTCCAATATAAAATTAAAATACATATCTATTCCGTTTCTACTAACCCTTAACTTTATTCTGTCTCCTCTTTTTCCATAAAAAAGAGACATGAGGTTTTGTAATGTAAATTGGTGCGCCTGTTTTCCATTTATAGACAAAACAACATCTCCTAACTCAAGGCCAGCCTTTTCTGCTGGCGAGTCTTTTCTTAATTCTACTATACTGTAAGCTGGTTTTAAAGACATTCTGTAACGGGTATCTAATACTATCTTTGTCCCATTTTGAGTATTACTTGTAGAATTTCTGTCTTGTAAAATAACATCTTCCCTTTCTTTTACTAATCTTACACCATCATGAGCTAACTCTATACCACTTTTATTATAGCTGAATTTCTCTTTAAAATAACCATTCCGTTTAAAGGTGATAATGGCATGTTGATAATCAAATATAATATTGAATCGCTTCAAAATATTACCCGAAATACTTCCGTTTCGATCTTTAAAACGTCTTGCAAATAATATAGATGTTGAATCTGGAAAAGCAACATTAACCTTCTCTAAAGTAAAATTTTTTATTGAAAACGCTTTAACTCTAGAACGCTTACCGTAAACACTCCCACTCAAACCATGACCTAAAAAGTCATAAAAAAATTTGTTATCTGTTTTTATCCCTAAAGAAGCATCTTCAAATAACCATAACGCATCACTCCCTCCAGAATCAATTAATAATTTTATAGGAATATCTTTTTCGTTAATATTAACTTTAACATTAATATAGGGCTTATTGTTATAAAACTCTAAATTTAATCTTTCGCAATTTCTACAATCTTTATAGCTAAATTCTTGTGGTTCTGTGAGTCTAATAAATTTGTGTGAATAATTAATCTCAACTACCAAATCCTTTAGAAGATCGTAACCTAAAATACCATGAACAGGTATACCAAGTCTAGGAGCAAAATTTAAATTAGAGTCGTAAACTGCATATAAGTCTTGATTTAACTTAATGGCATCACCAATTCTAAAAATATTGTTTCTTGACTTTAACGCCTCAACAGAATTTCCTTCACCTAGACCTCTTAACATAATAGTTTCTGTGTCTTTAATTTTTAAGGTATCCGACACATTCAAAAAATTAAATATAATAGGTTTACTTACACCTGTATCTAAAAGAAAAGAAAGCTCAACACCATTTATTTCAACTGGAATAACAATCAAGTTATTTATTAACTTAAACTTAATTTTAGCTGATTTTTTCTTGTTCTGAATAAAAAATTTGCCTTGTGAAAAACCAATTTGCGAGAAGCATATAAATAAGAAAATAAGGTGAAAAATACGTTTCATTAACAAGAATATAAAATTTACACATTCAATTTACGAATCTTTAGATAAGAGATGTCAAATCACCTCATTTTTTAAATAAACTTTAAGATAATTTTCTCAACTTTGTAGCATTAAATACTTTTTTAATGCCAGCAATTTCAAATAAAGGGCAACTAATGCCGCAATCACCTATTAGAAAGCTTGTCCCTTTTGCAGAACAAGCTACTAAAGAAGGTAAATCTATTTACTATCTAAACATTGGGCAGCCTGATATAAAAACCCCTAAAATAGCACTAGATGCCGTAAAAAATTTCGACATTGAAACATTAGCATATTCAAGATCTGAAGGCTCTGAAACTTACCGAGATAAAATTGCTTCCTATTATGCAAAGCATGATATATTGGTAAAACATGATAACATAATTGTAACTACTGGTGGTAGTGAAGCCCTCTTATTTGCATTTGGAAGCATTATGGATGTTGATGATGAAATAATAATACCAGAGCCATTTTATGCAAATTATAATGGTTTCTCAACGGCTTCAGGTGTAAAAGTAGTTCCTGTAATTTCAAAAATTGAAGACAACTTCGCTTTACCACCAATTGAAGAATTTGAAAAACTCATTACTCCAAAAACCAAGGCTATTTTAATTTGTAATCCGGGAAACCCAACTGGTTATTTATATTCAAAAGAAGAAATTAAAAAACTCGCAAGCATTGTTAAAAAACATGATTTATTCTTAATTGCTGATGAAGTTTATCGCGAATTCGTTTATGACGGTAATGTACATTATTCAGTAATGCAAGAAGAAGACATAGAAGAAAACGCTATTATGATTGACTCGGTATCAAAACGATATAGTATGTGTGGCGCAAGAGTTGGTTGTTTGGTTTCAAAAAACAAAAATGTTATTGAAACGGTGCTAAAATTTGCTCAGGCTCGTTTAAGTCCGCCTACTTTGGCTCAAATTGCAAGTGAAGCAGCATTAGAAACATCTCAAAGTTATTTTGATGCAGTAATTGAAGAGTATGTTGACAGACGAAATACTTTAATTAGCGAATTACAAAAAATTGATGGTGTAAAAGTTGCTAAGCCTAAAGGTGCTTTTTATTGCATTGCGGAATTGCCTGTAAAAAATTCAGATGATTTTGCACAATGGCTTTTAGAAAGTTTTGATGTTGATGGTGAGACAATTATGGTCGCTCCTGCGGGTGGATTTTATTCTACACCAAGAGTTGGTTTAAACCAAATTCGAATTGCTTACGTACTTAAAAAAGAAAGCTTAGTAAAAGCTGTGAAAATTTTAAAAGAGGCCTTAAAAGTTTATAAAGACTAGTGCAAATCAACCAAAACATATCTTTAAAACCTCTCAATACGTTTGGTATTGATGTTAATGCGAAATACTTTACCACTGTTAACTCAATAAACGACCTTAAAGGTGTTTTAAATTTAAAAGAACATTCTAACAAGTTAATCTTAGGAGGAGGCAGCAATATACTACTTACTAAAAATCAAGACAGTTTAGTAATTCACATTAATTTAAAAGGAAAAGAAATTGTCTCTGAAACTGAAGATTTTGTTTTAGTTAAAGCTAATGCAGGCGAAAATTGGCATGAATTTGTTCTTTGGTGTTTAAAAAACGATTTCGGCGGTGTAGAAAATTTATCGCTAATTCCTGGTAATGTTGGCACAGCACCTATACAAAATATTGGTGCTTATGGCGTGGAACTTAAGAACCACTTTGTTTCTTGTGAAGCATTATCAATAGAAAACAATACCTTTGTTACATTTAATAAAGATGATTGCCATTTTGATTATAGAAACTCCATTTTTAAACAAGAAGCTAAAGGAAAATATATAATTACAAGTGTCGTTTTTAAGTTAACCAAAAAAAAACACAATCTTCATATTAATTACGGTACCATAAAGTCGCAATTAGACTATATGGGAATTACCAACCCAACAATTCAAAATATTTCTAAAGCAGTTATTGCTATAAGAGAAAGTAAGTTACCAAACCCAAAAGAAATTGGAAACAGTGGTAGTTTTTTTAAAAATCCAGTTGTTCCTAAATCACATTATCATATACTACTTCAAAGTTTTGAAGACATGCCCAGTTACAAAGTCTCAGAAGATATGGTAAAAATTCCTGCAGGTTGGCTCATTGAAAAAGCAGGCTTTAAAGGCAAACGTTTTGGAGATTGTGGTGTTCATAAAAAACAAGCACTAGTACTTGTAAATTATGGTAATGCCAAAGGAATTGATATTTTAAATCTCTCACAACTAATTCAAAAAACAGTTAAAAGATTATTTGGAATTTCTATAGAAGCTGAAGTAAATATCTTATGATAAAAAAGAAATTTCTAACTTTGGTTTCATTAAATTTCAAAAAATAATACTTTAAAACCTACAACATTTGATTTCAGCAATAGAAAAGGAAATAGTAAGCTTACTTGAAAAGGGCGATAAAAAAGCTATAACGCTGCTATATGAAAACTATGCTGATTCCCTATACGGCGTAATTAAAAAAGTAATTTCAGATGATGATACCGCGCAAGACGTTCTTCAAGAAAGTTTTATAAAAATATGGCGTTATGCTAAAAAATATGATTCTAGTAAAGCAAAACTTTTTACTTGGTTATACAGAATAGCCTATAACACTGCTATAGATAAAATAAGATCCTTCAAGAATAAAAAAGATAAAGAAGTCCAAATCGAGACTTCATCCGTATATAAAATAACATCAAATGAGTTAAATCAAGATGTTTTAGATATTAAAAAACATCTAAAAACCTTAGATGAAAAATATCAAATAGTGATTAATGCGCTCTTTTTTGAGGGCATGACACAACAAGAAGCTAGTGATGAATTAAGTATTCCGCTAGGTACTATAAAATCGAGATTAAAAATTGGATTGCGGGAATTGAAAAAAATTTACAATCCTTAACTAAACAAAGTCATGAATGAGAAAATAACTACTTTTTTAAATTCTGGCCTATTAGAAAAATATCTAGTAGGTGAAACTACTTCTGCCGAAACAGAAATGGTTGAAACTTATATTTCAAATTACCCAGAAGTACAGAATACCTACAATACGTTGCAATTCAATCTAGAAGTGGTTGCTAAAAGCAATGCTGTTGAAGCTCCTAAAAGCATCTTGAATAATATTCTAGATGAACTTGACGAAAAACCTGTTGTTAATTTAAATAAAAAGGTAAAACATATTTCTTGGTATAAATTTAGCATTGCAGCTAGTATTGCTGCTTTAATTTTCGCTGGAACTTCAATTTATTTTTACAATCAAAATAAAGTATTACAAAACGAATCTTTAATTGTAGATAATGAAATTGAAGATTTACGTGGCGATATTGCGAAGAATAATATGATGCTCGATAATGTTTTAAGGCAGTTATTAAAGCTTAACAATCCTGAAACTGAAAAATACATTATTAAAGGAAATGAAAGAGCCAAAGACTTAAAAACTGTTGCATACATAAACCCTAAGGAAAAAACGTCAATGATTGACATTGTATCTCTCCCAGAATTACCTGAAGAACAATGCTATCAAATTTGGGCAGAACTACAAGGTAAAATGGTAAATTTAGGTATTTTAGATAAGGCAGACAGAAGGCTTAGAGCTATGCCATTTACCGAAAATGCACTTGCTTTAAATATAACCATAGAGCCAAAAGGTGGTAATAATATAGCTTCATTGGAAAACTCTGTAGCTACAATAAGCTTGCAATAAATTGAGCTTAAAATAAACAAAAGAGGCTGTCTAAAAAGTAAGTTCAATGTCATATTGAGCCTGTCGAAATATTTTTGACTTACTGATAATCAATATAGGTTTCGACAAGCTCAACCTGACAAATGAAATTATAAACACTTTTAGACAGCCTCTTTTGTTATACTGCTGTTTCTAATTATTCTTTATCAAATAAAGCCTTATGAATAAATCCTGCCACAATAGCACCTGCTATTGGAGCAACCCAGAACAACCAAAGCTGTGATGTAAATTCGCCACCAGCAAACAACGCTTGACTTGTTGAACGCGCAGGATTAACAGATGTATTTGTAATAGGTATACTTATTAAATGAATTAAAGTTAACCCAAGACCTATTGCAATTGGAGCAAATCCTTTAGGTGCTCTATCATTTGTGCTTCCTAAAATAATTAATAAGAAAAATGCTGTTAATAAAAACTCAGCAATCAATGCTGCAGTCATAGAATAACCATCGGGAGATAAACTACCATAACCATTAGCGGCAAAACCTCCAATGGAAACAAAATCGGATTTATTGGTTAGAATTAAATATAAAGCACCCGCAGCTACAATAGCTCCAACTAATTGGGCTAATATATATCCAATTAAATTTTTGGCTTCAAATTTTCCTCCAGCCCATAATCCAAGTGAAACCGCTGGATTAAAATGACCGCCAGAAATGTGCCCTACTGCATAAGCCATAGTTAAGACTGTTAAACCAAAGGCTAGAGCAACGCCAACAAATCCAATTCCTAAATCTGGATAACCTGCTGCAAAAACTGCGCTTCCACAGCCTCCAAAAACAAGCCAAAAGGTTCCAAAAAACTCTGCAAATAATTTTTTCATAATTAAATAATTTTAATTGGTTAGTATTTTTAAAAGTACAAATAATTAATAATTAGACACTAAAAAATAATTTAGTCACATCTCATTTCTAGTTATATCGCATTAAATTTACAGTGTAAAAACATTATCTTTGCAAAAAATATTTAGATGAAACTTGTTTTAATTACGTTTGTTTTATTAGGTCTAGGAATTGCAGGAATTGCTATTAAAATTTGGGCAAAAAAGGATGGTAAATTTGCTGGAACTTGCGCTAGTCAAAATCCCATACTAAATAAAGAAGGCGAAGCCTGTGGCTTTTGCGGAAAAACACCTGACCAATTTAGCGACTGCAAAGAACCTCAACATTCTTAGAGTCTTATGACCATTCTTGATATTTTATTCTACAGTTTTATTGTAGTTGTATGTCTTCAAGTTTCTTTTTATCTTTTTATATATGGAAGTTTTGCTTTCTCGAAAAGTAAAAAATCTACTCAAAAAAATATTGCTGTTTCTATAATAGTTTGCGCTAAGAATGAAGCTGAAAATTTACGTCAATTTTTACCAGCAATAATAAATCAAGAATATCCAGAATTTGAAATCGTTTTAATTAATGATGGTTCCCATGATAAGACTCTAGAAGTCATGGAAGACTTTAAAAACAAATATTCACATATAAAGATTGTAGATGTAAAACCTATTGAAACTTTTTGGGGTAATAAAAAATACCCCTTAACACTTGGTATAAAAGCATCAAAGCATGATTTTCTTTTGTTTACAGATGCCGATTGCAAACCAGTTTCCAAACATTGGATTAAAGAAATGAGTGCTCATTTTAGTAATAAAACCTCTTTAGTTTTAGGTTATGGAGCACATTCCAAAATTAAAAATTCACTTTTAAACAAACTTATTAGATACGAAACATTAACTACTGCCATTCAATACTTTTCGTTTGCCAAAATTGGTATCCCTTACATGGGTGTTGGTAGAAATTTAGCATATAAAAAAGCTTCCTTCTTTAATGCTAATGGTTTTATGGGACACATGAATATTAAATCTGGTGATGACGATTTATTTATAAATCAAGTCGCTACAAAAGATAATACAGCCATTTGTTTTTCAGAAAAAAGTTTTACAGAATCGGTACCGAAACCAAATTTAAAATCTTGGATTAATCAAAAGAGGCGTCATGTTTCTACAGCTAAACATTATAAGAGAAAACACAAGTTAGTGTTGGCTTTATCATATTGTCTTAATCTCTTATTCTGGATTTTTGCTACTATTCTTTTAATTTCAATATTTAAATGGCCATTCGTAATTGGTTTACTCTTGTTACGACTATTAATTCAGTATGTTGTAGTTGGATTTTCATCAAAAAAATTAAAAGAGACAGATTTATTAATTTTACTTCCGTTCTTAGAAATTTTCTTAGTTACTGTTCAATTATTTATATTTATAAATAATATCGTATCAAAACCAAATCATTGGAAATAGAAGAAGCTATTAAGCGTGCCAAGAAAAATGATCAAAAAGCATTTAATTATCTTTTAGATCTATATTGGGATGACGTATATGGCTTTCAATTAAAACGGATTCAAAATGAAAATGATGCCGAAGATGTTACTATTCGTGCATTTTCAAAAGCTTTTGATAAAATTTCAACTTTTAATGAATCTTACAACTTTAAAACATGGATAATTGCTATTTCAAAAAACATTCATATTGACTTACTTAGAAAAGAGAAAAATTCCATTACTCAAGTTATTACAAAAGATAATCGAGGTATTTTTCAAGTTTTAGATGAATCTCCTACCCCTGAAGATAAACTTATAACAGAGCAGCATTTAGCAAAATTACTTCGAGATATAAAAAAGTTAAAGCCGCATTACCAAAAAGTAATTAATCTAAGATACTTTCAAGAATTGAGTTACAAAGAAATTTCTAAGGAACTTAACGAACCTATTAATAATGTAAAAGTGAAGCTATTGCGTGCAAAAAAATTATTAGCAAATATTATAAGTCAAACTAAATAAATTTCTCATTTTTTACTTCAATTCCTTTAGCCTATCAAAGATAGATTTAAGGCATTATAAATAGAATACTTTGTATCTTTGTCGCTACATTGTTATAGTATGAATTCAGAAACCACTTCAAACATATTACCAGAGAGACAAGCGAAACCAAAATGGCTTCGTGTCAAGTTACCAACTGGTAAAAAATACACAGAATTACGAGGTTTAGTTGATAAATATAAACTAAATACAATTTGTACTTCGGGTAGTTGCCCAAACATGGGTGAGTGCTGGGGAGAAGGTACAGCCACATTTATGATTCTAGGCAACGTGTGTACACGTTCTTGTGGGTTTTGTGGGGTAAAAACTGGAAGACCAGAAACTGTAGACTGGGATGAACCCGAAAAAGTAGCGCGTTCAATAAAAATTATGCAAATAAAGCATGCGGTTTTAACCAGTGTTGATAGAGACGATTTAAAAGATATGGGAAGCATTATGTGGAGTGAAACCGTAAAAGCTGTTCGTAGAATGAATCCTGAAACAACACTTGAAACACTTATTCCAGATTTTCAAGGAGTTGAGCAACATATTGATAGAATTATAGACGTCGCTCCAGAAGTTGTATCGCATAATATAGAAACTGTTAGACGTTTAACTCGCGAAGTACGCATACAAGCAAAATACGATAGAAGTTTGGGTGTTTTAAAGTATTTAAAACAACAAGGACAACGAAGAACTAAATCGGGAATTATGTTAGGCCTAGGTGAAAGTAGAGAAGAAGTTATTGAAACTCTTCATGATTTAAAAGAGAATAATGTTGACGTTGTTACTATAGGTCAATACCTTCAACCAAGTAAAAAGCATTTACCTGTAAAACAATTTATTAATCCAGACCAATTTGATGAGTATCGAGAAATAGGATTAGAATTAGGCTTTAGACATGTTGAAAGTAGTGCATTAGTGCGTTCATCTTACAGAGCGCAAAAACACATTAATTAAATCATGATTAATGTTGCTATAAACGGCTTTGGAAGAATAGGAAGACGTGTTTTTAGACTTCTAGAAAACCAATCTAATATTCAAGTAGTTGCAATAAATGATTTAGCAGATGGTAAAACATTAAGTCACCTTCTAAAGTATGACAGTGTTCATGGTATTTTCAATGGAAACATATCTTTTGAAACAGGTAAGCTAGATGTTAATAACAGGCATATTTCACTTCTTAACGAAAATCACCCTAAAAATATTAACTGGAAACCTTTTAATGTCGATTTTGTTATTGAGTCAAGCGGAAAATTTAAAACTACCCAAGATTTACAAAGTCATATCTCAAATGGTGCAAAGTGTGTGATTTTAAGTGTCCCGCCAATTGAAAACGACATTAAAACAATTGTACTTGGTGTTAATGATGCCATTATAGATGGATTTGAAACTATTATTTCTAACGCGTCTTGCACTACAAACAACGCTGCTCCAATGATAGATGTTATAAATAAACTTTGTGGTGTAAACCAAGCATATATTACTACGGTTCACTCCTACACCACCGATCAAAGTTTACACGATCAGCCACATAGAGATTTAAGGCGTGCTAGAGCTGCAAGTCAATCTATTGTACCAACAACCACTGGTGCTGCAAAAGCACTAACTAAAATATTTCCCAATTTATCTGATGTTATTGGAGGTTGCGGGATAAGAGTACCTGTAATAAATGGTTCTTTAACCGATATTACTTTTAATGTTAAAAAAACCGTTTCAATAGAAGAAATTAATGATGCATTTAAAACGGCTTCTCAAAATCACTACAAAGGGATTATTGAGTACACAAACGATCCTATTGTGTCTATTGATATTGTTGGAAATACACATTCTTGCATCTTTGACTCCCAAATGACATCGGTTATAGGAAACATGGTGAAAATTATTGGATGGTATGATAACGAAACAGGATATTCTCAAAGAATTATTGACTTATTGTGCAATTTATCGGAAAAAAAGAGTGTTTTGTCGATAAAATAATTATATTTGTCATTAATTAAGCGTTATAATGTCCCAAATTAAACACTACATATTTGCATTAGTTTTGCTTATAGCAACGACTGTGTTCTCTCAAGAGTCGATTAGTGATGATCCAGAAATGGTTCAAAACAGCATTGATTATCACATTTCTGAATCAAAAAAAGATGTTGACAATTACAATTACTTCGAAGCACAAAAAAAGCTTGATGAAGCTTTAGCATTAGCAAAAAAGATAGATAACAAAATTAGCATAGGAATTATTCATGCCACAAAAGGAAAACTACAATTATTGATAGAAGAAGAGGATCAAGCAATCAAATCTCTTACCAAAGCTGTAGAAAACCAAAGACTTATTAATGATAATATTAATATTGGTGTTTCATACAAGATATTTGGAGACATCTATTTAAAGAAAAAAGAATACTATGCGGCATTAGATTCTTATAAAGCAGCAACCACAAAATTTGAAGAAGAAAACCTTGAAAGAAATATGGCAGAAGTTCTATTTTGTGAAGGCTTAGCCTATATAAAATTGGGGGATCTTAAAAATGCCAGAATACATTTTGAACAGTCAATTTCTTTAGCAAAAAGATTCAATTTACAAAGAACAGAAAGCAACAGTTTAGCTAATCTTGCAAAAATATCTTTAGCACAGGGAGATGCAGATAAAGCATTAGTATTTACCAACGAAAGTTTAACAATTGCTAGAGAATATAACTACGCCGATATTTTGAGTGATTTATATCTATCACTTAGCGAGATACATTATAAGATAGAAGATTTTAAGTCGTCAAACGACTATCTGAAAACGCACTTAAAAATATCCGATTCACTCCGCTTAGTTAAACGTGAAAACCTATCTCCAGAGAAAAAAATCCAGTATTTAATAAATGACCAAATTGAGAATAATAAAAAACAAAAAGAAGAATTAGCTGAAGCGAATAGTAAAAACGATTTAAGTAACCTTATCTCAATATTAAGTGTCGCTTTAATCACTATACTTTCCTTATTAACCTTATCGCTTTATAAGAACAATAACATTCGTTTAAAAACGAATAATATGCTTCATAAAAAAAATAGTGAGCTTATTATTGCCAAAGAAAAAGCCGAACTAGCCTCTAAAACTAAAGCTAATTTCTTATCAACAGTAACGCACGAGCTTCGTACACCCTTATATGCAGTTACAGGATTGAGTAATATGCTGCTAGATGAAAATCCAAAACCAGAACAAGTTCAGCATCTTAAATCGCTTAAGTTCTCTGGAGATTATCTTTTAACCTTTATAAATGACATTCTTCAAATTAATAAAATTGAAGCAAATAAAGTTGAAATTGAACCCGAATCATTCAACTTAAAAAAGAAAATAAACAATATTGTTTTAGCATTAAACAATTCAGCTTTAGACAATAACATAAAAATTCATTTTGAGTTCGATAAAGACTTACCCCAAAATTATATTGCAGATCAATTAAAAATATCTCAAATTCTTATAAATCTTATTGGAAACTCTATAAAATTTACAAAGGATGGCGATATTTGGATACGTGTTTATAAAATTGATCAAAAAGATAACACTTACATCTTACGTTTTGAAGTAGAAGACAACGGTATTGGTATTAGTAAAGAAAAGCAAGAAAATATGTTTGAAAGCTTTTCGCAAGGTTCTATACAAATCAATAGAAAGTATGGAGGTACAGGTTTAGGTTTATCAATTGTGAAGGGTTTAATCGATATTTTAAAAGGTAAAATCTACTTGAAAAGTGAGTTGGAAAAAGGGACAACCTTTTATTTTGAAATTCCTTTAGAATATACACCAAAAGAAGAAACATCTGTTGATAATAAACCTTCTTACTTTAATAAAGATAACGAAATTGACTTAACTAAAGTGAAAATTTTAGTGGTAGAAGACAATAAAATAAACCAGATGATTACCAAAAAGATTCTAACAAAAATGAATCTTAAATGCGATATCATTGATAATGGTGAAGATGCCGTAAATATGATTAAGACTAATAACTATGATATTATCTTAATGGATATTCACATGCCTGGAATTAGCGGTATTGAAGCTACTAAAATTGTTAGAACATTCGACAAAGAACTTACTATTTTTGCGCTCACAGCCGTAACTATTGAAGATAAAATGCATGAATTTGATGAAGCAGGATTTACAGATATTATCCCTAAACCATTTAAACAAGAAGAGTTCGAGAAAAAACTATTTAATGCATTAAAATCTAATACCAAATCTAATAAATCTGCTTAGTTGTAGCTTTTAACAAAACTTTCTATCAGACTACAAAAATTAGCCTCATTATCTATGTTAATTTGAATTGGCAAATAAAACAGTTTATGCTTTAGTAAATTATATTGTTTTAATCGCATAAAGTCTTTTTCTGTTGTAAGTATTAATTCTTTTTTCTCAATATCTTTAATATCTTGAGCAGTAAACTCATGATGGTCTTTAAAATTAAGATGCTCAAACTTTAATTTTCTTTCCTTCAAAAAATCAACTAAAGAATTGGCATTCGCAATACCCGTAACCAGAGTAAACTCATTTAATTTAGTTAAGTTTTTCTTTCCTTCTGAAGAAAAAACAAAATCTGAATAAGCAATTGAACTAAAAAACACTTGTTGGTTTTCTTGCCTATTAATACGTTTTAAAATAGTTTCCTTATCTGTTGAAGCTAAATTATCAGGACATTTAGTAACAACTATTGCATCTGCCCTATTCATTCCAATTCTAGGCTCTCTTAAATTACCAGTAGGCAAAACAATATCATTAAAATATGGGTTTTGGTAAGTGGTTAACATAATATTAAAACCAGCTTTTACTTTTCTGTGCTGAAAAGCATCATCAAGCAAAACTACCTCTGGTGGGTTCGCAATAGCAAGCAACTTTTGTATTCCATTATTTCTATTAGTATCTACAGCAACATCGATATCTTTTTTAAACTTAGTATAAAACTGAAAGGGTTCATCACCAATTGATACACTGGTAGAATTTTTATTAGCCAATTGAAAACCATTGGTTTTTCTTTTATAACCTCTGCTTAATGTGGCAACTTTATAATCATCTTTTAAAAGCCTAATTAAATATTCAATCATTGGTGTTTTTCCTGTTCCACCAACGCTTAAATTACCAACACATATTATAGGTAAATTATAAGAAGTCGATTTTTTTATACCCAAATCATATAGTCTATTTCGCAACCTGGTTACCAAATAATATATAGGCACAATAGGAAATAATATGTATCGTAAAATTTTCACTATAGCGAAAATATAATATTTATATTTGTTTTATAACCCATCTCAACAAATAATATGGTTATTCAAGACGTTATAAATCATTTAGAAGAACTTGCCCCATTGGCCTATGCCGAAGATTTTGATAATGTTGGTCTTTTGATTGGCGACAAAAACGCTAAAATTACTGGCGTTCTTGTAACTCTGGACACACTAGAAAGTGTTGTAGACGAAGCTATTTCTAAAAAATGCAATCTCATTATTAGTTTTCACCCAATTATTTTCAAAGGCTTAAAAAAGCTTACAGGTAAATCTTATGTAGAACGTGTGGTTATGAAAGCCATAAAGCATGATATAGCAATTTACAGCATACACACAGCTTTAGATAATGCATCACTTGGTGTCAATAATATGATTTGCAATCAGTTAAAACTAGTAAACAGGCGTATATTAATTCCACAAAGCAGTACTATAAAAAAACTGACTACCTATGTCCCCAAAAATGAAGCTGAAAAATTAAGAACAGCTCTGTTTGAAGCTGGAGCAGGAAATATTGGAAACTATAGTAATTGCAGTTTTAACGTTGAAGGGCATGGTACATTTAATGGTAACGAGCAATCCTCACCAACTAAAGGTAAAAAAGGTAAAACACACACTGAGAGCGAAACTAAAATTACAATAACATTTGCCAAACATTTAGAATCTAAAGTACTTGAAACTCTCTTTAAATCGCACTCTTACGAAGAAGTGGCTTATGAAGTAACAACTATTGAAAATAAAAATCAAAACATAGGAATGGGAATGGTTGGAGAACTTGAAACACCTATGGAAGAATCTTCGTTCTTAGACTATTTAAAAAACAAAATGAATGCGAAAGCTATTAGACATTCAGCCTTCATTAATAAAAACATTAAAAAAGTTGCTGTTTTAGGAGGCTCTGGTAGTTTTGCAATAAAAGCTGCAAAATCTTCTGGTGCCGATGCTTTTGTAACTTCCGATTTAAAGTATCATGACTTTTTTACCGCCGAAAACAGTATACTTTTAGCAGATATTGGACATTATGAGAGCGAACAGTTCACAAAAAATCTTTTAGTAGCATATTTAACAAAAAAAATTACTAATTTTGCAGTCGTTTTATCAAACACAAATACCAATCCTGTTAAGTATTTTTAAAGTATGGCTAAAAAGAAAGAAGCAACTGTAGAAGAGCGTTTAAGAGCTTTATACGATTTACAATTAATCGATTCCCGCATTGATGAAATAAGAAACGTTCGCGGAGAACTTCCTTTAGAAGTACGCGATTTAGAAGATGAAGTAGCTGGACTAAACATTAGATTAGAAAAATTAGTTTCAAATTTAGAACTAATTGATAACGATATTATTTCTAAAAAGAATCTTATTGAAGAATCTAAAGCGCTAATAAAAAAATATACAGAGCAACAAAAAAACGTTAGGAATAACAGAGAATATAACTCCCTTACTAAAGAGGTTGAATTTCAAGAATTAGAAATTGAACTAGCAGATAAGCACATAAGAGAGTTTAAAGCTCAAATAGAACAAAAGAAAGAGGTTATTGCTGAAACAAAAGAGCGTTTAAAGGAGCGTGATAATCATCTTAAGCACAAAAAAGGTGAGTTAGACGCTATTTTAGCTGAAACAGAAAAAGAGGAGAAAGCATTAATTGGAAAATCTGAAGAATACAAAACACAATTAGAAGAGCGTTTGGTATTTGCATACAATAGAATTCGTAAAAATGTAAAAAACGGACTTGCCGTTGTGCCAATTGAAAGAGGTGCATCTGGAGGTTCTTTCTTTACTATTCCACCTCAAGTACAAGTTGAAATTGCTTCTCGTAAAAAAGTAATTACAGATGAGCATAGTGGGCGTATTTTAGTTGATGCCGCATTAGCTGAAGAACAAAAATCAAAAATGGAAAAAATGTTTTCTAAACTATAAAACATTTTAAAAAATATATTCAAAGCCTTCAGTTTTCTGAAGGCTTTTTTTATTATGAAAACTTTCACACGATATTTTTATAAGGTTTTGTATTTTTATTCGTCTATTGGATAAAGAAAACTTATGAAACCTTTATTACCATTACTATTTTTTAGTCTATTCTTTAGTTGCCAAAATACCGCTCAAGTAAACCCCAAGCAACAAGCAGTTATAAATGCAAAACCCGTAGAAGTACCATTACAGAATGGTAAGGCAAAAGCTTATTTTGCTAGCGGGTGCTTTTGGTGTGTTGAAGCTGTTTATGAAAGTGTAAAAGGAGTAAATGAAGTAATAAACGGTTATTCTGGCGGCTATAGTAAAAACCCAACTTATGAAGCCAGCAATACAGGACGAACTGGACATGCTGAAGCGGTAGAAGTTATTTACAATCCACAAGTTGTTAGTTTCTCTACTTTAGTAGATGTATATTTTGCCTCGCAAAATCCGATACAAGTTAATGGCCAAGGTTCAGATAAGGGATCCCAATATCGATCTATAATCTTTTATCAAAATGAAGAGCAAAAGCAAATTATTTTACAAAAAAAAGAAGCTTTAGCTAAAAAATTAAATGCGACTATTGCTGCCGAAGTTTATCCATTTCAAAAGTTCTGGATTGCAGAAAACTACCATCAAAATTATGAGCGTTTGCATCCTAATAACGGTTATATAAGAAATGTATCAATCCCAAGATTAAAAAGGTTTCAAGCTCAGGTTCCTAAAGAGTTATTAAAAGAAAAAGACCATTAGTCTTCAATATTTTCAAGCCTAAATTTGTGAAAAATTTTAGCTGGCCTTAGTTATACTTCTAATATAACTCACCTATGCTGTAATCTCGGTTTACTTCGATTCTTATATAATAATTGTACATCTATAAAATTCGTTTATACAGCTTGGACTACTTAAAAACCTAACAAATTAAACATACACTTGCAAACCGAATAAAACAGGCTTTCTTAAAGACTCTGAAAAATATTCGTTTAAAACAATAGTGTTGAAACATAAAGCTAATAAATACTAGCGGTGTATACAAACACTTTATACGAACCTTATCTAGAATAATTAGGCGATTCTTTAGTAATGGTTACATCATGTGGGTGGCTTTCATTAATACCACTAGCTGTAATCTTAACAAACTGTCCCGTTTCTTTTAGCGTTTCTATATCCTTGGCACCACAATACCCCATACCAGCACGTAACCCACCAATAAACTGGTGAATACTTTCATATAAATCGCCTTTATACGGTACGCGACCTACAATTCCTTCTGGTACTAATTTTTTAATATCGTCTTCTACGTCTTGGAAATAACGGTCTTTACTACCTTCTTTCATGGCTTCAACAGAACCCATCCCGCGATAAGACTTAAACTTTCTTCCTTCGTATATAATCGTTTCTCCAGGAGATTCTTTTGTTCCTGCTAAGAGCGACCCCAGCATTACAGTATCTGCACCAGCTGCAATGGCTTTTGGAATATCCCCTGTGTAACGAATACCGCCATCTGCAATTACTGGAACACCTGTGCCTTTAATTGCTGCCGCAACTTCTAAAACCGCAGAAAACTGTGGAAACCCAACACCTGCCACAACTCTAGTTGTACAAATGGACCCTGGTCCAATGCCAACTTTAACTGCATCGGCACCTGCTTCAACTAAATATTTAGCTGCTGTACCCGTAGCGATATTTCCAACAATAACATCTAACTCGGCAAACTTCGCTTTAATTTCTTTTAGTACATTAACCACACCTTTGGTATGCCCGTGCGCCGTATCAATAACCACAGCGTCAACGCCTGCATTAACCAAAGCTTCTGCCCTTTCAACAGCATCTCCAGTAACACCTATTGCAGCTGCTACACGTAAACGTCCATATTGATCTTTATTGGCATTGGGCTTCTGACTTAACTTTGTAATATCTCTAAAGGTAATTAGTCCAGATAATTTAAAATTATCATCTACAATAAGTAGTTTTTCAATTTTATGTTCTTGTAGTATAGCTTCAGCATCTTGTAAAGAAGTTCCAACTGCCGCTGTTACCAAGTTTTCACTTGTCATAACTTCGGTAATAGATCTTTTATTATCATGCTCGAAGCGTAAATCGCGATTGGTAACAATACCCTTTAAAATCCCTTCATTATCCACAATTGGAATCCCACCAATACCATACTCTGCCATGTACTGCTTTGCATGCTTTACCTTTGCCTTTAATGGTAATGTAACTGGGTCGATTATCATCCCGCTTTCTGCACGTTTTACTTTTCTTACTTTGGTAGCTTGCGCTTCAATAGACATGTTTTTATGCAAAACCCCAATACCACCTTCTTGCGCCATAGCTATAGCCATTTTACTTTCGGTTACTGTATCCATAGCAGCCGAAATAACAGGTACATTAATAGTGATGTTACGCGTAAATTT
Source organism: uncultured Algibacter sp. (assembly GCF_947487605.1). Lineage (GTDB taxonomy): Bacteria > Bacteroidota > Bacteroidia > Flavobacteriales > Flavobacteriaceae > Algibacter_D. The sequence goes on from NZ_CANKXK010000001.1 coordinate 336,677, forward strand.
TGTTTGAATGTTGACTTCTCTAGGAAGAACTTCTGAAAAAGCTGGAACTAATAGAACGTCGTCGTAAGTAAGACCTTCTCCTACTATTTTATCTTGATGTGCAGTCATGGCAATTACGTTATAATTGCGTGCAAATATACAATTAAATTCTAAGATAAAAGGGATTATTTATAGGCTTCTTTACAGTAAGGTTTTAATTGACTTATCGCATAATCCAAACGGTGTTTCGCATTCGATAAATTATCATGAAACCTTATAGGTTTAGGCACAACCAAACTATATAAAAACGTGCCCTTTGCTATTCGGTGCAAGGTTTTAAGATCTTTTTCTTTTATATTTTTATAAATAGAATCAAGCCAAATATATTGTTCTTGTTTTAAAATGTTATTATCCCAATTGTTTGCCTCTTCTCCTTTTAAAATTGATTTTAAATGGTAAAGTTCTTTTAGTTCTTGGAACGCATTTTTAAAAACTGTTTCACTTCCATTAAAAGCATATTGCTTAATACGCTTTTTTGAAAACAATGAATATGGAAATACTTCTAACAAATGCATTTTTTTTGAAATGAAATGTGCCATTTTCACCCAAAGAATTTCGTGCTTTTTGTCATCTAAAGCTTTGTAAAGCCATTCATAAAAATCTCTTCGTTGTACAATCTTACTATACTCTTGAGGCAAATTATTTTCTAAATTATAAACATTTGCACGATGCCAAATTATCGTATTATTTATTCTATCTGATTTTAACCAATCTGAAGCTGATAGCGATTCTTTTTGAGTCGTCTTTTGATAAATTCTTAAACTACGCCACTCCTTAGCTAAAAGTAAATTGCTAAAAAGTAATAGTATGACAAGTATTCTCCACCTCATGATTGTGATAAAAATACAAGAAATTAAAATGAATTATCTTTTTTGAAGTAACTGCTTAAGAATAATAATGACAGAAATTGTGAAAGTAAGTGTCATTAATATACCAGAAAACATTACAATATATTTCATCCATAGAAGGTTTTTCCACAGAAAATAAAGACCTCCAAACGTAAGAATGACCGATACAAAAGGTTCTATTATTAAAAACAGTTTTAACTTTCTTCCTAGTTTAGTTATTGAAACAATAAGACCCACTAAGAAAAAAATGATAGACATAGACAAAATATGATTATGTACCAACGTAAGCATTTCTTGGTCACTTTTTTTAAAATGCATGACCTCTGCATTTTCGTCATCTTCATTTCCTAAATATTGCTCTTCAATGCCATTTGGATTCGCAGAAGAGGTTTCTTCTACAAATAATAGACCTGTATAAAAACCAATACTCAACACAATAATGAATGCTCCGATTAATAGCTTAATCTCTTTAGGAAGGGTAAGTATTAATCCGTTTAATTGCATTTACAAGATATTTTTTTCGTGAAGTATTTTTAGTGATTCAAGTAAATCATTCATCGCGTTTGTCATTGAACGCACAGAGATAGTTGCACCAGAAATAGCCATGATATTATCTCCATATTTAAGGTGATCTCCACCTTTTTTTCCAATAAATTGTTTTAACCAACGCTTACTCCCTATTTCGCCTCCATACTCTTCTCTGTACATTAGAACTTTCGATTTTACAACTATTAAATCTTTATCTAATAATACTAGGTAGTCAAACTCAGCGGTTTTACTTGGTGCTTTTGATAAATAAGCATAACCAATAAGGTTAGTGTCATTTAATATTTTGAAAAGATTGTTCTCTTTAAATTCTGATGGTAACTCTTCTGTGATTTCTGAATCTATAATTACTTCTGTGAAGTCAAAAGTTTCAATATTAAAACTACCTCTTATTTCTTTATCTACTTTCTTTTGAATGTTTTTTGGCAAACCAAAAGACATCATCGCAAAAATTAAAAGTAATACGAGGTATTTAAGTTTCATCTTGTAAAAGTATTGTTTTTTTTGTTCTTGCAACTAAAGTGCCAAACACCTATTAACTGTGAAATGAATATTCGATTTCTAAAACCAAACACCAATTCCGAAATTAAGTCTATTAGCTACATCGCCACCAGAAACTGCATTATCTCTAAATTGATAGTCTCCTTTAAACACAACACCTGGTGCTATATGATAACTTAATCCTGTTGTTAAATCGTTACGATTGTAGGCATCGTTTTGTGGTAAGCCGCCATCGGTACCTGCATGTGTATCATACTGTTCATATCTTACAAAAGCGAATAATCTTTGTGCTTTCTCTTGTGGTAATAAATTAAAAGCACCTTCTATATACCATCCTTGAAGCGCACTACCTAAATCACGGCCTGTTAAATTATTATAAGCTTCGGTATCACTTAAACTCGCATGTATAAATTGCCCTCTTGCCGTAAAACGACGATAAGCATAACGCGCATCTAGTCCAATCATTGAAATACCAATATTGGCTCCATCAATTTCTTCTATATCATCGGCCGCTTGCGTTTTACCAAAATAGCCAGCAAGTCCTAAACGTAGACCAGGTACTCCATAATAATCAAATTTTGTTGATAGTGTAGGGCTATCAATAGTCGATTTAATTGCTTTTTGGCGACCGCCACGTAAGCCATTAGAGCCTTTTAAAAAACCGCTAACACCACCTTCACCATCGGCAATTGTAGATTTAAAACCATTAAACACATACGCTTGATATCCTAAAGAAATTTCATTGAAACGACCAGTAACACCAAAACCTATTTCGCGCCAAGTTGTTGGTATAATAGCATTATCAACCGCTGGTCTTTCTACGCCATTAAAAGTTGTAGGTTCGTGAAATTCGTTAACAATCCCCATTGGAACCAACATTAAACCACCACGTAAACTTACATTGGGCGCAATGGCATAATTTACAAATGCCTGCTCAACAAAAACTTCTTCTACATGTTCTAATTCTAGTTCTGTTACAAACTGTGTTCTATCGTTAAATTTATACCCAAAAAGCAATACCAAACGTTGCACGTCTAATTCACCATTTTGTGCTTCTGGTTGGTTATAAGTAATTTCTCCATAAGCACCTACAGTAACTGCTTTTCCATAATTACCAGACAATAAACGCTGTGCTGCATTTAATTGTTTTTGTGGATCGAAAGTAATAGAATCCTGTGCTGTTTGTGCCGTTACTACCGATACAAATAAGATTGAAAAAAGTAGGGTTAGTTTTTTCATTTTAAAGTTGCTTTGTCTTTATTTAGATTGATTATAAATAATAATATGATTCGAAGCTGCAAATATAAAACACATAATTACTTGGACAAATTTTATTTAGATTAATTTTAAATAAAGTTTTAAACACTTAAACAAACTACTGTATATCAGATGTTTATCTATCACATATTTAATGGGAAAAATTGAAAATTTTAGAAGCTTCGTTATAAGCACTCTCGAAACTAAGGGCATTCAAATTATTTTTTTTCTTCGATGTGAAGTAGGATAGTAATTTTTCTGTAGGCATATTACCTGTAAGTTCATCTTTTGCCATAGGACATCCTCCAAAACCTTGAATTGCCCCATCAAAACGATTACAACCTGCCTTATACGCAGCATCTACTTTTTCAAACCATGTTGTTTGTGTTGTATGTAAGTGTGCACCAAATTCTATATTAGGATAGCGTGGTATTAAATTTGAAAATAAATAATCGATGTTCTCAGGATTAGACGTTCCCACCGTATCGCTAAGAGACAATATTTTTACGCCCATATTACTTAAACGCTCTGTCCACTCACCTACAATATCTACATTCCAAGGATCCCCATAAGGATTTCCAAAACCCATAGATATATAAACCACAACTTCCTTATTAGAGGTATACGCTATTTCCAATATCTCCTTAAGAGTAACTACAGATTGTGCAATCGTTTTATGCGTATTACGCATTTGAAAATTCTCTGATATAGAAAACGGATACCCTAAGTAATCTATTTCTTGATGATTTGAAGCATCATTTGCGCCCCTAGTATTGGCTATAATTGCAAGAAGCTTACTAGTTGTTTTACTTAAATCTAATCGTGATAGAACCTCTGCAGTATCAACCATCTGAGGAATTGCCTTAGGTGAAACAAAACTCCCAAAATCAATAGTATCAAATCCAACACGCAATAACGACTGAATATACTGTACTTTTTGCTCCGTTGGAATAAATTGCTTTATACCTTGCATAGCATCGCGTGGGCATTCAATAATTTTTACAGGTTTTGGCATGTAACTTTTAGATTCGGGATAAAAATACTATTAATTTTTGTAAGGTAACACCATAATGTTACGACTTGAAACAATAACTTATTCATTTGAAATGAAAAATATTATTCTATCATTATTACTTTTTGGAACCTTATTATCTTGTTCGAATTCCGATGATAACGCAAAAACTATTATAACGGTAAAAACCATAGCGACTTACAATATAACTTTCACAAACTTTTGGAATGAAGCAGATCATGGACCTTTACCAAGCAGTCCACATTGGTCTCCATTAGTAGGCGTAAACCATAGTAGTGAAATTACATTTTTAGAAACTGGAAGTATTGCAAGCCAGGGCATAGAGGATATTGCAGAAAATGGTGTTAACACTAATTTTAATAATGATGTTATAGAAAGTATTGCAAATGGAACCTCTGAGCAATATATTGAAGGGAGTAGCTTATTTTTATCCAACGGAAATACAATCGAAATCAATGATTTAAAAATTAGCCAAGACTATCCATTACTTACATTAATTTCAATGATTGCACCGAGTCCAGATTGGATGGTATTTATTAATGGTGTTAATTTAAGAAATGAAAACAACGAGGAATGGAAAACGTTGGTAAATCTAGATTTATCTGTTTATGATTCGGGAACAGATAGTGGCTCGTCCTATTCTGCCGCTAATTCTGACATTAAACCACATTTACCAATTTCAAGTTTGCAAGGAATAGTACCTTTCAATAACGAAAAAGTAGCTTCGTTAGCTATTACACTACAAAGTATTGCTACTTTGGATAATTAAAGCTTTATTGATTTCTTTTATAAGCTTTGGCCCTTCATAAATAAAACCAGTATATAACTGAACCAAATCGGCACCTGCTTCTATTTTTTCTAGAGCATCTTTTGCTGTGTGAATTCCACCAACACCAATAATAGGAAACGCTTTATTACTTTTTTGCGCCAAAAACCTAATAACTTCAGTTGATCTATTGGCCAAAGGTTTACCGCTAAGACCGCCTGTTTCTTTTTTATTATCTGAGCTTAATCCTTTGCGAGAAATTGTTGTGTTTGTGGCTATAACACCATCAATTTTTGTATCACTAACAATATCAATAATATCCAATAATTGGTCATCAGTTAAATCTGGAGCAATTTTTAATAAGATCGGTTTTTGGGTTTCCTTATTAGAATTTTCAGTTTTTAAAACCTTTAATAATTTTGTCAAAGGCTCTTTGTCTTGCAAAGCTCTTAAGTTAGGTGTATTAGGCGAACTTACATTAACCACGAAATAATCAACAAAATCAAACAAGGCATTAAAGCATATTTTATAATCATCTACAGCATTTTCATTAGGAGTTACTTTATTCTTTCCTATGTTTCCTCCAATTAAAACATTCTGGTTTTTCTTAAGTCGTTCAACTGCTTCAATAACACCTCCATTATTAAAACCCATACGGTTAATGATTGCTGAATCTAACTTCAACCTAAACAAACGCTTTTTTGGATTTCCTGGTTGTGCTTTAGGTGTTAAAGTTCCTATTTCTATAAAGCCAAAACCAAAGTTTGATAATTCATTAAATAATTTAGCATCTTTATCAAATCCAGCAGCTAAACCTACCGGATTTTTAAATTTTAAACCAAATAACTCCCGTTCTAATTTAGGGTCTTCAATACGGTATATACTATTTATAATTGAAGAAACTAGTGGTATTTTATTAATAAAACGGATTATTGAAAATGTAAAATAATGAACTTTCTCAGGATCAAACCAAAATAAAATAGGTCGGATAATTAGTTTATACATAGTGCCGTAAATTGTACAGCAAAAGTACCATTCATTTCTTAAAAAATAGCACGAAGTTATTTGAAAATTAATAGTATTTTAGTACAAACAAATTACTACTATGCAACATATAATTGACCGATTTATTGGTTACGTAACTATAGATACCGAGTCAGATCCAAATTCGAATACCACGCCTAGTACAGAAAAGCAATGGAACTTGGCTAATAAACTTGCTAAAGAGTTAAAAGCAATTGGCATGCATGATGTTACTATTGATGACAATGCCTACATTATGGCTACTTTACCCAGCAATGTAGACCATAATGTGCCAACAATTGGATTTATATCTCATTTAGATACCTCACCAGATTTTACAGGAGCTAATGTTAAACCACAAATTCATAAAAATTATCATGGTGGTGATATTTTACTTAACAAAGAAGAAAATATTGTACTCTCTCCCAGCTATTTTGAAGATTTACGTATGTACGTTGGTCAAACTTTAATCACTACTGACGGAACAACACTTTTAGGTGCTGATGACAAAGCAGGTATTTGCGAAATTGTCTCTGCTATGGAATATTTAATTAATCATCCTGAAATTAAACACGGGAAAATTCGCGTTGGTTTCACACCTGACGAAGAGATAGGCCGAGGTGCACATAAATTTGATGTTGAAAAATTTGGTGCAGATTGGGCTTATACCATGGATGGTAGCCAAATAGGTGAATTAGAATACGAAAACTTTAATGCAGCAGCTGCCGTAATTACTATTAAAGGTAAAATTGTACATCCTGGATATGCTAAAGGAAAAATGGTTAACTCTATGTATATTGCACAAGAGTTTATTAATTCCTTACCACGACTTGAAACGCCCGAACATACAAAGGGATATGAAGGCTTTTTTCATTTGCATTCTATAAATGGTGATGTTGAAAAAACCGTATTGCAATATATTATACGAGACCATGATAAAGGACACTTTGAAGCACGAAAAGAAGTGATGCAAAAACTAACTAACGAGCTTAACTCTCAATATGGAAGAGAAGTTATTAAGACTGAAATTAAAGATCAATACTACAATATGAAAGAAAAGGTAGAACCTGTTATGCATATTGTTGATATTGCAGAAGAAGCTATGAAGCAAGTTGGCATAGAACCGCTTATAAAAGCTATTCGTGGCGGCACAGATGGTTCGCAACTTAGTTACATGGGTTTACCTTGTCCAAACATTTTTGCAGGTGGACATAACTTTCATGGACGTTATGAATACATCCCTGTAGAGAGCATGCTAAAGGCGATAGAGGTTATTTGTAAAATTGCTGAATTGACAGCTTTAAAAAAATAATTTTCATATTTCAACTATGAAAAAAATATACTCCGTTGAAGAATATATTGAAGAAAATTCAAATTTTAGTGATGCGTTAGTTTTGTTGCGAAACATCATGAATGAAACCGAACTAGAAGAAACTGTTAAATGGAGTGCACCTGTATATGCTTTAAACGGAAAAAACGTTTTAAGTCTTGGTGCTTTTAAAAACCATTTTGGTATTTGGTTTTTTAACGGCGTGTTTTTAAAAGACGAACAAAAACTACTTGCTAACGCACAAGAAGGAAAAACAAAAGCAATGCGACAAATGCGTTTTGAAAGCATTATTGATGTTGACCCAAATATCGTTCTAGCATACGTAAAAGAAGCTATTGAGAATCAAAAACTAGGTAAAGAAATAAAGCCAGACAGAACAAAAAAGAAAACAATTATTCCTAAAGAGTTACAAGATGCTTTAAGTAGTAATACTGAATTAAATTCAAATTTTAATTCCTTGTCTAATTACAAACAAAGGGAGTATTGCGACTATATAGCATCTGCAAAACGTGATGCTATTAAGCAAACACGATTAGAAAAAATAATACCAATGATTATACAAGGTGTTGGTTTAAACGATAAGTATAAAAAATGTTGATTATAAATATCTGCTACTTGTCATTCCCATGAAAACGGGAATCCACTTTATAAATATTTGCCAATAGATTACTGGCTTCGCAGGAATGACAAATCTCGCATTAAGCCATTTCAAAGTATAAAAAAAGCATCCTAAACGGATGCTTTTATCAAATCTAAATAGATTGTTATTATTTTGCAGGTGCATTAAGTTTAGAACTCATTTCCATAGAAATGGCAGATCTATCAAACTTTAACTTTCCTGCCATAGTTTCTATAATGCAGCTATTGTCTTTGTCGTTTAAATCGGATACTTTTCCGTGTAAACCACTTTTAGTAACCACTTTATCACCTCGTTTTAATTCTGCAGCGAATTTCTTTTCTTTTTTTGCACGTTTCATTTGTGGTGCAATCATAAAGAAATATACAACTACAAACATTAAAATAAAGGGCAACATTGACCCAATTCCTTCTCCCATCTTTTATTTAAATTTAGCTTTTTGCTGCAGCAGGTTTTGCTGCGTTAGGATCTGGCTTAACAAAAGCCGTAATCTTTACTGTTTCTGTTCCTTTTTCTGTATTTGCAGTAACCGTAATAGTTTTAGATACTTTATTAGTACCACTTCCATTAAACTTCACGGTAAACTTACCAGATTCTCCAGCTGCTAAAGGCTCTCTACTCCAATCTTTTGGTACAGTACATCCACATGAACTTTTAATATCGGTAATTACTAAAGGAGCTTCACCTGTATTTGTATAGTTAAATACAGTTTCAACTGGTGTTTTAGCTTCAATTTCGCCAAAATCATGCTCTTTTTTATCGAACTCAATTATTGGAAATTTAGAAGCAACCGCATCTCTTTCAGCAGCTTGTGCCACATTAGCCTCTTCTATTTTTTTTGATGCATCTTCTTTACAGGACATAAATGCTATCATGCACAATGCAGAAAATCCTAAAAATACTTTTTTCATGATATTCACTTTTTAATTTGGTTTGTAAAAATAGCAATAATTTAATCGTTTTAAAATTTTTTGCTTACTTCTTAACAGAAAATTACAACAATCCTCGCCCTATCTTGTTAAGTTTATCCTCACTTTGATATTCCTTAACCAATTTATCTAGAATCCCATTTATAAAAATACTGCTCTTCGGAGTTGAATATTCTTTAGCAATTTCTAGATATTCATTAATAGTTACTTTAACTGGTATCGATGGAAATTCTTTTAATTCACAAATAGCCATTTGAAGTAACACAAAATCTACATTTGCTATACGGTCGGAATCCCAATTTTGTGTTTTAAGCTCTATTTCTTTGTTTAAAGACGTTGCGTTAAGCAGTGTTTTTCTAAGTAAATCAATTGCAAATTGCTTATCCTCTATATCTTTATAAAGCTTTGGCGTAAAAAGATTTTGCGATTCTACCGACTTAGCTTTTCTAAGAAGTTTTAAAATAGTTGTGTTTACAGTTGGCAAATCGTCTAACCAAGTTAGGTTTTTATCTTCTATATATTCGTAAAGCTTATCATTGGGAGCTATAACTTCTTTAAAAATATCGACTATAAAATTCTTATCTTCTTTAAAAGTAGCTGTCCTAGTATGCATATAATCTGTATACAAATCACTTTTAACGATAGCTTTATATAGAATATCAACGTATTCACTATCCAACTCCCAATTTGTAATATTATGAGATTTAAATTGCTCATTCAACGAAATATTGCCTTTAATGGCTTTCAATAATTCGTTATTAATAAATTTTTTATTAGGATGTTTATCTTCTTGGGTAGCTAAATGTTTGTTTTGCTTTTTTTGTAAATCGTCTTCAGCTCGTTTTTGAACTTCAATAAGCAGCGACATTAACAATAAGTACAAGTTGTACATGTTATCAATACTAAACAACAAAAACTTTTGATCTTTTGAAAGGTCATCGCTTTCACTTCCTTTAAAAGCATAAATAGATTGCATTACTTTAACACGAATATGGCGTCTGTTTAGCATGATTACAAAGAACTTTATTTACAAAATAACTATTTAGTTAGTTTCATTTAGATTGCAAAAATAATACTATTTTAAAAAAGTCTGACGATATTATTAGTTTTATTAATCTATAAATGACTTTTGGATATATTTAACACAAGCATCAAGTAAGACAAATAATTTTAAATGATTATTACCTTATCTTTGCTAACTCATTTTTAAGTCATGGTTAGAATTTAATGAAAGAATTACAACACTTAAACAAGTACTTTTTAAAATACAAATTTCATTTAATTGTTGGTGTCATCATTACAATTGTTGCTCGAATTTTCCTTCTTTTTACTCCGCGTTACGTAAAAGAAATTTTTGTCATTATTGAAAAATATTTGAAAGGAGGCGTAACTGAAAGTACTATAAAAACAGAATTAACAGAAGTTATCTTATATATTGTTGGTGCTGCATTAATTGGAGGTATTCTTACCTTTTTTATGCGGCAAACCATTATTAATGTCTCTCGGTATATCGAATACGATTTAAAAAACGAGGTATACGCTCAATATCAAAAGTTATCCCTCAATTTTTACAAGAAAAACAGAACAGGCGATTTAATGAATCGCATTAGTGAAGATGTTGGTCGTGTGCGAATGTACGCAGGTCCAGCCATCATGTATAGTATAAATACCATTGCACTTTTTGTAATTGTTATTATTTATATGATTAATGCTTCACCAAAATTAACACTTTACACCGTTTTACCACTACCAATTCTATCAGTTATTATCTATAAACTTAGTAAAGAAATACACAAACGAAGCACCATAGTTCAAGAATACTTATCGAAACTTTCTACATATACACAAGAATCTTTTAGCGGCATTTCTGTAATTAAAGCATATGGCATAGAGCCGAAAACATCTAGAAATTTTAACCAATTAGCTTCTGAGAGTAAAGCAAAACAAATAAGTTTAGTAAAAGTACAAGCGTGGTTTTTCCCTATGATGATTTTGCTAATTGGCACCAGTAACCTCCTAGTTATTTACGTTGGAGGCATGCAATACATTAATGGCGAAATAGAAAGTTTAGGTACTATAGCAGAGTTTATTATTTACGTTAACATGCTTACATGGCCCGTTGCAACAGTAGGTTGGGTAACTTCTATTGTACAACAAGCTGAAGCATCTCAAAAACGCATCAACGAATTTTTAAAGATTGAGCCTGAAATAAAAAATCATTCTGAAGCCTCCACCGAAATCAATGGGGATCTTGTGTTTAAAAACGTATCGTTCACCTATGATGACACCAATATACAGGCCTTAAAAGACGTTAGCTTTAGTATTAAAGAGGGAGAAACACTTGCTATACTAGGAAAAACTGGTGCAGGCAAATCGACTATTTTAGATTTAATTGGACGGTTATATGACATTGATTCTGGTAGCATTATCATTAATAATTTAAGCTTAGCAAAACACAATTTAACCAATTTAAGGGATAACATTGGTTACGTTCCTCAAGATGCTTTCTTATTTTCAGATACCATAAAAAACAACATTAAGTTTGGAAAAGAAGATGCTACAGAAGAAGATGTTATTACAGCCGCAAAGAATGCCCAAGTACACAAAAACATAGTAAAATTTAATAATGCTTATGACACCATTTTAGGAGAACGTGGTATTACACTATCTGGCGGGCAAAAGCAGCGTATTTCTATAGCTAGAGCGATTATAAAGTCTCCAAAAATTCTATTATTTGATGATTGCTTATCTGCTGTTGACACAGAAACAGAAGAGAAAATATTAAAAAATCTTAATAAAATATCTAAAGGAAAAACTACTATAATAGTTAGTCATAGAGTGTCTTCTGCTAAAAATGCTGATAAAATTATTGTTCTAGATGCTGGTATAGTATTACAAGAGGGTACGCATGAAACACTTATAGATCAAGATGGCTACTACAAAGACCTTTACTTAAAACAATTAAGTGAGAATATTTCTAGCCAATCTTAAGCTCAATTAATAAAGGCACAATCATTTTAATTATTAAATTAAATGTAACAAAATTGAAGATCGTAAAAAGAAACTTCAAAAAATGTTGGTAAGTTTCGGTTTTTTTTAGATTTTTGATGAACACAATACTAATTCAATAAATTAAAAATAACTATGAACAACAATGATATGATGGAGAGAGAGGAGATTTTTTCGAAAGTATTACGAGCTGGAAGACGCACCTATTTTTTCGATGTAAGAGCGACAAAAGCTGAAGATTATTACCTTACAATTACAGAGAGTAAAAAGTTTACCAACGATGATGGGTCTTTTCACTACAAAAAGCATAAAATATATATCTATAAAGAGGATTTTGCTGAATTCAAAGAAATTTTAGCTGAAATGACCGATTATATAATTCGCGAAAAAGGTGATGAAGTTATAAGTGAGCGTCACCAAAAAGATTTTAAGAAAGAATATGACGATGCACCAGCAATTGTAAAAGAAGTGAAAGACACACCTGATTCTACTGAAAGTTTTACAGATATAGATTTTGACGATATTTAATAGAATTCGCAATAAAAATACAAGCCGTAACTTAAAAGTTACGGTTTTTTTATGTCTTTACTGCTAGTAAAACTATCCCTAAAACAACTATTAAATATGCAATAGCAATACCCCATCCAAAACTAAAAACACATAAAAACACTAATAACAAAACCCAAACAGGCACCAAAGTTACCGCCACAGCAAACCTAAATGTAGACATAAACTCTATTTCTTTTATTTGAGGCTGAACCATAAATTTCCACAAAAAATAGGGCACAAATAAGTTTACAATTAATAATATTTTAAAGAAACTTCTTAATCCTTCAATCTTAGATTTTGGTTGATTATGGCAATTTTGAAAACCACTTTTTATACAGCTATTTACTTGTTGAGGGTTTAAAAAATCAACATTCAAATCGTTCAATCTTTTAAGAGTTCTATCGTAGTTTTCAGTTGGAATATGAGCTGTTAATTTTGAAAGTTCTAATTGAATCTTTGTCTTTAGTTTTAAAACATCTTCATGTCTATTTCCAGAAAAAAAATCTTTAGCCCTAATAGGTTTTCCGTAAAATATAGAAGTACCGTCTGGAAAATGTATCGCATTCTTAAAATTTAAACCTACAGGTATAAGTTGCAAATCTGTATTAGGATATTTTTCGAGAGTATCAAAAACTATTCTAGTAAAACCTTTACTTAATGGCCTTACAGTTCTAACTAAATTATGCCCCCCTTCTGGAAAAATTAAAACAGACTCACCCTTGTTTAATAATTTTGTACAGGTTTCAAAAATGGCAGTATTATTGGTTAAATTATTCCAACCGTCTCTAATACGGTAAACAGGAAGCATTTGTAAAGAGGCAAATATTTTGCTTATAAATGCTTTTTTAAATACACCAGCTCTGGTTAAAAAAAACAAGAACCTATCGCAATTTATTCCTATTAATAGTGGGTCTAAGAGCGCATTTTGATGATTCGCTAAAAACAGTACAGGTTTATTTTTAGGAATGTTTTCTTTATTAAAAACATTAATCTTTTTAAAGTAGAAGAAGAACCCCAATTTTAAATATGCTCGTACACTAAATAACCAAAGTTTTTGCAATATGTTGAAATTTTTAATTCTTATGCGACCAATAAAATGCCAGTAATAACCCAGAAATTATATGCCAAATACCCCAAAAAGCAGCTAAAATAGCCATACCTCCTAGTCCGTTAAAGAACGTAAAAATGAGCAATAATCCTAATCCAGAATTCTGAATTCCCGTTTCTATAGCTATTGTTTTTTGATTTTTAAAAGATAACTTAAATAGTTTAGCCATTGTAAGTCCTAACAATATGGCTATTATGTTGTGTGATATGCCTAGTAGTAATACATGCTGTATATAAGCATTAAAAACATCAATATTATTTGAAAAAGCAATAACTACAATAGCCCCAAATACTATAATTGAAAGTGGTTTTAATATTTTAGAAAGTTTCATAGCTGTATTTGCAAAATTATACCTCACAAGCATACCTAGAACTAGTGGAATGCCAAGAATGAGAAGAACTAGTTGCAACAATTCAAAAGGGTTTAATGCTACATCTTTTAATAGCGTAGCTGTTGGTTGATACATACTGCCATAAAATTGAAAATTAAATGGGGTCATAAAAACAGCAACAAAAGTAGCAAACGCGGTTAGACTAATTGAAAGCGCTGTATTACCTTTCGCTAAATGCGTCATGAAATTAGATATATTACCGCCTGGACAAGCAGCAACTAACATCATTCCAAGTGCTATACTTGGTTGAGGTTTAATTAAGATAATAAAACCATACGTTATTAGGGGTAACAATATAAATTGAGACAGGATTCCGACGAAAACTAATTTTGGCCGTTTTAAAAGCGCTTTAAAATCATCTATTGTAATACCTAAGGCCACGCCAAACATAACAATAGCGAGGGCAATATTTAAAACCCAAAGACCCGTACTATCAAAATTTATTTTAGCTGTATCAAGATCCTGCATAAACTAAGCCACAACACTTCCATTTTTAACTTTGGTTTCTGGATTTAAAAGTACAACGTCCTTACCATTAACGGCTCCAAGTACTAAACATTCACTCATAAATTTAGCAATTTGCTTTTCAGGAAAGTTTACAATAGCTACAATTTGTCTTTGAAGCAAATCTTCTTTATTATAAAGCGTTGTTATTTGTGCTGAAGATTTTTTAATTCCTAAATCCCCAAAATCTATGGTTAATTTATAAGCGGGATTCCGAGCTTCAGGAAAAACGTTAACCTCAATTATGGTTCCTATGCGTAAATCTACTTTGGTAAAATCTTCAAAAGTAATTGTGTTATCCATTTTTTAAAAATACAAATTTTAACGAACTTTGATAAAAATATTAGCTATGGCTCGTACACCTTCAAATATGCTTCCTTTAGAAACAAAAGCTCATGATTTTTCACTTATAGATACCATTTCAGGATCGAGATTAAGCTTGAATGAATTAAAAGGTGAAAAAGGAACCGTAATTATGTTTATATGCAACCACTGCCCTTTTGTAATTCATGTGAACCCTAAATTGGTTTCCATCGCTAACGATTATCTGTCCAAAGGAATTTCTTTTATTGCTATTTCTAGTAATGATGTGATTAACTACCCACAAGATTCACCGGAAAACATGAAGATTCATGCTAAAAATGAAGGCTACCCTTTCCCCTATTTATATGACGAAACACAAGTAGTAGCAATAGCTTACGATGCGGCTTGTACACCAGATTTTTATGTTTTTAACTCAGAATTAAAACTATCTTACAGAGGTCAACTAGATGATTCAAGACCTGGTAATGGGATTCCTGTTACGGGAAAAAATTTAAAAAATGCTTTGGATTGTTTAATTGAAAATAAGGAAAACACACAATTACAAAAACCGAGTATTGGATGCAATATAAAATGGAAAATTTAAGTTAGTCTTAATTGCCAAATACCAACATTCTGCCACTCACCAAATTTCTTTCCCACTTCTTTTAAGTTTGCTACTTGCTCGAACCCAAGTTTCTCATGGAGTTTTATACTAGCTTCATTTGGTATGGTTAATACACCTAAAACCGTATGCAAGTTGGTTTCTTTAAGTAGTCTAATTAATTCTGTATAGAGTTTTGTCCCAATTTGTTTTCCATGTACATTGTGCTTAACATAAACCGTCGATTCTGCTACAAAATCATAAGCAGCTCTTGGTCTAAACCTACTTCCATAAGCATATCCTAGTATCTCATTATTTTCCTCGTAAACGATATAAGGATAATTAGGAATAATTTGATTTAACTTATTAGTAAAAGTTTCTAGTGTTAAAGGTTCAATATCAAAATTAGCAGTTGTATTTATTACATAATAATTATAAATATCAAGTAATTCTTGAGCGTCATTTATATGAACTGGTCTTATCATTTACTTCCAACCTTTGCGTTTTATTAGATTTTCAATGTGCGCATAATGATGATTACTATGCCATGCATAATTACCAACGTTATAATCTAATTTTACTTCACTATTTGTTTCTGGGTGAATAAAATGCTTATTAAAATCATTTACAGACAAAGTATTTAATAAATAAACAAGTTTATAATGAATAACCCTTAGATGATTTAAAGACATTTCTATTGGGGCATTATAATCTTGAAGTTTTGCCCAATCTGCTTCATTATAAGCCTTAATAAGAGGTTTATCTTCTGTTAACGCCCACTTAAAACGCGTATAGCTATGATGATGACTATCGGATACATGATGCACCACTTGTCTGATAGTCCAACCATCTGGTCTATAAGCTGTATCTAATTGCTGATTGGTTAAATTCTTTACAAGATTCTCTAATCGATTAGGAAAATGCTCTAAAATGGATATCCAACTTTTAATATGATCTTGAGAAATGTTGTTTGGACAATCAAATTGCCCAATTGGATATTTTAGTTTTTCTAGTTCTTGATTTGTCATGCATAAATATAAAAAAAGCACCTCGAATGAAGTGCTTCATTATATAATAATATTATTTTTTAGCTTACTAAATAAATTTTTAAAGATACTTCGACTTGCTTGCCTTGAGTAAAGTCGAAAGACTCAGTATAAGTGATTCACTCAATTTTTAAATAAAAATTGGTTCTTAAGCATAGTTTAAATCTATAAAGATACTTCGGCTACGCTCAGTATAAGTGATTCACTCAATTTTTAAATAAAAATTGGTTCTCTACTTACTTTACATCCATCAACTCAACATCAAAAACAAGAGTTGCATCTGGTGGAATAACGCCTCCGGCACCTGCACTTCCGTACCCTAAATGACTAGGAATAACTAAACGTGCCTTATCACCTACTTTTAATAAGCTAATGCCTTCATCCCATCCTGGAATAACTTGACCAACACCTAAAGGAAAATCAATTGGTGCGTTACGTTTGTATGATGAATCAAAAACAGTCCCATCTGATAACTGACCTTTATAATGTACAGAAACAGTTTTACCTTTTTCTGCCTTATTACCGTCTCCTTTTTGTAAAATTTGATAACGTAAACCACTATCTGTTTTACTAAAACCAGCAGCAATTTTATCAAGCTCTGCTTCTGCTTTTGCCTTTTCTTCTGCTAATCTTTTTTCTCTAGAACCTTCAAAAGCTCTAAAAGCTTCAACAGCATTGAAAGCTTCCGCATCATCACCAACTCTTACTATCTCTAAACTTTCAATTTTATCACCTTGAGCAATAGCATCAACAATAGCTTGCCCCTCTTTAACTTTACCAAATACGGTATGTTTATTATCTAACCAAGATGTTTCAACATGGGTTATAAAAAACTGACTTCCATTTGTCCCAGGGCCTGCATTAGCCATAGATAAAACCCCTGGTCCATCGTGTTTTAAATCTGGATGAAATTCATCATCAAATTTATACCCTGGGTTTCCAGCTCCAGAACCTTGAGGACATCCCCCCTGAATCATAAAATCTGGAATAACTCTATGAAATTTTAATCCATCATAATAAGGTGTTCCCTGAGGTTTTACAGAGTTTTCTAAATTACCTTCAGCTAAAGCTACAAAGTTACCAACCGTTCCTGGTGTTTTTTGATATTCTAAGGTGACTAAAATTTCTCCTTTAGTCGTATTAAATTTTGCGTATAATCCGTCTTGCATGATTCTATTTTTTTAAGAAAGTGCAAAGATAGAAAACTATGTTAGAAGTATGTAGGCTAGGCTAAAAAGTATTTATTTAAAAAATAGATATATTTAGTATCATGCATATTGTGGTAAGAAAAGTAACTGTTAAAGACATTATTCTATTAGCGCTCATGGCACGAGTGACATTTAGAGAAGCCTTCGGTCATCTGTTTCATGATAATGAAACCCTTATTAGTTTTTTCGCAAAGTCATTTTCTATTGAAGCTTTGACAAAAAAATAAATGACAACAATAATGTATATTGGTTGGCTTTTTTGGATGATCTTCCCGTTGGATATGCCAAACTAATTAACGACTTTCTAAATCGTAAAATTGGGTATCTGTTACAAAATGAAATTTTTGAAGAAGCAAAACGAATAGAATCTAACCACCTATGGTTATCTGTGTACGTAGATAACCCTAAAGTTATTAGATTTTATGAACGCTATGGATACCATAAATTAGGAACGCATATCTTTGGTATCTTAAATTAGAATTTTGAGTTTCCGGTAATGAGTAAGACTTTTTAATTAGCTACTTCACTAATAAATTTAATTCGGTATAAACGCAACTCTTCATCATCATAATCGCCGTCAAACTCTTCAATGGCATCATCAATCGAATCAGTTTCAGACTCCATAAAATATTCATGAATTTCTTCTTGCTGGTCTTCATCTAAAATATCATTTAGCCAATAATCTATATTCAATTTTGTGCCCGAATACACAATAACCTCCATTTCTTTAATAAAATCTGTCATTGACATTCCTTTGGAAGATGAAATATCGTCTAGTGGTAATTTTCTATCTATATTTTGGATAATATAAAGCTTTAACGAAGAGTTACTTCCTGTAGATTTTACAACCATATCATCTGGACGAATAATATCGTGCTCTTCCACATAGTTAGCAATTAATGTCACAAAATCTTTACCATATTTCTTAGCTTTACCATCACCAACACCATGCACATTACCTAATTCTGCTATAGTTATTGGATATTTTAATGACATATCTTCTAGAGACGGGTCTTGGAATATAACAAATGGTGGTACGCCTAATTTTTTAGCATTTCTTTTACGCAAATCTTTTAGCATCCCCATTAATACTTCATCTGCTACCGCACCTCCTCCTTTTTCAGCAGTAATAATACTACCATCTTCTTGTGCGCCTTCAAAAATATGATCCTCAGTCATCATAAAAGACTTTGGTTTTGCAATAAAATCGCGACCAGAATCATGCAACTTTATAACACCATAGGTTTCAATATCTTTTCTTAAATAACCAGCAACTAAAACCTGTCTTAATAATGCCATCCAATATTTGTTGTCTTTGTTTTTTCCTTTACCAAAAAAGGATTGTTCGTTGGTTTTGTGCGAATTAATTAATGCGTTTTCTTTTCCAACTATAACATTAACCAAATCTTTAGATTTGTATTTCTCATTGGTATTATTAATGGTTTCTAATAAAATTTTTAGTTCATCTTTTGCTTCATGTTGCTTTTTAGGATATCTAACATTATCATCCATTTCGCCTCCCTCTCCTGTTTTGTTATCGAACTCTTCACCAAAATAATGAAGGATAAATTTTCTACGTGAAATAGATGTTTCTGCAAACGCTACAACCTCTTGCAACAAAGCTTGTCCTATCTCCTGTTCGGCAACAGGCTTACCAGACATGAATTTTTCTAACTTTTCAATATCTTTATAAGCATAAAAGGCCAAACAGTGTCCTTCGCCTCCATCTCGACCAGCACGACCTGTTTCTTGATAATAACTTTCTATACTTTTTGGAATATCGTGATGGATTACAAATCGCACATCTGGTTTGTCTATACCCATACCAAATGCTATAGTAGCAACCACAACATCAACATCTTCCATTAAAAACTTGTCTTGATAGCTTGATCTAGATTTAGCATCTAATCCTGCGTGATATGGCACCGCCTTAACACCATTTACTTGTAATACTTGCGCAAGTTCTTCAACACGTTTTCTACTTAGGCAATAAACAATCCCCGATTTACCCGCATTTTGTTTTATAAAACGAATAATATCGGCATCCACATTTTTAGTTTTCGGACGCACTTCATAATACAAATTAGGTCTGTTAAAGGACGCTTTAAACGTTTTAGCGTTACCAATACCTAAATTCTTAATAATATCTTCTTGTACTTTTGGCGTTGCTGTAGCTGTTAATCCTATAATAGGAATATTATCACCAATTCTACCTATTATATTACGTAAGTTTCTATATTCTGGTCTAAAATCATGCCCCCATTCGCTAATACAATGTGCTTCATCTATGGCCATAAAGGAAATCTTTACAGACCTCAAGAACTCAACATTTTCTTCTTTTGTTAAGGATTCTGGTGCTACATAAAGTAATTTAGTAACCCCACTAACAATATCCTCTTTTACGCGTTTAACTTCTGTTTTATTAAGCGAAGAATTTAACACATGTGCTACTCCTTCTTCATCAGAAATACCACGAATAGCGTCAACTTGATTCTTCATTAAAGCTATCAAAGGTGATACTACTATTGCTGTGCCCTCTTGCATCAATGCGGGGAGCTGGTAACAAAGCGATTTACCGCCACCAGTGGGCATTATTACAAATGTATGATTTCCTGATAGTAAACTCTCAATTACACCTTCTTGGAGTCCTTTGAATTTATTAAACCCAAAATATTTTTTTAGAGAAGTGTGTAAGTCACTTTTTGCCGTCAACATGAAATAAAAATAATGAATTTATGTGTTTAAACAACAATTAAACACCCAAATGCTATTAATTAATTTAGTAATCTTATTAGAGAACCCTCGTTTTTTTTTCGTTAGTTTTGTAACGAAATTTAATAAATCAAATAAGTTTTTATTTGACGAACATTAAAGATAACAAAATCTTTAAAAGCATCAACCAAAAAAATAATAAATTTTGAACTACAAAGATTCTATTATTCATACGGCCAAACAAACTATTGAAATGGAAAGTCAGGCAATTTCAAATTTGTCTCACCTCCTTACAGATGATTTTTCCAATGCAGTAGAATTAATTTACAAATCGAAAGGGCGGGTTATAATTACTGGAATTGGTAAAAGTGCCATTATCGCTAACAAAATTGTTGCAACTTTAAATTCTACCGGTACCCCATCTGTTTTTATGCATGCCGCAGATGCAATACATGGAGATTTAGGTCTCATTCTAAAAGATGATGTCGTAATATGTATATCAAAAAGTGGTAATACGCCAGAGATAAAAGTACTAATACCTTTAATTAAAAGCGCAAAAAATGCGATGATTGCCATTACTGGTAATAAAGATTCATTCCTGGGTAAGAATGCAAATTATGTTTTAAATACGTTTGTTGAAAAAGAAGCTTGCCCAAATAACTTAGCACCTACCACCAGTACTACTGCACAATTAGTTATGGGTGATGCGCTTGCAGTTTGTTTGTTAGAATTACGAGGTTTTTCTAGTAACGATTTTGCTAAATATCATCCTGGAGGCGCCTTAGGAAAAAAATTATATTTAAGGGTTCAAGATATTTCGTCAGCTAACGAAAAACCTAGCGTTTCCAGTAACACAAGTATAAAAGATGTAATTGTTGAAATTTCTGAAAAAATGCTTGGGGTTACTGCGGTTGTTGAAAATGAAAAAGTAATTGGCATAATTACAGATGGTGATTTAAGACGTATGCTTTCTAAAGTTGATAATTTCGCCTCATTAACTGCTAAAGATATTATGAGTATAAATCCTAAGCTTATTGAAGCAGAAGCTATGGCAATTGATGCGCTTGAAGTTATGGAGACTAATGAAATTTCCCAGCTACTCGTAGAAGATCATGGTAAATATGCAGGAGTGGTACATCTGCACGATTTAATAAAAGAAGGAATTATATAATGGCACGAAAGAACATAAATGAGATGTCTTTTTTAGACCATCTTGAGGATTTACGCTGGCATTTAATAAGAATAATTACAGCGGTAATTATAGTAGCAACTTTTGCTTTTATCTTTAGCAGGTTTTTATTTGATAAAATCATATTTGCGCCTAAGGATATGAGTTTCCCTACGTACAAATTTCTGTGTAATGCAGCTAATTTTATTGGGCTTGACACAACATTTTGTGCTGAACAAATGCCAATGATTATACAAAACCGGACGATGGCAGGACAGTTTTCGGCAGATATCTGGACCGCTATCCTAGCTGGTTTTGTTATTTCTTTCCCGTATGTAATCTATCAATTATGGAAGTTTATCAGCCCTGGTTTGCATGCAAATGAACGGAAGCACTCTAGAGGGTTTATTATAATTTCATCACTATTATTTTTTATTGGGGTACTATTTGGTTATTACATAGTAACTCCCTTATCTCTTAATTTTCTTGCGAATTACAGTATTTCAGAAATCGTTGATAATCAAATCGATATAAGCTCATATATAGCATTAGTGCGCTCTTCGGCTCTGGCATCAGGCCTAATTTTTGAGCTACCAATTATAATCTATTTCCTAACCAAAATAGGTTTAGTAACACCAGAAATATTAAGAAAATACAGAAAATATGCCCTCGTCGTAGTTCTTATACTTTCAGCTATAATTACACCACCAGATATCGCAAGTCAGGTAATTGTAGCAATCCCAATTTTAATATTATATCAAGTAAGTATTTACATTTCTAAAATTGTAATTAGAAATCAAAAAAGAAAAGAAAATGTCTGATATTGTTAAAGAGTTTAATGATTATCGAGAAAGAATGAACGACAAAATTCTTTCAGATAATAATAAAGTAATAAAACGTATTTTCAATTTAGATACAAACGCATTTTCCAAAGGTGCTTTAGATGTCAAAACAAAAGAATTGCTTGGTTTGGTAGCATCTACCGTATTGCGCTGTGATGATTGCGTGAAATATCATTTAGAAACGAGTTATAAAGAAGGTTTAACAAAAGAAGAAGTCGTCGAAGCCTTAAGCATTGCAACCTTAGTTGGCGGCACTATAGTCATTCCACATTTGCGACGTGCTTACGAGTTTTGGGATGCTCTAGAAAATCAATAGCTATATCGTACTTTGGGCGCTACCCTTAAGGGTCGGGCTTTACGCTAATAGTTTTGGCTCGATGCACGCCTCGCCAAAAGCTACCGCTGCAATCCCTAACGCACCTTTCAGCAATATTAAAACCTATATTAACGGTAATACTACCCCGCAAATTATATCTATCTAACAATTAAAAAGGTTAATGAAACGTTATACAGCTGCAACAATTTCCACAATTAATTAAAATTTCCGTAATTGCACCCATGATTCTAAGAGCAGAAAATTTAATGAAGTCCTATAGCGGACGAAAAGTTGTAAAAGATGTTTCACTAGAAGTAAAGCAAGGCGAAATCGTTGGTCTATTAGGCCCTAATGGTGCTGGAAAAACAACCTCTTTTTATATGATAGTTGGTTTAATAAAGCCTAATGGCGGACATATTTTCTTGGATAACCAAGAAATTACTAAATATCCCATGTACAAACGTGCACAAAACGGCATAGGCTATTTGGCACAAGAAGCTTCGGTATTTAGAAAATTAAGCATTGAAGACAATATATTAAGCGTGTTACAACTTACCAAACTTAGCAAGAAGCAACAACACGATAAAATGGAATCACTCATCGAAGAGTTTGGACTAGGTCATATTCGAAAAAACAGAGGCGATTTACTTTCTGGTGGAGAGCGTCGTCGTACAGAAATTGCACGTGCACTAGCTACCGATCCTAGTTTTATTTTATTAGATGAGCCTTTTGCTGGTGTAGACCCAGTAGCGGTTGAAGATATCCAGCGTATTGTAGCACAACTTACCAAAAAAAATATAGGCATTCTTATTACCGACCATAATGTACAAGAAACATTAGCTATTACAGATAGAACTTATTTAATGTTTGAAGGCGGTATTTTAAAACATGGTATCCCAGAAGACCTTGCTAATGATGAGATGGTGCGTAAAGTATATTTAGGACAGAACTTCGAGTTACGTAAAAAGAAAATACGGGATTAGGCTGTTTTAGCTATAACAAAAATAAAAATTCTTTGTTATTCAAACATTTTCTAAATCTCTTAAAACACTCATTTAATAAATTTGCTACTACTTATTAATTATCCTTAACCTCTTGCTCCTGCTCTTTCAATAATTTCTTTTGATAACGACCTTGAACAATATCTGTTATTACTAAAATAGCAATCACAAAATAAAATGTTGTTTTACTCATATGCTCTACATGATTTCCAAAGAGTTCTAAATGTGCTAATTCGCCACCTTCTGTCACCAACATAATACCTACAATAAAAAGGATAAACAGACCCAAAACTTCATACATTCTATTTTTTGCTAAGAAATCTGAAACTTTATCGGCTAACCATATCATCATCACCCCACTTACAATAATAGCCACAGCCATCACCCATATAACATCGGTTAAGGCTATTGCACTTAAAATAGAATCGAATGAAAACACAACATTCATTATTACAATCATGGTTATCACTTTTCCAACAGAGCTTTTAGAACCATCCTCAATATTATGCCCTACATCATGAATGGCAATCATGTGCCAAATCTCTTTCATTGCCGTGTAAATAATAAATGCACCACCACCTAGCACAATTAAACTATGAATATTAAACTGTCCAACTAAAACATCTTCAAAATCAAAACCAAAAATAGGGTCTTGGAACAATTCAATTACTTGTAATAATACTACCAGTAGAATAATACGCAATGCAATGGCTAAAAGAATCCCTATTTTACGAACGTAGGCTTGTTTTTCTTTTGGAGCACGCTTACTTTCTAAAGAAATATATAACAAATTATCGAACCCTAAAACAGCCTGTAACAGCACTAACATTAGTAGTGTAAAAATATTTTCAACCATTGTAATTAATTATTTGGATGTTAAGTTATCTAAAATTGACATGATAATATATAGTAGAATAATAATTGGAATTGCAGCAAATTGAATAACTGCAAGAAGTACTATGCATAATATGATAAAGATATATCTTGTAGCATTGCTTATAAAATCCCAACTTTTAAATTTTAATGCAAATAGTTTTATATTAGAATTAAGCAAATAACAACTTAATAAAGTTAAACCAATTAAAAACCATTTATTAAGAATAACTGCATTAATAATATCACTATCCTGAAACTCAATTATTAAAGGCAACGACAATATTAATAAAGCATTTGCAGGTGTTGGCAGTCCTTTAAAATACGTTTGTTGTTCAGTATCTATATTAAATTTTGCTAATCTATACGCCGATGCTAAAGTTATTGTTAAGCCAATTAAAGGTATTGCAAGCAGTTCGAAATTACCAGATAAATCAACTTCACCCCAGTCAGACCCCACTAACTCTAAAAGTTTATACATAATAATACCAGGAACCAAGCCACTAGTTACCATATCTGCCAAAGAATCTAATTGAACCCCTAATTCGCTTTGCACATTTAGTTTTCTAGCTGCAAAACCATCAAAGAAATCGAAAAAAATACCAAGAAAAACGAAGAATGCCGCCGTAACAAAATTATTATTTACAGCATATATGGCCGCAATACATCCGCAGAACAAGTTTAAAAGCGTTAAAGCATTTGGTATGTAACGTGTCATAAAACCTTCGAAATATTTATGTAAAAATAACAAACTATTCATGTCTTAAACAAGCTTCAGACAATATCTATTATAAATTACTGTTTATAGACTATAAAATCAGGGATTTAAAGCGATGCTACCATTTTATATTATGATTAAATTGGTATTATGTGCATCTTTGTAAAAAAATTGCGATTGAAAGTTTACATAACTACAATACTTTGTGTTCTATCACTCACACTATGTGCGCAAACCACTAGAAAATACTCTAATGAGTTTATGAATATTGGTGTTGATGCCGCTGCATTAGGGATGAGTAGTGCTGTAACATCCCATACTGCCGATGTGAATTCAGGCTATTGGAATCCAGCTGGTCTTTTAAAAATTGAAGACAATCAATTGGCTCTAATGCATTCTAGTTACTTTGCTAATATTGCAAACTACGATTATGCAGCTTTCGCTATGCCATTAGATGATAGAAGTGCAGTAGGCGTATCGTTAATTCGTTTTGCTGTGGATGATATATTAAATACAACGCAATTAATTGATGAACAAGGAAATATTAACTACGACCGAATTAGTCTATTCTCTACTGCCGATTATGGTCTAACATTTTCTTACGCACGATCACTTCCAATTGATGGTTTAAATTATGGCGTTAACGCAAAAGTTATAAGGCGTATTATTGGTGATTTTGCATCTTCTTGGGGTTTTGGATTGGATGTTGGTGTCCAGTTTGAAACGAATAATGATTGGAAATTCGGATTAATGGCACGTGATATTACAACTACATTTAATGCTTGGGCTATCGATGAAGATGAATTTGCAAAAATTAGCGATGCTGTAGCAGGTCAAAATCAAGAATTACCCGAAACTACTGAAATAACAATCCCGAAACTACAATTAGGAATTTCTAAGCTTACCACCTTTCATTATGACTACACTTTACTAACTGCAGTAAATTTGAATGTTCGATTTGAAGAAAACAATGATGTTTTTTCATCCTCATTTGCGAGTATAAACCCAGCATTAGGTTTTGAATTTGGCTATATAGACATGGTTTATTTACGTGCTGGAATGGGTAATTTTCAAAATGAATTACAAATTGATAATACCGAACAGCTAACGTTTCAACCTAGTTTTGGTGTTGGATTTAAATATAATGGGGTTCAAATTGATTATGCTTTTACAGATATTGGTGATCAAAGTGTCGCATTATATTCCAATGTGTTTTCACTAAAACTAGATTTCAGTATCTTTAGATAATATCAAATATAGATGCTAAAAAAAGGACTTCTTTTAATTTTTATATTATTTTTCTCAAATGCTAAAGGACAGCAAAACATTTTGTCGTCACAAACCGATATAAGTGTATTAACCATTGCTCCAGGTGTTTCGCTTAATGATGCATTTGGTCATAGCGCTTTCAGAATTAAAGACCCTATAAAAGGTACCGATTTAGTTTTTAATTATGGTGTTTTCGATTTTGAAACGCCCAATTTCTACTTAAAATTTGCTCAAGGCAAGCTAAATTATCTAATTGGTTTAAATTATTATGAAGACTTTTATGAAAGCTATGTTTCGCAAAATCGAACCATTAAAGAACAGGTTTTAAATCTGTCTACCACTGAAAAACAAAAACTATTTGACTATTTATTAAATAATATAAAACCAGAAAACAGAGCTTATTTATACGATTTCTTTTATGATAATTGTGCTACTAAAATAAGAGATGTTTTAGAATCTGTATCAGAAAAAGGTATTGTATTTAAAGAGCCTGAAAATTTTAAGCCTGAAAATTTTAGGGCGTTAATTCATAGTAAAGTAGACAGAAACTCTTGGGGATCCTTGGGTATTGACGTCGCACTCGGTTCTGTAATTGATAAAGAAGCTTCACCAAGAGAACACATGTTCTTACCTGATAATATTTTTGCTTTTTTTGAAAGTGCTACGATTAAAGGTACGGGTGAAAAATTAGTTAAAAAAACAAATATCCTATTTCAAAAAATAGTGCAACCTACGCCTTTTAATTTCTTTTCAAGCCCTCTTTTTATTATGGGAGTTATTGGTTTTTTAATCCTTCTTATAACCTATAAAGATTTCAAAAACAATAAACGAAGTCGTTGGTTAGATACTGTTATTTTCGGTATAACGGGAATAATTGGTGTACTCATTTTATTGCTATGGTTTGCGACTGACCACGATGGGACACATCAAAATTACAACTTACTTTGGGCCTTTGCATTGAATTTATTTGTTATCCCGCAGCTTTTCAAAAAAGAAACACCTAAATGGTTTCTAAAATATCTAAAATTTCTAATTATTTTACTTTGCTTATTAACTTTGCATTGGATTATAGGCGTGCAAGTATTTGCTATAGCTTTAATTCCTTTACTTATTGCACTTGCTATTCGTTATATGTATTTAATTCTAAATTTCAAGAAATTTATGTCAGTTTGAGTGCTAAATCTAAGATTTGGTATATCGAAAACAAATGAATTTTCTAGTTAAAAGTACTTCTCGATACTAAATTCTTTTAGTCCCAATAACCATCGGGGTCACTCGAAGTGACCTTAGAATTATTCATGTAATTTAAAACATCCATTAACCATTTCAAACTATTGCCCTCTAAAAAAAACCACTGTACTCATCGTTTTTATTAAAATATTAAAATCTAGAAAGAAACTACGATGCTTTATATAATACAAATCGTATTGAAGTTTAAGCAAACTATCATCTACAGTTGCTCCGTAACGTGTCTTTACCTGCGCCCATCCTGTTAATCCAGGTTTAATTATATGCCGTGTTTCGTAAAATGGCAACAATTGAGATAACTCACGAACAAAATGTGGTCGTTCTGGACGTGGGCCAATCATGCTCATATCACCAAGAAGAATATTTATAAACTGAGGTATTTCATCTAATCTAGTATGTCTTAAAAATTTTCCAAAAACTGTAATACGTGAATCATTCTTAACTGCCCAAACAGCACCTTTTTGTTCTGCATTTTCAATCATCGTTCGGAATTTAATCATCCTAAATACATCACCATTTTTACCAATTCTATCTTGAATAAAAAGCAAAGGTCCTCTATTGCCAAAAAGATTACCAATTACAATTAAAGGCAGAAACACAACCCCAAATAAAACACCAATTATTGCTATTAATATATCAAATAGGCGATGAAAAAATAGGTATAATTTGTTCTGATTACTACGACTAAATGGAAAATACTTATAAAAATCTTTTCCAACAAATTGTACTGGAACTCTTTGTGTCATGTCTTCGTATACTTGTGTATACTCTTTAATTGAAAAGCCTGTTTCTAAAAGTGTAATTAGTTTACGATAGATATCTGAAGTAATATTTTCAGAATCATAAGTTGCCACAACAATTTCCTTAATCTGTTCTTCTTCAATTACTTTATGGATTTCATTGGGCTTGTATTCAGGAATACCAAAGAACCTAATACTATCAACTGCTACATTTTCAGCTTCACAATTTATAAAACCCACAATCTTATAATTAGGATCGGAATCTTTAAAAGCATTAATAATGGTTTCGATATTGGATATTTCTCCAACAATGAGTACTTTTTTATAAAATCTAGGTGAAACCACAAAATTCAAATACATATAACGCCATATAAATAAAGCTGCTAAAATGGAAAAATAAAAGTAGAGTATCTGTAATCTATTATCGGGTAGAAAAGGTGTAAAGAATGGTGTTAGAAAATAGAATAGCACTGTTACAGAAACCGTAAGTACAATATTAGATGTCACTTGATCTATTCTACTTGATTTTTGTAAGTCGTAAAGTTCGAATACGGTACCAAAAATTGATATATATAAAACAAGTACCACAACCCATGTCCAGTTTTCTTTATCAATTCTAAAGTAATCAAAGTTAAAAACCGTACCCACGAAGTATAAAACTCCTAGAATAAATAAAATATCGAAAATTCTAAGTAGGACTTTCCGTTCAGAAATATTAAAATGAATACTTTGATTAGACATGCGAGATAGGGTTAATAGCAAGTATAAATATAAGACCTTAATTTGAATAGACAATATTTAACTTAAAACTCTCATCCATTGTTCTTTAACATTTGCCCAATCGAATTGCTCTGCCTTTCTTCTTGCGTTCAAAGCAAGTTTTATTAACAATTAATTCTATACTACCAATAATTATTATCTTTAAACCAGTTTAATTGTGCCCGAAGACCTTCTTTTAATTTCGTAGTAGGGTTATAATTTAAAACTTTTCTGGCTTTATTAATATTTGCTTTTGTTCTTAATTGATCGCCTTGTCTAGGAGGTGAAATTTTCTTTTTTATTTTAACGTTTAATAATTCTTCAATTATTTGTATTCCTCGTGCTGTGGTATTTTCAACTTCTGTACCTAAATTAAATATTTCGCCATTGCACAGCTCCTCTTTACCAAAAACACTAACAATTCCATCTATAATATCTTGAACATAGGTATAACTTCTTAGGTGTTTTTCGCTTCCTTCATACAATGAAAACTCTTTATTATTAATTCCACAATCCAATAATTTAGTATACAATTTATCAGGACGTTCTCTAGGACCGTAAACTGAATATAACCTAAGTGAGGTTCCTTTTAATTCTTTTTTTCTAACATATGACAAAACTAATTGCTCAGCTGCCAATTTTGTTACTCCATACCAAGATACAGGAAAAGGAGCCTGATCTTCAGATAAAGTAGCTTCCAATCCATAAATTGAGGAAGTTGCTATATTAATGAAATACGGTCTATTTTTTAAACCTATTGCCCAATTAAGTAAATTCTGAGTTGCATTTACATTATTAGTTAAATAATCACTAAAGGTTGAAGTCTTTGAAATTCCTGGATGACTTGAAAAATGAATGATGCAATCCATTTTATTAGGTAATAATTCAATTAATGAATCGGTTCGTAAATCCAATTCAATTATTCTTATATCCTGATTTTTTAACACTTCAGCATTTCTTTTTTTTAAGTAAACATCATAATAAGGTGAGAAATTATCAACCCCTATTACTCGATGCCCTAACTGTTTAAAACGTTCAGCAGTATGAGAACCAATAAAACCAGCAGCTCCTGTAATTAATATATTCATTGAATTCAAACTTTATTATGTTAAATTACTTACTTTTCTAGTCAATCTTAATAACTATTTTTAGTTATTTAAAAGCAAAAACCATTGCTTTTTAACTACATTCCAATCAAATTGTTCTACTTTTTTTCTAGCTTTATATGCTATTTCCGCCGTTTTAGTTGAACTTTTAAAAATAGTTTTAATAGCATTAACAAACGCCTCTTCACTATTTGGCTCAACTAATAAGCCATCAACACCATTATTAATTAAAAATGGCATACCCCCAACATTAGTTGAAACGACAGGTAAACCAAGTGCCATGGCTTCAATAACACTAACAGGCATGTTATCGAAATTTGTGGTGTTTATAAAAATATTATAATCTTTAGAAAGACTTACCCATTCCTCTTTTGATAGCTTCCCTGTAAATTTTACAGGCGCATTAATATTACTAGCTAAATCTTTAACTTCTTTTAAAGAGCCATCACTATCGGGTCCAACCATGCATAACAAAGCATCGTAACCTTCATCGATTAAAGTTTTTAAAACTCTAACTGCTAATTTTGGGTTGTATATTTTCGAAAAAGAACGCACCCATAACAGCCTAATTGTTTCAATTTTTTTTTCTTTATAAGGGTAATTTTTAAT
Organism: uncultured Algibacter sp.; assembly: GCF_947487605.1. Taxonomy (GTDB): domain Bacteria; phylum Bacteroidota; class Bacteroidia; order Flavobacteriales; family Flavobacteriaceae; genus Algibacter_D. The sequence continues at coordinate 367,666 of NZ_CANKXK010000001.1, forward strand.
TTCAATTGTATTGGGAATATGCACTATATTATCATAGCCAAAGTTTTCAAAACTATGCTTTAAATATTTCGAAGGAGCTATATTTTTATATGCGTAATTAAAAATGAGTTTACTTAGTCTTGAATTATTTCTAAGACGGTCTGGTAAATTACCACCATGTAAAATAGGAATGTATTTCAATTTTAACAACCTGCATAGTTGTGACACAAAAAAGGCATAATAAAAATTCTGAGTGCTATACGTATCTAGCAATACATAGTGAATCGAGTTTCTATAATATAAACAGGCCCATAACATGTCTATAAGCCGCCATAATTTGAATGTTTTGCTTGATGCATAAAACAAAGAATACCCTTCATTTTCAAACTGCTTCCCTAACAAATCAATAGACGAACTATTTTTATGCTTTAATTTGTTTCCTATGTATAAGAGGTTTCTTTTCATGTGTGACATTTAACAGAATCAAAGCATAAATAAAGGCAGGTGCAGCAATACGCATGGATGAATGATTAATTGTTGCGAACCAAAAAAATATAAACCCATAGAAATAATAATTTTTTTTGTTTTTGATACGCATTTCTAAAGGTTTAAAAATCAATATTAAAAGAATAATAATACCAAATATCCCGTGTTCTGCTAAAATCCGGCTTACCTCATTATGAGATGTAATTCCTTGACCTTCTATTTCTATCCGTTGATCTTTTGCTCTACTTGAGCCTATCCCAAAAAAGGGATTAGCCATAAAACCCTCTAGTTCATGCAAAAAGAGTTTTCCTCTTCCAGTTGTTACATCTTCTTTTTCTCGACCTAAATGATCCTTATTAGCATATCGCAATTCTATTAACCCCCCAGTTTGATTGGTACTAATTACCCAAGTTGTAAAACCGCTTATAACGAATAAAACAAAAACACCTAAAATCTCATTTCTACGCCTTTTAGAAACCTTAAAATAATAGATAACTAGAAATCCAAATATCGCAATTAAAGCTGCAATTACCCCCCCTCTACTAAAAGTAACGACGGCTCGATAAGACATTAAAATTAATAAAACCGCATTTAAAATCTTTAAACTAATATTAGGTGAGTTTACAAACAGTCTTATGGTCATAATAAACATTCCTAAACCCAAAACCGTTGAAACTTGATTAGGTCCAAAGCCTCCAGATGCTGCTCGATTTGAAACTGTTGATGATAAAACTTCTTTAACACTTGGCGTATAAAAAACCACATAAGATGTTAGAGTTATAATAGGTAATAAAACATATAATAAGACTTGAGATAATTGTTGTTTAGTAATTTTTTTATCAAAACAAAATAAAGCAGCTATACCTAAACAAATGGGACCACTCAAAACAAAAGTAATATTTGTTCTAAAATTGGCATCAAACCTTAAGGTGGTAGAAGCTACAAAAATTGATGGTACTAAGAATAACAAGTAAAAAAAATAAGGATAAGCCTTCCCAGAAATGCCTTTATAAATCATACCCATCATCATAAACAAAATCACCAAATACTTAGAAGCTTCGTATGAGAATGAGCCTTTGGTAATTCTTAAAATTAATTCGGCTCCAACAAAATAGGCACAAGCTTTTAATATTTCTACGGTTTTTAGATGCTCAGGTGCAATTATTGTTCTATATAAAAAGTATGCTAAGGCAATTAGAAAATATATTTTCGCTAGTGATTCGTTAAAATAAATTAACATGCCCAGAGCAAAATGGAATACAATTGCAGAAATATATGTGACATCTAGCTTCACAAATTTTTAATTTACGTTTAAACAAAAATTTTTCTGTAATCATCTAAAGCAAACTTATAATGATAACTTTTACCAAAAAGATAAACAAGAAAGTGAATTACAAACACTGGGGCAAAGGTTTTGAAAAAATTTAAAAAACTATCATAAACTTTATTAGAATAATCACATATTAAAAAAGGAACATTTCTTCTATCCAAAAAATTATTAACAATAACAGATATTTTAAATCGTCTTACTTCATGAAAAGACTTAAAATTAACTTTAATATCCTGTCTTACCAATTTATATAATTCAACAACAGATAATGGCATTTCATTATTATGATAAAACATAATACCATAAGACACATCAATTAACACCCATTTATCAAGTTCTTTACAAAACACCTCATTAAAAGAGTGCCCTCCAAATTCACTATCAAATGGTGCTCTTGTCACTCCCCATTCTCGAACCTTAACGCCATTAATAACACAAAAATTATTAAATATTTGAGTCATATCGCTACAAACCCCACCTTTCCCTTCTAACATTATTTTAAGTGCTTTTTCTGAAGGTTCACTTAAACCGGGGCCACCTTTTATGTTATTTTCTAACCATAGACTCAAATGTTTTACCAAATCCAAATCACTTGTTGGTTTAAAGTCTTTAAAAATTTTGGCATTAATTTCAAAAAAATAGCTAGGAAGATCATCTATGACATTAACTTGATTATAACTAATGTCTTTTATCTCTTCAATTGTAGAGTTCTTAGACAATAATTTGAATCTGGTTTTATATAAAAGTGGATGTCTTTTAAATATCCAAACTAGTTTTTTAAACATCAGCTCAAAATATAATTTTTAATTCTATTATTATAATATTCGTAGGTAAACTTATTCAGTTTATGTTCACTAGATTGGAGCATTGTAAAGTAATCTATCACATTAAAATTCAAGAACTTGACAAGTTGCTCTAACAGTCCTTCTTCAGAAATAGTGTTTAACAATAATCCATTTATCTCATTTTTGACATATTGACTAATTGAGGAAACATTAGAAACAATAGGTAAACAACCATAATTAATCGCCTCAGCTATAACTTTAGGAAATCCTTCGGAGGCTGATGGCAATATAATGGCATTAGATACTTTGTAAATAGCGTGTACAGCTTCTCTGGACAAAGTGTTATGAAAAATAAAAGTTAAGTCCGATGCTTCTGATATTGCCTTGTAATGATTCATTTTTGACCCTTTTCCAACAATATGTATCACTCCTATTTTAGCTTTATTGTTTTTATCTAAATTGAGAAACGCATTTATTAATAAATTCATGCCTTTTTCATCCTCTAGCCGTCCTACAAAACAAAAATTAATAGAAGATTTATTAAATTTTTTATTAGAAATGCACTCTTCACCTAGCTTAAGCTCATCCAAAGTAAGGCAAGGGTTTTCAAAAGACTTACACTGTTCTGGTTGATTATTCCAAACACCGTTAATAGTAACGAGTCTATTGCTTTTTTTCAATAACCATCTTTGAAATTGATAAGCCAAAGGTGCATTATATTGTTGCCAGTTACCAGCATATTTAAACCATCCTTTTTTCTTACTAAATAATAGATAAGGAATCACAAATACACCAATTCCTGTGGGAGCTCTAAACTGAAAATAATCGGTTTGTTTAAGGGTCTTTCTTATCTGATTTATAACAAATGGAATTGAAAAAACAAGTTTTAATTTACTCTTTACATCTTTGCCGCCTAAAGCATGTAATGGAATAAATTTTATCTTATTAGAGCTATACGCTTTAGTATTAGGAGGGGCTAAACTTTTATGAAGCATGGCTACATGATTAATCTCGTCGAAAATTTCTAACAGATGATTAATCTCTGTAACTGTTGAGTTTAAACCAACGACCTCTCCTCTATCATTTATATAATGTTCTGTATGTGATATGATAGTCAATCGCTTTTTCATCTGTTAATTAATTATTGTTTTTTAGCTATCATCTGTAACATTCATATAATCATTCTAATATGTATCGAAACTTTTGTCAAGAATGTTTCATTTCAATATATAAAGATAAGATTTTACAATAGTAGACCAATTAAATTGATGTGCCCAATTTAAAGCATTACGCCTGTAATCTTCATTATTATTAAGTATACTATTAATAGCTCTTAGTAGTGCCTTATCATCTTTTGGGTTAATTAAAATTCCTGACTCATCATGATTTATAGCATCTTCAATGCCGCAACCTTTAGATCCAATAGCAGGTATACCTAATAAATTAGCTTCTAAAATAGCTATCCCAAAGCCTTCAACATCACCAGAACTAGTTTCCTTACTAAGCATAACAAAAATATCTGTTTGATTTAAAATAGAAAATAAAGTATAATTATCAACACTACCATGAAATGTTACATAAGACAAAACACCTAATTCTTTAGCTATTTTTGAACATACCTTAATTTGAGATGGAATACCTACACAATGATAGTGTATATCTGGATAGTACTTTATTAATTCTGGTAAATGTTTAATTACTTGTAATTGTCCTTTTCGTTCACTTATTCTACCTACCGTCGTTAAAACTGGATTTCCTTTTAGTATTAATGATGATTTTAAACCTTTCCATTTATCTGTATTAATGGCATTAGGAATAACAACTATATCTCTATGTAAATGATTAATTAGAGACTTTGTATACTTAGAAACAGCAATAATGTTATCAAACCTTAACAAGGCCTTATCGATAGATGATTTAAGGGTATAAGACTTAAAATTAACTTCTGTGCCATGTACTATAGCCAACGATTTAAAATTTAAAAATAAGCCACAAAATGCCACATTCCAAAGTGAAAATTTTCCTGTAGCAATAGCTACATTTGCGTTCTTTAATCTTCTAAACGATATTAGCAATCTTTTAAAATAGGTAAAAACTTGTATACGTGAACGGTTAATTCTTATAACTTTAAATGGCAAAGTTTTATCAAACACATTTTCTTCAACACTATCTTTAGATCTCACATCAGTAATCACTTCAACTTCATAATTTTCTTTAGATAAATACCATGCAAGATTATAAGCATGGTTTCCTATGCCCCCTGGTTGAGGCGGGAACTCTGAAGCCACAATCGTTATGTTTGTGTTTTTATTCAATAAATGATTTTTATAAGAGGTCCTTCATCAATTTTTTTACTAGCTAATTGCCACGATCTATAAACTTGTACGAATACTAATGGTAAAATTATAAATGAAATTATAACTCCAATAACTAACATTAATCTATTTCTTTTAAAGCGATAAGGTAATATAGATAAGGGTATTGATTTTAATAATTCGTATCTTGATTGCACATTCCCAAAATAAGTCCGGAAAAAATATAAAACACTTGGTATTGGTCTAGGCGCAAACCATTTTTTACTTCTAAACGCATCCCAACTCCCCATTTGCCTTAAACCTCCTGTACTTACTTTTAAATGCAACCTTTCAGCATATGGATTTGAGATATTTAAAAAATTATTTAAAAAAGCACGAAGCCCAAACTCGCCATCTCCCATGCGCTGTTTTTCAAATTGTCTATCAAATAACCCGATACTCTTAAATACACCTCTTTTTATTAAAACATTACCTGTATCTAACTGATCACTTAATCTAAAAAAAGAATAATTTTCAGGAACTCTAGCACCTTGTTTAGAAATTGAAACACCAGAAGAAATTTCAGCATTAAAAAAATCAAGACATTTTATATGATTTTTAATCCAATCTTTTTTAATTCTACTATCATCATCAAAAAATAAAAGAAAATCTCCTTTAGCTTTTCTAACACCATTATTTCTAGCCAACCACAACGCTTTTTCTTTTTGATGTTCAACGATTAAATCCAAATTAAATGATTTATAAAAATGCTTTTTAAAATCATCTGTTTGGTCTATTACAATAACTTCAAAATGTTTGTAATCTTGTTGTTCTAGGTCTTTTAATACATCTTTCAAGTATTTATATCTGTTCAAGGTTGGAATAATGACACTTATTTTAGGATTCTGTTTAAGTAATTGAGAATCAAATTCCTTCCACGAATTATATTTTATGGGTTGCTTTAAATAATCTTTTCTACTAATATGTTTTGTTCTGTAATAGGATCTGAATTCTTTAAAAACATTATTAAAGCTCAAAATGCGAATTATAAAAACATAGAATACCCAAGCACTATGAAAATATTTACGAATAAAAATATAATTATCATGTAATGATATCTCATGGAAATTCTCATATTTATCTGCTTTACCTATGTATCCGAGCTGAATAGCCTGCCAAGATAAATCATAATCTTGAGCTTGTTTAGACAGATAGTTTACATCAGGTTTTAGATAATCTAAAATAGCATCAGGCAGTTTATCAATTCTCGGGAAAACTGATTTCCCATCAATTCTAGAACACTGAAAATAATGTGTAGGCTGTAAATATTTTAAAAAAGGAAACAACATATTAAAATAGTGATTTTATAAAACACGTATATGATTATAATTATTTTCCATTAGTCTTTCAATAGAATACTTTTTATTTTTAAATAAATTTTATCCTTGTTAAAGTTATCGGTATATAATTTCTTAAAACGACTCCTATGGATATTATTCCCTTCAAAATAAGGAAACAATTTATCTGCCAGAGAGTCAACAGATTCAGGATTAAAAGTCATTTTTTCCAATAGTTCTTTATTATTATCAATAAATGTCAATGCGCCAAATCGAGACGACACTAATACTGGAATTCCTAAAGCCAATGCCTCAATTAATACTAACCCAAAGGCTTCATGTAAACTTGGTAAAACAATAACATCCATGTTTTTATAAAAATTCTTCATTTCTTCAGGAGATAGCATTCCTATAAAAGAAACCTTATCCAGAAGTTTTGAATCGGAAACCAATTTATTTAAACTATATTTATTGTGACCACTACCAACAAAATATAAATGAAACTTACAATCATGCAATTCTTCTATTTTTGATAAAGCTTGAATTACAATTTTTTGATTTTTATTAGCTGTTAATCTACCAGGGCAACCGATTTTTAAATAATTTGAGTCTTTACAAAACCTTGATTGGGCTACCTCTTCTTTCTGTTGTATTATATTTGTCCAGAAAGGTACAACTTCAAGATTATGTTTTGGTACTTTATAAACTTCATTTAACTGCTCCTTTGTAATAAACGAATTTGCAATAACGGTATCTGCAAGTTTTAGAAATAGTTTTTTTATAAAAATATTTTTAAATGACGGATTCATTTGTTCATTTAAGGAATGAAACCACGTAATATTTTTTTTAACGCCTAATAATTTACCGAAAAGTAACGCAGGATTTGAGTAACTAAAGTTTGAAATAATAACATCAGGCTTATTTTTTTTTATAATAGCATAAACATTATAATAATTGGTGAAATAGCCTTTCTTTATTTTTACAATTACTTTTACATGATCTATAACGCGTTCACTTTCTGAAGCTTTCCATGAAAAACAAATCACTTCATGACCTTCTTGAGTTAACTTTACAGAAAGCTCATGAAAGAAACTAGACAGGTATCCTTGATTATAAGTATAAAATAAGACGATTTTCAATGATTTTTGTTTATAATTAGTGATTTCTACATAAGATCATTATATTTCCTTCTAATATATCTGTAGGCTTAATTTCTTCCAAATCTATTTGTTTGGTTCTATGAGATTTGACCTTCTCTAATTTAAATCCATAGTAGGTTAAAAACTTCAAAACATCCTTATAATCTGTATCATAATATTTCAATAATTGAGACACATGTATTTCTATAAGCAAGATTAATTTATTACTTTTTAACGTATTGGTCATTCCTTTCAATATTTTAAACTCTGCTCCTTCAACATCTATTTTTATAAAGTTTGGAATAATATTTTCTTGACCAATATATTCATCAATGGTTAAGCTCGCTACTTTTATTTGCTCTTTATTTTTGAAAGATTCTATTCGAATACCTGGATTAGGAAATTTTAAATCTGGTATAGATACATTTCCACATAAATCAGAAACCGCTATATTATGAACTTTAACATTTTTTAATTTATTTAATTCAATATTTTTATTGATTAAGTCGATACAATTAAAATCTACTTCAAAAACGCATACCTTTCCATTTTTAGATAATATACCTGCAACACATGAAAAATAACCTAAATGTCCACCAATATCAAATACATTAGCATCTTCATCTACATTATCAATAAAAATTTTTGTAGCTCCTGGCTCATGTACATAACCATTTCCAAATCTTGGGAAAAACCATGATTTAGAATAATTATCCTTTGTATTAAACTTAAGTTTAACACCTTCAAAGTCCATACTACAAAAATCAAAATTCGCATATTTCTCTCGCTTTTTCTTAATATAGTAATTATATAAAGGGGCATACAAGCCTATTGGTTTCAAAATTGACTTTATCATTTTTTTCATAAAAATCTAAAGTTTATTATTAGTACCCTTTTTTATAATTCCAATATAGAGAACGTATATCTCTGTATAATTTATAGTTTGGTAGTTTTCTTTTTTTATTATTTCTAGCATGAGGAAACGCATCTTGAGGTATCTCGTCTAAATTTAAAAAGCCACATAAGGTCTCGTAATCAAAATTTTCTTCCATTTTCATAATTAAAAAATTAGGATTGTTTTTAAAAAACTCTAAAATCGCTTCATTAGTCTGCTCATAAACTTCTTTATAGCGGTACTCATAGCCTTCTGCACATGGCACGTCATAAATCTTTTTATGCAATGGTATTCTAATACTTGCAAAGTAAGTCACCACACTTCTAAGCCATTTATTGGTATCTCTAATGGTTAGTATATACTTTGCATCTGGATAAAGGTCGTAAAGTTCTTTATAAAATAAAGGCCAAGGCATATCCTGCGCTGCATCCCAAGAATCTAGCGATTTTTTTATATATGCTTTTAAATCTTCAGTATTAGTGTATTTCATTAAATTTTTATCACCTCCATAAACACGATATCCTAAAAACTGCAATGCATGCTCTAAAGAGGTAGTTCCAGTTTTCTGAAATCCAATTACAAATACTTTTTCTTTATTAGCAGACAAGTTAGTTACTTTTGATTATTTATAAGCTACCGCCACTAAATGCGCTGTGCCTTTTGATTTATTATGTACGTTATAAGACTGAATTCTATTTACTAGATTACCTAATAAAGATTTAAATAATGAAATAGGTTTTTGTTTTTTAAAACTTTTTAAGCCCCACAATCTATATTTACCTGTTTTAACGGCATATTTAACTTCTACCTTTTTAAAGTATTTTTCTAGAAGCTTTTTAAGTTCTTCTTTTGTATAATGTCTAACATGATCTGGGTTTTTATTTGGCCCTTCATTTTTTATAAAATCACCATTAGGTGTAGTAAAATAGGCCCAACCATCATTTTTAATGGCTTTTGATATGTTTTTTACAAACAAATCATCTTCCCTAACATGCTCTATAACCTCAACGCTAACTATAGCATTATAAGTGCCATTTTTAATAGTTGACTGAGTCATATCTTCAATAATAACATCTTTGATATTACTACGCTTTTTTTTAATTGACCTTAAAATATCTTCAGTAAAACCAAGATTCAATTGTTCTTGGGTTTCACTTTCTTGGGGTATGTCTTGTAATGTAATATGGGCGTTAAGATTAATGGTATATGGAGACTTTCTACCACCAACATCGAGAATCTTAAGTTTTTCCTTATTAGAACGCCTTATTAGGCTTTTAATATCATTCCTTACTGTTATTAAAATTACGGGCATTACTGGATAAGTTATCCAACGAAAAAATTCGTACTTGGTCATTTAAATTATTAATATTTAATTAATACAATAATAAAGATTTAAAATGGAAACAACTTTAATCAATCTTTTATTTATAAAACTCTACAAACTCTCGATTTTGCTTTTCTAAATTAAATTTTTGATTGACTCGCTGAATAGCATTTTTTCTTATAGCTTCTTTTTCAACTAAAGGCAAATGATATACATCCATTATTTTTTTAGCAAGTGCCATGGGATTTCTTTTATTAATAACCCAACCCGTTTGGTTATTAATAACATTCTCTGGCAGACCTTCAGCATTTGATACTATACACAATAAGCCCATAGCTTGAGCCTCTAATACGGCATTGCAAAAGCCTTCTTGTATACTATACTGCAAATAAATATCTGTATGCTGTAAATGTGCTTTAACCTCATCATGATTAAGTTGACCTTTAAACGCTACATTGTTAATGACACCTAACTGATGAGCTGCAAAAATAAGACGCTCTCGTTCCTCACCTTCACCTATTATAGTAAATTTAAAATCGATGCCTTGTTGTTTTAATATAGATAGTGCTTCTAAAGTGTATTCTAAACCCTTTTTCCAGTGCAAGCGCGCTACTGTGGTTAATCTTAAATTTTCATCAGGTTTAAAAGCACTACTGCTTTTAAAAAAATCAATATTAATAGCAGGCGTTATAACTTGAATGTACTTTTTATCAACCTGATAGCCTATTAGTGTTTGTTTCATTTCTTCAGATAGCACATGATATTTTATAGCTTTTGTAAATAATAAATCATAACAATTGTTATGTTTTAAAGGGGTTATATATAGGTCTGACCCCCTAAAGCTTACAGCCATTTTAGCTCCAATTGCAGATGCTACATTTTCTCTTTTAATAGCATTCATACCAAAGCCAAAATGTAACCAATCTATTTTTTTTGTAAAGTAAAACTGATTAAGAATTATATTTTTTATTCTATTAGCAAATGAAATACCATCTTGTTTATCTAAATAGTAAAGACTAATAGCTTTTTTAGGATTAAATAAAAATGCCTTAACCAATGTACTAAAACCGCTCAATATAGTTTTTATAGTATTTTGATAACGTTTAGGCGCATAAACAACTTCGCATTTGTGATTATAATCATTTAAGCATTTATAATCTACAAATAAAATGACGCGATAATTGCTTTTTTGCAGCCCAGAAATTTTGTTTTTAAAAAATGTTTCAGAATACTTCGGAACATAAGACAAAGCTATACCTATAGCATTAATATGTGATTTCTTTTCTTTCAAATCAACTAAATAATTTAGTGTATATATTCATCATATTATCAACCATTAATTGCTCATTATGGTTTTTATTAATTGTCTCAAGTGCATTTTTTACAATATTTTCTTTATCATCATTAGCTAGTGTTATTACATATTCAATAGTTTTGGCTATTGCTTCAGGATCTCGAATTGGGACTAAAAATCCATTATAATTATTGGTAATCACTTCATTCATTCCGCCACAATCGGTAGTTACCACTAATGTTTTCAACGCCATAGCCTCCAGAACTACATTGGCTATTCCTTCTTCAACACTAGGCAGTAATAATAAGTCTGATGATTGCATTTGATTAACTACGTCTTTAAATGCTAACTGATTTAGTAATGTTATATTTTCTTCTAATCCTAAATCCTTAATTTGATAGGCTAGCTCAATATTTTTTTTTCCACCCACTATCACATATTTAAACTCAATATTTTTATCTTTTAATATTTTAATAGCATTTAAAGCATAATTATATCCTTTTTTCCAATGTGGTCTACCTATGGATACTATTCTGAAAACGTTATTTTGCTTTTCATATTTATTAATGAAAGTATCTAAACTAATGCCACTATAAACCACGTTTATCTTTTCCTTTGGGGCATCATATTTTTGTGCTTCAAGGCTAATTGCTTTAGAGACTGCATGAAAGGCATCAACTTTTGGAAAATTAGTTTTATATATATTAGTTAATCTTTTATCTGCCAACGGAGAGTAATTAATATGAGCACCCCGAAGACTTAGAACCAGTTTTATACCAAACTCTTTTACCCATAACCATTCATCAATACCTTTTGCCCATTGCAAATGAAAAACATCGGGGCTATAATATAAAACTGGATAATACTTTACTCTAGCAATTAGAGGTTTATTTGATTTGTCTTTTAACATCTTATCTAATTTTGATTTGTCTTTATTCTTAAACAAGAATAATAAAACACTAAACTTTAAAAGATGCCATACTTTACTGATTTTAGTATTTCGATATCCAAAAATTGAAACATTTTTCTCATACCCCATCTTGCTTTTTATGAACCCAAATAGATAAATTTGAACCCCTTTATTAGCTAACCCCTTAATTAAGCGTTCTATAAAAGTAGTACTCGGAATATCTCCAGAATAAATGGCTATTTTAATTTTCTTGCTCAATAATTTTATCTCAATTTTGTGAAACTATTTCTTTATAAAGATTTGTATGCGATTTGATAAAACTTTCTATAGAATAGGTTGTTTCTACTCGAGTTCTCATTTCTTTTTCTAATTGAATGTACTCTTCAGTACTCATATCAAAAATATTTAAAATACAATCTTTTAAGCTCTTAACATTATTTGGCTCAAATAAACAATTCGAAAAAGGATGTAATATGTCTTTAACACCACTAACATTTGATCCAATTACAATTTTTCCTGAAGCCATAGCTTCTAACGGAGCTACAGGAAGCCCCTCCCCTAATTCCAACGTTGGAATAACAAACACATCGGCAATGGCATGATAAGGTCTCACATCTGCCTTCTTTCCTAAAAATTGAATAGAAGAAAGACCTTGAGTCATTTCCTTTAACGAATTGGCATAGTCGCCTTTGTCACTTCCAACGATAAGCAGTTTTATATTAGGTTTATCTAATACAATAACCGCATTTATTAACACTTCTATGCCTTTAACAGGGATTAAATTCACTACCGAAACAATAACAAAGTCATTTAGGTTAATATTGAGTTTTTTTAAAAGTGCTTTATCTCGTTTTATTCTAGGAGTATAAAAATTTGTATCAACTCCCAAAGGAATCTCATCAACCTTTTCAAGAGTTTTCCCAGAATAAAACGATTTCATATCAGAATTAATCGTAATAATTCTAGAACTTAAAGCCGTTTTCCATCGCCAAGCTTTATTACCCCAACCCATAGATTTTTTGGTATAAAGAAATGGAACACCTGCTAATTTTGCTGCTAGCGGTTCAGAAAAATTAGAACTCCAATGCCATGAATGTATAATATCAAATTTATTATTTCTAAAAAAATGAATGGTTTTAATAAGCCGAAATGGGAACGTAATAAAAGGCCGATAATTAATAGCAAAAGGGAATAAGTGAATTTTTACATTCAACTTTTCAACCTCCTTAAAAAAAGCACCTCGATTATGATAACAGCAAATTTCAGGATTAAAAAATCTTCGGTCTAAATTTTTTACCAAATCATAGACTACTTTACCACTTCCAGCTGTATCGAAATTAGGAATCGTAAATAATATTTTGATTTTTTTTTGAATCATTTCACCTAAGGCTTGGAAAATTGTAATTTGATATATTAATTAACCAATGTTTTCTTCAGTTTTTTTTATGACAGAAACATTATATTTTATTCAATTGGACAATGTTTGTGCGTTTTGATACTTAAAAATTATTTTTTACAATGATAAATTAATTCTGATTCTAATAAACCATATTTAAATATATTATTCTTGCTTAAAGTAGAAATAAAATGATCTACATTAACAGTGAACCCGCAACTTTCTAGTCTTTCTTTATAATCCTTTCCATAATATCTAACATGATCCGGGTGACCATATTCTTGTAGTCTTTCTTCTCGCGAATTAATATTAGGATCTTCATAGGTTTTATCTCTTTTATAATCAATAGGAACCTGCAAAATAGCATCACCTTTTTTTGATAAAACTCGGTACAATTCAGACATAGCTAAACGGTCATTTGGGATATGTTCTAAAACATGGGAACATATTATGAAATCAAATGAATTATCTTCAAAAGGAATTTTTGTTATATCGGCTTTAGTGATTTTCGTTTTTCCATTGTATTCCTTTGGAAATAAGTCACAAGCAGTATATTCAATTCCATTGTTTTCAGAAAAAATATTATAAAACATTTTCTCTGGTGCGAAATGCAATAATCGAATTTTATCTTTTGAATTATTATTAAAAAAATTAAATTTTTCGTTTAGATATAAAAATATAAGGCGATGTCTTTCTAAAGAGCCACAATTGTGACATTTTCTACTTTCTCTTTGTGAAGTACCAAAAGGAGCAAATTTTTTAAATGAAGAATTACAGATAGGACATAACACAGAATTTCCTTTATACCTTTTATAAGCTCTATATGCTCTATATTTGTTTACTACTATTCGAGGTAATATTGATTTAATTAATTCTTTCATTGAATTTTAGGGGCTTTCATTTTCGTTATGGTTAACAATGGTATAAATATATGATTAATTTAAATTAAGAAATGCTGTCTTGTTACCGAATAATTGATCGTCTATAATTAAAGATGTACGAGATTATACAATCCTGAAAAAACCTATTCTCCCAATTATTTCACCTTAATTCTATCCCTTAGATTCATTATAGGGATTTCAAAGTATTTATAAATTAAAATTGAAATGACTATTGTAAAAAACCAATATAATATATATCTAATTAACAAAAACAAATTTCCATTAAAGTCGTATAAATATGACCAATCAATACTACTCAATATCCATAACTGAACAACTGATAGGTTTAAGAGGTACATAGAATAAGAAATTAAACTGATATAAGTAATCAATTTATATGAAAATCCTTTTCCATTACTTAATAAACTTAAAAAAGGTAAAACAAACAGTGTCCCCAATGATGTAATCGAAAATGAAAAAACACAATGATACAAGCCAAATCTATTAAAAATCAAATAATCAAACTTTGTCAAAATGAAAAGAATAACGCCAACAATTAGAAACAACCTTTTATTTTTAGACCAAAATTCATTACAGTAAAAATTGAAATATGCTCCAAGCACACCAAACATTAAACTATCCAACCTTGTAAAAACCTGCTTCCTAAAAATTAAATCCCAACTATTGATATCATCTATTAACAAAACAGAATATCTGTAATATCTAAATAAAGTTACAAATAATATTATCCCAATTGCTGAAATTAAAATTGAATTTTTAACTTCGATATTAAAAAATTTTATAAAAAGAAAAAGAAAAACAGGAATTAATAAATAAAACCATTCTTCTATACTTAAACTCCAAGCTTCTGGAAAAAACTTAGGATGCTCAGAAAACAAATTTTGAGAGAAAATAATGTACTTTTTATTATCGATTAAAATAATATCATCTTTAAAAATAAAACCTAATAGTAGAAGAAGAAACAAAATCAAAAAATAATTTGGAAGTGTTCTAAACCATCTTCTTATCCAAAAATTAATAATTAGCTTATAACTAATGCTATTATTTTCTAACAGTTTGATTAATATTCCCCCTATTAAAAATCCACTCAAAACAAAAAAAATACTTACACCATCAAAAGTGAACATATTCATATATTTATAATATTTCCATGGCATTATAAAAGACCCATGCTGCACAACCACAAATAAAATTGCCAAAGCTCTTAAAATATCAAGCCCATAAATTCTATTAGGATTTATTTCAATATGTAATAATTTTTTCAACTAGGGATAATCATTTTTAATAATTTTATAAAATCTTTTTAAGTATTGGATATTAAACAGTTTTTCGAATATTACAAACAAAATATGTTTAAATATAAGCTCATTTACTTACTAAACTTCTCTTGAAAAAATGCCAACGTTAGCAACATACTTACAGAATGGGAATAGGTAACAGCATCCTTTTCTTTAAAATTATCATAGTATTCTTGAATAATATTCTTTGGAACAAGATCTTTTAAATTCGATTCAAACAACCATTTCTTTAGGTGTTTATCATTTTCTTTTCCAACAAATTGTAATTCCCAATTTCTTGATATATAAGGCTTTCCAATAAGCTCTTTAAATTCCCTTTTCAATTTGTTGACTACTCTGTATGGTAAATTATATGGAGCCTCATTTAAATAATAATTATTTAAACTAAAAGGCCTTTTCTCTTGCCAGGTAATCTTTGCAAGGTCTGGAGCATTTTGTTGAATATACGCTATTTGTAATTGTCTATTTGCTAAATACTTTTCTGGTACGGTGCAAATAAATTCAAACATTCTATTATCATAATAAGGTAGCGCTACTGGTTGCATGGCTTCGAAAATCGATAAATTATTAGAAGACCATCTAGACACAAAATACTGTGTTTTAAAGGCACGTAACTTGGCATTTGTATCCTCAATATTTATTGCTTTTAAAAGAGCCCGTAACCTTGTTCTGTAATAGTCTTCAAAATTTCCATCTAGCCCCCAAGTTTTCCATAAAGTACTTGCCAATTCAACACCTCCTTTTTTTAACAGTAACTTAATTAGCACATCCTCTTCTTGATCGAAAGTTAATTGTTTGAATCCAAATGAATCAAACATAAGATCCCCCATATGACCCAAAGAAAAAAGATTGCCCATATCTTTTAAAGCACTAAAAAAAGCCATTTGTCGAGGATGGGTAAACTCAGAATAACATTGAGTAATTTCTGCTAATGCTTCTATACAATCCCACAAATATCCTTTTTGAACTTTGAATGACTTAAATGGAAAATGACAAGCGTTTGCAATTTTCTTGGCTATTTTAGTTTCTGGATAGCCACCTTCGAAATCGTAACTATAAGATTTGACGTTAGGATGATTTCTTAAAGCTACCGCTTGTGTCCTACTATCCAAACCACCAGATATGGGGAAAATGACCTTCTTATTTGTAGTCTGTTCATTTACTATAGTTTCAAATAAATTGGTAAATTCTTGAAGTGTATCTTGAAAACTAATAGCTCTTGGAGTATGATGCCATTCAAACCATTTTTCAGAAGAAAGTAATGTATCATTTTCATCGAACAGATAATTAGTCCCTGGCGCTAAAACCATTTCATCTTTCCAATAGGAATCTGTATCGAAAAAAAAACCAAATGCTATAAATAAACAAATAGCTTCAAGGTCTAACTCATGTTTCCCTTGAGTTTTCACTATGGTCTTATTTATAGGGAGTATAGGTGTTTTTATAGTTTTCATTTATAGAAATATCTATTCAATCGTAAAAACAAATCACTTGAAATTAATTTGATTTTATATAATTTTAAAAATAATAAGCCTCTAAAGTAACTGAAATACGACATATAGTTTTTCTCATAAAATACTTTTAAGCTTTTTTGAACATGAACCATATCACCTTTATCTTCTGAGCGATTAAAATAACGTATACATAAAAAATAATATCCTGTTACTAAGTCTTTTTGTTGCTTATCTAAAGAATAATGCTCGCTCATGTAAGTGATTAAATAATTTACAGATTCACAAACTACATTTATAGGCGTCTTTTTGATATTAATTGGCGAAACAGTGTAAAAAAAGTCCACTTTGTTATCAATTATTCTGTAATTATTACTTAAAATAAGTGCACGAATAGATAACTCCACATCTTGTAATCTTTTTAAATAAGTATTAAATTTTCCGATCTTGATAAAAAAATATTTATTCCATAAAATAGCAGAGGTTTGCCAAATAAATTTTGCCTTTAAAAAAAAGTTTAAATAGTTGCCATCAGCAGAAGGAGCAGGCTTATTATTTCCTTTCTCATCTAAAAGATTAAAATTCTTAAACACTACAAAATCTTTAACCTCAATAGATCGATTACTTACAAAATCTTTGGATACAATATCGTCTGAATCTAAAAACACTAAATGATTATAAGATGCATGATCTGCGCCAATATTTCTACAAATAGAAGCCGTTTCTTTTCTATCATTTAAAACTAACTTAATATTTTGGCTCGAATTTTCCTGAAAATATTGAACTAGCAATTCTTTTACAGTTGCATCTGAAAAATCATCTACTATAATCCACTCCCACTGTTCTGAATCTTGTTTTAACAAACAGTCATGCGTTCGTTTTATACCTTCAAAATCATTGAAATGTGGTGTGATTATACTAATACCCGTAATACAAGTTTTAATCATCTAAATAATGTAACCCAATTTCTTTATTTATCTTCCTACTGTTTCTGATGTCAGGCAGAATTGTATTTAACAACCTATATTTATTTATGTTAATTATCGCCTCATTAAACTTTAATTTTATTAGTGATTTTAAAATTGCTTTTACTACAATTTGCTTCTTTAATCTAATATTATTTTCAATGTCGTTATTAATATTAGCCCAATTCTGTTTTAAGCTGCGTTCGAAATGCGTTAATTTTTCAGAATTATTATCAAGCTGTCTTTTTAATCTTAATTCTCTGTCGTGAAGCACATAAATTTGAGAAACAACACCAATTCTTAATTTATGGTATTCGTTACGTTGGGTATAATTAATGTCTTCTCCATAGTGATAAAAAATGGGGTCAAAACCTCCAACTGTTTCAATGGTTTTTCTTGGTAACAACCACGCTGCAGCATTAACAAATGGTATTTCGTAAATTTGTTTTGAAAATAACTGCCTATTTATGTCATTTTGCAATGCGTTATTAAGTGCAATATACTTCGAAAAATTATAATCTAATTTTGTCCCATCTCCATTTAAATGAATTGGGCTCAAAATACCAAAATCGGTATTGTCTTTATGACACCTTACTAAATCTTCAACAGTATTGGGTTTTAAATACGCATCTTGATTTAATAAAAACACATAATCTGCTCCTTGCTTTAATGCATAGGAGAATCCAATATTATTGGCAGCACCAAAACCTAGATTATTCTTTTGTTGAAGGATTGTAGTTTTTGGGAATTCTTCCTTTATAAAAGATACCGTGTCATCACTGGAATTATTATCGATAACAATAACATGATATGATGCACAACTACTTAAACATTTATGAAGCCATTTCATTCCATTGTATGTAACAATTACTATGAATAGATTAATTTTCATGAGTACAAACTACAATATGTTGAAATGTCACCAAATCTTTATTAATTAATTTCAATAATTTATATTTCCAATCGAATTTAGAGCCTATAGCATCGCGAGATCTATAATTTCTTATATAATTAAGTAATTTCAACTCTGAATCTTGAAGTAAATTAAAAACATCTTTACGAGTAAACCATCGTAGATGGGTTCTATCAAAAATACCTCTTGGATTTCGAGGAAAAGTTCCTTTAATATAGACCTGAATAAATAATTCAACATGGGCTATATTGGGTAGTGAAATAATAATTTTACCGTTTTTATTTAATCTTGATTTTAAATCGGTAAGTACTTGTTGGGGATTTAATAAGTGCTCTAATACATCTCCAAACAATATGTAATCGAATAATGGAGATTCATTTATTATTGTTTTTCTAAACGCTGTAGAATTTAAATCACCACAAAAAACTTTTGTGTTACACTTTTCTGCTTCTTCTGCCATTTTAGCATCAAATTCAATTCCGTAAACAGTATCAGCTATATTATTTTTTAGTAAATATTCCCCATTTGTACCCAAAGCACACCCTACATCTAAAACTTTATTAAAATCACCTTCAATTAATTTTAATAAATCTGTTCTTAAACCAATATAAGATTTGTTATACTCCACTAAAATTTATTTTTTTTAAAAATAATATTATTTTTATTGCTATTTTTTTTTGCTTTTCGAAAAAAAATATTTCTCTACGTGCCCTTAAAAATTCATATTTAAAATGTTTATGTCTATGAAAACTAGAATACTTATTATGTCTAATATCTCCATTAATTATCGCAGGATATATTTTAAATTTTTTTAAACAATAAGATAATGAAATCTGGTCTCGCCTCGAATAATTCTTTGTCTCAATCCACCATTGGTTTATAAAATCAACATTAATAAATTGATTATTTCTCACATATAAACCCGTTGCAAAAAGTCCATCATTATTTTTCACACCTTTCAAAAAATATTTTAAAACCTGCTTAAGTAATTTATAAGGATAATCCTTTTCAAGCTTTATACATTTTATAGCCTCATCATAAATACAGTTCCTTACGGGGTGACAATAAAAAGCAAAACTATTTTTAGACGCAAAACTTAATAAGTTAGGAATTTCGTCATGATTCATTTGTATATTAGCATCATGCCAAATTACATAATCGTACTCATTAAATAAGTCCAAACCAATAATTTTATAATATCTGGCGTTCTTTGTTATATCATCAACAAATGGCTCTTTATATATAACCTGATAGAATTTTGATTCTATTACACGGTCATCTGTAATAAGAAAGTAATCAATATTTTCGTTTTTTTTGAATTTAAAAGGTTCCTTAAGTTTATCCTTCCCTCCATAAACAGCTGTAAATATTGCAATTTTTAATGACATTAATAATGTATTGGAATTGGGTTAAACTTATCTATTGTCCTAAAAACACCTAATGTTTCACTTATAACGGTATAATTTACATGGTTATTTTTTTCTTTATAAAACTCAACTAATTCTTGCTCACCTTTTCTATTGACGTCATCTAATACTAGACAAAAATCACTTTTAAAATTAGCTTCCAACTTATCTAATGCTGGAAATCTCGAATATTTTAATTTCGAATTATTTGCAGGAGGTCCATCAATAATAATTAAGTCAAATTTCATCTCTTTTAAAGCGATTGATACTTTACCATAATCATACCAATTAACTACGCCAAACGCTGTAGTTATCTCTTTTAAATCAACTCTAACCATCTCTACAAATTGCAACAATTCTTCATTTTTTAAATAATCTTTTAAATTTTTTGCCCATACTTCATTGTGCTCTATTGTAACTATTTTTGCATTGAGTTTGTTTTTTTTCAATAATCTAGCCATCATAATAGTAGAAATCCCTGAACCAAATTCTAAAATATTGTTTCTTTGATTAATAGTAATTTCATTTAAAATATAAGCTATACAAACTGGTCTCAGAGCGCCACCATTTAATGGCAAGTATGGGTAACCAACTAATAACGATTGTAGAATTGCCATTGAGTATATATCATCAGATTTTTTTAAATGATGTTTTAATTCAGTGTATGATTTATTATTGTTCCTTATAGTATTTTTAATTTTTGATATAATATTCATCTTATCTTTATAAATATGCTTATTATTTGATTTTTTGTTTTAAAGAAATATTTCATCCGTCTTTTGTTCAACAAAATCATTTTAAAAAGTGTAAACACAAACTATTTCCTATCAAAACATATCAATATTCATTTTCTTTATTTCAATAGACTTTTTGCTTCACGATATAATTTAAATTTTGTTCTTATTAAATTTAAAGCAAATAGCGATTTAAAAAAATTTCTACGGTAATTTTCCAAAATTGTTATTCTTAATGCGTTTGCTAGTTCTAATGAAAAATATTTTTTGCACATTGAGTAGGTATGAACATCTAACATTAAAGTTCTACTACCAACATCTCTAGATCCTCCAGTGGTCGCACCTATATGATACAATTTAGCTTTAGCATTGTACCATGTCATATACCCTTTATTAAAAAGTCTTAAAGCCATATCTCTGTCTTCCCCTGCTCCAGTAGGATCAAATTGCTCATCAAACCCACCAATGTCATCAAATACGCTTTTTAATATTGCCGAACAGCAGCCAGGAAAAGACATACAGATTCTAGATTTACTAGTGTTCGGGTTCCTCGTTAAAACTTTTATAAAATTATCGACGTTATAATTAAAGTAATCATTGTCCTTTGCTAAATAGTTCCCATTAACATCACAATTTGAACCAGCAACAGCATGAAATTTATCATGTATTATAGGATATGTAATTTCACGAATAAAGTTCGGTTCAATTCTGGCATCATCATCTAAAAACACTAAAATTTCTCCTTTAGACTCTTTTACACCTATATTTCTGGAAATACAAGGCCCTGTAGAATCTATAACTAAGTGTTTACAATTTTTTATATTCACTGGGTTTTTAGATTGATCTACTACAATTATTTCAAAATTAGAAATATCTTGTTTTAATAGATCTTCGACTAGAAGATTAATATAATTTACTCGATTTCTTGTAGGAATGATAACACTAATTTCCATTTTTTAATTTTTATTTATCAATCAGTATAACATTTATCTTTTTTCTCGAACTATTGGCAATATTCAGGGGACGGGATTAGGAGCTATGATTTGTCTATCCGTACACGTTTAAGTAAAAGTACTAAACTTATAGATACCATCATAAATAGGCTTAATTCTATTTATTATAGCTAACAATTTACCACTCATTATCAGTATAGAAATGTTTAGAAATTTCCTTCGTCCCAATTTTTATTCTTGATATCTCTTCCTCAGATAGCCTATTCTTCCAACTGGAGATATTTTCTTTGCTATTTCTATACAAATCCCCCTTATCAGATTTAGAGTGATTAATAATTTCATCTTTAATCAAATCAAAATTTTTTATTTTAAGGTTTTTGTACAGTTTACTGAATTCTTCAATTGGGTCTACTGAAATATCTTCGTGACGGATAAAAATCCAGTTTTTATGTTTGTTTTGATAATCTTTAATTCTATAATGAATAAGATTCCACATCATGATACCTTGGTCTATTATGTCGTGTTTTTTATTAGCATAATTTTGTATTTCAGATTCAAATGGTTTTAGCACTTCTTTTATTAGTTTTTTTTGTTTAAAAAAATTATTAAAATCATGATTCCAGTCTTTAACTTTTATACTTGCAACAAAGGCGGCTGGATGTCGAATAATAACTACAACATCTGCGTGATATTTTCTAGCTATCCAATCCACAGAAAATAAACAAATCGGGTCTTTGATTAAATATCTTTTCGTTAATCTTATTTGAATTAACCTTATTTTATTTTTTAACATTTTAGGTTTCAGTTTCACGATTGCTTTTATCAAATCAATAGTAAAATATTGATATGGTAAGCCAATAATAGCATCAAGATATTTAATAAATTGATTTTTATGTGTAAAACTGTCTGAGTCAGTTATATATTCAAACCAATATTTAATTGGGCTTAAACTATTAAGAGGGTAATTTTTATTAAATGGTTCATGTACATACTTAATTTTATCGGTTAGTGATAACATTTTCCCTAACCATGTTGAACCAGACCTATGAGACCCCGTAACAATAATTGGTCTATTATAAAATCTCTTTAACATAAAAATATTTCTTTAAACTAATTTGCGCTCTTTAATTGCTGGCAACTACTTATTAAACGATGTTTTTTAATTTATTATCTCCTCCTTATCATTTTTTCAATTCTATAGCTCCTCATATTAATATTCAAAACTACTTTTAAATAACAAATTAACACCATATAGTTAAAAACCCCAATATCTTTATAATAGCCACGTATTCCGTCTAAAATATAATTATAAGTATGGTTATCTTTATTGTCCATGGTAAGAAAGAGCAAATTTAATAAGGCTTTATAGACAAAATTGATCATTTCTCTATCCCCTATTTTTATAATTCGTTTTAGATTTTCAAACTCAACATAAGCTTGTGAAAATCTATTTTTGAAATTATAATCTCCTATTTTATTACTCCCAATAGAGTTACTATGTTTTCTATATAAAAATAATTTTTCATCAATATATTTATATTCATCATTTTTTAAATCAAAAAAAAATCTATGAAAAAACTCCGTTTCTTGCCCATCAGTTAAGCCAATATTAAACAATTCTGTTGAGTTTAATGCAGACTTTCTAAATAAAATGGAAGGTGTCAATATATCTGATTTTCGTAATGTAAATTCTTTAAATAAATTCCCATCATTAAAATATTTTGTTGGTCTTAAAATGTTCAATTGAGAATCAGTTAAATATCCCGAACAAATAATGGCCTTTAGCTTCTTAGAACTTATTAAATTTATTTTTTTTTCTATAAACTCATGTAACATGATATCATCGCTATCAAACCAATTGATATATTCGCCTTTACTTAGTTCAAACCCATAATTTCGAGCCGCATTACCCCCTCCTGGCTGATTTTTTGGTCTATGATGATATTGAATTCTACTATCTTTTTTACAGTAGGTTTCTAATAGTGAGGAAGTGTTGTCTGCAGAGCCATCATCTATAACAAGACATTCCCAATTGGTATAAGTTTGTGCCAATACGGAATTTAAGGTTTCACCTATTAAATGTTCTCGGTTGTAGGTGGGGATAATAATTGAAACTAAAGGCATTTTCATTATATAACTAGAGATTCAATAAATATAGTATATTAATAACTGCTTCAAAACGTTTTAGAAATTTATATTAAGTAAAGTAATAATTAAATAAACAAAATGTTTTTACTTTTTAAAATGTAAAAAGTAATTTATTACAATCCTTACCTGAAATTTTAGAAATTGCAAAAAATACTTATTTGTTAAGTAAAATTTAGATGTTAAGAACCAAAATCTAAATGAAATATTATCTGAACGATATACTAAGCCCTCATAATATCTAAATAATTTATAATGCTGTTCTTTTTTAAATTTATTTAATAACTTACTAACAATTAAAGTAAAGTAAAGGTATTTTGCTTCAAGTTTTTCTTTTTCTTTAAATCCTTTTCTTGATATGTTTTCAGATGAAAGTCTTATGTAGGCAACAGCTTCGTTTATGGTATATATATTTTTAAACTCAGTGAACTCTAACCAGGCAAAATCATCTGCTCCCCAAGCCAGTGGAAAATCTCTAAATCCATACTTTAAATAAGCCTTCCTTTTAAAAACATGTTCTGAAAGAGAACTTCTAGATAAGCTAAAAATATTTCGGTAAAAAGAATCTGGAGACGTTTCAATTTTAGGGTGCATAAAAACGTCAGACAATTTATTACCTACCTTATCTATTTGAGTGGCATATCTAACAACATTTGCGTTTGATGCATATATATCTTCAATTTGTTTATAAAACTCTTCAATAAAATTGTTACTCACATAATCATCATCTCCTAATAGCATTAACCATTCTTCATTAGCAGATAAATCTATACATCTTTCCCATTGCTTAACTAATGATGTCTTTCCTATATTAGTTTTGAACTTTTTATATACAAAGTCAAATTTATTCTTATAAGTCTCTAATAATGGTAGAGGGTTATTAAAACTTGCATCGTTACCAATATAAACTTTAAAACGTTTATCTGTTTGATTCGCTAAAGAATCAAGAGTTTCATTAAAAAACTTATAATTATAATATGGAATAACTATAGCTAGCATGCTAAACTTTTATTTAAACTCCTTTTTAATAGTTGTTTAAAACGAATATATTTTTTCAATAACATATATACATATGGTCTGTAAGTTTTAGCAATTGGTCTTTTCTTTGACTCAATAACGTTTATAATACGTTCTAAAACTAGCATTTTTTCGGTCTCATAATCAATTCTATCTTTTGCAAAAATGGGCTCTTGTAGCATTTTAATAGCGATATCTGGATTGCACTCGATCTCCTTTATTCTTTTAGAAAGTTCTTCTATAGATTTAATAAAACGTTTTGAGTTAAATTCAAAATCTATCTGTTTATTACCCCAATATATAGGAATACAGTCCATCATTATGGGTTCTAATATTTTCTCGATTGTATATCATTCTCAAAAGCTATAACAAATTTATAATCTTTTATAAATTCTGTTTTGTTTTTAACCCTGCCACCTACATTATTTAATACAGCTCCACCAGAATCTATATGTATAAATTTCGATAAATTTTCAAAGAAATCTATTCGATCTTTAGCCTTTGGATTAGATACCACCATACAACAAAGCTTGTTTTTTTTAGTCCAAATATTTTTTAATTCTTCTTTACTTTTTTTGGACCAAAAATTCTTATACTCTTTATGGCGTTCTATATATAAAGAATACAAAGGCAATCTAAAATGATTTTTCCTAGAGGTATAATCAAAAGAAAAAACAAAATCACATAAGTAAAAATTAGGCCTAAAATTCTCTCCAGTATAGTGAATTCTTTTACAATTATATTTTAAATAGTCGTTACCAAAACTTGAATAAAAAAGCACATCTGGGTTTTCATCTATAATTACAGTATATTTTTGAACTAATAAATTATAGAAATAATTATCCTTCTTATCAAAATCAGGCCAAAAATCTGAAAAATCCACCTTTAGTTTCATTTTTTTAAAACTTATTATAATGTTTAAGGCGTTTCTTCAATTTAATTAATAGTTTAAATAATGAATTGTGTTTTTTCAATAACTTCACTTGCGTGCGTCTATTAAATAGGTAAAAATAATCGTTGTAAATTAATTCATTATATTTTAGAATATCTTTTTTCACATTAATGCTATTAGAATTTGTTGCTTGATTTTTATGCAATCTAAAACCAACTAACTTTTTATTTAATATGGCTATCTTATATTTTTTTAAAACTCTATTACAAAATTCAAGATCTAATAATTGAAACAAATCTTCTTTATAAAAACCAATAGCTTTTACCATATCTTTTCTAAAAAGTATAACGGTGGGTTCACCAATCTTGTTCAAAGGCCTTGATAAGAACAAATTAGATTTAAAAATAGACTTATCTAAATACTGAGCACCATTAACTATTGGTATGTTTAAGTGTTCCTGTAAATCTCCATAGGTTTCAATCCATTTTTCTGTTTCTTCATTCAAGTAATTATTATCCACAATAATATCTCTTTTACAAGCTACTAAACCTAGTTTTTTATTGTTTTCCAATACTTCAACCATTTCGGAAATACAATTTGAATATAAAACATCATCTTGAAATAGAAATTTTATATAAGTTCCATTGGCTTTTTTTATACTATTGTTCCAATTAGCTCCAATCCCTTTAGGTTCATGATGATAAATGTTTATTGGAATAGCTGTTTTTGATTTATAACTCTCAACAATAGCTAAAGTTGCATCAGTTGAGGCATCGTCTGAAATTATAATTTCTAAATTACTATAGGTTTGAGAAATTGTAGAATCCAGCGCTTCTGTTATAAACTGAGCACCATTAAAAGTAGGTATGCAAATAGAAACTAGAGGTTTATCCATAAAAATATTTCTGTAACCTCTTTAAAACTAGAACAATGTTTACTTTGTTGGCTTTTGTTAACCGTTTATTTTCTTTCATTAATTCTTTGTTTTCATCTAACAATGACTGAAAGGAACCAAAATGATTCACATATAATTCAGCATGTTTTATACTTATGTATTTAACAATCGTTTCAAAATCCTTTACTGAAACCTCAGCATTTCTTGATAATTCTTTTATTCTATAAAAAAAACAAACTTTTGGAATTCTAAATACTTTTCCGCCATTTTTTAAAAGATTAATCCAAAACTCCCAATCTTCTAGACCCACTGTCAAATTTATATCGTAACCTCCAATATCAATAAAATCTTCTTTTTTAAATAGTGCTGAACAAAAAATAATATTATTCTTTAATAATTCGCTAAAAGAGTACTTTGGTAATTTCCAATATTTATTGTTTTTCCCAAAAAACTTGGCATTACAATAAACAACTTTTAACGCATTATCTTTTTCAAATGCTTTTAACCCTAATTCCAAATAGCTAGGTGTAATTTTATCGTCTGCATCTAGAGGTAAAATATATTTACCATTAGCCTTTTTAACTCCTACATTTCTGGCATTACTTACGCCTCCATTTTCAATTTCAATATATGTAAATCGACTGTCTAATTTCAAAAAATTATTGGCAATTTCTTCAGTATTATCTGGACTTCCATCGTTAACAATTATACATTCCCAATCCTTATAGGATTGCGATAAAACAGATTGTAAACACTCATCTAGATATGCTGCTTGATTATAACATGGAACGATTACCGAAACTTTCATGGTGTTTAATGCTAACTTAAGTAAGATTATTACTTTAAAATGGATTATGCCGTTTTACTTTTTCTAATAAATTATTAAAATACAATTGCCAAAAAAATTCTTTTGTTAACACCTGGTGCCGCTCTCTTTTAACTAAATCTATATTGGTGCTACTTATACCATCCAAATAAAATGTCGAAATGACTTGATTTATATACATATAAGTATATTTTTTCTTACATAAACCTAACATAAAAAACTTCCAATCTGAAGTTATTTTTAAATCCTCGTCATATAAAAAATGATTAAAGCATTTTTTATTAATTAAAGATCCAGGATGTGGTAACGTATCTTTTACAAAATAGGAGAATGTTAACGCTTCTGGGTAGGTCTTAATAAATTCCTTTTGAGATTTAACCATTATATTACCATAAAGAATGTCTATCTTATCTTGTTTTAAAAGATATGGTTTAAAAAATGATAATGACTTATTGGAATAAAAATGATCTCCACTATTTAAAAAAAGAAGATAATCTCCTTTCGCAACTTTAATGCCCTTATTCATGGCGTGGTAAATACCATTGTCCTTTTTACTTTCGAAATAATCTATGTCATTCTTAAAGTTATTTATAACATCTAAACTTCCATCATTACTTCCACCATCAATTATTATATACTCAAATTTTCTGTAACTCTGCGAGCACACACTTTTAATAGTGCGCTCTAATCCTTCTTTATTATTATAATTTACAGTAATTACAGATAACATCACTTCAGTTTAGCTTAAACCAGTATTTTTTTTAATATCTTTTTTAACCAGCTTTCATTTTTAACAAATTTACGTCTCTTTTCTTTTGGTGTTTCTTGAAGTGTTAACCTAACTGGATAAGCAATAGTTATGCCCTTAAACTTTTCGTAGTTTAATGCTTTTAAAACGCTCTTATAATCAATATACAATGTTCTTAATAAAGGAAAATCTAACAAATCAAACCTATTGTATTCTTTAGATATCTGGTATTTATTTGATATTTTACTAAAATGATAAAATACCAATTCACTATTATCATTTAATAAAATTTTATTCGCCTCAACACTAATAATTCTTCTTTCATGTAAATTCCAAGGTGCCATATTATAGCCATAAGATTTAATAATCTCTATATCATCATAAAAAACTGGCAAAAAATTCATCCATAACTGGTCAACAAAATAACCCTTATGTACACTGTCATAACCAAAGTTTAAAGTTCTATGTTCCCACCAATCTAATATTTTTTTTGTAGATTCTTTTTTAGGATTTAGACCCAGAAAACCTAAATTAAAAACACCATATTGTAAAAAAGTATTTTCTTCAGGAAACTTACCATCTCGTTCTATCTGTGTTAAAATATGTGGTGTTAAAACTGCTGCCTTAGTCTTTAGTTTTTCGTTTAAACTATCTAAACTATTATAAAAGTACAAATCAGGATCTAGATAATAAATAACTTCTAAGTTCGGGTTTCGCTTAATTAAATACTTAAATGCACTAGCCTTAATACACGTGTTTAATTCAATTATATAATATTTAGAAATTAAATCTTCTAAATTAATAGTATCCAAAGCTTCTGCTAAAACAAATTTTGCTGGAGAAAACTGCTTATAATCTATCTCATCAGAATATTTATCCATTAAAACAATTACAAATACAAAATCTGGATTATGTTTTAAAAACGATTGTTTTAGTGCTAGAGCTTGCCCTAAATAGTTGTTTGAACATATTGTAAATGCTAAATAGGTAGTTGACAACATTTTATTTTAAGCTAAATTTTTTAAAGATTTTACTTTTTAATCTTTCAATTTTATATCGAAAAGGATAATCTTTTTTCTGTCTTTTAATTACCTGATCATAAAAAATAAAAGTAGGGGTATTTACATAAGGATGAAAGGAATTTATTCTAAAATACTTTAAAACATTATCTAAAAAATCATTTGAAATTTGTGCATCAAAACTATCCGTTGAAAAGCCACCTGCTTTAAAATTTGCAACAATTAAATTTACATACTCAAAAGGTTGTTTTGCCCAACATTTAAGATTAAAATCCCAATCACTACTTTTCTTATATTCTAAATTAAAATTACCAATCTCCTCTTTTACAAACTGTGTATTATAAAATATAGCCTGATGACAAATATTCTGGTTTAGTAATTTTGGTATTGTAAACTCCCCAGCATAAATATCGCCATTTTTAGCCCATCCTGCATCGCCCAGTATTCGAACGTCTCCATAAACCACCTTTGCTTTAGTATTATCTGTTATTTTAGAAACATTCTCTAAAACCGTATTGCTGTAAAGTGTATCATCACTTCCCATAAAAAATAACCATTTCCCATTAGCTATTTCTATACCTTTATTCATAGCATCATAAATCCCATAGTCTTTTTCAGAAAAAATAGTCATATCTGCAATTTTTTTTTGGTGTTGGTTTGCTATATTTAATGTATCATCAGTAGAAAGATTATCTATAATTAAAACTTCAAAATCTTTAAATGTTTGATTTTTAAGACTCCTCAAACATGAATTAAAGGTTTCTTCAGAATTGAATGTCGGTATAACTATCGTGAATTTTGCCACTATATTAATCTATCCAATTTATTGATTCATATCCATACTTTATTCCAAGTTTTTTTGAAATATTGATTTTAAATTTGTCGAAAAAACTTAATTGCCTAAAACTATTATCAACAGATTTTTTAGCTTCTAACAGATATGTCTTGTAATCCCCAGAATTTTGACCTTTTCTTTTTCTAAAAGCAGCTAATTGCCTTTTTGTACAGTATAGTGCTTCGAAATTAAAAAATCGCATCCATAAATCAAAATCGGCAGCCAATGCGTAATTTACATTAAGATGCCCTCCTGCTCTTTCCCACAAATCTCTAGTCCAAAACGTTGATTCTTGCTGAATAAATGAAAAATCTTTTTCGTGTTTTAACAAATAAAAATAATATTTAGAATTTATTGGATTTCTTTGAAAAAGTAAATCTCCTTTTTCATCAATAACAGATGGAAAACCTTGTAACCATCTAATATTAGTATTAGCCACAAATATGTTTGCAATATAATTTAGTGACCCCTCCCACAAAACATCATCAGAGTTTATCCAGCACATAATCTCACCTGTTGAGATTTCAAATCCTTTATTAATAGCGTCATACATACCATTGTCTTGCTCACTAATCCAATACGCTAATTTCGATTCATATTTTTTAATAATTTCTAAAGATGCATCTGTACTACCTCCATCTATTATTATATATTCTAGATTTGGATAGTTTTGATTTAAAACAGACTGAATGGTAAGCTCTAAAAACTTGGCTTGGTTGTAATTGGGTGTTACAACCGTAATTTTAGGAAATTCATTTTTTAAAATCACTATTTAAGTATATGAATTGTATAAAAATTCTTTATTTGTACTAGGAACAAAAAACGTATCCATTTGCCAAAATGAATCGTCATATTCTCTATTCATAAAATCTACCATTTCTATCGACGAAAAACCTAGTTTCTCCATATAACTACACATTTCATAGTATTTTAAGCTATTATCTGTTAATTTATAATTATAAGTTTCTATAATAATTAATTGTGCTGACTTAATAATGTTTTTTGCGCCTTCTAAAATGGGTACTTCAAAACCATGTGTATCGAGCTTTAACAAGTATGGTGGTTCTAATTTTTGTTTTGCAACCTCATGATCTAAACTTATTACGGGCACTTTAATACAATTGATATTAAAAGGTTTTTCTGATGCTAAACCTCCAAATAGATCTCCATTGTTAAAATAGATTTCGCCTTCTGATCTTCCTGCTGCAGCAAGCACATAATTTGCGTTTGGATATTCTTCTTTTAACTGTTTTAAACCTATTTCATGCTCTTTTTGTGCTTCTATCAATAAATACTTTGCATTTGATATCGTATTTATACAATTTCTAGACCAACGACCATCAGATGCCCCAACATCTATAACGGTATTGACTTTAAGTCCCCTTTTTACACATCGCTCTATTGCACTTTGCATGCTAAACGTATTACGCTGTTTTAAAGACTGCTGCCGATGTTGTACCTTATATATACTATATCCAAATTTTAAAGCTATATTCTTAATTGTTTTTTTTATCATAAACCCACTTTATAATTGATTAAGCATATTGCTAATCAAATACTAATATTATTTAATTAAAACTAGATTAATCTTCTTCTCTCGAATTTAAAAACTTTTTAAATTCTCGTGTTCGTTTACAACCAAATTCTGTTATATCGTAACCTTCATACTGTTCTAAAAATTCTTTACCTAAATATTGGGTATATCCACTTAAAAGGTTTTTGAATATTTTTTTAAGCGGTCTATTTTGTGATTGTATTCTAGATTTTAAATAACCATGTTCTGAGTTTTGAAATGGATCACCATACTCTCCTTTAAACTTATTATTTTTGGAAACATCAAGTACTGTTTCTTTATAATCCATCCCTATCCATTTATAAACTTTTTCAACCTCAAAAGCTGTATTATCAATTAGGTGTTCATAATACATACTATAAACATTTGAGTTGTTTTGTTGTTGCTGACAAAATGTATGCAATTTTTCTGGAGCAAAAAGCAAATCTCTTCTAAATAATTTTATATCTTCCATAGATGAGAAATTCCAAGTTTTAATTAAAGATTTTGCAACATTAATGGGATTACGGTGAAGCACAATTATTTTACTTTTAGGAAATAACTCTACTAGTTCATCTAGTATTTCCCAATAACGAGGGGTTTTATCTATAGCAAATTCATAATCTTTAAACATAGGTTCGTATAATTTTAAAATGAATTCCTTGTAAAGTTCCTTGTATTTTAAATCTGGAAATTTGTTTAAGTAATTATTTAAAGCACGAATAGTAAGCTCATTATCCGTTTTTGAATAGACTAAGCTTGGTTTAATAAAATTTAAAAAATTTAATAGCAACCATGGTTCACTACAGGTATTGGTTTGCTCATTATTAGATAGCAAGTTTTGTAAATAAGTAGAACCACTACGTGGTTGTGAAACAATGAAAATAAGCTGCTCTTCTTTCATAGTTTTTTAAGTTTCTTTTTAACTTTTTTAGTAAACAGCTTAAAAATAAGGTTTAATAACCAAAATGTATGTGGTAAAGTTTTATAAAAAAGCAACTGTCTTTCTGTAAGATTATATTTTAACAACCCAATATAAGCACCTAATGTAAATGGGAGGTTGGGTATTATTTTATTATAAAACTCAAATACTGTTGCTGTTGCTTCTTTATGAAATTTATAATTATAGTGCATGTCGGCATAATCCCAAATTTCTATCCAGCTTTTAAAATGCTGCACTGTAAATTGTTTATGTCCTAACTCACTTAGCCCAGCAGTTGAAACACCTTTACCACTTTGCCTATACACTGCCATTTCTTCATCTAAAAAGCCAAAATCACCATGTTTACCTAACAAAAAACTTAATGGCACATCACCAAAGGCCATTTTAGTAAACCAATCTGGAAAAAAATTGTCATCAATAATATTTCGAAACATCAAGGTTCTAGATTTTAATCTAAGTTTATTTGAAAAAATTGCTTTAACGTTAGAAACAGGTTGAGAATAATAGCCATCTTTAGGACTATCTACTTCTAAATACTTTTCATCTTTTTGTATTGCAATTTTTTGCCAATGATGACAAGCTACTAAGGTTTTATTTTCTTCTAATATGTCTACTTGTTTTTGAAGTTTTAAAGGATCTGTCCAATAGTCATCTCCCTCTAACAATGCGATATAATTTCCATTCGTACTCTTTAAATTTTCCAACATATTAAAACGTCCAGAGGCATAGCCATTTACATAAATAACATCTTTTCTACTTCTCAAAAATAACTTAATCTTATCTGGAAATTTTTTAGCATACTCAATACAGATTTCCCTTGTGCCATCATTGCTCTCATCTTCTCCTAGTATAATTTCAAATGGAAAAGTTGTTTCCTGCATTAACACACTATCCAAACATTGGGAAATGTAGTTTTTGTGATTGTAGGTAACTATGCTAACTGAAACCATTAAATTTTTATCCATTATTAGTAGATGTAAGGTTCTAAACTTGTTTCTTTTAAATCGTCGTCTATTTCATCAATAATACAAGTTGGTAAATTTTCAATCCATTTATCGTCTTTTTGATTTAACCTAAACACAGAATATGCATTATGCGACATATCTTTTTTTTGTCCATTAGTAATAAATTCCAGCACTTGATTGTCAATATTAAGATTACAAAATCTAAACATTTTTTTTACTTCATCCTCAGTATTATATAATAACATTTTATAATTTAAAATATAAAATCTATTTGGATATTTTTGTTTTAATTCAATAAAAAGGTTAGCAATTTCTTTCCATTTTTCATAGCCATAAAACTCTTCAATTGAGTTTTTGTTTTTTTTAGGAGCTTTTCTCCATTCAGCTGAAACGTTCCAGTTTTCACTATCAAATTCTTTTGGTGCATTAATCCAAGAATTAATTACACTCTTTGGATTTCTTATTATCCCAACTACCTTAATTTCTTTATTCTTTTCTAAAAGGTTTTTTAAAATATGATGATATCTAGCTTCTTTATAAACAATATGGGTAATATTATCTTTTTTAAAACTGGGGATTGAACCTTTTTCTTTTTCTTTCTTTTGAGTAATAAAATCATCATTACTCGTTGAAATTTTTTTAAAAAATTCATTAATTTCTTTTCTACTCGAATTCTCGCTAAGAAACGATTTAAAAGCATAAGAAAACAAAGGTTGATGTCTGTAAACCACATTTCTTGATGAGTCAAATAAAGAACCCACCCAAGATGTCCCAGATCTTGGAACACCATGAATTGCTATTTTATTATACATCATTTTTTTTGAATCAAGACGTCGAACCTATAATCCGAATTAATTTGATAAGTTGGTTGTTCAATGATTTTAAAATCGACATTAGTGAAAACTGAATTCATTGCGAGAAAATAATCCTTTTGAAACCAATATCCAATCTTCGGTTTATCTTCTTCTAATCTTTTAAAATAATCAACATGAAACGAGGGTTTGTTAATGTAACTCCATTTTTTTTCTAAATCTGGAATATCTCCTAACAACATTCTACCTCCATTTTTTAATGCATTAAGACATTTATTAACTACCAAATATGTTTCTTTTTCGCTAAAATGTTGTAGTGAAAAATAAATTATAATCGAATCGTATTTATTTGATCCTAAATCATAACTATTTACATCTGCATTGATAGTAACTAAATTATCACAAGCATAATTTTCACTTAATTGCTTTAATAAAATATTAGAATAGTCAATCCCAATAGCCTCCTTGCATGTTGATGCTAATTCACCAATTACTAAACCATTGCCACAACACAATTCTAAAACATCTGAATTTTCTTTTATAGAAAGTAAATCTCTTATATAATCTATTGTTTTTAACCAAGTTTTCTGAGATATTTTCTCACCATTTCTTGTTCTTGAAACATTAAATTGTAAATCAATACTTTTTGCGACAATACTTTTATCGTTATAATAATTCCTCCAATGTTGCGTATTTTGAATATCCAACTTATCCATAATGTAGTTTTAGTAGATTAAAAGCTAAAAGAATTAATCATTGTTTTAGTTTTATATATATCATTAAACATTAGCACATCTATTATTGATAAAAAAGGTACAAATTCATTTTCAAACTGCTTATAAGTTGTTGGTTCAAAATCTAAAAACTTAATATCAACATTTGCATTTAAATACTTAGTAACATCAAAAAAGCCTTTACCCCCAATAGCATTTATATATGAATTAGCATTATAGGCTTTACATATATTTAAT
Organism: uncultured Algibacter sp.; assembly: GCF_947487605.1. GTDB lineage: Bacteria > Bacteroidota > Bacteroidia > Flavobacteriales > Flavobacteriaceae > Algibacter_D. The sequence continues at coordinate 403,077 of NZ_CANKXK010000001.1, forward strand.
GCCCATTCATCTGGAGTATTTACTTGCTCAATTTCCATGTTCATTTCTGACCAAATTTTTATAGGTGTTTTAATATTTAAAAAAACACAAATTTCACGTAATGCCTCTACATTAAGCTCAGTAATTGATGTATATGGGTTTTTTAAAATTTGTTGTAACAACTCAATAACCTTATTATAATTTGGTGCTTTTTTTTTATAGTGCGTTAATTGAGCAAATATTTTTTTTTTCCAATTAACATTATTATTTATTGTAATAGATTTTATGGAATCTTTTTGTTTGCTTTTATTTAAAGCCACTTTAATATAATTAGGCTCTCCATTTAATTTTAAAATTCTATTCCTTTCAATCCAACCATGTCTAATATATTGGGGAGTATCAAAAACAATAAATTCGTCACAAGCATCAATTAATGAAAAGTACCCTAAATAAGGTAAAAAATAGGGTTGCATTATTGCAATACACTTATTATTTTTCAAGATTTCAACTGTTTACAATGTTTGCTATAAGTTCAACTTCTTTTATTTTCAAACTATCATATAATGGCAAGCACAATACCGTTTTAGAAACAGTATCTGCTATAGAACAAGTGTTTTTATTTATATACGGTAATTTTTCTAAACTCGGAAAGAAGTAACGTCTAGAATATATATCATTTTTCTCTAGTTGTTGCTTAACTCTTAATAATTTTTTTTCAGCCTGAAAGAAAATCGGATAATAGGCATAGTTCCATTCTACACCTTCTCTTATTTTTTGACGTTTTATGTTTTCAAATGTTAAAAGTTTATCATAGAGGTCACATATTTTTTTACGTTCTTCAATTAGAAAATTCACATAAGGCAGCACCGTTATTCCCATTGCTGCTTGTAATTCACTCATCTTAGCATTAATACCTAAGCCATGAAATACTTCTTGGGATTTGTGACCAAAGTTATGTCTGTACCATAATTCTTGCTCTGTTTTTTTATCATTACAAAACAAAGCACCTCCCTCACCTGTATGGAATAACTTTGTAGCATGGAAACTACAAGTACTTATATCTCCATAATTAAAAATAGATTGCCCTTTATATTTTACACCAAAACAATGGGCTGCATCATAAATAACTTTTAAATTATGTTTCTTGGCTATAGCTTCTATTTCTTCAACCGCACAAGCATTTCCATAGACATGAGTTACTAATATTGCTGTTGTTTTATTAGTTATTGCCTCTTCAATTTTAGTTTCATCTATAGTTAGATATTCAGGGTGTATATCTACAAATACTGGTGTGCATTTTTCCCAAACAATACTACTAGTGGTTGCAACATAACTAAAAGGCGTTGTAATAATTTCTCCACAATTACCATAGAAATTTAGTGCGATTTGTATAGGCAAAGTGCCATTGGTCATTGGAATAACATGATTTACATTTAAATATTCTTTTAACTTAAAACGTAATTCCTTAAAAAGTTCGCCATTATTAGTCAACCATTCATTTTTCCAGATACGATTAACCTGATGCTGGTACTCTTCTTTTGGAGGAAAAAATGTTTTGGTTACAGTTATCATTCAACTAATAGTTAATTATAAGCTTTATAAGATGCTTCGAGTAACATTGATTCCCATATTTCTTCTGGGTGTATTACTTGAAAACTAATGGCGCTATTAATTCTATAAATAGGCTCTCTATTATTAAAATCCCTAACAGCAATATTAATCGAATATACTCCTTTTGAAAGCTGCAAATTATTATGCTGCAGAATAAATTCTATTACGCCTTCTTTCAAACTAAGATTATTCTCAATTTTATTTCTTTCAAATGAAGCAACTGGTCGTTGTTCTTTATCGACAATAATTATAACAAACTCAAAATCTTTTGCTTCTTTTAGAACTGTAAATTTTATATGTATCTTCATTTGTTCTTTCCACTCAATCTGTTTTATCCCATCTACAGTTACTCCTGCTAATATTTCAGATTTTTCTAGAACTAAAGTACCATCGTCTAATACTAAACTACTTTCATTATTAATGAATCTAGTGTAATATAAATCAATAGCTTTACCTATATTATTTCCTTGATATTTTGAACATCCTTTATCCATTAAAATTATCTGGTTACAAATTCGAGATACCATTGGCATAGAATGCGATACAAATACAATAGCTGTTTTGGGCAGTATTTGGTCGATGGTTTTAAAACACTTCAACACAAACCCTAAATCTCCTACGGCTAGCACCTCATCAATAATTAACACATCTGGCTCCATTTGGGCAGCTACAGCAAAACCTAAACGAACTTTCATACCAGAACTGTAGTTTTGTACGGGCATATCTATAAACTCACGTATCTCTGCAAAGTCTATAATGTCTTCTACTTTGGCATCAATTTCTTTTCTTGTAAATCCTAAAATCGCACCATTATTATATATGTTTTCACGACCGCTTAAAATTCCATTAAAACCAGCACCTAACTCTATTAAGGCCCCTACGCGTCCTTTAATTGTGACTTTACCAGCATCGGGGTTAATTAAGCCATTCAATATTTTTAACAAGGTAGATTTTCCAGCACCATTGTGGCCTATCAGTCCGAGGCATTCGCCACGTTTTAATTCAAAACTAATATCCTTAACTGCCCAAAATTCTTTAGGTCTTAATTTGCGTTCTTGTTCATTCCAAAAGGCATTACTATACAAATCTTTAACACCATACCAGAGACTTGTTTTTAAGTCTTTACAAAACTTTTTAGAGAGGCCTTCTACTTTTACCAATATATCATTTTCCATAACTAAGCACTTAATCGTTCTACAAATATTGGAATGGAAATTCTATATACTACCAAGCCTAAAAATAATAAAGGAATACTTAACAAAATAACTATGACATAATAGGTTAAAAACTGAGGCGTTTGCCCTAATAATATATCTCTAGTTGTTAATAAAAGTGGTGTTAATGGATTGTATTCCATTAGGGTTTTCATGATGCCGCCTTTAGGTATTACATAAACCACAGGTGTTATGTACATCAACATCCTAAATCCCATACTTAAAAAGCGGTTTACATCGCTATATAACATAGCCACAGGTGTAATAAACAAACCTATGCTTGTACCAAAAATAATAATTGCAAGTAAAGCTAGTGGGAACAATAAAATACTTGCATGAAATTCGACACCAAATATTATAAAAAAGATTAGGAGCAAAACTATTTTAATAGAGGAATTAAAGAGTAGCTTATAGATACCTGAGATTAACAAGGCTTCTTTTGGGAAATTAATTTTCGACATAATCCCTTTGGCTCCTTTAGTGCTTGATGTTGGCGAATTAATAGCTTCAATTAATATGGCCCATAACAGGGTACCTGAAAATGCAAAGACAGGGTATGGTACTCCTGTATCGGATAACCGAATGGTTCCTGTTAAATTTAAAAATATCCAAACTCCTGCTGTTGTTATTGGTGTTAGAAAAGCCCATAATATACCTAAATACGATTGTCGGTATTGTGCCTTTATATCTCTAACCGTTAATTGTTTTGCCAAAAACCGTGAACCATAAATATCTTTTAAGCTATCCAGTAACAATTTAAAGAGCTTGGTGTTGTTTTCTTTTTGATAAATTCGTGTGGTTAGGGCCATTATAATATATAGATTATTTTATGTTTTACTTTTTTAAATATTCCCAAGCCATTTCTAAACCTTGTTGTGTCATAACTTCTGGATTATAATTTAATAAGCCTTGAGCTTTGCTAATATCTGCTAAAGAGTCTTTAACATCTCCCTGTCTAGAATTTACAAATCTCGGATTTAAATTAGAACTAGACAATGTTTTTAAATGTTTCCATAAGTCATTGATACTTATGCGTTCTCCACATGCTATATTATATACTTGGTTACAGGCTTTTTTGTTGGCAAACAAAGCTCTAATATTTGCCTGAACTGCATTATCTACATAGGTAAAATCGCGCGTCTGGTTTCCATCTCCATGAATTATTGGGGGTTGATTGTTTTTAATTGCGTCCATAAATAATGGTATAACGGCAGCATAAGCACCGCTAGGACTTTGCTTAGGCCCGAAGACATTAAAATAGCGTAAGCCTATGGTTTCTGTATTGTAAGTCTTGGCAAACACATCGGCATACAACTCATTTACATACTTTGTTACCGCATAAGGCGATAATGGGTTACCTATTTCATGTTCAACTTTAGGTAAGGTTTTACTATCTCCATAGGTAGAACTCGATGCTGCGTACACTAACCGCTTAACAGAATTACTATCTTTATAAGCCACCATGATATTTAAAAACCCGTTAATGTTTACTGCGTTAGTTGTAATTGGATCTTCTATAGATCTAGGCACAGAGCCTAAAGCTGCTTGATGCGACACATAGTCTATATTTTTCATGGCCTTTTTACAGGTTTCTAAATCTCTTATATCGCCTTCAATAAGCTCGAAAGCGGGATGTTGTTCAAACTCTGAAATATTTTTACGATATCCATTAGAGAAATTATCTAATACGCGAACTTTTTTTGCATTATACTTTAATAAATAGGCTACGAGATTAGAGCCAATGAACCCTGCGCCTCCTGTAATTAAATAACTATGGTTTTTAATGTGATTATTGTTCATGTGTCTTCTTAATTTCAACTTGACCTATGAAATAAGATTTAAGGCGATTTCCCAAAAACATCTTACCATAATGCGTTTTTAAATATTTTTCACGCTTTAAAGCATCTTCTTGTGATAAGCATCCTTCAAAATAAATTAATTCAAAAGGCCTTCTGTGTTTCGTTGACTGTACTTCACCTTTTTGATGAGCCTTAAATCTTGATGACAAATCTTTGGTATAGCCTATATATTTCTTACCATCTTTTAAAGATAATAATATATACACATAATAATATGGAGTCAACATATTTGTCATTATTTCATGGGTTGAAACCCTGCGCCTCCTGTAATTAAATAACTATATTCTTTTATTTTATCTTTTCCCATTTTGACCTATTACTACTAATTACATTTCGACAAGCTCAATGTGACAAATCAGTTTAATATTTATATTCTTAACTTATCTCGTCAATAAGAACTAAGAATGTCAGTCTGAGCCTGTCGAAGACCAATAAAAACCTCAACTATTCAATACATTTCGATACCTCAACAAGCTCAACACAAGCTTACTCAATGTGACAATTATTTTTATTATTACTATTTAGTTTCTATATCAGTCTGAGCTTCGTCTGCCTTGAGCATAGTCGGAAAGGTCGAAGACCTTTATCTTCCAATTACTATCTGAATTTCGAAATATTTATAACACTTCGACAAGCTCAGTGTGACAAGCTAACTCAAGCTTACTCAGTGTGACAAATCAGTTTAATATTTATATTCTTAACTTATCTCGTCAATAAGAACTAAGAATGTCAGTCTGAGCCTATCGAAGACCAATAAAAACCTCAACTATTCAATACATTTCGATGCCTCAACAAGCTCAACACAAGCATACTCAATGTGACAATTATTTTTATTATTACTATTTAGTTTCTAAATCAGTCTGAGCTTTGTCTGCCTTGAGCATAGTCGGAAAGGTCGAAGACCTTTATCTTCCAATTACTATCTGAATTTCGAAATATTTATAACACTTCGATGCTTCGACTAGCTCAGCACAAGCTTACTCAATGTGATAATCATTTTCATTATTACAATCTAATTTTATTGTCAGTCTGAGCTTCGCCTGCCTTGAGCTAGTCGAAAGGTCGAAGCCCCTTCCGAACTCGCATATTTACCAAACTGCGTATAGTTTTTAGAATATTTCACCAACTTATCCCAATCCTCATTTATCAAAGCCAACTTCTTACGTCTACTCCAACCTTTTAATTGTTTTTCAAAAGCTATTGCTTGTTTTGGATCACTAAACCCTTGCAACCACTTTAATACTATTGGTCTTCGTAAATATGTATAAGCCTTTTTATCTAAACCGCTTTTATGTTCATACAACCGTCTTTCCATATTGGAGCTTATACCTACGTAAAATGTTCCATCTGAACATTCCAAAATATAAACATAATAAGTTTTCATTATGGCTTAATCTTTTTTATATTTTAATATCGTTCCGATAGCACTTCGACAAGCTCAGTGTGACAAACTAACATAAGCTTACTCAGTGTGATAATCATTTTCATTATTACAATTTAGTTTTATTGTCAGTCTGAGCTTCGCCAGCCTTGAGCATAGTCGAAAGGTCGAAGACCAGTTAAAACTTATCTATTCAAGACACTTCGACAAGCTCAGTGTGACAATCGTTTTCACTATTACAACCTAGCATCAACTTTATCTATGGGTAACATCGCTTTTACATCAAATACTACTGCATTTTCTGATTTTAAATGGTCTAAATCCAACTCTAAAAATTGCTGATGTGCAACGGCTAAAATAATAGCATTATAATTGGGTTTTAATTCTGGTGTTGAGTTAATCAAACTAATATTATATTCTTTTTTGACTTCATCAGCTGACGCTAGAGGATCAAAAACATCTACATGCATACTAAAGGATTTAAGCTCATTAATAATATCAATCACCTTAGAGTTTCTAATATCTGGACAGTCTTCCTTAAACGTAATACCAAGCACCAAAACTTGGGTATCTTGTAATGCCTGACCTTTAGCCACCATAAGTTTAACTGTTTCCTGCGCTACATATTTACCCATACTGTCATTAACCTTACGTCCTGCTAATATTATTTCTGGATCGTAACCCACTTCAATAGCCTTTTGTGCTAAATAGTAAGGGTCTACACCAATACAATGACCACCAACTAAACCAGGTGTGAACTTTAAAAAGTTCCATTTGGTACCAGCTGCTTTTAACACCGCTTTAGTATCTATATCTAATAACCTAAATATTTTAGACAGCTCGTTAACAAAAGCTATATTAATATCGCGCTGTGCATTTTCTATCACTTTAGCGGCTTCTGCCACTTTTATAGAGGGTGCTAAATACGTGCCTGCTGTAATAATAGATTTATAAAGAGCATCAACCTTTTTTGCTGTTTCTGGTGTTGAGCCAGAAGTTACCTTTAGGATTTTTGTGACTGTATGTGTTTTATCTCCAGGATTGATACGTTCGGGAGAATAGCCTACATAAAAATGGGTGTTAAACTGTAAACCAGAAGTTTCTTCTAAAATAGGCACACAAATATCTTCTGTGAGTCCAGGGAATACAGTAGATTCGTAAATAATGATATCGTTTTTAGAGAGCATTTTACCTACTGTTTTACTTGCCATAAGTAAAGGTGAAAGTACAGGTTTGTTATTAGCATCTGTGGGTGTAGGAACCGTAATAATATATATAGAGGCTTCTGAAATATCTGCTGGATCATTTGTAATGATTAAGCCATTATCATGTATATTCTTTTGAGATATTAAAACTTCTTTCAAAGCATTATAGTCGACTTCGTGAGTAATATCAATTCCATTATTCAAATCATTGATTCTTTTTTCGTTAATATCGAATCCAAAAACTTTATACTTTTTAGCAAATTCAACAGCTAGTGGTAAACCAACATAACCTAACCCTACTATTGCAATTGTTTTAGTTGACATAAATAATTTAGAGCGTATCTTTTAAATTGACTTTATTTTATTCCATACCTTTTTAAAGACATTTTTATTACCTTTTTCATGATAAGCATTGCCATAGGTACCATAACCATAGCCATACCCATAACCGTAACCATAGCCATAATTATGATTGGATTTATGCTTGTAAAAATTTAACACAAAACTTACATTCGTTATTTCTTTAGCTCTATATTTTGCGTTAATAAGTTGTAACATGCCTTTTTTTGTGTAATCTAAACGTACTAAAAATAAGGTCGCATCTGCATATTGTGCTAACTCTAAGGAATCTGAAACAAGTCCTAAAGGTGGTGTGTCTAGTACTATAATATCGTAGTCTTCTCGAAGTTGTGCAATTAAATATTTTAATTTATCTCCTATTAATAATTCTGAAGGGTTTGGTGGTATAGGACCAGAAGTAACAACGCTTAAATTTTCTATATGGGTAGTTTCTACAACATCATTAAAACTAGACTCTCCAATAAGGTAATTAACCATGCCTTTACCGTTATCCAAATCGAAATCATCAAATATTTTTGGCTTGCGTAAATCTAAACCTAACAATATGGTTTTCTTTCCAGATAAGGCGTAAGCTGTTGCTATATTTATAGAGCAAAAAGTTTTACCCTCTCCACTTACAGAAGACGTAAACATTAAGGTTTTACCGCCTGCTTTGTCTTGTTGCTTATATAAAAATTGTAAACCCGATCGTATGGCTCTAAATGATTCTGCAACTGCAGATTTTGGTTTTTCAAAGACTACTAAATTATTAGGATACTTATATTTACCAATAAGACCAATAATTGGAATACTTGATAAACGCTCTACCTCATCAGATCCATGAATAGTGTTATCTAATAGATACAAGACAAAAATTAAAAATAGTGGTATAAAAAACCCTAGCATTAAAGCCATCATATAATTTAAAGAATGGTTAGGCCCAATGCGGCCTCCTCCAATATCTTTAGCCTCATCAATCATTGTAATATCTGATACATTTGCAGCCTTTACAATAGCAGCTTCACTTCGTTTTGCCAAATACACATTGTAGGAATCTTGACCTATGCTTAGCTTACGTTGTATTTTTAAATACTCTTGCTGGTCTTCTGGCAAGGAACTCAATTGTGTTCTTAACTCACCAATATTACCATTAATAATACGACGTCTATTTGTTATGGTATTTCTAGTTGCATTAATAGTTTCAAGAAGTACACTTTTTTCAGCATCGATTTTCCTGTCTAAATCTTTAAAAAGATTAGAACCTTCTCGTGTTGTATATTCTAATTTTTGACGTTCAATAGCTAAAGCCGTTATTTTGGTAACGCTTGATAAGATGTTACTTTCAGCAATTCCAACAGAGGTTGGTGCAGCAATATTGGTATAATCGGTCTTCGTTTTTAAATAATCTTCGAGGCCATCTAAATAATTAATTTTGGTACGTTCGCCTTCTTCCTCAAGTTCTAACTGCCTTAATCTGGAATTAACCTGACTTACCTCTTCGGTAACATTAAATACTTTATTTTTCTTTCTAAAAGCATTCATTTCTTCATTAAAACCTTTCAAATCGGCATTTACAGCATTCAAACTACTATCTATAAACTTAATGGTGTTGGTAGCATATAGATTTTTACGCCCTAACTCCTCTTTACTTAAAATGGCAGTTGTGGTATTTAAATAATCTACAATCTTCATTTTGTTAGTTCCTGACATAGATAATCTTAAAACAGAACCATTATTTGAAGAAGGGCTTGCTTGAACTCTACCTTTATAAGAGTTTACTAACCCATCGAAATTCAAAAATTGTATATAGAATATGGTTTCAGGATTAATTTTTCCATTAACTCTTTTGTATAATTTAAAGTTAAGAAAAGGCAAAGACACCGAATCTCCAATGGTAACTATTTTTGAAAATAATCCTATTGGCACTGGGGCGCTACCCCTAGATTTATTATGATAAAACTGTACCCCAACACTATTGCTTTCGAACTCTGTAAATAATTCAAATTGCGTATCATTAATAAACCTTACACCCATAGGCTTACCCAACATTTGCCCTTTCGTTTTATCTATATCTATATAGAATGGTGCGCCTTTATAGATATCAATTTTATTATACTTGCCTTCGGTAAGGTAATTGACATAAAACTGTAAAGAATCTACAACCTTTTCGTTATGGGTTCGCGTTTTCAATGTCGTAATAATTTTATCTATTTTTCCTGAGACACCGCCCCAATTAAATGAAATACTCGTATTAGCAGTAAAAAAAGGGTTTTGTTCACTTTCAACAGACACTAAGGCATCTAAACGATACACGCTTTGCTTTCTTACATTAATAAAATAAGCAATAAGCAATGCTGCAGAAACAGAAAGCAACACAAATTTCCAAAGGTTTAAAACTTTAAATAAGAACCCTCTAAAATCAAACACCATACCCTCTCTAGCATCAATATGGTCTAAATTATCAAAATCGTTATTAACCATTCTAAAGTCTGTCTATAATTAAATACGTACTAACTAATATGGAAAAAGTCCCTAACACGGTGGTTAAAGTTTGTAACCCACTAGTACCTGTACCCCAAGCTTTTTGCTTTAAAGGTTTTACATAAATGATATCATTTGGTTGTATATAGTAAAATGGCGAATTCATTATAGCAATATCGGTTAAGTCTAGATGATGAATTTTTTGACCTTGTGGATATTGTCTAATAATTAAAACATCCTTTAAATTACCTGTAACTGGAATCTCACCAGAATTAGCTATAGCTTCATAAATATTAACACGTTCTTGAAACAGTGTTTTTGTTCCAGGGCTACCAATTTCACCACTTGCCGTAAAGCGCATGCCTGCCAGTCTAACCGTAACAAATACGTTGGCAGTTTCTTTAAATTGATCTGTTAATAATTTTTCTTTAATAATCTCTTCAATTTCTTCCGTGGTATAACCCAATACATTTATCTTACCAAGAGTTGGCACTCTAATTTCACCATGCATATCGACTGAAAATCCATCATAATAGGCTCGTTCTGCCGATGTTGAATTATTACTTCCACCTCCTCCAGAGCTTAAAGGGTTAAAAATTTCAACATTTTCTTGATCCAAAACTTTTATATTGATATTTAAAATATCATTAATTAAAACGCGATAAGGTTTTTGAGTTTCTACTATTTGATTTATGGAGTCTAAAGCTTTCGATTTATTTTGAAAATAAACCGTGTCTTTATGAGGAATACAAGATATTAATACCGTATTGACTATTAGGATTACAGTAAAAAAAAATCTCTTCATATTGAGGCATGTTGATTAATCACAAATCTACATATTTTTTTTATTTATGCCACTTTTACTTCCAACTACAAATTAATAAATATATCAACGCTTAAAGCTTTTCGCATCAACAGGTATTTTATACTTTAGCAGTTCTTTGCAAAAAAACACCTTTTGAATTACCTCACAGTAGAAAATATAGCAAAATCTTACGGCGAACTCGTTCTTTTTGAAGCCCTCTCGTTTAGTGTGCATAAAGACCAAAAAATAGCCTTTGTAGCTAAAAATGGAACAGGAAAAACATCCATATTGAACATGCTTTCTGGATACGACCAACCCGATTCTGGAACTATTGTGTATAGAAAAGATATAAAAGTGTCCTTTCTATCTCAAGACCCAAAATTTGATAATACCCTTACTATTGAAGACAGCATTTTAGCTAGTGATAATCCTATATTAAAAATAATTTCAAATTACGAAAAAGCACTTTTAAACCCAGAAGATAGTGGGGCATACCAAGATGCTTTCGATGCTATGGAGCGTCATCAAGCTTGGGATTTCGAAACACTTTACAAACAAATACTCTTTAAACTTAAATTAGATAATCTCGATCAAAAAGTAAGCACGCTTTCTGGCGGACAAAAAAAACGGCTTGCTTTAGCCAATGCGCTTATAAACAAGCCAGATTTATTAATATTAGATGAACCTACTAACCATTTAGATTTAGAAATGATTGAGTGGTTAGAATCTTTTTTCGCCAAAGAAAACATAACCCTCTTCATGGTAACACACGATCGCTATTTTTTAGAGCGTGTTTGTAACGAAATTATTGAACTAGACGAAGGGCAACTATACAGCTACAAAGGGAACTACTCCTATTACCTAGAAAAACGCGATGCACGTATTGAACGTGATGCTGTAGAAACAGGTAAAGCAAAACAATTATTTAAAAAGGAGTTAACTTGGATGCGTCGTCAACCTAAAGCTCGAACTACGAAATCGAAATCTAGAATTAACGATTTTGCCGATATAAAACATCGCGCACACCAAAGAAGAAACGACCATGAAGTCCAGTTAGAACTAAATATGGAACGCCTAGGTAGTAAAATTCTAGAATTCCATAAGGTATCTAAAGCATTTAAAGACAAAACCATTCTTAACGGTTTCGACTACACCTTTAAAAAAGGAGAACGCGTTGGTATTATTGGAAAAAATGGTACTGGAAAAACCACCTTTTTAAATATTTTAACCCATACCGACCAACCTAATTCTGGAAAAGTGGTTAAAGGTGACACCGTAAAGTTTGGGTATTACACACAAAATGGTATTGCTATAAAACCTGAACAAAAGGTTATTGATGTTATAAAAGAATTCGGCGATTATATTCCATTAAAAAAAGGGCGTCAAATTTCTGCACAACAACTTTTAGAACGTTTCCTTTTCAGTAGAAAAAAACAATATGATTTTGTTGAAAAACTTAGTGGTGGCGAGCGTAAACGCCTCTATTTATGTACTGTTTTAATCCAGAACCCAAACTTCTTAATTCTAGATGAGCCAACAAACGACTTAGATATTGTTACCTTAAATGTTTTGGAAAGTTTTTTACTAGATTTCCCTGGATGTATTATTGTTGTGTCTCACGACCGTTATTTTATGGATAAAGTTGTCGATCATTTATTTGTTTTTCAAGGCGACGGTATTATTGAAGATTTCCCTGGGAATTATAGCGATTATAGAGCCTATGAAGATAGTCAACCAGTTATTTCAACTTCTACAGAAGACAAAAAAGACAAACAGTCTTGGAAACAGAATGAAGTTTCTAAACTCTCATACAACGAAGAAAAAGAATTAAAAAATATTGAAAGTAAACTCAATGCTTTAACTTATGACAAGAAAGAACTCGAGTCTAAATTTAATAATCCAAATTTATCTCAAGAAGACATAAACAAGCTTTCTAAAGAGTTACAAGCCATAATTGAAACTATTGATGCTAAAGAAGCCCGTTGGTTTGAGTTATCGTCTAAACTTGAAGAATAACTTCTCGATACAATGCTCCTACGTCGCATCACTTGAAGTGACAGCATAGATTCTTGTCACTTAATTAATAGTTAATGTCCGTTCGAGTGAAATTCTGAGGTAAGAAGAATTTAGTATCGAGAACCAAATGTATAGAGAACAAAACATGTTTTACCAAATAAAACAATACATAAATTTTCGTTTCAAATCCACCAATCAACATGGTGTGCACTCCCCTTTTGTTTATGATTTGATTACTAAATGCTTTTATGACAAAACGAAGTACTCCGAATATAATAAGATTTTAGAATACCTAAAATCACTGTTAAAAAACAGTTCTCGAATTAAAGTCACCGATTTAGGCGCAGGATCTCAGGTTATGAAACAACAATACCGGAGCATCTCTAATTTGGCAAAAAATGCAGGTACAACTAATGAAAGAGCACAACTTTTATACCGCCTTATCACCTATTTTAAACCCACGAACATATTAGAATTAGGAACTTCATTAGGTATCGCAACGTACGCCATGCATTTAGGGAATTCTAAGTCGAACATCACAACTATAGAAGGCTGTCCTAATATTTCGGAATTTACTACAGAGCAATTTCACAAATTTAAATTAAATAACATTCATTTAATTAATGGTGATTTTAGTAATGAAATTAAAGCACTTAATTCCAGTAGATATGACTTTATATTCTTTGATGGCAATCATCAAAAAGAAGCGACACTTTACTATTTTGAATCTTTATTGGAAACAGCAAACAATAATTCTGTTTGGATTTTTGATGACATCTACTGGTCAAAAGGCATGACAGAAGCATGGGAAATTATAAAACAGCACCCAAAAGTAACCGTGACGATTAACACCTTCTATTGGGGATTTGTATTTTTTAGAAAAGAACAGGTAAAGGAGCATTTTACCATTAGGGTTTAGTTGTCATTCAGTAGGAGGAACGACTGAAGAATCTGCTTAATAAAAGAGACAAATTTTATCAATAAGGCCTGTATAGAAGAAGATTGTTACGTCATTCCATTCCTTACAATAACAACTTATAAATGGTCATTTCTTACCTTGAAAAGAAGATTAAATAACTGTGAGATTCTTCGCTGTGCACTGAATGACAAAAAACACTTTGAATTAAAAATTCATAACAAAATGTTTTACTTTTAATTATTAACTTTGAGCTATGAAAATCTACACAAAAACAGGCGATAAAGGCACCACTGCATTATTTGGTGGTACAAGAGTACCTAAGCACCATATAAGAATTGAAAGTTACGGGACAGTTGATGAGCTAAATTCGCACTTAGGATTAATTCGAGATCAAGATATACATCAAGATTATAAAGATTCACTTATACAGATTCAAGATAGACTCTTTACTATAGGAGCTATTTTAGCAACAGACCCTAAAAAAGCCATTCTAAAAAATGGAAAAGAGCGCTTAAATATTCAAAAAATAACTACTGAAGATATAGAACGTCTGGAAAAAGAAATGGATACCATGAATGATGCTTTGCCCCCAATGACTCATTTTGTGCTTCCTGGAGGACATCAAACGGTGTCATTCTGTCACATTGCGCGCTGTGTCTGTAGACGTGCAGAGCGATTAGCTTCGGCATTAAATGAGATTGAACCATTTGAATCGAATGCTCTAACCTATCTAAACCGCCTTTCTGACTACCTTTTTGTATTGGCACGAAAGTTGACTTACGACTTGCAAGCAAATGAAGTTAAATGGATTCCTGAGAAAAAGTGATAAGCTTGAAGACGGAAGACAGAAGTTTGAAGAAAAAAGTATACAGAGAGCAAATTACTGTTGACTGAATACTAAAAACTGCAGACTAACTTGCGTTAAGGATTGTAGTGGCATCCTTTTTAAAATTTAATTGAAATATAATTGCTTGAATGCTTTGATTTGGCAGATTGCTATATCTTTCGTTCTCGCAATAGCGTTTTAAAAAGATATAACGGAAAGCCCGACACCGACGAAAGGAGGTGTAACGCCCATAAGGAATCCATTAACTACTGTAATTATTAACATCGCAGAAATAATTTGCAAGAATTTAGATTACAAAGAAATACGTTCTTTTAATTTCTGATTAAATGAGATTTAAAATCCAATGAATAATTTGAGACATATTCATAAAGGTTTTTAAACGAAAGCGAAGCAATTGATATTCTAAAAATCTTTAATTTTTAATTTAAAAAAATTAAAAATTTAAATGATTATGAAATAATTCATTTTTTTCTTGTGTGTTTAAACTAAAAAATTATTTTTGCAAAAAATTAAACGCATAAAGTATGTATTGGACTTTAGAATTAGCATCTTATTTAAGTGATGCACCATGGCCAGCAACAAAAGACGAACTAATAGATTACGCTATTAGAACGGGTGCTCCTTTGGAGGTTGTTGAAAATTTACAATCTATAGAAGACGAAGGTGATTCGTATGATTCTATTGAAGAAATTTGGTCTGATTATCCAACTGACGAAGATTATCTTTGGAATGAAGATGAATATTAAATAAAAGCATAAAGAATAGTTAAAAAGTCTCAATTTGAGGCTTTTTTTTTATCCTATTCTTAATAAATAAGCGCAACAAAATGTATCTTTGAGTGCTTAAAAAAGTACTTAAGATTTAACGAAAAAACCTAGGTAAGCCCTAGTTAAACATAAAATATAGACATATGAGTTTTTTAGATTCAGTCCTAAAAGTTTTTGTAGGAGACAAATCAAAACAAGACGTAAAAGCTATTTCGCCACTAGTGGCTGAGATAAAAACCTTTGAATCTGCCATTGAAGCCTTATCGCATGACGAATTAAGAGGAAAAACATTCGAGTTTAAAGCTAAAATTGCCGAAGCTACTAAAGACATTAATGAGAAAATCACTAATCTTTTAGAAGAAGCAGAAAACACAGAAGATATTGATAGACGTGAGGATATTTATCAAGACATCGATAAGCTTAGAGACGATATTTATCAGGTTACAGAAGGCGTTTTAAACACTATTTTACCTGAAGCCTTTGCAGTAGTTAAAGAAACAGCAAAACGTTTTGTAAACAATACAGAAATTAAGGTTAAAGCCAATGAGTTTGACAGAACCTTATCTGGCGATAAAACATATGTAACCCTTGATGGCGATAATGCTATATGGGCAAATTCTTGGGATGCTGCAGGTAAACCAATTACTTGGGACATGGTGCATTACGATGTTCAATTAATAGGAGGTATTGCATTACATCAAGGTAAAATTGCCGAAATGCAAACTGGTGAGGGTAAAACCTTGGTCGCTACACTTCCAGTATATTTAAATGCATTAGCCGAAAAAGGAGTGCATCTAGTAACAGTTAACGACTACTTAGCAAAACGTGATAGCGCGTGGATGGCGCCTATTTTTGAATTTCACGGCATGAGTGTTGATTGTATAGATTACCACCAACCAAATTCCGATGCACGTAAAAAAGCTTATAACGCCGATATTACTTATGGAACTAATAACGAGTTTGGATTCGATTATTTACGTGATAATATGGCGCATTCTCCAAACGATTTGGTACAACGCCCGCATCATTTCGCTATAGTCGATGAGGTCGATTCGGTATTGGTTGATGATGCACGTACACCGTTAATTATTTCTGGTCCTATTCCTAAAGGTGACCGTCATGAATTCAACGAATTAAAACCAAAAGTTGAGGATATCGTTTCTGTACAACGTAAATATTTAACTGGTGTTTTAGCCGAAGCTAAAAAACTAATTAAAGAAGGCGACACTAAAGAAGGCGGCATCCAATTACTACGTGTATATCGTGGTATACCAAAAAACAAAGCACTAATTAAGTTTTTATCTGAAGAAGGTGTTAAGCAGTTACTTCAGAAAACAGAAAACTTTTACATGCAGGATAACAATCGTGAAATGCCAAAGGTTGATGCCGAATTGTATTATGTTATTGAAGAAAAAAACAATCAGATTGAATTAACAGATAAGGGTATTGAATATCTTTCTGGAAAGGACAATCCTAACTTTTTCGTAATGCCAGAAATAGGTTTAGAAATTGCTAAAATTGAAAATCAAGGCCTTTCAGCAGAAGAAGAAGCGAACTTAAAAGAAGAATTATTTAAAGAGTTTGGTGTGAAATCGGAACGTATTCACACACTTAATCAGCTTTTAAAAGCCTATGCTTTGTTTGAAAAAGACACCCAATATGTGGTGATGGAAAACAAAGTAATGATTGTAGATGAGCAAACTGGTCGTATTATGGATGGGCGTCGTTATTCTGATGGTCTCCACCAAGCGATTGAAGCCAAAGAAAATGTAAAAATTGAAGACGCTACCCAAACTTTTGCAACTGTAACACTCCAAAATTACTTTAGAATGTATCGCAAACTATCTGGTATGACAGGTACTGCAGTAACAGAAGCTGGTGAATTTTGGGAAATCTACAAGTTAGATGTGGTTGAAATTCCAACCAATCGTCCTATAGCTCGTGATGATAAAGAAGATTTAGTTTACAAAACCAAGCGTGAAAAATACAATGCAGTTATTGATGATGTTACAAATTTATCTCAGGCTGGACGTCCAGTATTAATTGGTACGACTTCGGTAGAGATTTCTGAATTACTAGGCAAAATGCTAAGTATTCGTAAAATACCTCACAACGTATTAAATGCTAAGCAGCATAAAAAAGAGGCAGAAATTGTAGACCAAGCAGGTAAAACTGGACAAGTTACTATTGCTACCAATATGGCAGGTCGTGGTACAGATATTAAATTAAGTGACGAAGTGAAAGCCGCTGGTGGTTTAGCCATTGTAGGTACAGAACGTCATGATTCACGTCGTGTAGACAGACAGTTACGTGGTCGTGCAGGTCGTCAAGGAGATCCAGGAAGTTCACAATTTTACGTATCTCTTGAAGATAACCTGATGCGTTTATTTGGTTCTGAGCGTATTGCTAAAATGATGGATAAAATGGGATTGAAAGAAGGCGAAGTAATTCAGCATTCTATGATTTCAAAATCTATTGAGCGTGCACAGAAAAAAGTTGAAGAAAACCAATTTGGTGTTCGAAAGCGCTTGTTAGAATATGATGATGTTATGAACGCACAACGTGAGGTGGTTTACAAGCGTCGTTATAATGCCTTAAACGGAGAACGTTTACGTGTCGATTTAGCAAATATGATTTTTGATACTTCGGAAGGTATAGCTGAAACTAATAAAGGCGCTAACGACTATAAAAATTTTGAGTTCGAATTGATTCGTTATTTCTCAATGAGTTCGCCTATTACCGAAGAAGAATTCGGAAAATTATCGACACAAGATATAACCTCAAAAATATACAAAGCTGCTTTTGAACATTACAGAGAAAAAATGACTCGTAATGCCGACATTGCTTTCCCTGTTATTAAAAATGTATATGAAACCCAGCGCGACAAATTCAAGCGTATCGTTGTGCCTTTTACAGATGGTGTTAAGAGTTTAAATGTAGTAACCGACCTAGAAAAAGCTTACGAAACCAATGGTAAACAATTAATTACCGATTTCGAAAAGAACATTACACTGGCCATTATTGACGATGCGTGGAAAACGCATTTACGTAAAATGGATGAGTTAAAACAGTCGGTGCAATTAGCGGTTCACGAACAAAAAGATCCGCTTCTTATTTATAAATTCGAAGCTTTTGAATTGTTTAAAAGCATGATAGATCAAGTGAATAAAGATGTCATTTCCTTCTTATTCAAAGGAGAATTACCTCAAGAAACACAAGATACCATTCATGAAGCACGAGCTAGAAAAAAAGAAAAACTTAATGTACAAAAAGACGAAATCCCTAATTTAGATGAACGATCAGCGCAAAATAGAGCAGCTGGTAATACACAACGCAATCAAGAAGTAGTTGAAACCATTGTTCGCGATAGACCTAAAATTGGACGTAACGACCGTGTTACAATTAAACACGTTATGAATGGTGAAAATAAAACTGTTAAGTATAAACAAGCAGAACCATTAATTGCCAAAGGTGAATGGGTTTTGGTTGAAGATTAGTTTAATTCCTACCACAACAGGAATCCGTAAAATAAAAAACCCGATAACTTCTATCGGGTTTTTTTATAGCTTGATGTCCCGTCCTGAAATAGCGATACACTAAAACCTTAGTGTAATGTAATCATCAGAAAACTTAAACTTTAATTGCCTTAAGCGTAAAAATCAATGGGTACAATTTATCTTTAGTAACAAACATTCCAGAATCTGTTTTTGTCAAATTTGGTAAAACATCATAAGGGCTTTCATCATGTTCTTTTAAGTACTCTATATGCAAACCTGCTTCGGTTAAGGCAGAAACAACTTCACCTAAACCATGGTTCCAACCATATTCTTTACTTATCATTTCTGATTCTTTATCTGCATACGTACCCATATATTCTTCATAAATAACAGCATCTTGCATATACCCATGTTTTATAATTGGTTTATCATCTAAATAATCAAACATCCATACAATAGGGTGGAATTCTGCCATAAAAAAAGTACCTCCCTTCTTTAAGCGTTCTGCTATCATTTTTCCCCAAGGCTTTAAATCTGGTAGCCAACCTATAACCCCATAGCTAGTATATACAATATCAAAAATTTCAGCTACATACTTTGAAGTGTCAAGGACATTACAGCATATAAATTGAGCATTAAACTTTAATTCGGCATTTAATTTTCTTGCAAGTTTTATTCCTTCGTCACTTAAATCTACACCTACACATTTTGCTCCCATCCTACTCCAACTTAAAGTATCTTGACCAAAATGACACTGTAAGTGTAGCAAAGATTTATATTTTACATCATTTAAAGCTTCTAATTCATACTTCATTAAAGATGACTTTCCTTTTTTAAAAGCTTCTAAATCGTACATGTTACTTTTAGAATGAACTTTTACTTTCTTGTTCCAAGTAGTTTTATTTGTTTCAAAATAATTTTCGTGTGTACTCATTTGGAAATTCTATCTTTATAAAAATCTAAAATATGAAAAACTTCATTTACCTATTCTGTTATATAGCTTTAATTATATCATGCAAAGAACAAAAAAAATCAATCCCTGAGGTAGAAGCATTATCTATTGAAGAAAAAATAGCCACCGCACATGGTTATGAAAACTGGAAAAATGTTTCGAAAGTTTATTTTACTTTTAATGACAAACGAAATTGGATATGGCAACCAAAAACTAACCATATTACTTTAATAAAAGATAATGACACAATTTCCTATAATAGAAACAAAATTGATTCTACTTTAACTAAAACAGATCGCGCTTTTATAAATGATAAATTTTGGTTGCTAATACCATTTCAACTTATTTGGGATAAAGGTATTTCTATATCTACACCTAGTAAAACAATTGCTCCAATAAGTAAGGCTGAAATAAATAAAATAACACTAACCTACTCTAACGAAGGAGGATACACTCCTGGAGACGCCTATGATTTATATTATAATGATGAATTTATTATAAAGGAATGGGGATTTAGAAGGGGTAATAGCGCTGAAGCTAGACTGATTAATACGTTTGAAAACCTTCGAGATTTCAATGGTATAAAAATAGCTCTGGATCACAAAAATGACAAAGGAGATGAGCTAGTTAAACTCTCAAACGTTAATATTATTTTGGAATAAAGCAGACTTATAAATTACTAATATTATGTTAAATCTCAATTTGAAACCCGTTTAAATTCTTACAATACTAAGTTTTTAATTAAATTTAAGGCACTAAACCACCAATATGAAAAACACAACTCTACATTACACACTAGCCCTTACTTTATTTCTATTATTTTTTTCACCAGCAACATTATTAGCACAAGAAAAAGAACCTTCTGAAATTGAAAAAACCTTATCTGGTTTAAAATTCAGAAGTATTGGACCAGCTCTTACATCTGGTAGAATTGCAGATATAGCTATTCATCCTGAAAACGAAAATGTATGGTATGTTGCTGTAGGATCTGGAGGCGTATGGAAAACAACAAACTCTGGCACCACTTGGAAGCCGATTTTTGATACACAAACCAGTTATTCTATTGGATGTATTACTATCGATCCAAATAATTCTCATACTATTTGGATAGGAACTGGCGAAAATGTAGGTGGCCGCCATACAGGATTTGGTGATGGTATTTATGTAAGCCATGACGATGGTGGTACTTGGAAAAACATGGGGCTCAAAAATTCTGAACACCTTTCTAAGATAATTGTACATCCAGAAAACCCAAACATCATTTGGGTTGCGGCACAAGGGCCACTTTGGAGCAAAGGAGACGAACGTGGATTATACAAGTCAATAGATGGAGGTAATACATGGAAGAAAACCTTAGGTGATAATGAGTGGACTGGTGTAACCGACATTGTTATAGACTATACGAATCCAGATAATCTATATGCTGCAACATGGCAAAGACACAGAACAGTTGCTGCATATATGGGTGGTGGTCGTGGATCTGGGTTGCATAAAAGTACAGATGGAGGAGAAACATGGACTGAATTAACAACAGGAATCCCTGAATCTAATTTAGGAAAAATCGGGTTAGCAATATCTCCTTTTAATCCTGAAATTATTTACGCTGCAATTGAATTAGAAAGAAGAAAAGGCGGATTATTCATGTCTAATAATAGAGGTGCGTCGTGGGTAAAACAATCTGATGCAATTTCTGGAGGTACTGGACCACACTATTATCAAGAATTATATGCGTCTCCTCATCATGAAGGGAAACTGTTTTTAATGAGTAATACAGTACAGATTTCAGATAATCATGGAAAGACATTTTATAACATGAATGAAAAAAGAAAGCACGTAGATAGTCATGCACTTGCTTTTAAAAAAGGTGATCCAAACTATTTAATGTTTGGAACCGACGGTGGGTTATACGAAACCTTCGATTTAACTAAATCATGGAGTTTTATTCGAAACCTTCCCATTACACAATACTATAAAGTTGCTGTTGATGACTCGTACCCTTTCTATAAAATATATGGAGGAACACAAGATAACGGGTCTCATGGCGGTCCATCAAGAACAACTAAAAAAGAAGGTATCACTAATGCAGATTGGTGGATAACGCTTTCTGCTGATGGGCATCAATCTGCCACTGAACCTGGAAACCCTAATATAACTTATGGTGAATTTCAAGAAGGTGTACTATGGCGTGTGGATCAAACGACTAAAGAGCCCGTTTTTATCCAACCACAAGCTAAAATCAATGAGCCTTTTGAAAGATTCAATTGGGATGCTCCTATATTAGTTAGTCAACATGACCCTAAACGATTATATTTTGCTTCTCAACGCGTTTGGAGATCAGACAATCGGGGGGATTTTTGGTCTAACATTTCTCAAGACCTCACTAGGAATCAAGTTCGTCTTGGGCAACCAATTATGGGGAAACAACAAAGTTGGGACAATGCTTGGGATGTTTTAGCCATGTCTAACTATAACACAATTACTTCTTTGGCCGAATCTCCAAAGCAAGAAGGTTTGCTTTATGCTGGGACAGACGATGGTATTATTCAAGTAACAGAAAATGGAGGTGATAATTGGAATAAAATTGAAGTTGGATCAATAAAAGGAATTCCATCTACTGCCTTTGTAAATGATTTACGAGCCGATTTATTTAATGCAAATATTGTTTATGCAGCATTGGACAATCATAAATACGGTGACTTCAAACCTTACCTAATTAAGAGTACAGATAAAGGAAAAACATGGACATCAATAAACGGTAATCTTCCAAAAAGATTAATTACATGGAGACTTGTTCAAGATCATATAAATAAAGATTTACTTTTCGTGGCAACAGAATTTGGTGTTTATTTCACTCTAAATGGTGGTATTAAATGGAACAAATTATCTGGTGGAATGCCTACCATTTCTATAAGAGACATTACAATACAACGAAGGGAAAATGATTTAATAGCTGCATCTTTTGGAAGAGGATTCTATATACTTGACGATATACAAGCTATTAGAGATTTGGGCAAAATAAATACGAAAACTGATAATCTACTTTTCGATATTAAACCTGCTTATTGGTATGTAGAAAAAGACGAAATTTATGGACAAGGAAATGACAAATACTCTGGAGAAAATCCACCATTTGGAGCTGTTTTCACTTATCACCTAGCTGATAAATTAAAATCTCTAAAAGAAATTAGAAAAGAAAACGAAAAAGAATTAATAAAAAATAATAAAGAGGTTGCCTTTCCAGGTTGGGATGCCTTAGGTGCAGAAAAAGAACAACAAAAACCTAAAATAATTTTGACTATTAAGGATTCTAATGGTAATGTTGTAAATACAATAAAAGGCATTAATAAAAAAGGTATTAACCGTGTAAGCTGGGACCTTAGCTTTGCAGATAGAAGTGGCGAAAAGTTAACACCTCCAAAACCAATGAGCCAATATTTTAATTTCAATATAATGGCAACTCCAGGGGATTACACCGTTACACTTTCTAAACTTGTTGATGGTGAATTAACAAATTTAACACAACCGAAACTCTTTAAAATAATTCCTTTAAGAAAAGGGTCTCTTGAAGGTGCAACTTATGAAGAAATAAAAGATTTTAGAGCAACCTTTGAAAAATTTGAGCAAGATTTAAAAGCTACCAATTTGGTATTATCTAAGTCTTTATTAAAAATAGGTGCAATGCAAAGAGCATTAATAAAAGCAAAAGTTTCGTCTGGATCTTTGACAAAGGATTTACATAACGAAAGAAGCAAACTATTAAAAATTAATAGACTTCTAAATGGACACAAAGCAAAAAATGAGATAGGTGAAAAAAATGCCCCTAGTGCTAACAGTTTAGGTTTTATTGCCAAAGCTGCCCTTGCATCTTCAACTTATGGCCCTACAAGAATGCATAAAGACGCACTTAACGACGCAAACAATAACTTGGTCAAACTAAAATCTGAATTAATAACAATTACCAATAAATCAATACCACAATTAGAAGAAAAACTAAAAGAAATTGGTGCGCCTCCAATAGAAGGACAAGGCTTAAATTAACAGCAATTGTATTGTTATTGCTTATAATATTAATCATTAAAAAAGCCCAATTAAAATTTATTTTAATGGGCTTTTAAGTTAATATATAATTTGAAGCTAAAAAACCTACCTAATTTATTAGGTTTTTTGCGTTTTCAATCTCATAGATTTCATTTGTTCTAAACGGCGTAATTCCTGCTTTATTTGTTTACTTCGTTCAGCTATTTTATTAACTTTCTCGTTAATTAACTCTTGCTTTCTTTGCCTTTCTTGAGCTTTTAATTCTTGTTTAATAAGCTCTTCTTTTTTTCGCTTTTTGTTTTGTACTCTTTCAAAATAGACAAATATATAAGCATAGATATACATACTTAAAAAGAGTAAAGCTACTATTGATAAAATAAGCCAACCGTTCATCATGTTCATAACGTAGAAATTTTAGTTAAGTTTTAGTTCTATAAAGTTAATAAAAAAGACTATATGTTAAAAAAATATAAGCTAAATAACTCAAAAACAAGACAAAACAAAAAAACCTTTACCGCTATCTGCTGTAAAGGTTTTTCGTCGATATTTTATTTATGAGTATTATTTACCACTCATAAATTTATTATACTCCCAAATTTCATCCCATGAATTTGAAAAAGTTCTTTCTCCCATGTCTAAAAACATTTGCCAGTTTTCTTTACCATGTACTTTTTCAAAGGTTTCTTTAAATTTATTATCTTCCTCATCGAACTCAGTCCAATTTTTATAAAACCCGATAGTAACTACGTGTCTTCCTAAATCTCCTTGTCTGAATTCGTTCCAATAAATACCCCAAGGATTTTCTCCTTCCATGGCTTTTATTGTTTCACTCACCATTGTATAAAAAGGCACTACAGAAGAAGCTTGACCATCAGCAATTTCCCCATATCTACAAAATAAAATTGGATGCTTATTATCATCTCCTTCCAACATGCTCGTGTTAGATAATTTATCGTCTTTTTTCCAATATTCAATGGTATGCATTTTTTTAATATATGGCATTACATTGTCTCTCCAATCGGCATCATGCCCGCCTTCACTAGGTCTTGTATCATTATGCTTATACATCATCGGTCCCATCTCCCATATTATATTACCTGCGTTTGGTCCAGTGGTAATATTGTAAACAGTAGCTTCATAAGCTCCATCCTTATGGTAAGTTGCATTATGTTTTCTCATGTTTTCACTTAAAACTTTCAATTTTGTGTTATCTGGAGTTAACATAATATCCTCCCACATTTTATAAGATTTATCCTCTTGTGCATTTAAAGTTGACACGAAACTTAATACCATAGCAAACATGGTAATTAAAGAAATTGCTTTTTTAATCATAATAAATAATTTAATTGGTTAGTTAGCCATACACTATTGTATAGCCTAGAGTGCTATTAAAAATATATTAGGAAGTAATAAAACGTATAATAAATGAAAAATGCTATTTAATCATTTAAGATAATAGATCGTTGTTTGGAGTAATTCAAATATAATAAAAATTTAAATAATGGAATCTCACGAATTTATATAACTAATTAGGTATAAAAAAAGCTCTCAAATCTGAGAGCCATTTTAATTATTGACTTTTTAGTCCTTTTTGCTTCCATTTGGTAAAACCACCTTCCAAATCATATATTTTTTTAAAACCTGCTTCAACGAGTACTTCAGTACATTTAGAACTTCGCTTTCCAGAGCGACAATATACTATTACAGGCTTTTCTTTCTCTAGCTTCTCAATTTTTTCTTTAAAATCTGAAGATAAAAAATCTATATTTAGTGCGTTATCAATATATCCATCTTTATACTCTTGGGGGGTTCTAACATCTACTAACTGTACATCATCAAGTTGCAAGAGAGTTTGCATTTCTTCTGGAGAGACTATTTTTGTTTGCTCATTTGAATTGGTAGTTTTCTTGCATCCTATGCATAAAACTAAAACTATTAAAAATAAAATCTGTCTCATTTAATTATATTTTAATCTATATCAACCACATCACCTACCCAGTTCAGAATACCTCCTTCAAGGTTATAAGCGTTCTCAAAACCTAGTTGTTCCATTATTTGACAAGCTTGATGGCTTCGATTGCCCGATCTACAATATACATAGTAATTTTTACTTTTGTCTAAATCTTCTATGTCATTTACAAAATCCTGTCCTTTATATATATCTATATGAATGGCGTTAGGAATAATTCCGTCTGCTACTTCTGCTTCAGTTCTAACATCTAATACTACTGCATTTTCATCGTTAGCCAATTGTTCTGCCCATTCTTCTTGTGTTAAATCTTCCATAAGATATTTTAAATTTAATATTTTACAAAACTAATACAACTAAACGTATAGACGAAAAAAAACCGAAGTTATTACACTTCGGTTTTTAGGACTAGACACACACATATTCTTCATTTAATCAAAATTACTAGTTGTTTTTTGCAGTTTTTATTGAACAACCTATTGCTTTTGTTTCTTTTTGTTCAACTTCTTTTCCACTCAATAACGCATCTACAGCATTTTCAACATATTTAACTTTAACAGCTGATGCATCTCTGTAATTATCATCAATAGCACCAATATACTTTACAACATGTCCTTTTTCTGTTCTTTCTAATACATACATGTGAGGTGTTTTAGTAGCTCCAAATTTCGGATACACTTTTTGTTCCTCATCAATTAAATAAGGAAACGTAAATCCTTTTTGTTTCGCTCTTTTTTTCATTTCAGGAAATGCGTCACCTGGTTTTACACTAGTATCATTAGGCATAATAGCAATAACAGGAAACCCTTTCGGTTCATATTTTTCATTTAAAGCTTGTACTCTATCTTCATACATAACCGCAAACGGACATGTATTACAAGTAAAAGTAATTATAAAGCCTTTGGCATCTTTGTAATTGGATAAAGAAACCATGTTGTCATCAATGTTTTTAAGATAAAAATCTTCGGCCACGTCCCCTATTTTATATCCTTCACCTATACTGTTATTTATAGTAAATGCACTAACAAAAAGCAGAACAACTGCTACAGAAATTAATTTAATTAACTTTTTCATTTTATTTTATTTTAAAAATGGCTTTAATGCCGATTCAAGTTCATTGTAATTAAATGATTGTTCATAAAATTTACTGTTTTCTCTTTTATAAATTATGGTGGCTGGGATAGAACCCGACCAATTTTCGTTAACCTGTGGTATCCAAGAATTCATATCTAAATCATCCAAAGCAATAACTTTAGACTGTATGTTTTTTTCTTTTATGTAAGGTTTTAATTTAGATTCATAAAGATGTGGAAAATCTAAACTTACCAAAATAACTTCTACATTATCCTTTTTATATTGTTGATTTAACTTTTCAAAATGGGGTAATTCTTTTACACAAGGAGCGCACCAAGTAGCCCAAAAGTTAATTACATAAACTTTATCATCCCTTCTATTTAAAAACTTCTTAAATCCACTAAAATCATATATCTCTAAATCTATTGCTTCAACATTTTCTCCTAAAGGTGTGCTAGTAACTTTATTATTAGACTCCGCAAAATCATCTTTGTTCTTTGTGTCTTTGCAGCCTAAAAAGGCGAACAGGATTATAAATATATATGTGATTTTCATTAAATAAATTTATTTAGTGTAAACTCAAATTAATTGATATAAATGTAGATAATCTTCAATTATTTACACGATGTTTAACAATTTTTTATAAAAAATGCATTTTTAAACAAAAAATTATATACATTTGTATATACAACAGTTGTAGATGAAAATAGAAAGTATCCTAAAAACTAGTTCGAATCTACCTTTATCAAAAAAAGTTGTAGTTAACATTTTGTATACCTACGGAATAATTAATGGTAAACTAAATGACGTTCTTAAACCTTTTGATGTTTCTATTCAACAATTCAATGTTTTAAGAATTTTGCGTGGTCAAAATGGAAACCCAGCGTCCCTTTCAATAGTACAGGAACGTATGATAAACAAAATGAGTAATACGACACGATTAATAGACAAACTCATCAAAAAAAAATATGTTGAAAAAGAAATTAATGAAAAGAATAAAAGAAAAGTAAATATCATAATCACAAGTCAAGGCATCGATTTTCTGAGTAAAATAGATTATTTAATTGATAGTACAGAACAAGATATTGTAAAATCTTTAACTAAGGATGAAACCTTAGAACTTATTCGATTATTAGGAAAGATAAGGTTAATAGCAAACTAAAAATTCTCTCTACACTTAATAATCATCTTAAAACTGCCATTTTTATGGCAGTTTTTTTATTTTAAAAAAATAAGGTAAACTTCTTGGGTAATTATATTTTCATTTCTATATTTGAACTTCCAAAATAAATAAGATGAAATCTATTTTAAATAATACTTGGTGGTGGTGCTTTCGAAACTAACATTCGTGAAGTAACTCCCTAGTATATTTAAAACTTAAAATATCAAAAAGGCTTGTCATTCACGACAAGCCTTTTTCTTTGAGTTCTGAACCCGTTTCAGAATATAAAAAAATGAAAAATGAAAAAATACAGCCTCTATACACATCACAAACGCATCTTAACAGATACGATTACACCCGTTACGGTTTATTATAAAATTCGTGACAAATATCCTAATAGTATTTTATTAGAAAGTGGTGATTATCATAGAAGTCATAAAAATTTCTCGTACATCTGTTTTAACCCAATAGCTTCTATAAAAGTTGAAAACGAAGTGATTTCTGAAACGTTTCCCGACGGAAGTTCAACATCTATAGAAATAAAAGATGATGTTAATGTAGTTGATGAAATTTACAATTTCACTAAAAAATTTGACACCAAATCTGAAGAAAATTTCAAATTCATCAACAACGGGATATTTGGTTATACGGCTTACGATGCGGTACGTTATTTTGAAGATGTAGAAATTAGCAAAAAAGACGATTCGGTAATTATTCCAGACATGTACTATGCCGTTTACCAAAACATCATAGCCATTAACCATTTTAAAAACGAAGCTTATATTTTTGCACATTGCTATGAAGGCACACCAAACAATATTGATGAAATTGATAAATTAATCAACATTCAAAACTTTGCCGCTTACAATTTCAATGCTAAAGGCGATATAAAATCTAATTTAACCGATGATGAGTTTAGAGAACATGTTGAAATAGCTAGAAAACACTGCCAACGCGGTGATGTATTTCAACTGGTATTATCAAGACGTTTTTCTCAAGAATTTACTGGAGACGATTTTAATATTTATCGTGCCTTGAGAAGCATTAACCCATCACCTTACCTATTTTATTTTGACTATGGCGATTTCAAAATTTTTGGAAGCTCTCCAGAAGCACAACTTATTGTTGATGATGGCTTAGCCGAAATTCATCCAATTGCTGGAACCTTCAAAAGAACTGGAGATGAGCAAAAAGATGAAATTCTAGCTGAAAAACTAAAGAAAGACGATAAAGAAAATGCCGAACATGTCATGCTAGTCGATTTAGCAAGAAACGATTTAAGCCGACACGGAAGCGATGTAAAAGTGGTAACATATAGAGAAGTTCAGTTTTTCTCGCACGTCATTCATTTAGTCAGTAAAGTTACAGGGCAAAAGCACAACACCACCTCAACCATGCAAGTAGTAGCAGATACATTTCCTGCAGGAACATTAAGTGGAGCTCCAAAACACAGAGCCATGCAACTCATTGAAGAGTACGAAAAAACAAGTCGCGCATTTTACGGAGGTGCTATTGGTTTTATGGATTTTGAGGGCAATTTTAATCATGCTATTATGATTCGTACTTTCTTGAGCAAAGACTATAAACTCAACTGGCAGGCAGGCGCAGGATTAGTTTCAAAATCTGATGCAGAAAGCGAATTACAAGAAGTTTACAATAAACTAGGCGCATTAACTAAAGCTATTAAATTAGCAGAAGATATTTAAAATTATGGCGTTACCACAAGGGTCGGGCTTTCACAAGTCGCTCTCGAAAAGAGGAGCTCCAACAATTGCTCAATCCCTAACGCAGGAAAGTACTTAAAAGGAAGTTAGGAGTTAGGAGTTAGGAGTTAGGAGTTAGGAGTTAGGAGTTAGGAGTTAGGAAAATTGAAAAAGTAGATAAGAAATCAATTATGCTTTCTTATTCAAATAAATTATAACATAAACAGTTTCTCCCTTTTGAGGAGATTAAGAAAGGCTTATGAAAAAAGTATTAGTTATAGATAATTACGACAGTTTTACATACAATCTTGTCCATTATTTAGAAGATTTAAACTGTGACGTTACCGTAGTAAGAAACGATAAATTGGCTTTAGAGGATGTTGAACCATTTGATAAAATTGTATTATCACCAGGTCCTGGAATTCCAGATGAAGCGGGTTTATTAAAACCAATTATCAAAAAATATGCAGCTACTAAAAGTATTTTTGGCGTTTGCTTAGGGCAACAAGCTATTGGCGAAGTTTTTGGTGGTTCATTAATTAATTTAGATGAAGTTTATCACGGTGTTGCAACTAATGTCACCATAAGTGTAGATGACGAATATATTTTTAAAGATCTAAAAAAAGACATTGAAGTAGGTCGCTACCATTCATGGGTAGTCAATCCAGATTTACCCGAAAGTTTAGAGGCTACTTCCTTTGATGATAACGGACAAATCATGTCTCTTAGGCATAAAGTGTATGATGTTAGAGGTGTGCAATACCACCCAGAATCGGTTTTAACACCAGATGGAAAAAAGATATTAGAAAATTGGGTTAATAACTAGTCGCAGTATTCAGTAGCAGTAATCAGTACTTACTCGATTGAAAAAAGTAACTAAGTTTGAAATTAAACAGTAATACAATAGAATATCAAGTCCCAAGTCAATTCGATAGAATTGATTGTCAAGGCGCAGAATAGATGAAGAAAAGCTCCGAGAACAGGAGAACGCAGTTCGACACGGAGTTTTCAAATCGGTTTTAATCCCGATTTTTATCGGGATTAAAAATTCCTCGGCTTGAACTTGATTTTTTGGTTCGTTTTGCATCAAGGCAAAATGAACAGAAATAAAAAAGTATAATTAAAAATAGATTCCTGCCTTCGCAGGAATAACAAAAAATGAAAGACATTTTAAACAGACTTATAAACCACGAAACCATTTCAACAGAAGAGGCTAAACAGGTTATTGTAAACATATCAAACGATATGTATAACCCAAGCCAAATAGCATGTTTTCTATCGGTTTATATGATGCGTAGCATTACTATTGAAGAACTAACAGGGTTTAGAAATGCCCTTTTAGAACTTTGCGTATCTATTAACCTGAGCGATTTTAATGCTATAGATATTGTTGGCACCGGAGGTGATGGTAAAAACACATTCAATATCTCCACGCTATCATCATTTATAACAGCAGGTGCAGGAGTTCATGTTTCAAAACATGGCAACTATGGGGTATCCTCAACTTCTGGGTCATCAAATGTTATGGAAAATTTAGGCGTAAAATTTTCTAATGATGAAGATTTTTTAAAACGCTGTTTAGACAAAGCAGGTATATGCATCTTACATGCCCCGTTATTTCATCCAGCCATGAAAAATGTTGCACCCATTCGTAGAGCATTAGGCGTTAAAACCTTTTTCAACATGTTGGGACCAATGGTAAACCCATCATTTCCAAAAAATCAAATGTTAGGCGTGTTTAGCCTAGAATTGTTACGCCTATACAGTTTCATATATCAAAATACAGACAAAAATTATAATATTATTTATGCCTTAGATGGTTATGATGAAATTTCATTAACAGGAAAAGCTAAAATTGTTTCCAATCATTCCGAAAAATTATTTTCACCAGAAGATTTAGGTCTAAAAACTATACAACAAGAAGCCATTTTTGGAGGCAATACCGTTGAAGATGCCGCAAAAATATTTGTTGACATTATAAGTGGCCAAGGTACAGAAGCCCAAAATAATGTAGTTTGTGCTAATGCAGGATTAGCCATTGCTACTACTAAACAAATTTCACATCAAGAAGGATTTGAAATGGCAAAAGAGTCGCTGTTTTCTGGAAAAGCAAAAGCGAGTTTAGATACGTTGATTGAATTGAGTAAATAGTTATTGGTTATTGGAAAAAGTTAAAAAAACCCTCGGCTTTAACTTAATTTTTTGGTTTGGTTTATCCTGAGCGTAGTCGAAGGATTTTGTATCAAGACAAAATGAACGGAAAAAAGAAAAAATGAATATATTAGATAAAATAACATTAGATAAAAGAAAAGAAGTTGCGTTAAGAAAAGGATTGATTCCTGTCTCTCAACTAGAACAGTCTATTTTATTTAAAAGAGAAACAGTCTCACTTGCAAATAACTTGCGTAATAGTAAATCTGGAATTATTGCTGAACACAAACGTCGTTCACCATCAAAGTCGGTTATTAACAACGGACTTAATGTTCAGGATGTAGCAAAAGGTTATGAAGCTGCTGGTGTTTGTGGTATGTCCGTTTTAACCGATGGTAAATACTTTGGAGGCTCTCTTGATGATTTATTAACCGCAAGAGCCAGTTGTGGTTTACCATTATTGAGGAAAGAATTCATTATTGATGAATACCAAATATTAGAAGCTAAAGCCTATGGAGCAGATGTAATTTTACTAATTGCTGCCATTATTTCGAGAGCTGAAATTAAACAATTCTCAGAATTTGCCAAAAGCCTAAATTTAGATGTGCTTTTAGAAGTGCATAACGAAGAAGAATTACATAAATCTATAATGCCAAGTTTAGACATGCTCGGTGTAAACAATAGAAATTTAAAAACCTTTGAAGTGAGTTTAGAAACCAGCAAAAGTTTAAGCAGTAGTATCCCAGACGATTTTGTAAAAGTTTCAGAAAGTGGTATTAGTAATATTGAAGCGATAAAAGAATTACAGCCTTATGGTTATAAAGGGTTTTTAATTGGTGAAAATTTTATGAAAACAGATAATCCAGGTGAAAGCGCAACAGAATTTATTAAAAAACTAGAGCTATGAAATTAAAAGTTTGCGGTATGAAATATCAAGATAATATTGAGCGTGTTGCTGCATTGCAGCCCGATTATCTTGGTTTTATTTTCTATGAAAAAACGCCTAGGCACTTTGATACTAAGATTCCGGAAATTTCAGAAAACATTAAAAAAGTTGGTGTTTTTGTAAATGCTGAAATTGCAACAATAGTTGAAAAAATAAACGAGTTTAAATTGGATGCTGTTCAACTTCATGGTGAAGAATCCCCATATTTTTGCAGTATTTTACGTTCCACAAGTTTAGTTTCAAGACCTATTGAACTCATTAAAGTATTTTCAGTTAAAGACGGATTTAATTTTGAAGTTTTAGATCAATACGAAAACGTATGCGACTATTATCTATTTGATACTAAAGGCAAACTTCCCGGTGGCAATGGCTATACTTTTGATTGGAGTCTTTTAAACGATTATCCATCCACAAAACCATTCTTTTTAAGTGGAGGTATTGGATTGGATCAAATCGACGACATCAAAAACTTTAAAGCAAGTAACGCTTCAAAATATTGTTATGCTATTGATGTAAACAGCAAGTTTGAAACCGAACCTGGACTCAAAAATACTTCAATTTTAAGAGAATTCATTAACAAATTGAATGATAAAAAAACAATGAATTATAATGTAGATGAAAAAGGCTATTATGGTGAATTTGGTGGTGCATTCATCCCAGAAATGCTATATCCTAATGTAGAAGAGTTACGCCAAAACTATTTAAAAGTTATGGCAGAACCTGATTTTCAAAAGGAATTCGATCAGCTTTTAAAAGATTATGTGGGACGTCCTTCTCCACTCTATTTTGCAAAGCGCCTTTCGGAAAAATACAATGCAAAGATTTATTTAAAGCGTGAGGACTTAAACCATACTGGTGCCCATAAAATCAACAATACTATTGGTCAGATTTTAATGGCAAAACGTTTGGGAAAAACTAGAATTATTGCCGAAACTGGAGCTGGACAACATGGTGTAGCCACAGCTACAGTATGTGCTTTAATGGGGCTAGAATGTATTGTTTACATGGGCGAAATTGACATTGCAAGACAAGCTCCAAACGTAGCTAGAATGAAAATGCTAGGCGCTACAGTAGTACCTGCATTATCAGGAAGTCGAACATTAAAAGATGCCACAAATGAAGCCATTCGTGATTGGATAAACAACCCTGTAAATACACATTACATTATTGGTTCTGCCATTGGTCCGCATCCATATCCAGATATGGTAACACGTTTTCAAGCCGTTATTTCAGAAGAAATTAAATGGCAATTAAGAGAACAAGAAGGGCGAGAAAATCCAGATTACGTGGTAGCTTGTATTGGTGGCGGCAGTAATGCCGCTGGAACCTATTACCATTATTTACACGAACCAGATGTTGGTATTATAGCGGTTGAGGCTGCTGGTTTGGGTATTGATTCTGGTGAAAGTGCAGCTACTTCTGTTCTTGGAAAAGAAGGCATTATTCATGGCTGCAAAACACTTTTAATGCAAACTAAGGACGGACAAATAACCGAACCCTACTCCATTTCGGCAGGGTTAGATTATCCTGGTGTTGGTCCAATGCATGCGCATTTATCAAAAACTGGTCGTGCAGAATTTATGTCTATTACAGATAGTGATGCTATGGAAGCTGGCTTAGAACTCTCCAAGTTAGAGGGCATTATTCCAGCTATTGAAACCTCGCACGCCTTAGCTATTTTTGGTAAAAAGGCATTTAAGCCAGACGATGTGGTTGTAGTAAGTTTATCTGGACGTGGTGATAAGGATTTACAAAATTATATAGAGTATTTTAAAATTTAGTATTTGGGCGTTACCCACAAGGGGTCGGGCTTTCACGAGTCGCTCTCTGCGAGGAGCTCCAACAATCGCTCAATCCCTAACGCGGGTTGGGATAATTGATAAAAATTCATAGAAAAAAGATGAATAGAATAAATCAAAAACTACAAGAGGACAAAAAATTATTGTCCATATATTTCACAGCAGGATATCCAAATATTGATGATACCACTTCTATCATTCAAGACCTAGAAAAAAACGGTGTGGATATGATTGAAATTGGATTACCCTTTAGCGACCCTCTAGCCGATGGTCCAACCATTCAAGATAGCTCTACTACTGCCTTAAAAAATGGCATGACTACAGAGGTTCTTTTTAATCAGTTAAAAGACATTCGAAAAACAGTAAATATTCCCCTGATTATCATGGGATATTTTAACCCAATGTTTCAATATGGTGTTGAAGCATTTTGTAAAAAATGTCAAGAATTAGGTATAGACGGATTGATTATTCCAGATTTACCTGTGGATGTTTATCACGAGGAATACCAAACTATTTTTGAGAAATACGGACTTATAAATGTATTTTTAATTACACCACAAACCAGCGATGAACGTATTAGATATATCGATTCTATTTCAAACGGGTTTATTTACATGGTAAGTAGCGCAAGCACTACTGGTACACAATCTGGATTTGGGGATGAACAAACTGCTTACTTTGAGCGTATTGCTAAAATGAACTTAAAAAATCCTCAAGTAATAGGTTTTGGGATTAGTAATAATGAAACGTTTACTCAAGCTACTAAATACGCTAAGGGCGCTATTATTGGTAGTGCTTTTGTAAAGCATGTAACCAATCATGGTGTAAATACTATAAATGAGTTTGTAGAAAACATTAAGAATTAAATTTCAATTAATAAGATTCTTGTGTTAACAAGAATGATAAATATGCCTTTAAACATTGTTTTAATAGAACCTGAAATACCTAATAATACTGGAAATATTGGGCGTTTAGCTTTGGCTTCTGGGTCTCACTTACATTTGGTTAAACCTTTTGGGTTTGAAATTGACGACAGTCGTTTAAAACGAGCTGGTTTAGATTATTGGCAACACTTATCAGTCACTTATTACGAAAATATTGAAGCGTTTTTTAGAATAAACAAAGATCAAACCATGGTTTTCCTTTCAAGTCATGGTTCAAAAAATCATTGGGACATTCCTTTTGAAGATGACCTCTTTTTAGTTTTTGGAAAAGAGTCTGTTGGTTTACCAAAACCTTTACTTCAAGAGCATAAAAATTTACTTTTCAAAATCCCTTTGTATAGTAAACACGTGAGAAGTTTAAATTTAGCTAATGCCGTTAGTATTGTTGTTTATGAAGGCTTGAAACACTTGTCCAGTCTTTAGCTTAATTTTGTCAGAAAAAAGTGATATATTCGTTTAACTGATGATATAAAAAATGTTAAAACGATTTCATATCATTAAAGCATCGTACTTCATTATAACTAACCATTAACCAATGAAAAACTTTAAAATCCCTCATGTTTTTATATTCCTTTTTTGGATTATAATAATTTGCTCTTTACTATCTTATGTTATACCTAGTGGGAGTTTCGAAAGAATAACAAAAGATTATGGTAGTATGTCACAGACTGTTGTTGTGCCTAATAGTTATAAAGAGGTTCCCAAGTACTATTCATTAAAGGCGGCTCTAGTTGGTGAAAATATCGTTGGGAAATCCTCACCAGTTTCTATGCTTGGTATTCTTAGTGCAATACCAAAAGGTTTAGGAGACTCAGCTATACTTGTGTTTTATGTTTTCATTATCGGAGCTCTTTTCACACTAATTCAGCATACGGGCGCCATTAATGCCTTTCTCTTTTTATTGATTGCAAAGTTTAAGAGTAGACCTAAATTACTTCTTTTTTTAATCTACATAACAATTTTCTCTGGTTCATCATTTATGGGAATTGGAGGTGAAACAATAGCTTTAATACCTGTTTTTCTTTTTCTATCAAAGCGTTTAGGTTACGACCGACTATTTGGTTTTGCCTTATTAAGTGTACCCGTTTATTTAGGTTGGAGTTCTGGTGTAACAAATCCATTTACTGTACAGATTGCCCAAACTATTGCTGAGCTACCAATAGGATCTGGAATAGGTTTTCGACTAGTTTTATATGTAGTTTATGCAGCAGTTGGTTTCTATTTCATTTCTCGATATGGAGATAAAATAAAGAAAAAGCCTTCACTTAGTTTTATGAAAAATGACCCCTTCAATTTGGATGAATTTGGGTCGTTTGAAAAAGAAAATTTGGAAAGAAAACACATATATATTCTGCTCTTTTTTATTCTGTCTTATGCAGCTATACTTGTAGCTGTTCAAACAATTGGATGGGGACTGATAGAAATGAGTGCATGTTTCATTGGAATTTTAATCATCATAGCAAAAATTGCAGGTATGTCTGGTGATGAGTCTATGGTGGCATTTACAAAAGGTCTTAAGATTATGATTGTTCCTGCCTTAGTTGTTGGTGTAGCACGCGGCATATCTGTAGTTCTTGAAGAAGGAATGATTATTGACACCATACTTTACAACGCCAGTGAAGTACTTATGTCAATGCCAAAAATTGTCGCTGCCGAAGGCATGCTGTTTTTCCAATCAACACTAAATTTTTTCATTCCATCTGCTTCTGGTCAAGCCTTGGTCTCTATGCCCTTGATGACACCAATGTCCGATTTATTGGGTATATCTCGCCAAACTGCAGTACTCGCTTACATATTAGGTGACGGACTTTCAAACCTTATTATACCAACAAATGGAGTTTTAATGGCTATGCTAGGTTTGGCTAAGGTATCATTTGAAAAGTGGTTCAAATTAATATTACCATTATTCATCATTAGTATGATTTTAGCTTTAGTATTTATAGCTATAGCAATTACTACTGGCTATTAAGAGGTATGGTTACCCATGAAGTTGTAGAAGTTTAATTTCACGGTTTATACTATCCTTATTTCTCTTTTGTTCTTTCTTTTTATTGGTTATAAATGCCATTAAAGAAAAGCTTAAGACGCGTATAATGAATGTTATCTAATTAACTTCAAGTAGTGTTCCTAACTTTAAACCAACTTCTCCAAATATTACATCCTATTTCTCAACATGTTTAAATACATATCCTCAACCTTAGTTCTTGCCCAAGGGGTTCTTCTCAAAAATTTCAAGCTAGATTTCACTGATGGGTTATCTGTAAAGCATTTTATTTTTATAGTATAACCCATGTATTCCCAACCATAATGCGCCACTAAATCGTTAATGATTTGTTCTAGCTTTATGCCATGAAGTGGATTATTGGGTTGAGATGGCATTTACAAGGCTTTTAATTTTTACTGCTTTTTCAAAGTGATCTAACTTGTGTGTTTTTATCCACCAAGTAGCGGCTTCCATTAATAATTCTGGATTATCATTTTTGTTTTTGAAAAACGCATAAAATGATATCCCTACGTTTTCACCTTTAGCTGCAATTTTTTTATTGCAAACTTCTATAATTTTATCTTTTAGAATTTTCTGCATTAAAAACTTAATTACGTCTATCATTGTTACGCTTCGGACGTCTAGAATTACTGTTTCTATTAGAATTTCTGCTAGAATTACCGGAGTTATTAGACTTATTTCTTGGTTTACGACTTTGACGACCTTGACCTTGCTTTATTGGCACTGTTGATGCATTTGGATCTGGTTCAAACCCTTCTATAATTTGAACAGGTAATTTCATTTCAATCAACTTTTCAATAGCTCTCAAGAAAGAGGTTTCATCTGCACTAACTAAAGATAATGCTTCACCACTTGCCCCAGCTCTACCTGTTCTACCAATTCTATGCACATAATCTTCAGAGATATTAGGCAATTCAAAATTAATAACATGCGGAAGCAAAGGAATATCTAGCCCTCTTGCAGCAATATCGGTGGCTACTAAAACACGAACGCGTCCACTTTTAAACCCTGCCAACGCTTTTGTTCTTGCACCTTGACTTTTATTACCATGAATAGCAGCAGCTGTAATACCCGACTTTATCATTTTTTCGCAAAGTCTATTCGCACCATGTTTTGTTCTCGTAAATACCAAAACTTGTTTCCAATTGCCTTCAGAAATTAGTTTAATTATTAAACCTGTTTTTTTGCCTTTAGCAACGCGATATACTTTTTGGGTAATCGCCTCAACAGTAGTGTTTTCTGGCGTAGCCTCAACCTGTACTGGATGATTTAAAATACCATGTGCTAACGTCTTTATATCTTTTGAAAAAGTTGCCGAAAACATCAAGTTCTGACGTTTTTCTGGCATTGAATTAATTACCTTTTGAATGTCTCTTAAAAAGCCCATATCTAGCATTCTGTCGGCTTCATCCAAAACAAAAATTTCGATGCGCTTTAGTGATAATAAACCTTGACTTTGCAAATCCAACAAACGCCCTGGAGTAGCGACTAAAATATCAACACCTTGACGAATGGTTGCCGCCTGTGGTTTTTGATTAACGCCTCCAAAAATGACCGCACTTCGTAAGTTTAAAAACTCACTATAC
Organism: uncultured Algibacter sp.; assembly: GCF_947487605.1. Classification (GTDB taxonomy): domain Bacteria; phylum Bacteroidota; class Bacteroidia; order Flavobacteriales; family Flavobacteriaceae; genus Algibacter_D. Next base: position 442,326 of record NZ_CANKXK010000001.1, read on the forward strand.
TCTCTAACATTCGCATACACTTGAGCTGCTAATTCCCGTGTTGGCGTTAAAATTAACGCTCGAATGGGTCTGTATTTTTGTTTCGGATTTTCAGAAAGTAAATGTAAAAGTGGTAATGTAAAACCTGCTGTTTTTCCTGTACCTGTTTGTGCGGATGCTAAAACATCTTTACCTTCTAAAACTGGAGGAATGGCTTTTTGTTGAATGGGACTTGGGGTTGTGTATCCTTTTTTGCTAACTGCTTTTAGCAAGGCTTCGGATAAGCCTAATGATTGAAATGACATAAACATTGTTTGTAAAATGACAAACTTTTTTAATGTCATTTTTTATATAGCTGCAAAGATACACCTAATTTTAACGGAAATTACCACTAGAGTTTAAAAGAAAATATTCATTAAGAACTCTTTACTTTTAAACCATTTAGTACTTTAAGAGTCTAAATTTTAGCATTATTATTAACTAAATTAAATACAAATGAAATCAAGAATTTTAAAATTAGGCGTTTTATCGTTACTTTCTTTCGCTTTTACCCTAACCATTTCTGCTCAAGAACCAAAAGGCCCAAACTTTGAAAAAATGTTCAAACGGTTTGATACCGATAAAAATGAATTTATCTCTTTGGAGGAATGGACTTCGTTTAAAAGAAAAAAAGAAATACCTATAGAACGATTAGAAAAAAACTACGCAGCAATGGATACTGATGGTAATGGCCAATTAACCTTAGGTGAAATGAAAGCTAATTGGGGTAAAGGTAGAGGCAAGAAAAAAGGTAAAAAATAAACCGCAATATTATAATTTAAAAAGAGGTCGTCTAAAAGGAGTTTTTAGGCGATTTTCTGATTTTTTTAGGCATCTAGAAAACATTTAACCTCATAAAAACACAAGATTCTTTTTAGCACATTGAAGTAAATAAATGACTAAAGGTATAAAACTTTGTCCTTTTGAGTTCTACCCTATGGCTGTAAGCACTAGCTCAGGAAATTCACCTCTTAAGTGTTTGGACACTTAACCGACATAAAAATGTTTGAAAATTTTATAGCCAGACAAATGAAAAATTTAGGACGTACCAATTAAATGAAATTTTAAGAAAATGATTCTACATATTGTGTCATTTTCTCATAAGTACCAATCAAACTGTAGATGCTTGTTGTTTTTAAAGAATATAAATACTCTCAATAAGTTTGGGAATCCCCAACTTTATCTTTTTAACCAAAAATGCAATATTTTTACGGATAACACCCCTAATCAGAAAAGGAGAAAACTCTTTAATTCATGAAACATATAAAATTTTAACATTTTATTAATAGGGGTTAAACCTATTTTTTCACTCTTAGCTTAAGCAAACATGATTTAAGAAACACATAGGCAATATTAAGAGAAGAAGAAGTTGGCACCAATTGGTATGTAAGCACTTGGGAAATTGTTTAAAGAAACAAAATCGGAAGCATCAAATATAGAGTTACCAAAAATTTTGAAGATATTGTAAATTCAATTACCAAAAAAGATATTCAAGATATTGCAATTACAGTTTTAACCGACTACAAATCGTACGAAATTGTATTTAAACCACAGTTAAATTAGAGTTAATAAGAAAAGTGACTGTATCAGAATTAATACCTTTGCCATTTGCCTTTCAATATTAAATAGTATGCACATGAAAAAACTTGTTTTATTAGTTTCCTTATTGGTTTTCACAATAAGCCATTCACAAATTTTAGAACCTGTAAAATGGAAAACATCCGTTGAAAAGCTTTCGGATACCGAATACAAATTAATTGCCAAAGCATCCATTGAATCTGGATGGCATCTATATTCTCAAAACGTGCCTGAAGACGGTCCTATTCCAACTACTTTCACATTTGATGATTCTAGCGGAGCATTCAAAATAATAGGCAATACTTCAGAAGAAGAAGGACATACCGTTAACGACCCGGTGTTTGAAATGGAGATTACGTTTTTTGAAAAAAGTGTCGCTTTTGAACAAAAAATCGAGATTACTGGAGACGTTACCTCAATTAAAGGTATTGTAGAGTTTATGGTATGTGATGACACCAGATGTTTACCTCCAACTGAGGTAGATTTGGTCTTTAATCTTAATAAGAAAGAAGAATTAAAAACAAATGCGCCTGTCTCTCCAAATATTGACAATAACAATGTTAATCAAGCACTCTACGGCATGAACCCAGAGGATATAACATTAGCAGAAAGTGAAGTTGTACAAAAAAAATCACTTTGGACAATTTTTGGTTTAGGATTTCTAGGAGGTTTACTAGCGTTGTTAACACCTTGTGTATTTCCAATGATACCTTTAACAGTAAGCTTCTTTACTAAAAAGGGAGATCAAAGTAAAGGTACTGGTGTGTCTAAAGCCTTACTCTATGGCTTCTTTATTTTATTAGTCTATTTAATTCTAAGTATTCCATTTCATCTTTTAGATTCGGTAAATCCAGACATCTTAAACGAAATCTCCACAAACATTTGGCTCAATATTATATTCTTTGTAATATTTCTATTTTTTGCATTTTCATTTTTTGGATATTATGAATTGACTTTACCTTCTAATTGGACAAATAAAACAACTCAAGGAGAAAACGCAGGTGGATTAATAGGCATTTTCTTTATGGCATTAACTTTAGCCATTGTATCTTTTTCGTGTACGGGTCCAATATTAGGATCTTTGTTAGCAGGTTCTTTAAGTTCCGATGGAGGCGCATGGCAATTAACTGCTGGTATGGCTGGATTTGGTGTTTCATTAGGTCTTCCCTTTGCGTTATTTGCAATGTTTCCAAATATGATGAACGCCTTACCTAAATCTGGAGGTTGGTTAAATACAACCAAAGTTATTTTAGGGTTTTTAGAACTGGCATTGGCTTTTAAATTTTTATCCAATGCCGACTTAGTTGCTCATTGGGGGCTTTTAAAAATTGAGCCATTTTTAATTATTTGGATTATTGTTTTTGGAGGTTTAGCTCTATATCTATTTGGTAAAATTAAGTTTCCCCATGATTCACCAATCAAAAAGCTGTCCTTTTTCAGAATTTCATTTGCAATTTTGGTATCAGCTTTTACTATTTATTTAGCTTCAGGATTTCGAGTAAATAAAGAAACAAACACCTTTACATCATTAACACTTTTAAGTGGTTTAGCACCTCCTGTAGGTTATAGTTGGTTTTATCCAAGTAGCACCACAAACAATTTGAAAACGTTTAAAGATTTAAAAGAAGGTATTGCTTACGCAAAAGAGGTTAACAAACCAATTATGATTGATTTTACGGGGTACGCTTGTGTAAACTGTAGGAAAATGGAAGAACATGTATGGCCATTAGAAAAAATAGATAGTTACTTAAGGAATGACTATGTTTTAATCTCATTATATGTTGATGATAAAAAAGAACTCCCTGAAAACGAAAAAGTTGAAGTTAGTAGAGTTAACGGAGGTAATAGACTTTTAAAAAATTATGGGCATAAATGGGCAAATTTTCAAACTCAATTTTTTAAATCGAATTCACAGCCTTACTACGTGTTACTAAATTCTGAAGGAAATAAAATGTTAACTAAACCTGTGGGATATACACCAGACGAAGAAGAATATGCTCAATTTTTAGAAAGTGGATTAAAAACTTTTAAAAAGCAATCTCTGAAATAATAAACAATCACAATGAAAAAATTAATTTACATATTATCAATAGCCCTAGCATTTGTTTCTTGCAAAGAAACTCCTAAAGACTATGCTACACTTTCAGGAACCATTACAAACAAAAATTCCGATTCCTTAGTAGTCATGTCTCGTAGTATGAAAGAGGTTCTCAATCCTGAAACCAATAAAATGGAAATGAAACCAGTATTTTTCTCAAAAAAAATCACGGTGAATGAAGATGGCACTTTTTCTGATACTTTAAAAGTAGAAAAAGGAAATTTCATGATTATGGATGGTAAAGAACGTAGTCGATTATATTTAGAAAACGGCTATGACTTACAAGTTACATTAAATGGTGAATCTTTTAATGAAAACATGTCTTTTACCGGAATTGGTTCGGAAGTAAACACCTATATAAACAAAAAAAATGAGTTACTTTCTAAATTGTTTTATGATGAAAGTTTATATGATTTGAGTGAGGAAGCTTTTAATGAAAGAATAGCCACTACAACTAAAGATTATGAAGCATTGGTAGAAACTATTAAGCCAATAAAAGAAGCTGATACCGCATTTATGTCTCGTCAGCAAAAAGATATAGAAGGTGTCTCAAAACAATTAACTAATAGGTTTCAAAATAATTTAAAGTTAACAGCCTTAACCAAAGGAAAAGCATCTCCAAAATTTACAGATTACGAAAACAATGCAGGAGGTACTACATCTTTAGACGATTTAAAAGGAAAATATGTATATGTTGATGTTTGGGCAACTTGGTGTGGGCCTTGTAAAAGAGAAATCCCTTTCTTAAAAAAGGTAGAAAAAGCATATCATAATAAAAATATAGAATTTGTAAGCATTTCAATTGATAAAGCTAGCGACCATGAAAAATGGAAAAAAATGATAGCTGACAAAGAATTAGGAGGTGTACAATTATTGGCCGATGCCGATTGGAAATCCCAATTTGTTCAAGACTATGCTATTCAAGGTATTCCAAGATTTATTTTGATAGATCCAAATGGTAATATAGTAACTCCAGATGCTCCTAGACCTTCTGATGAGAAGTTAAAGGATTTGTTTACAGAGTTAAACATATAGAAAGCGCAAGTAAATTGTAATAATTTACTCGTTTGTTTTAGTGTTAGAAATCACTTTAACTTTTTAAGTTAAAGTGGTTTTTGTATTAATTTAATAAGGCATATTTTTCTATGAATTCAATAACTAACAGTATAAAAAAAATATTATCTACAAAGTCTAAACCCACTAATTTAGAACAGTATTTTAAACCGTTTAGAACTAATATTGTAGGTATAGATAAAGAATTTACATCGCCTTATGGTAGCCAAAAAATTATTTATGCCGACTGGACTGCTAGCGGGAGATTATACAGACCTATTGAAGAAAAGTTATTAAATGATATTGGGCCTTTTGTTGCCAATACACATACTGAAACTTCTATTACAGGATCAGCGATGACCTTAGCATATCACAATGCAAGAAACATCATCAAAAAACACGTTAATGCTTCAGAAGATGATGTGCTTATTACTGTTGGTACAGGTATGACAGGAGCTATAAATAAATTTCAACGTATTTTAGGCATAAAACTTAATGAAAACTTAAAAGATCATACCCAAGTTCCAGAGGCGTTAAGACCCATTATTTTTGTGTCTCACATGGAACATCACTCTAACCAAACGTCTTGGTTGGAAACCATAGCAAGAGTTGAAGTCATTCCTTCTAACGAAAAAGGACTCCCTTGCTTGAAACATTTGGAAAAGCTCATAGAAAAACATAAAAATTGCCCTATAAAAATAGCAGCAATTACAGGATGTTCTAACGTTACAGGCATAAGAACTAACTATCACGAAATTGCAAAAATCATGCATCAAAATAATGGATTATGTTTTGTAGATTTTGCCTGTTCTGCTCCTTACATTGATATTAATATGCATCCCGAAAATGAAGATGAATATTTAGATGCCATCACATTTTCTCCGCATAAATTTTTAGGTGGCCCTGGATCTTCAGGCGTTTTAGTTTTCAATAAAAAGCTATATAAGAACTTGGTACCAGACAACCCTGGAGGTGGAACAGTAAGCTATACCAACCCTTGGGGCGATCATGATTATATTGATGATATTGAAACCCGTGAAGATGGAGGAACACCAGGTTTTTTACAAGCCATAAAAATTGCACTGTCCATTCAACTTAAAGATAAAATGGGAGTTCAAAACATCTTAGATAGAGAACATGAATTAAATGCCATTATATTCAAAAAGTTAAATGCCATTGAAAACTTAAAAATCTTAGCACCAGACCACACAGATAGATTAGGCGTGTTTTCTTTCTATATTGAAGATGTACACTATAATTTAATTGTAAAGCTTCTGAATGATAAATTTGGAGTACAAACTCGTGGTGGTTGTTCCTGTGCAGGTACTTACGGACATTATCTACTAAATGTTGATGAATCTACATCTAAATCTATTGAACAAAAAATATTAGATGGTTGCCTAATTGAAAGACCAGGTTGGATTCGTATGTCTATCCACCCAACAATGACTAATGAGGAGGTTAAATTTATATGTAAATCTATAAGTGACGTTGCAAAAAACCATAAAATCTGGGGCGCAGATTATGAATACAACGCTTCTAAAAATGAGTTTATTCATAAAAGCAATAAAGTGGTTGAAAAGGAGATTACACAGGATTGGTTTAGTTTATAATTACTTTTTAAACCATATTGTTTTTCTTGGTAATAGACCTCGTATAATTTTAAGAACCAGAAAAAAGTCAAAAATTTAAATATACCGCTCCAATAAATTTTTAGTAGCAAAAATACCATCTTTCTCATTAAGGCTATGCTCCCCTTCTCCTTCGTATTCTACACTAATGTGATTTGAAAAGTTTGATTTTTCAATAATTTCTACCATTCTCTTGTAATCGACGGTTTCTTCCAAACCATTAGCATCAAAAGAATAGGATTTTGCGCTCACCGATTTTGCATAGGGCATCAATAACTCAACACCTTCATATCGGTCGTAAACTAATTCGCCATTCCATATTTTGGTTTCAGAATACTTGAAATTATCAAAATCTACCATGGTTCCTAGATTAGGTTTATCTATTTTCTTTATGGTATCTACAAGCCAATTAGGCTCACTAGACATTCCGCCATGGTTTTCTATAATAATATCTAAACTTAAAGGTTTTGCTAAATCACATAACGCTGTTAAACTTTCAATCACATAATCTTGTTGTTCGGCTTTTGTCCCTTTACTATGGGCATTTACTCGTACCGAATGACATCCTAAAATAGCTGCATTATATAACCATTTTTTATGCCTCTCAACAGATTCTTTTCTTTTTTCAGAGCTAGGATCTCCCAACATTCCTTCTTCATCTACCATAATCAGTAGGCTTTCCACATCTACATCATCACAACGTTTTTTTAACTCGTTAAAATAGTCTTCTTGCTTACCGTAAAAAAAAGTGTTTACATATTCTACAGCATTAAATCCATAAGTGTTTTTGGCAACCGACGGAAAGTCTAACGAGTTTAAAGTACCTTGTAGTACCTTATCTGGATTTGTTGCTAACCATTCTTGCCATAGACTGTAGTTTTCTTTACTATTTCCAAAAAGTGCTCTGTGTAAAGACCATTGCGAAAGTGACAGCTTTTGCTTCTTCTTTTGAGAACCTAAAAAATTACAGCCCCCTAAAAGCAATGATGCGGATACCATAGCACTTGATTTAATAAATGCTCCTCTACTCATTAATAATGTTTCATTTTTCGCCATGGCTATTTTTTTATATTTTCTTATTTATTGAGCTTCTTAAACACAAAATCCTATACAGAAATTCCTTACTGGATATCACTTTCATTGGTATTTATCAAAACTAAACCAAGCTTCAAAGCGACACTAATATTATTTTGTCTATTGCTTATTATATAACAGCCTTTAACTAAAAATCAATAAAATTATTCCTATTTTTAAGACTAAATTGGCAACTAAATCATCAACAGATGTTCTCTTTCAATTTGAATTATTGAAGAAGCCGTATTTACAATTTCTCTTTTAACTCTAGCAACCTGAAAAAGTATGATTTTTAAAAACTATATAACAATCTTAATATCTGTAGCTTTTATATTTGGATGCAAACCTAAAGATACAAATTCTAATATAGAAACCACACTATTTTCTATTGTATCAGAAACAGAATCTAACATTAATTTTACGAATACTATTCAGCAAGACTATAATCTCAACTTCATAAATTATCCATACATCTATAATGGTGGTGGTGTAGCTATTGGTGATTTTAATAATGACGGATTACAAGATATTTATTTAACAGCAAACCAAAACTCTAATAAATTATACCTCAACAAAGGTGATTTTAAATTTGAAGATATTACCAAATCTGCTCATGTTGAAGACGCTCAAGGTTGGACAACTGGAGTGAGCGTTATAGACATTAATAACGATGGTTTTTTAGATATATATGTTTGTAAATCTGCTTCAATAAAACATGACGCACTAAGAAAAAACAAACTCTACATCAATCAAGGAGATTTAACATTTAAAGAAGAAGCCAAAAAATGGGGATTAGATAATTATGGCTACTCGACACAATCTTATTTTTTTGATTATGATAAAGATGGTGATTTAGATATGTATTTAGTAAGTCATCGTCCAGATTTTAATATGGCTAGACAAATTGATAAACCAGAATATACTACATACTATTATGAATTATCAGATCAATTATACAGAAACGACCAAAACACTTTTGTAAATGTAACAGAAGAAGCAGGACTAATCAATAAAGCGTGGGGACTAAGTGCATCTATTGGAGATTTTAATAATGATGGTTGGGATGATATTTATGTAGGTAATGATTATATTCAACCTGACCATCTTTATATAAACAACCAAAATGGCACTTTTACAGATGATGTTTTAAACACCTTCAAACACATATCTTACAACAGTATGGGTTCTGATTACGCCGACATTAACAACGATTTGCTACCCGATTTATTAGTCTTAGACATGTCTGCCGAAGACCATAAACGTAGTAAAGAAAACATGGCAACGATGAGTACTAAAGGGTTTGAGTTTATGGTAAAACACAACTACCATCATAGCTATATGGCAAATGTATTACAACTCAATAATGGGAATGGTACTTTTAAAGATATTGGACAATTAGTTGGTGTCTCAAAAACAGATTGGAGTTGGGCACCTTTAATTGCAGATTATGATAATGATGGCTATAAAGACATTTTTGTATCTAACGGTATTGAAAGAGATTTGGCGAATCAAGATTATAAAAAGAACGTGGCAAGTAATCCAGCAAAACAGACGACATTAACTCTTAAGGATGCGATAAACTTAATGCCAGCTACTAAACTTCCAAACTATGTCTTGAAAAATAATGGCAATCTTACTTTTGAAAAAATGACAAAAGCATGGGGTTTAGATAAAGCTATTAATACCAATGGGGTAGCTTATGCAGATTTAGATAACGACGGTGATTTAGATCTTGTTTGTAACAACCTATCTGATAAAGCCATAGTGTATAAAAATAATTCGACCAATAATTATATTAAAATAAAATTGAAAGGCGGCACTAAAAACCTTCAAGCTATAGGGTCAAAAGTTTCTGTTTTTAGTGAGCATTTACAACAATCCCAAGAAAATTACAATAGCCGAGGGTTTCAATCTTCAGTCTCTGATGTTTTAAATTTTGGTTTGCATACAGATAATGTTGTAAATAAAATTGAAGTGATTTGGGGAGATGGTAAAACCTCCGTTTTAAAAAATATTAAGGCTAACCAAACTATTATTATAGATAAAAACTCCATAGCAACTCCAATTAACAAACCAAAAAAAGAGCCATTATTCACATCTATCGACCCAACAACATTAGGTATTAATTATAGTCATCAAGAAAATGTTTTTGACGATTTTAAAGACCAAGTCCTTTTACCTCAAAAACAATCTGCCAAAGGCCCTACCATTGCTGTGGCTGATATTAATAATGATGGTTTAGATGATTTTTTTGTTGGCGGTGCTAAAGACCAACCCTCTAGTATATTTATACAAACTTCTTCGGGGAAATTTAAAGCAACTAACTCATCACTATTTAAAAAAGATGCTTCTTTTGAAGATCAAGATGCTGATTTTTTTGATGCTGATAATGATGGTGATTTAGATTTATTGGTAAGCAGTGGGGGTTATGAATTTTCAGAAGATGAACATCTTTTAAAAGATAGATTGTACTTGAATAACGGCAAAGGGCATTTCTCAAAAAACAAGTCCTTCAACAATATAAAAACGTCAACAAAAAGCATCACACCTTTCGATTTTGATGATGATGGTGACATGGATTTACTTATTGGAGGTCAGGTTGTACCGAATAAGTATCCATTAGCAACTAACTCTTACGTATTAAGAAACGACGATGGTAAATTCATAGATGTTACTCTAGAGGTAGCTTCTGAATTTCAGAAAATAGGGTTAGTAAATGATATCACACTTTCGGATTTTGACAATGATGGTGATACTGATTTTTTTGTTGTCGGCGAATGGATGCCTTTAACCTTATTTGAAAATAACAATGGGCATTTTACAAAATTAAATACCCCCTCTTTTTCTCAAACCGAAGGTTGGTGGAATACTACTAAAGCTATTGATATTGATGGTGATGGTGATGAAGATTATATAGTAGGAAATTTGGGTGACAACAATAAATTTAAACCCACTGCTGAAAAACCGCTCCATATTTATGCCAATCATTTTGATGATAATGCATCGTATGATATGCTTTTAAGTAAAAAATACAAAGGGACTTTAGTACCTACACGCGGTAAAGAATGTTCCTCACAACAAACACCATTTTTGAATCAAAAAATACAATCTTACAATGCTTTTGCCAATGCGTCTTTAACCGATATTTATGGAGAAGATAATATAAATGAAGCCTATCATTTAAAAGCGCATACCTTTAGTTCTTCACTCATTATAAATAATGGTAATGGTTCGTTTACTATTAAAAAGCTGCCTGCTACTGCACAAGTAGGCCCTACGCTTTCGTTTGAAATAATGGATATAAACAACGATGGTCATTTAGATATTTTAGGAATGGGTGCTATTCATGAAGCAGAGGTGGAAACTATTCGTTATGATGGTAATACTGGGTATATTCTATTAGGAGACTCTAAGGGAAATTTTAATCCAAAAACGGATATTAGTTTTTATGAATCTGGAAATGTGAAAGACATGAAAAAGATTATAATTAATAATGACACTTACTTAATTATTGCAAATAATAATCAGCCTTTGAGGTTTTTGAAGGTTTTATAGAAGTTTTTATGTCCTTACAATCCTATCCAAAAAAAACTGGTCAGATATTCAATTATAGATTACCTGACCAGTTTTATAGTTTTTAATTTATTTTTTCTTTAGTTACTGGAACTATAGACATTCAATGCTTTTACTTCTTCCTGAAAGAGGACATTGCTATTATTTTTAAAAGCAACAAAATCATCTTTTGCATTTTGTGAACTACTAGCATTAGGTATAAATAAGTTATCCTGACTATTATCCCAAGGTGCATTAAACCATCCTAGAACCCAAGCCAATCTAATATCGTTACCACCATCTTCTATTACAGAAAGTATATTATCTGTCCAAAAATCTGGATTAGTACTCACAAAACCTTGATCGCCTGTTTCGGTTAATGCAGCTACTTTATTATGTTGTGCCGCAAACGTAGTAAGGTCTCTTAAACTTTGTCCTAAAGCAGTCTTAGTGGCTTCATAATAATCAACACCCACAACATCTACATAATCATCTCCAGGATAATATGCTTCATCTGCATCCCAATTTGGTGACCAAGCAAAAAGTACATTATTAGTTCTATCCTTAACATAATCTACTGTTAACCTGTATAAATCGATATAAAGAGAAGGTGAGTGATTTAGAGTGTTTGTACCCCACCAAAACCAGTTACCATTCATTTCATGTAAAGGGCGAAAGACTACTGGAAATCCTAAATCATTATTAATAATATCTAAAACCTCATCAATTTCACTAAAATACCAAGCTTTAGCCGTATTTAAATCATTTACAATATCATACACTAAGCTTTTATCAGTATCAGTGGTCATTTCGTTATAATATATCTTTCCATCTGTTCTACTTCGTTGATGGAAATCGAAAGTAACAATAGCCCCATTATCGTATGCCGCCTTAGCTTCATCAATGTGTAATTGACGCTCTGCAGCACCTTTATACAGCATATAATGTGGATCTATACCGAAAACGCCAGGGTGATCACCAGAAACATCTTTACAGTCTGATGTATTCAAATCAAAACTTAAACCATTTAATTTAAATGATAATGGAAACTCTTGACCAAAAGCAAATTGATTACTAGCTGTTAAAGCAACTAGATTCGTTAATAAATTTTGTGTCTCAGCCGATGCATTCAAATCTATAGCTACTTGTACTGGTAGTTCTTTTACTTCTACTGTTATAATCGCAGTATCAGAACCTCCTTTTCCATCTGTAACGGTAAGTTCAACAGTATAATTACCTAATGCTAAATCCACCTGCACAATTTCACTTGAACCAACAACACTATTATCTATTTTCCACTCATAAGTAAGTGTATCTCCATCCGCATCACTTGATGCCGATGCATCTAAAGTAACTTGTGCATTACTACCCCCAGAACCCAAAAATGCTATCTGATTATCACCAGCATCAGCCACAGGAGCAGTATTTTCTTTAGGATTAATAAGAACAGTAAATTCTACTCTACTTTCGTCTTCAGCTTCAATAATATAAGTAACAGTGCTATTAAAATTGTTTTTTGTAACACCAGATTGTTGCTTGGTATTACCAATGTAAACACTAGCGCCTTCTGATACTGTAAAAACAGCTGTTAATTGGCTTAAATCTGCTACGTCTTCTAAAGTTGCTTCCAATTTATTCTGGCTTAAGCCTGAAAACACAAGACTTGGCATTTCTTCAATTGAGAAAGAAAAGAGTGATTTATTACTACTTAAAAACACTTCTTCATCAGAATCACTAGAACAAGAGAATAATAATAATGTTACTACCAAAAACTTAAAATACTTCATTTTTTTTCTTTTTTTTTAGTTATTTTTCTTTTTCTATATCAAGCAATTGGGTAAAAGCTTTTCTTAAAATGTATTATTTATTCATTAAATTAAATATATAATGAGTAATACATTAAATACTCCATGAAGCCAAACAAGCATCATGGAGTATTAATTATCAAACTAACTCAAACTAACTCAATTTTTAATTAAAACCTACGTTATCAATAAATACAGTGTCATTTGTTCTTACACCAGTACCTCTAATCACTAACTGTGAAAATGCTTCAGTACCATTGGCTACTTGCGATATAGGGACAGCTATATCAAGCCATTCTCCTGCAGGAATTTCAACATTATATGTACTTCCCCATTGTTCATTCAATACAAAACCTACAGTAGTTCCTAACTCAGAATAAATAGATGCATTAACAAAATCATAATCTTGTACATTCAAAGCTAAACCACCTACTTGCCATCCTTCATCTCCATTAGGGAATGTAACAGCACTAGAATATATACCTTCTCTTACTGGATCTGTGTTAAGGAAATCTGGAGTTGTCCATCCTCCTACCCACATGCCATCAGCTAAAGCATCAGTATAAACTTCAACTGCTAAAGATGGTACAGATGATACAAAAGTCACATCAAAACCGACCTCATCAATATAAATAGTATCTCCAGGAGTACCTGCAGCACCTCTAATTACTAATTGAGTAAATGTTGTTGTACCATTTGCTACAGATGAAATTGGAACTGCAACTTCTGTCCATTCTCCTGCAGGGATTTCTACATTAAAGGTACTTCCCCATTGTTCATTTAATACGAAACCAACGGTTGTTCCAGTTTCTGAATAAATAGACGCATTTACAAAACTATAGTCTTGTACATTTAATGATGCACCACCAACTTGCCAGCCTTCATCACCATTAGGGAATGTTACTCCAATAGAATAAACACCCGATTTTACTGGATCTGTATTTGAGAAATCAGGTGCTGTCCATCCACCTACCCACATACCTTCACGTAAGGCATCATCATAAATTTCGAATCCATAAACTGGTTGTCCATCTGTAATAGGCTCTGGATATCCTAATGCTTCTGCTAACCCTTCAGGTATTAACACATTATCAATCTCATGGATAACCCCATTACTAGCTCCAATATCTGCCATACCAACTATAGCAGCAGGAGCATTTTCACGAGTTGGAGTAAGAGATACTCCATTTGATATATCAACAGTAATATCTTCACCTTGAACTGTAGTTAGTGCAGTGTTGCTCAATTGGTTACTCATTGTTATTCCTGCCGTTAAATGATATTCAAGTAGCGCTCTCAACGCATCTATTTCCTCTGGTGTATCAAAATCACTTAAGCTATCAAAGTTTTCAATAATTAAGAAAAGTACATCAAATGCTGCATTGTTTGGAACAAAAGCTGTCAATTGATCTTGAGTAAGCATATCAGTCAATCCAGCCAATTCTGCTGCTGCTAAAAATGAAGAATATCCTTTATCAGCCAACCTTTCATTTAACGGTAATGTTGCTGACAATACTTGTTGAAAAACAGCATCTGGTAAAAGCACCTTATCTGTTCCGTGTGCTATACCATTTGTTCCCTGTACATCTAACAAATTGATTTCTCCATTAGTATACGATGCATCATCAATAGTTGTTCCCGTAACAAGAAAAGGTTCTCCTTGCATAGAATTAAATGTTTTTCCACTTACCTCGTCAGAAATAGTATTTATTCCCTCAATAACATGATATTGTAAGACAGCCGTGAGTACTTCTGAGGGGATATCTTCAATTGTTGCCCAACCAAAAATATCGTTTAATTGAGTCATTAATACATCAAAAGCTGCGTTATCAGGAGCGAAAATAGTAAATGGTCCGTCTCCTTTTAATGTATCTACCAAATCAGCATTAGCCAATGCGGCTGCCAATGAAGAATATTCAGGATTAGGTGCAATAAGATCTACTACTGTGGGCAAATCAATTACACCATCAACAACATGTACCACACCATTTATAGCACCCTTATCAAACATGCCGCTTACAGGTGAAACCCCACCATTAAATGTTATTGGGTCGGATGTATTTACAAAAAAACTGAGGTTGTTACCATCATAGCCTGCTGCCATAGTATTTCTATAACCTGTTTGAAGGTTTTTAGAAAAATCTGCGGTAGATGTATTCCAAACATGGTTTAACAACAAGTTCTCCAGCTCATCATCAGAAAGTCCAGATAAATCGGCACCACCAAAAGCTGTATTGGTAGGAGCAAATAATGTAAATGTCGTGTTATCCTTCAAAGTGGCATACAAACCTGCCTGCTCTAATGCTCCCTTTAATGCTGAAATCTCTGCGGTTTCATCCAAAATATCGGATATACTCTTTATTTCATTGCCTAAAGATGGGTATAAATCATCATCATTGTTACATGATGAAAAGCTTACCACAGTCAAAACAGCCAAGAAATATTTAAAAAAGGATTTATATATATGTTTCATTTTCTTAGTTTTTAAATTATTACCTTATTCTATAAACCCGATTTGGTCAAAATAAAATACGTATGGTCCATTACCAGACCTTGAATATTCTTGAATTGAAATTTCAAATATCTTTTCGTCTTTTGTAAAAGCAGAAGGCGCTAACACACTTAAAAAGTCTGTAATAGGTATGTTTAACTTATTCCATTGATTAGGAACTAAGTTTTCGATCTTAAGTTTCCATGCATCATCCGCATCATCATATCCATTAATAATAAAAGCAATTCCAGTACCGCTAGGGTTTGTTGGGTATATACTCAATGAAAATGTACTATAATCTCCAAATCTTAATGGCGGTGCTAAGTCTGAAGGTCTTAAAGTAAAACCTCCCCAATTATCACTAGTTCTTTTTACAGAAGTACTTCCTATAGTAATCTCACTAGATAACTCCTGAGTACCACTCCATCCAGCCAAGTCCCAATCAAATGATTGATCAGTAAATATTGGATAGTTAAACCCGTAAGATGTTGATGTAGCAACAACACCATCATTATGTACTTGAATAAAGGCTTGAATCACACCCGCTGGTACTTCAACAGTTAAAGTTTCTACAGAAACATCCAAAATATTTGCTTCTCGTTCTACAAGATTTCCTTCTTCTTCTGATCCTGAAGCAAAGACTACTTTATTGGCTCCAGAAAAATCTCCACCGTTCAATATAACGGCATTTTTACCATCTACCACCTGTTCATCAAAACCTGTAATTGTAAAAAGTGTAAAGTCAAATTCTGCAATTCCATAAGCGGTTTCAACAGTTAATTTATTTGGCACATTTAAAAACGGTGCTTCTCTTGGAATTCTTGAAATTATTACATTCTCTGTAACAAAAACAGGGTTGAAACCTGATTCAAAACCATTATACTTTATTGATTTAAGAGAGCCTAAATTCTCTCCCTTGATATAATATACATTATTCAATACGCCAGTACCAACCGAAGCATTTGATTCGGCTGAGACAACACTTGTAATTATTGGAGGTGCCTCATTACCTACAGAATCAGGGTCATGAAATTCATTGCTACATGAACTTCCTACCAACAGCACCATGATGAGGACTGCTGGGGCATAAAAAATATTTCTAAAATTTATAAGTTTTTTCATTTTTAATTTTTTTTAATTAATAAAAAGGTACTGGTGGATCCAGAAACGCTGGATTATTCAAAACCTCATTTGTAGGATATGGAAACAATAACTTATCTTCAGTCACTGTTATTTTTCTAGAAAACAAAGCATTATTGTTATCTATCTCGTACCACCCTCTTTCAATGTTTGAGAGGTAAGTAGTAGCATCATCTCTTCTAATAGCATCAAACCAATGCTCCATTTCTAAAGCAAACTCAATCTTTCTCTCTTGAAAAACATCATCAAAAGTAGGATTTGAAATGGAGCCTAAACCTGCTCTATTTCTAACCTTATTAATAGATTGTTCTGCTTCTGCCATTGACCCAATACTTCCTAGTATAATGGCTTCAGCATGAATAAGTAACACATCAGCATATCTCAACATGTATGTATTGTTTGGATATTGCTGCTGGGAACCACCTACTTTACCTACTACATACTTTTTAATAGCTACCCCAGTACCTTGCGCATTACAGTTTGCAGGGGGAGGCGCAGTATATCCACCATTTAAATCAGGGTAGAACGATTCTGGATCCATAATGGTTGCCTTGTATCGTTGATCTAACACCTTATCTTCATAACTATCCTGTAAATCTAATGAAGGTCCAATTGCAGACCATCCATCATTAAATCCAGTAATTCCTGATAACGCATATAAGGATTGTACCGCATTTCCTTCACCTTGAGCGCCAGAATCTGTCCATTGGCATGCAATAATACTTTCTAGGTTATTATCATTCTCTGTCAAGAATAAATCATTGTAATTTCCAGGAGCTCCATCAGCACCAGTCCCACCCAATAGCTTGAACTCTCCAGCAGCAATAACTTCTGAAGCTAACTGATAAGCTTCTGGATATTCTTCTCTAGTTAGATGAACCTTTGCTAAAAGGGCCTTAGCACCATTACTAGAAACTCTCCCTGGTTCGGTTGTCTTTGTATTAGTTAGGTTGTCAACAGCAAACTGTAAATCAGTTTTAATAAATGTATAAATATCATCAACCAAATGCCTAGGTATGTATGATTCGTTTACCCATAAGGTATTATCCTCTATAATTGGAACTGAACCAAATATCCTAACCAAGTGAAAATAGGATAGTGCTCTCATAGTTCTCGCTTCTGCAATGGCATTATTTACCTCTGAGACGGGCACATCTGCACCTGCTGAAACCGTTATCGCATTGATAACAGCATTTGATTGCGCCACAACTGCCCAAAGTGAAGACCAGCCTCTACTTAAGGTGTTATGACTACCGTTAACTGCGAATAAATCAAAATCTTGATTTCGAGGATCCCACGTTCTTCCTGTACCACCTGCAAGGTCTCCTATACACCAAGAAACGCTCGATACATAATCATACCAAGGTACTGTATATAAAACATTTGTTGCCGTGGCTATTTGTTCAGATGTTTGATAAAACTCACTGGCACTATATGAGTCTTCTGGCGGTCGATCTAAAAACTCTTCACTACAAGATGACAAAAATGCCATAAGAAGTGCTGATATCGCTAATAATTCTTTTCTTATTTTAAAATTTTTCATAATCAAGCTTTTTTTAAAATTCAATATCTAAACCTACAGTAAATGTTCTTGGAGTAGGGTATCTACCATTATCAACACCTTGCAACAATGGGTTCTGATTTAAGGAACCTACCTCAGGATCATATCCCGAGTAGTCAGTAAAGGTGTAAAGGTTTTGAACCGATCCGTAAATATTCACTCTACTAAGTCCTATTTTTTCAAATATCTCAGATGGTAAATTATAGCCCAATCTAACATTTTGAATTCTTAGGTATGAACCATCTTCAATATATCGATCAGAGATAAAGATATTACTGGTTGCATTTTGAGTATATCTTGGGTGCGTTGAATTGGTGTTTTGTGGCGACCAAAAATCCCTTACTGATTCTAATTGATTTCTATAAGTAAGATTACTTGTAGTTAAAGTTCTTCCGTTAGCATTAAAGATATCATTTCCAACCGAACCTTGCAAAAAGAAAGCCAAATCAAAGTTTTTATAACTTAAATTGTTCTGCCATCCAAAAGTGAAATCAGGATGCGGGTTTCCAATTACGGTTCTATCCGTAGGATCAACAATACCATCACCATTAACATCTTTGTATTTAATATCTCCAACCCAAGTTCTACCAGCAACACTAGCATCTCCAACTGGTTGTCCAAATTGTATTGGAGCTCCATTTAAATCGTCTAAAGTTCTAAAAAGTCCTTCAACCTGATACCCATAAAACACACCTATTGGCTGTCCCACAGATGTTTCCGTTAAAATCTCATTGGTATCCAACAAATTTGTCTGACCATTTATGGTAACTTCGTCCTTCAATTCTAAAACCTTGTTTTTGTAATGTGAAAAAGTAAGTGTTGAATTCCATGAAAAATCTCCACTACTTAAGGTATCAAAGTTTAATGTTAAATCAATTCCTTTATTTTCCATTTCACCTAAGTTTACCCATTGAGGTGCAATTGACCCCAATCCTGTATTTGTTCCACCAAGCGCAAAGTCTGTTAAGGCTAATTGAAATAAGAAATCACTACTCACTTTTCTATATACCTCAACCGTGGTTTGTAAATGACCATTAAAAAGTGAAAAATCAACACCAGCATTAATTTGCTTAGAAGTTTCCCATTTTAAATCTGGGTTTGGAAAATTAGCAATAGTAAAACCTGTTCCTAACCCCGTTCCTCTAGATTCTAACCTAGAACCATAAGCGAAATTGGTAATAGCCTGATTACCTACTTCTCCATAACCACCATAAACTTTAATGTTTTCAATGGCATCAAAACCTTCCATGAATTTTTCATTAGATAATCTCCAAGCAGCAGAAACAGATGGGAAATACCCCCATTTATTACCTTCAGAAAATTTAGATGAACCATCCGCACGAATAGATGCAGTAACATTGTATTTATTACCAAATGAATAAATCAAACGTCCAAAATAAGATTCTAACGAATTACTTCCTTTAAATTCATCAACATTATGCGTTTCTGCATTTGACAAATTTAGCGTAGGAATAGTATTGTCAACAAAGTCCCTTCCAACTGAAATCACCCCATTCCATGAAGATTCTTGCGCTTCATGACCAGCTAAAACTGTAATGTTATGATCATCAGCTATAGTTGTATTATATGTTAATAAGTTTTTGATAATCCAAAAATTAGTATTTTCCTTTCTTCGTGTCAATTCGGCATCCTCACGTCCTACAGCCTCTCCATAAGAATAGGTTTTCCCGAATACGTTGTTATCGTTAAAACCAAAGTCACCTCCAAATTCTGGACGGTAGGTTAACCCATCTATTATTTTTAACTCTGCATAGATATTTCCTAAAATTCGATCTCTTCTATAGGTGTTATCGGTATTCTCAATCTCAGCAATAGGATTAGGTACGGCTAAAGAAATTTCTTCTTGAGTTATTGGTCCAGCATAAGATCCATCAGGGTTAAAAACTGCAACTCCAGGGTTGTTTCTCAAAGCCAAAGAAACAATACCTCTTGAATTACCATTTAAAATTAAATTTTCATTGGTTCTAGTTGCTGTAAGGCTGATACCAACCTTTAAAGATTTTTTAACTTGAGAGTCTAAGTTCAATCTTGCACTATAACGTTCAAAACCAGAACCTTTTACTGTCCCTTCTTGATCAGTATACCCTACCGACATATAATATTGACTCCTTTCACTACCTCCAGTAAAAGATAATTGATGATTCTGCATCATAGCATTATCGAATATCTCTTTCTGCCAATTGGTACCTTCTCCTAACAACTCTGGCCTTCTGAATTCCACAACTTCTGAAAGTCCAAAAACCTGTCTCATTTCATTTTGAAAAGCAGCGTAATCTCGAAGATTTAAAACAGGTAGAATGTTAGTTGGTTGCTGAATACCAGTATAAGAACTATAAGAAACCTTTCCTTCCTTATTTTTCCCTTTCTTCGTAGTTATAATTACAACACCGTTTGCACCTCTAGAACCGTAAATAGCGGTTGCAGAAGCATCTTTAAGAACGTTCATTGAAGCAATATCCCTAGGATTTATACTAGCAAGCGGACTCGAACTATTTGATATATTTCTACCACTACCACTTGTGTTTTGAGAATCACCAGAAACTGGCACACCATCAATAATATATAAAGGCTCTGTAGAACCATTGATAGAGTTAACCCCTCTAATTTTAACAGACACTGCTCCACCTGGTTGCCCAGAGTTTTGTGTTACAGTTACACCCGCGGCCCTACCCTGTAACATTTGATCTACACTTACCTGAGGCACCTTCTCTAAAGCTTCGACATCAACACTAGACACAGAACCCGAAAGTTCTTCTTTTAATTGAGAACCATACCCAATTACAACCACTTCATCTAAGCTTTCTAAGTCGTCTTCTAGTTGAACATTTTGAGTAGAACTAGTTGTTACTCTGATTTCCTTGGTAACAAATCCAAGGTAGCTGAACACCAAGGTAGCTTCACCATCAACAGTTATACTATACAACCCATCAAAATCTGAAACCACCCCATTGGAGGTTCCTTTTTCAACAATGTTTACACCAGCCAAAGGCATGTTGCTTGAATCGGAAACTGTTCCCTGTATTACATTTTGAGCCAATATAAATTGACCAAGGAAACAAAATAGCACAAAGAAATAATAGTGCTTACCGACACAAAAATCTTTTTTTGTAATAAATTTTCGCATGTTTTTTGTATTAGTTTAGTTAAAGAATATATTTCGATAATATCGAGTTTATTATTACGGAATTTCGCAAAAAACCCCACCTTAAATTATCGATTTCAAAATTAGAACAACATCTACAGAGGTTCTAATATTATTTTGTCATTTGCTTATAAAATTAGAGCTAATACGCATCATTAGCCAAACATAAAATAGTTAACATACACAAATAGACCTATTTTTGAAACATTTTGATATTATTTTTGAAAGAAAAAATATACAAATAGGTTCAGAATTATAGTTTTACATTATTAAATTTGTCATGTACTCTTTCTTCCAAGTATCTTCCATATTTGGATACTCTTTTCGACAAGCCATATACTTGTCCATCATTATTCTCATAGCAGGATCTAATGTTTCCAAATAGTCTTCAGTGAGTAAATCATTATTCAACAAATAAAAATGCCATGTTGGTTTAAATGCATTACTATGATACCCCATATGTAACGTTCTTCTAGGAACTTTCATGGTTTCAGTATATCCTCTATGTATTAAATTGTTATTATAAAGTACCGCTTGACCCGCCTTTAAATTAACAGGTATCGCCCCTGGCATTTTAACACCTATAGGCGCATAATGCTTAGACCCACAAAAAGCTTCATTTTCCTCTTTTGTATTGGGTCTATTATGACTTTTAGGTACTATCCATAAGGAACTCTCATCCACAAGCGGCAAGTTTATCTGCACACTGTTATGAAATCTTTCAGCTGAAAACAACCAATCCTGAATATCTTCTTCTGGTATCTGAATCACATCCCTATGCCAACCCAACGAATACGAAGTCCCAACGTTAGCAGCCAATATTGAAGCATTATTAACTATTAAATCTGGACCAATAATTTCCTCAACTGTCTCTAAAATTATTGGATTGCAAAATGCATGATGGATGGATTCAGTTCCAGGGTTTGTTAGTAAATGGAAGTAATACTGCCTTGCCTCCTTGCCAAAATCTTCTAAATTATCTCCTAAATGCTGAAAGGAAGAGCTCTTAGGAGCATCATTAGACCCAACAACTTTTGGGCTTAACAATTTATCCATGATGACTCTAAACTCACTAATTTCTTTTTCAGAAAGGACATCAATTATAACATATCCGTTCTCTAAAAATTCTTCTTTTAAATTATTTCTCATTTAACCTAAATATTACATTAGACATTTAATTTATTCACATGGATAAAAAAAACTATCATTTTTTTATCATTTTTTATCATTTTATAGAAACTACTCTTTTTTCTAAAGATGATTTTAACCCTGCTTCTAACACTTCTATAATTGATATGCCATCTTTAAAATTAGGAGCAATACTTCCTGCTTCTGAAACAGCAGTTATAAAATCTGCAGCTGCATGAACAAAAGTGTGCTCATACCCTATAATGTGTCCCGCTGGCCACCAATGCTTAACATAAGGATGAACATCTTCGGTTACCGAAATGGTTCTGAATCCTTTTACCCCATCAGCGTCTTGCTCAGAATAATACTCAAGCTCATTCATTCTTTCTAGGTTAAAGGTCAAGCTCCCTTTGCTTCCATATACTTCAAAGGATAATTTGTTCTTTCTACCATTTGCAAACCTAGTAGCTTCAAACGAACCTACGGCTCCGTTTTTAAAGTTCACCATCATTAAAGCAGCATCTTCAACAGTTACCTCTCCTTTTTCTGTACTTATTGCTTCAACCTTTAAACTCCCAACGCAATCTGGATTAGCAAGAGGCCTTTCTTTTATGAAATTGGTGGTCATTGCCATAACATCTTGAATATCGCCAACTAAAAAATGTGCCAAATCCACAGCATGAGAGTTTAAATCCCAATGTGGTCCAGCTTTAGCGTATTCTTCTTGAAGCTGCCAACTTAAAGGAAAATTCGGATCGGTTATCCAATCTTGTTGATAAGCAGAGCGCCAATGATATATCTCACCTATAACATTATCTGTTATTAATTGCTTTGCTAGCGCTATAGCAGGTACTCTTCTATAGTTATGATTCAAATAATGCACAATACCATTTGCTTCACTTACATTATACATTTCTGTAGCCTGCTCAACATCCATAGCTATGGGTTTTTCACAAAAAATATGCTTACCGTGTTTTGCTGCCTCAACAGCTATTTCATAATGTAAATGCTGAGGAAGTGCTATATCAATAATATCGATATCATCTCTACTTACCACTTGCTTCCAATCGGTTTCAACCTCTTCCCATCCCCATTTTTCGGCAAATGCTGTAACATTATTTAAGTTTCTACCACAAGCTACTTTTAATACTGGAGTTGCAGGCAAATCAAAGAACTGACCAACTTTTGCCCAAGCATTACTATGGGCTTTCCCCATAAACTTGTAACCAATAATGCCAATATTTAAACGTTTACCTTTCATTATTATAAATTTGAAGCAAGTCTTCTTAATTCTTTTATACTTGCTGCAACAACTTCTTCTTCTTTATTAGTGTAATCAGGATGTAAATTATCAACCTCTACAGCCAAAAACCCTTTATAATTTGCATCTTTTAATAATTGAATCAATTTCATATTATCTACAATACCTTTACCTGTTGGTACGCAAGAGAAAAAATTCCACTCATTAACTGGTATTTCTTTTACGGGCAACAAATCTTTTATATGGGTTGCTTTAACATAAGGTGCTAATTTTTCCATAGCCTGAATAGGATCATCTAAAACACGTAGAAAATTCCCTGTATCGAAATTCACTCCAAAATAATCTGAATCTACAGCCTTAACTAATTGTAAAATTTCATCTGAATCATAATCTATGTGATTCTCAATAGCAAGATGAATTCCTTTTTGCGCAGCTTTCTTTGTAGCTTCCTTAAACATTAAAGTCAACTTCTTAAGCTGTGGTTCATGTGGTTCAAACCTAAAAAGATGGCTACTACCCACCACACGCATAACCTTAGCTCCAATTTTTTCAGCATAATCAATATGCTTCATCATCTCATTGAATTCACTTTCATTGTTTCCACCTTCCAAACCATCTGGATGCCCCCATGCATACACACGGTCTAAACCTGCTTGGTCTAATCTATTTTTAATATTAGCTAAATAATCGGCATCAAATTGTGGAATAAAACAAGACTCTAAAGACAAACCATCTACATCAAGTGCTATGGCTTTATCAAGAAATTCTTCAAAAGAAATTACTCTTTCCGGCGCATCTTGATTAGGATACACCTCTCCAAAAAAACGATGGTAACAATAACTGTCTATACCTACATTCATATTTTTAAAAAATCAATAGTTAACGTACACTATTTAAAAAAACACCTCAAAAATTAAACATTTCATAATAGTCAACGTTCACTATTTGAGATTTCAAATATAGATTTATTTATCTTATTTTACAATTTTATTTGTTTTTTTTTAAATAAATCATAGATTTACACCATATTTTTTTACTAAATATGAAACAAAACTCGGTTGGAATTAAGGATATCGCAAAACATGCTGGAGTTTCAACTGGCCCTGTAGATAAAGTGCTCAATAATAGAGGCGGTGTTTCTGAAGCTACTAAAAAAAAAATACTCAAAGCTATTGAAGAATTAGGTTATACACCTAATATATTAGCTAGCAGATTGAAGTCTGCTAAAACTTATAACATTGCTGTGCTTTTTCCTAAAGGTTCTGATGACAACCCTTTTTGGTATGAACACGAGAAAGGATTTAATGATTCTATGAAAGAGCTAGAATCCTTTGGTTTTAATATTCATTTACACCTCTTTCACCAAAATTATGAAGAATCGTTTGTGAGTCAAACCAATATGATTTTACAAAAGAATTATGATGGCGTTTTTATGGTTCCTGTTTACAAAAATGAAACTTTAAGATTTACGGAATATTTAGAAAAAAAAGGTGTTCCTGTAGTATTGTTTGACACACAACTTTCTGATTTAATGCGCATTCCTTTTATAGGTCAAAACGCAAAAGACAGTGGATATTTGGCTGCCGATTTAATGAATAAATGTTTGCCAAATGAAGAATCTATACTTATTGCATCCATTACAGAAAGGCATGATAACTATGCCCACTTTGACTTAAGAGAGCAAGGTTTTAAAGATTTTTTTAAAAATAGCACGAGTAGGTTATTAGAATATAAAAGTATTGACCAAAAAGATGAAGTAATCAAAGAACAGCTTAGTGAATTTTTAAAAATTCATCCAAATATTAAAGGTGTTTTTGTTACCAACGGGATTCATAAAATAGCTCCTCTTTTTTCTAACATTGATAACCATATTTTAATAGGCTACGATTTAATAGATAAAAACATTGCTTACCTAAAAGAAGGCTATATCGATTTTTTGATTTCACAAAGACCCTACACACAAGCGCATTCTGGAATTCGACTTTTTTACGACTTGTTAATCAAAAAAAGCCCTATCAAAAACACTAATAACTACCTTCCCATAGATATAGTAATGAAATCTAATATAGATTATTACACCGATTTTGTAGAAAAATAGACTGCTTAATGTAGAAATAACATCGTACAGGAATTTTCTGTAAACTGTATGAATTTATAATATTCGTTTTATTCCTGAAAATTCACTTCTATATTGACTGGGGGTACGGTTTTTTAATTTTTTAAAGACCCTATTAAAATTTGCAATATTATTAAAACCACAATTAAAGGCAATTTCAGATATGCTATTATCTTTTTCAATTAATTTCATAGATGCATGACCAATACGCACATCATTTACATAATCAACAAATGTTTTTCCAGTTCTTTTTTTCATAAACCTATTAAAAGACACTTGACTCATAAATACTAATTCTGAAACTTCGGCTAGCGTAATCTTTTTATGAAAATTCTCTTGTACGTAGTCATAGATAATTTTGATTTTATCACTATTCTCAAAATTTTCTTTACCAGCAGTATAAGTTGAAAGAAGTCTTTGATTCCTTGAGTTTGCCAAGTCATATAGTATGGATAACAACTCTAAAAAATAATCCATACTGTCTAATCTTGAAACTTGAGCAAATCTATCATACATCTCTGATGCCGTTTTCTTAGAAAACAAAATACCATGTATAGACCGATCAAACATATCTTTAATAGGCTTCATTATTTGTCTAGCCAAAAACTTTTTTTGAAACAAATGTTCGTGAAACTGAATGGTTATTTCGTGAACAGATTCACTTTTACAATTATGAGTCAACCACCCATGGTATAAATTAGGACCAATTAAAACCAGCTCTAGATTATCAATTTCTTCCATACTATCCCCTATTACTCGCTTAGTGCCTTTTCCATTCTTAATAAAATTTAGCTCATATTCAGGATGAAAATGAATAGGAAAGGTAAACTCACTTTTTACTCTATCAAAAACCAAAAAACTATCTCCAGGGGCTAGTGGTGTTATCTCTCTATGTACTTTTTTCAATATATCCATAACGCATTTGCAATAAAACGTTTGCCTTTTGATAAAATAATATCATTATTATGCAATATATCTTTTTAGTTTTGTATATCCTAATATTCTACTCAAGTTAATCACATAGATAATCAGTATTATTATCTCATAAAAACGTAAATATAATGACTATACAGATTAAACAACTTCAACTTAAACACCTAATAGTTTTACTATTAATTGTTTCAAGTTATTCTTGTAAATCATTGTATTCAGAAGCATACAAAAAACCCGAATTAGTCGATAAAAAACTATCAAAAAGCGCCAAAAAACTACACAAAAAATTATTTTTTACCTCAAAAAAAGGATTTGTGGTTGGCCATCAAGATGCAACTGCTTATGGTATTGGATGGAAGTACGACCCAAATTCAAACGCTGATAAAAGTGATATTAATGAGATATCTGGTGAACAACCTGCTATGTATAGTTTTGAAATTGGACATATTGAATTAGGTTATAAAAACAACCTAGATTCTATTCCTTTTGAAACCATGAAAACCTTAATAATTGACGCCCATAAAAAAGGTGGCATTATTTCATTGAGTTGGCATCCAGATAACCCAACTACTGGAGGTTCTGCATGGGACAGTGTGCCTGCTGTAAAAGACGTTATAGGAAAAGGTATTCATAAAGAAAAATACAATTTATGGGTCTCAAGAGTGGCAGACTTTATTAAAGATTTAAAATATAAAGGTGAAAATATCCCTATAATTTTCAGACCTTTCCATGAAATGAATGGCTTTTGGTTTTGGTGGGGAGACCCAAGTACCTTGCCAGAAGACTACAAACAATTATGGCAAGAGACTGTTCATTTATTAAGAGATAAGCACAAACTGCACAACTTAATGTATGGTTATTCTCCAAATAAACTGACACCAGGATATGACTACCTGAAGTATTATCCAGGGGATGATTACGTTGATTTTTTAGGAGTTGATATTTATGATTTTAATAATACCGAAGAATTCGTAGCTTCATTAGTAAATGATATCCGTATTATGAAACGTATTGCTACTGAAAAAAACAAATTATTCGCACTAACCGAAACAGGGTTAGAAAAAATACCAACAGACAACTGGTTTACAGAAGTACTGTATCCAAATATAAAAGACACAGGTATTTCATGGGTTTTATTTTGGAGAAATGCGCATAAAGGGCATTATTATATCCCATACAAAGACCACAAAAACGCCGATGATTTTAGGAAATTCACCACGTTTCCTCAAACCCTATTTTTAAAAGACATCAACAACTAAACTAACTAAGTATATGAAATTATTACACACTGCCGATATTTTAATTATTGCCGCATACCTTATAACTATTATTGTTATAGGTTTGGTATTAAGAAAACGAGCACAGCGAAGTAAAGAAGATTATCTATTAGGAGGTAATAGCATACCATGGTATATGCTAGGTTTATCGAATGCTTCGGGCATGTTTGATATTTCTGGAACTATTTGGTTAGTAACCCTCATGTTTGTTTACGGTATTAAAAGTGCTTGGATTCCTTGGCTTTGGCCCATATTCAATCAAGTGTTTTTAATGGTATATCTATCCAAATGGCTAAGACGTTCTAACGCTACTACAGGAGCAGAATGGATTGGAACGCGTTTTGGATTTGCCAAAGGCGCAAAAATGTCCCACGTTATTGTGGTTATATTTGCGCTTGTTTTATGCTTAGGCTTTTTAGCTTATGGCTTTATTGGCTTAGGTAAATTTGTAGAAATATTTATCCCTTGGGAGGTGGTTAGTGGTTATATTCCGTTTGCGGTGACACCAGAATTCGTCCCTCATTTTTATGGCATCATTTTTACCTGTTTTGCTGTATTCTATTCACTACTAGGTGGTATGTCTGGTATTGTTTGGGCAGACGTTGTACAATTTGCTATTATGACCATAGCTGCTTTCGTTATTGGGTATTTAGGTTTTGTAGCCGTTGGAGAACATGGATTAAATACACCAGACGGATGGATGAGTCCTTTCTTTGGTTGGGAATTAAATCTTGACTGGACAGAAATTATCCCAGAGGTTAATAATAAAATTAGAGAAGATGGCTTTAGCTTATTTACTATATTCTTTATGATGATGGTATTTAAAGGCATACTGGTAAGTGTTGCTGGTCCTGCACCAAATTACGATATGCAAAAAATATTATCCACTAAATCAGCTTCTGAGGCTTCAAAAATGAGTGGATTTGTATCGGTTGTATTAATGCCAATTCGTTATTTAATGATTGCTGGTTTTGGAGCTTTAGCTTTAATATATTATGAAAAATTAGACTTACAGAATGCTGCTGGAAATATTGATTTTGAATTAATACTACCTACGGCTATTATGGAGTTTGTCCCTGTTGGTTTATTAGGGTTATTGTTAGCTGGTCTTATTTCTGCATTTATGTCCACATTCGCTGGTACTTTAAACGCTGCCCAAGCTTATATAGTAAACGACATTTACTTAAAATATAAGAATCCAGACGCATCGGCAAATCAAATTAAAAACATGAACTACATTACAGGTATTCTTGTAGTTATTGTAAGTATCATTTTAGGTTTGTTTGCTAAAGATGTAAACTCAGTTTTACAATGGATTGTATCTGTATTATACGGTAGTTATGTTGGTGCCAATATCTTAAAATGGCACTGGTGGCGATTTAATGGCGAAGGGTTCTTCTGGGGCATGGTATCAGGTTTAGTTGCTGCAGCTATTATTCCAGAATTATTCCCAGATATTTTAAGTCTTTATTTGTTCCCTATATTGTTGGTTGTATCTATAATAGGTTCTATTTTAGGTACCTATTCTGCACCTCCTACCGATGAGAACGTTCTAAAAACATTCTATAAAAACGTAAGACCTTGGGGCTTTTGGAAACCTATTCATGACAAACTTGAGAACGATGGTGTTGTCATAAAAAAGAATACCGATTTTGGTATCGATATGTTTAACGTATTCATTGGTGTCATTGGTCAAACCGTATTAGTTATTTTACCAATGTACCTTATTTTCAGACAAACAACACCTTTTTATATTTCACTCGCAGTTGCAGTAATCTGTGGAATTTTACTTAAAAAATTCTGGTGGAACTCACTTGAAAAAAAATTAGATTAAAACAATGGAAACACAATTAAATTTAAAAGCTCATAAATTGGAAAACCTTACAGCCACTTATAACGAATTGATATCAAGGAAAAACGAACCTGTATCAGATTCAAACGGAATTTATACCAGATATAAAAACCCTATTGTTACAGCTAAACACATCCCGCTACATTGGCGGTTTGATTTAAACCCAGAAACCAATCCAAATGCTTTAGAACGCATTGGTTATAATGCTACATTGAATTCTGGAGCCATGAAATGGCAAGGTAATTATATAATCTGTGTACGTGTAGAGGGTAATGATAGAAAATCATTTTTCGCTATTGCGGAAAGCCCAAACGGTATCGATAATTTTAAATTTTGGGACAAACCTTGTGTAATTCCTCAAATTGAAGGTAACCCAGACACCAATGTATATGACATGCGATTGATTGAGCATGAAGATGGTTGGATATACGGTATATTCTGCACAGAGCGTAAAGACCCTAATGCCCCTAAAGGAGACACCAGTATGGCTGTTGCCAATGCGGGTATTGTAAGAACAAAAGATTTAGTAAACTGGGAGCGTTTACCTGATTTAGAATCTAAAGCAGGACAACAACGTAATGTAGCGTTACACCCTGAGTTTGTTAATGGCAAATACGCTTTATACACAAGACCTCAAGATGGTTTTATTAGTGTAGGAAGTGGCGGCGGAATTGGCTTAGGTTATGTTGATGATATGACAAACCCTATTGTTGATAACGAAACAATCATCTACGATAGAGAATACCATACCGTTTACGAATTGAAAAACGGATTAGGACCTGCACCAATTAAAACCAATAAAGGCTGGTTACATTTAGCACATGGTGTTAGAAACACTGCAGCTGGATTGCGTTATACACTGTACATGTTTATGACAGATTTAAACGATATTTCTAAAGTAACACACAAACCAGCAGGTCATTTTATGGCACCAATAGGAAGCGAGCGCCTTGGAGATGTTTCTAACGTATTGTTTGCAAACGGTTGGGTTAAAGATGATGATGACACTATATTTATTTACTATGCATCTTCAGATACAAGAATGCATGTAGCATTATCTTCAGTAGAACAATTGGTAGATTATGTTATGAATTCACCTGTGGACAAGCATACATCGTATGATTCAGTGCAAAATATTATCAATTTAATTGATAAGAATAAAGGTCTCTATTAATGAAATCTGCATACCAAAACCTGAAACAGGAATTGCATACCGAATTGTTAAGAATCCTTTACTATTGGAAAACCAATACCATTGATAACGAACACGGAGGCTTTGTAGGAAAACGAGATTATCAAAACAAGCTCGTTCCAAAAGCTTCAAAAGGTATTATTTTAAATAGTAGAATCCTTTGGTCGTTTGCAGCAGCATCCAATCATTTAAAAACAGATGATTATCAAGCTATTTGCGAAAGATCTTTTCAATATTTAAAAACTTATTTTAAAGACACAACCCACAAAGGCGTCTATTGGGAGCTTGATTATTTAGGGCAACCTATAAATAAGCGCAAGCAAGTATATGCGCAATCGTTTACCATTTATGCCCTGTCGGAATATTATATCTATTCAAAAAATGAAGACGCTAAACAATGGGCTATCGAGTTGTTTGAGTATGTAGAGCGCTATGCAAAAGATATTGAAAAAGGAGGCTATTTAGAAGCTTTTAATGAAGATTGGAGTGCTATAGATGATATGCGTTTAAGTGACAAGGATATGAACGCTGCTAAAACTATGAATACACACCTTCATATTTTAGAAGCCTACACCACATTGCTTAAAATTTATGATAACGATACCTTAAGAAATTCGCTTAAAGATTTGGTTGAAGTGATGAATGAAAAATTCTTAAATCAGCACAATCATTACGAATTGTTTTTTGATGAAGATTGGAATTTGTTGAGCAACTCCGTATCTTATGGTCACGATATAGAATCGGCGTGGTTAGTATTAGAAGCTGCTGAAGTTATTGGTGATGAAGCTTTATTAAACACGTCCAAAGACATTGCTATTAGAGTTTCAGATACTTTCCTAAAAAAGGGGATTGATACGGATGGTTCTGTAATTAACGAAACTAATTTAACCACTAATCATACAGATACAGATAGACATTGGTGGCCACAAATGGAAGCTTTGGTGGGACTAAAATTTGCTCACGACATTGAAAGCAAAGAGGCATACATTTCTGCTTCATTAGGAATTTGGAAATACACTAAAAATAATTTGTTAGATTTTGAACATGGCGAATGGCATTTTAGAGTAGATAATAAAGGAGCTGTTTATACCCAAGAAGATAAAGTAAGCATGTGGAAAGCGCCTTACCATACATCAAGAGCTTGCATTAAAATGAATGAATAAAGAGGTTTAACCAACCTATATCTTGTTTATCAAGAGCCATTCATTTTATATAATTCATCAACAAACTATAATCTATTTCATAAAATGAATTACCAAATACACATCAACTTCCTATCTAAGTTAAACATCAAACTTATAGGTATAGCCTTAGTATTCGCCTTATTTTCTGGCTGTAAAAGTACGAGTTTTAAAAAGGTAGCTAAGTTGGATATTCCTCTTATTACAGTTAAAAATTCAAAATTTTACAAAGGTGACAACCCGTACTATTTTGTGGGAACAAATTATTGGTACGGACCATTAATTGCCGCTAAAAATATTGGAGATAGAGAACGCCTTATTAAGGAATTAGACTTAATGAAAGGCATAGGCATCGATAATCTTAGAATTTTAGTTGGTGCTGAAGGCGATGGTGGCGACTCGCGCGTATCTCCTGCATTACAACCAAAACAAGGTGAGTATAACGAGGACTTATTGGATGGATTAGATTTTTTACTTGCCGAAATGCGTAAACGAAACATGTATGCCGTTTTATATTTAAACAATAACTGGATTTGGTCTGGTGGAATGTCTGAATATTTAAAATGGAATGGCTATGGCGAAGTACCCAATCCGTTTTTAGAACAGTTCTCTTGGGATGACTATATGAGCTACACCAAACAGTTTCATAGTTGCGAACCTTGTAAAGAAGCCTTTTACAAGCATGTTAAATTTATTATTGGACGCACTAACAGCTATACAAAATTAAAATATACAGACGATAATACCATTATGTCGTGGCAAGTTGCTAACGAGCCAAGAGTGATGATGACTCCAGAGCACGAAGCTGCTTTTGCCAGTTGGTTAAAAGAAACCGTTGCTTTAATAGAGTCCTTAGACCCAAACCATTTAATTTCTACTGGGGCTGAAGGAAAAGCGAGCTATTTACAAGATATTGATATGTATAAAAGGTTACACAGCAATAAAGATATTGACTATCTAACCATGCACATGTGGCCAAAAAACTGGTCTTGGTACGACATTAATGATGAAAAAGCATCAACTTTAGTCTCTATTGATAGAGCCAATGCTTATATGAATGAGCATTTAATAGTAGCCGAATCGTTAAAAAAACCTATTGTAATGTCTGAATTTGGATTTCCTCGTGAAAAAGAAAGTTTAGCAAAATCTTCATCTGTAGAAAACAGAAATACATTTTATAACGCTATTTTTAATAGAATTATTGAAAATAAAAATGAAGGAGGTGTTTTAGCAGGTTTAAATTTTTGGGGATTTGCTGGTTACGGAACTAACAATCCTGACAATGGCAAATGGCAAACAGGAGACGATTTTACAGCCGACCCCCCACAAGAACCTCAAGGCTTAAATTCTGTTTTTGCTTCAGACACTTCTACTTTAGATATTATTAAGAGTGCGAATTCTAAATTGACTAATTAAATTGAATCAATCAAATGGAAAAAGCCAGCACACCATATCAGTACATCATCAAAATAATGATATTATGTTTGGTGTGTTCTCAAATAGCATGTAAACCTTCCGAAGGCAAAAAAAAATCCACACAACCTAACATCATTGTTATATTAACAGATGACCAAGGTTGGGGCGACTTGAGTTTAAACGGCAACACACAAATAAGTACACCTAATATCGATAAGCTTGCCGAAAACGGTACCGTGGTAGAACGGTTTTATGTTAATTCTGTCTGCTCCCCTACCCGAGCGGAAATTCTAACAGGAAGATACCATGTTAGAGGTGGTGTATATTCAACATCAGAAGGTGGAGAACGCTTAGACTTAGATGAAACCACTATTGCCAATATTTTTAAAGATAATGGGTATAAAACAGCAGCTTTTGGTAAATGGCATAGCGGTACGCAAGCCCCTTATCATCCCAATACAAGAGGGTTTGATGAGTATTATGGGTTTACTTCTGGACACTGGGGAAACTACTTTAGCCCCATGTTAGACCACAATGGCGAAATTGTTAATGGTAAAGGCTTTTTACCAGACGACCTTACAAATCATGCCTTAGATTTTATTGAAACTAATAAAGACGAACCTTTCTTTATTTACATTCCTTATAACACACCACACAGCCCTATGCAAGTACCTGATAGATGGTGGAATAAATTTAAAGATAAAGACATTGCCATTGACCACAGATATAAAAACGAAGAAAATATAGCGTTCACTAAAGCAGCTTATGCCTTATGTGAGAATATCGATTGGAATGTTGGACGAATCAACACAAAAATTAACGACCTGCATTTAGAAGAAAACACAATTATTGTGTATCTGTCTGACAATGGTCCTAATAGCTACAGATATAATGGCGAGCTAAAAGGTAAAAAAGGACATACCGATGAAGGCGGTGTGAGAGTTCCTTTTATTATTGATTGGAAGGGTACGATTCCATCAGGAAAAAAAATCAAACAAATAGCAGGCTCTATTGATATATTGCCCACCCTTGCAGATTTAGCAGATATTGAAGTTGAAACTGAAAAACCATTGGATGGTATTAGTTTAAAACCCTTGTTAACCGAAGAAAAACCCGAATGGGAAGACCGCTATTTAGTCACTTACTGGAAAAAAAATATCAGTCTTAGAAATGAGCAATTTATGCTGGATCAAGATGAAAAACTCTTTGATTTGTTAAAAGACCCGCAACAAAACACAGATATTTCATTACAATATCCTGAGC
This sequence comes from uncultured Algibacter sp., assembly GCF_947487605.1. Classification (GTDB taxonomy): domain Bacteria; phylum Bacteroidota; class Bacteroidia; order Flavobacteriales; family Flavobacteriaceae; genus Algibacter_D. Next base: position 477,109 of record NZ_CANKXK010000001.1, read on the forward strand.
AATTAAAAGACATGATTGCCTATAAAAAACACTGGGTAGAACATGTTTTAAGCGAACTTCCAGAAAAAGATACAAGAACAAATCCTGTTGGTTATGCAGGCTTTAAACACACGCAACTTCCTGCAAGAGATGCTTCACCCCACGGGAATATAAAACGTTCTAACCGATGGCCAAATGATTCCTTTCTAACCGATTGGACAAGTACAAAAGATAGCATTACATGGAATGTTGAAGTATTAGAATCTGGAAACTACGAAGCAGTTGTGTATTATACCTGCAGTAAAGAAAACGTTGGCTCAACCATACAATTAAGTTTTGACAACCAGACTGTAAATACAAAAATAACAGAACCTCATAACCCACCATTAGTTGGTTTTGAGAAAGATAGAATTCTACGAGAAGAATCCTATGTTAAAGATTTTAAACCTTTAAATATGGGAACAATAAAACTGACTAAACAAGAAAATATATTAACTTTGAAAGCCATAAATAAAGCTGCTGATAGCATTATGGATTTTAGATTATTAACACTCAAAAAAATTAATTAAAATATATTATGGAATTGCATCCAATAAAATTTCAACCATTATACAAATACCGTCTTTGGGGTGGTAATAAACTAAAAACAGTTTTAAACAAAGACTACAACGAAGAGCACATTGGTGAATCTTGGGAAGTATCAGATGTAAAAGGTGATGAAACCAAGGTTATTAATGGTGCTTTAAAAGGTTATACGCTAAGAGACCTCATCAAGGAATTTAAAGGCGATTTTGTAGGGCATTCGGTTTATGAAAAATTTGGAAACGAATTTCCTTTACTTATAAAATATATCGATGCAAAAACACCACTTTCAGTACAAGTACACCCAAGTGATGCTATTGCTAAAGAACGCCACAATTCATTTGGAAAAAACGAGATGTGGTACATTATGCAAGCTGATGCGGATGCTGAAATTATTGTAGGTTTTGATAAAGAACTTGATGCAGATGAATACAAAAAGCGCATCAAAGAAAACACCATTTTAGAGGTGATGCATCACGAAAAAACAAATAAAGGAGATACCTTTTATATTCCAACAGGGCGTGTACATGCCATTGGTGCTGGCGTTTTATTGGCTGAAATTCAACAAACATCTGATGTTACCTACCGCATGTATGATTACGACCGTGTGGATGCTTCCACTGGAGAGAAACGCGAATTGCATAACGATTTAGCTGTAGATGTTATTGATTACAAAGTTTGTGATAGCTATCATACAGATTACGAAACATCAAAAAACGTTTCTAACAAACTCGTGCACTCACCATATTTTAAAACCAACTTCTTACCAATTGAGGGCAGCGTTTCTAAAGATTATTCAAATTTAGATTCTTTTGTTATTTATATGTGTGTAGATGGAGACGGTGTTCAGGTACTTGTTGATAATGAAACTTATACTTTAAATTACGGAGAAACTATTATTATTCCTGCTACTGTAAATACGGTTGAGTTGTCTTCGGCTAACGCTAAGGTGCTTGAGGTTTCTTTGTAAAAATAACACTTATCTATAACCATAGCATTTAAAACGATTTAAACTTAAGATTAACTCTATAAAAGAGGCTGTCTAAAAAGTCTTTATAATTTGATTTGTCTGATTGAGCCTGTCGAAATTGATATTGATTATCAGCAAGTTAAAAATATTTCGACAAGCTCAATATGACATCGAACTTACTTTTTGGATACCCGCTTTTACTTTACAAGAGTACTTATTCCATGTTCTTAATTTTTAAGGACTTTATATACTTCTGTTCTATCACTTTCTTCTTGAGTACCTGAGTTCGACGTAAGGATTTAGAAAAACAGAGCTAATTGATTTGTATTTTCTGTTTCAAATTTAATACTTGGTT
>NZ_CANKXK010000002.1 GCF_947487605.1 uncultured Algibacter sp.
ACCAAGTATTAAATTTGAAACAGAAAATACAAATCAATTAGCTCTGTTTTTCTAAATCCTTACGTCGAACTCAGGTTAATAACTCACTAACAACCTCCATCGGTACATCATTATAAAGCAATACAGTACTTGCAAATGTCCTTCTAGCCATGTAATATGTCCTGTTAAACTATTCTACAACAATCTTTTTAGTTGCCTTTCCTTTATCTGTAATTACTTCTAATAAATAGCTGCCTGAACTTTGATTTGATACATCTAGTACAGATTTTGTGGTACTTTTTATAAACTGACCTAAGTAGTTATATAAATTCATAACTTCTAAAGTATACCCAGATTTTAGGTTTAAATGAATTACTTCTGTTGTTGGGTTTGGATGTATACTTAAAGCTTCTAACACAAAACTATCACTGGATAGCAAAGCACTTAAATCATACACTCGGGCATGACCAGAGTCAATTGCACTCCCATCATTAAAAGGTGCACCAATTGCCAATTCTGACCCATCATTAGACAAACTAACACTCCATCCTGCATTGTCCGCTAGGTCTTCTCCATTAATATCACTACCAACGTGAATCCAATTAACATTATTATAATCATAAATTTGAACAATTCCAGGTTGAACAGCTCCAATTGCCACTCTTGACCCATCACTAGATAAACTAACACTATATCCAAAATTATTAAGTATTGCTGCGCCATCAATGTCATTACCTAATTGTACCCAACTAACTCCATTATACTGATAAACCCTTGCATGACCTGCTCTAAATGCAATCTCGCTATTATTATAAGCTCCTATTGCTACTCTTGACCCATCATCAGATAAGCTTACACTTGCACCAAATAAATCACCAGCTGCTTCTCCATCTAAATCACTGCCTAACTGTATCCAATTAACACCATTATATTCATAAATACGTGTATGTCCTGCTCCATCTCCATTTCCATCATTAAGTAAAGCCCCAACAGCCAATCTTGTACCATCACCAGATAAGCTAATACTAGCCCCAAACCAATCTCCTTCTGCTTCTCCATCAATATCACTTCCTAACTGTATCCAATTAACACCATTATATTCATAAATACGTGCATGACCTGCCCAATACCCATTTCCACTATTGTTATACGCTCCAATTGCTACTCTCATGCCATTACCAGATAAGCTTACTCTAAATCCCGAAATGTCATCTGCTGCTTCGCCTTCAATATCACTTCCTAATTGGACCCAATCTCCACCACTATATTCATAAACACGCACATGACCATAATCATCACCAATACCACTACTACCATCATTAGAATACGCTCCTATAGCCACAATTGAACCGTTATCAGATAAACTAACACTACCTGCATGGTCTTCTGCTGCTTCTCCATCTATATCAGTACCCAACTGACTCCAATCTCCACTGACATATTCATATATACGTGCATGACCTGACCAGTACCCATTTCCACTATTAGAATAAGCTCCTACAGCCAAACGTAATCCATCCCCAGACAAACTAATACTCTCGCCAGAGTGATCATTCATTGCTTCTCCATCAATATCATTGCCTAATAATATTTGAGCATTTATTCCCAAACAAAAAGTCAAGTTAACTATAACTACAATAAAATAATTTTTCCACATGATAAATTCAAATTAGAAGTTGATAAAAATAAATTAACAATTGCTATATCTTAGAAAGGGTGAACTAAAAATACTACATTTTATATTTATAGGCTAATAATACCTTTAATATTTGCAGAAGGAATTACAAAATTAAAACTAACCACTTCCCTTTAACTTTTCCATCTCCAAACTAATCTTCTTCTGTACCACTTTTCCATAACTATCTTGAGTAACCTTCATATTAGAATGCCCTAGTAACTCAGATACAATCTCCATAGGCACATCATTATATAACAGCACCGTGCTTGCAAAGGTTCTTCTAGCCATATGTGTGGTTAATCTTTTATCAATACCAACTAATACTGCTATTTCTTTTAAATATGAATTGTACCGTTGATTACTAATTCTTGGAAAAATATAAGTTTCATCGTTTTGGTACGCTGCTAAAATCTCCAATGCTTTAGGTAGTAATGGTACAGAAAGCTCCTTAGATGTTTTCTCTCGCTTCATCTTAACCCACAGATTGCCATCAAATCCTTTAATTATGTTAGCTCTTTTTAAATTCATTAGCTCCCGATATGGCAATCCTGTGTAACAAGAAAACACAAACAAATCTTTAATAAATTGTAATCTCGATTGTGTAAACTCATGTCGTTCTAATTTTGCTAATTCTTCAGGAGATAAAAACACCACTTCTATTCTAACCGTTTTAGTTTTATAAAGTAGAAATGGGTCTTTACTTAGATAGTTTTTAGCCAATGCTGTTCTTATAACTCTTCTAAACCTTTGTAAAGATTTATTAATAGTAATTTGCTTTTGTTTCTTTTCAACTTTTAAGTAATATTCAAAATCATGTAGAAATTGTAATTCTAACTTTTTTAATGGGTAATCATTAGTTTTAAACTGCCATTTAATGAATGATTTTACATCTTTTTTTATATAGTTGAACTTATTCCATGTTACTTGCTTAATATCAATATTTATAAGCGTTTTAAGCTTTTTTAAGTAGCGTTCAAAGAACTCAACTACATTGTATTCTCTTTGTGTTTTAACGCCTTTATATAGGCTGTAAATGTCTTCAACAGAGAAACTCTCTTCCTTAACTTGAAGCATTAAAAAAGCCCTGTTAATTTTTGTTTTAACAAGGCTTAGTTGTGAGTTTATAAAGTCTGAATCTGGTTCTGGTGGATTTACTGTTTGTTGCTTAGAATTCCAGTTACTTGGGTTGATAAAAAGTCCTGTAGAGAATTCTCTTCTTTGTTTACAATAGGTGATTCTACATTTCAATATGCAGTTACCCTTTTTGTTAGGTCTATTTTTAGCTATTAAAAACAGTGCTTTCATAATATTATTCATTTTTTTAGTTTTAGTGGGATTAATAATATGGTGTAAAAAGATGCACACCTCAGAAAAATTGTTGCACACCTTATAGTATGCCTTTTTTTACCAAATAAGTTGGCAAGTTGTCATTTGAAGTAAAATGCAATAAATGCATACAATGCAGTTATATAGGAAAGTTTATGGCACAAAAAAACCCGATACTTTCGTATCAGGTTTTTGTTGCTCCTTCTCTTGGGCTCGAACCAAGGACCCTCTGATTAACAGTCAGATGCTCTAACCAACTGAGCTAAGAAGGAGTGTGCTTTTCGCTTTTGCGAGCGCAAATATATACATATTTTTATTTACAACAAATTTAATAATTAAATTATTTAATCAAAAATTGCTTTGTAGATATCATTTCCATTAGCAAATAAAACTAAAGCTATCAAAATAAAGAATCCTACCATTTGTGCATACTCCATAAATTTATCTCCAGGTTTTCTACCAGACACCATTTCATACAGTAAAAACATTACATGTCCGCCATCTAAGGCTGGAATTGGTAATAAGTTTATAACACCTAGCATGATAGATAAAAACGCTGTAATACCCCAAAATGCCTGCCAGCTCCAAGTGTTTGGAAAAATATCGAAGATAGCTTTAAAACCACCCACACCTTTATAAGCACCTGTACTTGGTGTAAAGATGGCTCCTAATTGATCCCAATAGGATGCCATTTTATCTTTTGCCTTTTTTAAGCCTACTGGAAAAGATTCAAAAAAGCCATATTTTTTTGTATCAAAATCATAATATCCTAAAGCCTCTAAGGTTTCAGGAGTTGATCCTCCAGCATAAACTAATCCTAGTTTTCCTTCACCAGAAATTGATAGAGGTAAACTAAATACATTACCATCTCTTTGAATCTTCGCAGTTACGTCTTGTCCTTTAAACTTTTCTAAGCCTAATTTAACTTCATCAATATATTTTGTTGAATAGTCGTTTAAGGCAAGAACAATATCTCCTTTTTTAATTCCACTATTAACATTAGAGGAAGTATCTGGTACTTGAACAACAACAAAAGGCATTCTTAAATTGATAAACGCTTTTTCTTTGGCATCTATAATTTGAGACAGGAAATCTTCTGGCATTTTAACTGTTGATTGATTACCATTTCTTTCAATAGTAACTTCACTTCCGAAAAGTACTTTTTCTGGAATTTCAGAAAAATTTTCTATCTCGTCACCATCAACAGCTAATATTTTATCCCCTGTTAAAAGACCTGCTTTATTTGCTACGGTACTCTCTATTAAAAGACCATCCTTTATATTTTCATTTGGTAAAAACCTATCTCCATAAAAATAACTCATCCCAACATATATCAATATAGCTAAGAGAAAATTAACCGTTACACCACCTAACATAATAATTAAACGTTGCCATGCAGGTTTAGAACGAAACTCCCATGGCTGAGGCTCTTGAGCCATTTGCTCGGTATCCATACTCTCATCTATCATACCAGCTATTTTAACATAGCCTCCTAATGGTAACCAACCTATTCCGTATACTGTTTCTCCTATTTTTTTCTTAAATAGTGAGAACTTAACATCAAAAAACAAGTAAAACTTCTCTACTCTTGTTTTAAAAGCTTTCGCTGGGATAAAATGCCCTAACTCATGCAATACAATTAGCAAAGAAAGACTCAATAAAAATTGAGATATTTTAATAACAAACTCCATATATTCTTCAATCAAATTTTTATAATCGCACAAAAGTAAGCTTTTAAACCAACTTTAAAAAGACAATTAAAGAATGCCAATATTTTTAACATGAATTTAAGTTTCAATTGAATTCATGTTAATTAATTTTCATCGTACTTTTGTAAAAATTTAAGAGTCAATGCTATCATTTTTTAAAGATTACAAGAAGTTTGCTATTGCTTTTGGGGTTGTTTCTTTAATCATAATTATCCTAATTTATAATACCTTAAATGTCTATAAGCCACTTCCTATTTACCAACCTGTTATGGTTAGCACCGAACTTGTAGATAGCACGATTCAGCATCAAAAAAAATATCATAAAATAGCAGATTTTTCATTTACAAATCAAAACGGTCAAACCATTACCCAAAACAACTATAAAGATAAAATCTATGTTGCCGATTTCTTTTTTACAACCTGCCAAACCATCTGCCCAATCATGACTGACCACATGGTTGAAATACAAAAAGAAATATTGGACGATTCAGACATTATGCTGCTTTCTCATTCCGTAACTCCAGAAATTGATTCTGTTGAACAATTAAAACGATATGCGGTAAAAAAAGGTGTGAATGACAAAAAATGGAATTTAGTAACTGGGAACAAAAAAGATATCTACCAGCTAGCTAGAAAAAGTTATTTAGCTGTAAAAGACAATGCTTATACTGGTCCATTTGATATGGTTCATACAGAAAATTTTATGCTCATTGATAAAAAAAGACAAATACGAGGGTTTTATGATGGTACAGACTCTGAAGATATTAATCGCCTGCTAAGCGATATTGAAATTCTTAAAAAAGAATATGAATAATACTTTTTTGACTACAATTTTTATAGGCTAGTTTTTTAGCTTACTTTTGCTTCTTTAAAATCAATCTAAATAAGCTTGCAATACACTTTAGCACATTTAAAACGAGGCGAACGAGCTATTATTACTGATGTTTCGTCTAATCACATTCCTCTAAAACTTCTAGAAATGGGCTGTTTACCAGGCAATATTGTAGAGCTCGTGCAGGTAGCGCCTTTCCAAGATCCAATGTATTTGAATATAAACGGATCGCACCTAGCTATTAGAAAAGAGACTGCTTCTCATATTTTAATTGAAAAAGAGAATTATGAGTAAACAAATTAATGTTGCTTTAATTGGCAATCCAAATACTGGGAAAACTTCTGTTTTTAATGCCTTAACAGGGCTTAACCAAAAAGTTGGCAACTATCCAGGTATTACTGTCGAAAAAAAAGAAGGTATTTGTAAACTCCCTAGGGGTGTAAAAGCACACATAATAGACCTACCTGGAACTTATAGTTTAAACGCTTCTTCGCTAGATGAAAATGTAGTTATCGAGTTACTTTTAAATAAAAATGATAAAGATTTTCCAGATATAGCAGTTGTCGTTAGTGATGTTGAAAACTTAAAACGCAACCTCTTACTTTTTACTCAAATTAAGGATTTAGAAATACCAACATTACTAGTCATTAATATGGCAGACCGAATGAATTACAAGGGTATTTCATTAGATATTGATTATTTAGAAGAACATCTTCAAACAAAAATTGCCTTAATAAGTACTCGAAAAAATACAGGTATCGACAATTTAAAGTCTTTAATTGCTAATTACAAAGACATCTCGATTACACCTTGTTTAAGTGCTTCTGAAATTGACAAAGAATACTTTGATAATTTACGCAAGGCATTCCCAAATCAATTACTTTATAAACTATGGTTGGTTATTACTCAAGATGTAAACTTTGGAAAAACAGATAGAAACGAAATTGATGCCGTTGCCGATTTTAAAACCAAAAGTAAAAGCGATTTAAAACGTTTACAACAAAAAGAAACAATAAAACGCTATCAGTTTATAAATAATGTACTTAAAATTGGGCAAACTATTGATGCTTCTCAAGCCAAAGATTTGCGCTCTAAATTTGACAGGGTTTTAACCCATAAAGTTTGGGGTTATGTAATATTTGCTATAATACTACTAACCATTTTTCAAGCCATTTACGATTGGGCGGAGCTACCAATGGACTTTATTGATAACATATTTGCTTCGTTAAGCGAATGGACAAAAAATGCACTTCCTAAAGGCGCATTTACAAGTTTATTGGCTGAAGGTATTATTCCAGGACTTAGCGGTATTGTTATATTTATACCTCAAATTGCCTTTTTGTTTTTGTTTATTGCTATACTTGAAGAAAGCGGTTATATGAGTCGTGTGGTCTTCCTTATGGATAGAATCATGCGTCGTTTTGGTCTTAGCGGAAAAAGTGTTGTTCCTCTTATTTCTGGAACCGCTTGTGCTATTCCTGCTATTATGGCAACTCGAAATATTGAAAGTTGGAAAGAGCGTTTAATCACTATTTTAGTAACTCCTTTTACAACTTGTTCGGCAAGACTTCCTGTGTATTTAATTATTATTTCATTAGTAATTCCTCAAGGCAGGTTTATCGGTCTAAGCTACCAAGCTTTAACCCTAATGCTGTTATATTTAATTGGATTTGGTACAGCGGTTTTTTCAGCTTATTTACTTAATAAAATATTAAAAATAAAAAGCAAATCATTTTTTGTAGTCGAAATGCCCAATTACAAATTACCGCTTTTTAAAAACGTCGCATTAACCGTAATAGAAAAAACTAAGTCATTTGTTTTTGGAGCTGGAAAAATCATTTTAGCAATTTCAATTATACTTTGGTTTTTGGCATCTTATGGTCCTGGGGAACAATTTAATAATGCCGAAGAAATAGTAAAAACAGAATATAGTTCGGATAACTTAACTGAAGAAGAATTACAACACAAAATTGCGTCTCATAAATTAGAACACTCATTCATTGGCATAACAGGTAGAGCCATTGAGCCTACCATAAGACCACTAGGATACGATTGGAAAATAGGCATTGCCATTGTAAGTAGTTTTGCTGCTCGCGAAGTATTTGTGGGCACATTGGCAACTATATACAGCGTAGGAAATGATGATGAAGACACGATTAAAAATCGAATGGCAGGTGAGGTAAATCCAATATTAGGAGGGCCTTTATTTACATTTGCATCAGGAATATCATTATTATTATTTTATGCCTTTGCTATGCAATGCATGAGTACTTTGGCGATAGTAAAAAAAGAAACAAACTCTTGGAAATGGCCTATATTACAGCTAGTAATAATGACGGCTTTTGCGTATATTGTAGCTTTAATAGCATTTCAATTTTTGAAATAAAAACCATGAACGTTCTCATTCAAAACATATTAGCAGCCTCTATTTTAATTTTAGCTTTATGGTATGTTATGAAGAAATTCTTAATTAAACCAAGTAAGAAAAACTCAAAATCTTGCGGTACTGATGATTGCGGGTGTCATTAAATTTTAAAAGAAACAATCCTCTAAATAATATTTTCAATTTAAAAAGAAGCTCTTTTAAGCAATCAAATTTTCTAAGCAAGGAGAACCTTTGCAAAAACAAAATACTGCCTCAAACAATCTAAAACATATCTCATATTGGTTATGGAAGATTCGTTTCATCTTAGACTTTATTGACTGTTTAGAATATTAAACAAAAGCCACTTTTGTAAACCAAATATCTATAAACTACCCAAGTTCCTGATTATAAAGAATAAAAGCTTATTCATAAAAAAGTTTTAAAACAACAACCTAACTCCTAAAAACCAAGTATTTAATGATTATAGGTTAAACTCTTCATTTACAAATTTACAATACACCCCATAAGTTAAAAAAATAAAATAAACCAATACTTATATGGTGTGTTTGATTATTTTAAATATATTTGAAAATAATTTTAAGTATACTTAAATTTTATTTAAAGCAAACATAAATGTCTGTAGCAGTAGAGAATTTCATTAAAGCCATATACAAAAATGGCGTTCAGGATAATAAAGATACTAAACCAGGGAATATTGCTAAAAAATTAGGAATTTCGAATGCAGCTGCAACAGACATGGCAAAAAAACTTGCAACACGCGACTTATTACATTACAAAAAATATCAAGCTCTTGAGCTTACAGAAAAAGGAACCAAACTCGCTATAAATTTAGTTAGAAAACATAGATTGTGGGAAGCATTGCTTTTTAAATTATTTGATATGTCCTTGCACGATATTCACCGAGAAGCAGAATTATTAGAACACCAGACTTCCGATTTTCTTGCAAATAAAATTAGCGCCTATTTGCGTAACCCAAAGTTCGATCCTCATGGCGACCCTATACCAAGTGAAAAAGGACATATTATAAGAGACAATAATACATTCCCTTTATCAAAATCTAAAGAAGGTAAAACATATATCATTTCAAGACTCCTTAGTGATGAAAAAGAGTTTTTTGATTTTTGCGCTCTTCATGGATTAAAATGTGGCAATTCAATTACAGTTACTAATCAATTACAATTTAATAAAATGACCCAAATCTACATTAACAACAACACACTTCTACTAAATGAAGATTTTACCAATATTATATTTGTTAAAGAAATAAATAGCGACTCTAATTCGTCTCCTGAACCAACTCAAAATAATTATAAATTATTCTAAACCAATAAACTATAATTAATTAAACCACTAGATGTAAATTTTAACTTTAATGAAAACTATTAGATTACTTTTAATACTAAACATTCCTTTATTTGTTTTTTCACAACAAAAGGAAGACTTACTCGGTGCATTAATAACAGATAGACCCGATGCAACCGAATCACCAACTACCATCCCTGTAGGCTATATTCAAGTGGAAACTGGTGCTTTCTATGAAAGCTTTGAAGAGAACACAATTAAAAATGAAACCTTCACATTTAACACTACTTTAGTAAGGTTAGGCCTCTTGAATAATTTAGAATTAAGACTAGGTTGGGATTTTGTTGAAACCAAAACAAATACAACCGAAAACATTTTAAGTGGTTTTAATCCACTACTACTAGGCGCTAAAATTGCCATTTCGGAAGAGAAAGGTGCATTCCCAGAAATAGGATTCTTGGGTCATTTATATTTACCTTTCACTGCTGCTACAGATTATAAACCTGAAACGACTGGGGTGGATTTTAGGTTTTCGTTTGCACATACTTTAAACGAAAATTCAAGTTTATCATATAACCTCGGTGCACAGTGGGGAGACGATTCTTCAGAAGCAGCATATGTATACACGCTAGCTTATGGTTTAGGCTTAACAGAAAAACTAGGCGTTTATGCAGAACTTTATGGCGATTTACCAGAAAACAATAAGGCGAATCATTTGTGGGACGCAGGTATAACCTATTTAGTCTCAGATAGCGTGCAACTCGATGCAACAGTTGGCTCTAGTATTACAGATGGTCAAGATATTTTATTAAGCGGAGGCGTAAGCTTTAGATTACCAACAAAAAAGAATTAAAATGAAAAACACCATATTATTTTTTATCATAGCTCTATTATTTATTAATTGTAAAAAAGAAAAAAAGGCAAACGAAAAACTAAACGTCGTAACTACCACTTCCATGATAACCGATTTAGTTAAAAACATTGGAGGCGAGCATATAAACCTACAAGGTTTAATGGGTAGTGGTGTTGACCCTCACTTATATAAAGCCAGTGAAGGCGATGTTAGTAAACTAGCAAATGCTGATATTATTTTCTATAACGGATTACATTTAGAAGGGAAATTGGTTGAAGTTTTTGAAAAAATGAAAAACATAAAAACCATTGCAATTTCTGATGCTCTAGATAAAAATACCTTAATAGGTTCAGAATATTTCGCTTCAAATTACGACCCGCATATTTGGTTTAATGTAACTTATTGGAAACAAGCAACAAAATTTATTACCGATAAACTTTCTGAAGCAATTCCAGAAAAAAAAGCAATTTTTCAAACTAATAGTGCTAGCTATTTAAAACAATTAGATGCACTACAGCAAGAATTAGAAACCACTATAAAATCCCTTCCAAAGGAGAAACGTATTTTAGTTACAGCACACGATGCTTTTAACTACTTTGGAAAAGCCTTTAATTTTAAAGTAGTAGGCTTACAAGGACTTTCTACAGCTACTGAAGCAGGTGTACAGGACGTTCAAAAATTATCTAGTTTTATTATTGAAAACGATGTTAAATCTATATTTATTGAAAGCTCGGTACCAAAACGAACTATAGAAGCATTACAAGCTGCTGTTAATTCTAAAGGTCACAATGTAACTATTGGAGGCTCTCTGTATTCTGATGCTCTTGGAAATGCAGGAACTATTGAAGGTACTTATATTGGCATGTTTAAGTACAATGTGAATACCATCGTAAATGCATTAAAATAATGACAAAAATAGCGGTACAAATAGACGATTTAACCGTAGCCTACAACTACAAACCGGTACTTTGGGATATCGATTTAGAAATCCCAGAAGGAGTGCTTATGGCTATTGTAGGGCCAAATGGAGCAGGAAAATCTACCCTTATAAAATCTATTTTGGGCATTTTAAAACCCATTGCAGGCAGCGTTAGCATCTATAACAAACCCTATGAAAAACAACGTCAACTGGTAGCATACGTACCACAAAAAGGAAGTGTAGATTGGGATTTCCCAACCACAGCCTTAGATGTTGTGATGATGGGTACTTACGGAAGTTTAGGCTGGATAAAACGTCCAGGGCAAAAACAGAAAAAGGCTGCCTTAGAAGCGCTAGAAAAAGTGGGCATGCTTCCCTTTAAAAACCGACAGATAAGTCAGCTTTCGGGCGGACAACAACAACGTATATTTTTAGCACGTGCTTTGGTGCAAAACGCCTCTATCTATTTTATGGATGAACCTTTTCAAGGTGTAGATGCCACAACAGAAATTGCCATAATCAATATCTTAAAAGAATTACGAAAAGCTGGAAAAACTGTTATAGTAGTTCATCACGATTTACAAACCGTTCCAGAATATTTCGATTGGGTAACGTTTCTAAATGTAAAAAAGATTGCCACAGGGCCAGTTAAAGATATTTTTAACGATGATAATTTAACGAAAACCTATGGCATTAATTATAAAGTAAGTATTCAAGAGTAAAAAAGTTTATAGTCGCAGTTGTAGTAAACAGTGCTTACTCAAATGAATAACAAAATAGAATAAGAACAAACAAATATTAGAAAGTCAAGCCCCTAATCAATTCCTCGGCTTGATCTTGATTTTTTGGTTCGTTTTGCATCAAGGCAAAATGAACATTAAAATAAAAAGTGAAAAAAGGGAGAGATTCCTGCTTTCTCAGGAATTATGGACTTAACAGAATACATAAAACTAGTTTTCACAGACTACACCCTAAGAACCATAACCTTAGGAACCGCCATTTTAGGAGCAGTTACAGGTATGCTTGGTAGTTTTGCTGTACTTAGAAAACAAAGTTTATTAGGCGATGCTATTTCCCACGCAGCATTACCAGGTATAGCCATTGCGTTTTTAATCACAGGAGCAAAAGACAGCAATATTTTGTTATTAGGAGCTTTAATAAGCGGACTCATAGGTACGTTTTGGATTCGAGGCATCATCAGTAAAACCCATTTAAAATCAGATACTGCTTTAGGACTAATTTTATCGCTTTTTTTTGGTTTTGGCATGTTATTACTCACATTCATTCAAAAACAACCCAACGCGAATCAAGCGGGGTTAGACAAATATTTATTCGGGCAAGCTGCCACTTTAGTTGAAAGTGATGTTTGGATGATGGCAATCGTTACTGGTCTTTGTTTATTTGTATTATTACTCTTTTGGAAAGAATTTAAAATTCTTTTGTTTGATGCAGATTATACCAAAACATTAGGTTTTAATACAAAGCTTATTGATATACTAATTACTTCATTTATTGTTTTAGCCATTGTTTTAGGTTTACAAACCGTAGGTGTTGTATTAATGAGTGCCATGTTATTAGCTCCAGCAGCGGCGGCTAGACAATGGACAAACAGCTTAAGTATAATGGTATTCTTATCCGCCATTTTTGGTGCATTTTCTGGGGTGTTCGGAACAGCAATTAGTGCAAGTCAAAACAACCTATCAACAGGTCCTGTTATTGTTATTATTGCGGGTGTTTTTGTATTAGTCTCTTTTATATTTTCTCCAAGTCGAGGCTTATTATTTAAACAAATACGGTTTTTAAAGAATCGTCGAGATTTGCAATTACACAAGACCTTAGCTTTTATGTTTAGAATTGCTGAGACTCATGAAAACATTTCGCATCCACATGCCATTAAAATTCTAAATAACTTTCAAGGATTTACTAAAAGGACACTCCAAAAATTAGTTAGTAAAAACTATGTGAAATTAGATGGAACTATGTGGAGTTTAACCGAAAAAGGCTTTAAAATAGCATCAAATTTGTACAATCAACAAAACAACAATAATGAGTAGCGCGCAAATTGAAATACAAATAATTGCGAGTTTGGTAGCCATTGCCTGTGCTATTCCTGGTACATTTCTAGTACTTCGAAAAATGGCGATGATTAGCGATGCTATCAGTCATTCCATTTTACCCGGTATTGTGGTTGGTTTTTTTATCACTCAAGATTTAAACTCGCCTTTACTTATTCTACTAGCAGCACTTACAGGAATAATCACCGTGGTTTTGGTTGAATATATTCAAAAGACAGGTTTAGTAAAAGAGGATACTGCTATTGGTTTAGTGTTTCCTATACTTTTTAGTATTGGAGTTATTATGATTGCCAAAAACGCCAACGATGTACATTTAGATGTTGATGCGGTATTATTAGGTGAATTAGCATTTGCGCCTTTTGATAGATTGATTGTTTCTGGAATTGACATGGGGCCAAAATCACTTTGGATTATAGGAAGCATTTTAATTATTACCATTGGTTTATTATTTGCCTTCTTTAAGGAATTAAAAATAAGCACCTTTGATGCTGGTTTAGCAGCTTCCTTAGGGTTTTCTCCTTCCGTTATTCATTATGGATTAATGAGTGTTTCATCCATAACAACCGTTGGTGCTTTTGATGCTGTAGGAGCCATTTTAGTAGTAGCACTAATGATTGCTCCAGCTGCAACAGCTTATTTACTAACTAATAATTTAAAACGCATGCTTATTTACTCTATAAGTTTTGGCGTATTTAGTGCTATTTCAGGCTATTGGTTAGCACATGGTTTAGATGCATCCATTGCAGGGTCTATAACTACCATGTTAGGGGTATTATTTTTAGCTGTTTATTTGTTTGCACCAAGTAAAGGAGTTATAGCCGTTATGTATAGAGAAAAACAACAACGTACAGAAGTGTCTTTATTAACCTTTTTGCTTCATTTAAAAAATCATACCGAAGAAAGTGAGCGTCATGTTAATCACTTAAACGAACACATTAATTGGCAAAAAGTACGTTCTAAAACCGTTTTAGATTTAGCCTTGAAAAACAACATGATTCAGCTTGATAAAAACATAGTATCATTAACTGAAAAAGGCGACCATTTTACCTCTCAAGCTATTGATTATATTATCACAAATGAAGATGGTAAAATTGAACATATGAAGGATGATTTCTTTTTGTTTAGGGGGTAATATCATTTATTAAATTTAATTTTTTCATTTCGTTTAAAATATTATATTTGTAACCATGTATAATGTTGTGTAATTTGGTTATGAAAAAATACTACTCCATCTCAGAAGTATCTGATATTCTTCAAAAAAGTACTGAAACCCTTCGTAGGTGGGATAATACTGGGAAATTACCAGCAACTAGAGAACCTATAAGTAACTATAGAATTTACAAAAAGGAACAGCTGGAATTATTCCCCAAATTCAATGAATTTATAAATAAAGACGGCTTTATTGGTAATAAGGAAATTCCAAATAAAAAGTTTTCTGTATTAGAATTATTTGCTGGAGCTGGTGGTTTAGGTTTAGGGTTGGAAAAAGCGGGATTATCATGTGTTGCATTAAACGAAATTGATAAATGGGCTTGTGAAACATTACGCCAAAACAGACCCAATTGGAATGTTTTAGAAGGAGACATTAAAAATTTCAATTTTTCAAAATATGAAAATGAAATAGATATTGTAACAGGAGAGTTTCCTTGTCAGGCTTTTAGTTATGCTGGTAAAAAGTTAGGATTAAACGATACAAGAGGTACTTTGTTTTATGAATTTGCAAGAGTTGTCAATGAAGTGAAGCCAAAGATTTGCCTAGGTGAAAATGTTAAAGGCCTTTTGAGCCACGAAAAAGGTAAAACACTTGAAGGTATGATTTCTGTTTTAGATGAAATTGGTTATAATGTTGTTTCTCCCGTTCAAGTTTTAAAAGCTATTAATTATAATGTTCCACAAAAGAGGGAGCGTCTAATTTTAATTGGAGTTAGAAAAGATATTGATTTAAAATATAATTATCCGCTACCCTATAATACTATTTACAATCTAAGTGATGCTCTCAAAAAAGGAAAACTTTTTGATTCTGATGTTCCAAAATCTGAAGGTTCAAAATACCCTAAGCACAAAAAAGATATACTAGATTTAGTACCTCAAAAAGGCTATTGGAGAGATTTACCGCTTGATATTCAAAAAGAATACATGCAAAAAAGTTTTTATTTAGGTGGAGGAAAAACAGGAATGGCAAGACGTATTGGTTGGGATGAACCTTGTTTAACACTAACATGTAGCCCTGCTCAAAAGCAAACCGAACGCTGTCACCCAGAAGAAACAAGACCTTTTACTGTTAGAGAATATGCAAGAATTCAAACTTTTCCAGATGATTGGGTTTTTAGCGGTTCTATATCTCAACAATATAAACAAATTGGTAATGCTGTACCTGTGAATTTAGCCAAAGAAATAGGCTATTCTTTAGTGAAATTTTTAAATAAATATTATGAGAATGAAAATAAAGAAGAACCTTCAACTTCTTTAGCTAATGCAGTATAACCTATTTTAAAAAAGTCCTCAGTATCAATATTTATTATCATAGTATCTAACTCACCGACTAGTTTTTCATAAAAATCAGGATATCCAGTTAATCTATGCCAAAACTCCTTACCAATAATTACTGAATGTTTTTCATCAATCTTCTTGTAATGTTGACTTAATTGAGAAGTTTCTCCATAGAGTACTCCTAAAACTAAATCACTATTATTTAAATTAATCGCATTTGTTCTTGCTAGATTAGCAACTGTAGAAAACTTTCTTAAAAGGGGATTGACATCCTCAGAATTAATAGTATTTGGTCCAGATTTTAATTGACACCATTTTTTTCTGTTATCAATCTTATCAATAAATTCGATATCCATCCCTTTTATTAATGACCCATTAGCTAGATTTAATTCAACAAACATATTCTGAATTCTAGTCCCGAATGGGGTATTTATAGAAGTTCCTAAAACCCTAGGGTAATAAAGTGCTTTTGCAATTCCTAGTGGCGTAAAATCATCTTCAAGTATTTTTGATAAATACTTAACAACAATGGGGTTTATTTTATATGATTTTAATTTTGAATGTGTAGCTAAAACATTCTTTTTATGATTTTCAAAAATATTTTCCTTAAAATAATCTTTGACAATAGTTAATAATTCAATTTCATTCATTTATCAAATATAACTTTTTCAAAACAAAAATAGATATTATTTCTTACATTGTAATTTTAACAAAAGCCCTTTATTCGCAGGTATCTTTATGGCAAAACACAACGAACTCGGTAAAAAAGGCGAACAACTCGCAGTAGATTTTCTTCTGAAAAACAACTATGAAATTGTTGAACGTAACTACCGTTTTGATAAAGCCGAAGTTGATATTATTGCTAAAAAAGATGATATTTTAGCCATTATTGAAGTTAAAACACGATCTACAGCAGATTTTGGAGATCCTCAAGATTTTGTAAAACCTAAACAAATTCAGCGTTTGGTAAAAGCGGTTGACGAATATGTAACCGTAAACGATTTAGATGTTGAAGTTCGTTTTGATATTATTGCCATTGTAAAAGAAGGTAAAGGTTTTAACATCGAGCATCTAGAGAATGCTTTTTATCATTTTTGAAAGACAGAAATAAGCTTGGTATAACAAACTTAATTTTCAACATGCGCTTCTTGAAAAAATTTTATTAAGGCTTCAAAATCCACAGGTTTTGAAACTATTTTTTTGTCCTTGTCTAAAATAAAATACGTTGGCGTAGATGTAACACCATAAGCATCTCCAATTTCGTTGTCCCATTTTCCTTCGCCATAAACATGAATAAATTCAGGGTAATCATAGGTTAAATTTTTCCAACCATATGGTTCATCTTCCAAACCAATAGCAACGACTTTCATTTCATCTTTTTCACGTGATTTTATGAAATTTTGAAGTTGTGGAACCTCATCTAAACAATGTGAGCAAGTACTACTCCAAAATACTATAATATAATTTTCAGCACCTTTTAAAGCCGTTAACTTTTTTGTAACTTCTTTGTCTTTTTCCTTTATTTTGAGATCAAAATCTGGAGCAATAGCACCTTTGGAAAGATTTTGATATAGTATTAATGCTTGTAAAAGTTCTTGATCATTCAACGATACAGCAACATCCATTAAATAATTTTCAGCGATATAGTTAGAGACAGATTCATGTCCTAAATCAGACATCTGTTGCCATAAATCAAATAATAAAATACGTTGTACTTCTTTTGGAGCCGTTTTCATGTGTTCAAAAACCACATCAATATTTTTCTTATAAACTGATAATTCATCTTCTGAATTTGCAGACATTCCAAACACATAGTTAAGCATTTTTTCTTCTAAAAAACTAGAACATTGAAGTATGGGATTACTAAAATCTACATTATCAAAAAAGTGTTTTTCTAAGTTTTTGATATACGTTTTTACATCTTCAACTTTTTTTGGTATGTATGGTTTATTAGCTTTTATAAAATCCAATGCCATACTGCCTTTTGCTGCTTTTTCAAAATTAGATTGTGTCTCGCGTTGCGTTTTAAAAATAGCTTTAAGCGCAAGAGTATCTTTACTTTCTTTACTAAAATAGTTACCAATACTTTGTGTAACCATAGACATGCTATTGGTGTAAGACGCCAATAGTTTATTAGGATTAGATTTTTTAAAATCAACACCAGTTTCTGCCATAAATGTTAATTCAACATCTTCTTTTCCGTTGTACATGATGTCGAAATTATAATCTTCCTGTGGTACCGCATAAACCAATCTATACATGCCCTTTGTTGCTGTAGAATCCAACTCAAACTCAAAACTTCCGTCTTCAGCAATTTCTGCATTTGTAACATAATCTGATATGGTTGGCCCTACCTTATACAACAACGCAAAATTATAATCCTTTGCTGGATAGAAAACACCTTTAATTTTATGTTGAGCAAGCATTAAAGTTGGTGCTAAAAGTGTTAAAAAAAGTAGTCGTTTCATGTGTTGTGTATTCTGTATTTAAAAATCAATAATCAAGCCACAATAGGTTTTAAAGCCTCTAAAGCTTGTTTTACTGTTTTTATGTTTTCAAAAGTTAGCATTAAACGCAAACCTGTTCGGGTTTGCTTCTCTTTCATCTTACAAGCTTTTGGATGTGTTTGTACAAACTGCAAGACTTTGGTAAAACTAGCGCTTTGATAAAAACGACTTTGTTGGTCGTTTATAAAATAACCAATCAGTTTCCCTTGTTTCATGATTATTTTTTCAAATCCAATTTTAGTTGCTAACCACTTTATTTGGACACTATTTAATAAATCGGTCACTTGTTTTGGTAATTCTCCAAAACGATCGATTAATTCTGACTCAAAGGTAGTTAATTCTTCTTCGGTTTTTATGTTATTAAGTTGTGTATAAAGGCTTAATCGTTCAGCTATATTATTGACGTAATTGTCTGGAAATAAGAGCTCAAAATCAGAATCAATCGTGACATCTTTCACATAAACTTTATCTGCTTCATCCTCATTATACAAGTCCTTAAATTCGTTCTCTTTAAGTTCTTCAATCGCTTCATTTAGAATTTTCTGGTAGGTATCAAATCCTATTTCATTTATGAAACCACTTTGTTCTCCACCTAATAAATCACCTGCACCACGAATTTCTAAATCTTTCATGGCAATGTTAAAGCCGCTTCCTAATTCTGTAAACTGCTCCAAAGCTGTAATTCGTTTTCTGGCATCATCTGTCATTGCAGAATATTCAGGCGTAATAAAATAACAGAATGCTTTTTTATTGCTACGCCCTACACGACCTCGCATTTGGTGTAAATCGCTCAAACCAAAGTTATTGGCATTATTTATAAAAATGGTGTTAGCATTAGGGACATCCAATCCGCTTTCTACAATCGTAGTACTTACTAAAACATCAAACGCACCATCCATAAAAGCGAGCATCAACTGTTCTAATTTTTTACCATCCATTTGTCCATGTCCAATACCAATTTTAGCATCTGGAACCAAACGTTGAAGCATGCCTGCAACCTCTTTGATGTTTTCTATACGGTTATGAATAAAGAAAATTTGTCCGCCACGTTGAATTTCATAACTCACGGCATCTCTTATGGTTTCCTCACTAAAACGAATCACATGACTTTCAATGGGATATCGGTTTGGAGGGGGTGTGGTAATAACTGACAAATCGCGAGCTGCCATTAAACTAAACTGCAAGGTTCTTGGGATTGGCGTTGCGGTTAAAGTCAATACATCCACATTATCTTTTAAAGTCTTTAGTTTTTCTTTTACAGCTACACCAAATTTTTGCTCTTCATCAACAATAAGTAACCCCAAATCTTTGAATTTCACATTTTTGTTAACGAGTTGGTGGGTACCAATTATAATATCTACTTTCCCAGATTCTAGTCCTTCTAAAGTTTCTCGTTTTTCTTTGGCAGTTCTAAAACGGTTTACATAATCTACAGTAACAGGAAAATCTTTTAAACGCGCTTTGAATGTTCTAGAATGTTGATATGCTAAAATGGTAGTTGGTACCAAAACTGCCACTTGTTTGCCATTATCTACGGCTTTAAAAGCGGCACGAATAGCAACTTCTGTTTTACCAAAGCCTACATCACCACAAACGAGTCTGTCCATTGGGCGTTCACTTTCCATATCGGCTTTAATATCTGCGGTTGCAGTACTTTGGTCGGGAGTATCCTCGTAAATAAAAGAGGCTTCCAACTCGTGTTGCATATAACTATCTGGATTGTATTGAAAGCCTTTTTCGGTTTTACGTTTTGCGTAGAGTTTTATTAAGTTAAATGCGACGTGTTTTACACGGGCTTTTGTTTTTTGTTTTAGGGTTTTCCAAGCGTTACTCCCTAATTTGTAAATCTTAGGAGGTTTCCCATCTTTACCGTTAAACTTAGTAATTTTGTGTAGTGAGTGAATACTTAAATACAGCACATCCCGCTCGCCATAAATCAATTTTATAGCTTCTTGCTTTTTACCTTCTACATCAATTTTTTGAAGCCCACCAAAACGCCCAATACCATGATCGATATGTGTAACATAATCGCCAATATCGAGATTTGTAAGTTCTTTTAGAGTGATGGCTTGCTTTTTAGCGTAGCCATTTTTAAGATGAAATTTATGATACCGTTCAAAAATCTGATGATCGGTATAACAAACTATTTTGTTATCATGATCTACAAACCCTTGATGAAGTGAAAGTATTACAGTTTGATAGTCTTTAACATCCAATTTGGCATCATCAAAAATATCGTGAAAACGCTTTGCTTGTTGCTCGCTTACGCAGACGATGTAATTGGTGTAGCCTTTTTCTTGATTGCTATTTAAGTCTTCTATCAACAAATTGAATTGTTTGTTGAATGCAGGTTGTGGGGTGGTGTTAAAAACTATTTCGTCATTACGAGGAGCTTGCGACGTGGTAATCTCATCCATTGAAATAGATTGCGACGTTTCACTCGCAATGACGTTTGTATTAAAAACAGAAGAACTCCCAAATTCAATAATTGAGAAATCTAATAATTGCTTTTTTAGTAATGCTGAATTACAAAATAATTCGTGAGGTTCGGCATGTTTAATATCTTCTGAAAGGGCTTTAAAAGCATCTTCGGCTTTGGTGTAAAAATCGTCGATTCTTGAAAAGAGTAAATCGGCATTTTTTAAACAGACAACTGTTTTTTGGGCAATATATTTTAGAAAACTTTGGCGTTTTTCTTCTACTAATTTATTGGCAACATTTGGGATGATGTTGATTTTTTTAATCTGCTCGATGGATAATTGCGTTTCTACATCAAACGTTCTGATACTATCGACTTCATCACCAAAAAACTCAATTCTGTAAGGTTCATCATGTGAAAATGAAAACACATCTACAATACCGCCTCGTACTGAAAACTCGCCAGGTTCGGTAACAAAATCGACACGCTTGAATTTGTATTCGAATAACATTTCGTTTACAAAATCAATAGACAGGCTATCATTTACACCAACTTTAAGTGTATGGCGCTCTAGCTCTTTTCTAGTTACTACTTGCTCAAAAAGTGCATCGGGGTAAGTAACAATTAAGGCAGGTTTTTTTTGTGAATTTATCCGGTTTAAAACCTCTGCGCGTAATAACACATTAGCATTATCTGTTTCTTCTATATCGTAAGGCCTGCGGTAGCTTCCTGGGTAGAACAACACATCTTTTTCGCTCAATAATTGTTCTAAATCGTTTAGGTAATGTGCCGCTTCCTCTTTATCATTAAACACTAATAAAAATGGCTTTTCGGCGGTTTTAAAAAGACTTGAGATTACAAATGAAAACGAAGAACCTACAAGGCCTTTTACATGTGTTTTTGTTCCAGTTTGGGCAATAGTATTTTGCAGATTTTGCGTTTGCAAAGCCTGTAAATAGGTTTGAGAGATAGTAGATTTACTCACCTAATTTTGTCTTGAGGTGCAAATATAGGGTTTAGACTCCTTTTATTTTACGGCGAATACACAAATATTTGTAGCAATTTAGAAATTAGTTCTGTATTTGGTTAGTGATTGAAGCGGCATCCTTTTAAAAGAGAAATACTATCAATTTGTTGATAAACTTGAAACAGACAGATTGTTACAAGCGTTCCTCGCTCATAATGCCATTTTAAAAATATATAGCCTTTCGACTTGGCTCAAGATAAATTCCAAGCCCGACCTTTAGGGAACGCCCAACTTCTTGATACAATTCCGATAAAAAAATCAAATTCACTCAAAATAACATCTCTTTTATTTTATAATATGAGTTTAAAATCTTAAAAAAAATATGTAGGTTTGCAGCACTAAAAAAAGTAAAATATATGTCGTTTTCAGATTTATTTGATAGTGGGTTTAAAAAGCGTAACGAGAGCCATTTTGCAGCAATTGTTCGAGTGGCAATGGCTGATGGTGTGATTACCGATGATGAAAAACTGTTTTTGGACAGATTAGCACAACGTTTAGAGATTGGTGAAAATGATTATAAGTCTATATTAAAGAATTATCTATCACACCCAATAAATCCGCCAGTATCTTACGATTTGCGTTTGGAGCGTTTATATGATTTAGTACGTATGATCCATGTGGATACCATTACAGGGGAACCAGAAATGTTGCTTCTAAAAAAGATTGCTGTTGGACTTGGGTTTCATGCGGTAAATGTAAAATACATAATTGATAAAGCATTAACGCTGGTTAGTAATGGTGCTGATTTAGATGATTTTGTGGACCAAATAAAGAATATGAATAGATAAACTATTAAAAAATCTATACTATTTAAAAGCGTCCAAGGAATTGGACGCTTTTTTTATTGAAAAAATTAAAAATATTTGAAACTAAATTTTAGAAACTAAAATACTAGGTATTGAAGAGTAAGCAACTGAGAGACAAACTTTTGCACAATAACTCGAGTATCCGTTAAAAAAACGGACAGGAATTATATTATTTAAATTTCAATATAACTATTTGATTATCAATAAATTAATATCATTTTTTGTTTGTTTTTTTAAAAATAGTTTTCATCTTTGCACCGCAGTTGTAATAAACTACTACTGAATAATAAAGGTTCTGAAACAAGTTCAGGATAAATAAAAAAAGAAGCCATGTTGAAACATCGTATAACATTTCAAGATTGGAGTGGTAACCCAGAGTTACTACTCAGGCTTCGGTATTTTTTGTAGATTACTTTCCACAGAAAAAAATCCGAAGCATATAAAACTGTTTCGGATTTTTTTATTTCAAAATATTAGTAAAATAGTCTGATTCGGTTTTAAGAGCCCATATAATATGTGCTTTTAAATCAAAAAATCATTTAATAAAAACGAAAATGGAAAATAATTTACATAACATCTATTTGTTTCGTGCTATAGAAGCTTACCCATACGAATTGGCTAAGGCTATTGAGGCTTTAAACTACGCTCTATCTTATGAGCCAAATAATGTAAAAGCATTATGCTTAATGGCTAAAGTGCAAAGTGAACAACTTGGAAACTATAAAGCTGCTAAAGAGTATTATGAAAATGCTTTAGCCATAAATATGGATAATCCAGATATCTATCCAGAATTTATTAGGTTTTTGGTTAATAGTCATGATTTTGACGAAGCACAAAAGTTAATAGACTTTGCAATAAACGTTAAAGGGATTGATAAAGCTGGAATTAAATTAGCGCAAGGTTATTTATATGAAGCTTTGAGTGAATTTGAAAAAGCTGAAGACGCTTTAAAAGAGGCCAAAATGTTTGGACTGAATAGCGAGTTTGATTACTTCGTAGATGAAGTCATTGCGCGTGTAAGCAAAAAACGTAAGCTTCAAAACAATAAGAATCGAGTCAAAGAACCTGTTGAAAAAAAGGAGGTAGAAGCGACAAGCAACAACTGGTTTAAAAACCGATTGAATAATTTATTGTAAGTAGAATTGAAGGCTATTAGTCTTTTTGTTTATATAGTCTTTGGGCGTAACCCCGCTTTTGGGCGGGGTCGCGCTTTCACTACTCGCTCTTTTCAAGGAGCTCAAACATACCGTTCAATCGCTTACGCGGGTGTACTTGCTAACAATGTAAATAAAATCAAAGCTATATGGTTTCTAAAAATTCAAGCATTTAAAAAACACAATTTCCTACCTTTGAAACCCTATGAACGATTATTTTAAATCCATTATTTTACAAAAAACTGGCGCATCCTCTCTAGCTGAAAAAGAAGTCATTCAAGAATTATGGAGTGGTTATGGTAAAATTATACGTATTGATTTAGAAAATTCCCCTTTAGAAAGTGTTGTGGTTAAACATGTACAATTACCTAGAAGCCAAAATCATCCTAGAGGATGGCATACCGATATTGGGCATCAACGAAAATTAAAATCATACGAAGTTGAAACCACTTGGTATAAGCGTTATACTAAAACTAGTATGGCACGTTTACCAAGGTGTTTTGCTATTGAAAGTAAACATGATGAAACACTTATAGTGCTCGAAGATTTAGATAAAGCAGGTTTTCCATTACGAAAACAAAATGTAGCTTGGGAAGATATAGATACCTGTTTAAAATGGTTGGCACAATTTCATGCTAGCTATTTAGAAAAAGTTCCTGATGGACTTTGGAACGTTGGCACCTATTGGCATTTGGAAACTAGACCTCAAGAACTAGCCGTTTTACAAGATAAAGCATTGAAAAACGCAGCTGTTGCTATTGACAAAAAACTGAATAGCTGTAACTTTAAAACGTTTGTACATGGCGATGCAAAATTGGCAAACTTTTGTTTTTCTAAAAACGGACAAGTAGCAGGCGTAGATTTTCAATATGTTGGTGGTGGATGTGGTATGAAAGATGTCGCTTATTTTATTGGAAGTTGCCTTAATGAAAATGATTGTGAACGTTTGGAATCAAAACTATTAGACACTTATTTTACTTACTTACACGAAGCAATTGGTGAAAAAAATGAAACACTTGAAAACGAATGGCGTCCCTTATATCGTGTGGCGTGGGCAGATTTTCATAGGTTTTTAAAAGGCTGGAGCCCCGGCCATTGGAAAATTAATAGTTATAGTGAACGCATCACTGCCGAAGTCATTAAAAATCTATAATAATGGACTTACAACATTTAACAACTATTGCCATTGAAGCGGCACTTTCTGCTGGAAACATTATTCAGAAACACATGAATGAAGATGTGGTTGTAGAGAAAAAAGAAGGAGGCGTTAATTATGCATCTCAAGTAGTGACAAAAGTAGATCGTGAATGTGAACGTATTATTTTGTCTCATTTAATTCCTACATGCAAAGCTTTTGATATTGGTTTATTATCTGAAGAAACAAAAGATGATGGTAGCCGATTTAAAAAAGATTTCTTTTGGTGTATAGACCCTTTGGATGGCACACTAGCATTTATTAATAAACAACCAGGATTTTCAGTAGCTATTGCATTAGTTTCTAAAGAAGGTACGCCTGTAATTGGCGTTGTTTTTGATCCTAGTACTAAAACCCTATATCACGCTATAAAAGGAAAAGGTGCTTATAAAAATAAAACCCTTTGGAACATAAATAATAGTAATAACTATCTTACTTATCTAACTGATAAAAAATTAAACGACACACCTAATTCTGTCGAAATTCTACACATATTAAATAAACATAAAGCTGATTTAGGTTTAAACGGTATTAAAGAAATTTCTGGAGCAGGCGCAGTAATGAATGCTATTTTAGTTTTAGAAAAAGGACCAGCATGTTTTTTAAAACTCCCTAAAAAAGACCTTGGTGGTGGTAGTATTTGGGACTTTGCTGCTACAGCTTGTATTTATCAAGAACTAGGTTTACCTGCAACAAACTTTAAAGGACAAGTATTAGATTTGAATAAAAAGGATGGTACTTTTATGAATCATCAAGGGGTTTATTATTCTAATTTAATTTGAATTCATCTTGACGTTTTCTATTTCCTAAAGGTAGGTTGTTCTTAGAATTGTTGTCATTCCTGCGCAGGAATTACAGAACGTTTTTATTTATACAACTTTAACTGAATACGCTTTCGAGCAACATCAACCTCTAAAACCTTTACTATAATTTGCTGATGTAAACTAACATGGGCATTCACATCTTTTACAAAACTATCCGATAGATTGGATACATGAATTAAGCCACTTTCTTTAATCCCTAAATCTACAAAACAGCCAAAATTGGTAATATTATTGACGATACCTGGAAGTAATTGACCTTCTCGTAAATCGTTAATGGTTTTTATATTTTGATTGAATGTAAATACTTTGGCTTGCTCTCGAATATCTAAACCTGGTTTTTCTAATTCTTTTATAATGTCTTCAAGCGTCAATAAACCAACGGATTCAGTACAATACTTTTTTAAATCTATTTTTTGAAGCACGTCTTTATTCCCAATTAAGTTGTCCACAGACTTTCCTAAATCTTTTGCCATTTTAGTAACGATGGCATAACTTTCAGGGTGAACCGCAGAATCATCTAAAGGGTTTTTAGGGGCTTTAATTCTTAAAAAAGCGGCCCCTTGTTCAAAGGCTTTTCCACCTAAACGGGGTACGTTTTTAATGGCTGCCCTTGAAGTAAAAGCACCATTTTCATTTCTGTAATTGAAAATATTTTCGGCCAGTTTTGGGCCTATTCCAGACACGTAACTTAATAAACTTTTACTTGCAGTGTTTATATTTACGCCTACTGAGTTTACACAATTTTCAACAACAACATCCTATTGTTTTTGAAGTTTGGTTTGATCTACATCGTGTTGGTATTGCCCCACACCAATAGATTTAGCATCAATTTTTACTAATTCTGCCAAAGGGTCTTGTAAACGTCTTCCAATAGATACCGCCCCACGTACTGTTACATCATAATTTGGAAATTCTTCTCGTGCTATTTTTGATGCTGAATAGATACTTGCTCCTGCTTCGCTTACCACAAAAACCTGTAAATTGTTTTTAAAATGTACTTTTCTAATTAAGGCTTCGGTTTCTCTTGATGCAGTTCCGTTTCCAATAGCAATGGCTTCAATTTTATAGGCATCGCAAAGTGAACTTATTTTTTTCATTGCACCCGTACTGTCACTTTTTGGTGGATGCGGATAAATGGTTTCGTTATATTTTAATTGCCCTTGCGCATCTAAACACACTATTTTGCAGCCAGTTCTAAATCCAGGGTCTATTGCTAAAACTCGTTTTTCGCCTAATGGAGAACCTAACAACAATTGTTTCAAGTTTTTGGCAAATACGCTAATGGCAGACTCATCGGCTTTGTCTTTGGCTATTTGCATGGCTTCATTACTTAATGATGGCAACAATAAACGTTTATAAGCGTCTTTTATAGCTATTTCAATATGTTCTGCACACGCATTATTAGATCGGATAATTCTGTTTTCAATTTTGTCTAAAGCGCGGTCATCATCAATATTAATTTTTACACGTATAAACCCTTCTTTTTCTGCTCTTAATATGGCTAAAAGTCTATGTGATGGAATGCGATTTAAAGCTTCTTCCCAATCAAAATAATCCCTGAATTTTTGAGCATTTTCGTTTGTATTGAGTGCAGTCGTAGAATCGCCTTTTGTTTTTATTACTTTCGTGGAAATCATAGCAAAACGCTCTAATTGATAACGGATATTGTTCCGAATATCTGTACGCTCATTAATCCACTCTGCAATAATATGTCGCGCACCTTCTAGGGCGTCTTCAACAGAAACAACATCATTTTTTATATACTTATAGGCTATAGATGCAACATCATTAGCATTTTGAGACATGATGATTTTTGCCAAAGGTTCTAGCCCGTTTTGTCTTGCCTTTTCAGCTTTGGTTTTTCGGCTTTTCTTAAAAGGTAAATATAAATCTTCAAGTGTTGTTAAATCTTTGGTCGATTTATTTTTTGATTTAATTCTGATGTTAAAACCCCTTGCTCTTCTAAAGCTTTTAAAATGGCTTTTTTACGTTTTTCTAAAGCCTCAAATAGCTCTTTAAATTTTACAATATTGCCTATTTGAACTTCATCAAGATTTCCTGTACGCTCTTTTCTATAACGCGAAATAAATGGAATAGTACAATCTTCATTAAGTAACTGAATGGTGTTTTTTACTGAATTCTCAGGAAGCTGTGTTTGTTTGATTATATATTTTATCATTCGAGTATGAAGCTCTAAATTTTAATCAAATCTAATTAATTTAAGATTTATTTTAACTAAAAAGACCTGTCAGGTTTTTGAAACCTGACAGGTCTGAATTATATTTTCTTTAGATAAGACAGGAATTATAAGCATAGTCTTTAGTACGGTTCTATTTTATATTGAAATACAAAGGAAATAGAAACGAATTTAATCAAAAAGAATTCCTCGACGCTCTGTGTTGGGGTTTCCATTGAAATTGTCATTCCCGTGAAATCGAAGATTCATGAATCCAATGATTTAAATATGAATTAATGAATAAAACGGGAATCTAAATATAAAATTTTGATTTTTGACCATTAAAGGTCAAAATGAAACGCGCGAAATACCCCTATGGCTCTGCCTCGGGGATAGTATGTTTCAAGAAATTTTTTATTTGGAGTTGTTTAACCCTCCTAATTTCGATAAATCGAAATTGTCCTCCCTTTAAAACAAAGGGAGGAGCAAGTTCTAATTGTATTTTTTATTATTAACTAAAGTTTGGAATTAATAAGGAGCTAAAAGAAATCCGAAAAGTCTTTGGAGCAATTTAGCAAAGCATTTTTAAGCGACTTTCTTTATCAAATCAAAACAAGGGCATTTTTTGCACCGTTTGTTCTCACCTTTTTTAAATTTTTTACAGCAACTGTCTTTTACTTTCTTAGGAAGTTCTACCCCTAACTTTTGTAATTTCCTAATTGCTTTTTTTTGTTTCTTTTTTTTGCCCACAGTTGAAAATAACTAATCAAATCTGCGGACAAAAATAAGTTATTTTTATTAAATCTAAATAAGCTTAGTGTTAAAATTATTCTGGCGTATTGGTAGCTGCTGTTGTTACCGTAAGGTTTTCAATATCTCTATCAAATAAATACAGGCCACCTTTATCATCACCTATCATATTAATTTTATCAAGAATTGTTCGTGCTACGGCTTCTTCTTCTATTTGTTCAGCGACATACCATTGTAAAAAGTTATGTGTTGCATAATCTTTTTCTTGAAGCGAAATATGTACCAATTCATTGATGCTTTGAGACACAAATACTTCGTGTTCAAACAACTTTTCAAACATTTCTTTAAATGATTTGAAAGTTACATTTGGTGCTTTTAATTCTGAAATTTGAGCATGACCACCTCGTTCGTTTACAAACTTTACCAGTTTCAACATGTGTTCGCGCTCTTCATCAGATTGTGCATACATAAAATTTGAGACACCTTCCAATCCTTTAACCTCAGCCCAACATGCCATGGCTAAATATATTTGAGACGATTCAGCTTCTATTCTTATTTGATTATTTAATGCGTTTTGTATGGTTTTAGATAACATAGTATTCTGTTTTTTGTAAAGTTACAGATTTCTCTTGCTAATTTTAAAATCAAACAATAAAAAAAGGTTATCCTAAAATAGAATAACCCTTTTCTGCTATTAATCAATCTAAATACTACTGAACCGTAAGCGTATATTGTGGTGTTGGATTCAATGGGCAGAAATACACATATTCTCCTTTTTTCAACGTTGTTGCATTTGTTTTTTGTGTTTCTCCGTCTTTCACAACTTGAGTTACATATGCTGTTTTAATATGATTTTCTGGTTTACTGGCATCCTGTCCTTTTTTAACTAAAACTAAACCAACTTCTTTTGCTGCATGAATGTTTGCCACTTCAAACACATAAGTGCCTTCGCTAACAGTTAATGCTTTTTGAACAAATTCTCCTTTAGTTTGTTCTAAGGCAATTGTTTTTGCTGCCTTGTCCATCATTTTGTCTTGTGCATTTGAGTTGAATGTAAATGCCAATACGATTACTAAAATTGATACTACTTTTTTCATTTTAAATTTGATTTTTATTCCCGAGAAGTCGGAAATCTTGTTATTATTAAATTATGTTATTTAGACCTACAAGGTTTTAAAAACCTTGCAGGTCTGGGAATACTCTTAAACAGTTACAGCTCCTAAAGTTTGCGCCACTGGAAAATCAACAGGAACTTGTGTTGCGCTGTGTATGTAATTTGAAATGGTTTTATCACCTACTAAAGAAATTGTATCGATTAGGTTTCCTTTTGTATAACCAACATTAAAGAAGTTTTCTAATACGGCTTTATTTATCCTTCCTCTGTTTTCTGTAATGTTCTTAGCTAATCTTGCTAAAGCATCTAATTTATTGTCAAAAGAAGCTTTTCCCACTCTTAATTCTAAAATTTGCTCATCAGAAAAACCATTCATTTTTCCAATGGCAGTATGTGCGGATAAACAGTAAATACAGTTATTTACTTGACTTACTGCTAAATTCACTACCTCTTTTTCTTTAGCCGATAACGATGTTTTTGCGTTAGCAAAATTTAAATAGTTCTCTAAAGCTGTATCGCTATGCGCATAAGTGGCATATAAGTTTGGTACAAAACCTAAAGCTTTATGTAGGTTGTCAAAAATTGCTTGATTGTTTTCACTTACTTGGTCTCTTGTTGGTACATTAAATGTGCTCATAATTTTAAATTGTTTTTTTATTAATTTTTAGTTCTCGACTGCTCTCGAACTGACATTGTTTTTTCTTGGTACAAAGGTGCGGCTGTTATAAAGGTTAAACCATGTAGTTTATGCCTTTTGACTTGTCAATTTTTCCTTTATTGATTTAAACCTATTGTGTTAGAAGTAATATGTGGTTTTTCTGCATCACAATAGAAATCTGAAATATGATTTTGTTCGCAATGTGTTTTTGGAGAAATAGTGTTTAATACGTTTTTTCTTTTTCCTTTGAATATTTCAATTAAATTGAAAATAGATATGTGTTTTAAATTCATGACTTTGTTGTTTTAATTGTTGGGTACAAAGATGAATTAAAAAGAAGGGTGATAAAATGATGAGATTGCCTTATGGCTTGTCGATTTTTCCCTAATAGGTGTTTTAAAGATTAATGTCTGGTTGAGTCTTTCGACTTTACTTAAGATAGACTAAAGTTGAGACTTAATAACCTCTCGACTGCGCTCGAGGAGACATAAGAGAGGCTACAAACACCCCTAAAGCCCCCTCAAGAGTACATCACTCAATCATAAAAACCTAAGAAGCTTTTTTAAGTTGTTTTTTGAAGTCTGAAGGAGATAAGGACGTATGTTTTTTAAATAATCGGCTTAAATGCGAGGCATCTTCAAAGCCAACTTCATAAGCAATTTCTTTTGCTGTTTTTTCAGTATAGATTAATAAGCGTTTTGCTTCAAGAACAATACGCTCATGAATAATTTGCAGCGGACTCGTATTTAGTTTAGCAAAATTATTAGATAAGGTTTTTGGAGATTTAAAGAGCTTATCGGCATAAAACGATACGCTATGTTCGGTTTTAAAATGCGATTCTACTAGCATATTAAATTCGCGGAGCAAATCTATTTTGGTGTTTTTAGTTGTTTCAACAAAACCTTCTTTCGCTTTTAATAATCGTGTACCAATGATTATAAAACGCGCCATAAGCATGCGTAGCATTTCGGCTTGAATGGTGTCTTTAGTTTCAAATTCATCTAAAAAAACTTCGTGGAGTGTATTTAGTTTTCGGTTTTCTTTTTCATTTAATTCAATAATTGGGATATGCACGTTTCCGAAGAATAACAAACCAGCACAACTCACTTCTTGGTCGTGGTCTTTAATGCAATAAAACTCACGGTTAAATTGATACACTACTAAATCTTCACCTTCTAAAAATTGAAAATACTGAACCGTTGTTAATGTTAAAATACTATTAGGTTGGATGGTATAAGGTATGCTGTCAACAACAATTTCAGCTTTAGAATTAGTCGTTCTAATGAACGTGAATAAATCGGGTTGTTTTGAATCTTTATAGGGTTTTAGAAGTTCTTCATCTCCTATTTTAAGAATGGCATTGGTAGAGAATTCTGTGAATGTTTTTTGCATGTGGTTTCAGTCTTTTAATTAGACTAAACATTACATTTACTCTCAATTAAATCTTAATATAAAACAAAAAATCCTGTTTAAAAATAAACAGGATTTAAGAATTAGAATGTATTTTTTCTAATTGCCAGCTTTTTGTTTTGCATCCTCAATCATTTCTTCATTTGGCACTATAACAATATTTACACGTCTGTTTTTTGCGCGTCCTTCTGCTGTAGAATTATCATGCACAGGCTTCGTTTCTCCAAACCAATTAGTGGTTAAACGACCTGAGCTAATTCCATTCTGCTTTAAATAATTTGTAACAGAAGTGGCTCTATTTTTAGAAAGCGTCATATTGTAATCTGCTTCACCAGAACTATCTGTATGTCCAATTACTAATATATTTGTATCTGAGTTCTCCTTAAAAATAGCTGTTAATTTATTTAATGTTGATTGAGAAGCTGCATTAATATTATACTTATTAGTAGCAAAATATACACCACTTCCATCTTCAAAAGTTACCACAATACCTTGGTCAACACGTTCTACTTGAGCCCCTGGGATTTCATTCTCAATTTCTTGTGCTTGCTTATCCATTTTGCTTCCAATAAGTACACCAGCACCACCGCCAATAACACCACCAATAACGGCTCCTAATTCGCCATTACCACCTTTACCAACATTATTTCCAATTATAGCTCCTAAAATTGCACCACCTGTAGCTCCAATAACCGCACCTTTTTGTTTGTTATTAGCATTTTGTACTGGTTTGCAATTAGTGAAACTAGTCGTTAAAACTAAAGCTAAAACGATTATCCCTATCTTATTTAAAATTGTTTTCATTTTTTTATTATTTATTAAAGTTCATTGAAATTGTAAAAGGTTTACCATCGACAGATACGGTTTGTTGCCATTGCATTGCACTATCTGATAAAGATGTTAAACTCAATCTAAAACCTTGATTAGTTTCCGATTTATACTTCTCGTTTGTAGGCTTAAGCAGAAAATCGTATAGCCCTGTTTGAGGATCAATTTCTTGAATAGTAAATACAAAATTACGGTCTCCAGTTTTACAACTTGCACCGTTAATGGTATAAATACCCGTATTATTATTTGGAACAAATTGCCAAGTGCTACCTTCAAAACATGCTTTAGAGGCATCATTTAAAAGTGTTACATTATACGTGCCTGTTTTATCATAAGTTATGGAACTTAATGTCCATTCACCTTTAATTACTTTCTTGGATGCTCTTACAGTTTTTGATGTTCCACAGGAAGCTAGACCAATGGTTAGCAGTAAAATAATTATTTTTTTCATAAGTATAGAATTTAATAACCTTGTGTTAGATTTATCATTTCTTGCAATTAAGACACACATCTGTATTGAAGAGTCACAATTAATTTCAAGTTTTTTTATTGAACTTGAATTAATACATTATCACTATTAAAATTAACTTACCTGTAAGCCATTTCCAACTTTAGCATCGCCTGTACTGAGCGTGGTCGAAGTATCAGGATTCACAAACACCAATTTTCCATCAGGAGTTTCGGTCATTAAAATCATTCCTTGACTTTCAACACCTCGTAAAGCTCTTGGTGCTAGATTTACTAAAACGGTTACACGCTTACCAACAACTTCTTCGGCAGTAAAACTTTCGGCAATACCAGATACAATTGTTCTTGTGTCAATACCAGTGTCAACCTTTAACTTTAAAAGCTTTTTAGTTTTTGGCATTTTTTCGGCTTCTAAAATAGTACCAACTCGGATATCTAATTTGGTGAAGTCTTCAAAAGTAATTGTGTCCTTTTGAGGCTCTACGGTAGCATTGGCTATTTCGTTGGCTTTTTTGCTGGCTTCTAATTTATCCAATTGTTTTTGGATGGTTTCGTCTTCAATTTTAGAGAATAGTAATTCTGCTTTTCCTATTTGATGATTTGCAGGGAGTAATGCTTTTTTGGTTGAAACCTCATTCCATGACGTTTCTACTGTACTCGAAGACAGATTAAGAATGTTTTTCAACTTAGTAGAAGTAAATGGTAAAAAGGGCTCGCTTAAAGTGGCTAATGCCGATGCAATTTGAAGTGCTACATACATGATGGTTTTTGTACGTACTTCATCTTCTTTAATCACCTTCCAAGGTTCTGCATCTGCTAAATATTTATTACCTAATCGCGCTAAATTCATCAATTCTTGACCTGCTTCTCTAAAACGGTAACGCTCAATAGAACTAGCAATCACATCTGGGTAGGCTTTTACGGCTGCAAGTGTTTCTTCATCTACTGTATTAAAATTAGAAGGTTCTGGCACAATACCATCATAATATTTATTGGTTAAAACCACAACACGATTAATGAAATTCCCAAAAATGGCAACTAACTCATTATTATTTCTGGCTTGAAAATCTTTCCAAGTAAAGTCGTTATCCTTTGTTTCTGGTGCATTAGCATTTAAAGCATAGCGTAGTACATCTTGCTGACCAGGGAAATCTTCTAAATATTCTGGTAACCAAACCGCCCAATTTTTAGAGGTTGATAATTTGTTGCCTTCTAAATTTAAAAACTCATTTGCGGGCACATTTTCTGGTAGAATATAACTGCCTTCAGCTTTTAACATCGCTGGAAAGATGATGCAATGAAATACAATATTGTCTTTTCCAATAAAGTGTACTAGCTTGGTATCTTTATCTTTCCAGTATGGCTCCCAATTTTTTCCTTCTCGTTCAGCCCATTCTTTGGTTGAAGAAATATAGCCAATAGGGGCATCAAACCACACATAAAGTACTTTCCCTTCACCGCCTTCTGCTGGTACAGGGATTCCCCAATCTAAATCTCTGGTTACTGCTCTAGGACGTAATCCGTCATCAATCCACGATTTTACTTGTCCATATACATTAGGTTTCCAATCTTTTTTATGGCCTTCTAAAATCCATTCTTTTAAAAAGGCTTCGTGTTTATCTAAAGGTAAAAACCAGTGTTTTGTTTGTTTTAAAGTGGGTACATTTCCTGTAATTGCCGACTTAGGATTAATCAAATCGGTTGCATTGTGGCTGGTTCCGCAGTTTTCACATTGGTCGCCATAACTTTCTTCATTACCACACTTTGGGCATGTTCCTACTACAAATCGATCTGCTAAAAATTGATTTGCCTCAGCATCATATAACTGTTCTGAAGTTTCTTCAATAAACGCCCCTTTTTCATTTAAAGTTTTAAAAAACTCTGATGCCGTTTTATGATGAATTGGTGCTGATGTACGCGAATAATTATCATAAGTTATTCCAAAATCTTCAAATGATTTTTTAATAATGGCATGGTATTTATCAACAATATCTTGAGGAGAAACCCCTTCATTTTTAGCTTTAATGGTAATAGGGACACCATGCTCATCGCTTCCACCAATAAACGCCACATCATGTCCTGTTAAACGTAAATAGCGCGCATAAATATCGGCAGGAACGTAAACCCCCGCTAAGTGTCCAATATGAATTGGCCCGTTTGTATAAGGAAGTGCTGTAGTGATGGTGTAGCGTTTTGGTTTGTTCATTATGAAATTTTGAATTAATCGTCATTGCGAAATTTTTGATAAAAAATTGTGGTAATCTATATAATTTAAAAAGATTACCACGTCGCTGCTCTCTTCGTAATGACGTTACATTTTAACAAGCCACAAAAATACACAATTTGAGAGCTATTTAGAAAAAAAATCTATCTATCTAAAAACTCTTTATTATTTGATTTGTAAGGTTGAGCCTGTCGAAACCGATATTGATTATCAGTAAGTTAAAAATATTTCGCCAAGCTCAATATGACATCGAACTTACTTTTCAGACAGCCTCTAGTTCAACTAACACTACCTAATGCGCCCTTTGGGCTTCTAAGTGTTGAGTTTCACTAAAAAAATGTACATTTACATTATGCAGAAAAACCTACTCGTATTAAGTCTGTTTTGTGTTGCCTTTTTCATTGGAATAAAAAGCATATCAGCGCAAAATACAACTATTAATAAATCGAATAAGACTTTGAAAAAACCACCATATTTAGAAGCAGGAGATACGGTTGCTATTGTTGCACCATCAGGAATTTTAAAAAATAGAAATGATGAAGTGTTGCAGGCACAAAAACTTTTAAAACATTGGGGGTTGCATTCCGTAATTGGGAAACACGTTTTTAGTAAATCAAATCATTTTGCGGGCACAGATGATGAACGTTGTGAAGATTTTCAAAACGCTTTAGACGATCCAAAAATTAGTGCTATTTGGTGTGCCCGTGGGGGTTATGGCACCGTTAGGATTTTAGATAAATTAGATTATTCAAAATTTAAAAAATACCCTAAATGGGTTATAGGCTACTCTGATATTACAGCACTTCATAACCAAATTCATAATGCTGGAGTAGAAAGTTTACATGCCATTATGTGTGTAAGTTTACCAAAAGATGAGTCTGAAATTAAAGCTAGTATTTCTACACTTAAAAACACTCTTTTTGGAAAGCCTTTAAGTTATACTTTGGAAGGCTCGACGTATAATAAAACGGGAACTGCTTCTGGACAACTTGTTGGTGGTAATTTAACCATGTTACACACCATGTTAGGCTCTAAAACTAGTATTGACACATCAGGGAAGATTTTATTTATTGAAGAAATTGGCGAATATAAATATCATATCGATCGCATGTTGCAAAGCTTAAAACGCGCTGGCTATTTTGATACTTGTAAAGGTGTTATTGTAGGCGATATGACTAAGCTTAGAAAGAATACCACGCTTTGGGGCACATCGGTTGAACAACTTATTTTAGATGCTTTAGCTGATTATGATTTTCCTATTGCGTTTAACATGCCTGCTGGACATGAACCAGATAATCGAGCTTTAATTTTAGGGAGAACTATTCAACTAAATGTTGGTAATGAACAATCTACAATTACTTTCAATGATTAATCCTTCATCTTAATTTTTTCAATTAACATTGGTCTATAAATGGCCATTGCACTATAACTTCCAACTCTATAGTGTCAGAAATAATATCATCTTTTACTGCGCCTAATGTTCCTTTAGACTCATAATTAATTCCCCAAAGCGTTCTATCGATTGTGAATTTTGATGTCATGACCTCTTTCTTATCAATGACATTAAATTTTGGATTAAATTGAATTTCCTTGGTAATACCTTTAATAGTTAAATTCGCAATGATGCTTACAGAATCGTTAGATTCGTAGATGACGTTATTTATCTGAAGCTTCGCATTGGGATATTTTTTTACATCAAAAAAGTCTTCGTTTTTTAAATGATTCACTAGCCTATCGTTAGGTTTTCCATCTGTGTTTACAATTGATTCCATCTCAATTATAAATTCTCCACCCAGAATATTTCCATTCTTCTTTAATACGTGTCCGTTTTTAAATTTCACCGTTCCATTATGTTTATTTATTTTAAATAAATTAGACCCTTCCCATTTAACGATACTGTTTTTTATATCTAATTCAACACGATTCACATCTCTATCTAAAACTGAGTTGTTTAATACAGATATTAAACTTTGACTATTTATACTTAATGTAAAACAGATAATAGCTGATAATGATAAAATGATTTTTTGCATGATTTTTTATTTTTTAGTAAAACTAATACTGATAAGGGTTTCCTTTTGTAAAAAAAATGTAAAAGAATTGTAAAACGGATGCAAAAGTTGTAGATTTTAGCTTAATTCACTCCTTTTTAAATTCATTTTATGAGAGTAAAACCATTATATTATTCCTTCTTAGCCTTAACAGCTATCTGCATCACTTTTGTAGCCTTTCAAAGCCCTAATAATAACGAAAATTTTTCTGAAAAAGTTAAAGTGGTTCTTAGAGATGCTGGCAACAAACTTTTGTTAGCTAACAGAGACTCTTCTTCATTAATCCTTCCCATTAGAAAAGTAAAAGAGAATAGATACGAAATCGCTTTTGAAGGGAATCTATCTATAACCCCAGACAGTTTGGTTGCGATAGTAAATTCTAGCCTCAAAACCGCAAAATTATCCAAACGTTATATAGTAGAAGTCATTAATTGCAATTCTCGAGAGGTTTCATATAGTTTTCAAATTACGGGAACAAAGGAACAAAACATTGTTCCTTGCCTAGGACGCGTTTTACCATTAGATTGTTATACCGTACAAGTTTTGTTTATTGAAAACAGTTCTTTCTTAAGTGCTAACAAAAACCTTATTTTAATTGGTCTCCTTATTTTAATTATAACATTCGTAGCAATTACCTATTTTAAACGAAAACCAAAAATCAAACTAATTAATAATCTTGACGACCATATAAAAATTGGCAAATATAAATTCTATGAAACCCAGAACAAATTAGTTAAAGACGCTGTTGAAATAAAATTATCTTCCAAAGAATGTGAACTAATGAATATGTTTAGCTCACAACAAAACCAAGTGATAAAGCGTGATGTTTTAATTAAAAAAATATGGGAAGACAATGGTGTTTTTGTTGGTAGAAGTCTTGATGCATTTATTTCTAAGCTTAGAAAAAAGTTTAAAGATGATGACTCAATAAACATTATAAACGTACATGGTGTAGGCTACAAATTAGAAGTAAATTAAAAACAGAGTTCTCAATTTATATTACTAGAATTCAACTACTTCATTCAAAATTGTTCGTTTAACGAGAAAAAACATACAATCGGCTAAAAATTTCACGAGATATTACAAAATGCTATACTCTTGCACGCTTATTTAATAATCTAAAAATACCTACAAATGAAAAAATTACAATTACTTTTAATTGCTATGGTGCTTATGGTTTCTGTGCAAGTTAATGCAACTGATAACCCTATTAACACACAATTTAATTTAAATAATCCAGATGTTCGTAAATGCTTAATTGAAGCTTCAAAAAGTGAAGGATGGAAATTAGAGGCATATTACATCAATTCTAACGAGAAATTAGTATTGGTATTTGGAAAAGACGGTGAAACAAAAGTTTACGCTGCTAAATAAATACTACTACACTTTTAACTTTTACTAAAGCCAACTTTACCTTATCGTTTAGTTGGCTTTTTTATTTGTACTTTTCAAATATTAAAAATGGGTTTTACGATTTATCAAAAGAAGAGCGCATTGTTTTGGTTGAAAAAATCAATCAAGAAATTGCTTGTGATTTATCTTCAAATAAAACCGAATACATCCTTCGTTATTTTTCTGATGAAGACACTTATATTCGAAAAACAGGCTATTTGGCTATAGGCAAACTCTTTTATTCTAATCCGGCATTACAGAATACTATTCTATCTACATTAACCAATTTATTAAAACCTGACTCCTCAACTGCACCTGGTATAGATTCAGACAAAGTGCGTCAAACAGTTGTTAATGCTGCTGGAGAAATTGGTAAATTTCATTTTGAAAAAGTGCAATCTTTTTTTGACATTGGTTTGTTTGACAAGCATCACTCTGTAAGAAATGCTGTTATTGGTTCGGTTAAAAAAATGGGGGAAAAGAACCCTATACCTGTTTTAGCTTGGGCAAAAACGTATCTTAAACATCCAGATAAAGAGATTCGTAGAGAGATTTGCCATGGTATTGAACTACGCGGTCGCACACACCCTCAAGATATTTTGCCGATTTTAAAAGAATTAGAATTTAATAAAACCAAGCGTGTTTCTGATACTTTAATTCATGTTCTAGGTCAAATAGCTTATAAAAATGGTTGTTTAAAAACCGTTATTGCTTATCTTAATACCTGGGAAAACAAACCGTTAGTTGAAAAAGCTTTAGACGAAATTGTTGATGTACATAATCGCTATAAAAAATTTGCTGTTTTAACGCAACAAGAGGCTATTGATTATATCGATAAGCATTATAAAATTTAGAATAGTTTATTCAACTTCTTTAGTTCGCTTTTTAAGTTTTCTAAATTTATTTCTTTAAAATTGAACTCAATATTTGGGTTTTCTACCGTTTTTGTGTCTATAACATCCAAGTATAGTTTTCCTTCATTTTGTTTTATTGCAATAAGCATAATGTCTTCATTTTTAGGAACCATTCTAAAATCGAATTCTTTACCAGATCTTCTACTTGACAAAACAGAACTCATAGACTTAAAAACCATCTTTACCCTTATTATGCCCTTAACATCTTCAATTTTTAACTTATACTTGATTCTATTTCTACTATTAACAAACCTATCGCAATTTATCCAACCTAATTTTGAAGATCTTAAAATATAACTACTAACCTCGGATATCGACACTTTAGCGTTATCATTTCCCGTTAATCTAGTTTCGAAACTTTTTCTATATACAGAATCGCGAATTCTTCTG
The DNA here is from genome assembly GCF_947487605.1 of uncultured Algibacter sp. Lineage (GTDB taxonomy): Bacteria > Bacteroidota > Bacteroidia > Flavobacteriales > Flavobacteriaceae > Algibacter_D. Next base: position 39,857 of record NZ_CANKXK010000002.1, read on the forward strand.
TTTATAGTTGAACGACCAACACTTGCAACTCCATTAGCTTCAAAAATAATTGGTAACGAATAAGGAACAGAAACAGCTTTACCTCTTTGTTTTCCTGGTTTCATTTTTGGAAGTGATGTGATAACTCTAATAGCCTCCATTTCTAGTTCAGGTTCAGGAGCTCTGGATTGAATATCAACAATATTACCGTTTTTATCAATCTTAAAAATAACATTAATCCGTTGTCTTCCTACTAAACCTATATCATCAGCCATTTGAGTATTAAAGTTTCTTAGAACAAATTTGCTAATGGCTTCACTAGTACAATTTTTTCTTTGAGTTCTACTTCCATTCTCACAACCTGGATATATTGGAACTTCTTCAACTACCGCAAATGGAACATCAATATCTTCTTCAATAACTTCTATCTCCTCAATAGTTGGTTCAACCTCTTCATTAACATCTGCAAGACTCCAATTAATATTTCCTTTATTCAATTCTCCAGTAAACAATTTCATATTCTTCTTGTTGGTTGGAAACAAAATATCAATACTAGAATTTTGTTTTAACTTTAAAGGTCTATCATCACTAAATGCTTCAAGATTTAACATACCTCCTGTTTCCAAAAGTTTACCATCAGATTGTGTTGACAAATTAGTTAACAATATATCTGAAAGTTGATAATACTCAGTAACTTTTAAATCAACATTTCCAATAGCAATCTTACTGTTATCAGTTATAAATGAATTTGCTTTAATAGTTAATTTAGTTCCCTCTTTGCAAATTATTGTCGTGTCCTTTTTTTGATTAATTGTAAACGTTTGAAATGATTTTTTAGGAATTTCAACTTCTGTTATTTCTTTTTTTACAATTACTTCTTTTGTTTTAGTTTGTTTAGTTTTTATAGTCTCTTTAAAAACAATTTCTTCAATACTATCATTTGGAACAACTGAATCTAAAATCGAAACAGAATTATTTACTTCACTTTTTATTGGGTTAGGTATTTCAATAATAGATTCACCAGAATTTATATTACTAATTACGGATATAATTAAGATAATTAATCCAGAAGTAAACCCTAAATATTTTAACCATTTACTTTTAATATATGACTGTTTTGCTTTTCCAATATCTACTTTTAATTGCTGGCGCTTTATCCCTTCTAAAAAGGTTACATGTTCATTAAAGAGTATATTAAAATCGAAATCTGCTTTTAAGCGATTTTCAAAATATTGAATTTCTTTTTCAGAAAGTCTTTTGTTTAAATAAGCATTTATTAACTCTATGTTTTGTATGTTATTCTCCATGATGTCCTAAATTAAGATTGAATAGAATTACTAGTTCGATAGATGTCTTTGGCTTTTGTTAAGCACTTATACTTCTGGTTTTTTGCAATCTTTTCAGATTTAAATTGCATCATATTAGCTATATCTTTAAAAGACATCGCTTTGTAATAAAACAGTTGTAATAGTTGCCGGCATCTTTCTCCTAATTCGAGGAATGCACGCTCTGCGAGTTGATATTTTTTCTCTTCTAAAACACTATGAAAGTGTTCAATTTCTATGTCATTAAAATTATGTAGCTCTTGTTTTGAAAATTTCTTCTGAGTATCCTTCCATATAAATCGAGATACTGAATATAAATAGGTGTAAAATGAGGATGTTAGTTTAAAATCTGATTTTTCCAGATTTCTATTTAATACAATAAGAGCCTCCTGAAAAACATCGGATGCATCTTGTTTGTTTCCACCTTTAGAGAGAATTAAAGCTTCTATTTTAGGATATAAACTATATAATTTGCTAAATGCTTTTTCACGGTGACCATCTTTAAAAAATTCTAAGATTTTTTTATCGTTCATAAAACCCATTTATTACTTTATGGTTAAAATACTAAAAGGTCTCCTTAATCTTTTAAATTAATTTAACTCGCACAATTAACACACAGCAAACTTTGCGGACGAATTAAAATTCTACCAACAGGAATGGATTGCTTGCATTTTAAACAAATACCAAAATCTTCTGTTCCAAACCTATCAAGAACTCGTTTTAGATTTCCTAGCTTTATTTCAGCTTGACGTAAAGAAGCTTCGTTAACACTTTTATTGTTAATGGCATCCATACGGCTAATACGACCAATAGAAACATCTGGAGCTATAGGTTTTGTTAACTCTCTATATTCTGAAATTGTTTTTTCGGTTTTCGAAATTTCTTCTACTATTTTTATTTTGATGTCTTTCTTATCCATCAATAAAACTAAAACCCACGCTCCTTCTGTAACTGCTCATAAGCAGCTTGTACTTGCCTAAACTTTTCTTCAGCCCCTTTTTGGTGTTCTTTCCCTAAGTGAATCACTTTATCTGGATGGTATTTTTTAGCCATTTTGCGGTAGGCTTTTTTTACCTCATCGTCAGTAGCACTTTTAGTTATTTCTAAAACTTTATAAGCATTATCACTACTGTTATAAAACATGGCTTTTATACTTTCGTAATCTCTAGAGCTAATGCCTAAATAACCCGCAATGGTATAGATTTGTTTCACTTCGTCCTCTGTTACAATGCCATCAGCCTTTGCAATTCCAAATAAAAAATGCATAAGTTGCAATCGTGAAGGATGATCCATCATTTGGCGAATTTGTAAGCATACTGGTCTTACAGAAACATCCTGTTTACTAATATTCTTAAAGAGCTTAAAAGCATGATTCGCTCGCTCTTTACCATACATATTAACAAACTGCTGTCTTACATAATCTAATTCGCGCTGGTCTTGAACACCATCTGCTTTAATAACTACAGAAGCTAATATTAGTAAGCTTACTTCAAAATCTCCCGATTGAGTTTGAGGGCGTTGTCTTGGTTGAGTTCTATAAGTCGGTCTCCCTTGTCGTGTAGATTGCCCTTCGCCTAAAAAAGGACTGTTCTTTCCATCCGCCATAGCATCAACAACACTTCCCAGTGCCAATCCAATAATTGCGCCTATTGGACCTCCAAACGACCAGCCAATAGAGGCTCCTATCCATTTTGAAAAACTCATGTAAATAATAGATTTTAATTATGGCCAAATATAATATTAGTTAGTTGATAATTATATCATATTGTTACACAATTGGTATCTTTGCAGTCTAAAATTGTTAATTATAAAATTTAAAATATGTATCCAGCAGAATTAGTAAAGCCCATGCGCGAGGATTTAACCAAAGTTGGTTTTGAAGAATTGCATACTGTCGAGGCGGTTAACACAGCTTTAGCAAAAGAAGGCACTACACTTGTAGTGGTAAATTCGGTATGTGGTTGTGCTGCAGCCAATGCAAGACCAGGAGCTAGAATGAGTTTACAAAACGCAAAAAAACCAGATCATATCGTAACGGTTTTTGCAGGTGTTGACAAAGAAGCGGTTGATGCTGCACGTGGTTATATGATTCCTTTTCCACCAAGTTCACCAAGTATGGCTCTGTTTAAAGATGGAGAATTGGTTCATATGCTAGAACGTCATCACATAGAAGGAAGACCTGCAGAATTAATTGCAGAAAATCTTGTTGATGCTTATAATGAGCATTGTTAATTCAATAACGAATCAAACAAAAAACCACGATAAAATCGTGGTTTTTTGTTTTTACGCAACCTTTTTAGTTTTGTTACATCTAAAAAGTAAATTCTATTACAATGAAAAAATCAGTATTCAATTATTTTTTAGTCCCATTCTTTTTTTTACTATTAGTTTCAACGCAGTGTGATGACGATATTGATTTACCTACACAGGAAGTAGAGCATCAGGAATTAACCATGTTAAAAACTGAAATTGAAAATTTAGCAAGCAGTTCTGTATGTAATGAAACTTCGGAATGTAAATTTTCGGCCTTTGGAAGCAAACCTTGTGGAGGTCCATGGAGTTACATAATTTATTCAACCTCAATTGATACCGATAAACTAGAAGCCTTAATTGAAAATTATAATAACAAAGAAGATGCTTTTAACACCAAATGGGGTATCGTATCAGATTGTTCTCTTGCTCAACTACCATCAAGCGTGGAATGCAAAAATAACACCTGCGTTCCTGTGTTCTAAAGGTTAGTTTATTTATTTTTGGGGCATGATAAAACTTATATCTTATCCCCTTACTATTATATATAACATCTTTTTTTTACTAACATTAGTAATATTTCACCCTATCCAGTGGTTTTGCTTCAATGTTATTGGTTACCAAGCGCACAAAAAATCTGTGGACGCATTACAATTTTGTTTAATGCGATGTGCCAATATATTAGGCACACGTTTTACATTTAATAACCCCCATAACATTCCTACAGACAAGCCGCTAATAATTGTTGCAAATCATCAAAGTATGTACGATATATCACCAATAATGTGGTATATGCGAAAGCATCATACAAAGTTTATTAGCAAAAAAGAGCTTGGGAAAGGCATCCCTAGTGTTTCATATAACTTACGTCATGGTGGTTCTGTTTTAATAGACCGTAAAAACCCAAGACAATCGCTTCCTGCTATCATGAAATTTGGTGAGTATATAGAAAAAACCAAACGTGCTGCTGTTATTTTTCCTGAGGGGACAAGAAGTAAAGACGGTACCCCTAAACCTTTTCAAACAAAGGGACTAGAGATTCTATTTAAAAAAGTACCTTCAGCATTAATAGTCCCTATTTCTATTAATAATTCTTGGAAAATAGTGCGTTATGGTAAATTTCCTATGGGTTTAGGAACTCATATTACTTTTAAAGTTCATAAGCCTCTAAAATTAGCTACCTTTGCAGATAAGCAAGTAGTTATAGATAATATTGAAAGCACTATAAAAGCCCATATTCACCCTTAAAAATATATTATGTCGTTGAAAAATGTAAGATTGGAAGTCATGAACTTTTTAGAAAAAGATGTTGATGCCTTAATGGAAAAGTATCTAATTCCGATAGATAGTATTTGGCAACCAACAGATTTTTTACCAAATTCTGAAACAAGTGATGGTGCTTTTTTCGAAGAATTAACAGAAATACGGGAATTAGCAAAGGAACTCCCATACGACTTTTGGGTAGTGTTAGTAGGTGATATGATTACTGAAGAAGCTTTACCAACCTATGAATCATGGCTCATGGATGTTGAAGGGGTCGATCAAGTAAATGGTGGCGGAAACGGTTGGTCTAAATGGGTAAAACAATGGACTGCCGAAGAAAATAGACATGGCGATGTCTTGAATAAATACCTTTATTTATCTGGACGCGTTAACATGAAAGAAATTGAAAAGACCACCCACCACCTAATTGCAGATGGCTTCGATATTGGCACAGATAGAGATCCTTACAAAAATTTTGTTTACACAAGCTTTCAAGAATTAGCAACTTATATTTCACATAATCGTGTAGCTAAACTTGCAAAAGAAAAAGGCAATAAACGCCTATCTAAAATGTGTAAAATTATATCTGGAGATGAAATGCGTCACCATAATGCATATTCTGAATTTGTGGAACGCATTTTTAAAGTAGATCCCAGCCAAATGATGATGGCTTTCCACTACATGATGAAACAAAAAATAACGATGCCTGCTCATTTTTTAAGAGAATCTGGCGGTCAAATAAGTTCTGCTTTTGAAGAGTTTTCTAATACTGCTCAACGCATTGGCGTTTATACTTCTAGAGATTATGTAGATATTTTGCAAAAGCTTATAAATAGATGGGAGATTGATAAAATTACCAACCTAACCGATGAAGCTGAAAAAGCTAGAGATTACTTAATGAAACTACCAGCTAGAATGTATCGTTTGTCGGAGCGCATAAAGATTCCTGAAAACTCTTATCAGTTTAAATGGGTTGAACCAGCGATTGCGAAATAGTAGCAATGTCTTCTGAGGAAATAATTAAAAAAACGATAGAATTTGTAAAAGAAACCTTAGCCAATGCTGAAGGTGGACATGATTGGTTTCATATACAAAGGGTATTTAACAACGCTTTACTTATTGCTAAAAATGAAAATGTAGACCTGTTTGTGGTTCAATTAGGAGCCTTACTTCACGATATTGCAGATAGTAAATTTTATAATGGCGATGAAAGTATAGGTCCAAAATTAGCGCGTGAATTCCTTTTCAAACATAATGTTGATTCATTAGTGATAGAGCATGTTGTTAATATTATTGAAAATATATCATTCAATAAATCTTTAGAAAACACCAAGTTATTTATTTCTGAAGAATTAAAAGTCGTTCAAGATGCCGATCGGTTAGATGCTATTGGAGCTATTGGTATTGCAAGGTGTTTTAATTTTGGTGGCTTCAAGAATAGAGTCCTTTATGATCCCGATATTGCTCCTAACTTGAATATGAGTAAAGAAATATATAAAGCTTCAAATTCACCAACAATAAACCATTTCTACGAAAAGCTTCTTCTTCTTAAGGATAAAATGAATACCAAAACTGGGAAACAAATTGCGAAAAACAGACATGATTATATGTTAGATTTTTTAAATCAGTTTTACGGCGAATGGAATGGGGAATTGTAATGGTTTAATTAACAGAATATTAACCTCTATTCAAAAGGTAAAATAGCATCACAATAGGTCAAAATGGATGCTTAATACATCAATCTCTCAATATATCTTTGTAGTGTTAAACTTTAAAAAGCTTAATCATGAAAAATACAATAAAAGATAAAACAGTATTGGGACGAGACAATATTATATTTATAGTATTTCTAATATTATCATTACCTATTATAACGGGATTATTACTTGTTTGGTTTGAAATTAAATAACGTATAAAAAACCTTTACTTAGGTAAAAGGTTTTTCGCATTTATAACATACTAAATACTTAATTCTCTTGTGCAACTTGAAGGGCAGTAATTTTATATTCTAAGATAGATAATTCTTCAGCATTTTCAATTATATCTTCCGCCTTTAAATCATTATTTTTATTGATATAGTCCAATATTCCTTTTCTTTTATAGAAGTAGTATTTTAATGCTTCATTTATCTTGTCCATAAGTTTTTAAAATTTATTGAATTATAAGTTTTATTTCTTTTCTATAATGAGAAGCACTCTTACCAGTTATATCGCTAAAGGTTTTATTAAAGTGAGAGAAGTTATTAAATCCACATTCAAAACAAATATCTGTAATACTCATCTGGCTATCCTCTGATAATAACTTTGTAGCATGAACTACACGGTATTCATTAACTAATTGAGTAAAAGTTTTTCCAGTTGCCTTTTTAAAATACCTACAAAAAGCTGGTACCGTCATACTAACTTTATCGGCTATTTCATCTAGACTAATGTGGTTTTGGAAATTCGCATTAACATGTTTAAAAATAATAGCAATTTTAGCACTATCCTGTGCTTCGGCTTCAAATGCAAATCCATCTGCATTTAAAAGAGAATAATCATCTGTGAAAGCAAGAAAATTTAGTATTTCTAAAAACTTAATTACGCGCTCCAAGCCAGTATACTCGAGTAAATTATCAATTTTAGGCCCTATAATTTGTTTTGTTTCAACTTTAAAACGAATTCCTTTTTTTGCTCGGTCAAATAACGATTTAACATTAGCCATCTCTGGAATGTCAATAAAATCATTTCCTAAAAAATTAGATTTAAAATGTATGGTGGTTTCTGTGCCATTAGCTGTTAATCTATCTGTGAAGCCATTATGTGGCAAATTAGACCCTAATAATAATAGCTGACTATTATTAAAATAAGATAAATGGTTACCAATATGTGTTTTACCTTGTCCCTTATTTATATATACTAATTCGAGTTCAGGATGAAAATGCCAATAAGCATCATTCTTGTCTACATTCTTTATATGTTGATTAACCAAAAGTGAACTTCCAAAACTAGGGCTTAGTTTTTTTAGTGTTGGTTTTTTATTAATCATAATAGGTTAATTTTATTACAAAAATAAAAATTATTATGCATACATTATATATAAAATTACCTATATTATATGTTATTTTATCATAACACCGCCTTAACATTGTCTTAACAGTTAAAATAACATACAAATTAGCCAAAATTGATGTTATCCACTTTGTAAACACCCCCTATCTTTGCCTTGTAAAACGTTACAAATACCAAATCATGAAAAACGTAACTATTAACCTAAAAAAAGGAATCTTAATGTTAGCAATGTCTGCTACAGTTATGGGTTTCTCTAATAACTTAAATAATCCTATAATTAATAAAGAGGCTAAAAAATCAGCCATTACTTTTATTAATGTAAAAAAAGGCAATGTATTAACAATAAAAGATATCTACGGAACTAAGTTGTACAAAGAAATGATAGATCATTCTGGAATATATACTAAAGGATTCGATTTATCTGCGTTACCAAATGGAGACTATTTTTTTGAAATGAATAAAGATTTAGAGATAAATACTATTCCATTTACAGTGTTTTCAAATGATGTTATTTTTAAAGAGGAAAATGAAAGCAAAATTTTCAAGCCTGTAACTAGAGTTGAAAATGATCTAGTTTTCGTTTCTAAACTAGCTTTAGATAACGAATCTTTAAACATTAGAATATTTTATAAAACTGAAAATGAAGGTTTTGAGTTAGTACATTCAGAAGTTATTGAAGAAAACAAAACAATAAATCGCATATTTAAGTTATCGGAAAAAGGTAACTATAAAATAGTATACCATTCTCAAGGAAGAGAATTTACAGAAAACATTAATAATTAGTTTAATGTCTTATTTAGTTTAGTTTAGTTGTTAAAGTGGGCTGTGGTGGCCCACTTTTTATTTGCCCAATTCTTTCCTTTTTCTTTTTCAGCATTTTTTATCTCCTATCAAACAACCACTCTATCCTATTAGCTAAAAAAGTGAAAATATGCTGTATTAATCAAACAATATGCTATTTTAATTTAAGCTATAAACAATAGATAAAATACCACATAAATTAATCAAAATCAGTGATTTAAGACTCGAAATAACCTTATACATTTGTCATGTAGAACGTTAAAAAAACCAAATCATGAAAAACGTAATTAACAACACAAAAAAAGGAATCTTAATGGTAGCTCTATTGGCTACGGTTATGGGTTTCGCAAAAGAAGCTTCGTTTACTATTAAAAATGAATCTGACAGAACTTCACTTGCTTTACTTAATGTAAAGAAAGGAAACTTGCTATCAATTAAAGATGCTAATGGTCTAATATTATATAAAGAATCTATAAAAACATCAGGAACATACACAAAGGGGTTTGATCTAACATCATTACCCGATGGTTCTTACTTTTTCGAATTAGACAAAGATGTAGAAATTAGAACTATTCCTTTTAATGTAAAATCGAATACTGTAGTATTTGACAAAGAAAAGGCTATTGTATCATTTAAACCAATTATAAAAATTGATGGTGATATGGTTTACATTTCAAAGTTAGCCTTAGATTATGAACCGTTAAAAATCAAATTATACGTTGAAAACGATTCTTATCTGTCTAATAACTATAAATTGATTTATTCTGAAGAAATAAAAGACATTCAAACTATTGAGCGTGTATATAAATTAGACAAAACAGTACCTGGTAATTATAAAATAATTATTTTTTCTGAAGGAAGAGAATTTGCAGAACACTTTAAAATTTAAACAAATAGTTACTTTAATTTTTAAAAAGTGAGTTATTAAAATATAATAGCTCGCTTTTTATTTTTTAAAACAGTTTTAATTGCCCTAATTTATGGGCTTCATGTAAGTCACAATTCAAGCTTAGTATCTTCTTATCCCTAAAATACTTTAGTCTAGCCAATTTCATCAAATTATTAATCTGTTCGGCTATTTTACCTTCTCCTCGCATTCTTGTTCCATATCTAGAATCGTTTAAATTTCCTCCATGACAACTTTCAATTTGGTGTAAAACCTTATCTGCTCTATCTGGCATGGTTTTTTTAATCCAGTCTGAGAAAATTTCGCCAATAGCTCCATTGAGTCTAACAATAGTATGCCCTATTGAAAGCGCACCATAATCTGAAGCAGCTTTGGCTAATGGCAATATTTCATGACTATTTATTGAGGGTATTATTGGAGCTATCATAACATTTACAGGAATTCCGTTTTCACTTAATATTCTAATGGTTTCTAAGCGTTTTTTAATGGTAGCTGTTCTGGGCTCTAAAATGCGTCTTGTCTCTTCAGATAAAGATGTGATAGATATATTTACTCCAATTAAATTGTATTTTGCTAAATCCTTAAGCACATCTAAATCTTCTAAAATTCGAGCGTTTTTTGTAATAATACCCACTGGATGTTTATACTTTAAAAACACCTTCAAACACGCTCGAGTAATTTTAAATTGCTTTTCAGCAGGTTGGTAACAATCAGTATTCCCAGACATAATTATGGGATGTGCCTTCCAGCTTTTTTTCTTTAACAGGTCTTCCAAAAGTTTTGGAGCTTCTTTTTTTACCAAAATACGCCTTTCAAAATCTAAACCTGCACTATACCCCCAATATTCATGAGAGTTTCTAGCGTAACAGTAAACACATCCATGTTCGCATCCCTGATATGCATTCATAGAATATGCCATCCCTACATCTGGGCTTTTTACTTTATTAACTATGGTTTTAGGAAATACTTCTAAATAAAGTGTTTTGTTTTTATCGGCCTCTTCTCCATCTTTTTTGCAGAATTCTAAAAAATCGTCGCGCATTTCATGGCTTAATTCGAAGAAACGATTAGGAACATTTAGTTGTGCGCCACGTCCTTTTATGGCAGATTTTGGGTTCATTATAGTAAATTTAAAGATTGAATGCTTTTATTGAAGCTCTTTAAAATTACTTATTATTTGTATTGAAAACTGTTAAAGTAAAAATGGGTTATTAACAACTTTTCTTTGTTATAAAAAATAGCAAATCTTGTTTGAACGAAGTGAGTTATATATTTGCTAGTTTCCAGGGAACTCAGCCTTACGCTTTTCTAAAAACGCAGAGGTACCTTCTTTAAAATCTGCTGTACGAAAACAATTGCCAAACTCTTCAATTTCAACTTTAAAACCATTTACACCATCATTATAATTGGCATTTATAGCTTTTATAGCACCTTTTATAGCCACTGATGAGTTTCTATAAATTTTAGAGGCAATTTTTTCGCAAAGCGGTAATAATTCCTCTTGTGTTGTTACATGGTTTACTAAACCATAATTAAGAGCTTGGTTGGCATCAATCATACCTGCTGTCATAATCATTTCCATTGCGCGACCTTTCCCAATTAATTGTGGTAAACGTTGTGTACCTCCATAACCAGGGATTACTCCTAACGATACTTCTGGCAAGCCCACTTTTGCATTATCGCTAGCAATTCTAAAATGACAAGCCATAGCTAATTCTAGACCTCCACCAAGCGCAAAACCATTTACGGCAGCAATAACTGGAGTTTCTAAATTTTCAACAAAATTAAATAACAATTCTTGTCCTTTTGCCGCTAATTCAGCGCCTTCTTCAACATCAAAATTTGCAAATTCGCTAATATCTGCTCCAGCTACAAACGCTTTTTCGCCACTTCCTGTAAGAATGATAACTTTAGTGTCTTCATCGTTATTAGCCCCATCAAAAGCTTTGTGTAACTCTTCAATAGTTTCTTTGTTTAATGCGTTCAATTTCTTCGGACGATTTATAGTAATGATGCAAACACCATTTTTAACTGCGATGAGAAGGTTTTTGTAATTCATAATCTTCAATCTTAGTGTGATATTATGCTTTTTTTTAGTCTTTAAGGTTAATTAACAATTCTATTGTCAAGTTGAGCTTGTTGAAACCGAGCTTGTCTTTTGGTAAGTTGAAATATTTCGACGCGTTCAATACATAACGTATGCTCCTTACTGCCAATTAATCTTTAGGAAAAGACACTTTAAATACCGTGCCCCTATCTTTTTCAGATTTAAAAGTGATGCTTCCTTTATATGTTTCAACTATGTTTTTTACCATGGCTAAACCAAGACCCATTCCACTTGTTTTGGTAGTAAACTTTGGTTCAAAGACTTTACTTTTGTTTTCTTCGGATACACCAGAACCATTATCGCTAACGGTTATAACTACCTTGGCTTTTTTCTCGCTAACGGTTACAACAATTTTTGGTGTTGTATCTTCTGGAATTGCCTGAATACCATTTTTAACTAGATTAGTAACCACACGTATAAGTTGTGTTCTATCAAATTTGGCAATTATTTCTTCAGCCTCTGCATTAAATACGATATAATTTTCATTAAAAATATCTAAAGCTAATTTTACGATTTTTACAACATTAAGGGTTTCATTTTGCTGCGCAGGCATTTTTGCAAAATTAGAAAATGCAGATGCTATAGAGCTCATAGTATCTATTTGCTGTATAAGTGTTTTACTATATTCATCTACTTTTAAGTTAATTTTTGGGTCTTCAGGATTAAATTTCCTTTGAAAATTTTGAACTGTAAGCCGCATTGGCGTGAGTGGGTTTTTTATCTCATGTGCCACTTGCTTAGCCATTTCTCTCCATGCTTGTTCTCGTTCGCTTTTTGCTAACTGAACGGCGCTATCTTCCAGCTCATCAATCATACTATTATAAGAATTTACAAGTGTAGAAATTTCTTCGCTAGTATCATCTATTTCAATTTTTTCGTTGCGTCTTTCTAATCGCGTCGCATTTATCTTGTCGCTTATAGTTTTTAATGATCTTGTGATATATTTCGATAACAAAAAAGCAATAAAGATGGCCGTAAATAATACCAAAAGATACGCATAACCTAAGCGTTCTAAAAATTCATTGAGTTCTTTTGCTAAGAAATCGTCGTTCTCTAAATACGGTAAATTTAAAATGCCAAGTGCATTCGATTTATGATCCATGAAATAGGTGTAGGACGATTGATATGTTTTTCCATCTTTATCAATCTTTTCTATATATCTATGATCGGCAGTATTTGCTAATTCATTTAAAATATTGGCGCTTAAACAATCTTGAATAGAGTCTGCAACAAATGATGCCCTTGAGGTTTTTAGAATACCTCCTTCTAAATCGTAAAGATTTATTTGTTGATTATGTATATCTGCAATTTTATGGATTTCACTTTTAAAAATAAACGGAATCTTTTGTGGAATAACTTCGAAAGATGTTTCACGAATAACAAAATCTATATTTCTTTTTATTGCTTTTTCCTTGCGTTCAAGTCGTTGTACATGGTAATCTTTAGTTTCTTCGTTATATTGATAAATAGCTACCGCAGCAATAAGTATAGAAGCTAATAATACTAAAAGTATCATAGCTATGAATATACGTGTTCGTAGGGAAAGTTTTTTTAATTTCATCCTAAATATTGATGCATTAAATATAGCAATAATCAAACCAAAAACCCTTCGGATAAAATTCGAAAAAACAAAACCCCAAATTCTAACAGAGTTCGCTTTGGAATTTAGGATTTAAATATTGGTTTTTTAATTTTTAAGCTTCAGGATTTTTATCTCTAATGTTCTTATAAAGTTTAAAACCTAGCATGATGAGAACACCTAATACTATAATACCAATAACACCCCAAACCCAATTAATTGCACTTTTTAAAACCACTAAAAATATAACTGCGAACAAAATGAATGTCGCTCCTTCATTCCAAATACGCATAAAGCTAGAGGTTTTTTTAACCTCATCTTGCTGAAGTTGCCTAAAGTATTGATGTGTTTTTAAGTGATAGATTATAAGCAAAACAACAAAACCTAATTTTACCTGCATCCATGATTGTTCCAACCAATACGGTTGTAAAACAAGCAACCAAATGGCGAATAATGTTGCTAAGATAGCCGATGGCCATGTAATTATATACCACAATCGTTTGGTCATAAGCTTAAGTTGTTTTCCCAGGATTTCTTTATCTGGCGATGGTTTATAAAATGCTTCGATTTGGTATACAAAAAGCCTAGGAATATAAAACAACCCCGCAAACCAAGTTATTACAAAAATGAGATGGAATGATTTTATGTAAAGGTAGTATTCCATATCAATTTATTTCTACTGGAGATTTTGTCCAATCGTTAATCCAATTAGAAAGTAACCCAACAAATTCATCATCGTCGTTTAAACATGGTACGGTTGTAAAATCTTTTCCTCCCATTTCATGGAATATCTCTTGTCCTTCCATAGCAATTTCTTCAAGTGTTTCTAAACAATCACTAACAAAAGCTGGTGTTACAATTGCCATGTTTTTAATACCTTGTTTTCCTAATCGCTCTATCGTTCTATCTGTGTATGGCAGCAACCAAGGGTCAAAACCTAATCGAGACTGGAATGAGGTGGAATAAGTTCTTGCATCTAATTGAAGCTTTTCGGCAACCAATCTAGTAACTTCTAAACATTGATGTTTATAACAAAACTCATGCGCTTTTGAAGGTGTGACACAGCAACTCCCATCAATTTTACAATGCGATTTTGTTACATCGCTTTTTCTAATATGCCTTTCTGGAACACCGTGATATGAAAACAACAGGTGTTCGTATTTTTTATCTTTTAAATGCTTTTTTATAGAATTTGAAAGCACCTCAATATAATCTGGTTTATTATAAAACGCTGGAATCGATTCTATTTTTAAATTTGGGAAATGTTGTTGACGTAATTCTTCGGCCAATACCGTAATAGTTTCGGTAGTTGCCATCGCGAATTGTGGGTATAATGGGAAAAGTAATACTTCTTGTACGCCTTTATTAACCAATTCTTGAAGTCCTTTTTTTATAGTCATGCTGCCGTAACGCATTGCTAAGGCTACAGGTATTTCAACTTGTTTTTGTACTTTATTTTGAAGTCTTTTAGATAAAACAATTAGTGGAGATCCTTCTTTCCACCATATTTTTTTATAGGCAGCAGCCGATTGCTTTGGGCGCGTATTCAAAATAATTCCTTTAACTAAGGCTGTTCTTGCCACCAAAGGAATATCAATAACACGCTCATCCATTAAGAACTCACCTAAATACTTTTTTACATCTTTTGGTTCTGGACTATCAGGTGAACCAAGATTAACTAGTAAAACTCCTTTTTTCATATAGCTTTATTATTTTCCAAAAATACGACACAATAAGCAATTAAATAATTTTAGCTTACCTAACTCCAAACTATTTAATACTATTTTCTCTTGATGAAATAAACTAGGTCTCTCTTCTGAAGGATTACAATCTTGAAAAATACCACAAGACACATTAGTGCGTGCTAATGATTTACCTTGAATATTTTTGGATAATGCTTCTATTTCTGGGGTTAAATACTTCATGTTATTAAATTTATATTCCGCAGAACTATCAAGTTTTAAAAACCTGATAGCTCTAATCTAATTTAAAGACATCACATACTTCTTAGGTGTTGTTCCATACTTCTTTTTAAACGCTGCAATAAAATGACTAGAAGTGCTATAGCCTACTTTATGCCCTACTTCATTCACGTTATCATCTCCTGCTTCAAGAAGTTTTCTCGCAACTTCCATTTTATAATCAAATAAAAAGCTAAACACAGAGTCGCCATAAATCTGTTTAAAACCTTCTTTAAGCTTTTTAATATTAAGCCCTATTTCGTCTGCTAATTCTTGCAAACTGGGTGGTTCTGCCATACGCGCAACCACAATATCTTTAGCTTTTCTAATTTTTATCACGTTCGCTTCATCAACTAAAAAAGGGCATTGTTCTATATTAGCATCTTCACTTCTATTAAAATACAAGCTTAATAACTCATACCCTTTCCCTTTAAAGTATAATTGCTTTATAGATAAATTCAAACTATAACTAATTAATTGATTCAAAACAATTGCCATTGATGGAGAAATAACACCATCCTTGTAATACTTTTTATCTTTATTATCTTCATTCAAAAATGAAATATAATCTGCCTCTTGAGAAAATAAGCCATGAAATTGTTTTATCGAAATTAAAACAGAAACAATCCATGAATTTGGCTCAACTTGAAGGTTAATAGGTAATTCTCTCTGAGGATTATATAAAAGCAACGAATTCTCTTCTTGAATCTCAATAGTATAGCGCCCTTGATTAAAAACAAACTTGGTTGCCCCCTTAACACAAAAATGAAATTGAATAAATTTGCTATCTATTTCTTTAGCAACACTTTGAGCGACATTTTTGTCGTTCTTATAAGTTAAAATGAAAAAACCATCATCTATTTTTGTTTCTTCAAAAGAACTTATAGCGACACTTTTTATATTGTCTTCCATATCCAATTTTAGATATTATTTAGATTTATTCTAAATTAAATAAGCAAAAACTGCCAATCACACTACAAAAATATGACATTTATCATGTTTTAAGAAAAAACATCGTTAAAAAACCACAAACGATATTAAAAGTTCTTTTAGCGTTGTTTTTTATTGGACTATCCTTATACTTTTGTTTCGCAATTTCAGGTATAGCAATGCAGAAGTACAACATTTCACGTAGTCATTATTTTTATGCTATTGGTTTAAGTTATAAAAAAGCCGATGCAGAAATTAGAGGTCATTTTAGTTTAGATGACGACTCTAAGCATGCCTTGTTAATCCAAGCCAAAGAAAATGGTATAGAAAGTTTAGTAGTAACTTCTACCTGTAACCGAACTGAAATTTACGGTTTTGCACAACACCCTTTTCAACTTATTCAACTGCTTTGTGATAATACAAGGGGTACAGTTGAAGAATTTCAAGATGTTGCTTATATCTACAAAAACAAAGATGCTATTGCGCACATGTTTCGTGTAGGCTCTGGTTTAGACAGCCAGATTCTTGGAGATTTCGAGATAATAAGTCAGTTAAAAACAAGCACAAAACTTTCTAGAAAGTACGGTTTATTAAACCATTTTACGGAGCGTTTAGTAAATGCCGTTATACAAGCAAGCAAGCGTATTAAAACCGAAACCGATATTTCTTCGGGTGCAACGTCTGTTTCTTTTGCTTCTGTTCAATATATCTTTAAAAATATTGAAGATGTTACCAATAAAAATATTTTGCTCTTTGGAACAGGGAAAATAGGAAGAAACACTTGCGAAAATCTAGTAAAGCATACTAAAAACGAGCACATTACTTTAATAAACAGAACCAAAGATAAAGCTGAACAAGTTGCTGGAAAATTCAATCTAGTAGTTAAAGATTATGCTAATTTACAAGAAGAAGTAAGCACATCTGATATTTTAATTGTAGCTACAGGCGCGCAACGTCCAACTATTGACAAACACATCATTCAAACCAAAAAGCCACTTTTAATTTTAGATTTATCTATTCCTAAAAATGTGAATGAAAACGTTCAAGAATTGGATAATGTCACTTTGGTACATCTAGATCATCTGTCTCAAATTACTGATGAAACTTTAGAAGCTCGTAAAGCGCATATCCCTTCCGCAGAAGCGATTATAGAAGAAATAAAAGGGGATTTTAACAGTTGGTTAGAAACCAGAAAGTTTGCGCCCACTATTAAAGCGCTAAAACATAAATTGACCGATTTTGCTACTGCAGAATTAGATACACAACGTAAAAAACTATCTGATTTTAACGAAGAACAAGCAGAATTAATTAGTAATAAAATCATTCAAAAAATTACAAATCATTTTGCGCATCATTTAAAAGATGATGATGTATCTACGGATGATAGTCTGGAACTTATTAAAAAAGTATTTCAGTTAGAAGAACCACAAAAAACAAATGTCTAAAACCATAAGAATTGGTACGCGCGATAGTGAATTAGCACTATGGCAAGCCAAAATAGTACAAAGTTTACTCGAAAATGCTGGTCATAAAACAGAACTCGTTCCCGTTAAATCTACGGGCGATTTAGTGTTAGACAAACCACTTTACGAACTTGGTATTACTGGTATTTTTACCCGAACTTTAGATATTGCCATGTTAAATCATGATATCGATATTGCAGTACATTCGCTTAAAGATGTGCCAACAGTTTTACCAAAAGGCATAGTGCAAGCGGCTGTTTTAAAACGTGGTAACGTAAATGACACCCTTGTTTTTAAAGACAATGAAGAGTTTTTAGGCGCTAAAGATGCTGTAATTGCCACAGGTAGTTTACGCCGAAGAGCACAATGGTTAAACCGTTTTCCAACACATACCATTACTGATTTGCGCGGTAATGTAAATTCGCGTTTACAAAAGCTACAAGATAATGATTGGAACGGTGCTATTTTCGCCGCTGCAGGTATTGGTAGAATAGGCATTAGGCCAGAAGAAGCTATTAATCTAGATTGGATGATTCCTGCACCTGCTCAAGGTGCTATTATGATTACTGCTCTTGAGGAAGACGATTTTGTAAAAGAAGCCTGCGCAGCACTAAACCACGAAGAAACTGAAATTTGCACCACTATTGAGCGTGAATTTTTAAATAAACTAGAAGGTGGTTGCACTGCTCCTATTGGTGCTTTAGCATACATTAAAGATGAAGAGATCAACTTTAAAGGTGTTTTATTAAGTCCCGATGGAACCAAAAGAATTGATGTTACTCGAGTTAAAAAACTAGGCGAACATCATGATATGGCACAATTCTGTGCCGATTTTATTATTGAACGCGGCGGGAAACGTTTAATGGATAAGATTAAAAATTCCAGCAAAAAAAGGAATGTATTTTCTACAAAAAGTTTTACGGAAGACCAACGTTTATTATTTCATGAAAAGGTAGTTGCAGAAAGTTCAGATTTTATCAAAATAAGTTTGAATAGAATACATCCACGATTCTTAAAAAATGAAATTCAAAATGTAGTGATTACCAGTAAAAATGCTGTAGAATCATTAACTACAAACTATTCAGCAATAGAATTACAGTTTAAAAACATTTACTGCGTAGGTAGAAGAACTAAACGTTTAGTAGAAAATAAAATAGGCAAAGTAAAACACACCGAAAAGAATGCTAAAAAACTAGCAGAGTATTTGGTAGAATATATTGAAGGGACGGAAGTTACATATTTTTGTAGCGATATTAGATTAGATGCATTACCAACTATTTTAACCGAAAACAATATAAAAGTTAACGAAGTTGAAGCTTACCAAACTAAATATGATGGCTATAAAGTTGATAATTCTGTTGAAAGCGTCATGTTTTACAGTCCATCAACAGTTGAAAGTTTTGTACGTAGCAACAAAAACGAAGTGATTGCTTTTTGTATTGGAGAAACCACTGCAAAAGAAGCCAAAAAGCATTTTAAGGATGTTCGAGTTGCGAAAGTACCAACTGTAGAAAGTGTGATTGAGTTGGTGAATGAGCATTATGTGTAATACTTAACTATGAACTTTCAATTTGTACTTCCTGCGAGGTTTTTAAAACCTTGTAGGTATTAAATATTAAATAAAAAAAGACCTACAAGGTTTTAAAAACCTCGCAGGTCAAAACAAAGATATGAGCATTAAAAACGATTTATTTTTAAGAGCATTAAAAGGAGAAACCGTTAATCGTCCACCAGTATGGATGATGCGTCAAGCAGGACGTTACTTGCCAGAATTCATGGAAATTAAGGCAAAGTATGATTTCTTTACACGTTGCCAAACGCCAGAATTAGCAAGTGAAATTACAGTGCAACCTATCCGAAGATATGGTATGGATGCCGCTATTTTATTTAGTGATATTTTGGTTATTCCACAGGCCATGAATATTGAGGTACAAATGAAACCTAATTTTGGACCCTATTTACCAAACCCTGTGCGCGCTCAAAAAGATGTTGATAATGTTATTGTTCCTGATGTTACTCAAGCATTAGACTACGTTTATCAAGCCATAAAAGCAACCAAAGAAAAGCTAAACGACGAAATTCCGCTAATAGGATTCGCAGGGTCACCATGGACTATTTTATGCTATTGTGTACAAGGACAAGGCAGTAAAAACTTCGATAAAGCCAAAGAGTTTTGCTTTACAAATCCCGTTGCGGCACACCAATTATTACAAAAAATTACAGACACCACTATTGCTTATTTAAAAGAAAAAGTAAAAGCAGGTTGTAACGCAGTTCAGGTTTTCGATTCTTGGGGAGGCATGCTTTCGCCTGTAGATTATCAAGAATTCTCAT
The DNA here is from genome assembly GCF_947487605.1 of uncultured Algibacter sp. GTDB lineage: Bacteria > Bacteroidota > Bacteroidia > Flavobacteriales > Flavobacteriaceae > Algibacter_D. The sequence continues at coordinate 59,806 of NZ_CANKXK010000002.1, forward strand.
GGCAATATATCCAACAAATTATTGATGCTTTAAAGGACGATGCGCCCGTTATCGCTTTCGGAAAAGGCTGCTGGTTTGCACTTGGCGAGATGGCAAAATCTGGAGCTTCAGCTTTAGGTGTAGATTGGACCTGTTCTGCTAGAAATGCCCGTTATTTAACAGGCGGCAACATCACGTTACAAGGAAATTTCGATCCCACACGCTTATTTTCTCCACCTGCCGAAATCAAGAAAATGGTACACCAAATGATTAACGAATTTGGTAAAGACAAATACATCGTAAACCTCGGCCACGGTATTTTACCAAACATTGGTTTGGATAATGCCAAGGCGTTTATCGATGCCGTTAAAGAATACGGAAATTAAAATATATGGGCGTTACCCACTTTTTTATGTAACATTAGGTTTTAAAAAACTACTTATCGTTATAAAAAAGTAGGTCGGGCTTTCGGCAGTCGCTTTTTTGTGTTGCATAGGTGCAACAACACAAAAAGAGCTTCAACAAATGCCTCAATCCCTAACGCAAAACTAGCGTCATGATTAAAAACATCATTTCAGGAATTAAAGCATACTTCGGTACTTTCAGTTTAATTTCAAAATTAAAACTCTGGAAGTATTTTGCTATTCCAATGCTAATAAGCCTCATAACAGCCATTGTCGTTTTTGGTTCAGCCTACGGGTTATCAGATAATATAGGTGGCTTTATTTCAAAAATATGGATTTGGGATTGGGGCAAAGACACCTTTTCATCCATAAGCAACTTCATTGGAGGCCTTATTGTTATAATCATCGGACTCATCCTTTTCAAACACATCATAATGGCACTTTCTGCACCTTTTATGAGCCCCGTTTCAGAAAAAATAGAAGCCCATTTTACAGGAAATCCGCCACATTCGCATAGAGACACCACCTTTATGCAACAACTCGTTCGTGGTATAAGAATTAATGGTAGAAATTTAATCATGGAATTGCTGCTTACTATTCCCATTCTACTTTTAAAATTTATTCCCGTAGTCAATATATTTTCAACCATACTACTCTTTATGGTACAAGCCTATTATGCAGGTTTTGGTAATATGGATTACACCTTAGAGCGTCATTATCAATACAAAGAAAGCCTACAATTTGTTCGTAAACATCGTGGATTAGCCATTGGTAACGGTATTGTATTTATTCTGTTTTTATTAATCCCTGTAATTGGTGTAATTTTAGTGCTTCCGTTATCGGTTACAGCAGCTTCAACAAGAACAGTAAAAGCGCTTCAACTTAAAAACAACCCTATTAATGCAGCTTAATTTTGGTTCATATCATATAACACCTATTCAACCAAAAGACGGATGGAATATCTGTAACTTTGCAGTCGCTAATGAAGACCGATTAAAACGTTATTTCCCAAAAACATTAGAGCAAAATTTAACACCAGATTTATCAAATCATTTTGTATCAAAAAAGGTTAAACAATTTGAAGCTAAAGAGGAGTTTTTATTCACCTTAAGAGAAAACGAATCCCGTAAATTAGTTGGTTTGGTGTATATCAAAGAAATTAATTGGATTAAAAAACAAGGGGAATTCGCCTATGCTATAGATTATAATGTGGAAGGCAAAGGATTAGCAACAGATGCTATAAAACATCTATCAGATTATGCTTTTGAAACATTAGGTTTAGAAACTTTGCAAATTATCGTTCATAAAAGTAATCTAGGAAGTTTAAAAGTAGCCGAAAAGAATAATTTCACTTGGATAAAAACACTTAAAAATGAGTTTACACCTCCAGGAGAAGCACCACTAAACATGGAATTATATGAATTGTATAAAGAGATTGAATAAAATTTAATGATGAGGCAACAAGACCTGTTAGGTTTTTAAAACCTGACAGGTCTTTGAAAAAATCTAAAAAAATAACTTAAATGGAAAAAATAGAAAAAGACCATTATTATCATATTTTTAATCGAGGAATTAATAGCGATATTATTTTTCAGAACGACGATAATATGTTCTATTTCTTGAATTTGGTTGAAAAACATTTAAAGAATAAAGTTGATATTATTGCGTATTGTTTGATGAATAATCACTTTCATTTAGTTGTTAAAATCATTTCGGAAGATACAGAAGCAACCCAATCATTTTCAAACCTTTTTAATGCTTACGCTAAAGCGTATAATAAGCAACAAAATAGAACGGGAACGCTTTTTGAAAGACCATATAAAAGAATAAAAATTACTGATGAAGCTTATTTAAAAAACTTAATTCTTTATATCCATAAAAATCCTGAAAACCACAATATTGTTGGTGATTTTGAAGATTATAAGTTTTCATCTTATCATTCCTATTTGGTTGAAGGGAAAAAGTATCTTTCAGTTGAAAAAAATTATATTTTAAATTTGTTTGAAGACATCAATAATTTTAAATATGCGCATAAATCAGACCTGTCAGGTTTTGAAAACCTGACAGGTCTTACAAACCAAGAAAAGCAAAAAACCATCAAAGACAAATTCTACCAATACATACAAAACCTTCAAGACCGCATTACCTCAAAACTGGAAGCCATTGATGGAAAAGCGAAATTTCAAGAAGATATTTGGAAACGACCAGAAGGTGGTGGCGGACGCACCCGAGTGATTAAAAACGGCAATGTTTTTGAAAAAGGAGGCGTCAATATTTCTGGCGTTCATGGCAAATTGCCAAAATCGATGCAGGCATATTTTAAAGTAGGTGATGTTGATTTTTTTGCCTGCGGATTAAGTTTAGTTTTACATCCTAAAAACCCGATGGCGCCAACCGTTCATGCTAATTGGCGTTATTTTGAAATGTATGACAAAGCAGGAGAAATAATTGATAGTTGGTTTGGTGGCGGACAAGATTTAACACCTTATTACCTGTTTGAAGACGATGCAAAACATTTCCATCAAACCTGTAAAACAGCTTGTGATAAACACAACTCAGAATTCTATCCAACCTATAAAAAACGTTGTGATGAATACTTTTATAACACACATAGAAACGAAGGCAGAGGTATAGGTGGTTTATTCTTCGATTATTGTAAGGCATCAGAAACCATGACTATGGAAAATTGGTATAACTTTGTAACCGAAGTTGGAGATAGTTTTCTTGACGCCTATGTACCCATAGTTGAAAAACGAAAGGATTTACCATTCACTAAAGAACAAAGAAACTGGCAAGAAATTCGAAGAGGACGCTATGTAGAATTCAATTTAGTACATGATAAAGGCACGCTTTTCGGACTAAAAACCAACGGACGTATAGAAAGTATTTTAATGAGTTTACCGCCGCATGTGCAATGGGTGTACGACCATCATCCAGAAGCTAGAAGTGATGAAGAAAAATTAATAAACATATTGAAAAACCCTGTGGATTGGGTTTAAAATAACCAAGACCTGTCAGGTTTTAAAAACCTGACAGGTCTGAATAACATAAAGCTATGTTCCCATTAAGAAGAAACCGAAGATTAAGAACCAACGAAGCCATTCGCTCCCTAGTTCGCGAAACCATAATCACACCAAACGACTTTTTAGTACCACTTTTTGTAGTAGAAGGTAAAGGCATAAAAGATGAAATTCCATCGATGCCAAACTATTTTCGTTACAGTTTAGATTTACTAGAAAACGAGGTTAAGGAACTTTGGAAACTAGATTTAAAATCAGTATTACTTTTTGTAAAAGTACCAGATAATCTAAAAGACAATAAGGGTACTGAAGCCTTAAATCCAAATGGGCTCATGCAACGCGCTATTAAAACCGTTAAAAATGCATGTCCAGATATGTTAGTGATGACCGATGTGGCATTAGACCCCTATTCGGCATACGGACACGATGGTATTATTGAAAACGGACAAATAATAAACGATGAAACAGCCGAAGTTTTAGCAGAAATGAGTATATCTCATGCCGAAGCTGGTGCAGATTTTGTCGCACCTAGCGATATGATGGACGGACGCATTTTAACCATTCGTGAAGCTTTAGAAGATGAAGGGTTTATCAATACAGGTATTATGAGTTATTCCGCAAAATATGCCTCAGCATTTTATGGCCCTTTTCGAGATGCTTTAGATTCTGCTCCTGTGGACATACAAGACATACCAAAAGACAAAAAAACATACCAAATGGATTATGGCAACCGTTTTGAGGCTATTCGTGAAACCGAAATGGATATTGATGAAGGCGCCGATATCGTTATGGTAAAACCAGGCATTTCATATCTCGATATTCTTAGAGAAATTAAAAACGAAGTCGATGTCCCTGTGGCTGTATATCAAGTGTCTGGTGAATACGCCATGATTAAAGCAGCTGCCGAAAAAGGCTGGTTAAATCACGACCAAATAATGATGGAAACTACAACAGCTTTTAAGCGCGCAGGTGCCGATATTATAGCATCTTACTTTGCTAAGGATGTTGTTAAATTGATTTCGTAAATTAGTCCAAATTAAAAACTACTAATGGCTTTACTCCTTTTCTACGGTATTATTTCAATATTTTTTTCATTTTTGTGTTCCATTTTAGAAGCTGTTCTTTTAAGTGTTACACCCACTTTTATAAACGTTAAAAAGAAAGAAAACAAAGCGTATGCTGAAGATTTAGAAGCGTTAAAAAAAGATGTTGACAGACCTTTAATAGCCATACTAACCCTTAATACAATAGCCCATACTGTTGGTGCGATTTTAGTGGGTGTACAGGCAAAAGTAGCATATGTAGAATTATACGGTTCGCAAACTACATCTATTTTAGGCGTTGAGTTTACCGAAGAATTAATGGTTGGTGTGGTATCATCAATTATGACGCTTCTTATATTAGTCGCTTCAGAAATTATTCCAAAAACCATAGGAGCTACCTATTGGAAAGGGCTTGCAAATTTCACCACGAAAGCCTTAAAAATTTTAATTTTTCCATTAAAATGGACAGGTATTTTGTGGCTATTACAGCTCACTACCAAACTCATTGGTGGGAAAGGACATCATGGTAGTGTTTTAAGTAGAGAAGATTTTCATGTTATGGCAGATATGGCTCATGAAGAAGGTGTATTTCAAGAAAACGAAAGTAAGATTATTAAAAACCTTCTTACGTTTAAAGAAGTTTTTGCAAAAGATGTAATGACGCCTAGAACAGTCATGAAAACTGAAAATGAAAAAACCACAGTTGAAGACTTTTTTAAACAAAATTTGAACCTTAGATTTTCGAGAATTCCCGTTTATGCAAACGATTCAGATAATATTACAGGACTCGTTTTAAAAGATGAGATTTATAAGCAAATGGCTCTTGATAATAACACAAAAAAATTATCAGAAATTAAGCGAGACATTATTGTTGTTGATAGAAATCTCCCTATCCCTACACTTTTTGAAAAATTAGTTGAAACTAGAAACCATATGGCTTTAGTAGTTGACGAGTATGGTTCTGTTAGTGGTTTAGTAACTATGGAAGATGTTATTGAAACACTTCTTGGTCTAGAAATTATGGATGAAAGCGATAACGTTTCGAATCTGCAACATTTAGCCAGAAAAAGTTGGGAAGCTCGTGCAAAAAAACTGGGTATTATTGAAGAAGATAAACCTTCGGAATAATGGAGGAATGTATTATCCATTCGCCGTTAGGCTTTACCAAAATTATTGGTGATGTAGATGGTATTTCATCAGTTACTGTGCTAAACTCTAAGGAAAAAATAACCGATATTATTCCTGTTGAATTAGAAGATTGTGTGATTCAACTCAGTGAATATTTTGAAGGGACTCGTAAACAATTCAACTTAAAATTAAATCCACAAGGCACCGATTTTCAAAAGAAAGTTTGGAGTTATCTTGAGCAAATCCCATACGGAAAAACAACATCTTACCTAGAGTTATCAAAACAAATTGGAGATGTAAAAGCCATTCGAGCAGTAGCGAATGCTAATGGTAAAAACCCTATTTGGATTATAGTGCCTTGTCATCGTGTTATAGGAAGTGATGGTTCGCTTACAGGATACGCAGGCGGTTTACACAGAAAACAATGGCTTCTAGAACATGAAAGTCCTTATAAGCAGCAATCTCTTTTTTAATTTCAATCATTACTTCGCTTCTTCATTTATTGCTATATTTAACTACTACTAAATATTTAATATGAAATTTTTAAAAAAAATAATTAAATGGTTTATTATTAGTATCTGTACCATTGTTATTTTACTATATATTTTTGATTACAATTATCTTATAAAAGGTTTACGCGTTGTTTACTTTACAGGACATACAACAGCCTTTATTGATGATTATCCTTATTTTGTAAACGATACTATTAAAAAAGGAGCAAGTTCTTCACCCTGGCCAAACCACAAAAATTACAATACAGTTATTGAAACTGATAAACTTACCAAGGCAAATAAAGATTGGGGAACCGTTGCTTTTGTAATAATAAAAAATGATAGTGTTTGGTTTGAGAATTATTATGATGGTGTTAATGAAAACTCCAAAACCAATTCATTTTCTATGGCAAAAAGCATTACTACGTCTCTACTCGGTAAAGCCATTATGGATGGCTACATAAAAAATTTAGACCAACCTATTAGCGATTTTTACCCAGAATATAATGAAGTAAATACAACTGTAGGAGACTTAGCATCTATGGCCTCAGGAATGGATTGGACAGAACATTATAAGAATCCATTTGGAATAACTGCAAGGCTTAATTATGGTAATAATATTGCTAAAACTATATTATCTCAAAAAATAACTAACAAATCTGGTGTAGAATTTAAATACTCAAGTGGTGATATGCAATTACTAGGTATGGTTATTGAAAAAGCCACAGGCGAAACACTATCAGACTACTTATCAAAAAGTTTTTGGCAACCAATGGGAGCTACTCATGATGCTTTGTGGCAGTTAGATGATAAAGAAAATAAATTAGCAAAATCTTATTGTTGCATTTCTAGTAATGCAAAAGACTTTGCGCGATTTGGCAAATTATATAAAGACCATGGCAAATGGAATGGCAAACAACTTTTAGATTCTGTTTTTGTGGAAAAATCTATAAAACCACGTTTTAAAGAAAGCCCGCAATATGGCTACGGATGGTGGCTTCACAAAATAGGAGGCAAAGATTTTTTTATGATGCATGGGCTTCTTGGACAATATGTAATGGTTCAACCAAACGACAATTTAATTATAGTAAGGTTAGGGCATCATAAATCCCCTGATGCCTATAACGGTGTTGGAACTAACACAACTGATCTTGTAACATATATTGAAGAGACCTATAACATGTTGAATTCAAAATACTAATATTTTGTTATTTAACAAATAATTATATTGTAAGAAAATATTTTATTCTTTTTTTGATTGAAATAGCATCAATCTATCATTATGAGAAAATCTTTTATAGCATTAAGCTTCTTTTTACTATTGCTTCAATCTTATGCTCAAAAAAATACTTCATTTGATAAAGATTCTAATATTGAAATTCAAAATATTGGTAAAACACAGATTCTAAATTTAGACTTATTAGGAAGAGTTTGGGGGTTTTTAAAATACTATCATCCAGAAATTGGAAAAGGAAATTATAATTGGGATTATGAACTATTTAAGATTCTACCAAAATATCAAGATATAAAAAATGATATTGAACGTGATAACGTGCTAATCTCATGGATAGATAATTTAGGAGAAGTAAAACCTTGTAAAAAATGTAAAAATGTAAACAAAGATGCTATTTTAAAACCTGATTTAGATTAGATAAAATCATTCAAAACATCTACTGCTCTAAGAGATAAATTACTATATATTCAAAAAAATAGACACCAAGGGAATCATTATTATATTAAAAAAACAACTCTTGGACACCCAGAGTTCAAAAATGAAAATGCCTACTCTAATATGACATATCCAGACGACGGTTTTAGATTATTATCTTTATACAGATACTGGAATATTATCAATTATTTCTTCCCCTATAAACATTTAACAGATAAGGATTGGAATACATGTTTAGCAGAATATATTCCAAAGTTAATTAAAGCAAAAGATGAATTGGAATATGAATTAGCAGTAATTCAAATAATCGGAGATGTTAAAGACACACATGCTAATCTTTGGGGAGGAACTAATAACAAAATGCAAAAACAAAGAGGTTGGAATTTCCCGCCTTTTAATTTGACTTTTATTGATAATAATTTAGTTATTAATGATTTTTTTAATCCCGATCAAAGAAAAGCAACAGGATTAGAATTAGGAGATATTATTACCCATATCAATGGGAAGTCTGTTAATAGTTTAGTAAAAATGATGTATAACTTTTATCCAGCATCCAATCAACCAACACGTTTACGAGATATAAGTTTTGATATATTACGTTCTAATGATAATACAATAGATCTTACTGTTTACAGGGATGGAAAAACTTTTGACAAAACATTAAATTTATATTATCAAAAAGATATTAAAGGCTTTTACAGATGGTACAAAATTGAAAAAAACAAACCTAGTTTCAAAAAATTTGATAATAATATTGGATACATAACGCTTAAAAACATTAAAGAAACTGATGTTAAAAGAATAAAAGAAAAACTTAATGACACTAAAGGTATTGTAGTTGATATTCGTAATTATCCATCTGCATTTATGCCCTTTAATTTAGGTTCATTTTTCACTTCTAAAGAATCACCTTTTGTCAAATTCACTCATGGAAACATAAACTATCCTGGAGAATTTAATTTTAAAAAAACTAAATCTATCCATCCTAAAAGTGAAGTTTATAGAGGAAAAGTTGTAGTTTTAGTAAACGAAATAACTCAAAGTCAAGGCGAATATACAGCCATGGCATTTAGAGCAGGTGATAATGTGACTATTATCGGAAGTACAACAGCAGGTGCTGATGGTAATACCTCAAAATTTTACCTTCCCGGTGGATTAATGACCATGATTTCAGGAATTGGCGTATATTATCCAGATGGAACAGAAACCCAACGCGTGGGTATTGTTCCTGACATTGAAGTTCTACCGACCATAAAAGGCATAAAAGAAGGCAGAGATGAAGTTTTAGAAAAAGCCATTGAAATTATAAATAAAAGTGATAATGATTAGTAAACTCAATCTTGAAAACATTTTATTTTTGGATATTGAAACCGTCCCAGAAGTCCAATATTTCTCTGATTTAGATGAAACTAAACAAGCCCTTTGGGAAGCCAAATCGCAATACCAAAGAAAGGAAGATTATACTGCTGAAGAATTTTACGATCGAGCAGGTATTTGGGCAGAATTTGGAAAAATAGTTTGTATTTCAGTAGGCTATTTTAACATTCAAGGTGATGTTAGAAAATTTAGAGTAACTTCTTTTTATGGTAATGAGGTTACAATTTTAAAGGATTTTAAAAACCTTTTAATTTCACATTTTAGTCAAACAAAACATTTGCTTTGTGCGCATAATGGTAAGGAATTTGACTTTCCCTATATTGCTAGACGGATGATAATAAATGGTATTGAATTACCATATAAATTAAATCTCTTCGGAAAAAAACCATGGGAAGTACCTCATCTAGACACTTTAGATCTCTGGAAATTTGGAGATTATAAAACATACACTTCACTTAAATTGCTTACCAATGTTTTGGGCATTCCCTCTCCAAAAGACGACATAGACGGTAGTGAGGTTTGCAAGGTTTATTATGAAGAAAAAAATATAGATCGTATTATTATTTACTGTGAAAAAGACACCATTGCAGTTGCTCAAATATTTTTGCGTTTACGTGGTGACGCTATTTTAAACGAAGATGAAATAATCCACATCTAAATGACAGAAAGCCCAATTTTAAGTATTGAAAACTTATCCATCTCCTTTGGTAATACTGAAGTAATTCATAACATTTCTTATGCCTTAAATAAAAATGAGATTTTAGGTATTGTTGGTGAATCGGGCTCTGGTAAATCGGTATCATCTTTGGCAATTTTAGGTTTATTACCAAAGAAAATTTCTGAAATTAATTCAGGGAGCATTTTATATAATGACAAAGATTTAACCACTGTTTCAAATAAAACATTTCAAAATATTAGAGGGAACAAAATCGCCATGATTTTTCAAGAACCTATGAGTTCTTTAAATCCTTCAATGTCTTGTGGTAAGCAGGTTTTAGAAATTTTAGCTCAGCATACAGATTTGTCAAAATCGGAAGCAAAAAGTGAAGTTATTTCGTTATTCGAACAAGTTAAACTTCCAAATCCATCTCGCGTATATAGTGCTTACCCACATGAAATCTCTGGTGGACAAAAGCAACGTGTAATGATTGCTATGGCTATAGCTTGCAAGCCAGATATTTTAATTGCAGACGAGCCTACCACGGCACTTGATGTTACTGTGCAAAAAGAGATTATTAGTTTGCTAAAAGAATTACAACAGCAAACAAAGATGAGCATTATTTTTATCACGCATGACTTAGCGTTAATTTCTGAAATAGCAAATCGTGTTCTAGTAATGTATAAAGGCAATATTGTTGAACAAGGCTTGGTTGAAAATATATTTAAGAATTCGCAACATAATTATACCAAAGCGTTAATAAATTCAAGACCTTCTCTCGATACACGACTAAAAGTTTTACCTACTATTCAAGATTATTTAAATGAAAGCTTTTCTGAAGAAGTGGTTACTGAAACACACCGAAAACTAAAGCATGAAAAATTATATAGCAGTACGCCTTTATTAGAAGTTATTAATGTAGAGAAAGAATATATATCAAATTCTAGTTGGCTTAAAAAGCCTAAGTTTTTTAAAGCTGTAAACAATGTTAGTTTCAAATTATTCGAAGGTGAAACTTTAGGGTTGGTTGGTGAATCTGGCTGCGGAAAATCAACTTTAGGAAATGCTATTCTTCAGTTAGATAAAGCTACTGCAGGTAAAATTTCATATAACGGAGTTGATATTACCAAATTAACGAAAACGGAAACTAGAAAACTTAGAAAAGATATTCAAATTATTTTTCAAGACCCATATTCTTCTTTAAACCCCCGTATTCCAGTTGGCGAAGCTATTATGGAGCCAATGCTGGTTCATAATCTTTATAATTCTAATAAAGAGCGAAAAGAAGCTGTTATTGATATCCTTATTAAAGTAGGCCTGTCTGAAGACTATTTTAATCGTTATCCACATGAGTTTTCTGGTGGACAAAGACAACGTATTGGTATTGCAAGAACAATTGCTTTACAACCTAAATTAATTGTTTGTGATGAGTCTGTTTCTGCATTAGATATATCGGTTCAAGCTCAAGTTTTAAATTTGCTGAATAACCTTAAAGAAACGTTTGGCTTTACATATATATTTATATCACACGACTTAGCTGTGGTAAAATATATGTCTGATCAATTATTAGTTATGAATGAAGGCAAAATAGAAGAACTGGATGATGCCGATGTTATTTACAGCAATCCGAAAAAAGACTATACAAAAAAATTAATTCATGCTATTCCAAAAGGATTATAGCATGAATACTTTTTTTGTTAAATACATTAAACTTCTTATAAATCGTAAATTCTCTTGAATAGTTTCTTTGAATTTACTTTCTTCAAAAGTAGTTTGTTCAGGTAGATTTGGTTCCATATTCGTAGGTTAAGTTTATGGTAGATTTTGGGCAAATCTGTTATTTAATTTGGTTTATTTGGGGACTGTAAATATGAAACAAATTTTCAATATATCAGTTTAAAAACAAATAAAATCGATGAAATGCATATAATTTTAACATTTTGTCGATTATTATTACGCTTTATGGTATTTACAGATTCATTTCAGGAATATCTCCATCAATAATTAAATTCCCTTCTGTAGCATTTTTTATTTCTTCAACTGTAACTCCAGGAGCGCGTTCTAAAAGTTTAAATCCGTTTGTTGTTACCTCTAATACCGCCATATTAGTTACAATTTTTTTTACGCACCCTACTCCAGTTAATGGAAGTGAACAATTCTTAAGTAATTTAGATTCGCCACGCTTATTGGTATGCATCATAGCGACTATTATATTTTCAGCACTTGCTACTAAATCCATAGCACCTCCCATACCTTTAACCATCTTTCCTGGAATTTTCCAATTTGCTATATCTCCATTTTCAGCTACTTCCATAGCGCCTAAAATGGTTAAATCTACATGTTGGCCTCGTATCATAGAAAAACTCATGGCTGAATCAAAAAAACTAGCTCCTGGCAATGTGGTAATAGTTTGTTTACCAGCATTTATTACATCGGCATCTTCTTCACCTTCAAATGGAAAAGGTCCCATTCCTAAAACCCCATTTTCACTTTGAAATTCAACCTCTATATCATTTCGTACATAGTTAGCAACTAATGTTGGTATTCCAATTCCTAAGTTTACATAGTAACCATCTTGTACTTCTTTTGCAATTCTTTTTGCAATTCCTGTTTTATCTAACATCTATATTTCCTTTTTGTTATTCCCGCGAAGGCGGAAATCTTTTTGATTGAAACTCTATTACTATTTACTATGGTTTCCTGTTTAACCTGTTGTCATAATTATTTCTAAGTTTAAACCTACGAGGTTTTTAAAACCTCACAGGTTTATAATCATTATTATACTTTTGGTCTTACAGTTCTCTGCTCAATGCGTTTCTCATACGTTTCTCCTTGAAAAATGCGTTTTACAAATATTCCTGGAATATGAATTTGATTAGGATCTAGTGTACCTAAAGGAACTAGCTCTTCTACCTCAGCTACCGTAATTTTTGCTGCTCCACACATATTTGGATTAAAGTTTCGCGCAGTTCCTTTAAAAACTAGATTTCCAGCTTCATCCCCTTTCCATGCTTTTACAAAAGCAAAATCTGCTTTAAAAGCATGTTCTAAAACATACATTTTACCATCAAATTCACGCGTTTCTTTGCCTTCGGCTACTTCTGTCCCATAACCCGCTGGCGTATAAATGGCTGGAAATCCAGCTTGAGCAGCCCGACAACGTTCGGCTAGAGTGCCTTGAGGAATAAGTTCTACGTCTAATTCTCCTGACAGCATTTGGCGTTCAAATTCATCATTTTCGCCTACATAAGACGACACCATTTTTTTTATCTGCTTTTGCTGAAGTAATAGCCCTAATCCAAAATCGTCCACACCTGCATTATTAGATATACAGGTTAGTCCAGACACACCTAGTTTTACCAATTCTGCTATCGCATTTTCAGGAATACCGCTAAGTCCAAAACCCCCAAACATGAAAGTCATATTATTAGAAACACCTTGAAGAGCTTCTTGGACGTTTGCTACTTTTTTACTTATCATTTAATTCGTAATTTTTGTTGTATAAAATTACAAATAATTGAATTATAAGATACGAATATTAAGAAATAAAAAAGAGGCTGTCTAAAAAATAACTATTATACGCCATTACGAGAAATTTTGATTTCGAAGTAATCTCCTAATCAATAACTTGAATTTGAAAAATTCCTTCACTTTGTTAGGAATGACACATTTTTAGACAACCTCCTGTAGATTTAATTGAAGTCTAGATCATCTGGAATTTCTTCATCACCAGAATCATCAATTATTTTTGTTCCTCCTTTTGAACAATCAACATTTATGGAAAGTTCTGTAGGCTCTATAAATTCATCTTTAGAAATTCCTAATTCTTCATCAGCATAACAATTCCTCATGTAAATAGCCCAAATTGGCAATGCCATTGCTGCCCCTTGCCCATAAGTAATACTAGAAAAGTGTGCCGCTCTTTCTTCAGCACCTACCCACACTCCAGTTACTAGGTTTGGAACCATACCCATAAACCATCCATCACTTTGATTCTGTGTTGTTCCTGTTTTTCCAGCAATTGGGTTTGTAAATTCATAAGGATAGCCCGTAATAATTTCGCGATAATCTGCTCTGTAAGCATCTGCTCCTTTTGTTCTTAAACGTGCTCCTGAGCCATACTGGGTAACCCCTTCTAAAAGTTTAACTGTTACATAGGCCGTTTCTTCACTTAAAACGTCTTTAGTTTCAGGTGTAAACTGATATAAAATAGTTCCGTTTTTATCTTGAATACTTGTAACCATTACTGGCTTAGTATAAACACCTTGGTTTGCAAATGTTGAATAAGCTCCAACCATTTCATAAACACTTAATTCTGGCACTCCTAATGCTATAGCTGGCACAGGTAATACCTCAGACTTTATGCCTAATTTTTGTGCTAAATCAACCACAGTTTGTGGACCAACCTTATCAATTAATCTCGCGGTCACTGTGTTTACAGAATTTGCCAACGCATTTTTAAGCGTTCTTGTGCCACCATAATCATGATTTGAATTTTTTGGGCACCATTCTTTAGGATTTCCATATTTACCGGCCTCTATACAAAATGGTGTGTCTGGATATTCGTCGCATGGCGATGCGTGTAATTGATCTATCGCAGCCGCATATACCAATGGTTTAAATGTAGAACCTACTTGACGCTTTCCTTGTTTTACCATGTCGTATTGAAAATGTCTGTAATTCATTCCACCAACCCAAGCTTTAACATGACCTGTTTGTGGGTCCATAGACATCATGCCTGTTCTTAAAAAAGACTTATAATAGCGCATCGAATCGATTGGCTTCATGATGGTATCGATTTCTGATGGTTGGCCATCTTTCCATTCAAAAACAGACATTTTAATTGGCTTATAAAATGATTCTTCTATTTCTTTATTAGGTTTCTTCAAATCATACTTCATGTGACGCCAACGTTCAGACTGTCTCATTGAACGCCACAATAATGTATCAATTGCTCCAGTTGTTAAATCTAAAAATGGTGCTGTTGGGTTTCTTTTAGGTGTGTTTTGGTGAAAAAACTCTGCTTGCAACCTAGGCATGTGTTGTTGTACAGCATCCTCGGCGTACTGTTGCATACGCGAATCTATTGTGGTATACACTTTTAGACCGTCGCTATTAATATTGTACTTAGTGCCATCTGGTTTTGGATTGTCTTTTATCCAATCTTTCATAAAAGCGCGTAAATACTCTCTAAAATAGGTGGCTATCCCTTCTCGATGAGACTCAGGTGTATAACGCAAATCTAGTTCTGTGCCTTGAAGTGAATCTTTTAATTTTTCAGAAATGTACCCGTACTTTTCCATTTGTGCAAGAACCACATTTCGTCTTTCTCTTACCAACTCTGGACGTCTTCTCGGGTTAAAAAGCGAAGAGTTTTTAAACATACCCACCAACATTGCAGATTCTTTTAATTCCAAATCAACTGGTTCTTTACCAAAATAAATTCGGGCGGCACTTCTAATGCCATCGGCATTATTTAAAAAATCGTAAATATTAAAATACTGAGTTATTATTTCTTCTTTGGTGTATTGGCGCTCTAAACGCGTGGCAATAATCCATTCTCTCACTTTTTGAAAACCACGTTCAAACTTACTATTAGAAACTTGTTTTGTAAACAATTGTTTTGCTAATTGCTGTGAAATAGTACTCGCTCCTCCTCCACTACCTAATTTAACCAAAGCTCGTAATGTACCTCTAGCATCAATGCCTGCATGACCATGAAATCTGGCATCTTCAGTAGCAATTAATGCATCTATTAAATGCTGCGGTAATTCATCATAATCAACAGGTGTTCTATTGTCATTGAAATAGAATTTTCCTAAAGTCTGTCCGTCTGAAGAAATAATTTCAGTAGCTAGATTTGTTTTTGGATTTTCTAAAACCGTATGATCTGGCATTTCCCCTAAAAAACCCAAAGATGCCAATAAAAACAGTACCGCAATTAAAATGACTCCTCCCAAAAAGGTAATCCAAAACCAACGGATGTATTTTGAAAAATCCTGAATAATTTTTGTTTTTTTCTTTGTTGCTTTTGCCATGTACTTAATCTATATAATACATCTCGATACTATTTTGCTTACGCTAAATTACTCGATGTGACATTAGTTATTATTTATTCTTTCAATTCTAAACCCAATATCTGTAACTCCTTCAAGCTCTATAACGCCATTTACTTTTCCATTTTCTCTCATAGCGTGCTGAATATTAACAGTATATTCTCCAGACTCTTTAAAGACAACTTGCTCTTTATACCATAGCTTATTTTCTTTTACATCGGTAAAACCAGATCCCAGTAATTTCCCTGTAGGATCTGCCATTCTATACTCTAAAGTATCCTTTATAGTTTTGCCATGAGGAAAAACCATTTCGACAATTAAAAATAAGTTATTGTACTTGTAAGTATTGGTGTTTCTTAAATTAACAAACAGATTGTAGGGGTTAATTGAATCTGGGGGATTAATTTTAAAACTTGTTATAGAGTCTTTATGCCACGAATCTGGCACAGATTTATATTTATCGAAAACGCGATTAGAATCGCATGAAACAGCTAGAACTAAAAATATTAGAAAAAACAGGAATACACTATTTCGAGGCATTTTTACTATTTTGAGGTTTTCTTCGGTTGTTTCTATTTTTATTAGATCTGTTCCTATTATTTTTACGTTTCTTATGACGTTTTGGACTATCAAAACGTGTTAAACTATCTTGACCTACAACGTTTTCAAATTCAGCTTTAGTGTCTTCAACTAAATCTGATGCATACTCTTCAAGGCTAGCTACTTTTTTCTTTCCTCTATTTATTTCAATAATTTCATTGGCTTGCTCTGTAGTAATCTTGTGCCAATTCATCCATTCCCCTTCATAAGCATACCACAAGTGTCCTTTAAAAATATCTGTTTTTTGACATACTGCTGTTCCTTTTTCAGTGTAGAGTTTGGTGTCGTTTTTCGGAAAACTTTTTAAAGCATCCAAATACGTATCTAACTCATAATTTAAACAGCATTTAAGTTTACCGCATTGACCTGCTAATTTTTGTGGGTTTAGCGATAGTTGTTGATAACGTGCTGCCGATGTACTTACCGAACGAAAATCTGTTAACCAAGTAGAGCAGCATAATTCCCGACCGCAAGAACCAATACCTCCTAACCTTGAAGCTTCTTGACGAAAACCAACTTGTTTCATTTCTATACGCGTTCTAAACTCTCGAGCGAATACTTTAATAAGCTCTCGGAAATCTACGCGTTCTTCGGCAGTATAATAAAAAGTTGCTTTGCTAGCATCTCCTTGAAATTCGATATCTGAAATTTTCATTTGCAATTTCAAATCAATTGCAAATTGACGCGCTCTAACTTTCATTGGCTCCTCTTTGTCGCGAGCTGCAGACCAAATATCAATATCTTTTTGACTTGCCTTACGGTATATCTTTAAAATATCTTCCCCTTCTTGAGCAATATTCTTGCGTTTCATTTGTACTCGTACCAATTCCCCAACCAAGGTAACCATACCAATATCATGTCCAGATTTAGCTTGTGTAGCAACTATATCGCCTATGCTAAGTGTTAAATTTTCAAGGTTTTTGTAGTAATGTTTTCTTCCGTTTTTAAAACGAACCTCAACCCAATCAAAAGGTTTTTCTCCATTTGGTAAGGACATATTTGCAAGCCAATCGAAAACAGTTAGTTTATTACAACTATCTGTACCGCAAGTGCCATTGTTTTTGCATCCTTTAGGTTGACCGTCTTTAGTTGAGCAACTAGCGCAAGCCATATATTATATATATTGAATTCGTCAATAATTATAAATTATTACGAATGAAGGTTAATAATTAATTGTTCCTTGCTTAAAATTAGTTACTTATAGCAAATATGCAAGACCCAACTTCTTGAGGTAAAGATAAGATTATTATACAGACTTGAAAACAAAGTTTTTTAAAGAAAATTTACAGCTATTAATTGCCTTATTCCTTCTTTAAAATATCAAAAATATTTCTCAAGTCCTTTTTATATGGCAGGTGGTCGGCACGTCCTTTTTTAAAGATGTCATTACTATTACCTTGTCCTTTACGCAATGCTTTTTGTTCTTCGTAAGGCAATTGGTGTATTTCTTTACAATTAGCTGAACAACAATTATTCATTTCTTCTTTACATGCATCACACTGAATGAATAATAAATGACAAGCATCGTTTGCACAATTTGTATGTATATCAAAAGGGGATCCACATTGATGACATTGGGCTATTACATCATCGCTTATTTTTTCAGCTCTACGCTCATCAAACACAAAATTCTTACCTAAAAATTTGTTCTCTAGATTTTTTTCTTTTATTTGACGCGTATATTCAATAATACCTCCTTCTAGTTGATATACATTTTTAAACCCTTTATGTTTAAAATAAGCACTTGCTTTTTCACAACGAATACCTCCTGTACAATACATAACTAGTTTTTTATCCTCCTTATGTTCCTTTAAATCATCTTCTATAATATCTAAAGATTCTCTAAAGGTATCTACATCTGGTGTTATGGCATTTTTAAAATGACCTATTTCGCTTTCATAGTGGTTACGCATGTCTACCAAAACGGTATTCTCGTCTTCAATAAGTTCATTAAACTTATCTGCTCCAACATGAACACCTTTATTTGTGACATCAAATGTGTTATCGTTTAAACCATCTGCTACTATTTTATTTCGAACTTTTACTTTTAATTTTAGGAAGGACATGTTATCCTGCTCGACAGCAATATTTAATCGAATGTCTTTAAGAAAATCTATAGTATCTAAATGCGATTTGAATTCATTAAATCTATCTGCAGGTAAAGACAATTGGCCATTAATACCTTCGTGAGCCACATAAATACGTCCTAAAACTTCTAAGGCATCCCAAACGATAAATAACTGATCTCTAAATTCTTGAGGATTGCCAATTTTGGCATATTGATAAAAAGAAAGTGTTAATCGTTCCTTACCGGCTTTCTCGATTAATTCTGCTCTTTCTTTTGCGCTTAGTTTATTGTACAGTTGCATGCTATACTAATTTATAAGGTTAAAGAATATTTTAAGTCGCAAAAGTACGATTTTTTTGAAAAGTAATTTTAATCATTATGCCTCAGATTAATTCATAAAAAAAAAGAGGCTGTCTAAAAAGCAAGCTCAATATGACATCGAACTTACTTTTTAGACAGCCTCTTTAATTGACTAATCCTTGGTTAATATATTTTTAAAATTTCTTAAAAACTATACCTAAGATTAGCCACCATCGGCTTTACAATTACTATTTATAAAAACGGTAATTGAAACACCTAATGTTGATATTAAAATTGTTTGTTTGAAAAATTTCATTCTTATTTCATCTTCGTGTTTTAGTAAATTACTATAAGTAAGATGTAATTGGCATAACCAGAAAATTCGGTTAAAAAGAAGCTCTGGTTATGCGCATTTCACAGCAATAATTTTCCTCTTCAATTAGTAGATGCAAATTGTGGAAAAAGGTTGCGTGATAAAATTGTATTGTGATAAAAGTTATAGTATTTTAGCAGGCATAACTTCAGAAAAAAAATATAAATGAGTGAAAAAGAAGCAAAGTTAAAAGCGCTTAAGCTTACTTTGGATAAGCTAGATAAGGCTTACGGAAAAGGTACTGTAATGAAAATGAGTGATGCCGCAATTGAAGATGTTGATGCTATTTCTTCTGGGTCTCTAGGGTTAGATATTGCATTGGGCGTTGGTGGTTATCCAAGAGGCCGTGTTATAGAAATATATGGCCCTGAATCTTCTGGAAAAACAACACTTACATTGCACGCCATTGCTGAAGCTCAAAAAGCTGGAGGTATTGCTGCATTTATTGATGCCGAACATGCTTTCGATAGATTTTATGCTGAAAAATTAGGTGTTGATATTGATAATTTAATTATCTCTCAACCAGACAATGGCGAACAAGCTCTTGAGATTACCGATAATTTAATTCGCTCTGGTGCTATTGATATTGTAGTAATAGATTCTGTCGCAGCATTAACACCTAAAAGTGAAATTGAAGGAGAGATGGGAGATTCTAAAATGGGACTTCATGCACGTTTAATGTCTCAGGCATTAAGAAAACTTACAGGTTCTATTAGTAAAACAAATTGTACAGTCATATTTATTAATCAATTACGTGAAAAAATTGGTGTTATGTTTGGAAATCCAGAAACCACTACTGGGGGTAACGCCTTAAAATTCTACGCATCTGTTAGATTAGATATTAGACGTTCTACACAAATAAAAGATAGTGGCGGATCTGTTTTAGGAAACAAAACTCGAGTTAAGGTAGTTAAAAACAAAGTGGCTCCACCATTTAAAATGGCAGAATTTGACATTATGTATGGAGAAGGCGTAAGCAAAGTTGGTGAGGTATTAGATATTGCTGTTGAACACGAAATAGTTAAAAAAAGTGGCTCCTGGTTTAGTTATCAAGACACTAAACTAGGACAAGGTAGAGATGCTGTAAAATCTATAATAAAAGATAATCCAGAGTTACTCGATGAGCTAGAGGAAAAGATAAAAGCCTCCTTAAAAGGTATTGAAGCTTAAAATAAAATCCCGTTAATTCGGGATTTTTTGTTTTTAATACGCAACCTTTAAACTGTATTAGCATCTATAAAAGCAAACATATATTTAAAAAACATAGTTTAGTTATTATGAAAAGATTATTTGTTCTTGTTTTAGCGTTAGTTTCATTTAATTCTTGTAGCGTTGGTGACGACTCTCTTGATTTCAACTTAGAATTATTACCCATAGAAAGTGTTGATATTCCTAATGAATTTGAATTAGGTGAAGTATATCCTATTACGGTTAATTATTTTAGACCGTCAACCTGCCATTCGTTTCGCGAATTTTATTATTTAAAAGAAAATAATGAAAGAACTGTTGCAGTAGTTAATTATGAGTTTATAAACAATGACTGTGAAGTTCTAGAAAACGAATTAGTAGAAGCTACGTTTAACTTTATTGTTACAAGTAATGGTTCTTATATATTTAAATTTTGGCAAGGAGAAGATGAAAATGAAGAAAACCAATATTTAACAATTGAAGTCCCAGTTATAGATTAATAGATTAAATGGTAATAATAATATGTGTTTAATTTGGGTTTAAAACAACTCATAGAAAATTGTAAAGCCAATGATACTAAAGCACAAGGAGAACTATACAAACTCTTTTCGAGTAAACTTTTCTCCCTATGCTTAAAGTATTCAAAAAACTATGCTCAAGCAGAAGATAATCTGCAAGACGCATTTCTTACAATTTTCGACAAGATTGAACAATACAAAAACAAGGGTTCTTTTGAAGGGTGGTTAAAACGCATCACTATTAATACTGCACTGCAGCGTTACAGAAAAGAAAAAGTTTTTGAAATAGTTAAGGAGAATGAGATAACCGATGTTGAGGTAGAAATTGATGATGATACTGTTTCTCTTGATTTCCTTTTAAAGATTGTTCAAGAATTACCAGACAGGTATCGATTGGTTTTTAATCTTTATGTACTGGATGGTTTTTCACATAAAGATATTGCTAAGTTGTTAGAAATAAGTGTAGGAACCTCAAAATCTAACTTGGCGAGAGCAAGACAATCTTTAAAAAAATCAATAGAAAAATATAAAATTACGCGAAGTATAAAGTCTTTGTAATGAGTGAAAAAAAGCATATAGATAGATTGTTTCAAGAAAAGTTTAAAGACTTTGAAGCTACCCCCAACGATAAAGTTTGGGACAATATTGAAGCAAAATTAAAAGAGAAAAAGAAAAGAAGACGGGTAATTCCTATTTGGTGGCGTTATGCAGGTATTGCTGCTTTATTATTATTACTAATTACCGTTGGAAGTCTGTATTTTAATGAGACAGGTAACTCACCTGTAAATAATAACCCAGAGAATCAGGTTGTAGATGAAAAAACAGATAATACTTTAGAAAAAAATACGAGAAACACCAACTCTAATAATACACCTATTGTCGAAGAAAATGAAATAAATAACGCATCCAAATCAAATATAATTATTGCCGATACAAAAGAAGAACAGAAAGATGTTGATTCTAATAATGGGGCTAATCTTATCAAATCTTCAAATAATAGTAAAACAGCATCAAAAACAGTAATTGCAAAAGTTTCAGAAGCAAACAAAGCGAACGCTTTAATTAAAGAACAAAAGCTAAACGAGGTTATCTCTAAAAATAACAATGGTATTGCAAAGAATTCTGAAATTCATACAAACCCAGAACTAGATCCTGCAAAATCTGAATCAAATAACAATGTATTAATTGATAAAGATCAAACTGATAAACTGCTCAACGACATTAAAAATGATCCAAATACTGCGATTGCTCAAGAAGAAAACTCAGATTCTGAATCTATGGTCGATTCTAAAAAAGAAAACAAAGAAATTACAATAGAAGAGGCTCTAGAAAAAACTAAAAATATTATTGAAGAGGAGAAATTAAATAGGTGGAGTGTTGCTCCAAATGCTGCACCTGTTTTTTTTAATAGCTTAGGCGAAGGTTCTTCAATAGATCCGCAATTTAATACAAACTCCAAAAGTGGCGAACTCAATATGAGCTATGGTATTAAAGGAAGTTATGCTGTTAATAACAGGCTTAGCATTCGCTCTGGTGTTAATAAAGTAACTCTTGGTTATAGTACAAATAATGTTATTGCCTTTCAATCTATTGGTTTTAATTCAGAGGCTAATTCATTACAAAATATTAGCGCAGATAAGAGTATAAGTACTTCTAACAATATTTCACTTATAAGTGGAGCAAATATTAATGCCAAAAGTAGCGGTTCTACTTTATTAAGTTCGGCAACAAATACTTCAATAAATCAAGAATTTGGTTATATAGAGATTCCATTAGAAATTCAATATGCTATTTCAAACAAAAAATTGGGCATAAATGTTATTGGTGGTTTTAGTTCGTTTTTTTTGAATGAGAACAAAATATATTCTGAATCTAGCGGTTCAAAAACATTAATAGGAGAAGCAAATAACATTAACAAAATAAGCTATAGTGCCAATTTTGGATTGGGAATTAATTATGAAGTTTCAAAAAAATTAGATTTGAATTTAGAGCCTATCTTTAAATATCAAATAAACACATTTAGTAATACCTCAGGAGATTTTACACCTTATTTTATTGGAGTTTACACTGGTATTGCTATTAAATTTTAGGTTTTTGGTTAGATCTGGATATTGATTCTAATACACTCAGGAATTAATATCGAATAAAAACTGCTCTCCCCAGAGCAGTTTTTTTATTTAAAATGGTTTTATCTCATTATAAATAAGGAGGTTTTAATTAAAATCTTGTAATTGCTCCAAAATAACAGTTCTTGCCTTCTCATTTAAAGCTTTTGTATCTTCAATGGTTAAGTTATTTGTAGCTATAAATTCATGAATTTTAACACGCATTTTTCCAGGTCCACCACTAAAAAATGTATACGAAAAACGTTTTTTGTTATCAGCAAATGTTATGGGAACAACTGGAATTTTATGATTTATAGCTAACCTAAATGCACCATCTTTAAAATAGTCAAGTATAATGTGTTCTTGGGGTACACCTCCTTCGGGGAAAATACAAATACTCAATCCTTGTTTTAAACGTCTTTGAGCTCTTAAAAAAACAGCTTTTCTGCTCTTTTCCGAACTTCTATCTACCAAAATACAAGTGCGTTTATAGAAAAAACCAAATAAAGGGATTTTGGTCAATTCCTTTTTTCCAACAAAAACAAATGGATTTTTAACCGAAACTAACATAAGCATAATATCTGCCATAGAGGTGTGGTTGGCAATAAACATATAGCTTTTGTTCTTTTCTGGGTGTTCTTCCCTTTCAATTCTGTAAACAAAACCCATCCCTATCAAAATAAATTTAGCCCATATACGAGCAATTTTAAAAAAGAACGGATACCAGGTTTCCTTTAAAATAGAAATGAATAGAATAGGAAGCAAAATAAGTATTGGTAAGGCAACTAATATATAAAACCAGATACGATATAAAGTCCAGAAAAGGTGTTTTACAATTTTCATCAATCCCAAAAATAGTATTATAATTTGATTATCTTTAGGTCATATTAATTTTAAACAATTTAAATTATGGGTTTACTTTATTCACTTTTAATTGGCGCTGTAGCTGGTTGGTTGGCAGGAAAACTTATGAAAGGTGGTGGTTTTGGACTGCTTTTCAACATTATTATTGGTATAATTGGGGGTATAGTTGGTAATTGGCTTTTCTCTCAATTAAGTATTTCGTTAATGGACGGTGTTATTGGCGATATACTAACTGGAGCCATTGGTGCATCTGTGATTCTTTTAATCGCAGGTTTATTTAAGAAATAAATCTTATTTAGCTATTAAACCCTAACTAAAATATTATAAAAAAGTGGCAATAGCCACTTTTTTTTTTGCATAACTTATCTTTACATTTGCGGTTAACAACAAATTTATGGCACGCATACTTACTGGAATACAAAGTACAGGAACTCCACATTTAGGAAATATTTTAGGCGCTATTATACCAGCAATTAAAATGGCTGAAAAACCTGAGAATGATTCTTATTTATTTATAGCCAATTTACATTCGCTTACGCAAATAAAAGACGCAGAAACACTTAAAATGAACACCTATTCTACTGCTGCAACTTGGTTAGCATTTGGGCTAGATATTGAGAATAGTGTATTTTACAGACAAAGTGATGTGCCTCAAGTTACTGAACTAACTTGGTACTTAAGTTGTTTTTTTCCATATCAACGTTTAACATTAGCACATAGTTTTAAGGACAAAGCAGATAGATTAGAAGATGTAAACTCAGGCTTGTTTACTTACCCGATGTTAATGGCTGCAGATATTTTGCTATATGATGCTGAAATTATTCCTGTTGGAAAAGACCAAGAGCAGCATATTGAAATGACGCGTGATGTTGCATCTCGCTTTCATGCCAAAGTAGGAGAAACATTTGTGCTACCAAAAGCAGACATACAAAAAGATACGATGCTAATTCCTGGTACTGATGGTGAGAAAATGAGCAAAAGCAAAGGGAACACAATTAATATATTTTTGGATGATAAAAAATTGCGAAAGCAAATTATGACCATTCAAACAGACAGTACGCCTCTTGACGAGCCTAAAGACTGGGCTAATTGTAACTGCTTTGCAATTTATAGTTTATTAGCCGATGATGTTCAGATTAAAACTATGAAAGCAAATTATGAAAATGGTGGTTATGGCTATGGGCATGCAAAACAGGCTTTGTTTGAATTAATTGTCGAAAAGTTTGCTTCAGAGCGTGAAAAATATAACTATTACATGAATAACCTCAACGAGGTTGACAAGGCGCTTTCTTTAGGTGCTAACAAAGCAAAATTAGTAGCAGACAAGGTTTTACATAGAGTTAGAGAAAAGGTTGGGTATTAATAAACTTTCTTTAAACAATTTCAAATAGCTTGCCTGGTAATGGTCTTACAACACCTTTTAATTCCATTGTTAGCAAAATACTGGCTGCTTTAAAAATTGGCAAACTGCAATTAATTGCAATCACATCCAATTGTTGTTTTTCGTTTTCTTTTAAATAATTATAAATTACTTTTTCGGTCGCATCAAGTTCAACAAATAATTGTTTTTGAACTGGTTTTTTTTCTTGCTCTTCCAACTGCCAATTCAACATATAAGGAATATCCAAAGGCGTAGTAAGCATATGTGCTTTTTGGTATTTTAATAAATTATTACAACCTATACTTTGACTATCTGTTATACGACCTGGTAGAGCGAAAACATCTCGATTGTATGAATTTGCTATATCTGCAGTTACTAAGCTCCCACCTTTTTCGGCAGATTCAATTACAATAGTAGCCTCACTTAAACCCGCTATAATTCTATTTCTTTTTAAAAAATTATTTCTATCAAAGTTATCGCTACTCCAAAAATCGGTTAAAAAGCCACCGTTTTTCTCAACATCAATCATATACTTTTTATGAGTTTTAGGATAAATCTGGTTTAACCCGTGTGCTAAACAACCTATAGTTTGTAAGTTGTTTTTAATAGCTGCTTTATGCGCTGTAATATCTGTTCCGTAAGCAAAACCAGAAACAATTACTGGGTTGTATGGCGCCAAAATTTCTATTAAACGCTCACAGTTTGCTATACCATGAGTTGTTATTTTCCTTGTGCCAACAATACTAATGATATGCCTGCTTTTTAAATCAATATTTCCGGCCTCAAATAATAAAATAGGCGCATCTATGCAGTGCTTTAATTTGTTTGGATAATTAGCGTCTTGAAAATAAGAAACCTTGATATTATTGTTTAAAATGTAATTTATTTCCTTTTCAGCTTCCTTTAAATGATTTGCATTTAGTAAATCTTTTAAAATAACACTACCAATCCCATCAATTTTAACTAAAGCTTGTTTCTTTTCTTTAAAAACGGCTTCTGCCGAACCACAATGCGCAATAAGTCTTTTTGCTAGAATATCTCCAACATTTGGAACATGCTGTAATGCTAAAATGTATAGTAAATTAGTTTCCGTCATTTATCTTTGATTTTCACTTACAAGAAAAGAATTTTTAGACTGTTAATAAATACTTCTATCTAAATTTTATTCGCATGTATATTTTTTTAACTTTGTTTTCATGCAACTAGAGACCTACATTAGCGATTTACTTTTCAGATACGAATGCGTTACTATTCCTAACTTTGGAGCCTTTTTAACAAGACGTGTTTCTGCTACAATTGAAGAATCATCAAATGCGTTTTATCCGCCAAAAAAAATGATTTCATTCAATGAGCAAATTCAAAAAAATGATGGGTTATTAGCTCATTATATTGCTGATATTGAAAAAATTCCTTTTGAGATTGCAAACAAGAAAATAGAAAAGCGTGTTAAAATTTTAAAAGCGTATTTAACACAAGGAGAGACGCTTACATTTAAAAATATTGGAGACATTGTTTTTAATGAAGATGGCAAGATTTTATTCGACCCTTCGCATCATCTTAATTACTTAACCGATTCTTTCGGTTTATCTAAATTTGAGTCTCCAGTTGTTACAAGAGAAGTTTATAAAGAAACGGCTGAAGCAATTGAGAAAGTTATTCCTATAACCGTTACTCCAGAAAAACGAAAGGCAAGACCTTATTTAAAATACGCAGCTGTTGCTTTAATTGCATTAACCCTAGGTGGTTTTGGAGCTTCTAATTACTATGTTAATCAGATTGAAAATCATAATCGATTAGCTCAAGAACAAGCAAATCAGCAACTTGAAACCAAAATACAGGAAGCTACATTTAGTTTAAACCCAATACCTGCCATTACGTTAAATGTTACCAAACAGACTGGAAATTATCATATAGTGGCTGGTGCTTTTAGAGTTGAAGAAAACTGTGATAAAAAAATTAACCAACTAAAAGCAGATGGCTATATGGCAAGAAAAATTGGCATTAATAAATATGGATTACATCAAGTAGTTTATGCCAGTTACGAAAACCGTATTGATGCATTTAAAGCACTTAGGAAAATTAAAAAAACTCATAATCAAGATGCTTGGTTAATGGTACAAGATTTAAATAAAGCTAAACTAAATAATAACCTTAATAAAACGGCAACACATAAAACAGAGGAGTTTTCAAGCAGTAATATAGTTTCCAATCCAGGAAAAGAGAGTTTAATGAATGAAGGAGATTTTGCTAATACATACAACCCAAATATTATTCCAATAATAAAAGATGTAGATAACTTGGAAAGCGGTTTTTATTCAATAGTTGGTACTTTTTCAAATGTTGCTGAAAGAGACATCTTCTTAAACAAGTTAGCTTCAAAAGAGCATTCTAAAATCGATTTTTTCTTTGACAAACACAGCCAAAAATATTTCGTATATAACGAGAAATTTTCAACCTTAGAGCAAGCTAAGGAGGCATTCTCTTTAAAAAGAAATTCAAAAATTACAGATAATATTTCTCTGGTAAAGGTTGAAAAATAATAATTTCTCGTTTTAATTTTTCAATATTATTTTACTTCTTAAATCCTTAAAAGGGTAGTACCTTTGTGCCATCTCTAAAAAAGAAAGCATGCAAGCAAAAACGCCATCTCAATCAAAAACCATAATGACCGATATGGTTTTACCAAGCGAAACCAATCCTATTAACAACTTATTTGGTGGAGAATTACTTGCACGTATGGATCGTGCTGCAAGTATTGCCGCAAGACGCCATAGTAGACGTATTGTTGTTACTGCCTCTGTAAACCACGTAGCATTTAATAGAGCAGTACCACTAGGAAGTGTTGTAACTGTTGAAGCTAAGGTATCTCGTGCTTTTAAAACGTCTATGGAAATATTTATTGATGTATGGATGGAAGATCGAGAATCTGGAGCGAAAACAAAAGCTAATGAAGCCATTTACACTTTTGTTGCTGTAGATGAAACTGGACGTCCTATAGCTGTTCCTGAAGTACTTCCCGAATCTGATTTGGAAAAAGAGCGTTACGATGCTGCTTTAAGAAGAAAACAACTAAGCTTACTTTTAGCTGGAAAAATAAAACCCAACGAAGCCGTTGAATTGAAAGCGTTATTCGACTAATTAAACTTTTTTATAAAATTTGGGTCTTATAGTAAACCCCTAAATTTTATGCTATGAGAACTTGTTTAATTTTATTTTCTGCAATTTTCCTTATTAGTCTTTCGTCTTGTGCTAACTATGTATCGCCAAGCCCAACAAATCTAGCTGTTATAAAAACAGCCCCTAAACACTACAAAATAGTAAAAGTTAAAGGCAAAAAATACTATTTCTGGAATGGTAAACACTACAAAAAAACACGAAGAGGTTATTTTGTGGTAAGAGTTTAACTAAAATTATTAAATAGTCGTCCTGAAACAATTTCAGGACGACATTTTATATTACATTTTATAAATCCAAGACGAAGGATTTTGGGTGATGCTTTCTTTTGACACCAAAAAACTCAATATAGTTTCTCCATTATAGTTATTAGTGTAAACTTCTCCAATAATTTGCTTTGTGGATACTTTATCTCCTTTTTTAACATAGACCTTCGCAAGGTTTTTATACGTAGTTATATAATTTCCATGTCTAATTAAAACCCAAGGTCTAACATTTTTTGCTTTAGCAATTTCCAATACCTCGCCGTTAAATACGGCCCTTACTTTAGCACCTTTTTCAGTTGCAATACGCACGCCATTACTTGTAATTATCAACGATTTATTTATTGGTGAAGGTTGTTTCCCATAACGCACTTTAACATAACCTTTTTCAACTGGCCAAGGCAGCTTTCCTTTATTCGCTATAAAATTAGAGGCTAGTATTTTCTCTTCAGCAGTTAATGCAAAACTTGTAGATGTTGCAGATTTTCCAGCCTTTTTATTAGAACGCACTATAGCTGCTTTAATTATTTTTTCAATCTCTCTGTCAATTTTATTAGCTTCACGTTGTTTTGACCTTATTTGAGCAGTATATTTGTTTATATTAGACTTAATGGATTTCATTAAGTCTTGGTGCTGCTCCCTAGCTGATTCTAGTGATTTTTGAGTTATTCTATTATCGGCAATAAGTTTCTTTTTATCATCCTTCTGCTTTAATAGACTTGTATTTATCTCTTGAAGCTCTAAAGTTTTATTTTTTATTGATTCGCCTTGTTGTTTCTGGTGATTTGTGTATTGTTTTATGTATTGAAGTCTTTTATAAGCTTGTTTAAAATCGTTTGAAGACAACAAAAACATAACACGACTTTGTGTGTTCTTACTTTTATAAGATTTCACAATCATTGCTGCATAATCTGCCTTAAGTTGCTTTAATTCTTCACGAAGTGAACTGATTTTTTTTTGATTGGAATTAATCTCTCTCGTTAAATGATTCGCTTGCTGATTCGTTACTTTTATAAGATTATTAAGAACGCTTATCTTGTAATTAAAGTCTTCAATTAAAGATAGTTGCGATTTCTCTTTCGATTTATTTTCGGCTTGCAATTCATTTATCTTCTGAATTTCTCTGCGTAATTCTTGTCGCCGATTTTCTAATTGTTGTTGCTTATTATTTTGCGAAAACAATAAGGCTGTAAACAGTAAGAAAGTAAATAGAGGAAGTTTAAATATGTGCTTATGTTTCGTCATTAAAGCTTTATTTCATCATATCCAGAAGGTATTTTAAACGGAAATCTTAATTTTTCGTTTAATGATACACTCTTGAATTCTAAGTCTAAAATCATTTCATCGTTCGCCTCAACTGCAATTACTTTTATACGCTCTGGCAACACTTGTTTATCTATTTCTTGATGTGCTAAATAATCTATTTGCAAATGTCTAAATTCATTTGGTTGCGATATTTGTTGCGATTTAATTTTGAAATGAGAAGGGTTTAATAAGTAGAATATTTCAAATAATTCTAATTGGTTTTTTGGTTGAAGCGCATATGCTTCTTCATGGATAGAAACTTTATAAGGTTCTTCTTTTAAATTGAACAAAGCTTCGCCAATTAATAAATTTTGAACTTTTTTAAAATCTAATTCGGTTCCTAACAACTCGCTTAAATAAGCATAATCTCCCTCAAAAAAAGTGTTATCTAGTTTATTATAAAAACTTACTTTTTCTGGAGTAATAAGTGCTTTAACAACTGAAATTGGTGTAGACATTAATAATATTTTCTTGTCTTTCTCTAACCTCATGTTAACGGTATATCCTTTAACTTTTTCTCCTTCGACAATATCAATCTTTACGCGGGATGCTAACGTATTGAATTCTGGGGCTTTCTTTGCATTCTCTCTAATTACTTGTTTTGCCGACAAATCATAATTGGCTTTACCAGAGCCAATTGTTTTAGACGATTTACAGCCAACCAAAAGTAGACTCGATACGATTAATATAAATAAATAGTTTTTCAAAAAAATAATTTTAATTAGATGTCTGCAACTGTTTAGCTTTATCACTAAACGCTTTTGCTTTGTTTGTATTGTTTAATAAGGTATACGTCTTACTTAGTTGGGTGTAAAAATCGGTTTCCATTTTAATGTCATCAATAATATAATCTAGACCTTCTTCAAGAATTTCTGAAGCTTCTTTTGGGCTGTTCAATTCATTTAAAGCAACGCCATTTATTAAATAAAATAATGGTTGTGATGGGTATTTTAAAAGCGCATTGGAACTCTGTACTTTAGCAGATTCAAAATCTTTTAAATCTATTTTTAATAATAGTATACTTCTTAAAACTTGAAAGTTGTCTGGCTCTAAACTATATACTTCTTCAAAATAAGTAAGCGCTTTCGCTTTATTCCCTTTTGCTAAATAATATTGTCCTAATTCCACCAAAGACTTTTTATCGTTTCCATTAGAAACTAATGCTGTTGCTTCTACTAAATCTGGCTCAAACTGAGGATTTTCTTTTACAAATTTTACAAAATCTGATAGTACTTTAAGTTTAGCGTCTGGTTTTATTTTTGTGCTTTTCAAAACTATCTTCATAGACTCTATTGCCTTTTCTGGAACACTATCGTCTAGATAAAATTTATAGAGTGCTAGATGAACCAATTGGGAATTTGGATTTATCTCAAGTAATTCTTTTGCTACTTTAAACGCTTTCTCTTTCTGATTGTTTTCACTATATCTAAAAATAAGAGCTAAATAATTAGATTCTTTATTTGGGTTAGTATCTACCCTTTTTTCTAAATTCTTTATTTGATCTTTTTTACGCCCAGTTGCTTCATAAATTCTATTTCGCATCGCATCGCGTGATAGAGAAACACCTAATTTTGTGTCTAATTCATCTAATAACTCAAGTGCATCATCATACTTTTTAATTCTAATGTAAAGTGATGCTAAATCTTCCTTATAGTCGGAATGATATTGAACTAGCTGCTTAACCGTCTTTATTGCTTTATCATATTCGTTCTGTTCTGCATAAAAGCCATAAAGCTCGTCTAAAAACCATTCGTTATCTGGCTCTTTATTAACTGCTTTTTTTAGAGCATCTTCAGCTGCTCCAAAATTTTTAAGTTTATTATAATTTTTTCCTAACTCGAAGTACAAAACAGCAGGGGAATCGTCTAAATCGATGCATTTTAATAACGCTTCAACCGAACGATCAAAGTTTTCAATTCCCTTTTGTTTCAACGCTTCATAAAAATATTCTTGAAATTTGTCTTCAACAACACCCAAATCATCGTCAGGTATTTTATTGAAATCTACTTGCGCATAATTCACTTTTGGGAATATAACTAGCCCAATAAGAAAAATAAATATGTACAGCTCTTTCTTAATCATGTAATTTATTAACGAGTAAATCTTCAACAACATCAAACTTATTAATTACTTCTATTTTGTCGCATGCCAGTCGCATTAAATCTCTATGTTTATTAGCTTCTTGAGGTAATTCTCCTGCAGAAGCAACTTCGAATGTAGCTTTATTTGGCCATTGCGCATAGGCAATATATTCGAATGATGATTTTTTATGCAGTCTAGAACCTAGACTTCCATGGTGCTTATATATTAAACTTGTTAGCCCTTTCCAAGAATCAATAAATTGTTTTTCATGATGTTTCTTTACAACAAAAAGATACATTACAATATGCATATTGGCCAATAATTTAATTTATATGATACCCCATGATGTTTCTCACAATATGTTTTCAAATATTATTCCAAAATTGAGTAATCACCAATACTTACTGAAGTATAATTACCATCATACTTTACGTGATTACCAATCATAGCTTGGTCTAAATTAGCATTTTTAATAGTAGTATAACTTTGTATTAAGCTATTTTTAACGATTGAACCTTCAATTATTGTATTATTCCCTATGGATACATAAGGTCCAACAGTTGTGTTTTTTAAAGTAACGTTTTCTCCTAGAAAACACGGTTCAATTATGTTAGCATTGTCAAGCTTTACAGAAGATGCTACCAATTGTTCTTCTCCATCGTCCTTTAAAAAACCTAACATTCTTTGATTGGTTTCAATGGTAATTGCTTTATTCCCACAATCCATCCACTCATCAACTGTACCTGTTTTAAACATCTTCCCTTCTGCCATCATACGTTTAATACCATCGTTAATTTGGTATTCGCCTCCATTCATAACGTTTTCATCAAGAATTTCTTGTAGTTTGTCTTTTAATACTGCAACATCTTTAAAGTAATAAATACCTATCACAGCTTGGTCGCTTACAAAGGTTTCTGGTTTTTCCACAAGTTCTACAATTTCACCATTTGTATTTAATTTAACCACACCATAAGCTTCTGGGTTGTCGACTTGTTTTGTCCAAATCACACTATCTGCTACAGGGTCTAAATCGAACTCAGCGCGAATTAACGTATCTGCATAGGCTACTACAGCTGGACCTGATAATGATGGTTTCGCACACATTATTGCATGCCCAGTGCCTAGTGGTTTGTCTTGACGATAAATAGATGCTTTTGCTCCTAAACCTGTAGCTAATTTTTCTAGACTAGAAACAACATCATCACCAAACCATGCTGGATCACCTAATACAAATGCAATTTCTTTAATGGGTTGTTTTAACACTTTGGCTATATCTTTTACAAGTCTATGAACAATAGGTTGACCAGCTACTGGAATCAATGGTTTTGGTACTGTTAAGCTATGTGGACGCAAACGAGAGCCTCGTCCTGCCATTGGCACTATTATTTTCATTTTTATAAACTTTTTTCTCATTCCCTCGATGGAGGAAATCTATTCAATATTTATTTCGACTTATATCCCTTCAAGGTTTTTAAAACCTCTCAGGTGTTTATTTGGTACCTGTACTACCAAAACCACCCGCACCACGATTAGTATTTGATAGTATCTCGACTTCTTCCCATTTTGCACGTTCATGTTTTGCAATTACTAATTGTGCAATACGCTCACCGTTACTAATTGTAAAATCTTCATTTGAAAGATTTACAAGAATAACACCTATCTCTCCTCTATAATCTGCATCAATAGTTCCTGGCGCATTAAGGACTGTGATGCCTTTTTTTGCAGCCAAACCACTTCTAGGTCGTACTTGGGCTTCTATACCAACAGGAAGTTCTATAAAGAGCCCTGTGCCTACAATACTACGCTCTAATGGTTTTAAAACTCTCGATTCTGAGATATTTGCACGTAAATCCATTCCTGCTGAAGCTATGGTTTCATAATGGGGTAAATCATGATTAGATTTGTTTATTATTTTAATCTGCATTTTTTTTAATTAAAAGTTGTTTTATTGCTTTCTGCTCAAGAAAATATACTAGACCCAAAAATACAACTAACAAAAATATCCCGATAATATTTTCTTCCCTAAATCTGTAAAATGATACTACTGAAAATGACACTGATACTAGTAAATAAAGTCCTATTTTTTTTAGATTATAAGGTATTGGGTAATATTTTCTTCCGAAGTAGTATGACAGCCCCATCATAATTGCATAGGCAACTAAGGTCGCTACAGCTGATGCTTTATAACTATACTCGTTAATGAACATAATATTAATTACCAAAGTAACTATTGCTCCTACTATTGAAATATACATGCCGTATTTAGTTCGATCGGTAATTTTATACCACACCGAAAGGTTGTGATAAATA
This sequence comes from uncultured Algibacter sp., assembly GCF_947487605.1. Lineage (GTDB taxonomy): Bacteria > Bacteroidota > Bacteroidia > Flavobacteriales > Flavobacteriaceae > Algibacter_D. Next base: position 94,162 of record NZ_CANKXK010000002.1, read on the forward strand.
CCTAAACAAAAATTAGCAATAAGAATTATAGGAACCACCCACATAGCTTCCCAATAGGCTTCACTTCTTACAATAATTGGTTTTAAAACATCTGCAAAAACGACTACAGCTAATAAAATAACGGAGCCAAAGGCTACAAAAAATTCCAATATCCTAGCATAATTTTTTTGTGGGTTATCACTTTTAGCATGACTAAAAAAATAAGGTTCAATACCTAATCGATATGCCGTTGCGAACAAGGTCATAAATAAAGCTATTTTATAACATGCTGAATACATACCAATATCTGTTTCGGCCACATCTGCTGGTAATAATTCTTTTAAAAGAATTCTATCGAAGGTTTCATTTATTGAAAAAGCAATACCCGCAATTAAAACTGGAAATGCGTAGCGAAACATACTTTTCCATAACATTTTGCTAAATACATACCTAACTTTAGTATAAAACGGAAACATTAATAGCAACGTTACAGCGCTTGCAATTAGATTGGAAATAAATATATAGCTGATTTGAAAGTTAGGTTTGTATATAGAATCGAAAAAAGAATTCCCCATTGCTAAATCTTTTAATGCAAGAAGAAAAAATAAGTTTAACCCTAAATTAATGACAACATTACATATTTTAATTATAGCATAACGCATTGGTTTTTGAGTCGCTCTTAACCATGCAAATGGAATAATAACTAGTGCATCTAAAATTAAAATCCAAATAACTAAATTGATGTATTTAACATCTATATCAATATAATTAGCAATTTGATTTTGAAATATTAAAGCAATTATAAAAAATCCTAATGAAGATATTATTAATGAAATTGTAGATGTCCCGATAACACCATCTTTATTTTCTTCTTTATTGAAGAATCTAAAAAAAGCTGTTTCCATTCCATAAGCTAAGACGACATTAAATAAAACAAAATATGAAAATATGACTGAAACCTCACCATATTCTGCTACAGACGACAAAACCCCTTTAGTAGTATACAGTGGCACTAACAAAAAGCTTAACATTCTAGGAAGTACAGTAGCTAAACCATAAATAAATGTTTGCTTAAAAAGATTTTTGAATGCGCTCAAGTAAGGGTATTTTATCCAGCTAAAAATACGTTATTAGCCAACGTAAACCAAACAACCTAAGGCAGATTTGAATATTCTATAAATTAGTTTCTTGGTGGAGCCTTTGGGTAAAACTGCGCTTCTTTTTTTAGAATGCCTGAAATTTTATAATATTTTATCTTTTTTCCGTCTTTAAAGCTTACAACACATTCATCCTCTCTTAGTTCAAATGGAATCTTTTTAGGAATTTCTGGAATTGGATTATTAACTTCTGCCAGACGATTGCTACTCATTACAATATCATTTTTTTGATTTGTAATTTTTTTAAAACGCCCAACAAAAAGTGATTTATTCTTTTGTTCTAATTTAACCTGTTTCCCTTGAAAATAAACACTGTCTAATACAACATTATTAGAATTAGAAACAATTGGAATAAATAAATTAACTCCTGCGCCACCACCTTGAATACCAGCTACCCAACTTTGATAGTTTACTTGTCCAATTTCTAAAGGAGCTTCATTTTGAAGCTTTTTGGTGCTTGCGCACTGAGAAAAACTCATCATAAATACCGGTATAAATAATAACCCAAACACATTTTTTAACCAGTTCATATTACTTCTTTTAGATTTATAAATATACTTTATCCAAAATTAATGCCATAAAAAAACCTCACTAAAAAGTGAGGCTTGTATTCATTATGAGATTCATCGCTTTAGCCCTGAATGATAAGTATTACTTGTTCAAAGCTTCTACACCATTTTAATAATTTGGCTTCGCTAATTATTAAGTGCCTCTGCACCACCAACGATTTCAAGTATTTCATTGGTAATAGCTGCTTGACGTGCTTTATTATATGTTAATTTAAGCTGATCTCTCAATTCAGTTGCGTTATCTGTTGCTTTATGCATTGCAGTCATACGTGCTCCATGTTCACTAGCAAAAGAATCTCTAACTCCTTTATACAATTGTGTTTTTAAAGACTTAGGAATTAATTGCTCAACTATTTCAACTTTTGATGGCTCAAATATATAATCAGCATTATTATTTGCTTTATCTTCCATAGGAACAATTGGTAAAAATTGCTCTGTCATTACTATTTGAGTTGCCGCATTCTTAAACTTGTTGTAAACTATTTCAATTTTATCAAATTCGCCAGCAACAAATTTTTCCATTAACATTTCAGCAATTTCAGCCACATTTTCAAAAGTTAAATCATCAAAAACTTGACTTTTATTAGCAATTACAATGTTTTGCTTTGAAAATGCATCATTAGATTTCTTGCCTATTGCAACAATAGAAACCTTTTTGTCTGCATACACATTACTAATTAAGTTTTGTGTTTGTTTAATAATGTTTGAATTAAACGCACCACACAAACCTCTATTAGAAGTAATAGGAACAATTAAAACATTCTTTACTTCTCTTTGTGTAGAAAATTTACTTCCTGAATCTGCATCTAAAGTTGCGCTTAAACTTTGTAAAAGCTCTGTTAACTTATCTGCATAGGGACGCATGGCAGTAATAGCATCTTGTGCCTTCTTTAACTTTGCAGCCGATACCATTTTCATGGCACTGGTAATCTGCATGGTAGAAGATACCGATGATATTCTGTTACGTATTTCTTTAAGATTTGCCATAAAACAAGTTATAAGTTATGAGTGTAGAGTTATGAGTTATGAGTTGGCTATAATTCAACAATCATCTAAATTCAAGTTTTTTAATACAGAGTTATGAGTTTTTGATTATTGCTACCAAAATTCTAATTAACTCCTCACATTTATTCTTCATTGCTTTTGGTACTTCCCTTCCAGTTGCTTCAAGAATTTCTAACCAATACTTAGTCTCGTCAGCTTCTTTTAGTGCTATACCAAATTTATTTTTAAAATCCTTAGTGCTAACTCCTCTTTGTGCTTCTCGGGTATTCGCTCCAATACTAGTTCCACTTCTTAATAATTGAGAGGCTAGCTCAAAATCTTTTTGTGATTTTAATTTATCACAATACTTAACTACTTCACAGGCAAATTCGAAACTCTTAATTCTTATAGGACTTTCGTATAAACCCATTTTTAATTATCTATTTTGAGTATACGCTTTGAGCTAGTAACTCTTAACTCAAAACTTATAACTCTTAACTTTTAAGCTCTATATTTTCCTGATAAATCTTTTGCTACAGTCGTTAAAGTGTCTGTAACTTCATCAGTTAATTTTCCTGCTTTCAATGTAGAAAGTACCCCTGCATGTTTCGCTTTCAAGAATTCTAAATAGTCTCTTTCAAATTCTTTTACTTTTTCAACAGGAACATCTCTTAATAAGTTTTTAGATCCAGCATATATAATTGCAACCTGATCTTCTACTGTAAACGGATCGTTTTGAGCTTGTTTTAAAATTTCAACGTTACGTTTTCCTTTTTCAATTACATTTAAAGTAACCGCATCTAAATCAGATCCAAACTTCGCGAAAGCTTCTAACTCACGGAACTGTGCTTGATCTAATTTTAATGTTCCTGCTACCTTTTTCATGGATTTAATTTGTGCATTACCCCCAACACGAGATACCGAAATACCTACGTTAATTGCTGGACGTACACCAGAGTTAAATAAATCTCCATCTAAGAAAATTTGACCATCTGTAATAGAAATTACGTTGGTTGGTATATATGCAGATACGTCTCCCGCTTGTGTTTCAATAATTGGTAATGCTGTTAAAGAACCGCCACCTTTCACTAATGGTTTTAGTGAATCTGGTAAATCGTTCATGTCCTTAGCAATCTCATCATCATTAATAACTTTTGCAGAACGCTCTAATAAACGAGAGTGTAAGTAGAAAACATCACCTGGATACGCTTCACGTCCTGGTGGTCTTCTTAATAATAAAGACACCTCACGATAAGCAACCGCTTGTTTAGATAAATCATCATAAATAATTAATGCTGGACGACCAGTATCTCTAAAATACTCACCAATTGCAGCACCCGCCATTGGCGCGTAAACTTGCATTGGAGCAGGATCGGATGCATTTGCAGCTACAATAGTCGTGTAAGCTAACGCTCCTCTTTCTTCTAGTACTTTAGCAATGTTTGCTACAGTAGATGCTTTTTGACCTACAGCAACATATATACAATATACAGGTTCTCCTGCATCGTAAAATTCTTTTTGATTTAAGATGGTATCTATACAAACTGTAGTTTTACCCGTTTGACGATCACCAATAACCAACTCACGTTGTCCACGACCTACAGGAATCATGGCATCAATAGATTTGATACCTGTTTGTAATGGCTCTGTTACAGGTTCACGGAAAATAACCCCAGGTGCTTTACGCTCTAAAGGCATTTCGTAAGTTTTACCAGAAATTGGCCCTTTACCATCTATTGGATTCCCTAAAGTATCAACCACACGACCAACAATACCTTCACCAACATTAATAGAAGCAATACGTCCTGTTCGTTTTACAGTAGATCCTTCTTTAACACCTACCGAAGCTCCTAGTAATACAATACCAACATTATCTTCTTCAAGGTTAAGTACAATACCTTCCAATCCACCTTCGAATTCTACTAACTCGCCATATTGCGCATTAGCTAATCCGTAAGCACGTACAATACCATCACCTACAGTTAATACAGTTCCTACCTCATCTAATGAAGCACTTGCTTCAAAACCTGAAAGTTGTTTTTTTAAGATTGCTGATATCTCAGCTGGTTTTACTTCTGCCATCTTGTTATTATTTAGATCCTTCGACTACGCTCAGGACAAGTATTAGACGTTAGGCTTTAGATGTTAGACACCTTTCCCTAACTATTTTTAATTTAATGTAAATTCTCTTTTTAGTTTACTTAGTTGATTTACAACACTTGCGTTGTATTGTACATCTCCTATACGTAAAATGAAACCACCTAAAATGCTTTCATCTATAATATTTTCTACTTCAACATTTTTTCCTGTAAGCTCTTTAGCTTTTGCTAAAACTTTCTTCTTTAAATCTGCTGTTAATGCTATTGCAGTTGTAACAGTAGCTATCTCAATTCCTTTTGATTGATCGAATAACTGATTGTATTTTGAAGCAACATTGCCTAAAATATCTATTCTATTATTACTAATCAATATATTAATTAAACTTAAAGTTGTTTTATTTGAACTTTTAAATACATCTAATAAAACCGCTTTTTTAGCTGAAGAAGGTATTACAGGACTTTGAAGCATGTTGCTTAAATCTTGGTTTTCTGCAATTGTTTTAGCAATAGACTTCATATCATTATTTACAACATCTGTTGATTTTTGATCTGATGCCAAACTTAATATTGCTTTTGCGTAACGTATTGCTGCTCTTGCTCCTGCCATTATATAACTAGTTTAATGATTTTTCATCTAACATTGTTTCAACCAATTGTAATTGCTTGTCTTTGTTAGATAATTCGGTACGCACAACTTTTTCGGCAATCTCTAAAGATAAACCAGCTACATGATTTTTAAGTTCTGTCATAGCTGCTTTCTTTTCACTTTCAATAGCTGCTTGTGCTTGTGTAATCATTTTATTTGCTTGTTCTTGAGCTTCGCCTTTTGCATCTTCGATCATTTTATTTTTGATTTCACGTGCTTCTTTTAACATAGTCTCACGTTCTGCTCTTGCTTCCTTAAGTAATTTTTGATTATCGGCCTGAAGGTTTTCCATTTCTAACTTTGCTTTTTCAGCAGAGTCTAATGCATTTTTTATACCTTCTTCTCTATCGTTAACAGAATCCAAAATTGGTTTCCAAGCAAACTTTTTTAATAAAAGAATTAAAGCAATAAAAAGTACTGCCTGCCAAAAAAATAATCCTAATGAAAAGTCTTCAAATAATTTTCCCATAATAATTTATATTTCTAAAAACTTATGTTTAATTTAAAAGAACAGCTATAACCAACCGTTATAGCTGTTTCTTAATCTGTTTTAGTTTACAGCAAATAAAGCTGCGAAACCAATACCTTCAATTAAGGCTGCTGCAATAAGCATAGCCGTTTGAATTTTTCCTGTAGCTTCAGGTTGACGAGCGATTGCCTCCATAGCAGAACCACCGATTCTACCAATACCAATACCTGCTCCAATTACTACTAAACCTGCACCTACGATAGCTGGAATTTCCATAAAATATATATTAATTAATTAAACATTCAATTTAATAACACATTACCTTAATGGTGTTCGTGTTCTTCAACAGCCATACCAAAGTATAATGCTGAAAGTACTGTAAAAATATAGGCTTGTAAAGCCGCTACTAACAACTCTAATATTGCTAACACAAACCCTAAAAACAATGACAATGGAGTTCCTAACCAGTTTTTTGCTAAAAACGCCAAACCAATAATACTCATTAATACCACGTGACCCGCTGTAATATTTGCATACAAACGAATCATTAATGCAAATGGTTTAATGATGGTCCCTAATAATTCAATTGGAGCTAATATTATTTTCATTGGAACAGGAACCCCTGGCATCCAAAAAATGTGCTTCCAATAATTTTTATTTCCTGAAAAAGTTGTAATAACGTAAGTTATAAGAGCTAAACATAATGTAACGGCAATATTATTTGTTACATTCATCCCTATTGGAACTAAACCAAATAAGTTAACAATCCAAACAAAGAAAAACACCGTTAATAAATAACTCATGTAACGCTTGTAGTGCTTCTCACCTATGTTTGGTATAGCAATCTCATCACGCACATAAAGCACAATAGGTTCTAAGAAACGCCCCATACCTTTTGGCATACCGTTGTTCTTTTTGTATGATTTAGCCATTTTGCTAAACATAAAGAACATAATAACAAATACTAGGATAATTAAAAAAACATTCTTAGTTATTGAAAAATCTAAAGGCTTTTCGTTAGTGGCGTGGTGATGGTCGTCTTCAATAATCTCTCCATTTGGTCCATCTACTTTATATATTTTCCCGTGATGATTTTTATAAAAACTTCCGTCTACCTCAGCAACTGTTTCTCCATGATGAAATTTAGAAGACGAAAATACTTTTAATCCATTATCCCAAAGAATTACTGGCAATGGAAAGCCAACATGTTTTTCTTTGCCTTCATCTGTAGTGTACGAAAACAATCCAAAATCGTAAGAATCTTTTAAATGGTGTTGGATGTATTCATTTACAGCTTCCTTTGCAGTTTTTTCGGTTTCTTTTTCACCGTGTCCCTCTTGCTCTTTTCCATAAGAAACAAAGGTTAATAAAAGCAATAATAATGTAATTGGTTTTAAAGATATTTTTCTTCGCATATCACTCTATATAATAGTGGCTTAAAAATCGGTGCAAAGGTATGTTTTTATCTCAAAAACAAAAATTATTTTATCTTTTATTTAATTATGAAATAGTTATTGGTTTTTTCATTGAAAAATACACTATTAAAACGGGTTTTTATTGCGCTATAAATCTTATTGTCAATACAATTATAAAGAATTCATAAATAGAATTATGATAATTTGTTTAACCATTTACTTAGACTCAGTGTTTCTAGAATTAATCCCAAAACGTAGGGCACAAAAAAAGCGGCAAACTCAAGCTTAGTTATTTCACCATCTTGCTTATAAAAAGGGTAAAAAACAATGAAAAAAACTGCAAACTTTAGAAAACTTCCAATTAAGAATAAAAAACCCAATTGGCTTGTGTATTTGTCTTTCAATAAATAAAGCGCTCCAAAAACAACAATAACTAGCGTTAAATTAACAAGATAGGACACTAGTATTCTATTTTCGAATAAAGGAAGATTTAAGAATTTTAAAATGCCTAGGTGAATACCAAATCCGACAACTAAAAGCAACATTACTTTTATACTAAAACTAATAAAGGGGTTACTCATTTAATATTTTATTCGATTGACCTGTTTTAGAACAGCATAAAGCGAAATACCAACGCCAAGAAGCGTCATAATTATAATAAATAGTTTATCGCCTTCATTAAACTTATTATCTAGCCACTTACCCAAAAGAACAAACAGATAAATTGTTACACCCATTTGTATTCCTATACCAGATAAAATAGCGACGTTTTTAAGCTGTTTTTTCTGATTCTGCTTTTTGTTGTCTTTGCTGTGAGCCATTATTCATTTCTTTTACAGCTCCCTTCATCATACATGTTACATTAAAGGTTGCTCCAGGCTCTACTGCTAATTTACCAACAACCACTTCGCCTTCAATGTGTGCTGCCGATTTTAAAGTTAATGTACCTGAAAGTGCCAATTTTCCAGAAAATTTGCCTTCAAAGTAGGCGTCAGTACCTTGTAAAGTTCCTTTTATATAACCATGTTTACCAACTACTACTTTTCCAGAGGTTTTTATATTACCTTCAACAATGCCATCGATTCTAAAATCACCTTCACTATTAAGGTCTCCTACAATCTTAGTGCCTTGAGCAATAAGATTTTGATTAGATGTTCCTTCTACCATGTTTTTGTCTTTTTTATTATCAGAGAACATAATATTGTTTGCTAATTGTTATTTGTGCTTAAATACGAATCTAAATTCTTGTGAATTTGAATAATTTGATAATTTGAAGAAGACATCGCAAAATATGGTTTTGCTATTTTGCGCCAATCTTCTTTAGTTAACAATTGATCAAACGTTTTTGCGATCTGTTCATTTGTTAAGCCATGAACGAGCACAAATGTTGTTTGAGGGTCATAGACATCTATAGATGCCTTTAATTTATAGTATTTAACGTCCTTTAAAAATCCGCTAAGGGTGTCTTTAAAAGTATTAATTTCTGAAACTTCGGTGTTATCGAACTTAAAGACTACTTTATAATTCTGAGCGATACTATCATTAGATTGAACAAATTCTAAATTTGCTAATTGTGGGATAATTTTTGATTCAATCTCTTGCGCCTTCATCCCTTCAGGTGTATTCGCATAAGTTACGGCTAAATAATTAATGGCTTCGCTGTAAGGCTTGTATCCATATAATCGCCCTGTAGCAGTTGCTTTTAAAAGTTCGAACTTTGCCACAATAGATTCGCCATCGAAGGCTGTTATATACTCTTCACACTTAGAAATCACCTCAGCATATTCCTGATTTTCATGCCTCTCATAAAGTTTTTCGTATAAACTTTCTGGACTATTATCATCTGTTAATGATGCCAATTCTGGATTATTTAATAAGGTGGCATATCTTGAATCTGGATAATTAGATACAATATCATTTTTTGCAATGGAGACCTCATCACTTTTTCCTAATAATTCATAGATTTTGTACAGATTATACTTTGATGGTAAAATTAATCGTTCTTCAGGGTTGCTCTTTAACAAATTTTGAAATTTGCTTTTCGCTAGGTCATATTCCTTAAACTTCTCTTTATAGATTAATCCCAGTTGGTAGTAGGCAAAGTTTCTTTCTTTAGAAATACTGTCAATCTCTTCTTCTTCGGAAGGAATTTTAGCTATATAAAACTGTGGATTGTATAATTCTTCTTCTGTTGCCGTTGCCAAAACATCACCCCTTAAAGGATTTCTAGAACCGCTTGAACTACTTTTATTAGACCACCTCCAATCGTCCTCTAAAGCTCTGTTACCCCAAATTTTAGCAAATTCATTCTTACCATATGCTACTGTAGTTGGGTTGTAAAAATAAAATGCCGTAGCCGCTTGCCCTGGTAGACCTGCTCCTGCATTTGGTAATTGACCTCCAATGTTATTATTAACCGTAATCATTCCTTTGTTACGTTCTGCAGCTTCTCGTTTTTCCTTAGCCTCTTCGGTAGCAGTTTTTAAATCGTCTGTAAACTTTTGAAAAAACGCTAACCTTTCTGCTTCTGGCATATTTACCAAATGTAAAATACTGTCGTTTACTTGAGCAACATCTTCATAATAGATAACATCTTCAAGATTATCTCTTTTTTTCTTAATAATTCGATATGGTTTAGAGTCGACCACAAGGTTTATCATGGTACTGTCGTAATAAGCGCCTGCTTCTCTATAAACTGAAGCATCAAAATTCATATTACCAAGCGTTTCATAATTTTTCGCTTTGAGTAAATTATCTTGTGTATTGGTTCGGAGTGATTTATTATAGTATGTAATCGCTAAAGAATCTGATTGATTATTTAAATGATATTCGGCTATTTGATGATAAATTTTATCTAGGAACGGTCTGTTTTCTCTATTTTCTTCAAGCTCGGTAAGCTGCTCTAATAGTACTTGTTTATTTCCGCTGTTATAGTCGAAGTTTTTTATTTTTTCTATATGAGCGCTTATCATATAGATTCGAGGCGTTTTCCTGTTGAGTTCAATAACTTTATCGAACGCAATATTGGCACTATCCTTATAGCCTAATTGGTTATATAGCTGACCTTGAATAAATTTATATCTGCCGCGTTCATCACCACTTTTGGTCGCATTAGATGCAATCTCTAACTGAACAATAGCACTATCTACTAATTTTGTATTTAAATAGGCTTGCGCTAACATAGAAGAAGCATCTGCCAAGTCTTGGCCTTCGAGTTCTTCTTGGTCTAATAAGCGTCTAAGGTTATTAATAGCAAGTTCATCATTTTCTAAACGAATGTTAGTTTTTTCTCTCCAAATTTTTGCTTGGTTTATTTTATCACTCGCTGGATATTTATAGAGGATAAAGTTAAATGCTTCTAATGCAGGAACAAATCGCTGATCAAAGTAACGCGATTTACCAAGTAATAAATATGCTTCGTCGATTTGAGGATTTTTCTCTTTGCCTCCAATGTTCATAGAATGCTTCTGAATAGCTTTTACGGCTTTTTCTTCTGCTATACTAAAACTTTCGTTTTTAGATTGTCCTGGCAATACAATCTCATCGAACACTTCCATGCGTTCTATTGGCAAAACTTCCCAGTAATTATCGCGATAATCTTCATTTAGGTCATTTCTACCTTCTTCAAGAGCCAAATAGCCATTATATAGCGCATTAAATTCTGTTGCAACAGCGTGAAAGTTTCTGCTTATAAAATTGTCTTTTTTTCTAGAACAACTTGCGAGTATAAATATGAAGCATACTAAAGCTAGTATGGCTTTTATAGATGTTTTCAATACCTGATTATTTGGTTAATACCAATTTTAGTTGCAAAAATAACATATTCAAACTTGTTCATTTTTTATCCTATTTCCTTATTCATGATTTACATAACAAATAGTATGAAAATCAATCATAGCGTTATAGAATAAAAAAGCAACGTCGTTTTCTGTATGTCTTTTTGCAATCAAATCGGTATGATAAATAACTACAAACACTTACATATATTATGCAAGTAGGTAAAAATAAGCATCTTTTTCGATTAACCTATAAAATACAGTGGATTTTGAAGAAAATCCTAGTTAGTAAAATGGTCTTCAAGCTCTTTTAAAGTAGCTTCGCTGGTAACCAAATCTTTAACTAATTCTCCTTTTTCAAGTACAACAATACGCTCGCATACATCTGTAACATGTAGTAAATCGTGACTCGAAATTAGCACCGTTACATCTCTGTTTTCAGTTAGTCCTTTTATTATTTCTTTTAAACGAATTTGTGTAGTGGGATCTAAATTTGCAAAGGGTTCATCTAGTATAATAACTTCTGGGTTGCCAATTAATGCAGCCACAATACCTGCTTTCTTTTGGTTTCCTTTACTTAAATCGCGTAAATATTTTTTCTGACCTAATATTTCACCGTGAAAAAAATCTTCAAACTGGCTAACTAGTTTGTCGACATCGGCTCTATTTTGACCTCGTAATTCTCCTATGAAATAGAAATACTCTTCAGCAGTTAAATAACCAATTAAAAAACTCTCATCTATAAATGCAGATGTAAATGGCTTCCAATCTTCACTTTGGTTTACTTGAATATCATTACTTTTTATAAAACCCGTTGTTGGTTGAATTAAATCTAGAAGCAAACTAAAATATGTTGTTTTTCCAGCACCATTATTTCCAACTAAACCAAAACTTTGCCCTCTTGGAATTTCTAATGACTCTATATTTAAAACTTGATTTCCAGCGTATTTTTTTGATAAATTAGATGTTGTTATCATAATTGTATATTATTAGTTGTTTTGATCGAATGCACCAATCATTTTATATTTTGACTCTAAATATTTTGCAGTAATAGCCTTCATAAACCTTTGATGGAAAATAATGCCTACAATTCCCATTATAGCGAGTATTAAACAGGCTATTTCAAAACCAATTAAAAAATAGAAAAGCGCAAACAGACCCATTGGAAGCAATAACAAAGGAATACCTATAAGCCATTGTACAGCTCCTGTACCTTGATAATTAAAGGCCGCTTTCTGACTTAAATCTATCTTTTTTCTGTTAAATGACCCACCATAAAGAATAACATGTGTGTTAACACCAATATTATAAATAGCTGCTGCGAAATGAGCTAGTAAAATTTTCCAACCAAAGAAAACATAAGGAATCCCTAGTATAAATAATATAGCTACACTTACTGCCATTAAAGTGAATTTAGATTTTAAATATTGCTCGTACTTAATATTTTGGCTCATTAATAATTTGTAATAGCCACTATCCCATGCGGGAATAAATTGACCAAAATTTATTAAGAAAATTCCGGTAGAGAATACTCCAATAAAAACAAAAAACCATGGCATATCTTGGTATGTTGGCTGAGGATAAAAAAACAAACCATACAATAACCCTAAAGCGAGCATCCAAACTGAAGACTTTGTGCGCTTATTTCTCCAAATAAGTTTTAAATCTAACTGCATAAATGGTGCAATATCTCCAAAATTCTTTGTCCATTCTAAGTTAGAAGTATTCACCTCTTTTATTTTAGTTTTTAAGCCACTATCTAAAAATAGTTTTTGCCTCAATAATTTAAAATTATAAGCATAAAGCCCTATAAGAATTAATATTGGGATGAATAATAAAATAGGGGTTTGAGAAATTGCTGTTATTGCATTTGAAAGCGCTTGAGCAATATTTATTATTTCGAAATAATTTAACGCAAAAAGACCTCCAACCAATAGAATAATTGGTAAATATGACAACTCGGTCTCTGCAGATAAGCTTTCAATAATAAAATTGAGAAAGTTGTTAATTAAGGTTAATAGTATCATTACTATTAGCCAAACTAAAACTGTAGAGGCATCATACCCACCATATATTAGCTTAATACTAAAAGGAATGACCGCAAATAAAGGTAAAAAATTTATAAACGATGTTACCGATTTACCCAATACGTAATTGACAATTGTTTTTCTTTTAATTGGTAGTTTAAGTAATGGTTTAACACTCATTACTGGTAGTTTCTGAAAGAAGAACCTAACTAAAATATCGCCTAATATCCAAAAGAATATCAAGCCATTAAAAGCTATAAGTGGATCTAAATCTGGATACACTTCTTTTAAAATTTTATCCATAAAAAAGCCTATGAATAAAAATATTCCCATAAAATAAAGCGCTATAAAGCCCATAAATATTTTAATACCTAAGCTTTTTCCAAAGCTGGCAGATCTAAAAAAAGATTTCCACTCTAAACTTAAAAACCGTTTTATCATTTTTGGCTAGTTTGAATTAATAAAAATTGAATTCTATGTGTTAGTGATGTTTTTAATAGAATTGTTACAATCAAAGTTAAAATTTACAAAGCAACTTTAGTATTTTTGCTAAAAATTAATCCATGTCATCATTTCACACACTATCCGTTAAAACAATAAAAAGAGAAACGGAAAAAGCTATAAGCATTTCATTTAATTTGCCAGAAAACTTAAAAGACATCTTTTCTTTTAAGGCAGGTCAATATATAACTTTAAAAACAGAAGTTGATGGCAACGAAGTACGTCGCGATTACTCACTATGCGTTTCTCCTAAAAGCGGTGAATTGAAAGTTGCAGTAAAAGAAGTTAAAAATGGAACTTTTTCGGCTTTTGCAAATAACACATTAAAAGTTGGTGACAATTTAGAAGTGGCTCCACCAAAAGGTCGATTTATTTTTCAACCTAACGACTCTAAAACTAAAAACATAGCACTGTTTGCTGCTGGTAGTGGTATCACACCTGTTTTAAGTATTATAAAATGTGCTTTAGAAGAAGAGGTTTATAGCAAAGTAATACTAGTTTATGGTAATAAGTCTACTCAAGACACTATGTTTTTGAATGAACTTCTTGAGTTACAACATAGCTATAAGGAACGTTTTTCTATTCAGTTTGTTTTTAGTCAAAAGGATGAAGAAAATTCGATTTTTGGTCGTATTGAAAAAAGTACCGTTAATTATGTGATGAAAAACAAGCACAAGCATGTTGACGTTGATGCCTTTTATTTATGTGGGCCAGAAGCGATGATTCATACCGTAAAAGATGTACTAACCGAACATGGCATTAAAGAAGAACGTATCCATTTCGAACTATTTAAAGCTGCAAAACCAGCGAAAATTAAAGAAGAATCGTCTAGTATAACATCTGGAAAATCAAAAATAACTGTTATTGTTGATGACGAAGAAGCAACTTTCGAAATGTCTGCAAAACAAACTATTCTTGAAGCAGCATTAGATGAAGATTTAGATGCACCATATTCATGCCAAGGTGGTATTTGTAGTAGTTGTTTAGCCCGCATTAAGGAAGGTGAAGCGACTATGCGACAAAACAATATATTAACAGAAAGCGAAGTTGCTGAAGGGTTAATTTTAACTTGTCAAGCACACCCAACCACCCCTACTATTATTGTAGATTATGATGATGTTTAAAACTGTCATTCCTGCGAAGGCAGTAATCCACTTGGCAGTAATATAGATTCATTTCATAAGATTACTGCCTTCGCAGGAATGACAAACCTTAAATTATAGACTTAATTTTATTAACTATTGTTTCGGGTTTAATGCTTCCTGAGGCATGCTCGTAACCTTCTGGGTACTTATTCCCATAAATAGAAGTTGGTATTTTAGGGAATTTATTTCGATTTGCTAATAAAGCATAATCTTTTGGTTGATTAAAGGGTGCAAAACCAGCAAATGGATGCGTAACACCCCAAATAGTTACCACTTTCACTCCTAACATAGCGGCTAAATGCCCATTTCCAGAATCCATTGATAGCATTACATCTAGGTTCGAAATTATATCTAATTCTTCGTCTAAAGCTAGTTTGTTTGCAACGCTTACAACATTATTATATTTATTTTCAATATCATTTAAAATTTGGGCTTCTTTGACACCACCACCAAATAAAACAACTTTATAATTTTTAGAAAGCGTTTTAATTACTTCTTTCATTAAATTTAAAGGATACATTTTACCTTCATGAGCGGCAAATGGTGCAATTCCGATTAGATTTTTATGATTAGATTCAATTAAATACTTTGTTTTTTCATTTAGAACTGCTTTTTCCGGAAAAGT
Organism: uncultured Algibacter sp.; assembly: GCF_947487605.1. Taxonomy (GTDB): domain Bacteria; phylum Bacteroidota; class Bacteroidia; order Flavobacteriales; family Flavobacteriaceae; genus Algibacter_D. The sequence continues at coordinate 109,554 of NZ_CANKXK010000002.1, forward strand.
TGGTTTACTAAGGTCTATTGGATACCCCAATTCATTAAAAACGTCGGTATATCTCTGATGTGTTGTTTTTAATTGAGTAAATACGTTTCCATCTGTTAAAAAACGTTTCTCTTTTCTGCCTTTATTAATGCTAATAAAGTGTTTGTATCTTAGAAAAAATTTTAAAATTTTACTTCTTAAAACACAATGCAAGTCTGCAATTGCATAAAACTGATTGTCTTTATTTAGTTCTCTAGCTAATTTATACAATCCATAAACACCTTTATGTTTCCCTTTCAGGTCTGCTGAAAAGACTGTTACATTATTCAAACCTCTAAAAAAAGGTTTAAAAAAGGCACGTGTTAAAACGGTTATCTTTAATTCTGGATATTGATGAGTTAGTGCTCTTAAAACAGGAACCGTCATCGCAACATCTCCCATAGCTGAGAGACGTATAACTAGAATGTTTTTTTGTTTTGGCATCTTAAAGAAGATGAAGAAATCCAGAAACAGCACTTCGACTGCGCTCAGTGTGACACCTCAGGATAACAAATAGTTATTTTTGAGAACGAAGAACAGGGTTCAATTCATCATCATTATACATTTTCATCTGCTTATATACTTTCATGTATTTATCGCCATTCTCAATATCGTTTAAAAGTGTATCGATTGCTGTTGATAAATCAACACGTTGTTCTAATAAAATATCTAATTTTTTCAGACAAGCTGCTTTGTGTTCCGCGGAAGCGTCATTACGAGTTGCTTCCTCATTCATATGGTACACTTTTAAAGCTAAAATAGATAATCTATCTACGCCCCAAGCTGGACTTTCAGTATTAATGGTTGCACCGTCCTTAACAGAAACATTTTTATATTTTTCTAAAAAATAACTGTCTATATACTCAACCATATCTGTTCTGTCTTGATTGGAAGCATCAATTTGACGTTTTAAAGTTAATGCTGCAACAGGGTCAATTTGTGGATCCCTGATAATATCTTCATAATGCCATTGTACAGTATCTATCCAACATTTTCTATATAACAAATGTTCTAGCAAATCACTTTCAGGATACTCATTTTCGAAAGGTTGATCTACTGTATTAACAATGTGATATTTGGCAATAACATCTTGAAATATTTTATTAGCTTTTTCTGTAAACATGTTCTATAAATTTTGAAGTACAAAATTACATAAATTATACAAGAATCTATATTAAAAGGCTAGTTGCAATTCTTAATTAAGATTCATCTATACATTTTAACCTTTGGTTTTACTAACTTTACTATTTAAATTTAGTTTCAAGACATGATTATTCACAATTTATCTGACCAAAATTCAATTTTAAATAATTTTATTTCAGAAATAAGAAGCACTAATATTCAAAAAGATAGCATGCGCTTTAGACGAAATATAGAACGTATTGGAGAAATTTTAGGTTATGAATTAAGCAAAACATTAAATTTTAAATCCTCTGAAGTTATAACTCCTCTAGAAAATTGTTCTATTAATTTAATTGAAGACAATATTGTTTTATGCTCTATTTTAAGAGCTGGTATACCGTTACACAATGGATTATTAAACTACTTTGATGCTGCCGAAAATGCTTTTATTTCAGCATACAGACATCATAAAAACAATCCAGAAAGTTTTGAAATTATTGTCGAATATTTAGCCTGTCCAAGCTTAGAAGGTAAAACACTTGTTTTAGCAGATCCAATGTTGGCCACAGGACAATCAATTGTAGCTACTTACAACGCTCTAAAGCCTTTTGGCAAACCCAAAGAAGTGCATTTAGTAAGTGTTATTGGAGCACAGGAAGGTGTTGATTTTGTTAACAACTCATTTACAGAAAACACTCATTTATGGATTGCTGCTATTGATAAAACCCTTAACGAAAAAGGATATATTGTACCAGGTTTAGGAGATGCTGGAGATTTGGCTTTTGGCGAAAAACTACAACACTAAAATCACAAACGGTACTAGTATAAGGAGTAACAAAAACACTTCTTTAAACCACTTTTCTTGAATAACCTCAATATAATTAGTAATTATAATTGCCAATGGCGCAAACATAAATAAGAATTCGCTTCCATCTTTCTCGGGAGCAAAAATCACAACTATAAATGCAACTAACATAGCTATTAAAACAACATTAAAAGAAGGCCTAAAAGCTTTCTTTTTTTGCTTTATTGTTTTAATAAAAAATATGGTAGACCATATTCCAAAAGAAAATAACATGGTAATAGCAATTATGAATGCTGTTGAATTATAGCTACTAAAATCATAGCTAACTTTGGGTAAAGTATTAAATGCACTAAAAAAATCGTCGTACCTTATAATAGAAACGCAAACTGTTATAAGAAAAACTGTAAGGACTCCAGAAAAAGGAATTATCCAATGGTTAAGTTTATTATCTGTATACAGAATTAAAGAGACTATAATTACTATAAAAAACAAAATTGCCCAAAAATAAAATAATGATGCAATTGCTATCCAAAAAGCAGCATCAAATAGCTTTTTTTTTACATTTTTTTGCGATCGAATACTAAGAACTCTTCTAAGCCCAAGTAACACAAAAAAATTAGCAAACAACATATTAATATTTGTAGTTGTTTGTACTATTGCTAATAAAAATAGGCTATAGAGTAAAATTTCATAGTTATTATTCTTAGTTAGTTTATTCTTACTCACAATAAAATTAAGAACTAAAATCGATATATAGCATATTGAAAATAATACGACTTGTTTTAAAACAAAGTCTATAGTTATAGGCTCATTTATTAGTTTAAAATAAGTGACTGTAAAAGCCAAAAGTGTGATAAAAAAAACAATGATGAAATTTATTGGCTTAGATTTACTAAAAATGCTTGTAATCATTAACTGTTTTTGTATTTTTGCCTTGTAAATATACTAACTATAATGTGGTTAGAAAACAATAAGTACCTATGAAAGACTTCTTTTACGCAATACAAGATTTATTTGTAGATGTATTATTTGCTCCTTATGATGCATTAAGATCTTTAGAGTTAGAAAATTGGTTTGCTGCTAATTCTATTTCTTGGATTTTCCTTATAATAGGTTTTGTTGCCATGCTTTATTGGATGAAGCAGCTCAAAATATTTAATGACAATAACGAAGAAGACAAAAGTATTTCTTCGCATTCGTTTTTATAAATCGAAACCAATATCTTTACGATAATACATCTTATCAAAATATAGTTTTTCTATACTTTGGTAAGATTTTTTTATGGCTTCTTGGTAAGTATCTCCATACGAGGTAATTGCCATAACACGCCCACCCGAAGTCACAATTTTTCCATCTACTAGCTGAGCTCCAGCATGAAAAGGAATAGAGTCTACAATATTATTTACACCTGTAATCTCCTTACCTTTTTCGTACGCTTCAGGATAACCTCCAGATACGGTCATAATTGTTGTAGCTGCCCTGTCATCAATATCAATATTAATTTTATCTAAAGTCCCTTTAGCCATAGCTTGCAGAATTTCAACAAAATCATTCTTTAATCTTGGTAAAACAACTTCTGTTTCAGGATCTCCCATTCTTACATTATACTCTATAACTTTTGGGTCGTCACCTACTTTTATTAGTCCAATAAACACAAAACCAATATAAGGTAGATTATCTTTTTTGAAGCCATCAATAGTAGGTTTTACTATACGCTCTTCAATTTTACTTAAAAACTCCTCGGTTGCAAATGGTACTGGAGAAACGGCTCCCATTCCACCAGTATTCAATCCTGTATCGCCTTCACCTATACGCTTATAATCTTTTGCTGTTGGTAGGATTTTATAATTATTACCATCGGTTAAAACAAAACAACTTAATTCTATACCATCTAAAAACTCTTCAATAACTACTTTAGTGCTTGCTTCACCAAATTTAGCATCAACTAACATACTTTTTAGTTCCGCTTTGGCTTCAATTAAATCCTTTAAAATAACAACCCCTTTCCCTGCGGCTAGTCCGTCTGCTTTTAAAACATAAGGAGCATTTAACGTTTCTAGAAAAGCATATCCTTTTTCAACAGTTTCTTTAGTAAAACTCTCATAAGCTGCTGTTGGAATATTATGTCTATACAAAAACTCTTTAGCAAATTCTTTGCTGCCCTCTAATTCTGCCGCTACTTTTTGAGGGCCAATAACCGAAATGTGTTTTATGGCATTATCATTTAAAAAATAATCATGAATTCCCTGTACTAATGGATCTTCAGGTCCCACAACTACCAAATCTATTTCCTTCTCTATAGCAAGTTCTTTTATGGAGTCAAAATCTGTAACACTAATGTTCACATTAGTTGCCACTTGAGCTGTCCCAGAATTACCTGGTGCTACAAATAAGTTATTACATAATGGGCTTTGTGCTATTTTCCAAGCAAATGTATGTTCTCTCCCTCCAGAGCCAATGACTAAAATATTCATATCATAAATTTTTATTTTCCCGTTTTATTCATTGACTTTGATTTCATTTTAATGAATTCATGAATCTATGATTTCACGGGAATGACAATGTATTGTTTTTAATACTATGTATTAAAAGCAATTTTGTAGTTCGCAAAAATAAAACTAATGCTACGAATACACGAATATTTTTTATTTACTTTACAAAATATATGTTTCTTAACTTGAATTTATTTAATATCTCTCTACAACTTTCTGGTTTTCCTATTGCTAAAGCAAAAGGTCTATTAAAGAATGTTCAAAATAAAAATACCGATGAGTTTAACTTATATGTAAAATCACAAAAACAGGCTATTGTTAGTTACCATTTAAAAAACAATTCTTTTTATAAAAATTTTGCTAAAAATGTTAATCATGAAGATTGGAATAGTATCCCAGTCATGACAAAAAATGATTTACAGCAACCTTTAGAAACTCTTTTATCTGATGGTTTTACAAAAAATAATACTTATATAGATAAAACATCTGGAGCATCAGGACATCCTTTTATTTTTTCTAAAGACAAGTTTACACATGCTTTAACATGGAGTGTTATTATGGATCGATTTTCTTGGTTTGATCTTAATTTTAACACTACCAAGCAAGCTCGGTTTTATGGTATTCCATTGGATAAAAAAGGTTATTATACTGAAAAGCTAAAAGACTTCATAAGTAATCGTTTTCGATTCAATGTCTTTGATTTAAGTGATGTCGCTCTTGAAAACTGGTTAATCACTTTTAAAAAAAAGCCTTTTGTATATATGAATGGCTATACAAGCCCAATTGCACAGTTTGCAAAATTTCTTCATCGTAAAAATATAATACTTAAAAAAATTTGTCCTACTTTAAAAGCTTGTGTTGTAACATCTGAAATGCTTTTTGAAGATGATAAACGCCTTATGGAAAACCAATTTGGCGTTCCTGTTGTTAATGAATATGGTGCCTCAGAATTAGATCTATTAGCTTTTGAAAACAGAAATAACGAATGGATTGTTAATAGTGAAACGCTTTTTGTAGAAATCTTAGATGATGATAATAAAGAACTGCCATATGGAGAAGAAGGCCGTTTAGTAATTACATCTTTATACAATAAATCACAGCCATTTATTCGATATGATATTGGAGATATTGGGATACTCTCAAAAAAAAGCACACCGAAAAAACCAATATTAGAAAAACTAATAGGCAGAACCAATGATATTGCTGTTTTGCCTAGCGGAAAAAAAGCAGCGGGATTAACTTTTTACTATGTTACCAAAAGTATTATTGAAAAAGATACTAAGGTTAAAGAGTTTGTAATTGAACAATTAAAACTCGACACTTTCAAAATATATTACGTAAGTACTGAAGATCTTTCTATTAATAAAGCAAACGTTATTAAAATAGAAATGGAAAACTACCTAGAAAAAGGCTTGACTATTCTTTTTGAAAGAAGAGAAAAATTAATTCGTTCAAAAAGTGGTAAATTGAAACAGTTTTCGTCCTACTTAAATCAAAATACATGAATATTACCATAGTAGCTGGTGCTAGACCCAACTTCATGAAAATAGCTCCAATTATTGAAGCTATTAAAGAGAAAAAAGAAGCCGGTTTTGACATAAGCTATAGACTCCTGCATACTGGCCAACACTACGACAAAAATTTAAGTGGTACTTTTTTCGAAGAATTAAATATACCCTTACCAGATAGTAATTTAGAGGTAAAAAGTGGTTCGCAAGCAGAACAAACTGCTGCCATAATGATTGGTTTTGAATTAGAGTTGAAACAAAACCCTTGTGATTTAGTTATGGTTGTAGGCGATGTTACCTCCACCATGGCGTGTACCATTGTTGCTAAAAAAGCAGCAATAAAAGTAGCGCATGTTGAAGCAGGAATTCGATCTGGCGATATGCGAATGCCTGAAGAAATAAATCGAATTGTTACAGATAGTTTAACAGATTATTTTTTTACAACCTCAACTCATGCCAATCAAAATTTAAAGCAATTAGGCGTTTCAGAATCTAACATCTCTTTTGTCGGCAATGTAATGATTGACACATTACTTAAAAATGAAAATAGATTAAGAAAACCTAAATTGTGGGATGAGTTAAAATTAACAAATAAAAAATATTTAGTCATAACACTTCATAGACCAAGTAACGTAGATGAAGAAAAAAGTTTAAAAACACTTATTAATCAAATTGTAACTTTAGGGAAAGATTACCCAATTATTTTTCCTGTACATCCAAGAACTCAAAAACTTTTAAGTGAACTTAATTTAAATTTTAAAAACCTACATTATGTAGAACCTTTAGGATATTTAGAATTTAATTATTTGGTTAAAAATGCTCTGGCAGTATTAACAGATTCTGGTGGAATTACTGAAGAAGCAACAGTAATGAATGTCCCTTGTATTACTTTAAGAGATTCTACCGAAAGACCAGAAACATGTAATATTGGTACTAACATTTTAGTAGGAAATGATGTTGATAAAATTAGAAATGCATTTAGCATTCTACTTTCAGGGCATTGGAAACAAGGACAAATTCCAGAATTATGGGATGGCCTTGCTGCAAAACGAATTGTTAATCATTTAATTGAAATTTATCAATTATAGTGAAAGATATTTTAATTATAACCAACTACTTTCCTCCAGAAACTGGCGCAGCTTCAAACCGTATTCTTCATCTAGCTGAAGGCTTGCAGCAACATGAATTTAAAGTATCGGTTGTCACTCCATTACCTAACTATCCAACAGGAAGGATTTTTGAAAATTATAAAGGCTATTTTAAAATCGATTCAATTGAAAACGGTATAAAAATCCATCGCCTGTGGATTTATGCAAGTAATTCAAAGAATAAATTCTTACGTTTATTTGCTATGCTTTCCTATAGCTTTAGTTTGCTGTGGTTTTTCGTTACTAATAAAATTCCCAAAACAGTTATTGTACAATCACCACCTTTATTAGTGGCTTTTACTGCAATGATTTTTTTACGATCAAAAAAACGAAAGCTCATTTTAAACGTAAGCGATTTATGGCCTCTAGCAGGGTTAGAATTAGGAGCACTAAAAAAAGATGGGAGTTATAAGTTACTTGAACGTATAGAATCATTTAATTATAAAAATGCTAATCTAATTCTTGGTCAAAGTGAAGAAATATTAGCACATGTAAAGTCAAAGTTTCCAGATAAAGAAACGTTTTTATATCGCAACTATCCTAGTTTTAACCCACCAACTCTTCTTAAAAAAGATGTTTCGCATGGAGAGCATGGAAAACTTCAAATTGTTTATGCTGGTTTGTTAGGCGTCGCACAAGGAGTTTATAAGCTATGTCAAGAATTGGATTACTCTAATGTGCAATTACATATTTATGGTGCTGGTGCAGAACAAAAAAAAATCGAAAATCTTATTGAAAGTAATGCCGCTTTAGATGTGGTTTATCATGGTGAAGTTTCAAGAAAAGAAATACACAGAGAATTAACTAAATACGATATAACTATAATTCCCTTGCTTAACAGAATTTATGGGTCTGTACCCTCAAAAATATTTGAATACGCTTATTTAGGTATCCATATGCTTTATTTTGGTGGTGGTGAAGGCGAAAAAATTATTAAAAACCATCATTTAGGGTGGGTTGCTAAGGCTGGGAGTTATAATGATTTGAATAAAGTTATTTCTGAAATTAAGAAAGTAGAAATTGGGTATAAAAGTAAACTTAAAATTCAATCAAAAGCTATTGAGAATTTTAATTTTATAAATCAACTAGAGGAATTTGTAATTAAACTTTAATAGGCCTTTTCTTCTCCTTTTAAGGCATTCATTAATGTTTGAAAAATAATCTTTAAATCTAATAATAAGGACCAATTTTCAATATAAAAAATATCATATTTAACACGACCAATAATGTCCTTATCTGTTTCGACCTCTCCTCTAAAACCACTAGTTTGTGCTAAACCAGTAATTCCAGGCTTTACAAAATGCCTTACCATAAATTTATCAATTCTTTGCGCATACATATTTGTGTGACTAACCATATGTGGTCTTGGTCCAACCACAGACATATCTCCAAAAAGAACATTAAAAAATTGGGGGAGTTCATCAATACTAGTTTTTCGAATAAAGGTTCCTATTTTAGTGACTCTTGAATCCCCTTTAGTAGCTTGATTTAAATGGGCGCTTTTATTTGGAGTCATTGATCTAAATTTATAACAATCAAACTCTTGGTAATTGAATCCATTTCTCGATTGTTTGAAGAAAACAGGCCCTTTAGATTCTAATTTTATTAAAATTGCTAAAATTGGTGTTAGCCAAGAAAGTATAAAAAAGATAATTCCTAACGAAAATAAAATATCAAACACACGTTTAAAATACTTATTAACGGGCTCCTGTAATGGAATTGTACGAAAAGACAACACAGGTATATAATCATAATATTCGTACTTAAGCTTTTTTGAATAAATATCCTTGTTATCTGGTATGAATTTTAATTCTCTTAAGTTATTATCTGCAAAATCAACTAATTTATTAATTTGCTTATTGGACAACTCTGCAACTGAAAAATATATTTCATCTATATTATTCTTAATAACATAATTAAAACATTGCTTTAGTGAGTCAGTATCACTAATACTAAACTGATGCTTAAAATTATACCCAAAATCTAATCGTTTCTTAAAGGTATTTATTAATTGTCTTGTTTTTTCATTTTTACCTATAACTATCACTCTCCTTATGTTTCCTCCTAATATTGCGCGGTACTTTTTTAACAGAAAGAATGCAAAAAATTTAAAAACAATGATTAGCAGTAGAACAAACAATAAGTAATTTATAAGTGCTAACCTGCTAATAATTGGTTGTTTGAAAAATCCAATATATGCGTAAAGTGTAATAGTGAAAAATAAAAATTGTTTTAATAACAAAGGAATAATTTGTATTATTCTTGTATGTCTCTCTACTTCATAAAAGTGATTCTTAATAGAAATTAGAATCCAAGACACCGAAATATAAAGACAAAATAAATTAATATCAGTCAAACTTATTTCAGATTTAATAATACTTAAATTAAGTATTATTAAATCAATTATTATGAATGATGGTTTAATTAGACTTGAATATCTATTTTGTTTATAGCTCAAATTACTTCTTTATATGATTTTTAAAGTCTTTATGTTCACTTTTGTATAATTCTTCTTCAGAAAAACCTTTAAAATACTCAAAAGTTTTTTTCATCCCTTCATCTCTATCAATTATTGGTTCCCAATTTAATATTTTTTTTGCTAATGTAATATCTGGTTGTCTCTGCATGGGATCATTTACTGGTAAATCATAATAAATTATTTTTTGAGAAGTCCCCGTTAATTTAATAATTTCCTCAGCGAAATCTTTTATAGTTATTTCATGTGGATTCCCAATATTAACAGGCTCCACATAATCACTTAACAGAAGTCTATATATTCCCTCAACTTGATCATCAACATAGCAAAATGATCGTGTTTGTGAACCATCCCCAAAAACCGTCAAGTCTTCTCCTCTAAGTGCTTGCCCAATAAAAGCAGGAATAACTCTACCATCGTTAAGCCTCATACGTGGCCCATAAGTATTAAATATGCGAACAATTCTAGTTTCTATGCCATGAAACCTATGATATGCCATGGTTATGGACTCTTGGAAGCGTTTGGCTTCATCATAAACACCTCGAGGCCCAATAGTATTTACATTTCCATAATAATCTTCAGTTTGGGGATGCACCAATGGGTCTCCATAAACTTCAGAGGTAGAGGCTATTAACATTCTTGCCTTTTTTGCTTTTGCCAAACCTAATAGATTATGAGTACCTAATGAACCAACCTTTAATGTCTGAATGGGTATTTTTAGATAATCAATTGGGCTAGCTGGAGATGCAAAATGAAGGATATAATCTAAGTCCTCATCTATTTTGATATACTTCGTAACATCATGGTTAATAAACTTAAAATTAGAATTGGCTTCTAAATGCAAAAGATTCTTAAAATCCCCAGTAATAAAGTTATCCATCCCAATAACAGAATATCCCTCTAAAATAAATTTATCACATAAATGCGAGCCTAAAAATCCAGCTGCTCCAGTTATTAAAACTTTTCCCAATTTATTGATTTATAATTTGTCGTCCAATTGAGCTATAATAAAACCCTTCTTTTTCTATATCTTCAATATCGAATAAATTTCTCCCATCAAAAATAACATGATTATTAAGACATGCTTTTAATGTTTTAAAATCTGGCGTCCTAAAGATACTCCATTCAGTACATATAATTAAAGCGTCGGCATTTTTTGCAGCCTCATATTTATTATCAGCAAAATACAATTGATTTCCATACCGTAATTTTACGTTTTTCATTGCTTCAGGATCAAAAACTTGTAGCTTAGCCCCTTTTTTCAATAAATCTTCTATTATATATAATGCGGGAGCTTCTCTAATATCGTCTGTTTCTGGCTTAAATGACAAGCCCCAAATAGCAAATGTTTTTCCTTTAATGTTATTATTGAAATAATTTTCAATACGAGGGATTAAGATCTTTTTCTGAATATCGTTTGCTTTTATTACCGCATCTAAAATATCAAAATTATAGTCAACTTCTTTGCCAGAGTTGTAAAGAGCCTTTACATCTTTTGGGAAACAAGAACCTCCATACCCTATGCCAGGAAACAGAAAACGTTTACCAATGCGAGAATCTGTACCCATACCAACTCTTACATTGTCTACATCTGCTCCAACCTTTTCACAAAAATTAGCAATTTCGTTCATAAAAGTAATTTTAGTTGCTAAAAAGGAATTTGCAGCATATTTTGTTAATTCTGCAGATTTCTCGTCCATGATTAGTATCGGATTTCCTGATCTAACGAAGGGTTTATAAAGTCTTTGCATAGACTTAATGGCCTTTTTTGAACTAGAACCAATAACAATTCGTTCAGGCTTTAAAAAATCATCAACGGCAAAACCTTCCCTTAAAAATTCTGGATTAGACACAACATCAAAATTAACATCGGTTTCATTGGCAATAACTTGTCTAACTTTATCTGCTGTTCCAACAGGTACTGTACTTTTACCAACAATTATTTTATAATCTTTTATAAGTTTTCCAATATCCTTTGCAGCTCCCAAAACATAAGATAAATCTGCTGCTCCATCACCATTTTCTGGTGTTGGTAAGGCTAAAAAAATAATATCTCCATGAGTAACAGCTTCTTCTAAAGATGTGGAGAATTTAAGTCTGCCAGCTTTTATATTTCTATCAAAAAGTATGTCTAAATGCGGTTCGTAAATTGTAACAACCCCTTCATTTAATTGTTTTATTTTACTATCATTTATATCAATACAGAGTACTTGATTTCCTGTTTCAGATAAACAAGTTCCTGTAACCAAACCCACATAACCTGTTCCTATTACTGATATTTTCATAATTACAATTTAATCAGAAACAAAAATAGAAAATAAAAACGGTAGCGTAGTAATTTATTTAAAAGAGCTTTATTTCTTTAGCTCAAGAATAAAGTTGTCTAAGATATTATCTTTAGAGTAATTTTTCTCAACAAAACGCTGAGCATTCTTACCCAATTGGTTACACAAATTCTTGTCTTTTTTTAATGCTTTCACACATTCTATTATTGAGTTAACTGAGTTATCACTAAAATAATAACCCCCTTGAGATTTTTTGTAAACCTTAGCGACTTCAGACTTTTTATTACCTGTAACTATTGAAGGTTTTGAGCTCGCCATCATACCTAGCAATTTTGAAGGCATAACTGTATCAATAACACTGTTTTTTTGAAAAAGAATATGTACATCGGCACTTGATAAAAGTAGTGGAAGCTCTTGATAAGGCACTAAATTAAAATGCTTAACAAAATCATATTGTTGTATCCTGTCTATTACATAATCCTTTTCAGCTCCTTCACCAACAATAACAACCTCAATCCCTGTAATGGTTTTTAGCTCATCAAGTACTTTAAAGAAAAAACACCAATCTTGTTTGGCTCCTATATTGCCAGAATATAAAATTTTAAATTTGTCTGAACTTAAATTACAGTGTGTTTCTGAAAATTTTATATTAAACTTTTTTACGTCTATCCAATTTGTTAGGTAATATGTTTTAGTCTCTGTTTTTGACTTTAACTTATTAAGCATTCCAAAACTTATAGTAGAAACAATGTCAGCATTTTTTAAAACGAATCTCTCAATGCCTTGTAGTATTTTTATAATGACCTTTTTATTTCCATTAAGGAGACCAGAATCAATTGCAGCATCAAACTCAAAGTCTTGAACATGAATCCAATGTTTAATTTTATATCTTTTTTTTAGTAACCATCCTAATAAAGCTGAAGTTGTAAATGGAATTATAGATATTACTATATCTGGTTTTTCGATTTTGAAAAGATTAATAAAATTACCAAAGGTAAAGCTAATTAAATGAATAATTCTTTTTATAAATGTCGGATCTTGAGGAACATATTGCTTACTTCTGTAAACTTTTACACCATTAATAACTTCTTTAACTAGATACCTTTTCGATTTATAATCTTGCCTAATTTTCCATTGCGGATAATAAGGAAAGCCAGTTATTACTGATACTTCAAATCCTTTTGAAACTAAATACTCAGCTTTTTCAGTTGTATATAGCCCAATTGCAGTATCTTCAGGGTAGTAATTAATCCCAATTATTGTAATTTTTTTCAATTATCTCTTTTTTACTGGAACTGCAGGATTTCCATAACACACATAGCCCTCAGGCATACTTTTCATAACACTACTTCTAGCACCTATTACACATCCTCTCCCAATTGTTACTCCTGGAGCTATATACACATCATTTGTTATCCATGATTGGTCTTCTATAACTACTGGTTTTGCTCCTATATCAAAAGTTTCACTAGTGTAATCATGAAGACCAGTGTTAAAATATACGCCATGTGCAATTGCTACATGACTTCCTATTGTAATATTCCCCAAACTATATAATATACAATCCTCACCTACCCATGTATAATCATCAATGCTAACCTTCCATGGGTAAGTTACCTTAACTGTTGATCTTAATAAAACACCTTTTCCTATTTTAGCCCCAAACAATCTTAAAAGAAATCGTCTCCAACCATATAGAAACTGTGGGGACCAAGCAAACAATGTTTTTTCAATTAACCACCAGAGTTGAACAATAACCTTCGATTTTCCTCTAAAGCCTTTTGGTACAGTAAAAATTTTTAAATTTTGATACATTATTTATGTGCTTTATACCAATTATAAGTAATAGTAGTTGCTTCTTCGAGATCATATGGTAATTCACCAACAATATTTTCAACTTCAAATGTATCATAATCCATAGTTGTTATGATATTATTTAGCCTAAATGATGTAATAGGTGGGGAGTTATATCCTAACGCCTTTAAAATATCGCCTGCTTTAGCCAAGAATTTTAAAATTAGAATTGGAACCGACTTTACACCTTTTCCGTGAAATTTTTGAGAAATAATGTCTGCCCAATTCTTTACTTCTAATGTTTTAAAATCAGATAAGTAAATTGTTTTTCCATTTAATTTTTTGTCATAAATCAATTTATCCATGATATATACGCAATTTTGCACATAACCAAATTTTTTACGAATCTCTAGCCCTTTTGGATGAACATATACTTTCTTGTTTATTGAATCAAAAAAACTTCTGTAAGGTATATCAAACCAAGGCCCCCATAATGATGTTGGTCTAACAATAACCCAATCAGTAATAAGGTCTTTAGATTCCCTTACAATTTTTTCTCCAATAATTTTACTTTCTCCATAAACTGTAGAAGGTCTGTAATCGAACTCATCCTTTGGATTATAACCAATTTCACAAACTAGTCTACTTGAAGCAAATATTACTTTCTCTAAAGAATTAGAGTAAGTTAAGGCTTTTATTATATTCTTTACCCCTTGGATATTTGCATCGTAGTCTTCTAATGTTTTACCATCTAAATCTGTTCTTGCGGCCATATGAAAAACATAATGTGGCTGAAAATCTTTAAAAATAGAAGTTATTGTCTTTTCGTCTAAAATGTCTATGTTTTTCCAAAAATCAATATGATCTTTATTTCTAGGGCTACAACAATCAATATTAAGAACCTCAAAATTATCTTTATAAAATTCAATGATATTTGTGCCAATAAATCCTGAACCACCAGTAATTATTATTTTTTTCATTTATTTTTTTTAATATAGACTTTAATGAAAATCATGAAACAAAAATACCTTTAATGCAATTAATTACACTAATTGATTCTAATATTTTTTTTAGATTGAGAAAACAAGCAAACAAAAAAATAAAATAGCATAATTCCATTTTGTCTCTCTAATATATTTTCTGTCATCATATTAAGAGAATAAAACAACAATATATAAATATAAGTCTCATCTTTAAGTTTTAGTGATTTTCTGTAATTGAAAAATAAAAAAAATAAAAAAAACATTAACCCAATTACACCTGTGGCAATAAAGACACTTAAATATTGATTATGTATATTAAAATTGTTATCAACTAAATAATATGAAAAACCTTCATAACAACTATTTAGCTCTTCTTGAACATCACCAACTCCAGTTCCAATAGCTATGTTTTTATCTATTACCTGTATACCGCATTTATAAATAGCAACTCTGATACTAGTAGATTTGCTTCTATCAAATTTCTCATAAGTTTCTTTGTTAAAAAGTTCATTAAAACGATATTTCAAAGGAGAAAACTTCAAAGACAAGAAAATTAGTATTAGAATTGAGGCAATAACCTTAATTTTTATAGATTTGCTGTATGTCTTACTTTTTAATAAATAAACAAAACCAGTAAGTAAGAGTGATATTATAACCATTTTACTACTTAATAATAATAACGTAATAACAAAAACTAAAAAAAATAAGAACTCAATTTTTTTACTTTTTTTATTTAAAAACTTAAATGGTTTTAAAAAAATAATTGCTATTCCTAAATAAATAGAACTATAAATGGGGTGATTCCCTATAACAGGAATGTCAATCATAGTATTTCTGGTAAAAACAAAAGTTGGTAAAATTGAGACAGAATTAAAAGAACTCTGCTGATAAATCAACAGAAATAAATAAAAAATGAAACAATATAATAAACAAGAAATTATATATATGCGCTTCACCTTTCGAATGACTTGATTATTTAGGATATCTTTTCTATTAGAAATAAATAAAAAGATAAGTGGAAAAATAATACTAGATATTCTTGTTTCAAAAACAAACTTAAATCCTCTAGATATATTATTAGTATACACTAGAGAGATAGCTAATACAAAAAACAAACTTGAATTAATTAAAAAAGTTTGATAATTAATTTTTTTAAACTTAGTATTAATTGCTAGAATCATACTAAAAACAACTAAGTAACCTGTTAGAATAACTTTGAGCCTATCCGGTAACAATGGAAAAGTGCCAAAAGATATAATTCCATAAACAAGTAAATTATTAACATTAAGTTTTAAAATATTCATAAAATAAATTGCTTATTTTAATGATTTAAATTGTTATATAATTCAACCCATTTGTTTTTATTTTTCTCCCAACTATAATTTTCAAAAGTAAATTTATATAACGCTTCTCCCCTACTATCTCTCTCTTTTTTAGACCAAGCAAAAACATTTATTAATGCTTTTTCTAGTTCTTCTCTTACTGGGTTAATTAAAAGACCTCCTTCTTGATTCCATTTTGGCAACAAACCAGTTGAATATGTAGTTAATACTGGTGTTTTGGCAATGGCAGCTTCTAAATTAACCATCCCTATTACCTCAGAAAAAGAGGGCGTTATCAAAGCCTTAGCGTTCTTTAAAAGATTTAATTTTTCTTCGCCTTGAACAAACCCTAAGAATTCTATTTCTTTTTGTGTGTCTAATTTACTAGTTAATTCTATTAATTCTAATTTATATATGTTATCAGGTCCAGCAATTTTAAGCTTAGGCTTTTTTCCTTTAATTTTGGAATAAACCTCTATCAACATTTTTATCCCTTTTTTTGGATCAATTCGCCCTAAAAAAAGTATATATTCATCATCATCAGTATTAATTTCATTAATAGGCTTGAATTCTTTAAAAGAAATTAAATTAGGAATAACCTCTATCCTTGTTTTGTTTTTAAAAATTTTTTTAAACTGATTTGCCTCATCATTAGTTATTGCATGTAAAACATTTGCTTTAGAAAAATTATTCTTAACTAAAAATTCAAAATATACTTTTTTTTTAATATATCCCTCTTGCCACAACCAAGGTTCATACATACCATGTATTGTTAAAACAAATGCTATTTTGTTTTTTATAGCAGTTTTAGCAGCTATATACTGCGGATACATCCAAGCTCCATGTATATGATATATTGAATCTCTATTTGAAGAAATAGTTTTTAAATGGTTTTTAAATGGTTTTGAGAATTTCCAACCATTATCAGAATTAAAGCTTTTTAAATAGTCGAAATTGTCTTCTAAATCTTTTTTTGTAGTTATAACTTCTTTGTCAAAAGGTAAATGATGAATTAAATCATTTACTACAGTTCTTACACCTCCACTTCTTTTTGAATAATCTTCTAAAATGTGATAAACTTTCATTATAAAATATAAATTATTTTAAACTACTTTTTAAATCTTTAATGTAAAATATAAAAATAAACAGGAAAAAATAAAATTCTGGGGGGAAGTAATGACCTTGCCTCAATAGTTTTAATAAGAAGTAAACGGTTATCCCATAAACTATTGTTAAATCCTTATTTTTATTCTTAATTACTTGAAAAAACTTATAAGAGCAATAAATTAAAATTATTAGTCCAAAAATCCCTAAATCTGATAGTATTCTTAAAAAAAGAGAGTTTGCATCAGCTTTATTAATATCTTGACTATTATTTGCTGAAATATTATAAGGTAAAATTAAATCAGATAAATATTTGTCATGCATGGTCTCAAAAGCACCTAAACCTGTTCCTAGAAAATGATCTTTAAACGAACTGTAAGAGACATATGTGTTACTAATTAATGCATAAGAGCTTAAATTTACAGTTCTATCAAATTTTTGAGTAGAAAAAACACTTAGAGAAGACATCGTTTCATTATATCTTATTTGAAAATGTTCATTCTTTGATATAAAAAAAATTAAAATGATAAAAATCGGTATATATTTTAATGATTTTTTAATGAGCCCTAGATTAGGAATAATGATAAGTAAAAGTAATCCAATTAAACCAATAGATGATTGAGATAAAATAATTGAAAATAATATGACAGAAAACTTTAGGTATGATTTATTCTTTATAAAATAATATAATGATGGTAATAGAATTATTGCAAAACGAGACGGCTCGCTTAAAATACTGTGTAATCGATATGGATCCCATAAAGTAATATTACAATAAAACATTAAAAGACCTAAAACCGCTACCACAAAAGAAAATTCACTGTAATACATAAAAATCTTAATGGCACCAACATATCTAACAGCATTATAATAATAAAAAGAGCATATTGAAATTCCTATTATTTGAGAAATTAAACTTGTAAAAGGATACCCAATTATAAACACAGCAATTACTCCGTGAATAAATAAAAACATAATTAATAGTAAATGATATTTGTTGATTTTAAATTCATTAACTATAGTGAGTAAAATTGAGTTTATTATAACTATTAAATAAAAAAGTTTTAAGTCAATTATCCAATGATAATTAATCGATTCAGAAAAAATTGCAACTATAGTTGAATATGTCAAATATTTCTTAAACAAATTTTAATATTTTTTTTATTTTAATCTTTAAAAATGCTATAACAAAATCCATATTCGCAATTATTATATTAACTTTTCCTGATTTATTTTTAGCCAATCTAGTTTCTAACATAACTTGCTTCACTAGACTGTTACTTAACCCTCCTGCTTCCATTTCTGCAGTAAACTCGTCCATGAACAAGTATTTTAAAGAGTCTTGAGATCTTAATAACATTTCATAATCTCCAGCTATTTTGTATTTAGTGTTATAAATACCATACTTCTTATAATAATTAGCTGAATGTAAAGAACCAACATGTGCAACATTCATATAATGCTTGAAAATTTTCCATTGCCATTTTCCTGAAATTATTCTCAATAATTTACCTTTATTTACAAGTCTAACTTTTGAGCTTACATAATCAATATTTGGATGGGACTTTAATATATTTTCATATTTTTCTAAAGCATCTGGATAATAAACATCATCAGACCCTAAAAACCCGATCCAATTTCCTTTAGCATAACTAATTCCTTTATTCCAAGCATCGTAAATTCCCTTATCTGGTTCGCTTACCCATTTAAATCTTATACCTTTTTTAATAAAGTCTTTTTCGTGTTTTTCTATAATTGATAATGTGTTGTCTTTTGAATTCCCATCAATTATTATGTATTCAAAATTACTTGATGATTGGTTTAAAATTGAATTTATTGTCTTTCCTATTGTTTTTTCGCTATTATAAGAAGCTGTAATTATTGAAATCAACATTTATTATTACTTATAAATATAAATCCATCTCGCCTGTTAATAATGGGCGAGAAACAAAATATGGCGAAAATGCATTGTCTTTAACTTGGAAATTAAACTCTCCTAAATTTAATCCATATTTTATAAATTTATTTGGTGAAAAATATTTTGAAAATGTTGAATCTTTAACCAAAAAAGAATCTCCTTTATACTTTAGCTCAATAGATTTTATAATAACTTGTTTTTCATTTCGGTTAGAAAAATGTAGTCTTAAACGGCTTGGAAATATTTTAGGGTCTTTTATTTTAAATTCTATATCCTGGAAAACATCCGTACCTTGTACTTTCTTAAAGAGTCTGTTTTTTTCATTAAACTTATCATTAGGATTTTCTTCATAATATAAAGATAGTTTATGATCTAAACTTAACTTTGCGCTTAATATTAAAGTAAAATTACTATCGCCTTGAATTTTATTAGTTTCTTTTGACGGATTTTTAAACTCTTCTTGAACCTTTTCTTTTTTATTACTATTACATGATATTAATATCAAAACAATAACTATTAAAACTTTTTTCATTTTATTACTATTTAAATTAAACTTTTTACTTCCAAATTTTGAGATCAATGTTCAATAATTCCTCCAGTTTTAAAATTTCTTTATTAAATACCTCTTTTAGATATTTTTGACTCTCATTGCACATTTTTGGTTTTGAATCGTTTTTAAAAAAAACCCTTTCTTTTATACTATTTCTTAAAGATATCGGCACCAAATTTTTAAAACTTCCAGCTTTGTTTATTATTTGCAACATTGTTCTGCTTAAATCAGATTTATGAGCTAAAAACTGGTTGTGTTTTCTGTTAAAATCCACCTCTTCTATTTTTGACTCGTCAATCTGTAAAAATTGAAACACATCCAACAATCCTTTTTTTGCGTTTTCAACAAAATCTTCAAAAATAATTACCTTGATATTCTCCTTTTTAAATACCTTATAATACCTTTCAATCTGTGTATAGTAAAATCCTAAATCTTCGTATAAAAAAGCTCCTTTACCCCAAAATTTTGGTTCTCTTTTTTTATCTGTTTTAAGTGCTTCATAAAAGTCAGTCTCTTTTTCTTGACCAGATTTTCGCAACATTAAATAATGAGAAAATGCTCTTTTTATAGGATTTCTAAGCATTATTATAATTTTAGCTTCTGGAAAATCATTATGAATATTTAGGGCTGCATCTTTATCCCACAAATAGGATGTGCTTGACTCCCCTACAATTTTATGGATTTTGGATTCGTCAAATAATGAAAAATAAATTTCTGGAGACCTGATAATTTTATACTGATAAAATTTTTGGGGTCTTGGCTTAATATAATGTTCCTTAATTCTGGATTCAACACTTGAATAATAATTTGGTTCCTTTACTTGTGGAAAGAAAACCTCCTGATGCTGAGCTAAATAATTGTAAAGGGATGTGGTGCCGCATTTTGCTGCACCAACTATAAAAAGGTTAATGTTTGCTTTCTTCATGTTCAATTGGTTACAAAAAAATTAGTTTACTAAAATCTATAGTAAAAAACCATGATTCTTAATATTCATTTTATGGCTTAAACTAAATATTCACTTTTATATTTAATTCATTGTCTAATTCTGTCCAATTTTTAAAGTTGTTTTTAATTAACAACATTTCTTCATTATCTAAAATTTCTATCCATTTACCATTTTTTCCTAAATCTTTTGAGATATGATTTAAATGAAGTAATGAATCTTTATCGTGTGGAAATAATTTAAACTTTATTTTATTAACTAAATTTCTTCCAAGAACAAATAAAAATACAATTTTAATATTTTTATTCAATGACAACATTCCTTCTAACAAGGAATCTTTTATTCTTTTTAAAAATTGATTTTTGTTTTGAATCTTTATAATATTTTCAGCGGAATTATTTTTAACAATTGACTCAATTATTTTTTGGTCTCCATCTAAATCTAGAAATGTGTAAATTTCTTTAATACAGACTTCTAAAGAATCTAATAATTTATCATAATCCTGCACCAATAGTGTTTTCGATGTAACTATTTTCTTGTATTCGTTCATGCCTTTTTCTAAACCAATTAGCAATTCTTCATTTTTTCTTCCAAATTTTCTTTTTAAAGAGCCAGCAATATCCATAAGATTTCTATGTGAGTATATTATAAAAGTATTTGGTAATTCATTTAATTTACTAAACTCATGCGACTTAATAAGATAGATTATCTCGTCACTTTTGGAGTACTTGGTTAAGGAGTCTATATCATTTTCAATTGCTTCTAAATTAAAAAAACCTAAAGTTTTAAAATTGACATTTTCATGCCTGAATATATCCTTTACAATATTGTATTGTAAAGTGGATCCTGAGCGAATCATACCATTACATATTACTAACATATACTTTTAATTAATTTGTTTATAACAAGTTTTTGTTCCCTAAAATTTAAAAATTGTTGATATTTTTGTCTTTCTTTTTGACAGAACAACTTTAGATATATTTGAAGATGTAACAACTATTGCTGTAGCAATTGCGGCTCCTATCATTCCAAAATAGTTTATTAAAAGATAATTTAATATAACATTTAATATAACAGTAAAAATCGAAATATAAGCATGCTCTCTCTCATATCCACACATAATTAACAGGTATCCTGAACATCCTGTGCCTATATTAAAAAACTGTCCTATGCTCAAAATTACTAAAACCCAATAACCTTCCATAAATTCCTCACCCCAAAACTCTAATAAAAATCTACCAAAAGAGAAAAAAAACAGTGTAGATGTTATTCCAATAATAATCAATACCAATGTTACCCTTTGGGTCATTTTATTAATGTCCTCTATTTTATTTTCAGCAAACATGGATGCCAGTTTAGGAGAAATAGCAGAATTTGTAATTTGTAAAAAAAAACTAGTTAAAAAAGCCAATCTTGATGCTACAGCGTACAGACCAACACTTCGAATGTCTGTTAACAAACCCAACATCAATAAATCAACATTTGACGAAATGACACCAGTTGCATTAACTAGAAAAAAAGGTGAGGCTTTTTTTAACAAATTAGGTATTTTCTCCTTTTTATCGGTAACCTTAAAAGCTAATTTGTTCCAATATAATCCACTGGTTAAAAAAGCTATTATGCGCGACACCATGTAACATAGGGCAACGTTAATTATTGTAATATTTACATTTAATAGTGCTAATGTTAATACTCCTAAAGTAGTAAGCACAATACTCAACACCTCATTAGTCAAATTACTTTGCCAAATTTTTTTTAATCCTACTAACGAAAAGGAAAATAGGTTAGTAAAAGCTTGTGGTATTAAGGCAATTAAAAAAATTATGAAGGGAATTTTTAATTTAGATTCATTGAAAATATTTTCAGATAAATGTGGTGCCAATGTGAAAAACAATATAAATAGAATAACAGATGCCTTACCTACTAACCAGTAAGAGGAATGCGTGTAATTCGAAATTGCCTTCCAATCATTTTTTTGATAGGCAATTGCAACCTTTTTAAGCAATAATTGAGAAACTCCTAATAAAGAGACAATTAACAACACTTGAACAATTTGATTGGATAAATTTATAATACCCAACCCTTCGGCGCCTAATTTTCTTCCTAAAAAAACACTAAGTAAAAAAGAAAAAACCATTCCAAGCAATTTAACAATCATAGAGGCTCCAGATTTTTGAAACACCTCTAAAGTATGCTTGTCTAGAAGTTTTAGTTTTTCAAACACAAAAAAAGAATTAAAATTATATTTTAAACAATCATCCCAGCTGCAACAGTTTCGTTAGTTGCATCATCTACTAAAATTATACTTCCTGTTATTCTGTTTTCTCTATAAGAGTCTATCATTAAGGGTTTTGTGGTTCTGATTTTAACTTTAGAAATATCATTCATCTTAAGATCTTTATCATTACTGTTGCGTTCTAAAGTATTAATATCGTATTTATAAACCACTTCCTTTATCATTGCTTTTTGCTCATTGGAAGTGTGTCTAATGCTATACTTTGCTCTAGGTTTCGCAGAGTCATTATGCAACCAACATAGCATGACCTCTATATCTTGTGACGCTTCTGGTTTATTGTTAGAACGCACAATCATATCTCCACGACTAATATCTATATCATCTTCTAACGTTATTGAAACAGACATTGGTGCATAAGCTTCTTCTAGTTCTTTATCTAGCGTGTCAATACTTTTAATTTTAGATGTAAATCCTGATGGCATAACTGTTACTTCATCTCCTTTTCTAAAAATACCACTTGCAACACGTCCTGCGTAGCCTCTATAATCAATGAAGCCTTCTCTCTGAGGTCTTAATACCGTTTGCACAGGAAAGCGAGCATCAACCTTATTGATATCGCTACTAATATGCATGGTTTCTAAGGTATGTAACATTGGTGCTCCTTGATACCAAGGCATATTCTCTGATTTATTTACTACATTATCACCATTTAATGCACTCATAGGTATAAAACGAACATCTGTTACCAACATTTTTGAAGAAATATCTTCAAATTGCCTTATAATGTCATTGTAAACGTCTTCAGAATAATCTACCAAATCCATTTTGTTTATACAAACAATAATATGAGGTATTTGCAATAAAGAAGCAATAAATGCATGTCTTTTAGTTTGCTCAATAACCCCATGTCTTGCATCAATTAATATCGTTGCAACGTTTGCTGTCGATGCACCAGTTATC
The DNA here is from genome assembly GCF_947487605.1 of uncultured Algibacter sp. Classification (GTDB taxonomy): domain Bacteria; phylum Bacteroidota; class Bacteroidia; order Flavobacteriales; family Flavobacteriaceae; genus Algibacter_D. The sequence continues at coordinate 133,218 of NZ_CANKXK010000002.1, forward strand.
ATATTTCTAGTATATTGTATATGGCCTGGAGTATCTGCAATTATAAACTTACGCTTAGGTGTTGTAAAATAACGATATGCTACATCTATTGTTATTCCTTGCTCGCGTTCGTCTTTTAAACCATCTGTAAATAAAGCCAAATCTACCCCATCATGACCTTTTTTCTTACTAGTATTCTCTATAGCTGCTAATTGATCTTCAAATATAGACTTTGAATCATACAGTAATCTTCCAATAAGTGTACTTTTTCCATCATCTACACTTCCTGCTGTTGTGAATCTTAACAATTGGTTATTATCTAACATCTTTTTATTTGTATATTTTTGAAATTGATATTTTTATCCTAAAAATATCCTTGTCTTTTTCTGTCTTCCATGGCAGATTCAGAACGCTTATCATCACTTCTGTTCCCTCGTTCTGTATTACGCATTCCTGCAACTTCAGCAGCAATTTTTTCTAGCGTATCTGCATCTGATTCATCTCCTCCTGTTATAGTAATATCCCCTAAGGTTCTAAATCGTATTTTTTTAGTAACTACTTCTTCATGTTCTTCTAAAATTAAAAACTCAGAATTAGGAATCCATGTCCCATCTCTACGTACAACTTCTCTTTCATGCGCAAAATATAAGGATGGTATAGCTATATTTTCTCTTTTTATGTAATTCCAAACATCCATTTCTGTCCAATTACTAATTGGAAATGCTCTAAAATGTTCGCCTTGAAAATGTTTCCCGTTAAGTATATTCCATAATTCAGGTCTTTGGTTTTTGGGATCCCATTGTCCAAAATCGTCTCTATGCGAAAAAAAACGTTCTTTTGCTCTTGCTTTTTCTTCGTCTCGTCTTCCTCCTCCAATAGCACAATCTACTTTGTTAGTTTCAATAGCATCTAAAAGTGTTGTAATTTGTAAGGCATTACGTGTAGCGTTTTTGCCTTTTTCTTCAGCAACTCGACCATCATCTATAGATTCTTGAACAGAACCAACAATTAATTGAGCATCTAAATCCTTTATAATATTGTCTCTAAACTGAATGGTTTCTGGGAAATTATGCCCCGTATCAACATGCATAAACGGGAATGGGATTTTAGCAGGATAAAAGGCTTTTTTTGCTAAATGAGCGACTAGAATTGAATCTTTACCACCAGAAAATAAAATAACTGGATTTTGAAACTGTGCCCAAACTTCTCGTAATATATAAATAGCTTCGCTTTCTAACTCATCCAAATAATTTAAATAATATTTACTCATCTTGTAGGCTTAATTTTCGTGTTATATAATCTAAAACTCTGTTAACTGCAACCTCAATAGCTTCTTGCTCAGTCCTAATTTCTATATTAGCATTCTCAGGAGCTTCATAAGGAGCTGATATCCCTGTAAAATTCTTAATCTCTCCTTTACGTGCCTTTTTATAAAGCCCTTTTACGTCTCTTCGTTCACATTCTTCTACACTTGTATTAACAAATACCTCTATAAAATTGTTTTCACCAACAATACTTTTAATATTAGCTCTGTCTTCTGCATATGGTGATACAAAAGCAGCAACCACAACCAAGCCTGCGTCGATCATTAGCTTTCCAATTTCTGCTACACGACGTATGTTTTCTGTTCTGTCTTCTGGTGAAAATGTTAGATTACAATTTATCCCATTTCTTACATTATCTCCATCAAGCAAATATGTTCTTACTCCTAATTTGTGTAATTCCTGCTCAACAAGATTAGAAATCGTTGACTTCCCTGAACCAGATAGCCCTGTAAACCACAATAAAAAAGAATTGTGCTTATTTAGTTTTCTACGATCTTTAACTGAAACAATGTGTTCGTGAGGGATAATATTTTCTTTCATGTGTTTTTTATTGTCTTGAAAAATATCGTCTTATTTTTCCTAAAGGTAATTTTAACCATAATTTCTCATGTAAATAATAAAGCGCAAATTTAGTTACTAATTCTGAAATAGCAATAAATAAGGCTAATTCGTCAAAGGATTCTAAAATTATTCCAGAAATAATGAATGTAGTTATAGTTGCTACAAATCTCCATGATATTGATTTAGATATTATTTCTTTGTTTGTTGTGGCTTGTTTTTTTAATATATTTAACCAAATCCTTTCGTGTATATAATAAATTGCCAATTTTATCAAAAACTCGGCAACTCCTATTTTTATAGCACTTTCAATACTTGGCTTTCCTAAAACAAAATATGTAATCAAATAGACAATAAATACCGTGTCCACGGTTGCTATAATACGCCATGACATCCCTTTTAGAACACTTCTTATATGAGATGATGTTTTTAATGCTCTCATTTAGTCTTAGCTACTAAAAACCATGGATTTAATAAGTCTTTCTTATTATAAAGTAAAGGTTGATTAGTCTTTTGTGAAATCACCTCTATTCCTACAGCATTACAAATTGCTTGACCTGCCGCCGTATCCCATTCCATAGTTGGGGCAAAACGTGGATAAATATCGGCTTTACCTTCCGCTACTAGACAAAATTTTAAAGAGCTCCCTTTTGAAACTATTTCTACTTGATTTCCTTCTTCTCTCAAAATGTCACAATACTTTAAAGTTTCTTGACTCATATGTGAGCGACTACCCACAACTTGCACAATGTTTGTTGAGTGTTTTTTCGGTTCTAATTTTTTTGCTAAGCTAAGTACTTCATCTATAGTGGTGCTATGAGATTTTAGTTTGGCTTTAAAACCTGTATTACTGTTAACATCTGCAAAATAAATAATTTTTGCTGCTGGAACATAAATGACTCCGAGTTCTGGTTTTCCATTAGTAATAAAAGCTATATTAACTGTAAACTCTCCATTACGCTTAATGAATTCTTTGGTGCCGTCAACTGGATCTACAATCCAACAAGATTTCCATTTTTTTCTTATCGAATACTCAATTTGTTTGTTCTCCTCACTTATGATTGGAATATCTGTTTTCTTTAAATATGAATTAATTATGTTATTTGCTTTTTTATCTGCTTCGGTTAAAGGGGATTTGTCATCTTTAATTTCTACATTAAATGGTGAATTATAAACATCCATAATAACCTTTCCTGCATCAAGTGCGGCCTTTATTATAAGTTCTAGATGTTTACTTATTTCTAACATACCAATTATACATTTTTATTATCCCTTCTTCTAATTCAACTGTGTATTTCCATCCTAATTGATTTAACTTCGAAACATCTGTTAATTTTCGCATAGTTCCATCTGGCTTATCCATATTAAACACCAGACTACCATTAAATCCAATTACTCTTTGTATTGTTTTCGCCAATTCTTTTATTGAAACATCTTTTCCAGTGCCAATATTAATATGCGTATTTCTAATTTCATTTTGTTCTTTTGAAAAAGTGTCTTTAAAATCTCTTTGTTCCATTATAAAAACACAGGCATCTGCCATATCTCGACTCCACAAAAATTCGCGTTTTGGTTTTCCAGAACCCCATATTTCTACACTACTCTTAGTAACACCAAATGAATTTAAATAGGTTATAGCCTCTTCAATAGTTTGAACCCCTAAATCTTTTAGAACTTCATCATGTTTTTTTTCTGATAATAATTTAGCTAAATGAATCTTCCTTATTAATGCAGGCAACACATGTGATTTTTCTAAATCGAAATTATCATTAGGTCCATACAAATTTGTGGGCATTACCGAAATAAAGTTAGTTTCATACTGCAAATTATAGCTTTCACACATTTTTATCCCAGCTATTTTGGCTATGGCGTAAGGCTCGTTTGTATATTCTAGAGTATCAGTTAACAAACTGTCCTCTTTCATTGGTTGAGGTGTGTTTTTTGGATAAATACAGGTGCTTCCCAAAAACAATAGTTTCTTTACTTTATTTACATAACTTTGATGAATTACATTGTTTTGAATCATAATGTTTTCATAAATAAAATCTGCTCGATACGTATTGTTAGCAACAATACCACCTACTTTAGCTGCAGCTAAAAAAACATACTCTGGTTTTTCAATACTAAAAAACTTAGCGACATCTAGTTGATTTGCTAAATCTAGTTCTTTATGTGTTCGAGTAATTATATTAGAATAGCCTTTACTTTTTAGGTTATCTAAAATGGCGCTACCTACTAAGCCTCTATGCCCTGCAATATAAATTTTGGAATTCTTATTCATGAAATTTATTCGAAGTAATTCATGATTTTATAGCCTCCTTCTTTCAAGAAACTATCCTTCTCCATCAATTTAATATCACTTGACATCATATCATGCACTAAGGCTTGTAAATCGTATTTTGGCACCCACCCTAACTTTTCCTTAGCCTTGGTTGCATCGCCTATAAGTAATTCTACTTCGGTTGGTCTGAAGTATTTAGGATCAACAGCAACAACTTCTTTTCCGATTTCTAATTGATATTTAGCGTTGTTACAACTTTTTATATAGCCTTTTTCTTCTTCGCCAGATCCCTTAAACTCTAATTCTACGCCAACATGTTCAAAACACATTTTTACAAAATCTCTTACTGTAGTTGTTTTGTTGGTTGCTATTACCCAATCTTCAGGCTCATCTGCTTGAAGAATCATCCACATCATTCTTACATAATCCTTGGCATGCCCCCAATCTCTTTGTGCGTCAAGATTTCCTAAATATATTTTCTCTTGCAAACCCATTGCAATTTTTGATGTTGCTCTTGTAATTTTTCGAGTTACAAAAGTTTCTCCACGAATAGGTGATTCGTGGTTAAACAATATGCCGTTACAAGCAAACATGCCGTAAGCTTCTCTATAATTTACAGTAATCCAATAGGCATACATTTTTGCTACAGCGTAAGGACTTCTGGGATAAAAAGGTGTAGTTTCTGTTTGTGGTACTTCTTGAACCTTACCATATAATTCTGAGGTAGATGCTTGATATATTCGCGTTTTCTTTTCTAAACCAAGTAATCTTAATGCTTCCAGCAACCTTAACGTTCCTATTCCATCTGCATTTGCCGTATATTCTGGCATTTCAAAAGATACATGGACATGACTCATAGCTGCTAAATTATAAATTTCGTCTGGTTGAACCTCTTGTATAATTCTTGTTAAGTTGGTACTATCTGTTAAATCGCCATAATGCAAAAAGAAGTTTTGATTATCAACATGAGGGTCTTGATATAAATGATCTATTCTATCTGTATTAAATAATGATGAACGCCTTTTAACACCATGAACTTCATACCCTTTTTTTAATAAAAATTCACTTAGATAAGCTCCATCTTGACCAGTTACACCAGTAATTAATGCTATTTTTTTTTGCATTTTAAGTTTAAATATATTTGTAATTTGCTAAAAAGCTACTTTTTTTGTGGTTACAAAAGTAAGGTTTTTATAGTATTTAACAAGTCAAAGTTTTATTCTTTGTTAACATCATTATTTCTGGTTTCTAATTAATGATTTTAAGCTATCAACTGTCTCCCAATCATTATTATCTCCAGAATTATAACTAAAACCTTCTTTTACTTTTTTTGCATCAAAAACCTTAATATAATTTTCTAAATTCCACATAGGTGTAGGAGGAAGTATTGTGAAGTGTGTGCCTAAATCATAAGTATAGAAAGAGTTAGATGATGAAATCATTTCCTCATGAATTTTTTCACCTGGTCGAATTCCAATAATAGGTTTATCGCATTCAGGTCCAATTGCATTTGCAACATCCATAATTTTATACGATGCTAATTTTGGTATCAAAATCTCGCCTCCCCATGCATATTCCAATGCGTGTAAAACCATTTTAACGCCATCTTCCAAAGAAATATTAAAGCGTGTCATACTAGAATCTGTAATGGGTAAAATTCTATCTTCTTCTTTCTTTTTTAAAAAGAAAGGAATTACAGAGCCACTCGACCCCATCATGTTTCCATAGCGTACAACAGAAAACCTTATGGGTTCCTCTTTTTTAATATTATTCGCAGCAATAAAAAGTTTGTCTGAGGCCAACTTTGTTGCACCATATAAACTAATAGGAGCGCAAGCTTTATCTGTAGATAAGGCAACAACACGTTGCACATTATTTTGCAAACAAGCTTCAATAATATTTTGAGCACCACCAATGTTAGTTTTTATACATTCATCAGGATTATTTTCGGCTGTATGAACATCTTTCATAGCGGCTGTATGAATAACATAATCAACACCATTAAAAACTCTAATCAATCTTTCTAGATCACGCACATCGCCAATGACAAATTTAATTTGAGGGAATTTTGTCTTGGGAAACTCTTGAGACATAAGCGCGTGCTTGCGTTCATCTCTTGAGTATATATATAAACATTTAATCTCAGGATACTTTTTTAGGATATAGCTAGCGAGTGCTTTCCCTAAAGAGCCTGTTCCTCCGGTAATTAATATGTTTTTCCCTTTATATTCCAAAATGTGAGTCTCTTTTAATGTCCAAAACTAAGCATCTAAATAGTTTAAAACAACTTTTGCAATGGTGTCTTTATTTTCTGTTGTTAGATTAGAACCAGATGGTAAACATAAACCTGTATTAAAAATAGTTTCCGCAATATTGTTGTCTCCATAAAACTCATTCTCTTTAAATATTGGCTGTAAATGTAAAGGTTTCCAGATAAATTTTGATTCTATATTATGTGCTTTTAAATGATTGAATAACCCTAGAGGATTTCTTTTGCTTTTTGAATTAAACAGGATACAAGACAACCAATGATTCGATTTTATTTTTGAGTTATATTCTGAAAATATTTTTACACTTTCAATTGGCTTGAACAATTTTTCATAAAATTGATGTATTTCCACACGCCTTCTAACGTGAGCATGTAAGGTCTCCATTTGACCTCTACCAATGCCTGCTAATATATTACTCATTCTATAATTGTACCCTATATTACTATGTTCATACCAAAGTTCATCATCCTTAGATTGGGTTGCTAAAAAAATTGCTTTTTCTTTTAATGCCTGTTTTTTAGTTACTAATGCTCCTCCTCCAGAGGTTGTGATAATTTTGTTCCCGTTAAATGAAAGTACACCAAAATCACCTAGTGTACCACATTTTTTTCCCTTATACTCTGAACCTAAAGCTTCGGCTGCATCTTCAATTATTGGGATTTCATATTTCTTCGCTAAAGAAACTATTTTATCCATCTTTGCGGGCATTCCAAAAATATGAACCAAAATAATTGCTTTTGGTTTTTTCCCTTTAGAGATTCTATCTATTATTGCTTCTTCAAGGCATTTTGGACAGATATTCCAAGTGTCTTTTTCACTGTCAACAAATATAGGTGTAGCGCCTTGATACATTATTGGAAATGCTGAAGCGGCAAATGTTAAACTTTGACAAATTACTTCATCATTTTTTTTTACGCCTGCTAAAATTAAAGCTAAGTGAATTGCTGCCGTCCCAGACGACAAAGCAGTTACTTTTAAGTTTTGACCTAAATATTCTTCTAAATTATTCTCAAAATAAGTTATATTTTCTCCAGCTGGAGCTACCCAATTGGTTTCTAAAGCCTCCTGAATATACTTTAACTCTCCACCCCCCATATGTGGCGTAGATAATTTAATTTTTGAGCTCATATTCTAAAAATGGTTTTTAGAATTAATTTAATATCTTTTACAAAACTATATTCATTGATATAGTCTTTATTTAATGCTATCTTCTTAGGCCAAATAACATTTAAGTTATAGTTTTCTGGATTCTCTATATTTTTGAGAAGCAATTCTTCATCTCTGAAATAAATTGTGGCAACACCCGTAATTCCAGGTTTTATGCTTAGTATAATTCTATCGTCACCTATTAATTTATCTGCAAATCCTTCAATATCAGGACGAGGCCCAACAAAACTCATGTCCCCTATTAATACATTAAAGAGTTGTGGTAATTCATCTAGTTTAGATTTTCTTAAAAATTTACCAACCGAAGTAATTATTTGTATTCCATTCATGTCTTCTTTAATAGTTCTTAACTTATAAATATTAAACAAAAAACCATGTTGGCCTACTCTTTTTTGTTTAAAAATACCGCTTTGACCTGTATCCATTCTAGCAATAATTATAAGGAGTAAAATAAATAAGCCTAGCTCTAAAAGTGTAATTAGTGACAAGGTTACATCGAAAATCCGTTTGATTATAGCGTCCTTTTTCTTCAATTTAAAGTTCATTTAGAATGAAATAAAGAGTCTATTTATTTCCTTATTTAATTGGTAGCTCTACACTTATTAATATAGAAAACCATCTACTTATAATCTCTAAGATTCTATCCTAACACACTATATTTAGGACGTTTAGCAACTGTTCTATAATTACTAGTAGCCTTAAGATCGATTTTGCCTAACAACTTGTTTTCTTTCAATATTAGCTTCGCAAAATCGTACCAAGTCATAGGTTCAGAATTACAAAAGTGATAAATTCCATAATTGGTGTTTTTATCTGCTATTAACTCAACTAAATATTTAGACAAATCTTCGGCATCGGTTGGGCAACCTATTTGATCTGTTGTTATTGATAAGTCAATACCATTTTTTGCGTTTTTTACGATAAATTTATAAAAATTATTGCCGTATTTTTTACTGTAAAGCCAAGAAGTTCTTATAATAAAATATTTACTTAAACTGCTCTGGATAAATTGTTCTCCTGCTAACTTAGATTTACCATATTCGTTTATGGGATTGGTTTTGTCTAATACTGTATAAGGTTTTGTTTTCTCCCCATCGAAAACATAATCTGTTGAAATATGAATTAAGATAATATCATTTTCATTACACAATATAGCTAAATTTTGAACGCCTTGTGCGTTAACCTTGTAGGCTAGGTCTGGTGTTTTTTCAGATTGCTCTACATTAGTATAAGCTGAACAATTAATACAATAACTAAAATTGTTTAAGTTAAAATAACGTTTTAATTCAACCTTATTAGTAATGTCTAACTCCTCCTTTACCGCAAAGATAAATTCAAGCCCTAAATTGTTAGTAGAAAATAATTCACGTATTGTTTCTCCCAACTGCCCATTAGCACCAGTTACCAAAACCTTAGATTTCATTAAGAAGTGTTTTTAACGACGGTAAGGCCAAATCTTTTTCAGAAATAATTAATTTCTCCTCAGGAAAATTCCAGTCAATATTCAATGTGTCATCATTATATAAAATCCCTGACTCAGATTCTTTATTATAAAAATTATCGCATTTATATGAGAAAATAGTATCGTCTTCTAACACCAAAAACCCATGTGCGAAACCTCGTGGGACATAAAACTGTTTATGTTGTTTATCATCTAATATAATAGAAAAATGTTCTCCGAATGTATCGGAATTTTTTCTTAAATCTACACAAACATCTAATACTTTCCCTTTTATTACTCGAACCAGTTTTGCTTGAGAATGATTGCTTTTTTGAAAATGTAATCCACGTAAAACACCCATAGATGATTTTGATTGATTGTCTTGAACAAACTTTACCGACAATCCCGTTTGGCTTTTAAAGACGTTTTCATTAAAAGTCTCAAAAAAATACCCTCGCTCATCTTCAAAAACCTTAGGAGATAAAATATAACAACCTTTTAAGTGTGTTTCTTCAATTATCATATTTAGCTAAATTTTGAAGGTACTCACCATAACCGCTTTTAAGTAAAGGTTCAGCTAATTTACGTAGTTGGTCTTTATTAATATAGCCCATTTTATAGGCTATTTCTTCTATACATCCTATTTTTTGTCCTTGACGCTCTTCTATTACTTGTACAAACTGACTTGCCTGCATAAGGGACGTAAAAGTCCCTGTGTCTAACCATGCAGTACCTTTATCTAAAATTTGAACATTAAGCTTACCAGCGTTTAAATAGACTTTGTTTACATCTGTAATTTCTAATTCACCTCTATCGCTTGGTTTGATATTCTTTGCAATTTCAACAACCTGATTATCATAAAAATATATCCCGGGAACAGCAAAATTAGATTTCGGATTTGTTGGTTTTTCTTCAATTGAAATTGCTTTGTTATCCTTGTCAAACTCAACGACCCCATAACGTTGAGGATCGTGAACATGATAAGCATAAATAATTCCTCCATCAGGATTATTGTTTGATTTTAATATTTGTTGTAGTCCTGATCCATAAAAAATATTATCTCCTAGTATAAGAGCCACTTTATCATCTCCAATAAAACGTTCGCCGATTATAAATGCCTCTGCAAGCCCATTTGGATTTTCTTGAATAGCATATTCAAATTTACATCCATAATTACCACCACTTCCTAAAAGATCTTTAAATAATGGCGTGTCTTTTGAGGTTGAAATAATTAGTATCTCTCTTATTCCTGCAGACATCAAAGTAGTTAAAGGATAGTATATCATGGGTTTATCATAAACAGGCATAAGTTGTTTACTTACAACTTTAGTAAGCGGATGTAATCTCGTTCCAGAACCTCCTGCCAATATAATTCCTTTCATTTAACTATATTGTTTTTTATAGTATAGTTGATAATTCCCATTAGTAACATTTTCTAACCAAACTGTATTGTTTAAATACCAATCTATGGTTTTAGATAAGCCTTCTTCAAATTTTAAGGAGGGTTTCCACCCTAGTTTATTGTTTATTTTTGAAGCATCTATCGCATATCTCTTGTCATGCCCTGGTCTATCTTTTACATAGGTAATCAGTTTTTTTGAAGATCCCATAGGACGACCTAATTTTATATCCATTTGCTTACAAAGTAATTTAACCAAATCAATGTTCTTCCATTCATTGAAGCCTCCAATGTTATATGTTTCTCTATTATCGCCCATATGAAAAACTAAGTCTATCGCCTTAGCATGGTCTTCGACGTACAACCAATCTCTCGTATAATTTCCATCTCCATAAACTGGCAACGGTTTATTATTTATAATATTATTTATAAACAATGGGATAAGTTTTTCAGGAAATTGATTAGGCCCATAATTATTAGAGCAATTTGTTATAACATATGGCAAATTGAATGTTTCTCCATAAGCTCTAACAAAATGATCTGAACTTGCCTTTGAAGCAGAATATGGTGAATTAGGGTCGTAAGAAGTAGTTTCTGTAAATAGCCCTGATTCACCTAAACTTCCATAAACCTCGTCGGTACTTATATGATAAAACAACTTGTTTTTAAAATTAGATTTATGACATTCTTTAAACGCATTAAGGAGGTTTAAAGTACCAATAACATTTGTTTTTACAAAAGCAACAGGGTCTTTTATGGATCTATCGACATGAGATTCGGCTGCTAGATGAATAATCTTATCAAACTTATATTCTTTAAAAAGAGCGTTAATAGTTAGAGCATCTGTAATATCTTCTTTAATAAAAGTATAATTAGTTGCGTTTTCTAAATCTTTTAAATTTTCTAAATTACCTGCATAAGTTAAACAATCTAGATTATAAATCATATAATCTGGATATTTGTTCACAAATAAGCGTACAACATGAGAGCCAATAAACCCTGCGCCTCCTGTTATTAGAATATTCATTTATCTATACTTTTTCTTTAAAGCGTTCTAAAAACTTCAAAAAGTCTATTGCTAATAATAAAACAAAGATTAATATTGACAATAGACATGCATATACTATTGGCCTACTTAACTCCAATCCAAAAACATCAGTAGTATCTTGTACTACACCTCGCTCTTTTTTTACAGATACAATTTCTATAATGTTTTCTATTTCTTCTTTAGTACGTTCAATTTCAACTAACTCTCTTCTTAAAACCAAGTCACTTTGATATAATTCATATTCTTTGGTAATGCTTTTATCTTCAGTATTGTCTATAGTAATACTTGTTTGTCCAGCATTTTCAGGGTCGGTAGTTTTCAATAAAACCTCTTGATAAACCGCTTGTAAAGAATCTGATTTCTGTAATGTTTGTTTTAGCGCAATTTCACGTCCTCTCAGTTCATTTAAATCTCTCATTTGTGCATTAAGGAAATAAGGAGATGTTTTAACCTTATTCACTACTTCTATAATGACGTCCTCAAAAGATTCATTAGTATAAGAATGTAAATCTATTTTTTGAAAAGGTACGTCAAACTCTTTTGAAAATTCTAGGTAATTATCGTATGTGATTGTAGACGCCACAACAGAATCTAAGCTTTTGATATAAGTGTCATAGCTCTTAATTCTATTGTTATCGTTTGTAACCGCCACTATAGAAAAACCTTTAATGGATGATGCTTTTGAAGAATTTATATTCAAATCATTGGCTAAAGTAATGGTGTCTACTTCAGCAACAAGTTTGTTATAGTACTCAACAGCCTCATAAAGCACTTCTCCAGTATTATAATTTTGCTTAATTATAGCCGAAGAACTATAATATGGGTCTGATGTTTTTTCATTTATAAATCCTAAAGCAAAACCTATTACCCCTGCTAAGATGATTTTTATAAGATGCTTTTTTATAAAAAATATCATCCAAACAAATACTAAAAAGAGCTTGTTAAAAATGCTTCCTATAAACTTAAAAAATCGATCAAAAGTGTTTCCTAATAATTTAAACAATTGTCCTAAATCTACTTCTTCAGATTGCTGTGGCTTCGGCAAATCTTTGCTCATAATCCTAAATTATTAATTAAATATTTGTTCTAATATCTTTCTTGTTATTACATATGTGGGTCTAACACCAGATGTTCCTAACCCACCAGAAGCTAATGTGCTTCCTGTTTCTAATGGATTATCACTTGCATAATAAGCGTATCTCACTTTTACATCGGGGTTTATGCTACCTCTAACTTTTGCAGCTGCCTGAATTGCTTTTTGATAATGCGCACCCTCCATTTCTAATCCAATTACATTCCAAGTTGAGTTATAAAAGAACTTCAAAATATCCTTATTCTGTAAGGATGTACCAAGCACTGTAATCATGGTTCCTTCATAGACACCAACACCTTGACATTCTAAATCTTCTTTAGTCAATTCATTTTTAAAGGGGTAATTATCTGCTGTCCCTTCAAAAATATGCGCCGATGGAATCATTATATCTCCTTTACCCCCTTCTAAAATCCCAGCTTTTCCCATAATTGATAAAGATTTAACATCTAAATGAACCTTCTTGCCTTTTATTTTATAAGGCTTCAATAATTCATCAATCGTCTCGTAGGCTTGCTCTCCAAAAGCGTAATCCATGACTAATATAAGCGGTTTTTTCGACTTTAACACAGATTCATTTATATTAATATCTGTTTTTGAGTCGCCTAATAGTTGAGTATCAAAAACTTGAACATCTATGTTTGCTCCAGAAGTATCTTTAATATAAATCATCCCCTTTTGCAACGCTTCTTTTGTAACTTTATTTCGAAGATCATTGTTTTCTTTATTGCTCAAAGCTTCATATACTTCAAAAATATCTTTTTTCGAAAGCAAAGTTTGTAATGCATTTGGGGCAAAAAGCGTATTCATAACACTATGCATGTTGGCGCTAATAATATGAATTTCCCTATCTAAAAGTGCTTTTTTATTAAGAATTTCTTTAATATTATTTGCCCATACTTCTCCATGTATATGGTGACCTATGCGTTCTCTTAACACAGGACTAAATGTTACTGTCCGCTTATTATCATTTATTTGCTCTTCAATTGCTAACTTTCCTAACCAATACACTATGTGTAATAAACGTTCAGGCTTTGTTGGTGTTGAAAATTCGTTGTAAATATTTCTTAACTCGTTAAAAGTTCTACCAAGAATATACGCTGCATGTGTAATTGCAACTTCTCTTTCTTCTTGAGTGAGTTTCTTTTTTGATAAAACAGCTTTTTCCAATTTTATCCAATCTCTAGTAGTCGCACCGTCTTCATTAATCACTACGCGATTACTAATTTTGTGAGATTCTACAAAAAGAAAAGTAAGATGTGTTAAAATATCATAGATTTCAGAACGTCCTCTGGTAATCTCAATATTCATTTGTTCATCATCAATTCTATAGCAATTACGTCTTCTCTTTTCAGGAATAATTGGTTTAAAATGAGAATTGGCATAACCTTCGTCACTAGTTAAATTAATAAATCGACACTCTTCAATACCAATTGGAAGCCTATCCATGACATATAATAGACCTTCCAATTCTGCTTTTTCTTCGCCTATAGAACCATAGATTTCTGGTTTTAAAAGCAATAAAGCTTGCCTTAGTGTTTCTCCAGAAACCCCCATAGGTTTATAAAACCCTCTATTAAACAAATGACGCATAGTTATATACATCCGCTCAATAGCGTTCGAGCTTTCTTGAGCACGAGTTCTCTCATGATGTTTTTTACTGCGCATAGTCTAGTTTGGTTGCACCAAAGATACTATTATTTGTGTTAATTTTTATACAAAAAACTATCAACAATTTTTCTGTCATTCGATAGTCTAGGAAGCTTATTTTGCCCCCCTAATTTACCAATGGATTTCATATAGTCTTGAAAACCGCCTTGCTTCACTTTAGTTATTTTAAGTGGTTGTAGCACTTTACCTTGAATCAAATCAAAATAATAGGTGTTTTGTTTTTGAAGCGATTCGTCTATTTTTTTTGCTAAAGCGGAAAGATCTTTTGGTTCATTTTCAAATTCAATAAACCATTCATGATATGGCAACCCTTCTTTGGGATTTATTTGAGGGGCTACGGTAAATTCTGAAACTCTAATAGTAGAGTTTTCAGTGGCTTCTTGTATGGCCTGTTCTACTTCTTTGCCTATAACATGCTCACCAAAAGCAGAAATAAAATGTTTTATTCTTCCTGATACTATAACTCGATAAGGTTTTGTTGAAGTAAACTGAACGGTATCTCCAATATTATATGCCCACAATCCAGCATTTGTTGAAATTATCATCACATAATTTACACCAACCTCAACAGATCCAATAGTTATTCGTTTTGGGTTTTCATCAAAAAATTCATCAGCTTTAATAAACTCATAAAAAATACCTGAATTTAATTGAAGTAACATTCCTTTTTCATCTTGTTTATCTTGAAAAGCAAAAAAGCCTTCACTTGCAGGGTATAACTCTATACTATCTACTTTTCTGCCAATAAGATTTTCAAATTTTGCTCGGTAAGGCTCGTAATTAACCCCTCCAAAAATGAATAGATTAAAATTTTTAAATATATCACCTACTTTCTTTCCTGTTCTCTCTTGAAGCTTTTCAAAATACATTTGAACCCAAGAGGGAATTCCAGAAATAATAGTCATGTTTTCAGGCAAAGTTTCTTCAACTATAGCATCTACTTTAGTTTCCCAATCTTCAATACAATTGGTTTCCCAAGAAGGTAACCTGTTTTTTTGTAAATATTTAGGAACATAATGCGCGACAATCCCTGATAATCGTCCAAGTTGCACCCCGTTTTGTTCCTTTAAAATGGGGCTCCCTTGTAAAAAAATCATTTTACCATCTACAAATTTTGCATTCCCTGTTTCATAAATATACATTAGAATAGCATTTCTAGCCGCTTCAACGTGACTAGGCATACTCTCTTTTGTAATTGGAATATATTTTGAACCTGAAGTAGTTCCTGATGTTTTTGCAAAATAAATAGGCTTACCTTTCCAAAGGATATCTTCTTCACCGGCTACTACTTTTTCAACATAAGGCTTTAACTCTTCATAGTCTCGAATAGGGACACGTTTTATAAAATCTGCATAATTATTTATACTCACAAAATCATGATCTTTTCCAAATACAGTGCTAGTAGCTTCAGAAATTAATTCTTGAAAGATTTTGTTTTGAGTTTCAATGGGGCTATTAGCCCATTTCTGAATTTTTTTATAAATACGTTTTGCAAAAGGTTTTGCTAAAGCAGATTTTAGTGATAGCATACGTTTTATTATTCTGTATTCTTTTTAAGATTCTATAATACGTGATGTTCAATTGAAAAAATTGCTATCTAAAACTTTAATTACATTTAGTAACTCTTTACAAATAATATTAATTGCCTAAATAAAAAGCCAATACATAACAATACAAATGTTAAAGCAGGAAGAATCAAACTGTATCTTTCCCAAAGTTCTTTATCAATAAACCCTATTTCTTGAAAGCTTGAAATAGTATCAAAATATTCATTCTCTTCTATTTGCTCAGAAGCAAGAGCAGTTAACTCTTTTCTTAAATCAAGCTCTTTTGTTAACAACTCATATTCCTTTGTTTGAACGCGTTCTTGAACAAGTGACATCCCATCTTTTAATGTAAGAGGTCCATTATTGCTGTTAGATTCAGACTGCATGACATTAATATAAACCCGTTTTAATGAATCTACTTGATTCAAAGAATTTTGAATTCTTTCTTTTTCAATTAATATAATAGAGTCTCGTTTCTTCATTTTTTTCATAGAATACTCATTTGAAAATGTAGAATTTAAACCTTTTTCTAAAAATTTAAAAATATCCTTTTTTGAAGACTTCACTTTAATTTCAAATAAATCTCCAGAATAAATACTTCTATTTTCCACAAAATCTTTAAAACTAAAATCTTCTCTTCTTATACTATCAATTCCTTTAAGAAAGTTTTCGTACTGAAGTGCCCTTTCATTTTCCGTTTCAGGTCCTGGATTCATTTCAAATTCTATTAAACCCTTCAATGCCTCTTCATCAATATTAAAAGCACTATTTAAACGTTTATAATCCTTATCCTTAATCAAGGCATTATAATAGTCAATATTTGTAACTAATTGATATTTAGAGTCAAAATAAGGCTTAACAATCATTTGTGCTGTATAAACATCCTTACTCATTTTTTCTAGAGCAAACCCTAAAACACCAGCCACAATAATGGAAAGTATAATAAGTTTATAATTATTTAATAAGGCTTTAACAAGAAAAACAAATACGTTTAAAATGGATTTGAAAATGGATTTGAAAAAATTAAAAAATCTTTCAAATGCACTTCCAATAAGTTTAAATAATTGACCTAAATCTACTTCTTCTTGATCGGGTTTTGGGGAATAATTATTTGCCATATTTTAGTTTTCTATTAATTAAATTTTATTGAATTATTCTTATTTAAAATCTATAAAGTTTGTTGGGTTAATTGGATAGCCGTCGTTCCATAATTCGAAATGCAAATGTGGACCCGTAGAAAGCTCTCCCGAGTTACCTGCAGTTGCAATTACTTCTCCTGCTTTAACCAGATCGCCTTGAGATTTAATTAGAGCTGCATTATGCTTATATGCAGAAATTAATCCGTAACTATGTTCTATAATTATCACATTTCCAGTGCTTGCAGTCCATTCGGAAAAAATTACAGTACCATCAGCAGTTGCTTTAATAGGCGTGTCTTTTGTTACTGCAATATCAACAGCATAATGTTTTTCTTTTAAATTATATGGTTCACTAATGGTGCCACTAACTGGTGGAAACAACACAAAATTAGTTGAAGATATCGCCGATTCAAACAAATTATATTTATCTTCTTTATCAACTTTCTCTCTAAGTAGCGAATCTTCAATAATAGGTTTTAAATCCACTTCACTTGCTTCAAGTTTAGTAGCTTCAATAATGGAATCTTTATTAATGTTAGAGGCGCTAACATCTCCTTGTAACACTTTCTTTATAGATGTATAGTAACGTTCATTCAATGCTAATACCCGCTGAAGAGAATCTGTTTTATAACTTAAAGCTGTAGCCTGTTTTTTTAAAGCTGTAGACGAATAACCTGGAATATACTCTCTAAGAGAAGTGAAAGCAATGATGAAATAGGTAATCATAATTAACAATATAATTCCAGCAAAACCAAAAACAAATACGTTTAACCTATTTAATTTAAAGGCTATACGTTCCTCAAACGTGTTTTCATTAAGTATCACTAATCGATACTTATCGAGTAATTTATTCTTAATTTTACTTGATCCTTTTTTCTTTTCACTCATAACAAAAAACAAAAATAAACAAATTATTGTCAAGCTCTTTCTATTAATACTAAAGTTAGGCTATAAACGCTAATATTAAACTTTAATTATTAACTTTGTAATCAAATTAAATTAATTATGAGTTTATATATATTACCATTAGCAATTGGTCCATGGCAAATAGCTTTAATCGTTGTTGTTGTATTACTTTTATTTGGAGGAAAGAAAATTCCTGAATTAATGCGTGGCCTAGGTAGTGGAATAAAAGAGTTTAAAGATGCTAGTAAAGAAGAAGACACTAGTAAAGATGATAAAAAGGAATAAGTATCGTTCCTAAACTAAAAAAACCAGCACAATGTGCTGGTTTTTTTATTGAAATTATTCAAGTTTTATCGACTTAATAATAGACTCAAGCTCAAACATATAATTTCGTTTTTCTACTGAAGGCGCAAAGGCAAACCCTTCTGCAATAACCCATCTATTATTAATTTTATCTTCTATAGCGTAATTAATAAATGGGCCAGCCATAAAAGCATTTTTAACATCCCACATACCCTTTGTTTCTAGAGTAGGCTTGTTATCTAAAATTGTTTCAATATGAAAAGGCGTATAAGCCATTTCTGTTATCATATAAGATCCTTCTACTGGTCCTTCAATATGTGATTTGCCAATGGAGTCTCTAATAGCTATAATTTGATTTATAATACTATCATTTCTCTTAATAGCATCTATGGGTAATTCGTAAATCAATAAATTTAAGGTACCTGTATTAACATCTTTTCTTAACCAAAAGAAATTATTATCGTCCTTAGCAACCCTGTATGCTGTTGGGAATCTAATATTTAGTCCCATTTTTTCTTTTAAAAATGACGCATTATATAATGACTTTTTGATTAAACGCTGCTTTTCATAAATTTCGATATTTCTAAACGTTTCTATTATTCTTGATGCATTCTCCTTAAGTTGATTTATTACATCTTGTTTTGTTTCTCCTAAAACAAGAACCACCTTCTGTGGCTTTGCATATATGTTACTATGAAATTCGGTAGCAGTTTTTTTTCCCATTTCTACCTTTAAAATAGTACGATTTTTAGTAATAAACCCCGAAAACACATTCGTTGGAATTTGGTTTATTGAAAACACGGGCTCGTCTTGAGGCAATCCATAAACTGGTGATGCTAAAACATCCCTTATTGCTTCACCAACACTTCCCTTCCAAGATTCATTATCGATTACTACAGATACTTCATTAATGTTTCCAGTAGAGTCTAAAAGTATTTTTTCATCTGCTTTTCCCTCTCCACAAGACATAACAAGTAATAACAAGACTAAAAATAAAATTGATTTTTGCATAATTTATATGGTTTTTTAGTGCTTAACTTTTAGATATTTTAAGCGTCATTCCAGGTTTTAATTTATTACTGCTAATATCGTTCCAATCTTTAATGTTTTGAACAGAAACTCCTGGGAATTTTTGAGATATACTCCAAAGTGAATCACCACTCCTAACAGTATAGGTAGTTATATTTCCAGCTAATGGTTTTGAACTTGATTGTTTTTTGCTGGTTTTAGAAGCCTGAGCATAAGGCTTTCTTGGGTAAATAGTTAGCCGTTGTCCAATTTTTAAGTCGTTACTTCTTAAACCATTCCATCGCTTTATATCACTTACTCTTACGGCGTATCTTCTTGCAATTCTACCTAGGTAATCGCCAGACCTTACAGTGTATCGTACTCGATCGTTAGCGTTAAAAAACTTAGGCAAGGGTTTTTCTCTTTTGGCAAATTCTTCTTTAACAAAAGCATAAATAGCTTCTTCATTGTTCACAAAACTACCTACAACATCTCTTGGTAATCTTAACACATAATTCTCATCTTTTATAAATGGTATAATGTCTAATTTATATGAAGGATTTAAAAATTGAAGCTCTTCAACAGGCGTTCCTGTAACTTCTGAAACTTGATCCAAAGTAATCATGCTTTTTACTCTTATTGTATCTGTTTCAACCAATGTTAGTTCTGGCTTTAATTTTTTAAAACCATGCGCTTCCGCATATTCAAAAATATACATATTAGCTAAAAAAGCAGGTAAATAACCAGCTGTTTCACGTGGTAAATTGTGTCTAATATTCCAATAATTTTTATAACCTCCAGAACGTCTAATAGCTTTAGAAACATTACCTGGGCCAGAATTATAGGCAGCTAAAGCTAAATCCCAATCGCCAAAAATTTCATATAGTTTTGCTAAATATTTTGATGCTGCTTCAGTGGATTTTATGGGGTCGCTACGCTCATCAACATAGCTACTTACATCTAACCCGTACATTTTTCCAGTAGCAAACATAAACTGCCATAAGCCTGTTGCTCCAACTCGCGACTTCGCTCTTGGTTTTAATGCAGATTCAACAATCGCTAAATACTTTATTTCGAGCGGTATATTATGGTTATCTAATTCGCGCTCAAACATAGGGAAATAGAACGCACTCAAGGTTATTAACTTTTGAATAGACTTTCTTCTGTTTTTAAGGTAAGATTTAATAACACTTTCTAATGCTGGATTGTACTCTACATTAAAAGGTGTTCTTGCGTCTAATTCTTGTAATCTTGCCTTAAGTATGTCGGTAGATAACTCAGGATAATCAACTTCTTCGAATGTTAATTCTGTAACCGATTTATAAATGGTATCAAACAAATTGTTGCTATACAATTCTTCATACCATGCCTCATCAAATTGTGCTGCTAATTTGTTATCCTCTAAAATTTTCTGAGAAGTACTATCTTTTAAAGCTTCAACAACTTTAACTATTTGTGATGCCCCATCTACTATAGTGTCTTTAATAGGGGTATTTTGTACAGAAATAGTGTCTTGAACCTGTGAAAAACAAATTCCTATATTGAAAAGCAATAATATTTTAAAAAAACGAATAGCCATAAAATCTGTTCGGTAGTTATTGAACGATAGTATGGCTAAAATCGTATTTTTTAAGCTAATTAGAAAACTTAATTATGTTTATTCTAAAATTGCTGCAATTCCTGGCAACGTTTTTCCTTCTAAACTTTCTAGCATTGCACCTCCACCTGTACTTACATAACTCACTTTGTGTTCAAAACCAAACTGTTTTACTGCAGCTACTGAATCGCCTCCTCCAACTAATGAAAATGCGCCATTTTTTGTTGCTTCTGCAATAGAATTACCAAGTTCTATTGTTCCATTAGCGAAACTTTCCATTTCAAAAACTCCAAGAGGACCATTCCAAAGAATTGTTTTAGATTCGTTTACAACCTTATCGAATATCTCAATAGATTTTGGTCCTGCATCAACACCTTCCCACCCATTAGGGATTTGGTTAATATCAACTATTTGTGTATTAGCATCGTTACTAAAAGCATCTGCCGCTACTACATCTACAGGAATATGAACTTGAACATTTTTAGCTTTAGCTTGATTTAAAATTTCTAATGCTAATTCCATTTTATCATCTTCACAAATTGAATTTCCTATTTTTCCTCCTTGAGCTTTCACAAATGTAAAAGACATTCCGCCACCAATTATTAAGTGGTCTACTTTATCTAAAATATTTTCAATTATTGTAATCTTCGAAGATACTTTGGCCCCTCCTAGAACTGCTAGAACAGGTTTTTCTCCTGTTTCCATAACTTTTTTAATACTCTCAATTTCTTGTGCTAAAAGATTTCCAAAACATTTTTTGTCTGGGAAAAATTGCGCTACAATGGTTGTTGAGGCATGTGCTCTATGCGCTGTACCAAAAGCATCATTAACATATATATCTCCTAACTTAGATAACTGCTCTGCAAAGTCTTGATCGCCAGCAGTTTCTTCTTTATGAAAACGCAGGTTCTCTAACAGTAAAATTTCTCCTGGTTCAAGATTAGCTGCAGCTTCTATTGCTTTTTCTCCTACGCATTGGTCTACAAATTTTACACCCACACCTAATATATCCTCTACTTTTGCAGCAATATGTTTTAATGAAAACTCCTCCTGCACACCTTTAGGGCGTCCTAAATGGGACATTAAAATACAACTTCCCCCATCTTCTAAAATTTTAATAATTGTTGGTTTAGCTGAAACAATTCTTGTTGCATCAGTAACCTCAAAATTTTCATTTAAAGGCACATTAAAATCTACGCGAATTAGTGCTTTTTTGTTTTCGAAATTAAAATCGTTTATGGTTTTCATTAGTATGTGTTTTTATATTTTAAGTAATTGATACACAAATGTAACTAATAAAGAAGAGCTAAAAAATGTGTTTTTTAACGAAAACGTTTGAAGTGATAAAGATTTTCAAGAAATCTTAAATTTTGTTGCTTAGTTTGGGTAAAAAATAGAAAAAATAAAATCCGAGTAGCTTTTAATAAAGTACTCGGATTAATAAATCAATATATATGTTCGGATTATTTCTTTATTATTTTTAATGTTTGTGTAATGCTTCCAGACTGTACTTTTGCTAAATAAATGCCACTGGAAAGGTTTGAAAGATTCATAGACACCTCTTTAGTATTTACTCTTTTCGTCATAACTTCCTTCCCTAATACATTGTAAAAGGAAATTTTGTCTAGTACAACATTTGCTTTAAAATTAATGCTTCCTCTAGTTGGATTTGGTCCAAATGAAAACCCTTCGATTAAATTGTTTTTATTTGATAACGTTGCTGTTTGAAGTTCAAAATTATCAAAACCTAAATATTCATTTCCGTTTTGATAAACTATCAAACGCATTCTTACAAAGTTATGTCCTGATGGAATGCTATATGCAACTTCGTCCCAACCTACAGAATTAAAGTTACCGTTTTGAGATGTTTTAAACACATCATAACTATAATCAGCTGTATTCCAGTCTGTAGCGTTATCGTATCGTAATTGAAATTTAATATAATCGCCTTTATCTAAACCAATATATTGAACTCTAAAAGATAAATTCGCCTGTACTCCACCAATATTAAGTGTTTCAAAAGTAAGTATATGCTCTGGAGTATCTGTCTGTAAAACTTGCTCGGAATACGCATTGTCTAAATCGCGCCCAGCTAAAAAATCTGATCCAGAAAAAGGTCCTGGAATACGGCCATTGGCATTAGACCTCCTGCCCCAAATATCTGTATTGTTACTTTGTGAATAGAATAGAATATTAGATGTATAAGCCCAATTATCTTCGGCTTTATTATCAAAGCCTTGCTTTGCAGATTGTGCGCTTAAATAAAACACACTTAAAAACAGTGATGTAAGAATTAAAGTAGTTTTATTCATAATTTTAATTTTAAACAATTAAAAACTAATAGATTATAGAGGGACTCAAATCTATAATAAAAAATAGTAGATGCTATAAAAACTCGATAAGCAACCTTTTATTTAGCCTTATTGCAATTACAATGCCAATTCTACTATATTTGCTGCATGTTATTTGCCGATATTTTAGGTCAGAATCATATAAAAACTCATTTAGCAAAGAGTGTCGATAATGGTAGAATACCTCATGCTCAGCTATTTGTAGGGAAAGAGGGGTGTGGCACGTTACCAACTGCCATTGCTTATGCACAGTATATATTGTGCAACAATATTAGTGCTGAAAACAATAATGGTAATGAGGCTTGTAATCTAAAATTCAAAAATTTTTCTCATCCAGATTTACATTTTGCTTTTCCTGTTATTACGAGCAGTAAAGCTAAGAGTCACCCTATCTCCAAACATTATTTAGAAGAATGGCGTCAACTTTTAAAAGAACAACCTTACGGGAATTTATTCGATTGGTACAAACTACTAGGAGTAGACAACAAACAAGGTCAAATAGGTGTTGATGAAGCCTTAGATATAGTAAAATCATTAAGTTTAAAATCTTATGAAGGCGGTTATAAAGTAATGATTATATGGATGGCGGAAAAAATGAATACTGCCTGTGCTAACAAATTACTTAAGCTTATTGAAGAACCCCCTAATAAAACTATTTTCATTCTCATTGCCGAAGATGAAGAACAAATAATTAACACAATAAGATCACGCTGTCAAATACTACATTTTCCTCCTTTAGCAGAAGATGTAATAAAAAGCGCTCTAATTAAAGATTATAATTTAGACGCAACCGTAGCTGCAAAAATTGCACATCAAGCAAATGGTAACTATAACAAAGCTTGTGATTTAGTGTACCAAGATTCTGAAGATTTACAGTTTGAAGAATGGTTTGTTTTCTGGATACGAAGTGCTTTTAAAGCAAAAGGAAACAAAAAGGCGATTCACGATTTAATTTCTTGGAGTGAAGATATTGCGAAAACAGGAAGAGAAACACAAAAACAATTTTTACACTTTTGTATAAACTTTATAAGGCAAGCCTTGTTATTAAATTATGGAGCTAAAGATCTTGTTTTCTTAGAACCTAAATCTAAAAACTTTAAACTTGAAAATTTTGCGCCTTTTATACATAATAATAACATTTTGGAAATTAGTGAAGAGCTTCAAAATGCCATTTATCATATTGAGCGTAATGGGAATTCGAAAATTATATTAACAGACTTATCTATTAAGCTTACTCGATTACTTCACAAAAAATCTGCTTGACCAAAAGAGTGTGGCTATTTTAGAATTCCAGTCTAAAAACTACGTTTGGTGTTATTCCTAAAGAGGATCTATTTACCTCTCGTAACACTTCTCCAGTTTCAGTAGTGCTTTGCCTTTTTTCATAAGTTCTACTCAATATATTCTCTTTATTATATAAATTCAAAAGAGAAACACCTAATTTTCCTTTCCATTTTTCATTTGTAGAAACATTAAACTTATACGTAGCAGAAATATCTACTCTATCATAATTAGGTAACCTGGCGCCATTTGTCTCTTTAAAATCAATAACGGTTCCATCTGGAGTATCTATTAAACCTGCAGCTTTGGTGTAAGGAATGCCTGTTCTTATATTCCACCCTAATGAAACATTAAAACGATTCCATTCATAGGTGTGAGACCATGTTAAATGATGCGTGATATCTGTATTACCCGAAAAACTTTCCCCATTATTAATATTGTCAAATGTAAAATCATTATTCATAATAGAATAACTTAACCACGTTCTGTAGTTTTGTATTTTCTTTTTTATGAGCACATCTAAACCAAATACATTACTTTTTCCTTTTGAGAAAAAATCGTCAATATTATCAAACCCTAGTGTGAAAGATGTTAAGCCTTGAATGTTTCTATAATATCCCTCGATATCAACATTCCAACCGCTATAATCTAATATAAACCCAGCTGTTAATTGTGCGCTTTCTAAAACTGGTATATTGACTCCATCTGAAAGTGCCCAAATTTGATTTTCCAATCCAAATTCTTGTGTGTTAAATTCCACAATCTGACTAACAGCCTGATGCAGGCTTTCTCCTGATATTTTAAACCTTAAACTTGAACTTAATGCTCTTTCTATTTGCACGCGTGGTTCAACAAAGAGTTGATCGGATACCGAAAAATAATTAGTTCTTATTCCAGCATTTATAAACCATTTGTTTTTTGTTTTATATCGATATTCTAAATAAAGAGCCTGCGTGTTATTTGTGTCAATATTAGATTCGTCAAAATTTTCTTCTGGTGCTTCACTATCAATGAAATTTAAACCGTAAGCGACTTTATTTGATGAAAATTGATAGCCCAAGCCTAAAGACTTTGTTGAATTAAGTTTCCAATCTGTATCAAATGAAAAACCCAAATCTTGAATTTTGTTTTGTTTGTTAAGCGCATCACTAAACTCATCTGTTATGCTATTGCTTCCAATATAGTCTAACTCAAAATCGGAAATGTATACATTAAGCTCATGCGAAAATGACTCACTAGATTCATGATTCCAATTAAAACTTGTTCCTTGATTAATTATTTCTAATTTGTCCTGAGACGCTTCTTCAAACTCTTCAATTAAGAAACCATAATCAAGTTTGTTTTTAGTGTAAAGGCTACTTATTGTGAATTGGTTTTTTGCATTTGGTTTTAACATTGCTTTTACAGTAAAATCTGTAAAATAAAATATGTCCTTAGTTGTTAAAAATTCATCATCCTCAAAAATCTTGTTCCCGTCAGAAATTTTTGTTTCCTGAAATACTCTTTGAGATAAATTACGAAAGGTTTCGGTATCAAAAGCATCTGTAATGGATCTTCTTGCTGAAACCATTACAGCAGATTTATTATCAAGAGGAGCTTTTAAATACGCATCTGCATGGGTCATATTAAAACCAAAACCGCCATTAATTTCTTTAGGTATTTCGCTGTCTGATGTAATATCTATAACGCCCGAAATTCTATTACCATAACGTGCTTTAGTCCCGTTTTTATATACTTTTATTTCATCGGTTATATATGGGTTAAAGGCTGAAATTGTTCCGAAAAAATGCCCAGAATGGTACATTTTAATTCCATCCCAAAGAATTAGGTTTTGATCTGGAGTACCCCCTCTAATATATAACCCCGCTGCCGTTTCGGTGGGACTTTGTACGCCTGGAATCAATTGAATACTTTGTAAAACATCTGGTTCGGTTAAACCTGGAAGAATTCCTAATTTTTGTGGAGAAAGGGAAATAGAAGCATCATCATTTTTTTTGCTAATACCCGTGGTTAAATATTCTTCTATTAAAACTTCATCTAACTCTTGTGTATCAGTTAAACGGAGTCGCCTGCTCTTAACTGTGTAATAACGTTCGGATTCTTTTTTAATTCTAATAGCTGCTTTTTCTTCTAAAAAAAACAAAATATCTTCAAGTAGGGCTTCTTTTAATTGAAGGGTTATAAACCTGTCATTTACTAATTCAGAATTATACGAAAACTTGATATTAAATTTTTCTTCTAATTCCGAAAAAACAACACTTATTGGTTCGTTTAAATAGTTTAAGGTTGCCCTGTTTTGAGCTGTTACATATAACGAAAAGAAAAAAAAGAAAATCGCTATGTTAAATTTCATTTACTATTCTTAAATTAATTCAAGTAGTACCCAAATTTAGGGTAATATAACTAAATAAAATAAAATTTAGTTATTGTTATTTGAATTAAGAAGAATAATACCTGTTTCTTTATCAACAGAATACGATAACCCCATTGGCACAGAGATAGTTTTTAAGGCTAATTTTAAATCTTTATGTGTGAAAGCTCCTGTAAAACGTTTATTACTATCTATGTTAGATTTATCAAGCGTAATATTGAATTGATTTTCTAAAGACATTAATACCTGATTTATAGGTGTATTTTTAAACGTGCTTTCTCCTAAAGTCCAGTTTGATTCGGTTAAGGCAAAATCCCATTCTTCCAAACTGTTATTTACTACACGAACAGCGTCTCCAGGTAAAAGAATAACATTTTTCTTTAAAACGGTACTTGTTACTCTTACTTTACCTTCCATACACTGTACTTCAAAATAAGAATCACGAGAAATTACATTAAATTCTGTACCTAGTACTTCTACCATTCCAACATCTGTAAAAACTTTAAAAGACTCTCCTTTTTCAACATCGAAAAAAGCTTCTCCATCTAATTGTAAAGCACGATTAGATTTCCATCCTAATGTTTTATAATCTAGATGACTATTTGCATTAAGCTTTACTTCAGAATTATCTGGAAGCACAACAGCCAATTGCTCACTAAATCCTGTTTCAAAATGCGATTTCATTGTCATTACATAAAATAAACCAAATGCAATAACTACTGCAGCGGCAGCATATGCCCAATTGGGTATAAGTTTAACAACTTTCCCTTTAGGTCTTGTTGATTGTAAATTATTTAGTTCTTGTAATTTGTTTAATAGTGCTTGATCGTTAAAAGTAGGTGCTTTTAGATTTTGGGACGCATCATTAATTCTTTTAAGAACGGGATAATCATCAGATTTTTGAAACTTTTCTAGCTCTTGCGGAGATAAATCTCCCGCAATCCAACGTGCTAAAAAAGCATTGTCTTTAATATATTTCTCCATTATTTGTATGTTCTTATAATATATAAACAGTTGGAGTTCATTTTACCCTACTTTAAATGTTACCTAATTTTTCTCTTAATGTAATTAAAGCCAAACTCATACGTTTTTCAACTGCTTTAACTGAAACACCTACTATTTCAGAAATTTCAGAATATTTCTTTTTATCAATTCTACTCAATAAGAATACTTCTCGTTGCTTTTCAGGCAAATCGGCAATTACTTTTTTTAGCTTTATCATAAACTCTTGCTCCTCCATTAAAAATTCTGGAGATTCATTTGTTCTATCATTAAAAGATAACGATTGATGTTGAAGCACTATTTTTTTATGAGCTACTTCATTTAAAAAAAGATTTCGGGCTACGGTATATAAATAGGACTTTGCTTTATCAAATATTACTTTAGAGCAATTGTACCAAAGTTTAACAAATGTGTCTTGAACAATATCTTCTGCCTGCTGTCTATCGCCACATTTGTAATACACAAAATTAAAAAGCGATTTAGAGTGAGTTCTAAATAGATGCTCGTAGTTTATTTCCTCACAGACAGATTTGGTTTCCTTATTCATATATGCATAAAAGTACGTAGGTCTTATTGTTCAAAATTAAAAAAATTAAACTAATAAGTAGGGTGTTTTCTTTTTTAACTGTTATACATATAAACGAAGTTGTTTAGCCCCAAATAACAAACGAGATTTTTTTAGCCCCAAGCTAAGCCCTTATTTACTTTTAACTTACCTACATTTTATGGATTTTCGCAATTCCATGTCTTAAAATAATATTTGAGATTTGGTTTAAATAGTAATGAAGAATTACATGGTATTGCATTCAGGTTTAATTACCTGAAAAGGTTGAGTTAGCTAATTTGCGCCAAAGCATGTCCCCAATCAATAAGACTTTGTCGCAAATTTGCAACTTAAATGAAAAAGAATGTTGAACCGATAGACAAAGTTGCTATGACTTTATTAACGTCTTATTTTGTGAGTAAGCAAGAAAAATTAAAAGATACAAATGACGCCTTTTTAAGTTTGTCTAAAGGTAAATGTCAAAATAATTGCCCCGTTTACGATTTGTGGATTTTTGAAAACGGTCAAGTTATTTATAAAGGCATTGAGAATGTAATAAAATTAGGTGTTCACACAACCACTATATCGACAGATATTGTTAGACAAATGAACGATTTTATTTTAAACTCTAATTCAAGAGATATTGGTGATGCTAAGGGTAGAGACAACCCTTTAACTATAATAAAATTTAATAATAAAAAGATTGTGTTTCAATCGCAAAGAGCAAAAGGGAATTTATTAGAATTAAATAATCTGCTCGAGCATATTGCAAATATGATAAACGAAGACAACAATTAAAATATAAAAAAACAAATAAAAGAGAATGAGGGTTCAAGCTTTTATTGTGTACCTCCGCTAAACCTTACTAGCGGAGGTTTTTTATTTAAAATCTTATCTACTTAAAAAATAAAAAAGCCTGCTCAATTATTTAAGCAGACTATTTAATGTTTTGTTTATTAGGTTGTTACGTGTTACTTCAACTCGTAATTAGCATTCAAAGCATCCAATATGGTTTGTGTTAAATCGTTCTCTTCAGCACCGTAAAGTACAGAAGCAGCTGCATCACTAGTCCCCAAGATATAGGTGTAATTATTTGTTTTACCGTAATCTTTTACAAAATCTTTCACTTTAATAATTAATGAATCGATTTCTGTTTGAAATGCTTGTCCTAGTTGTTGCTGTTCAAATTGCATTTGTTGTTGCAATACTTGTTGCTTTTGTTGTAAACCAGACATTAATTCCTGAGCCTTTTTTTGACTAGAATTTCTAGCAGTAATTTGTGTTTGCTGAACTTCTAATTGAAATGCTTGACTAATACTGTCTGCTTTTTTCTTCCAAACTTCTTCTTTAGCTTGAAACTTTGCTTCTACATCTTTCTTTTCTTGATACTCATTAATAACTGTTCCATTATCTACATAACCAATCTTTTTTTCTTTTTGGCAAGAAGTTATTATAACTGCAACTAATAGTAAGTAAATTATATTCTTCATTTCTAAACATTTAATATTCCGACAAAAGTAACAAAGTAGGTCTTATTTTAAAATGGTTTTGCTTGGATTTTAACACATAAGAATTATTTATACTAAAACAACTTAAAATAGTTAATATTTATAAAAATTGAATCGATTTAAGGCGCTTTAAGAGGTTTTTAAAAATAACCTAGGGTTGTTTATGTGTGTTCAATAAAAATTAAAATAAAGATTGTTATATTGAGTTTTAGCTGTTTCTAACTAAATAAATTAATGATGAGGCTTCTCTAGTTTTAATTGCTTTTATATTTGAAAGCAACCCAATCCAAAATCCATTAATAGGATTTATTTTACCTGACCTATATTTTTCTGAAAGCATACATACATAAAAAGCATCAAACCACATGGGTTTTGTTTTAGTCACTTTCATGAGTTGCTTCAAAACTAATTTAGAAAGAGATTCTTTATTAAAATGCCAAAGGTGTCTTGGCACATCGTAAGCCGCCCAAAATTGTTTATAATGTTTAGCATCATAACTTTTATAATTTGGAACAGCTATTATTAAAGTTCCTTTTGGCTTTAAAAGCTTTTTAAATATTGAAATGTGTTCTTCTAAATTTGGCAAATGCTCTAGGACATGCCAAAGGGTAATCACATCAAAACTATTAGCTTCAAACTTTGAAAGCTGATCTACTTTGAAAACCGAATTATTTGTTTTTTTATTGGCTATTTTTCTGGCCTGATCATTTGGTTCTATGCCAAAAATATTCCAATTATTTTGTAACGCTATTTGTAAAAAATCTCCTGTGCCACATCCAACATCTAGAAGATTCTTTTCCTTTGATGAAAAAGAATTAATTAAGTTTAGTTTCTTTTTTAAAGAAATTATTCTAACTAAATGATATACTTTTTCGAATAGATTTCTTTTTGAATCTGTATGCGAAATATAGTCTTCACTTTTATAATATTCAGGCAATTTATCTGAAGATGGTTGTGGTGTGGTTTCCAAAAAACCGTGTTCTGAATTTCGGATTAATTCGAATTCTTCTCCTGAAACCGAGTGGTCTTTTACTTTTAAATGAGTATGATTTGAGTTTTGTTTTACCACTAATTCACTAATATTTTTCTAAGACCCAACAGGTTTTTGAAACCTATCAGGTCTTATTAAAAGAAACTTATTTTAGACGTTCCACGTGGAACATATTAAATTATAAATATTGGTTATCGACTTATCTTCCCATATAAACCAACAAAACCGAAATATCGTTTGGTGAAACCCCACTAATTCTAGATGCTTGGGATACCGTTGTTGGTTGAATATTTTTTAGCTTTTCACGTGCTTCAAAACTCATAGATTTGATTTGCGAATAATCAAAATTCTCTGGGATTTTCACATATTCTAAGCGCGTTAGTTTATCAGCATTATTCTTTTCCTTGGCAATATATCCTGCATACTTAACTTGAATTTCGGCTTGCTCAATAACTTCCCTATCCAAATTATTATCTTGAATATATGCCTCAACACTTTCTACTAGTCTAACATCATTCATCTCAATATTTGGTCTAGCAAATACTTTAAATAACTTTCCTGATTGCTTTACTGGAGATGAATTTTTACGCTCTAAAATGGGGTTTATAACTTCGGGTTTTACACTTTGGGTTTCAAAAAAGTTAACAAATTTTTCGGCAGCTTCATGTTTTTCTTCCATACGTTTTAAACGTTTTTCAGAAGCCAACCCTAATTCAAATCCCTTAGGTGTTAATCTTAAATCGGCATTATCCTGACGCAATAGCGTTCTATATTCTGCTCTTGATGTAAACATTCTATAAGGCTCTTCTGTACCTTTAGTAATTAAATCATCAATTAAAACACCAATATAAGCTTCATCCCTTTTTAAAGTAAACGCATCCTTTTCTTGAACTTTTAAACTCGCATTTATACCAGCCATTAATCCTTGAGACGCTGCTTCTTCATAACCCGTAGTACCATTAATCTGTCCTGCAAAATACAAGCCTTCAACAAGCTTAGTTTCTAAAGTATGCTTTAACTGCGTTGGCGGAAAATAATCATATTCTATAGCATAACCTGGTCTGAAGAATTTTACGTTTTCAAAACCAACAACAGAACGTAGGGCTTTAAATTGAACATCTTCAGGTAAAGATGTAGAAAATCCATTTACATAAACTTCACACGTATTCCAACCTTCAGGCTCAATGAATAATTGATGTCTATCTTTATCAGCAAAACGATTAATTTTATCCTCTATTGATGGGCAATATCTCGGGCCTAAACTTTTAATTCTACCATTAAACATAGGCGACCTATCAAAACCTTCACGAAGTAAATCATGCACCTCAAGACTAGTGTAAGTCATATAACAAGAACGTTGATTTGCTAATGGCTTTGTAATATCCAAATAAGAAAACTTTTCAGGATCTTGATCTCCTGGTTGCTCTATCATTTTAGAATAATCTAAACTTCTTCCATCAACTCTAGGTGGTGTTCCCGTTTTCATTCTACCAGAATCAAAACCTAAACCCACAAGCTGTTCTGTAATTCCAGTTGCCGCTCTCTCACCTGCTCTTCCGCCACCAAAATTTTTATCCCCTATATGAATTAAGCCATTTAAAAAAGTACCGTTTGTAAGGACAACAGACTTTGCCTTTATTTCAATTCCTAAAGAAGTTTTTACACCAACAACTTTATGATTTTCTATGATGAGACCAGAAACCATTTCTTGATAAAAATCAAGATTTGGAGTCCCCTCTAAAAGCAATCTCCAATCTTCTGCAAAACGCATTCTATCACTCTGCACTCTTGGGCTCCACATTGCAGGCCCTTTAGATTTATTTAGCATTTTAAACTGAATAGCTGATGTATCAGATACTATGCCGCTGTAACCCCCTAGTGCATCAATTTCTCGAACAATTTGGCCTTTAGCAATGCCTCCCATAGCGGGGTTACACGACATTTGAGCAATGTTTTGTAAGTTCATGGTAACAAGCAATGTTTTGCTTCCCATATTTGCAGCAGCAGCAGCAGCTTCACTACCAGCGTGACCTGCTCCAACTACTATAACATCATAAACCTCGTTAAACATCATTGTTCTTTTTAATTAAGCATGTTCCACGTGGAACATTTAAATAATTAAGTTTGCAAATATACGTTGAAATCTTTAATTCTTCTGAAGTATTGACAAGTAGTGATTTTCCTTTGCTCTCATGACTTCTGCATCTGAACTTGTTTTGTCTTTATAGCCACAATAATGCAACACACCATGAATGATAACACGGTTTAATTCTTCATCAAAAGAAACACCAAAATCTTTAGCATTATCTCTAACCCTTTCTACAGAAATAAAAATATCGCCTTGTATTAATTTTCCCATAGAATAATCAAAGCTAATAATATCTGTAAGTGTGTCATGATTTAAGAACTCAACGTTCAATTTATGCAAATATTCGTCATTGCAAAACACATAACTAATTTCTTCTAACTTAAATCCTTCAGAGGAAATAGCATTAGAAATCCATTTAGAAATCTCATCTTCTGTTTCTAACTTAAATGTTGTTTCGTAATTGAAATTAATCATTCGTTGTTTTAAAATACTCTTGTACTTTCTTTTTGTAAATCTGTTGCAAAGGTAATGCTTGCTTGTTCAATATTTCGGTAGTTTTAAAATATTGTTTTGCTGTTGGAATTTGATTATTAGAATTATTTTTAAATTGGTTTGTATTCGTTTCAGACTCTCGTTTATTGTCATCTCCTTGCTGGAATGTTGCATTCTCTAGTTTTAGTAATTGATGCTGTAACTCCATCATTTTTTGTAATGTTTGATTGGTAAAACCCTTGTTAAGCAAATCTAACTCTACATCTTCCATTTTTTTAAGCAATTTATCTCCTTCTCCACCAATTCCATTTTTTTCGCGTTTGTCTAATGCATCTTTTAAAGCTTGACGCAATTGTTGTTGTTTCTGGTAAATCTCATACAACGCTCCATTTAATCCTTCTCCATTAGAATTACCATTATCGCCTTCACCAGTATTTTCACCTTCCTTACCTTCCTTACCGTTTTTACCTTTATCTCCATCCTTTTCTCCTTTACCTTCTTTCTCTCCTTCTCCTTCTTTTGGATCTCCCTTTTTTCCATTTTTCAAACCTTCTTCCATCATTTTATTTAACTCTTCTTGACTCATAATTATATCGGGTAATTGCATATCTCCTTGGCCTTTTCCTGGTGACATACTCAAACTCTCTTGCATATTATCAAGAATGTTACTCAAAATATCTGCAAGATTATTTGCAGCAGTAATAGCAAATTGTTGGTTTGAAACTCCTTGATATAATTGATTTTCTGCAAGTAAATCCAGAGCTTTTTCAATATTAAAATAAACCTCTGTTATTTCTTTATTTACCCTTTCGGAAAGTTTAGGTTGTCTTAATGATAAGGCAAACAAACTATCATCTATATGTTCGAAATGTTCTCTTAAGTTATTCTGGTTTCTAAGATAATTAGCATATTTATTATTATTTACCCCAATGGATCTAAATTTGTTCATTAACGCCTCCTCATCAAATGAAAAAAGCACCAAATTGTCTAATATTTGCCTAAGCATTTCCATGTCTTCTTGCATTTGCTCTCCGCCTCCACCTTGCATAGAGCTTTGCATTTTCTGACTCATATTCATCATTTTTTGAGCAGCCTTTTTTTGACTTTTTTGGGCATTTTTTAAATTTTGATTCTGCTCATCTTTAGGTTTTGTTTTTTCTTCATCAGATACTTGTTCTTCATCCTTTTTGCCTAATTCTTCCGATGCATTCTGTTGTTCTTTTTCAATTTCTAATTCCTCTAACTCATCTTGTGGAATATCCAATGGCTTTTTTAATCCTTTATTATCTTGTTTAAGGTTGTCTAATTCTTGAGTAAACTTATCAAACTTTTTATTAAGCTCGTCTTGTTTGTCTCTCGTGTTGTTCTCTTCAGAATCATTTGATAACTTCTCTTGATCTATAGCTAGCTTCATTAAGTCCTCCTTAAGTTTTTCTAACTTCTTCTCAACATAATATCGTTTTGTTAATTCCAACAATTGCTGAAGGCTTCTTTTTTTATTTTTATTTTGTTTAGCTAACTCTTCTAGTTTTTTAACAAGCTCTTCTTTATTTATTTTTTCTTGTAGCTTTTTTAATTCTTCAAGAAGTTTTTCGTCTCTTTCTAATTGCTCTTCATTCTCCTTTAATCGTTCTTTTAAATCCTCTTTAAAAACATCTTTTTCTGGGTTTTCTTTTTGAAAATCTTCTAAATTATCTTTTAGTTTCTTATTGAAGTTTTTCATCATTTCGTCCTGCTGTTTTTGGCGTTTTAAAAATGATTCTAGTTTCTTTTTATCATTAAAATTAAGATCTGATTTTTCCTTTTGAGTTCTGGTTAATTCTTCCAACTGCTTTTCTTGCTCATCATATTTTTTTAAAGACTTATTGAGATCTTTAATAGTTTCGCCTTGCTCTTGCAGCTTCTTTTGAGTTTCTTCTTCTTGTGTTCGTTTTCTATAAACAAATACATTGCTTTTAACGCTTTTATACTTGTTAACTACATCATTATCAAATACTTGAAAATACATTTCATAAGGTACTCCTTCAGCAACATCTAAATCATTGGGAAAAGCTGTTACAAAATCTGCAATATTTGATTTAGAAATTGGAATATTTTTATATTCTTTAAAATCATTACTTTCAACTGGGTAATAAACTAGTTGTAGTTTTGTTAAACCATAGTCATCGCTCAATTGCCCATAAAAATAAAGTGACTGTAAATCCAAACTATCTTTTTGAACTTTAATGTTTATTTCTGGGTATTCGTCCTTAACAACATCAATCTTAAAAGATAGATTCTCATAATCTTTTAAATTAACATTACTCGTGCTTAAACTATAATCTAAATCATTATAAAGGCGTTTAGAAGCGCTAAAACTATTTGGTTCTTCGGAAGAAAAAAGAAGTGTGTCTTTTGAAAAAAGTTTAACATTTTCTGTAGACTTTGTTTTAAGTAACCAAGTAATATTAGTTCCCTCTGGCACTATGGCGTTTCCTGTTCCCTTTAGTGTTTCATCTTTTTTCCTTGTGTGATTTGGATAGTCTAAAACCATGTCGAAACTAACAAGTGATGGTACTTGTAAAGTGCTTAAAGTATAAGGCTTAGAAATAACATTATTTGCTAATAATCGAAATTCCACATCTGTTTTTAACTTCGAAAAAACAAACTCAAATTCTCCCGAAGCTGTATTCTGTAAAAAATAAGTCTCGTTGTTATATTCAATTTCTGCATTTTCTGGCACAACATTGCCTACTGTCTTAACAATGAGCTTGAAATCTTCATTTTCAATAGCATTTAAGGTGTTATTTACAACAAAAAACCGAAATGGTGCTGGCGGCTCATAAGCTGTTTTATAATTAACTACGCGCGTGTAACTATCACTAAACCAATTAGAGTTTCCAGATAAAAAAGTTAATAAAAGAATAGCTACAGGAATAGCCGCATATTTTAGATACTTAATGTTTTTACTGAAGTTAATGGCAAGTTTAAAAGGAATGGGGTTTAGCTCGGTAGATTTTTGTTCAATACTTGCCAAAAGCAACTCTGATTGTTTTTCGCTTTGATTAAGCTGTAAAACATTAAGCAATTTATCGTTTACCTCTGAAAAATGTTGTCCAATAATTTTTGAAGCTTCTACATAATCAATACCTTTTTGAAGTTTAAATAGCTTCAATAATGGCAAAGCGATAAATTTGGCGAATAAAACACTTTCTACAGCAATAAAAACCCAAAACAACACCGTTCTAGCTGATGAGGAGAGCCA
Source organism: uncultured Algibacter sp. (assembly GCF_947487605.1). Taxonomy (GTDB): domain Bacteria; phylum Bacteroidota; class Bacteroidia; order Flavobacteriales; family Flavobacteriaceae; genus Algibacter_D. Next base: position 169,820 of record NZ_CANKXK010000002.1, read on the forward strand.
AAGGATATACTCAACAAACAACGTAAACAACAAATACAAGAACCCTATTGCAAAAAACAAGATTGTGCCTTTTATTAGTTCATTAGTGTAGTATTTTCTAATGAATTGCTCTAATTTACCTAATACATTATTAAAATTTTCTTGCATTTCTTAATAGAATCTCTTCTTTTATAAGTTTCCCTTTCTTAAATGATTAAGCTATATTCAATTATAGCTGTGTAATTTAACTTACTAAACTACAATTTTATTTTTTACAAGGTTTATAATTAAGTGTTAATTGTATCTTTGCCCCAATTCTTGAAACAACTTTTCGATTACGCTCAATGTGACATTCGGAGTTATATTGTTGAAGGAATCAAAACATAAATTTTAATTACTAACATGACCAAAAAAGTTAGGGTGCGATTTGCGCCAAGCCCAACAGGACCTTTACATATTGGAGGCGTACGTACTGCCTTATTCAATTATTTATTTGCAAAAAAGCATCACGGTACTTTTGTTTTAAGAATTGAAGATACCGATCAAAACAGGTATGTTGGTGGTGCAGAAAAATATATTATTGATGCTTTAAATTGGTGCGGAATGCCTTATGATGAAGGCCCAGGAAAGAATGAAAAATTTGGTCCTTATAAGCAAAGTGAACGTAAGCATCTTTATAAACAATACGCAGATCAATTAATAGCTTCTGGTCAAGCTTACTATGCTTTTGATACTTATGAACAACTAGACTTTCATAGAAAAGACCATGAATCTAAAGGAAAAACTTTTATTTACAATTGGCACAATAGAGAAAAGGGGCGTTTAGTAAATTCTCTAGTGCTTTCAGAAAAAGAAACACAAGCAAAAATTAATTCTGGTGAAGATTATGTAATTCGTTTTAAGTCACCACAAGACGAAACTCTAAATCTAAAAGATATCATCCGTGGCGATATAAAAATTGACACAAATATATTAGATGATAAAGTACTCTTTAAAAGCGATGGCATGCCGACTTATCATTTAGCTAATATTGTAGACGACCACTTAATGGAAATTTCTCATGTAATACGTGGCGAAGAGTGGCTCCCTTCTTTAGCATTGCACTATCAGTTATATAATGCTTTTGGTTGGGAAGCGCCTGAATTTGCACATTTGCCACTAATTTTAAAGCCAACAGGAAAAGGTAAACTAAGTAAGCGAGATGGTGATAAATTAGGCTTTCCAGTTTTTCCTTTACAATGGGAAGACCCAAAAACTCATGATGTTTCAAGAGGATATAAAGAAGATGGTTATTTTCCAGAAGCTATGGTTAACTTTCTAGCCTTTCTTGGTTGGAACCCTGGTACCGAACAAGAAATTTTCTCATTAGACGCTTTAATAGATGCTTTTGATTTGAAAAAAGTAAATAAATCTGGAGCCCGATTCGACCCAGATAAAACTAAATGGTTTAACCATCATTATATGCAAGAACAAAGCAATGAAGTGCTTGCAGAAATGTTCAAGTCGTCGCATAAAGCATTAGCCGATATTGATGTGAATTACATAGCATTAGTTATTGGTTTAGTGAAGGAACGGGCTACTTTTGTAAGCGATTTTTGGGATTTGACTTACTACTTTTTTCAAGCACCTAAAATGTATGATGAAAAAGCTTCCAAAAAAGCCTTTAAAGAGGATACTCCCGAGATAATGACCCAAGTAATCTCTTTAATTAAAGATATTGATGACTTTTCTGTTGAAAACCTTCAGAAGAATATTAAAGGCTGGATAACAGGTAATGAAATAGGTTTTGGGAAGGTTATGATGCCATTGCGCTTATCTCTTGTAGGCGCTTTACAAGGTCCAGATGTTTTTGATATTATGTATATGATTGGGCAAACCGAAAGCGTTAAACGCATTCAGGCTATGGTAAACACGTTGAAGTAGTTTAAGTTTACTGTTGAATCTTAAACCTCAAAAAAATTCAGGAGTGGTGCCAAAAGGCGTCAAAAAGAAATCATAGCTCCAAAAACTAACATGGATTGATTTCCTTCAAATCGTTCGTCTCCGCCTGCTGTATCTAGTGTTTGATCCTCTAATTTTCTCAATATATTGGTGAAACCATAAATATGTTGTGCTTTTAATCGGAAGAACTTATAGCCAACCGACGCTCCAATTAACCCATTAAAATTAAACCTAGAAATCTCTAAAATATCATTGGCTTGTAAATTGGTGTAGTTATTTATATAATACCCCTCTTGGTTGTTGTTTTCTAATTCAAACTTCCCGTTATATTGCAGCATAGGGCCAACATCTATAGTTAAATAGCTTCCTATAAGCTTCACATGACCCAATAAAGCCAATTGTGCAGCGAACATTTTATACTCAATATATTCTTCTTGTGTACTAACCATATCTGGTCTTCCAGAAATGTTAATATAATTCTCCGATAATTGCATACCATAACTCATATTGTACCATCTATGAGGCAAATCTACCGTTGCAGACATTCCGAATAAAAAACCATCTCCTTGCTCGGTTATAAAATTATCTGTTTCAATATCCAATTTGGTAATGCCGCCAAAAATTCCAATACCATTAGTGATGTCATAATTTCTGGGTTGTGCAAAACTTGTTGTAACAAAACATACAGTAATTGCTACTAATAAAAAGAGGCTATTAATTTTCATAGTTAAGGTTATATGCTACCAAATATAATATAAATTTTGTATCTTAATTTTTCTAACATTTTTAAACAAAAACCATGAGCTACTTATTATTTCCCTTTATTTTCATTGGATTAATTATTTTAATCTCCTCATTCTTTATCGTAAAGCAACAGACTGCTGCTATTATTGAGCGTTTTGGTAGGTTTCAAAGTATTCGTCACTCAGGCTTGCAATTAAAAATTCCTTTGGTTGATAGAGTTGCAGGCAGATTAAGTTTAAAGATTCAACAACTAGATGTTATTATCGAAACAAAGACATTGGATGATGTGTTTGTTCGCCTTAAAGTGTCTGTGCAATATAAAGTGATTCGCGACAAAGTATATGATGCTTTTTATAAACTAGACTATCCGCATGATCAAATTACCTCATATGTATTCGATGTTGTTCGTGCCGAGGTACCAAAAATGAAGCTAGATGATGTATTTGTTAAAAAAGATGATATTGCTTTAGCGGTAAAAGCAGAACTTAATGATGCGATGTCAGACTATGGGTTTGATATTATTAAAACACTTGTTACAGATATTGATCCTGATGCACAGGTAAAAGAAGCCATGAACCGTATTAATGCCTCAGAACGCGAAAAAATAGCAGCACAATTTGAAGGAGATGCTGCAAGAATTTTAATAGTTGAAAAAGCAAAAGCTGAAGCCGAAAGTAAGCGTTTACAAGGGCAAGGTATTGCAGATCAACGACGCGAAATTGCACGTGGATTAGAAGAGTCTGTAGAAGTATTAAACCGCGTTGGGATAAATTCACAAGAAGCCTCTGCTTTAATTGTTGTAACGCAACATTACGATACATTGCAGTCTTTAGGTGAAGAAACCAACAGTAATTTAATTCTACTACCAAATGCACCACAAGCGGGAAGCAATATGCTTAACGATATGGTTGCAAGTTTTGCAGCTAGTAATCAAATAGGTGAAGCTATGAAAAATGCCAAAAAGAATAAGGAGTAAAACCCCCATCTTAATAATAACAAGAGGCTGTCTAAAAAGTCATTATAATTTCATTTGTCAGGTTGAGCCTGTCGAAACCGATATTGATTATCAGTAAGTTAAAAATATTTCGAGAAGCTCAATATGACATCGAACTTACTTTTTAGACAGCCTCTTCTTTTTTAAATCTACAACTTCTTAAAATTGGGGTTCTTTTTTTTCGGTTCCTCCTCTACTTCACTATTTATACTTCCTGGAAAAGATAAAGATGTACTAGCAAAAGTAGACCCAAAATTAATATTTGCGTAATACACTTGGCTCACTGCGTCTTTTACTTGGTCTTCAGACAATTCCTTTAAAGGGTGAATAAATACAACCCATAAGACGCCATCTGAAACAGCATATTTAACATCTAGAGCTGTATGAAAGTTAGCAACTAGAGCAGCTTTAAGCAATTTGTCGCTTACACCATTTGAGTCTGCAATTGGAGAAATTATACGCATTCTATTGTGATTAGCATCAGTTATAGACATCATAGGGATATCTTGTATATAAAATTGCCATGCACCCAGATTTCCATGAATAGAATCACTAACCGTAGTGTAAATGGTTTCTAGCTTTTCATTATCCATTTCTTGCGAAAAAAAGACCTGCGGTAAAATTGCCAAAAGGAATAATAACTTCTTCATAGTGTTTGATTTATATATTAAGTCGATAAAAACTAATAATCTAACAATACGCTAAGTCAAATTAACTAAAAGGATGCCTCTCCTCCCACTTTTGAATGGGGTTCATGTACTTGACTATACATCTTAAAATAGTGTTCGCTACAAAATTATTGGTGTGTTTCAAGTAAATGTGCATGGTTTTGGGTTTAGCACCAATTGAACTTTTAATCTCCATGGCTGTTCTAGCATAAACAATAGATTTAAACTTGTTCTCAATACCAAAAAAGGCCATATCAAATATCATGTTTAAATACATTTGATGCTGATTTTGTAAATTTTTATTATAACCTAAAAAATACGTTTCTAATATTTCATTATTAAGTATTAATGTATAAAAGCCAACCAATTCTTCATTTATAAAGTACCCAAACACTCTAAATCTATCTTTTAAATGGTTTTTTAGACATGTAAAATGATGTTTTTGAAGTTTAAAAGAATTTACCTTGGCATTATCTGAAACAGTCTCATATAACTCAAAAATAGTTTTAGAATTAGTTTCTATATATTCTGCATCTAACTCTCTGCTTTCAATGTTAGCAAACTTCTTTCTAGCAGTTTTATAGCGTCTCCTATATTTTTTATTAAAGGCCGTAATATAATCCTCTGGATGCTTCCATTCCTTATCAATTGACAACACCATATTAGGCTGAACCATAGCCCTATAAAGATTATTTTTCTTGAAAAATTGATAACTTTTGTGAATATTATCGTCTTCAAAATAATCCTTAAAGGCTATGATACGTATTTTTTTATTGAACCTTGTTCTAATATGCAACGTTAACTCTTGAATAGCTTTTTCAAGTGTATTTAAAAATTGATCTTGACTTAATTTTTCTATTTCGAAATAAAAACCATGCTGTCCAGTATGCATTAAATTACCAATTACTAATGCGTTTCCTTTTACTATTTTTGAAACCAACTGTTTAGCTAATTGTTTTAACCTATTATTTGAGCTTTTTCTAAATATATCGTCGGCATACATTTCAACTCGCTGGATAATCGCTACACCAACTAGCTCATTCGATTTAAAAATACCAATGTAATATGAAGAAATGTTCTTAGGAGCCGATTTTTCGAGGCCTCCTAAAAAGCTGGTTTTTAAAAAAATGTCCCTTGTGGAAAGTTCATCCCATGACACTGGAAGACTCTTAACTGTGTTATATATTTTATAATCTATCAATAGAAAAAAGAAAAGACTGAAAATTACAATTCTCAGTCTCTAAATATGTTAAAAGTTTACAAAAAGTTTATTTCCATCCACAAATTATAGTTCCCATTACACCAAGGGTAACAACCCAGTAACCTGCATTTATAAATATATACTTCGCTCCTTTTCTCTCAAACAAAGCATTTGTGCCAATAATAGGTAGTGCTATAAAAACTCCTGCTAATACACCATGTAATGCCCCATGCTTGAAGGTTCTAAACGCGTCACCATAATCAGCCATAAATGCAGCATAGGAAGGAAGTGCCTTAGTAGAATCGCCCCCAACTAAACTTAAAGCTCCTGTTTGATGAATACTCATCTGCATCATAGTCATAGCAAGTAGAAAAGCAAAAATAAAGGCAAGAATAAAGATTTTTGCCATGTTACCTCCTTTAACCTGTTCATCTGTCATGCCTGCCGCTTTCATCCAAGCGGTCCCAAATACCTTTGGGTTATACCAAATAAAACCGACAACTAGTGCCGAAACTGCTGCAACAAGAATTGCAGGAAAATTCAAAAAATCCATATTAATTAGTTTTAGGTTGAAGTTAAATATAATTAAAATACCAATAAAACTTGTTTTTTTAACATTATGATTAATGGTAGAATCTTTTAATTACTCATCCATAATTTGAAAAAAAACACTTTTGCTTTTATTGTAATAAATATTTTTAACCTCTAATAAATCCAATAAACTATGATACAATAAATCAGTTGTAAACCGTTTATTTTTATTATTCTTTAAGGCTTTTATCTTATTTGGAAATCTCTTTTGAAACTCATCAGAATACCATACTATTGCAGCAGGATTTTTACTAAATTCACTCTCTTGAGCATGTAACCATTTCCCTTCTTCTCCTAAAACCTCTCCATGATCTGATAAGTAAATTAAAATAGATGGATAGTTCTTTCTATCCTGAATTTCTATGACTTGATTTAGAAAATTATCGAGATAATATATAGTGTTGTCATAAGAATTTATTATTTCTTCCTTACTTAAGGAAGGGATGTACTTAGAGTCAATAACTGGCTTAAACTTTCTATGCGACGGTGAATATCTATTTTCATACCACCAGTGGCTTCCCAACATATGTAACGAATACAATGCATTAGCTTCATTTTCTAAAAAACTGTTTTTAAAAGGAACCAAAAGTTCTTCATCTAAAACTTTTTTAAAGCTCATATAAGACCTCAAACTATCTATTAACACTATCTGTTTATTTGTTCTTGTAATGCTTTCAAAACTGATTTCCAATTCTTGATTTCCAAACCAAATGGTTTCATATTTACAAGCATTAAATACATCAAAAACTGAAGTTATCTCTTTTAAATTTTCATCTTCAACACTTGCATTAGTCATAATTCTGGGCAAACTAGCCCCTGTGTATGTGTATGGTGTAAAAACATTTGGAAAACTCACGATTTTGTTTCGTTTACTTAATAAAGGGGTTGTTTCTCTACTATATCCATTTATTTGTAAATGATCCGCCCTCACTGTTTCTCCTAAAACAAAAACAATTTTTAAACTATCAATAGGGCTGTATACTGTTTTAGGTATTTCATTTAAATTATATTTATCGGAGACTAAATATTCCTTAATGCCAAAAAATACACTATATGGTAATCTCGTTTTTAGTGTATTTGGTCTTCGGCTTTCTATTGTATTATATAAAAAAATAGATGCCATAGTTAAAACAATAAATGGGATATTAATCTTAACTGGCAAAATTGCTTTATACATTTTAGCTATCACAAATAACATAATTATAACAAAAAAAATAAAGATTATATAGTGAACTGACAATAGATCAAAGACAATTGATGATTTCGTTTCAATAACAGCTTGTATTAAAGATTTAGTGACTGAAATATCTTGTACATAAACCCAAAAAGAAAACAATGAAAGGATAAAAAAACAAGGAATAAAAAGAAACCTAAACAACCATTTATTAAGTGTTAATATGTAAATATACCCAGCAATTGATGTTTGTAGTAGAATAAGGTGGGCTGCATATAAAAAACGATCCTTATAACCAGAAAGAGGTATGTGTATGTATGAAGAAAAAGTAATAAATAGGACAAAAAAAGTATTTAAAAACAAATAGAATATTATTTGTTTTTTATTGTCTTTTATAAAAAATCTTACGCTATTTTTTATTCCTACCATTCAATATTGGCATATATTTATTTACAAAAATAATAACAGGTATAATTAATAATACTTGCACAAATGCTAATATAAGTTTTATAGGTTCGCTAAATGTAAAAGTATTAATTCCTATAACTATCAATATAAGCTTTATAATGGTTAAAGATCTAAACTGAAGAGCCAATAAAGGAATTGTATTTCTTCCTAAAAAAGCTACTATTTTAGGGAATTTAACCCATTTAAAAAGAAATAGCACAAACAATGTTCCCATAAAACCATTTAAAATGAATAGTGCTATATTTCCATACTGTGATCTATACATATCAATCTTTGAATTAACCATAGACATTGAAACACTTAATAATAAGCAACAAACCGTTAGTAGAAATAATTTCTTAGCTGAACGGAGTTCTATTAATCTATTTTTAAGAAAGCTCCCTGCCGAATAAAAAATTAATGAAACACAGGCAACATCTATACTCCAAGGTAATTTAAATTCGAAAAAAACAGGGTAAACAAGACCTAATGTTACTAAAATTATTAAAACAAAACCCTTTAGCATATCGAATCTAATTTTGTTTACAAACGAAAAGAGCAAAAAGGTTAAAAATATACAAGGCAAAAACCACATAGGAATTCCCCAATCCATAAACTGAACATCCCCTTGCGCATAAAAAACACCTATAAACCCTTGTAATGGATCTAAATTATAATTTGTACTGTTTCCAAAATGTCTGCCTAAAAACAGCCAAAATATATATAACAATAAACTCCATATAAAATAAGGTATTAAAATACTTTTTGCGCGTTTAACAATTGAATATTTAGTAATATTTTTTGGGTGAAACATTCCTGCTATAAAGAAAAATAGCGGCATATGAAAACTATAAATATACGATTCCAAAAAGGGGTAATTATGCCCATATATAACTAAAAAGATACCTAAACCTCTAGCTTGATCTACCCATTCGTACCTATCGTTCATTTAATTTCTCGATTTAAGCTGGCTAACCTCAGCAACCAATAAATCGTTTTTGTCCTCTAAGGCTTTATTTATAAACGCATTTATTTTATCATTTTTTGTTAGCCCGTTCTGCAACAACACATTTAATGTAAGTACAACAGCAATGCGTGTTCCAACCTTTTTTACAGCCGTATTAAATAAAGGCTCTAAGTCAATATAACTTACATCTTTTGCAAGTTCTTGTATTTCAGCTTTTACCTTTTGTTGTTTTGGCTCAGGTAAATTTGTGTATTTCTTACCTAGTTTCTGAATAACATCAATAGCCTTTCTTTGTGGTTGTTGCTTGGGTTTTTGCAGATTATTATTCTGATTTGGTTGTTGTTTTGGTTTAACCTTAGCCCAAGAATCTCTAAGTCCAACCGTTTTATTAAACACTAATTTATCTGAAGATGAATCGTCATCCACATTAAAATATCCTAAACGTTGAAATTGAAACCTCTCGCCTGCTTTAGCATTTTGTAAACTAGGTTCTAAATATGCTTCAATAATTTTTAAGGAATTCGGATTGATAAAATCCATAAAGTCCTTGTCTTGGTGGCTATCTGGAGCTTCATCCATAAACAACCTATCATATTCTCTAACTTTAGCTTTTATAGCATGTTTAATGGATACCCAATGTAGCGTCCCTTTTATTCGTCTTGAAGTATCTTCAGAATAAGTACAGTGAATTTCTTTTACCTCCCCTTTTTCATCCTTTATTACACTCTCTGCTTTAATTATATAAGCGTTTTTTAATCTTACTTCTCCGCCAAGTTTCAGTCTAAAAAACTTATTACCAGCTTCCTCTTTAAAATCTTCCTTTTCAATATATAATTCGCGTGAAAAAGGCACTTTTCTAAATCCTGCACTTGCATCTTCTTGATTATTCTCGGCTTCTAACCATTCTTCTTTCCCCTCTGGGTAATTAGTGATAACCAATTTTACTGGATCTAAAACCGCCATAACACGAGGTGCCGTTTTATTTAAATCTTCACGAATGCAAAATTCTAAAAGCGATACGTCTATTACATTATCTCTCTTAGCAACACCAACGGTTTCAACAAACTTCCTAATTGCTGTTGGTGTGTACCCTCTTCGTCTTAAACCAGAAATTGTCGGCATTCTGGGGTCGTCCCACCCATTAACAATACCATCTTCTACAAGTTTTAAGAGCTTCCGCTTGCTCATAATGGTATAGCTTAAGTTTAAACGCGCAAACTCGCGTTGTTTAGGTCTAAGCAGAGTTGGATTAATAACTTGATCTAAAAACCAATTGTATAACTCTCTATGGGGTTTAAACTCTAAAGAACAAAGCGAATGTGAGATTTGCTCTATATAATCGCTTTCGCCGTGTGTCCAATCGTACATAGGGTAAATACACCAGTCGTTTCCTGTTCTATGATGATGTTTCTTTAAAACACGATACATAATAGGGTCACGCATTAACATATTGGTGTGTTGCATATTAATTTTTGCACGCAAAATATGTTCTCCTTCGTCAAACTCTCCTTCTTTCATACGTTCAAATAAATCAAGGTTCTCAACAATACTCCTGTTTCTAAATGGGCCATCAACCCCGGGTTGGGTTGGTGTTCCTTTCTGTTCAGCCATAGCTTCGCTAGATTGTGAGTCTACATAAGCTTTTCCTTCTTTTATAAGTTGAATCGCCCAATCATACAGCTGTTGAAAATAATCTGAAGAAAACAATTCCTTATCCCATTTATATCCTAACCAAGCAATATCGCGTTTAATAGCATCTACATATTCTTGTTCTTCTTTAGCTGGGTTGGTATCATCAAATCTAAGGTTTACTGGTGCATTGTAATATTCGCCTAGACCAAAACTAATTCCAATAGCCTTTGTATGTCCTATATGCAAGTACCCGTTTGGCTCTGGCGGAAACCTAAAACGCAGTTCGTTTTTAGACATTCCATTTGCCAAATCCTCCTCAATAATTTGTTCAATAAAATTTAATGATTTTCTATCTTCAGACATTCTATTCTTTGTTTCATCAAAATAAGCCTCAAAATTACGGAAATTCCATTTATTTTATCATAATAACTTGAATAAGCGTAACAAATAATAATTGAAAATGACTTATATATTAAAAGTTACAAATCTTTAAAATATTTATAATATGCAAAAAATAAAATATGTCTGTCCTAAATGTGCTAATACGACATGTGAGGTTGGTGAAATGCGTGCTACAGGCGGTACACTTTCTAAGATATTCGATGTTCAAAATAAAAAATTTACATCGGTAACATGCTTAAGATGTACTTATACCGAATTTTATAAAACAAAAACTAGTGCTATTAGCAATATTTTTGATTTCTTTACAGGCTAATGGGAACAATTAAAGTTGAAAATATTCGCGTATTTGCCTATCATGGTTGCTTAAAAGAAGAAACCAAAATAGGCAGTGATTATCGTGTTGATTTAGAGGTGAAAGCAAACTTGCAAGCATCTGCAGTGTCTGATAAACTAACAGATACTGTTGATTATGTTTTTTTAAATCGCATTATAAAGGAGGAGATGAATACCCCTTCTCATCTACTTGAAACAGTATGTAGGCGTATCCTTGATAGGATTTTTAATGAAGATGATTTAGTAAAAAAAGCTACTGTTTGTGTGAGCAAATTAAACCCCCCTATTGGTGGTGATGTAGAACGGGTAACTATAAAAATGAGTGATAAACGTAAAAAATAGTTTTAAGGCTTAAAAAGTGTTATTTTTTTTTACATTTGCACTAGTTTCCCGATGTCTCGGGAATAACAAATTTAAATGATACATCAAAGCTTACTTTGATGTATTTTTTCAAAAGGCGTCATGGCCGAGTGGCTAGGCAGAGGTCTGCAAAACCTTCTACAGCGGTTCGAATCCGCTTGACGCCTCAAAAAAGAGATACTATTTTAGTGTCTCTTTTTTTTGTTTTTTTTTAAAAATTATTAAACTTGTTGTAGCGATTGGAATTAAGGCAGCGCCTCAAAATAAGCTTCTTATTTTATTGGGTTTATTTGCTCTAACTTCTCTTTGTTTTTCTCGTATACATCAGGAAATAACCCTTGTACAAAAAGTAAAACACCAAAACCTAGTATTACCATAGCAATTACTTTCTTTGTTTTAAATATAAGTCTTGGGGTTAATTTTGCTTTAAGCTTTTTGGCAACTACTATTTTAAATAAATCAGTTACAAAATAAGCTGTCAACATTGCTATAATAAATATGATATCGCCATTTTTTGAAGTGGTAAGCGAGTCTCCAAGAACCATAAACCCTAGCCAACCTAACAATACACCAATATTTATAAAATTAAGTAAAAAGCCTTTTACAAAAAGCTTCCCATAGTCTTTTTGTATTTCTACCTTATGATACTCCTTAACAATAGCTCTAAAAGATTTTGATGTTTTTATAAATGAAATAACACCATACACCATCAATAAAACACCTCCAAAAATTAAAAAATTAGGGTCGTTCCCTATTTTGCCTCTAAGGTTATTTGTACTATAGAATGCAATAATAATAAAGATAATATCTGCTAGAATAACACCCAAATCAAATATTAAAGCGCTTCTAAAACCTTTTGTTGCGCTTGTCTCTAAAAGTACAAAAAAGACTGGACCTATTGTAAATGCTAGAATAATACCAAAAGGAATGGCTGTTAAAATATCGTCAAACATAAATTTGTGATGCTTTTCACAAAGTAAAGAAATATTTTAAAATAGGGGAGAGTCTTTATAAAGTAAAAAACCTCGGAGCAAGCCACGAAGTATTTAACCTGAGATCCCGCTATAAAAGCGGGATTAGTTCAAATAACTATTTTAAGCTTGTTGCTTTGCAACTTTTAAAACAGAGTTTCTCTAATAAAAAAAGGCGCTTTTATAAATAAAAACGCCTTTTGCAAACAACTAAACTAAACAGTTTTACTGCTTAATAAGTTTTAAACTACTTATACCAGAAGCTGTTTTAATTTGAGCAAAATATAAACCTTTATTTAAACTAGCTCCGTCTATTGTTGCTTCGCTTGTATTAGGTGATAACGACAATACATTTTTACCTAATACGTCGAATACTTTAATGGAAGAGATATTAGCACTCTGTGTTTTTACTGTCCAACTATCTTGAGTTGGATTAGGAAAGATTTTAAATGAAGCTTTCGCTACGTCGTCTATACCTAAAACACATTCTTCGCCTACTGTATAAACAAAATCTTCAGTCACACCAAATCCACCATCTGCCCATACAAATTTAGCTCCATATGTAATATCAACGCCAGGTGTAGGTGCTATAATCGTTTTCGTATATGCTTGTCCTACGTTGCTATCAAAATTACCTTCTGAAAAAGGATCTCTATTTTGAATATAAGCAACTAGTCCAGCTACAGGATCACCTAACAAGGTGAATGTGATTTCTACATCTCCATTACCTAAAGTCTCAAACTTATATGCGTAACCATTTGGAAATGTTCCTTCTTTAACACCAAAAGACTGTCCTTCACACTCATTACTTGGATCTGCAATTGTAGTACCTCCCACTGTAATAGCATTATTTGCTGCAGAGTTTCCCGATGCATCACTAGCTGAGACATCAAAACTATACATAGTTTCAGGTGTTAGTCCACTTATTATATAGGAAGTTTCAACTCCTGAAGCTCCTATTGTTTGTGCGGTAACATCCCCTGCTATATCATAAGTTATATTGGCCGATGTTTCATCGGTAGCTGTTAACAACAATTCAATTGAAAACGGGTCAATGGCACCTATTGTTGCAGTAAAACCTGATGGTGCTGTAACATCGCAAGGAGCACAGACACCGCCACAATCAACTCCTGTTTCGTCTTGATTTTCAATACCATCAGAGCAGGTTTCAGGGTCTGGGCCAGGTGCAGAGATACTATGAACCCAATAAGTGCCTGTACTTTGATTATTACTACTACCATCACCAAAAGTGCCACTATCTGTGTAAAGTTTCATATTTCCATAACTACCAAGGTTAGACGGGAAATTTAATTCTACAGTTGTTAGTTCTTTACCAACTGTTTCAAAATTTACCTCCGCAACATTACTCTGAAAACCCAAACCATGTTGACGTACTTCAAGATCAGGGCAATCTCTACATTCCATAACTACAGTAATTGTATTGTTCACACTATTACTTAAATCAACAGGTACGGGAAAATTTATTTGTGCGTTATCCCAGTTGTTGGAAGCACCTACAATTTGTAGAACATCATTAGTTGTACTGCCATCGTCAATAATTGTAACAGTTGCTCCGCCATCACCTAACATTAACTGATTTGGATTTTCAAAATCAAACGGTAATTCTTGAGAATATCCTAATGATACAACCAAAAGGAAAAATAATAAAGTAATTTTTTTCATCATAAAATTGTTTTAACCAATAATTTAAATACTAAATTATTTCGTAGTTTCTTCAAGGTAGAGCCAATCCTTGTTAAATCGCTAACAACGACCCATACAAGAAACATACACTAGGAAATTATAATGTTTCGTTAGTTGTTTTATAAAAGAGTGAGTGATACCAGCACTTCTAACGTTATCTTGTAACCAAAACAATATTAGAGAAATTAGGAAACTTAGAAATGTAGGGGTAATGTAGTGGTGCGGTCTCTAAGTTTAATGATTATTTAAAAAACTCTAGGGCAATCTAGCAGCTATTGAGTCAGAATGACTCAAGAAAAACAAAGAATAAGCAATGAAAATCAGTTATTTCTCCAGCCTAAAGGTAGATAAAGGATGGTTGTTATTAGCAACAAGAATAATGCTCTTGTTCCCCGAACTTAAATACTTAACATCTCTACTATCGAAAGGAACATAAAATCCGCTTTGTAAAGCATCTAAATATTTAAAATTATTATTACCATCACCTAACAATACGGCTCCAATGCCAGCATCATAACGTGTGGTTTCAACCTCAACACCAAAATGATTGCCTACGGTAATAATATCCTTATTACCATCGCCATTAACATCCAAAACTAAAGCAGACTTAATTGGGGCAATTTGTAATTCGTTGGGCAATACTACCTTCTTTAAACTACCATTATCGTTAATCAATAAAATACTTTCAAAACTTTTTATTTCACGTACAACGGCATCCTCAACTTTGTCTTCTGGTAGTATTTCAACCAATTTAGAAGATGCAAATGTGTGATAGTCTTTAAATTTTTCGGCTACATAAGGCATCTGCTGACTTGTACATTCACGGCCTCTTACAGGCACATAATCGTCCTTATAAAACTTTGCTAAAACGACGTCATTCGTGCCATTGTCATCAAAGTCGTTCACATATAATTTAAAAGGATGTTCTTCTGAAGCTTTAAATTTATTATTTAAACCTAAGTTACCTATAATATAATCGTCGTCCCCATCATTGTCAAGGTCGCTAGCGGTAATAGACCACCAGATACCTGTTGAATCTTGAAGTCCAAATTTGGCTGTACTATTTTTAAAAATCCCATCTTCATTAATTAACACTTCAATGCCCATCCATTCGCCGACTATCATAAGATCTTCGTCTTCATCATTATCAATATCCGTAAAAACAGCATCTGTTACCATCCCTTTATTTTCTAGACTTGGTGCGATATTAGAAGGGGCTTTGGTAAACCTACCAGCGTTATTAATAAGTAAATAACTGGTAGGAGGGAAGCCATACTTTCCAGATATTAAACGTGTGCCAACAAAGACATCTAAATCGCCATCTTTATCAATATCTGCTGTTTTGATGCATTGCGAGCTTTCAAAAATATTAGGCAAGGCATTGGCACTTTTTGTAAATGAGCCCGTGCCATCGTTTAGGTACAGCCTATCTTTTAACAACACATTACCTCTTTTATATTCGCTTCCTCCACTAGCCACATACAAGTCTAAATCGCTATCCTTATCGGCATCAAAAAATAGGGCTTGTAAATCTTCTGAATCTTTATCTGATTCCCATGGTTGCGATTTTGCTTCAACAAAACCACCGTCCTGGTTTTGTAGATATAAAATTCCGCTTTGTCCCGCGGCTCCACCTATAAACATGTCTTGCAAACCATCATTATTAACATCTTCAACAGCCATAAATGGTCCGTTTTGAGATATGTTATGTGGTAACAGTATTTCATCTTGATATTCTTCAAAAGGATTTTCTTTGTGTGTAAAATTTATTCCTAAATCTTCTGGTTTTGCATGTAATAGGAGCGTAGTAGAAGTAGTTTCATTTTTATTAGCCTGAACCGCCTTGGAGTACTTTGCTTCTAACTCAATATTAGCGCTCACATTTTCAAAAATATTTGATTTGCCATCAGGCCAAATGACTTCAACTTTATCAACTGTTGTTTCCTTGCCCAACCCAAAAAACAACCCTGGTTCTACAGAAGATAAATAACCTCGGCTAACTGTGTGGTTTGCTATTTGCTTCTTTCCGTTATAATGAATTACAGCCTTTGCACCGTATCCAAACCTATTATTTTGAGATCCTTCTAAATCAATTTTCAAAAAGTTTCCAGTGGCATTATTTTCATAAACAAAAGCAGCAGACTCCATATTATTGATGACAATGTCTAAATCGCCATCATTATCTAAATCGCCATAGGCCATTCCGCTCGAAAAACTAGGCATATCGAAACCCCAATCTTTTGTTACTTTCTCAAATTTTAAATCACCGGTGTTCTTAAAGGCATAATTTGCAAGTGGTACAGAAGGTGCTTTTTTAGCAATGGCATAAAAATCTTGAGAACCCTCTGCAAGTTTTGCATTCACGCCTGTTAAAAAATCATTATTCCTAACATCCTTCTTAACACCATTTGAAATTATAATATCTCTATTTCCATCATTATTCAAGTCTACCAGAAGTCCCGCCCAACTCCAATCTGTTTTTGCAATACCAGCAATATTAGAAATGTCTGAAAAACTTTTGCCACCTATATTAATTTGTAAGGTGTTTGTCATGTATTGGTGGTGATCACCAATAGAAACCATTTCATTAAATTTTTCTGAGCTCATAGAACCCATATTAGTTTTAGATCTGTAATGGTCTGCAGCAGCCATATCTAAAGTAATGAAGTCTGTAAAGCCATCGTTATTAATATCTCCAGTATCTGTTCCCATACTAAACTGCGAAATGTGTTTTACTTTTTCGTGAATCACATTTCTAAATGTTCCGTCCCCATTATTGTAATACAAGAAATCTGGATCATCGTAATCGTTGGCTATGTAAAGGTCTTCCCATCCGTCATTATTAAAATCGTCTGCACTAACACTTAAGCCATAAGACAACTCTCTAGAAATACCTGATACCGCGGAAACATCAACATACCTACCCCTTTCATTTTTGTACAGCTTATCGGAATAATACTTTTCACGCTCCTTAGGAATGTTTATATACCGACTAAAAAGTCTTGCATCTGGAAGCTGATTTACTTGGTACATGTCTAAATCGCCATCATTATCCATATCGAAAAATACAGCCTGTGAAGAGAACCCAGCATCGGCTAGCCCATAAGCCATAGCAGATTCCGTAAAAGTAAGATCTTGATTATTGATATATAATTGATTTTTTCGCTCTTCAGGTACCATAGACTCACCGTTTCTTGAAACATATATATCTAAATAACCATCTGAATTTACATCTGCCATGGTAACGCCCCAAGACCAACCTGAGTTTCTTGCTGCTCTTGATTTTTTTGTGATGTCTTCAAACTGAAAATTTCCTTTATTTAAGTATAATCTATCTGACACCTGATTTCCGCAGAAAAAAATATCTGATAAGCCATCATTATTGATGTCACCAATGGCTACGCCCGCGCCACTATATATTTGATTATAATAGAGATGATTTACTTTTTCAGACTCCACAATGGCATTATTGAAGTCGATTCCAGTATGCTTTGAATCGTGTAAAGTGAATCCTTCGACAAGAGTTTCTGGGTATAAATCGCGTATTGGCCCTTCACAAGAACTTAAAAAAAGAACTAATAATACACCTATTTTGTATTGAATGCTATTCATCTTCATTTTTAAGGTTTAATTGAAAATTAGGCTATTTATAATATTAAAATAATCCGAATAAAACCATAAAGGTTATGAGGCAAAAGTACTCTTAAAGAAATAATTTGCTGCCTTTTAATTTAAGTCGATTTGTATAAAACTTAGGGTTTTCATCTTTATCCCAAATACCCCAATATGCCCCTACATCTCCCTCGGTTCCAACTTTCCATGACTCATCAAAAGATGAAAAGTAAAAAACGTCTATCTCTTCTTCTTTGGACCATAACTGCGTATTGATAAAATACTTTATGGCGTTTTCTTTTGAAGGAAATGCGCCATTTAAACCTTCTCCTTCACTAGGCCACCCTGTTTCGGTGATAATAACCTTTTTACCTTTTCCTGCCTTAACCGCTTGGTGGTACATATCCTTCATGTAGATTAGGGAATATTCGATACTGCAACCTTCCCAATATGGATAACAGTTTGCTAAAATAACATCGCATGCCTCAGTAATTTTAGGCCTGTGGGCAAACTCGTAATAAGCATCTACGTAACCTACGGGCACATTTGTAATGTCTTTTTTAACATCGTAGATGAAATCTAATAACTCATCTTCTGTTAAATCACCTCTGTACATCACTTCATTTCCAACAGCTGCAACATCTACAAGTCCTTCATTTGCTAATCTCTTTAATCCTTCTATTTCCTTTGCATTAATCTTCGCATTGTCTCCTAACCATGCACCCACCATGGTTTTCATACCCATTTCCTTGGCGATCTTGGGTATTAGTTCATTGCCATCTGTACATGAAAAAGACCGCACCCATTCCGTATAGGGCTTAATAAGTTTCAAACGTCTTCTTATCTGTTTTTCGGTAAGCTGATCTCCAGGTTCTTGTCCTTCTTCATAAGGACTAAAGCCTATGCCATGCATACCTCTTTTTAAAATTCTTTTGAATACGTTCTCTAATCCTTTTGGTGTCTTGTTATCTAAATCATATCCAGATAATGACAGCATTTTATGTGATCTGTAAGACGACATTTTATTCTGTAATTATTATATTATATTTCGTTTTTTCTTTTATCTAGTTCTGCTCTAATCTCATTGGCGCGTTCTTCGGTAACATCATAATTACGCATAATATACATGGCAACAAGCGTGCCTGCCATAGGAAAAAAACAAAAGAAAGCATGAAGCCCATTCACAGCCAATTGTTGGTCTGTGGTAACAAGATCTGGATTGAACCCAACAATTGCAATAATAACACCGCTTAGACCTCCTGCAATGGCGAATCCTACTTTAACCATCCACCAATATATGGCGCCAAATATACCTTCTCTACGCAAACCCGTATTTAATTCGTCAATATCTATTACATCGGCAGTCATTGACATCATTATAGTAAATAAACTTCCAATTCCAAAGGAAAAAAAGGGTAGTGCTACAATGTATAACCATGGTTTGCCTGGAACAAATAAAAACCAAAGCATGATATATCCTATAACCGATATTCCTTGAGACACCAAGAAAGCTTTTTTCTTTCCCATAACCTTAGACATCCTCGTTACTACTGGTATAACTATAAATGTAGTGCCTAATGCGCCTAAACATCCAAATAACGACACCCAGATACCACTAGCACCCGTGTCTCCATTAAACAGTTTATATACAATGACAAAAAAAGTAAGTGATGCAACAGTATTGAATGCGTTAAATACTAAAAATGTCGCTGCACACAATTTCCTGAATGCTTTAATCTTAAATGCTTCAATAAAACTAATATATATGTTTTTTAAACTACTTCCTATATTCGATAAATTTAATGGCTTATAATTTTCATTTAAGGTAGATTTGCTCTTTATGAATATTGCAGGCACCATGGCACAAATGGTACAAGGTATAGCAACCCATACTGCCAATTGTCTGACAGCTACTTCTGCCGATGGGAACCATTCTGGATCATACATAATAATCCAAAATAAAGGCGCTATTACCCAAGCCCATTGTCCAATCCATTGTGCCACCGCCATAATACTTGTGCGCTCATGAAAATCGTCACTCATTTCATAACCCATAGCTACATATGGAACACTAAAGAGTGTAAGTCCTAAATAAAAAACTACAGACCAAATAAAGAAATACCAAAAATTAAATTGTAATGTGTTCTCTTTAAAAAGTTGCCACATAAATATGTAAGCAATGCCCATCATTATTCCGCCAATTAAAACATATTGTCTTCTACGACCCCATTTTGATTTTGTGTTATCAGAAATATAACCCATTATTGGGTCTGTAATGGCATCAAAAATTCTTGGGAAAAAATAAATAAGAGACCACATCCAACCTGTAAAGCCTAAATCTTGCACTAAAACAACCATAAATATCCCTAAAATTGCAGGAAACATTTGGTTGGCTAACATGCCTACTCCAAATGCTACTTTTTGCCCTAAGGGAACTTTATCTTTTGATGTTATATTTATTAGTGACATGAATTAGTATTAGTTAGTCTATACTTAAAATTTCAGATTCTCATGTTTATCCCACAACCCCCAATAAGCACCAACATCTCCTTCATCCCCAGTTTTCCATGACTCATCAAATGATGAGAAATAAAATAAAGGAATCTTATTTTCTTTAGTCCATCTTACTGTGTCTATAAAGTATTTCATAGCTGCAGTATCGCTAGCAATAGCCCCATCAAGACCTCCGCCTTGACTTGGCCACCCCGTCTCTGTAATAATTATAGGCTTTCCTTTTGCTGCATCTACAACAGAGCCAAACATGGCTTGCATATGCCCTAATGCATACTCTATTGGACATCCTTCCCAATAGGGGTATAAGTTAGCCAAAACAACGTCTGTGCTTTCAACTAAAATAGGGTGTCTAGAAAATTCGTAATAGGCATCTACATAACCCACTGGAATATCTAATCCTGCTAAAGCTTCTTTAACACGATTGATATACCCTACTAACTCATCCAAAGTCAAATCGTTTCGATATAACACTTCATTACCTACAGCTGCAACATCTACATTGCCCGCCTTAGCCAGTGTAATTAAACCTTGTATTTCTCTTTCATTATCTTCTTTATCATCACTTAACCATGCGCCAACTAATGTTTTAAGGCCATGCTTTTTTGCCATTATTGGTACATATTCATTTCCTTCAATACAAGAAAACGAACGGATAGCACCTACATAAGGTTTTAATATTTTTACACGTTGCTCTACCTGCTCCATACTTATGTCATCTCCTGGCGATTGCCCGTCCTTATACATGCTAAAACAGATACCATGAAACCCTTCTTGTATGGTTTTATGCCATAAAACTTTTAACTCCTCTAATGAATAATCTGAAAGATTAATACCTTGGGTAGCTATTTGGCTGTATTTTGATTTATAATAAGACTCTTCTCTATAAGACATGCTTTTCTTGTTTATTTATTCAATTTAAAAACCAACTATTTAACTACTTTTTGTAAAAAACTATGAGCATCTAAAAGACGCCTCTACAATTTTTTCTTGTATATATTTTTATTTTATCTACTTCCTTAGCTCCAGATGGTATTTCTTCAAGTTTTAATCCTGGATAGTCTTCAGTTTCTTTCCATTTTGCTATCGTAGAACTAAAAAATGATGAAGCCGTAGAATCTGCTTCGTAAATAATCAAATCATAGGCCTCGCCTTTATCTCCACCAAAACGTGTAACAACTTGCCATTGACCATCTCTTTTATAGGAGGTATTTGTATGATCTGATTGCGGGTAATAACGATCGTCTGTTGGGCGAATTAACACCCAAATATCATTTTTATTGGACTCTGGATAAACCCCCATTGTTAATATTCTACAATCAACAGAATCTTTATCTATTGGAGACACCACTTTCACAGCATTTACTGGTTCGCTAATTATTAACTTATTTCCTGTTGAAACTTGTTCAATTTGGCTATTATAATTGACTAAATCTGACGAATAACTACCAAAAATCATCATTAAAATACCAAGGATTCCTAAAGGGATTCCTAATTTGGAACTGCCTTTTTTACTTGCGAGTAGCGCAAATAAGACAAATAAAACGCCTATTATTAGTATTACTATTTTAGTTGACATATTATTATTTTTTTAGTTATATAAATTCACTTAACAATTCAAGATTGTTATAACACGCCTCTTCTTTCTTCTAGCTGCGCTTTAATATCTTTTGCTCTTTCTTCAGATAAGCCATACTTCCACATAATCCAAATAGCTAAACCTGCAGTTACAACAGGAATAACGATATCTGCAATTCTTAACTTTGTTAAAGTATCCACTGTCTGTGTAGCTGCATTGCCGTCAAAGCCTATTAGTTTTAATACTAAACCTCCTAATACGAGAGCTAATCCTTGTCCAAGTTTTACAACCCACCAGTATAAGGCACCAAAAGTCCCTTCTTTCCTTGGCATTCCATTAACCAGTTCGTCTAAGTCACAAACATCGGCAGTCATACTCATCATTAGTGTAAATAAACTTCCTAAACCAAATGACATTAGTGGTATTGGAACAAAAGAAAGCCAAATATTGTCGGGAGTAAAAGCCCACCACTTCATGGCGTATCCAACTATAGAAAGCGCTGTTGAAATAAGGAAGGCATTCTTTTTTCCCCATTTGGTTGCCATTTTTGAAACAATTGGAATTACTAAAAATGCTGAGACTAGAGCTCCTATAGAGCTAAACCATGCTGGCCACGTTGAGGTAGCTTCATAACTTCCATTAAAAATATAAAAAACAAAAATGAAAAAACTGAAGGAAGCTACAATTTGATAACCGTTAAATATTAAAAAAGTAGCACCACACAATTTCATAAAAGGTTTGTTTTTTACAGCTTCTTTTATACTGACTATCAAATCTTTTAAATTACTAAATACAGTCTTAAAACTTAATTTCTTTCTATTTCCCATATTAGCAGAGTCCATACCTCTACAAAAAATAGCAGGTAAAAGCCCTAGAAGCAAACAAGCAACTCCAACATACAAGGCCATTGTTCTTACACCTTCAGCTTGATTGCTAAAAAAATTTGGGTCAGCAATAATTACCCAAAACCAAGGCACTATTACCCATGCTAATAGTCCAACCGTTTGAGAAAACGCCATTAAACGAGTACGTTCGTTATAATCTGAAGTCATTTCGTAACCTAAACCAACCAAAGGCGTAGCGAACATGGTATTTCCAATAAGAAAAACCATGGACATAATTAGAAAGTACCAAAAATTGTAGTCTGCTGAATTATTTTCATCAAGTTGCCAAAGTAGAACAAATGTGATAGCACTTAAAACACCTCCTACCAGAATGTATGGTCTTCTTCTTCCCCATTTAGAGCTAGTATTATCGGAAATAAATCCCATAATTGGGTCGGTTACTGCATCAAAAAATCGAGGCAGTCCTCCTAAAAGCCCCGCTAGAAATGGATCCATTCCAAAAGCTGTTAGTAAAAAAAACATAAAGAAACCCAAGGCTCCTGGATATAAATTCAAAACCAAATGGCCAGCTCCAAAAGCTGCTTTTTGACCAAGTGGTACCCTATTTGTTGCGGCTGTTTTTACGTTTGACATAATTTTATTTTTTTAGTTAGTTAGGTTAGTTTATGATTTAGGAATGACAATAGTTTGAATAGCTTTCGCATCTATTGAAATGTCTATTGCTTTTTCGTTTAATGATAGGCTAATACTTATTGGAGTTTTATATTGATTAAATAACACCACTGCAATAGTCCCATCTGGGTTTTGAGCTGCTGTAGCCATAAGCGAATTATCAGAACTCTCTAACCCAATGACTTTAGCATTTGGTCTTATGTACTTACTAAAATGTGCCATGGTATAATACAAAGGTGTAAAGTAAACTTCATCAGTATCTGGGTTAACAATCACAGGCGCAATACACCAGTTTTTAAACCAATTAGGACCTCCTTTTGTATCTAACACCATATTCCAATCTACCCATCCGTCAACCCAATTATTTAGGCAACCAATGATATCTCTAGCGTATCTATTAACTGGTGCATACTTGGGGTGCCTGTGCTTATCTTCTTCTGGAGCCCATTGAAAGCCCCAATCAGTCGCTTCTTTTTTCCAATACCATGCATCGTCTTCCCAAACAGGAACTTCGGCATCCACACAAGCTTCAGATTGAATTAAAAGTTTATTTGGTGCTTTATTATGGGCATATTGTAATTCTTCAGGAAACACTTCAAAAGTACTTGCATACCAATGAATAGCTGTTCCATCAAAATACTTTGATGTTTCTTCATTTTTATATTGAGAGTCAACCCATTCTTTTAAATGTTCTCTATTTTGGTCATATCCTAAAATTTTCAAATCGCCTTTACCGTCTGCTTCTAGTTTTGGTCCCAAATGATTTTGAACAAAATTGGTCATTTCGTTTGGTGAATAATGCATGCTTTCCCAGTTATTGCCATTACCTAAAGGTTCATTTTCAACTGTAAAACCCCATATATCAATCCCTTCTGCTTTGTAAGCATCTACATATTTTGAGAAGAATAACGCCCAGGTATCATAATATTCTGGTAGTAGTTTGCCGCCAACCCATTTGTTATTATCTTTCATCCAAGGAGCTGCTGTCCAGGGAGAGCCAAAAATTTTAAATCCATCTGTGGAAGCCGCCATAGCTTCTTTTATAAATGGGATTAAATCCTCTTTATCTTCTTCAATAGAGAAATGCTCCAAATTTTTATCCCCTTCAACAGGTGTATATGAATAATTACTTACTGAAAAGTCGCAGGAATTCATGTGTGTTCTTGTTAATGAATAATGTGCACCATCTTCACTAAAATAAGCGTCAATAATCTTCTTGCGATTTTCTTTACTTAGCTTATTCAATAAATATGCTGAAGACTCTGTAAACGCTCCTCCAAAACCTGTAATAGTTTGAAATGTTTGTTTTGGATTTAATTTGATAGTTACTAAACTATCGGTTTTTACAAACTCAGAAACTTTTGTTAGTTTATTACCTTTTGCTGAAGTTTCATATACATCAATCTGTAAATTATGGTTTGCTTGTTTATTAGTTTCTTTACAACTCATAATGACTAAAAAAAGACAGGCTATATTTATTTTTAAAAACTTCATTTTATACATTTTTTAATGAGATTGATTAATTTCTGCCACAGTTGGAGGCACTAACACCTCTTTCATTAAAGCTTCTTTATCTCCATTATATGTTTTTGTAATTGGATTGCCATTTCTTGTTAATCCTTTAAAAGTGCCATTATCTACTTCATTCCAAAGCGCATATTTTGCTTTACCATCTACTGTAAATAATCCAAAATGCTTTTCGGAATTCCCTGGATTATCGCCACCTTTCCATGGTTCGTCAAATCCTTCAAAATAAAAACACGACATACCAGCTTCATTGGTCCAATCTCTCATGTGTTTGTAATACAATGCTTCTTTATACTCATCGCATGCTTTGGAACCCTTTGCTCCATATTGCCCAGAAGAAAAGCTTGCCCATCCTGTTTCGCCTATATGAATTGGTTTATTAACACCTAGGCTCTCCATGTATTTCTTTACATTTCCTGCTTGCATTATGGCATAATCTTTTGCGCTTAACATGGCTATTTCAATTTTTTCCATATCGGTTTTACCTTCCAAACCTTCTTGATTTAACCAAAATTCTGGTTGATAGTGTGTATCATGCATAGGGTAGGTGTGTACCGAAAGAAAATCTACTGCTTTGATTAATTTATTTAAATCTTCAACGTGGTATTCTTCGCCACCGCCACCCCAAGAGGCAAAATTATCAGAGCTTGTTACCCATAAATCTTTAGGTAGCTTTCCTTCTTTCTTTAAATCTTGAAGGTGATTAACCCATTTTAAGATTACCCAAGGTTCCACATAATAAGTTGCAGCCCATTTAACCATA
This sequence comes from uncultured Algibacter sp., assembly GCF_947487605.1. Taxonomy (GTDB): domain Bacteria; phylum Bacteroidota; class Bacteroidia; order Flavobacteriales; family Flavobacteriaceae; genus Algibacter_D. Next base: position 195,437 of record NZ_CANKXK010000002.1, read on the forward strand.
GCCTCGTTACCAACCGCAATAACTTTTACGATATCTGGGTATTGATTTGTTAATGCCACTACTTTTTCAATTTGTGGTTTGTTGTCTTCGCTTTCTTCGTTATGAATAGGCTCTTGATCTGTCCAAGCGTTTTTACAGTCTATCCAAGCTCCAAGCATGACATACATTTCAAAATTTGAGTCTTGTTGTTTTAACTCATGAATCACTTTCAAAAGATTTTCAGCCTGAGGTAAATGCACTTTATACGTACGAAGCATCCTAACACCTAAAGCATGTAAAAGTTTTACATCTTCTTGTAACTCTTCTAATGTAGGTTCTATACTATGATCTGCATGTCGGTAAGCCCCAAAAGACATGGCTAAATAATCTGGGTTTCCTAAAATATCTTTGGCAGAAACTTCTTTATTTGAAAGGTCTTCTTTCACGTCGTTCTTTTTAACTTTACCACAAGACCATGCTATACAGATTAAAACAATCAGCAAGCAATTTCTTATGATTGATCTATAATTTTTCATAATTAATAATTTAACTAATTACTGTGCTAACGGAGGAACAAGAGCCTCCAATAGTAAATCTTCTTTAACACCCATAAACGTTTTAGATATAGGTTGTCCGTCTCTAGTTAAGCCTTTAAACACACCTTTGTCAACTAAATCCCAAATAGCATATTTTGCTTCTCCTTTAAGGTTTATTAATCCGAAATGATTTTCAGAACCTTTTTCGTTTTCTGCATCCTTCCATTGTTCATCAAAAGCCTCGAAATAAAAACAAGTCACTTTTTCTTTATTACTCCAATCTCTAATGAGCTTAAAATACTTTCCAGACTTATACTCGTCAGCAGCTTTAGATCCATCGGCTCCATAAGAATCATTAGAAATTGTTGCCCAACCCGTTTCTCCGATATGAATAGGCTTATCTACTCCTAAGCTTTTAACATAGTTTGTAACATCCTCATATTGCTTTGTAGCAAAGTTTAAAGCGCGTTGCATACTAGACTCCATTTTCTGATTATTGGACAACCCGATTTCATTATTAGGAACCAACCAAAAGGCAGGATTATAGTGAGAGTTATGCATTGGGTATGTATGCATAGAGATATAATCTACTGCCTTAATTAGGTTAGTTAAGTCTTCACAGTGATAACTCGGATCGCCAGCGCCCCATGATGAAAAATCATCGGAACTTGTAATCCATAAGTCTTTTGAAAGCGCTCCTTTATGTTTTAATTCTTGTAAATGATTTACCCATTTTAAAATTACATTAGGACGCACAAAATAACTTGTTGCCCAACGTACCATAGCTTCATTACCAACCGCTATAATTTTAACAATGTCTGGATACTGTTTAGCCAAAGCTACTGCTCGATTAATTTCTCCAGCATTCTGTTCGCTTTCAACTTCATGATTAGGTTCTAATCCTGTCCATGCATTTTTGCAATCAATCCAAGCGCCTAACATGACATACATTTCGAAAGAAGTATTTTCTTTTTTTAACTCCGTTATAGCTTTTAACACATTTGATGCCTGAGCTAATTGAACATTATATGTTCTTAATATTTTAATCCCCATTGCAGCAAGGATTTTCATATCTTCCTTTAACTGCTTTATTGTAGGTTGATCATCACGCGTTTTACTACGGTAACCTCCATAAGAAATAGCTTGGTATTCTGGATTTCCTAATATTTCGGCTGCTGTCATTTAATCTACTTGTTTACTGAAACTATAATTTGATTTACTGCTCCTTTTCTTTCAAATATTGAACTCGAAGTTTCTACATCTAAGCTCGAACTGTCTATCTTTTTAATGTTTCCATTATTATAAATAATTTCTACACCCCTATCTGAGGCTTTTTTATAAATAATGGGTACTTGGCAATAGGTAAAACCAAGTGTATCATTATGCAAATGAATCTCTTGCGATTCACCTTGAGCATTAGTTAATTTAAATGTTGAAGGCGTGTTTAAAAATTCTTTTGTTTGAAGTAAACTTGGATTGAAAATTAACTTTCCATCTTCTACAAAGACCCCTAATTCACCAAAACGACTCAAAATGTCTTCCTTAACCTGCCCTGTCATTCCTGGTTGCTGAGCGCCTTTGGTTGCTGGTGTATGCGAATACGGGTCTGTTGGGAAAGCACCGTAAAGCTCAGGTGATTTATGCACGCCTATGCCAGCATTTATTTCGTAATAATGATCCAACAGTTTCCCAATTATTGCTTCGCTTTCTCCAGTATTAATTGCTAACAAACAGTTTTCTTGCACAGCGAGTAATAGCTTTGAAACCATGTGCCAATAAATGGATCCAAGACCTTCATAGCCAAAGAATGTTCCTGAGCGACCTGTAAATGATTTGTGGTCGAAAATATCCTCAAAAATTTGAAGCACTTGTTCTTCTTCCAAAGCAATTAAGTTATCGTATTTCGAGTCTAAATTATCTAATGCCTGTTTTAAACTACTCGCGTTGTTGAAATTGCTATTAAAATGATAGTCTCCTTTAATGTCTTGCTCTACAATATGACGATTTCCATCTGCTACAAGTTGTTTAAGAAGGTTCGAGTTTTCAAGTTTTTCTTTCGGAATATTATTCTTTTTTGTGAACCTTGGCAGGTCTTTATCTGGATATAAAATATAGCTGTATTGGTCGTCTCTAAAAAGTGCGCTGTTTTTGAGTCCATCTAACAAACTTAAGGCTTGAGTAGGAGAGAGGTAGCCCGCACTTAATGCAGCCACTTGGCCTTCCAACATTTCGCTTAAGTAGGAAATGGACACTTCTGTATCACTTTCAACGGTCATTAAGTTATAAGCATGATACATACTATCGTCACGCTTATTAGCATCAATACTTTGCTCTAAATACGCCTTAGTTACCTCAATAAACTGAGCAACATCTTTAAGAGCTATTGACGATTTTCTATTTTTAAATCCGTTGTTATAAATAGTGGTTCGATAATCGCTACCCGCTTTACCTAAACCATCTAATACTGTTTTTCGGTCTGTATCTGAAATAGCTCCAGATAATATATGTGCATTATTATTCAAGGTATTCACGATGCTATCAAAAAACGTCTTTAGTTCTTCTGAAATCTCTACGTTATCAAGATTAGACTTCGCAACTACTTTTTCAAAGAAATCTAAAAATCTATATAAATAGTAAAGCGTTACCATAGACACCCCATTCCCAACAAGGGCGTTATTAGCGTCGTTCCATTCTGGACGTTGCGTGTTTAACCAAATACCACCTTCTGGAATAAAGTTTGATACTTTAGAAAGTACTGTTGCCAGTAATTTTTCAATAAGATTAACACGATAAATAGCATTGTTCTTATCCATTAATAAGGCGCCATCTACACCAATTTCAGTTCTTCTTTCATTTATTTTATGGTCTAATTCATGATTAAAATCAATCGTATCTTTAGGGTTTTTTAAGGTATCTTCATAACTTTTAATCACATATGGCACATTTGCATAAACAAATAGGTCTTGATTAAATCGCTTTTCTAACGCTCTTGGGTAGTGGTCTTCTATGAATTCTAAGAACTTAAGCAAGTATATTATTTGATGATCTCCCCAATACCCAATGTAAGACCATGGATCGTTTTCTTCAATCACTTCCCAATCGAAACCGCCTTTAGTCACACGATACGGATTGTAGCCCTCAAAAGTTGTGGCATTTAAAAACTTATGAATCATGCCTTCTATATACTCGGGATAGGCATGTGCTAACGCTTCCCAATTTTGGAAAATATCTCTCCAGTTTCCTTCGTAATCCAAAACCTTAGAGCCATCTATTTCACTTCTTGTATTAATAGAAAACTTATTCCATGGTCTGCTTGGATCGCCATGTCGTCTACTGAATTTTAATGGTAGATACTCAAAACATAACCGTTGAAAATCTTTATTCTCATCATCTTCAGCAAGTTTTTGAATTTCTTCCAATGTAAAGGTGTCTCCTAATCTATTTAAAAGGGAAACCTTTTCTTTAAAAACCTCTTTATTTGCTTTGGAAATATATTTAACAAAATCACCCTTTTCAATAGTATAAGCATCGTCAAAAATACCACCTCGCATGATATTAAACAGCGTATTTGAGAAATGCCTCATATTTGTTAGCGGATCTTCTGTAAGCTGTAAACCATCTGAAGCTGCTGTTAATTCTATAAGATTTTTTGTTCCTAATTCAATATCTTCTTGGATTAATTGCTGAATTTTATTGTTTGCTTTTATAAGTTCAGAAATTTTCACTACATCTGAAATGGACTGATTTACATTCATAACAAACATCCAGTCTTCTTTTGCTCCAGCAAAAATTTCTATATCTGTTGAAACAAAGTAAGCCCCTTTTTCAGCTTTAATATCAACCTCTTGCTTTACTGTTTCACCTCTTCTAAAATTATCTAACTGTAATGATGACAATAAATAAGTTGCATTAGTTATGCCCGTAGACCAAACAATATTGGACTTTAAAGATTCACTTGGCTCCGCTTTATCAACAATAACGGCACTTAAGGCATAAATACCCAAACCAACCTCTTCTTGTAGCTCGTTTCTCTTGTAGGCGTCTACTAAATTGCTTCTACTATTCTGTAAATCGGAAGTTACGTTGCTAGGTAGTATGTTTTGAACACCATCCAAAATCCTAATCTGAACTGAAACATCTGATTCGTTAATTAAAGTCGACTTCTTAACAAACCCAAATTTATTACTTGAGTTCCACTCGTAGCGATAGCTTAATGCTAAATCTAAATTCTTTTCTTCAAAGACAATTTTATTCCCGTAGATGTTTTTATAAAGATTTATTTCCGTTTTATAGATCCCCATTTGTCGAATTGAAAACGGTTCCCAAAGCTTAATACTCCCTTCTTTTTTAACTTGAAAAACAGCTTTACACCCTGTGGTTTCTGCCATTTCATTAATTTTATCATCTGTATAATAAGGAAATAGTGAAGATTCCGCATTTTTTCTTCCTGCGGTTAAGCCTCCATTACTTGAGATAAACATCCAATGATTAGAATCGCTTACAATGCTCATAAAAAATGGGCGCATCAAGTTGCTATTGGAAATCTTATAGAATCGTTCTCCGTTAAGATTTACTAATTTTCCCTTTACCTCTCTCATTTGGTTAGAAAATTTTGGTTTGTCTTTAAAAATTGTTGTACTCATTATAATTTTGGTGAAAAAAGGCTAGCCAGTTAACTTGAGCTAGCCTTTTTTTATATATTCATTTGATTAATTATTATTACTCCAATCTTATATCATCGAAATAGTGAATAGCGCCTACACTCACCGTATCGCTTCCTTCATCATCTGGCTTAATAACAAAATTGTTATGACCTCCAGGAGGGACATTAGGAAAAGTAACCTGTACTTCTGTCCATTCATTCGCATTTGCAACAACTATTGGAATTCCTGCTGGGTTTCCAACACCATTATCGTTTGGATCATTAGAGATTTCAAATACATATCTTACATTCGGTTTTGTTGTATAAATCTTCACCTTAAATGTTAATGAAGAATCAAAATCTGTAGGAAAGCCATTTTGAACTCCTTCCCAATGGCTTGCTCCTGCTGGTTTATCAACTTTTAACACAAAATCTGATGTATTAATGCCAGATTGTGAAGGATTAGCAGCTAATTCTGCACTAATAGCATCCCCAAATTTAACAGATCCGTCTGTAGCCATAAAAGTTTCACATCCTTCAAAGTTTACTGGAAAACCAGTAGCGCTAACAAGTGTACCAGTACATCCGCCGGTACCACCTCCACCACCGCCGCCTCCACCTCCGGAGCCACGGTTAAGTTTCAAGTCATCGAAATAATAGGTGTTTCCATTCTGAGTTTCTAGATCAAAGAATATAACAATTCTATCGTATTCATCACTCTTTAATTCTCCAACATTAAATGTTAGTTCCTCCCATTCATTGGTTTTAGTTGTAGCTGATGTTGATGGTATATCGCCAGAATTTATGTTTTGCCCATCTAATTTGTTTTCAAGCTTAATTGTTACCTTATAACCAGACTGTGGAGAATATACCTTCATAGTGATATTATCGCCAGACGAAAAGGTAAATTTATCAGCAAAATTCATTTGTAAATTATCCCAAGCGTTCTGATTACCATTTGTTACTTTACCTACTTTACATGAGGTATTTACACTTCCGCTAAAATCTGGATTGTCAGCATATTCATAAACAACATCGTCTTGAAAAAACTGATTAACGCCATTATCTTTATCTGCAGTAGTAGCTGGATCAGACATAAAGGTTATATCCAGATTCGAAGAATTTATTTCCTGCATAGTCTCTGGAACGCAGTTGCCTCCACCACCTCCACCGCCGGAGTTTAGTTTTAAATCATCAAAATAATAGGTATTTCCATTCTGAGTTTCTAAATCAAAGAATATGACAATTCTATCGTATTCATCACTCTTTAATTCTCCAACATCAAATGTTAGTTCCTCCCATTCATTGGTTTTAGTTGTAGCTGATGTTGATGGTATATCGCCAGAATTTATGTTTTGCCCATCTAATTTGTTTTCAAGCTTAATTGTTACCTTATAACCAGACTGTGGAGAATATACCTTCATAGTGATATTATCACCAGACGAAAAGGTAAATTTATCAGCAAAATTCATTTGTAAATTATCCCAAGCGTTCTGATTACCATTTGTTACTTTACCTACTTTACACGATTTGTTTACATCGTTATCTACATCTGGATTATTGACATACTCATAACCAACATCGTCTTGAAAAAACTGATTTACACCATTATCCTTATCAGTGGTAACACCTGGATCAGTTAAAAATGTTATGTTAAGGCCTGCTGCACTTAGGGTTTGTTCTGTATCATCCTCACATGCTATAGCCGAAACGATAACCGTTCTCTCAACTTCTATTGCTGCGTTACCTTGTGCATCAGACACATTATACGTTATTACATAAGTACCCTCTGTACTAGTGTCTACAGTATCGCCTCCAACAACGATATTTGCCGTTATATCACCATCAACTTCATCAAGAGCTGTAGCGCCTGGATCTGTAAAAGTATCGCCTAATGTCAAATTTATTGTTGCATCTCCTAATAAAGCAATTAGCGGTGCATCTTTGTCTAATACCATTATTGTTGACTCAAACGTGTCAGATGAACCTGCGACATTGATTGCAGTTAATTTTACCGTGTAAGATCCAACAGCATAAGCAAAAACAGGATCAATTAAACTTGAGGCAGTATTGTTTTGATCACCAAAACTCCAAGTATACTTATTAGCATTCTCTGATATGTTAATAAATGTAGCTACCCCTGCATCGCTTAGCGTATAAGTAAATCCTGCAGTAACTGTTGGTAAAGCCGCATCGTCATCTTCGCAACCAATAAAAGCTATCGCCAAAATTAGTATTGAAATTTGTTTAAATTTTCTAAATAATTGTTTCATTGTTCTTTTTTTTAGTTGTTACTGTTTGTATACTCGTACATAATCCACAAGCATTGTTTGTGGAAATACTGTTTCGTCGTTAGGAGCACCCGGTAAAGCACCGCCTACAGCCATATTTAATATGATATGAAAAGGTCCTCTGTTAAACACCCATTCTCCAGGAACATCTTCTGGCGTAATTTGGCTATATAAATCGCCATCTACATACCAATTGATATAATCTGGACCCCATTCTATTCCAAAAATGTGGAAACCAGCATCAAACCTGTCCCCTTCTAATTCATAAGATTTACTTATTGATTCACCTCCAGAGTATCCCGGTCCATGTACTGTGCCAAATACTGTAGTAGGTTCATCTCCTACGTATTCCATAATGTCTATTTCGCCAATTTGTGGCCAAATCTCTGTACCATTGGAATCATCGCCTAAAATCCAAAACGCTGGCCAAATACCTTTCCCATTAGGTAATTTAATTCGTGCTTCAAAACGTCCATACGTTTGCTCGAAATTTCCTTTAGTAAGTAATCTTGCTGAAGTATAGCTTGATCCTTGAAATTGCTCCTCTTTGGCAGTTATAATCAACACACCATTTTGAACTGTTACATTTTCTGGGCGATCTGTGTAGTATTGCAACTCATTATTACCCCACCCGGCTGGTAAACCATTTGCTGTGCCGTCTCCAATATCATAATTCCAAATAGCACTATTAGGCGCACCGTCTACATCAAACTCATCTTGCATAACAAGATTGCTAAAAGTGGCAACCGTTTGTGTTTCATCTGTTTCACAACTATAGATAACTAAAACTGCTACCAATAGAAAAGACATAAACAGCAAGGTTTTTTCTTTTATTTTATATTTTATTGTTTTATTCATCTTTTATCTTTTTGAATTTTATATTATCTAAGCTTATTCTTTGTAGAAGTAAATGTTATCTAAAATGAAGTCTGGTCCTCCAGCTAATATTAATGCTCCAAGATTATTTCTTTGCGTGGCTAAATCCCCATCTAATGGAATATCTATAGATGTCCAAGCTCCAACAGTTAAACCAGTAGCATCAAATCTTTTATCCTTATCATCTCCATCTGGGAAACCAGTAAAAATATTTGTTTCTATTTCACCGTTAGCTCCAACATCTCTAATTTGTATGTTGATATTGGTTCCCGGTTCCTCTGTATAAATATCTACATGCATGTGTGTTAGAGTTGTGGCGTCTACCGGATTATTAAAGATAATTCCTGTAAAATTATTATTGGCATAAACTTGAACCAACTGTCCTGGAGGTCCAACCTCTGTAACCTCTGTGGTTGAACCGCCAAAACCAGGGTTAAAACTACTTTCAGTGACCACTGTATAAGCATCACTATATATAGATTTAACATTGGCAGCTGGTCTCATTGGCACTGGAGCTAGAGGCAACGCACCGCTAGAGGTTACGGTTAAAGAACCTTCTGCTTCTACACCTGTTAGCTCTGCTGTTATTTCAGTCGCTCCTTCTCCTATAACATTAGCAATACCAAATTGGTTTACAATAGCAACGTCTGTGTTTGAGGAAACAAAATTGAAATAAGCAGGAGCCCCACTAACTTCTATATTTTCCCCAGCAACATCATATTTTATTGATAGACCTTGCGATACAATATTTATTTCGCTTCCAGTAAACGTTTGTTGCGCTATATTTTGACCATTGAAGATGATTGGTCTTGGTTGAGAAACCGTTCCTAGTTTTTCAAATTTTAACTCATCGATCCAGAATGTCCAAGCTATTTCATTTCCATTAGGGCCATCTCCAAGAGGGTCAAAACCGCCCGCAGCAAAGAAGAACATTCCTGTTTCTTGAATTAACTTTGAAGCATCTGGTATTGGAATGACATACTTCTTCCATCCAGATGTCATTTGTACAGAGGTAGCAACATCGTAAGAAGGCTCACCTTCCAATGTATCAAAATCGGTTCCAAAACCAACTGCTATGGTTCCAGATGTAGTTCCTTGTGCCCAAAACGTCAGTGCGTCGTATCCTGTAAGGTTTCTTCCTGCTCCACGGTCTTCAAAAACCCCTCCTATAAAGTTTCCATTAGGGTCATTAGAAGAAGGTACATCAATTCTGATAGACGTAGTTCCTTCGTAGAATGTATTATTATCCACTCCAAAACCGCTAGTATTTGCGCCCGCTGCCGGATCAAAAGATCTAAAAAATTGATCAGTAAGCCCTACTGGAGCATCTATAAAAACTTCTGCTGTTGTTGGAAATGTGGCAAATGTTGCTTCATCTGAAAGTTCTCTATCACAACTTAAAACAAGAGCAAATACACATCCTAAAAAGAATGTTAATTTTATATATGTGAGTTTTATATTTTTCATTTTCGTCTTATTTTCCAATGTTAATATGTATGTATGTTCTAATCTCCCACTCGTTTCCATCATCGAATCCAACAGGGCTTAAAACCGGAAGTGCTGGAACCGTATTTGGTGGAACTGCAGTAGGTGCATATCTTGGCGAGAACTCATCAAGTGATCTCCATATACCGCGAATACCAATTTTGGTCGCTGGCATAATAAACCAATCTGGTTTGCTAATTGAGGTGGAAATATCAATCATGTTCTGCACAGGGAATGTTAAGTTGAAATCACGATGGTAATCGAAAGGTCCCCAATCGTTAATTTTACAACTATATTCTACTTTCCACTTTTTGTAAATCATTTTAATATCACCTCCAAAGCGATCTATAGTTCTATCACTATCACCTAAGGCCTGTGCTGTACCACCATAGAAATTACCAATAATTCCAATATCTGGACTTATTTTAGATACCATTCGTGAGCTTATCTCCCATAAATCTTGTGCCGGAGCTGCCTGTGGAAACGCAAAAAACTGTCGATTGGCCAAAAACCCAATATGTGCATCTTGTGCTGTTGGATGGTGTCTGTAAACAAAACCAAGATTGAAAGCAAACTTAGCATCTTCCGCTCTATCGTTATCCCATTCGTAGAACCATGATCCTGGTGTTGGGTCGAAGGTTAAAAGTAACTCTCCTGCTGTTGTCTCTCTATTTCCTCTTACTGCAAAAGGGTCGTCAATAAAGTTTCTTAATCTTCCTGGAGCAGAAACATCACTTGGCATTGGGTCTACCAAAGGTTTTTGCCAAAGGAAGTTTGGCGCTATTTGCCAATTACCTGTTAAAAATGTGAAACCTGTAAGGATATTGGTTTGGTTTCCGCTTCCAGAATCCTTTAGTTTCCAACCAGTAAATGTTCTTGTTGCATCTGCTCCTCCGCCTGCAACTAAGCCCATATAAGCCGCTTGCCCATACCAGTTGAACTTTCCTCCTTCATAAGTTATCTTTGCTTTCCCACCCCAGTTATCGTCTGAGTTTATTTTATCTTGATACACCACATAGTTGCCTGGGCCTCCCGTGACATCTTGGAACGTACTCCCATTTAAAGGGCTTCCTCCCCAAATACCACCAAGCGAAACACCAAATTTGCCAAATTCCTTTTCAATAGCTATAGTTGCTCGTTCTGTTGGCCATGGTGGAATCACACCTGATCTAACCTGATTTGCGTCCAAAATTCGACGACCGTTTTCGTCAAAACTTAACGAAGTATTTAAGTCTCTGTGATAAATCCCTGTGATATCCCAGTGTTTAAAATGTGTACGGTATTTTAACAGAACCGTTGGATTTGCACCCCACCATAATTGAGGACCAAAGGCCGCTTTTAAGCCTTTAAAAGCACGCTTTCCGTCTATTTCCACACCTAAAATCTCACCGTTATAAATATCTAAATTAGGACCGTAATTAGCTTCTGGGTATAAGCCAAAGAAATCCCCTTCATAACCCCAATGGTAATGACCTGTTCGGTAAAACCCTCTAACATCGGCATGTTTTGTTTGCCAATCAAATTCGGCATTGTATACTCTTAAGCGATTGTTATCTGTAATGACAACTTCTTCACCATTACTATTAACCACACTAACAGGGCGCCCCACATTTTCATAGAAAATTTCATTTATGGGATTCTGAGCCACATTGCCCAGAATGTTGAAGTTGACCTCGGCTGTCATATTTGACGTTGGCTTACCTTCAACACCTACAAAATAAGATTGCATGTGATCGAAACCAAGCTGATTAGGAAATGTATTTGCATCAGGACCCACATTGTCTGGGGTAGTAATTAAGCTCCCTCCTGTGTTAAATGTTGTAAACTCTGCTCTAAGATTGCTTAGTTTAATTTTTGCGCCATCCTTAGCATCAAGAGCTGCTTTATCACCTCGGGCTCTTAAAACGGCATCCATTAATTCAATACCATTAAAATGATTTTGAATAAAATCGGCATCAACGCCTTCTCTGTAAGGATCTAATTGATGTGCTTCTTTTAAGGCATAATATGCTGCACGCGGATATAAATCGTATAAACCTCTTGAACTTGTTGGGCCTTTGGCACAAATACCAAACCACTCCTCATTCATGTTATTTTCACCTGGCGCCAAATCAATACCATATCCTCCGTTAGCCCATGATGCATTATTATCGTGTACATCTGCATTTTCTCTTTTATCAAACCCATATTTCCACCAGCCATCACTAAACTGAAAAGTAAAACCACCAAGGGAATTTTGTGCTTTTCCTAAACCGGCTGCATTTGCATAAATCTCTCTCCAATTCTCAACCATATAATAAGCCTGTGCTTTTTGATCTTCCTTGTCCTCAACAGCATTATAAGCATCTGCACCAAATTCTGTAAACATGATAGGCTTGTTAAGCTTCTTTTTTACTACATCGAACATATCGGTAAAAGAGGCTCCACGATACGAGTTAACCCCATAGATATCTACATCCTTACATTCTTCTGCAACGATGTCAATAAATAGTACATCTCCATTACATATAGCAACAGGGTGTGAAGGATCCATTTCCTTAATCATTTTAGACACCTCGTTCATCAACCTATACATGGGCCGCCCTCGACTTTCCCCTATAAAATTTATTCGACCTTCATCATCTGGAAAATCTTCGGTTTCTGCACCTGCCCAGAACAAGCCATAATTGTTTTCGTTTCCTAATAAGTAGAGTAGTAGTCCTGGTGTGTTTTTATAACCTTCAACCAAATTCTTCATGTCTGTTACTAATTGATCTTTAGTAACGGGGTCGTCGTAAATGGTAACAGGTGTCCAAACCCCATTCAACGTTAATCCGTAACGACCAAACGAATGGTTAAGCATGGTATAAATACCATATTTTTCGTAGATGTATTTAATCCATCTTGCTGGCACACCAGTATATTGACGAATTACATTTACATTCATATTTTTTAAAAGCGACATTTCGGTATCTAATCCCGCTTTTATAACATCGTCTGATTTGTTCCAAAAATCAGCATTTACAGTATTGGTTCCAATAGGGATATAATCCCAGTTCATACCATTAATCATGAAGTCTTTGCCATCGACAACCAATTTCTGGCCTTCTTCATTATTAACAACCTCTACCTTACTTGCCTGAGCAAAAACAGCACATGTGAACAAGAAGAAAAAGAATCTTAGAAATTTGTTTTTCATAGTTATAGTTATTTTAAGTTGTTCGTTTTTAATGAATATTGTAATTCCCAATTATATCTATTAATTGAAATTATATAGCTTGTTAAAACTATCTTAAAAATTTAAGGATTCCTTAAAAAACACCACAACAAAAAACATACATCGCAAAAAAAGAGACGGTAAATTGTTAGAACCCTAATAAAAACACTATTTGTTAGTTACTTGATTTATAAAAACACTACATGCTTTAGAAGCAAAAAGCACGTTTTGTATTGGTGTTGTATAGGTATATTACTACTGTGTTGTGTTCTTAAAATGAACTGATTATATAAAAACATCTAGAAACAATGATGTTTTACCTATTATCTTAAAACCATGTTGCATATCTTATATTTTCAAAAAAAGTGTTTACCCCTATTGACTTGAGAAATAAAAGGATAGAGACAGTAAAAATATTTTTGTTGTGTCTTTAAATAAACAAGGAGGAGCTAGTTAATAATTCCTCCTTGTTCGTTGATCTTAAATTTAGTTTAAATAACTTAACTTTTACCGTACTGGTTTCTCCGTTTGAAATTTGCAATACCATGCATTATCTGTAACAGCAGCGTCTAATACTCTCACTTCAAGTGTTGATGATGTTAATTTTATAATTTCAAACTTACTAACACCTGAATACCAAGACATAAAACCATCATTCGAAAAACTCATGGTTGTCCCTCTATACTCTCCATCAATAGTTGCTACAGAAGAAGATGGAATCATAGTTACCGTTTTTACTCCAACAAGAGACGGCGCTACATCTTCACCATGACAAGACTCTCCATCAACTCCAATCGTTGCGGCAAAATCTCCAGGGGTATAAGCAGATCCTGCTGTTTGTTCGTATAATAGCTCTCCTTCTGTAATCTGTGAAAAAACAAATTCTGCATCATACATACACAATTTATCTTCGTGCCATGGATTCGATCTAAACCTTTCAGGGAAAGTATGTCTGTTTTCAATGTCTGGTGTATTCGTACCCAAACCAATATTTACTGCTTTATCTGCAGCCCAATACCATGTTTTACTAAAACCCGTTCCACCACTTAGCAAATCTTTAGCTTCTTGGTCTTCAAATGTACTAAGAACATCTAATTGCATTGATTGGCTAGAAGTAATACCGCCTGCCCCAAAAGCTAATGCTGTAACGGTATATGTATTAACGCCTAATTCGGCAAACACAAAACTTGCGTTTCCCTGAGGTGCAGCAATTCTTTCTCCATTTATCATGTATTGATAAGAAAGCGCATTATCTGCAGTAACACTAAAGTTTACCATGCCGCTTCCGTCTCCGTTAGGATTGCTAGCATCTGCACCAACAATACTTGACGTTATTTGAATATTTGTAGGTGCTACAATATCACCTACTTCATAATCATCTTCTTGACATCCTATAAGAGTTCCTGATAATAAAATAAGCGCCATTAAAATATTAATATTTTTCATAATAATTAGTTTTTAAATTAATTTGTAAGTTTAAACTCATCAAAATAATAGACCGTACCGTCTCCTGGGTTATTAGGGTCGAAATCAAAGAATAATACAATTCTATCATAGTTAAAAGACTGAGCATCTGTAAAATCGAATACTAATTCTTCCCAAGAATTTGCTACCGTTGTAAGAGCATCTATTTCATGAAATTCATCACTATTGTTCGAGTTTTCTATTTTTAAACGAACATTTACTCCTGTTCTTGGCGACCATGTTTTAACACTTATACTTTTGAAGGTGTCTAAATCTAATGGTTCTGCTAACCCAAAAAACGTTCCTCCCCAAAACTGAGCCCCTGAAGACTTAGTAAACTGTGCTACATTAGCACTTGAGTTTATTCCTGAAGCATCCGGATTCGCTATTACCTCGGTTGGCGCGATATCTCCAAAATCGGTAAAAGCTGGTGCAACTCCTTCAAAATCTTGTAAAGGAAAATCTAATACTGTTGCTACGAGTTGTATTTCATCAAAATAATAAACCGTACCGTCTCCTGGATTATTAGGATCGAAATCAAAGAATATTACTATTCTATCATAATTAAAAGGTTGTGCATCTGTAAAATCGAATTCCAATTCTTCCCAAGAATTTGCGACCGTTGTAAGTGCATCTATTTCATGAAACTCGTCTGAATTATTCGAGTTTTCTATTTTTAGACGAACATTTACACCTGTTCTTGGAGACCAAGTTTTAACACTTATGCTTTTGAAAGTATCTAAATCTAAAGGCTCGCTTAAACCAAAGAATGTACCTCCCCAGAACCGAGCCCCTGAAGACTTTGTAAACTGTGCTACATTAGCGCTCGTATTAATACCTGAAGCATCTGGATTTGTTATCACCTCTGTTGGAGCTATATCTCCAAAATCTGTGAAAGCTGGTGGAGTTCCCTCAAAATCTTGAAGCATCTGAGACACCACAACGCCAGCGAAATCTTGTTTAATATTATCTACATAGAACGTCCAATCTGCACTTCCATCACCTGCTGTCCCAAAATCAAAGAACCAAACTAATTTTTGATATGTTTGAGATGTGTCAATATCGCTAAAGTCTATAGTAACCTCTTCCCAGGCGCTATTACCTGTTAATGTAACTTCTTTTTCAATAAAAATATTGGCATCGTCAAGGTTTTCTAGCTTGAACAGTAATTTGCCTCCAGCTCTTGGGGACCAAACATTTAATTTAATAAGCTTCTTAACACTAAAGTCTATAGGAGCAGAAGCTACAATTACGTTACCAGCCCAAACTTCTGGCCCTCCCTTAACTATTTTTGCCACTTTAGCTGATGAATTACCATTTGTATCTGGGTTATCTATAACTTCTCCTGAAGCACCATCAAAGCCAAAGAATACAGTGGTGTCAAAAATTTCAAAATCTATTGGTAATTTTGTTGGTGTTGTAACTGAAATCACAACTTCTACTTCCGTGGTTTCAACGCCACCACTTAAAGCAATAACTTTTATAGTGTAATCGCCCACCAAAGGATACTCAAAGCTTACTGTTTCGCCTAAAGCTAAATCTGTAGCTACTTCGTCTACATTTGATGCGTCGAAAAACACTTGAAAAGCGGCTGCATAATCTGCAGTAGCAGACACGTTAACTTGAAATGGGTTAGCAGGGTCTATCTCTGCTTTAATTTCTAGGTTCTCTGGAGCTCGAAAAGAAACTACTAGTTCTTTAGTAACTTCTTCACTAACCAAACCTGTTATACCGACTGCAACAAAACTAACGGTGTAAACTCCTTCTTCATAAATGTGCTCAGCAGATTCGCCTTGCATTACGACTTCGCTTACATCTGAGCCATCACCAAATGAAGTTATGTTATAAGATGCAGCACCCTCCGCATTAGGTGTTATTTTTACAAGTCCTGAGTTGTCTGGTATTAACCTAAAGTCTACTGATACATTTGTAGGCGCAACAACTTTATCGACAAATCCTAAATCGTTATCATCTTCGGCACAACTTACAAGAAAAACCAAAGCTAAACTTAATATGTATTTTAATGTTTTCATATTGTCTTTTTTTAAAATTAGTAATTAGGGTTTTGCTCCCATCTATTACCTGCTAATTGAATTTCAATTAATGGTATTGGAAATACTTCGTGCTTTCCAGACACAAATCCGTCTATTTCATTTGCAGCTCTTCCTGTGCGGACTAAATCAAAGAAACGATGGCCTTCACCAACTAATTCTACACGACGTTCTTTATATATATCATTGGTTAAATTAGATCCTGAAGTAGAAACAGCTTCAAGCATAGCTCTTGTTCTTACTCTATTTAGATAAGTTCTAGCTCTTTCGTCGCTAATACTCCCTCTATTTAATGCCTCTGCAGCCATTAACAAAACGTCTGCAAAACGAATAGCTCTATAATTATTGGGGTTTGTTAAGTTGGCGTCTCCCGTATTTAGGTCGCCTTGGCGCGAAATGTATTTTCTATTAAAATACCCCGTATGTTCATTGCCTTTCCCAAAAGTAGCGCCAGTTTCTAGTGCCCATGCCTCAATATCTAATATGGAATACTCTAAACGGATATCTCCGTCTTCGAATGCGTTAAACGCCTCCTGCGTTGGTACATTGAAACTAAATCCAGATTCGAATTCTGGACCATCATATTTTCGTATGCCATTAAAACCTACAGCAACATTACCTTCGCTACATTGTAAACACTCAAAACTTGCTCCTTCTTCATCAGTATATTGTACCTCGAAAACAGATTCTATGTTATTTTCATTGTTGTTTTCAAACATAGTTTTTGCTAGTTCTGATGACAATAAATCCATAGGTATTGAGGGTGCGTTGCCAATTAAATCCTCAAGTACTGTTCCTGCCTCGGTAAATTTATCTTGGTATAAATAAGCTTTACCCAACAACGCTTGTGCTGATGCCTTAGTTACTCTACCTTTTTGAGCTTGCGTATAAGGTAAGTTTGACACTGCAAATTTTAAATCGTCTTCTATTAGAGCATAAACATCTGCTTTAGGCGATTTATCAATGGTGGTTTCTTCTCCAAATTGAACTCTTTTATCAATAATTAATGGAATGTCACCAAACCATTTTACTAATTCAAAATAATAATAGGCTCTTAAAAACCTTGTTTGAGCTAGCACATTATTTTTATTAGGAAAATCTGTTTTGTCTTGAAACTCCATTATATAATTAGTTCTACTAACTCCACCATACATCCACGTCCAGATATCTCTTAATTGTGCATTTATTGGAGTGTGAATCATATCGTCTATTTCTTGAATTCCAGGAACATCTGTTGCGCTCTCACCGCCTGCAAGTGTATTGTCTGAAGCAATCTCACCAAGCATAACATTTAGGTAGGTTGATTGCAACACATCATACGCACCAATTAAAGCATTTTGATAATCTTCTTCTGAATTGAAGAATTCATCGGATATCTCGTCTGGAGATGCTACATCTACAAAATCGTCACTACATGAAAATGTAAGAACAAAGACGATAAGTATATATTTTAGTTTTAAATTTTTCATAACTAATATTAAAATTTTAAGTTAATTCCTAATAAGAATGTTTGTGCGCTAGGATAAAAACCTTGATCTACACCGCCGCCAATTGGAGCACCTGATGATGCTGTTGGATCGTAACCTCTATATTCGGTTAAAGTCACCAAATTGCTTGCAGACACATATAACCTTAACTTACTTATTTTAGAATTCTCCAGAGCTTTGTCTGAGAAATTATACCCCAATTGTACATTCTGTAATCGAACAAAAGACCCATCCTCTACAAAATAATCTGAAAACAAGGTGTTTGAAGTAGCCGCTGTTGTTACTCTAGGTGTGGTGTTTGTTGTGCCCTCACCGTTCCATCTATCTAAGAAATAAATAGGTTTATTTACCTTGTTTTGATTTCTTTCATAATTACGAACAATTTCATTTCCTAGAGAAGCAAATGCATAAGCAGCGAAATCGAAGTTTTTATAATCTAGCGAAATATTAAGACCCATAGTGGCGTCTGGAATTGGATCTCCAAGGTATACCCTGTCGTCTGCATCTATTATATTATCACCATTTTGGTCAACAAAACTTAAATCTCCAATTTGAGGCGGGTTTTTTTCTGTTGGTACAGAGTTGTTAAAATCTTCTTGGTTTTGAATTACACCATTCGTTTGTAAACCATAGAAAAAGCCAATTGGAAACCCTGCTTCCATTCTTGATGGTCCAAATTCTTGACCTACTCCAAATGTACCTCCTTCAATAAAACCACCATCACTTGTTACTGAAACAACCTGATTGTCTATAGCTGTCACATTGTATTTAATGCTAAATTTAAAGTTGTCACTAAAATTATCTGAATAACCAATAGCAAACTCTAATCCTTTATTTTCAACTATTCCCGCATTAACAAATGGAGATGCAGACCCTGGAGCAGAAGCCCCTAATATACCTGATACTTGCGGTTGTACTAACAAGTCTTCTGTTCTCTTGTTAAAATAATCTATCGTAATATCTACCTTGTTGTTTAAAATTCGTGCATCTAATCCTATATCTAAAGTTTTTTGTTTTTCCCATTTAATTTCTGGGTTTGAAAGTCCGCCAATAGATGATCCGAACACCACTTCATCGTTATTATCAAAGGTATAAGTAGCCTCCCCATTATTAAGTGATACAAATCCATAATCATCGATTCTGTCATTACCAAGAACACCATAAGAAGCTCTAAACTTTAATAAATCGAATACAGCGCTGTCTTTTAAGAAATCTTCATCTGAAACGACCCAACCAATAGATCCTGAAGGGAAAAAACCAAACTTGTTTTCTGGTCCAAATTTTGTAGAACCATCACGACGAACCACGGCTGATAAAAGATATTTTCCTTTATAGTCATATTGAATTCGCGCGAAGTATGATAACAATCTTGAATCGAAAATAGCATTTCTTCCCGTAGCTTGATTAATGTTTTCAATCTCAGAAGCTTCTTCAATAGAGGCGTTAATGATATTGTTGTCTATTATATTAAAACCCTTAAGTCCAGTAAATTCACCTGTTGTTTTAAAGACAGACATACCTAGTAAAACGTTAATCTTATGAGTGTCATTTAATAGGTTGTCATATTTAAGAAACGCATCGAACGTATAATCCCTAAAATAATCTAGTCCTTCAAAAACTTCGCTTCTGTCATTATTAAACACTTTGCCGCTACCATAATCAACTTCAGGACTAAATACCTTTGATGACACTTCAGAATAATTAAACTGAATATTAGATTGTGCTGTAAAGTGCTCTAAGAAATTATAAGATAATCCTGCATTACCACTCAATCTAATAACTTTACCTCTATTGTAGGTGTTAGCCATCTGAGCTACTGGATTTATTACTTCATTGCCTAAGCCTTCTGCAATTGTAAACGCTCCAGTCTCATCTCTAACGCCTTTGGTTGGATCCATATTTAATGCATTAAATAGAATAGATCCAAGATCATTTTCGAGAAGATTTCTTTTATTCGTTCTCATTAAGGTTAAACCAGAAGTTAGCTTAAAGTTTTCAAGAAAATCTAGATTGTATGTTACTGCATTAGTAAAACGTGTAAAATTTGATTTGCTTCCCCCTACAATACCATCTTGAGTTAAAAATGAACCACTATAAGAGTATGATGATTTTTTACCACCTGCTTTAAATAAAATACTGTGATTTTGTATTGGTGCACTTTCAAACACTTGGTCTTGCCAATCAGTTCCTTGCCCTAAAACAGATAAATCAGGAAAAGGAAGCGCGCTTCCCCCTGAAGCAAAAGCTTCATTTATAATTACTGCATATTCTGTGGCATTAAGCACTGGTATTTTTCGTGTAGTTTCCTGAAAACCTCCATATGCATTATATTCTACCGTAAGAGGCATGTTTTGACGCCCTTTTTTAGTGGTTATTAAAATTACACCGTTTGCAGCTCTAACACCATAAATACCAGCAGTCGCATCTTTAAGAATGTTCATGCTTTCAATATCGCTAGGGTTAATAACACTTAAGTCCTCAATAACATTGCCATCAACAAGTATTAATGGTCGGCTATCTCCATTTGTAGACACCCCTCTAATACTAATAGTTGCTGCTCCACCTGGCGACCCTGACTGCTGAGTTATATTTACACCCGCAACCTGACCTTGTAATGCTTGTTCAACTCTAGTTGGTTTTAGCGCTTCAATAGTTTCTGCGCCAACTACAGATACAGCACCTGTAATCTCTTTTTTGGTTTGTGTACCATAACCAATAACAACAACTTCGTCTAGTTGCGCAAGGTCTTCTTCTAATTGAATGGTTAATGTTGAGCTATCTGTTATCGCTTGCTCGTAGGTTGTATAACCTATATAACTGAAGGATAATATTGAGCCAATCTCAACATCTGAAATTGTAAAATTGCCGTCAAAATCTGTAACAGCTCCTTTACTTGTGTTTTTAACTATAATGTTTACTCCAGGAATAGGAAAACCTGTATTATCTTGAACAACCCCAGACACACTAACATTCTGTGCGCCTGAATATGTAATAAGAAAAAACATTAAGATTTTAAAAAATGTGTGTTTCATATGAGTTTAGTTTTTTAGTTTGATTAAAACTAATATTTATAGATGTGGAATTCTTATTATAAACCTCAACAAAAAACATACATCATAAAAAAAACAATAAAGTTTTTTGAAAAACCTAATATTTACAAGTGCTTTTTACGAATTTAATAGTAGATAAAATAAAGAAACGTGCTAAAAAAACTATAAATGTTGTGGTATTGTATAGGAAATTTTGATACCTGTATTGTGGCTATTATAATTTTATATTTCTAAAATATAGTCCGTTAGGCTAGATTTATGACTTAGGTCTATTTTTTTTCTTAGTCTATAGCGTTTAACCTCTACGCTTCTAGGAGATATGTTAAGAAGTGGTGCTATTTCTTTAGATGATAAATTCAATCTTAAGTAAGCACATAACCTAAGGTCGTTTGAAGTTAGGTTAGGATGTAGTTCTTTTATTTTTTTAAGAAAATCTTTATCTGCATTGTTAAAAGCCTCTTGGAATAAATTCCAGTCATCATTATTATTTAGATTTCTATCTATTATTTTAACAATCTGTTTTAGGCTTCTTGTTCCATCTGAATCCATTAATTCTTTTTTAATAGATCCTAAAAACTCATTCTTCTTTATTAGATTCATGGTTGAAATACCCAATTCTCTGTTTTTATTCTCTATGTCTTCTCTAAGTTTTTCATTTCTAAAACGCATGAGTTGTTGCTTGTTTTCTAACTCCTTCAATTCTAACTCCCTACTAGCCTTTTGCATTAATCTTTTACGTTGGTTTCTATAATAGGTTGTGTAAATTTTGTGTGTTAAAAATGAAACTACAATAACACCTAATAGGTATAGCCCAATGGCAACATTTGATAAAAACCATGGTCTATTGATACTAAAAGAATAGCTTTCTGTGTTTAAAGTTGTTTCATTGCCTACGCGACCATTTACAAAAAAAGTATACTCTCCATAGGGTAAGTTTTCAAACAGCACACTACCTGTTGTTGTCCACTCACTCCAAGATTCATAAATTCCTTCTAGTTTGTAACGATATTCTGGTTTTTGGGTTTTTGAAAATTCTGAAATACTATAAGAAAACTTTAAATTATTTTCATTATTCTTAAGCTCTACGTTTTTTGTTAAATCGACTAAACTACTTTCGCTATCACTTTTAAGCTTACTAACGGTTATTTGATTGATATTTATTTTGTGTTTATGCTTATTATTTTTGTTTAAATTAAAAATAATATAGCCCGCAGAAGACCCTAATAAAAATTTTTCGTCTTCTACATGTGTTACACTTTCGTATCCTATTACATCTTTCCTAATATCTACAGGAAAAGGAATTCTAATAATCTTTTTTTCTCCTATTAGATTAGACTCGGTTAAAAAATTTATTCCTTTAGAAGAAAAACTCCATAATTTTTTAGTTTTTTCTTCCCAAACTAATTTTCCAGATGTAAAATGTTCTTTATCTATAAGCCTACTTAAAATCGTGTCTTTTTTAAATTGCTTTGAAACATAATCAAACTTAAATATTCCTTTTCTATTTGTGTAAAGTAAATCTTTATTGCTTTTTATTAAACTAGAATACAACCCTTTTTCTAATTGCTTGTCTTGATTATAAGTTTCTACCTTAGTTAATTCTTTATCTACCTTTAACTTAAAAAGCCCCTTATATTCATGATTAACATAAATTTCTTCTTTGTTTATAAATTCGAAAAAACGGCTTGAAATATTAAAACCTTCTAGTTTATTTCTCAATTTCCATTTTCCGTCTAGTTTATGAAGTATATGTAAGCCGTTATAATTTCCTTGAATTAACAAATTTGTGTCGCTACTCAATTTTTTAATTAGCCACGCACCTTGAATATCTACAATCTTTTCGGCTTGCGTATCATTAATAACGAAAGTCCCTGAATTATGTCCGCAAAAAAGAACCCCATCAATTACCTTTAAAAACCAAACTTGACCTTGAGTATTTTCAATAAAATTAAACTTATTTTTACTATATAAATCTCTATAAAACAACCCTTGATTTGTTCCTAAGTATAAAACACCATTATTAATTACTGAAGTATAAACACTCCCAATATCTCCATTAGTGTCATAATAAATATTATATGGTGATTTAATATTTATACAATTAATCCCATTATCTAATCCTAACCAAATATTATTATCTAGATCCTCATGTAAAAATAAAACGGTATTGTTGCTTAAACCATCAGACTGATTTATTTTATAATTAATTGTACCATCCGTTTTAAGGTGTATTATTCCATCAGAAATGGTTCCTAACATAAAACTTCGGTCTCTCATCTCAATAGCACTAAATACACTTACTTTTGCTAAATCTGACTTAGCTGATATATCCCATGGTGATAAACTATTGTCTGTAAGATTATAAAAACCACTGTCTTGAGTTAATATTAAAATACTATTAGTGTGGTTAAAAATATTAACTATTACATTGTTTCTTATTACCTCATCTTCTGAAACCAAAATTTCTGTTCCGTTTTCAATTCGATATAAGCCATTATTTAAGCTTTGGAAAAAAAACATTTCATCAACCTTAAATAATCTGGAAATTTTAGTTTTAGAATTTACAACGCTGTAAACTTTTGTTTCTTTATTATAAATATGAATTCTGTCTAATGATTGAAAAAGTATCCAGTTTTCATGATTTAAGATATTCCAAAACTCTTCATCTTCGAGAAATTTAATATCAAGTACATCTGAAAGAGAGGTATAATTTAACACACCATAATTATCTTTTTTCCAGTAACCAAATTCATGATAACTACCTGTGAAGATTAAATTATCTATTACTTTTACTGCACGAATAATCGTTTTATTTGGTGAATTATATAAGGTCCAATTTGCACCGTTAAATTCTAAAAGGCCTTTATTATTAGCAGCATAAATATATCGATCCTTTGATTGAGAAATAGACCAATTTTGAGATTCTCCATGATAATCGCTAGGCAAAAAAACATTTATAGGGAATCTTTCTTGTGTATGTAGTATAAGTGAAACACACGCAAATAACCAAAACAGATGTCGGTGTATAGGTTTCAAATTATTCTTATTTATTAGTTGTTGCGGTACTAATGTACTAAAAATAAAGACTCAAATGTAAATTGTATGGGTTATGTATGGGTTTAATACGATTTTTAGGAACAAAAAAAACCACTATAAATAGTGGTTTTTTTACCTTAAGATATTTATGTTATTTATTTTTTTATACGTTTTATTCTACCTCCAAGAACTCTATTTTCATTTACTATTTCTGGGTCTCCATAAATAAACACATCACCTCCAGCTCTAATTTTGACATCAACTAATTTTGACGCATTAACATATGCCTCTCCTGCTGCATTAATAGAAACTTCTGTCTTATGGGTTAGAAGCTCTGCTCCTTTATAAACACCACCTGTACTTAATACTATTTTTTGACTTTCTGATTTTCCAGATGTTTTAACTACACCCCCAGTAACTGATTTAATATTTGCATAAGTTACTTTTAAATCTAAATTAATATATCCGCCTTCTTGAGCTTTTAAGTCAATTTCAAACTGTTTTAATTTATCTTTAGAATGTACCTTAGCGCCTTCATTTACATCAATAATATCAACTCCTGAATAATATAATACAACCTTTGTCTTATTACCATCAAAAATTTCTTCAAGATTCATTTTTATTTTTAACTTACCATTTTTGTTATTAACTAGAACATCATTTGCGTTTTCTCCTGTAATAACCACTTTGTTTTCTTTAGACTTAACGAGTTCTACTTCGATTAAATCATAAACCTTAAGTTCACTAAACTCGCCTATAGATTTTTCAATTGGATTTTGTGCTGTTAATACTATTGATATTAAAAATGTGAGGGATACTAATAATTGTTTCATCTGTTTGATTGTTTTCTTAATAAAACGTAAAATTATCAATAATTATTCCGTTATACTTTTTCTTTATGAAAATATTATAATTATTAAACAACCTTTACAGCTGTTCCTGTAATAGAAACAAAAAAATACGAAGTAGACGAAGTTTCAATATCTATTGAAATACCTACTACAGCATTAGCTTTTAGTTTATTAGCATTTTCTTTTAAACTCTGAAAAGCTTCTTCTTTTGCTTGATTAATAAAATCTTCGTAAAGCTTTTTGTTTTTTGTTGTTTTAAATGAAAAAGAGGTTTTTACATTCGTAGAAACCCCAGTAACAATACCCAAATAATCTTGAATTGGATGTCCCTCAATAGAGTTTGTTGTACTTAGTATCATAATATTGTTTATTTATTGGTATTAAAAGTATTTATAATGTTACGAAAATAAATCAATTAACATCTCATCAATTCTAATTGAGTTTATGTCTAACATATTAAAATTTATACTTCTAAAAATTTCCTTTATTTTTATAGGATGGATTTATTCAACTATATCTCAATTGCCTTTTCTTTTGTTTATACAGCTGCAGCGCTTAGGCTTCTTGGTGGTATATCTTCAGCTACTAATAAACAAAGTAGATACTTAGTTCATTTATTATTTATCGTAATCCAGTTAATTAGCATAATCACCAGTTTTTGGGGTGCTTGGGCATTAAGAGATTTAGAAGGTTGGAAGCTTTATAAATTTCTTATTGTTTTAATGGATGGAGCATTGTATTATTTTATTGCTACAGTATTAGTCCCTGAAAACCCAAACGAAATTAAATCTTGGAAAGACTACTATTATAAAAACAAGCATAAGTTATACTATGCTATACTTACATTTTTAGTATATATTCAATTAAATGCGTATGTGTTGACTGACCAAAAACTTTTCCATCCAGCACAATTTTTCCATTTAATTGGACTCTTTCCTATTTATTTTGGCTTGAAAAGCAAAAACCATAAAGTTCATGTTGTAATTTCTCTTTATTATTTAATACTAGTTTTAACAATGATGTTTACTGTTGCTTCTAAACCTGGATGGATAGACCAATTATAAAATAACGAAAGCACAACAACATATTAATAGATATCAACTCTCAAGCTTCCTAACTAAATTAAAATCTAAGTGTTTTTTAACCAAATCGGTGTTTTTAACTTTTACAATTACTTCATCTCCAAGTTGGTAAATTAATCCATTGTTTCTACCAACCATAGCATATAAATCTTGATCAAAGGCATAATGGTCGTCTTTCATATCTCGAACACTTACCATTCCTTCACATTTATTGGAAATAATCTCGACATAAATTCCCCAATCTGTAACACCTGAAATTACACCTACAAACTCTTGGTCTTTATGGTCTTCCATAAAACGAATTTGCATATATTTTATAGAATCACGTTCAGCTTTTGTTGCTAAATTTTCCATATTACTAGAGTGGTTGCACTTTTCTTCGTAATCTTCTTCATTGGCTGATTTCCCACCATCTAAATAGTGCTGTAATAAACGATGTGCCATGACATCTGGATAGCGACGAATAGGCGACGTAAAATGACTATAATAATCAAACGCTAATCCATAATGCCCAATATTATGCGTGGTATATTCGGCTTTACTCATACTTCTAATAGTAAGCGTATCTACTAAGTTTTGTTCCTTTTTACCATTTACTTCTTGCAATAAGTTATTTAATGAAGCTGTGGTACTCTTTCTATCTTTAAAATTAAGTTTATACCCAAAACGACTTACTACATTTTGTAATGATGCTAATTTACTTTCGTCTGGTTCATCATGTACACGATATACAAAGGTTTTTTTCGGACTTTGCTTTCCTATAAATTCAGATACTTTTCGGTTTGCTAAAAGCATGAATTCTTCAATAAGCTTATTAGCATCTTTACTAGTTTTAAAAAACACACCTGCTGGATTGTTATCTTCATCCAAATTGAATTTTACTTCCACTTTATCAAAAGAAATAGCACCATCTTTCATGCGTTTTCTTCGCATAATTTTAGCGAGTCTGTCTAGTGTTAAAATAGCTTTTGCTAACTCTGGTGTGGTATTGTATGGTTTTCCTGTAAGCGCAACTTCTTGAGGAATTTGAGTGTTAATTTGAGACGTTTCGATTGCGCTCAACGTGACATTTGTATTATTTTCTATAACGGCTTGAGCTTCTTCGTAAGCATAACGTGCATCACTATAAGTTACTGTACGACCAAACCACTGGTTTTTAATTTCAGCTTTATCATTTATTTGAAAGACAGCAGAAAATGTATATTTCTCTTCATGCGGACGTAATGAACAGGCATTGTTTGATAATACTTCAGGAAGCATAGGTACTACACGATCAACTAAATATACTGATGTTGCACGTTCATAAGCCTCATCATCTAAAATGGTACCTTCTTGTAAATAATGAGATACATCGGCAATATGGATTCCTATTTCGTAAAGTCCATTATCTAAGACTTCAAAAGACAATGCATCATCAAAATCTTTAGCATCTTTTGGGTCGATGGTAAAGGTTAAGTCTTTACGCATATCGCGCCTGTTTTTAATTTCTTCTTCTTTAATAGAAGTATCAATTGTATTAGCAAAAGCTTCAACCTCATGAGGAAATTCATGAGGTAAACCATACTCAGCTAAGATTGCATGAATTTCGGTATTATGATCTCCTGGTTTTCCAAGAACTTGCACCACTTTACCATAAGGCGAATCTGCTTTTTCTGGCCAATCTTCAAGCTTTACTAAAACTTTATCACCATCTTCGGCTTTATTAGTTTTATTAATAGGTACAAAAATGTCTTTATACATTTTATTACTATCTGGTACTACAAAAGCAAAATTCTTATTATTCTGCATTTGAATTACACCAACATATTCCGATTTAGCGCGTTTTATAATATTTGTAATTTCGCCTTCTAATTTACCACGTCTTCTTCGTTTGTATGCATAAAATTCTACTTCATCACCATGTAATGCTTTATTAATATTGTTTGAAGCAATAAAAACATCATCTTCAAAATCATCACTTATAACATATCCTGATCCTTTAGCTGACATATCTAAAATACCTGTATGATATTCTGTGTTTATAACTGCCTTAAACTTACCGCGATCTACTTGTATAATTTCTTCTTTAGCAGCAAGTTTAGCTAAGGTTTTTATAATTTGATTTCGACTACTAGCGTCGTTAACCCCGAGTTTAGCGGCAATTTGTTTATAATTAAAAGCTTGATTTCTATCTTTTTTTAAAATACTTAAGATTGTATTTGTAAAGTTGGAAATACCATTCTTTTTGGATTTCCCTTTTCTTTTTTTACTCATTTAATTTTTGTAATCATTTTCAATTCCTAAAGTATAGGAAATTTTATTATTAAATAGCATTGTACAGGTGAAGAAATTGCTATTTGTTTTTACAAAGCTACAATTAATTATTTTAATCATATTTATTCAGTGTTAAATTGAAGTTATCCACATTATATATAATACAATCATTTTTCTTTTAAAATTTAAAAAAATAAATGATGGTTATTATTGTTTGTGAATAACGGTATAACTTTTTTATAATTTATTTTGATATATATCTTATATAATGTTGTTGATATATAATGAACAGTTTTTAAATGATTAACTTGTTTAAATAGAAGTATTTTATAAAATCTATTAACAATTGTTAGAAACCTATATTAACAAGTATTTTTAATAAGTATTATAAATAATATGATTAACAACTATACTTTTTAGTGCTTATAAATTAACTAAAAATTTACGTTAACTTATTTGCATGTTAATTAAATGTTATGGATTGAAAAATTAATTTAATTCTCCTAATTTTAATTTTAGAAACTAATAAACAGTTATTAACAACTAATGAATATACTAATACACATTGTTTATAATTACTACCTTTGTAAAAGGATATAATTATAAATAAAATCATGACAATTTCTATAGGAAACGACCACGCTGGTACAGAATATAAATTTGCAATTAAAGCATTTTTAGAAGAAAAAGGAATTACCATTAATAATTACGGTACTGATGCTAATGATAGCGTTGATTATGCTGATTTTGTTCATCCTGTTGCAGATGATGTTGAAAACAATAAAGCCACATATGGTATTTTAATTTGTGGAAGCGCTAATGGTGTTGCTATGACAGCTAATAAACACCAAAAAATACGTGCTGGTTTATGTTGGACTAATGAAATAGTAGAACTTATAAGACAACATAATAATGCTAATATATTATGTATTCCTGCTAGATTTACCGCTATCCCTCAAGCATTAAAAATGGTAGAAACTTTTTTAAACACAGAATTTGAAGGAGGTCGCCACCAAAATAGAATAGATAAAATTCCTTTATCTTGTTAAATGGGTCACAACCATTCTCATAATCATTCACATTCTCATAACGATTTAAAAGGTCGAAATCTTTTCATATCTATTTTATTAAATATTCTTATTACGGTTTCGCAAGTAATAGGTGGTGTAGTTTCTGGTAGTTTAGCACTTTTAAGTGATGCTTTACATAATTTTAGCGATGTTCTTTCTTTAGTTGTAAGTTATATTGCTAATAAACTGTCTAAAAAAAAAGCATCTATCCATAGAACATTTGGTTATAAACGTGCAGAAATTTTAGCTGCTTTTATTAATGCATCTACATTAATTATTGTTGCGGTATTATTAATTATAGAAGCTATAAAGCGTTTTCAAAACCCACAAGAAATAGAATCTAATTTAGTTATTTGGTTATCGTTAATTGCTATTCTAGGAAATGGTTTTAGTGTGTTGTTGTTAAAAAAAGATGCTGAAGCTAATATGAATATGAAAAGTGCTTATTTACATCTTTTTACAGATATGATGGCTAGTGTTGCTGTTTTAGTTGGAGGATTATTAATGAAATACTATGGCATGTTTTGGGTTGATAGTGTTTTAACTTTTGCAATCGCTATATATTTAATTTGGATGGGTTTTGATTTATTAAAAAACTCAACGAAAGTACTTATGTTATTTACTCCAGACGATATACCTATACAAAAAATTGTAGACGAAATTAACGCTTTTAAGAGTATAAAAAATGTTCATCATGTGCATGTTTGGCAATTAAACGAAGATGAAATTCATCTAGAAGCTCACATCGATTTTAATAATAATATAACTCTTTCAGAATTTGATATTATTTTACATAAAATAGAAAATTTAGTTTTTAATAAGTATGATATTAACCATGTAAATATTCAACCTGAATTTGGAAAGGACGACGCTAAGGAGGTTATTGTACAAGATTAATTTCTTTTATAGAAATTAATTTTTTTTAGTTAAGGTGTTTATTTTTTATAGGATGATAAAAATTAAAGTAAAATCTTTTGATGAACTCACAAAACAAGAACTATACGATTTATTACAACTTCGTAGCGAGGTTTTTGTTGTAGAACAAGATTGTGTATATCAAGATATTGATGGTAAAGACCAAAAAGCATTACATGTTTTAGGTATAAAAAAAGATAAACTTATTGCTTATACACGTATTTTTAAACCAGGCGATTATTTTAATGAATCAAGCATAGGAAGGGTTGTGGTTTCTAAACAAGAACGCCAATATAAATATGGGTATAATATTATGATTGCTTCTATTGAAGCAATAAAAAAATATTATAACACAACACTTATTAAAATTTCAGCTCAGTGCTACTTAAAGAAGTTTTATTCTAATTTAGGTTTTAAAATAATAGGAGAGGAGTATTTAGAAGATGGTATTCCGCATATTGCGATGATAAAACACTAGTTTTATTTTACATAAGTAATTAATATTTCTACTCGTCTATCAAATTTAGGGTCACCACCAAGTGGAAATTTACGACGCATTCCCACATATTTCATACGTTTTTTATCAACACCTTTTTTAGCAAAATAATTATAAACATATTTAGCTCTTGCTACAGAAAGGTTTCTTTTTTTTGTTTTCTTATCAATAGCGTCTCGACTAAATTTAGTACAACACACATGCCCTTGAATGGTAAAATAAACATCTTTGCGATCCATTAGAGACTTTGCTATATTCTCAAGTGTTTTTTTAGAGTCTTTAGTAACAGTACTGTAACCAGTTTTAAATAAAATATTATCGAAAACAATTTTATCGCCAATTTTTAATTCACCTTTAATAATTTCTGGAATATCTCTCTTTTTTTCAACCTCTTTTAGTTTTCCTTCCTTGGTTTTAGGTGGTTTTGGTTTTACAATAATTTCAACCTTTCTATTAAGACCTCTAATTTTTGCAATGTTTTTTTCATTAACTATTTTTAATAAAACCTCACCTTTTCCGTCAACATTTGTTATTAGAGATTCGCTTATTTCATTATTAGAAAAAATAGTTTTTATAGCATCTGCACGTTGTTGTGAGAGATTTAAATTATAAGTATCAGCACCTCTATCATCACAAAAGCCAAATATTGAAATGGTTTCAATATCTACATCTACTAAATTAGAAATAAAAAGCAATAAGCGGTTTTCCTCTGTTATAGGCACCTCGTATTTATCAGTATTAAAATAAACTTCATGAACTAGTTTATTTTGAGAAAAAACAAAACATGTATCTAAAATTAATATTAAAGAAATAATTAATTTTTTCATCGAGCTATTAATGGAAATAAGTTTTTAAATATACTCTTTTTTAGTGTTACTAAAAACACTTCGTTATCTTAAGTAATTTAAATAAGCAAGTGGATTATTCAATATTTCTGTTGCTTTTTTAATAGGATCGTCGTGTGTTTTATAGTAATCATATAAACCTTCTCTGTAAACATATCGTTTTACAATTTCGTCTGTTAGCGCTTTTAATAAGTATGCTTTATTTTCATCAATAATACTGTTTTTTGAAATGTTTAAATTTTGTATTAAGGTTTGAAAATCTTTTTCTATATCATCATCTAATTCTTCTTTTTGGGCAGTTTCAAGTGCCTTGTAAAGGCTTTTTTCTGTGTCAGTTTCAAAAGAATAGTTATTTGTTTTTAAGTAGCTTTTAAAATTAGAAAAATCGGAAGAAGAAAGCTTAAAGCTATTTATGTCTTCAATTTTATGGTTGTAATAATAATTGGTTGCATAGTTAAAAATTAGGTTTTCTTTTTCGATGGAGTTAACAATTGCAGCATTTTTAGATGCGCCTAAATTCACATCTGGAAAAACACCACCACCATCAAAAACCTTACGCCCGTTTTTTGTTTTAAACTCATTATAGTTTTCTTGTTTTACCCTTACCGCTTCACCTTTATTGTTTCTATTCCAATAATCTAAAGCTTGAATACAACGACCAGAAGGTGTGTAATATCTAGAAATGGTAATTTTAACTTGAGTACCATAGGTTAGTTGTTTTGGTCGTTGAACCAAGCCTTTTCCAAAACTTCTAGAACCAACCACAACCGCACGGTCTAAGTCTTGCAACGACCCTGAAACAATTTCGCTAGCCGAAGCGCTTCCTCCATCAATTAAAACTACAATAGGAATCTCTGTATCAATAGGGTTGTTTTTTGTGTAATAGGTTCTATTATATTTTTTTACCTTAGATTTTGTGGTTACTACCAACTGGCCTTTTGGAACAAAAAGGTTTACAATGTTTACTGCTTCATTTAATAAACCACCAGGGTTTCCTCTTAAATCTAATATAATACGTTCTGCGCCTTGAGCTTTTAAATCACGAAGTGCGTAACTAGTTTCAGAAGATGCTTTTCTGTTAAAGCGACTTAAAACAATGTAACCAGTTTTTTCGTTAACTAAAGAGAAATGAGGCACTGCTTTAATTTCTACCTCGGCTCGTTTAATAGTGGCAGTTTGTTGTTTACCTTGTCTGTTAAAGGTCACGTTTATTGACGATCCAGGAGTACCTTGAAGCAAATTACCAGCTTCGTCTTTATAGGTTTCTACAACAACATCACCAACCTTAACAATCTCGTCTCCTGCTTTTAAACCAGCTTCATCGGCAGGATATCCTTTGTATGGTTCAACAATAACTAACTTATCTTTAAATGTTCTTACTTTAGCTCCAATCCCAGTATAATCACCAGTATTATTAATTCTTGCAGCTTCCACATCCTGTTCATTCATAAATCGTGTATACGGATCTAAACCATCAAGCATACTTTTAATAGCATGATCCATTAAATCACCAGGATTTGTTTCATCAACATAATTCATGTTGAGTTCTTTAAACAAGGTGGTAAAAATTTCTATTTGTTTTGCGATTTCAAAAAAATCGTTCTTGAATGCGGTTGTGCTTAAAAATATAATTCCAGCAAATACAGGAACTATAATTCTTTTCTTAAGTAGTAATTTCATAAGCTATAAGTATTATGATTTGGAAGTTTTATTTAAAAACTTTTCAAACAACGTATTCATTTTAGTTTCAACCTCAACAAAAGAAGGTTTGTCTTTGCCAATGTACAAAATCATAAACGCATATTGTGTTGTAATGTTGTTAAAATACACTGATTTATTTAAGCGATAAGCCTCTCTTAATAAACGTTTTATACGATTTCTATCAACAGCACTTTTAAAGTTTCGTTTACTTACCGAAACGCTAGTTTTAGCAATTATATCTTCCTTAAAATCTGTTGGTAAGTAAACTAAACGAAGCGGGAAAGTAGAAACAGATTGTCCATGAGTAAATAACGCATCGATAAGCTTTTTGCTTTTTAACTTTTCTTTTTTAGAATATGTTTTAGACAATGTTTTCATGCAGTTACAAAAGTAGCAATAAGAATTAACAACATTGAGGCTTCTTGTTGGTATGATAAAAATCATAATTTATAAAGCTGCAATAGAGTAATTTCATATCCTAAAAACACCTAAAAAATAAGGCGTCATGGGAGAATTAAATGTAACCAAGCTTTCAAAAAAGAAAGATCGAGCAAATTACATTCATCATTTATTAAATGATATTAAGGCACTTGATATTATGATTAATAAAGGTATGATTGAAGAAGCCCCAATAAGAATAGGAGCAGAACAGGAGTTTTGCCTTGTTGATAATACATTTTTACCTCATAATAACGCGCTAAAAATATTAGAAAACATTAATGATGACCATTTTACTACCGAGATAGGAAACTATAATTTAGAAGCAAATTTAGACCCACTAAAACTTGAAGGGGATTGCTTTAGCAAACTACATAAGCAGTTAAATTTGTTGATTAAAAAAGCTAAAACAGCAGCTGAAAAAGAAGACACAAAAATTGTATTAGCAGGAATTTTACCGTCATTAACTTTAGACAGTGTTAGTTTAGATAAAATGACACCAATAAAACGTTACGAAGTATTAAATGAAGCCATAAAAGGAACTAGAAAAGAAGATTTTAATATTCATATAAAAGGGGTCGATGAAATTAATTTTTTACATGATTCTGTGATGCTTGAAGGCTGCAATACTAGTTTTCAAATGCATTTACAAGTTAACCCTAAAAATTTCACAGATACATATAATTGGGCGCAAGCAATTTCAGGACCTGTTTTGAGTGCTTGTACAAATTCACCTATGTTGTTTGGTAAAGAGCTTTGGAACGAAACAAGAATAGCCTTGTTTACGCAGAGTATAGATACGAGAACAAACTCATTTGTTTTAAACGAAAATCAATCGCGTGTAAGTTTTGGAAATAAATGGCAAACAGGAAGCGTTACAGATATATTTAAGGATAATATTTCAAGATTTCGAAGTTTTTTAACCACAGAGTTTACAAAGAATAGCGTGGATATGATTGACAAAGGAGAAATGCCAAAACTTAGAGCTCTGGGTCTTCATAACGGAACGGTGTATCCTTGGAATCGTGTGTGCTACGGTGTTTCTAAAAACAAGCCACATTTACGTATTGAAAATAGATATATTCCAGCTGGACCA
The DNA here is from genome assembly GCF_947487605.1 of uncultured Algibacter sp. Lineage (GTDB taxonomy): Bacteria > Bacteroidota > Bacteroidia > Flavobacteriales > Flavobacteriaceae > Algibacter_D. The sequence continues at coordinate 230,277 of NZ_CANKXK010000002.1, forward strand.
ACAACAGCCGATGAAGTTGCAAACATGGTGTTTTGGGTTGGAATTATGCAAGGAAAACCAAAACGCTATAACAACATTCATAAAACATGGGATTTTAAAGACACTAAGTCTAATTTCTTTAATGCTGCGCGTTATGGAATGGCGACCCAATTTTATTGGGATGGCAAATACGTGTCAAGTCATAATTTAATTTTAGATGAGTTATTACCTATGGCATATAAAGGGTTATACAGCATGGGTGTTTCTCCAAAAGATGCCGAGTATTACTTAAAAATTATAAAAGACCGTGTTAGGGGTTTAAATGGTTCGGAATGGTTAATTAGAAGTTATCGTCATTTAAAGAAATCCCATAAGCGTTACGAGGCTATGCAAATACTTACCTCTAAGTTACACGAAAAACAAGAAAGAGGTTACCCTGTTTCAACTTGGCGTGTGCTTGACGAAAGAGAGGATTTACCTTCTGAAAAAGATCGTATTGTAAAACATATTATGAATACCGATATTTTTTCAGTCGATAAAGACGATAGTGTTGAACTGGTATTAAATATGATGCAATGGAAAGAGATTCATCATTTACCTGTTATTAATCAGGAAAAAGAAATTATTGGCGTATTGTCTTGGAGTGATGTGAAACCACTTTTAGATCAAAAAAGTAAACACGACATGTCTGTTGGTAGAATTATGAAGCAAGACTTAGTAATCATTAAAGAAGACTGTTCTGTAAGTGAAGCAAAACAACTTATGAAAAACTACGACATTAATTTTCTTCCAGTAACAAAACATAATAAATTAATAGGGCTTATAACCAATAACGATTTATAATAATTAGGTGAATATAAATTATACACAAACGAAGAAAGAAGAAGCTTCTGTGAAAAGAATTATCAAAGAAATTCATGGTGAAGAAAAAGGGCCAACCTTGGTTTTTTTTGGAGGTATTCATGGCAATGAAAAAGCAGGTGTTATTGCATTACAAGAGGTTTTAAAAAACATAAAACCAGATGAATTAAACGGTTCTATTTATGCTATTTCTGGTAATTTGAAGGCTTTAGAAAAAAACCAGAGATACATTAATCAAGACTTGAATAGGCTATGGACTAGAGATAATATAAACACCATTAAAAACAAAAACACTTTAAATAACGAAGAAAAAGAGCTTTTAAAACTGCTCTATTTTTTAGAGCGTATTTTAAAAATTAAATCTGGACCATTTTATTTTTTCGACCTGCATACAACTTCAAGTAAAACACTGCCATTTATAACTATTAACGATGCTTTAATAAATCGTAAGTTTTCTAAATTATTTCCAGTACCTATTGTTTTAGGAATAGAAGAATATTTGAATGGGCCCCTTTTAAGTTACATCAATACATTAGGCTATCTCTCGTTGGGTTTTGAGTCTGGCCAGCATGTCGATGTTCGTTCTATAGAAAACAACTTAGCGTTTATTAATTTAGTATTGCATTACACAGGCGCAATAAATAAAGCAGAAGCATACAATCTTGAGTATTATAATCAATTAAAAGAGGAAAGTAAATCGTTAAATCGTTTTTTTGAAATCACACACTTGCACAGCATAAACAAAAAAGACTCTTTTAAAATGTATGAAGGCTTTAAAAGCTTTCAAAAAATTAATAAAGGGGCTAAAATAGCCAGAAACAATAAAGAGGATATCTATTCAAAACACGATGCGCGTATTTTTATGCCACTATATCAAAAAAAGGGAGCCGAAGGCTTTTTCATTATTAGAGATATAAAACCATTTTACTTAAAAATGTCTATTTTTTTAAGACGCATAAAAATTGACAACTTACTAGTGTTGTTTCCAGGTATTTCTTGGCAAAATAAAAGAGAAGGTGTTTTAAAAGTTAATTTGAAGGTGGCAAAGTTTTTTGCGAAACCCATATTTCATGCATTAGGCTACCGAAACAGACAAGTAACTAAAACACATATGAATTTGTATAATCGAGAACGAGTTGCTAAAACTAGGATGTATAAAGAGGAATCTTGGTATTAAGTAATTGGCTTAAATGGTTTTATATATAAATGATTAAGTCTACTTTTTATTATTTTCTCTATTAACATCCGCCATTAAATGATTAGGGTCAATTTCAACAGATTTAACCGCTTTTGAAGTTTCAAAAGTATAGGTTGGGTATGCCCACGCCCAATCTTTAATTAGGGTTGCTGTGGTTGGTTTTTCTCCACGCATTATTTGTAATGGGATATAAAAATTTTCAGTAGAATCATCTGTATAAGTTACTTTTAAATCTATTGGCATTGGCATTAACCCCAAACGCTCTAAAGTAACAGATTTGTCTTCAACAGTTTTTACGCCATAATCAATAGTATTTGTGGTTTGTGTCCAATCAATTAAATACCAATCTAGTTCTAAGCCTGAAACTTTTTCTGCTGTACGGATAAAATCAATAGGTCTTGGGTGTTTAAATGAAAAATCTGTAAAATACTGTTTAATTGCTTTTTCTTGATTTTCTTGACCAATCACATAAGCCAATTGTTTTAAAAACACATAACCTTTGTAGTATGCTGAAATAGAATAGGCCTGATTAAAATTATATCTATCGGAATGAGTAGTTTGTGGCTGCTCTTTTCCTGATTTAGCTAAATAGGTATAAATCCCAAATACACGTTTTGAAAGCTCTTCAAAATCTCTATTGAAAATATGACTTTCAGCAAGTGTCCCAATATATTCTGTAAAACCTTCGTCCATCCAAGAATGTCTTGCTTCGTTAGTGGCTAATACGAATTGAAACCATGAGTGCCCCATTTCATGAGCTGTAACTCCAAATAATCCTTCAAAATTACCTTCACCTAAAATAAGTGTACACATACCGTATTCCATACCGCCATCACCACCTTGAATGACAGAGTATTGTTTGTAAGGATACATACCAACATGCTCACTATAAAACTGCATTAATTCTACCGCTTTAGGTTGTAAGTTTTTCCAGTTTTCTAACTTTTCCTGAGGCATAGTACTTTTATATAAAAAGTGAAGTAACGGGCCATCTGGAACTTGTGCAGAATCATGAATATAATCTGGGTCTGCAGCCCATGTAAAATCGTGTACGTTAGGCGCTACAAAATGCCATGTTAGTTTATCTCCAGAAGGACGATTTACTTCTCCTGTTTCATAACCATGACCTATTTCGTTTGGGTTTTGTAAATAGCCTGTACCACCAACTACGTAGGTTTTATCAATGGTTAGTTTTACATCAAAATCGCCCCAAACACCATGAAATTCACGTCCTATATAGGGGTCTGCATGCCAACCTTCAAAATCATATTCTGCTAATTTTGGATACCATTGTGCCATAGATAATGCCACGCCTTCTTTGTTATTTCTTCCAGAACGACGAATTTGAACAGGTACTTGCGCCTCAAAACCCATATTAAAAGTTACTTTTTCTCCTGGCTGAATGGGTTTAGCGAGTTCAACTTCTAGAACAGTTCCAACCGTTTCATGTTTAAGAACAACGCCATTTTGCTTTAAAGAATTTACACGAATATACCCAATTTCGTTGGGTTGTAACTTGCCAATTCTATCACCAATTCTGGCGTCTGAATCAGGAATATTTTGCGCTCTAGTATCCATTTCGCTACCTGGTTGGAAAGCGTTTAAATATAAATGATAGAAAACCTTGTTTAAAACATCGGGTGAATTATTTGTATACACCAACGTTTGTTTTCCTTTGTATTGATAGGTGTTAACATCCATATCAATCTCCATTTTATAATCAACATGCTGTTGCCAGTATCCAGGTTTTATAACATTATTATAATGAGTCTGACTAGAAACAGATTCGTTTTGAGTTATACAGGAATTAATAACGCTTGTAAACCCTATTAAAAATAGAATAAGACGTTTCATAAATTTATTTAGAAAGTTTTTGTGCCATAACAAGAGCATTATAGGCGTTAACCATTTTACCCGAACGTGTTAATTCGGAGAAAGGTTTAATGTTTGATGTGTCGCCACCTACAATAACTTTGGTTTTTACCTCAAGACCAGAATCCATTAATATTTTTTTCACCTGTGCAGCACTTAAGCTAGGGTAATATGATCTTATTAATGCAGCCACACCCGCAACGGCTGGAGCCGCCATAGATGTTCCTCCTTGGAATTCATATTCATTTTCTGGCATTGTTGAATAAATTTCTCCTCCTGGCGCAAAAACATCTACATTCTGTTTTCCATAATTAGAGAAATTAGCGACCATGTTTGTACCATATTTTGGTGCTAATGCGCCTACTCTAATATAGGTGTTTGAAATTTCAACTCCGTTTACATTATCATCTGGAAAATTAGGCTTCACATCTATATTATTACTATCATTACCTGCTGCATGAACAAAAAGTACATCTTTATCGCTTGCATATTTAATAGCATCTCGAACCCAATCGCTATGTGGTGAGTAACTTTTCCCAAAACTAGCATTGATAATTTTAGCTCCATTATCAACAGCATATCGAATAGCTAAAGCCACATCTTTGTCATATTCGTCTCCTCGAGGCGTGCTTCGAATAGACATAATTTTCACATTGTTAGCAACACCTTTAACCCCTTTATTATTTTTGCGTTCTGCTGCAATAATACCTGCGACATGTGTACCATGGCTTTCATCTTTTTTCTTAGGTTTCACATTACCATCACCATAAGGACGATCATTATAATCGTCTGGATTGTCACCTGTTAAACGCCCTTTATGATTAACATTTAAATAATAGTTTAGACGGTCATTAAATTGTTCTACTCCATCTTTAAGTTGTTGTTTAAATTCACTTACAGAACCAGCGTCTAAACTGTAAACATATTGAATTATGGACTTAGATTGTTGTAGCCCTTTGTCTTCTGTTTTAATAGCATTAACTTCTGCTTTGGTGTAGTCTTTTTTACCTAAATGCTTTGAGATGGTCTCGTCGGCGCTTGATAATTGCAGTAAAAACTGATCGTAATTAGTTTTAAGTTCAAGATACTTTTGACGCTCTGTTTCCAGTTCTGCTTTTGCTTCTTGGAATCTCGGATTACTTGTGTCTCCACTTGCAATAATACGCACATATTCCAGTTGCTCGTTATAGCCATCACCAACAAAATTCCATCCATGTACATCGTCAACATATCCGTTATTGTCATCGTCTTTTCCGTTATTAGGAACTTCGTCGGTGTTTGTCCAAATAACATCATCTAAATCTTCATGATCGATATCAATACCTGAATCAATTACAGCAACAATAACTGTTTTTCCTTTTTTGTTTTTTATAATTTCAGAATACGCTTTATCGACACTCATACCAGGAATAGTATCTCGCACAAGGTCTAAATGTCCCCATTTCTGTTTTTCGGTTTCTGTAAGCTCAGAAACTTTTAAAGGAAGTGTATCAATATTTTCTACTGGAGTTGCTAAAATATCTGCTGTACTTCCGCAGCTTGAGACTAAAATAGCAGCAAGGGCTAATAAGGGTAAAAATTTTATTGTTTTCATTTTTAAAATTTAAATAAATATGTCTTTTGTAGTGTATGTGTCTTTTAATCTGACCCCTTTTTCGGTATGAGTCACAGTTATAACTTCATTATGCGCATCGTGTTCTAGGAATAGATAATAATTTTTGTCTGCGGCTAAATTTAGAAACTTTTCTTTTTCATTTAAGGTAAGCAAAGGACGCGTATCGTAACCCATAACAAATGGTAGCGGTAAATGCCCAACGGTTGGCAGCAAATCTGCCATGAAAGCAATAGTTTTTCCCTTGTATTCAATTAGCGGAATCATTTGCTTTTCGGTATGGCCATCGGCGAAAAAGATATCAAAACCTAATTCGGAATTTCTTAATAAATCATTCTCAGGGATTTTGGTGAATTTTAATCGCCCAGTTTCTTTCATAGGTAGTATATTTTCTTTTAAAAAGGACGCCTTTTCTCTTTTATTGGGTTGTGTTGCCCATTGCCAGTGATTTTTATTACTCCAAAAGTTTGCGTTTTTAAAAGCTGATTCGGAGCCTGTTCTGTCTTTATTCCACTTTATGCTTCCACCACAATGATCGAAATGCAGGTGCGTCATAAACACATCGGTAATATCGTCAGGATGAAACCCATATAGTTTTAATGAGTTATTTATAGAATCGTTTCCCCATAAGTGATAATAGCCGTAAAATTTTTCGGATTGTTTATTTCCCATTCCTGTATCAATCAGGATAAGGCGGTTACCATCTTCAATAAGCAAGCAGCGCGCTGCAATATCAATCATATTATTTGCGTCTGCTGGATTCGTTCTTTGCCATAAAGATTTTGGTACAACGCCAAACATGGCACCACCATCTAGCTTAAAATTGCCTGCATTAATTGGGTATAAATTCATAGGGATTGCAAATTAAGAAATCTCTTTAAAACACTACGAATTGTTAAGAATATATTAAGAGTAGTATTTGTAACTTTATCTTATAATAAAAAGTTATGTTGTAGCAATAACATCTTTAAGTCGCTTACCGAAATCGAATAATGCCTTTATTTCCTTAACACTTGCTAAACGTTCTTTTCCAAAAATTAATAATGCGTCACCATTAGATTCAACATGGAAATAAGGATTACTTTCAAAAAAGTGGGTAACATCATCATTAAAAAAAGCACCGATTTCTGCTACATTTTCACCTAATAGATAAAAACGTTTAGAAAAATCTTCATGATTTTCAATGGGGATATCTTTAAAGCCAGCAAATGCAGAAACTTTTTCTAAAAAGCCTTCTCTGTCTAAGGTGAATTCTGGAATGCTCTGTTTTAAATCAATATAAAGCATAGTTGTTCGCACAACTTCTTTCGCAATAAATTCACCTTCAGAAAATTCAATATCAAATAGCTTTATCGCTTTATCGTTATGTGATAATTCGTTGTATATATGATTGATTTGTTTGGTTCTAAAAAAGAAAAAATTATTTAAAAAAGACACTTCTTTTTTCTTTTCGGCTCGATAATTTAGATCATAGTCTTTTGCTAAAACCTCCATACTTGTTTGGCGTCTTGTAAGACTGTTTTTTATAATCTTAGGTACTGGTAGCAGACGTCTGGACGCGAAAGGATGTTTAGAATCGGTATCGTGTAAGTCTAAACCAATAACATCGAAATGACCACCACGTTTTGCAAATAACTCCTGATAGTTATTAATATTTTCCATGATGGTATCGTCCACAAACTCACACATTGAAAAATCAACGATGACATCCTCATTTTCTGGAACAGCATCTAAATGTTTTTTTAATCTAAAATAGTTTAGAAAACTACAAAAGTGTTTAACACTTACATAGAAGTTGCCGCCCGCTTCTTCTTTAAACATAAGTACATTTGGCTTTAATACATTTCTTAAAAATAATCCTGCGCTTTTATTTAAAACAATGTGAATAATAAGTGTTGTTATAACGCCAGCAACAATACCTGTAATTAAGCCAATTTTTAAGGTAACAATAAGGGTTGCAAAGAATATGATAAGCTGTTCTTTTCCTATAGAAAACATTTTTGTAACAACTTTAGGTGATGCTAGTTTGTAACCAGTATAAACTAAAATTGCCATTAAAGCAGGAAGCGGAATTCTAGTTAACTGTGTGCTAAAAAAGATTATAAATATTACTAAAAACAGAGCATGAAAAAAATTGGAAGAACGGTTGCTTGCACCATTATTAACGTTTACCGAACTACGTGCAATAACCGTTACCACGTTTAAGCCACCTAAAAACCCGCTACCTATAGTTGCGACGCCCAGAGCTTTTAGATCTTTATTTACATTAGAACGTCTTTTTTCGGGGTCTAACTTATCAACCGCCTTAATACTAAGTAGTGACTCAATACTAGATATTAATGTGAGAGCCAGAACGCTTCCTAAAAAAGATAAACTTAAAATGCCACTAAAATCTGGACTAGGTATATCTGCAATAATTTCTTGAATATTTGGAATACCAGAAATCATATATTCTTGCGATATAGGGTTAGGTTCGTGAAGCCCTAATTCGAAATAGTAACTAAATCCAATAGAAAGTATTACTATCCACATGGGTGCAGGAATAAGTTGTAGATATTTGTTTCTAATTTTAGAATAAAACATCATAATAGTTAAACTCAAAACACCAGCTAATGCAGCATATATAAGACTTTTATTTCCATAATGAATCGCGTCGTTTATGGTGTATGGAATTTCTAAAAGATAATCTACTGTGTCCTCTCTATTTATTTTATGCGCTAACATAATATGAAATTGTTTGCCGAGAATAATTAAGCCAATAGCCGCTAACATGCCTTGAATTGCTGAAGAAGGGAAAAAGTCTGCTAAAGCCCCCATTCTAAAAAAACCTAATAATAAAAGTAAAACACCAGAACAGATAATAGCTACGTAAGCAGTTTCTAACCCTAAAGTGGTAATAGCAACAAGTAATACGCCAACAAGACCGTTACCAGGGCCAGAAATTGTAACATGGCTACCACCTAATATAGAAACAACAATACCACCAACAATAGCAGCAATAACACCAGAAATAGGTGGGGCGTCACTAGCCATAGCAAGGCCTAAACCCAAAGGCAAAGCAATAAGGCTCACCACAAAACCAGAAAACATATTTTTAGGCAAGGACTTAAAAAAGTCTTTTATGTTGTTTTTTCTTGGACTCATTGAAGAATTAGTACGTCGGTTGGTAATTCGGTTAAAATATGCTCTATATCATGTGGAAATAGTCTATCCCAAAATGTCATTTTTGACGGTGCATTCATTACCAATAAATCTGCACGAGTTATTTGAGCATAATGACCAATAGAATACCCTTTTTTGCCAAAAATAGGTTGTAATTTTATGGTTTTTTTATTTGTGAACTCTTCTGGGATATGACTAATAATTTCCTTTATTCTTGAATTTTCTCGTAGCTTTATACGTTCTTTTATAATATTAGCCCGCCTTAAAGATTTATCATCTTCGACCTTTACAGAAATTTGTTCCTCCTTAATCTCTTCAACAATGGTAATTTTTTCAGAATTCAATTTATTGGCAACATAAAAAGCAGCTTTTATGGTTTGTTCGGTTTTAGGATCTTTTAAACCGTTTACAACAATATGTTGACAAGCTATTCGGTCTACAGAAGGTTTAATAAGAAGTAATATCGAGCAATTAGCACGACGTGTAATTTTTCGAGCAATAGAACCTACATAGTATCTTAATAAGCGCTCTCTTTGTACGGCACCTAAAATCAATAAATCAATTTTTTTTTCTTCGGATGTTGATAAAATAACATCAACAGGATCACCAGTTTTAAAAACAACTTCGTAATCTAAATTATCTTGCTTAAACGTGTTAAGTATAACCTTTAATGCTTTTATTTTATCTTCGGAAGACGCACCAACATGTATTAGAAATAGTTTCGATTGGAAAAATACCGATAGTCTTGCTGCTTCATAAAGGTTTGCTTTTAGATTTGGTGAAAACGCAATCCCAATCCCGATACTATTAAATGGTTTTAAAGACACACTATATTCTTTTGTTGGAAAAGTTGAAAGATAGCATTTTTTAAAAACATGGAATCATCTGTTTTGCGTAAATTGGTCTTTTAAAAATAAAAACAGCTTATGTTAGAGTTATCGGGCATCATTATTTTAGGAATATTAGCACAATGGGTAGCTTGGAAATTGAAAATCCCTGCTATTTTACCTTTAATATTAATAGGGTTATTAGTAGGGCCGGTAGCGGCTGAATTTTTATCTGAAGATGGTACAAAATGGATTGAACCCATTTGGAATGGTGAAAAAGGATTGTTCCCTGGCGAAGGCTTATATTATTTTGTTTCATTAGCAATTAGTATTATCCTTTTTGAAGGAGGGCTAACATTAAAACGATCAGAAATAAAAACTGTGGGACCTGTAATTACAAAATTAATTACACTAGGCTCTGCAATTACATTTTTTGGTGCAGGTTTGGTTGCGCATTTTATATTTAACTTAAGCTGGGAGTTATCTTTTTTGTTTTCGGGATTAATAATTGTAACAGGACCAACGGTTATTACGCCTATTCTAAGAAACATTCCACTTAAAAAAGATATTTCAACCGTTTTAAAGTGGGAAGGGATATTAATAGATCCAATAGGTGCTTTGGTAGCTGTTTTAGTATTTGAATTTATTAGTGTTGAAGGTGATAGTGGCTTCACCAAAACAGCCTTAATGGAGTTTGGTAAAATTATTTTATTTGGAACCACCTTTGGTTTTACATTTGCTCATGGTTTAGCATTTGCAGTTAATAAAAAATTAATTCCTCATTATTTATTAAATGTTGTATCGTTGTCAACGGTATTATTAGTTTTTGTTGAATCTGAAATTTTTGCGCATGAATCTGGACTATTGGCGGTTGTGGTTATGGGTATGGTTTTAGGAAATAGTAAATTGGAAAATATAAAAGAACTTCTATATTTTAAGGAATCTTTGAGCGTGCTACTAATTTCTATTCTTTTTATTTTATTAGCAGCCAATATTAATATTGAAGATTTGCTACTATTATATACTTGGAAAACGGCTATTATATTTGCTATTATTGTTTTTGTTATTAGGCCATTAGGTGTTTTTTTAAGCACATCTGGATCAAAACTAAAGTTTAATGAAAAGCTTTTTATAAGTTGGGTTGGACCACGAGGAATTGTTGCTGCAGGTATCGCATCTCTTTTTGGAAGTAAACTAATTAAACAAGGGGTAGAAGGTGCAGAATATATTACACCTCTAGTTTTTACAATTGTATTAGGAACCGTTTTGCTTAATGCAACAACGGCTCGTTTGTTTGCGAAATGGGTTGGTGTGTTTCTTAAAAAATCTGAAGGCATTTTAATTATTGGAGCTTCAAAAGTATCTCGATTGTTAGGGCATTACTTGGTTACCAATAACAGGCACGTGGTACTTATAGACAGTAATGAGTCTAATATTGAAGCTGCTAAAGAGCTAGGTTTAGAAGCTATAAGCACCAATATATATTCTGAAACGCTTACAGATAATATAGAATTGAACGATGTAGGATATTTAATGGCGTTAACAGGAAATCCAGATATTAATAAATATGCTATAAATAAGTTTAGTGAGCAATTTGGTGAAAACGGCGCTTTTAGATTAGTGAGTGCTAAAGAGATGGAAGACGATAACAATAATCCAAAGGAAGGTTTGTTTTCGCATACAGATGATTATAATACATTGCTGGAGTTAACAGAAAAATATCCTTCGATAAATGAAATAACCCTAGAAGACAAGGAGCATTACCTAAGGTTAATTGAAATAACTAATAAGGATAAGGATATTATCCCTCTATTTATAAAAGACACGGAAGGCGAATTACATATAATTTCCTCGTATAATTTAGATGTTGAAACTATTGAGGAAGGTTTTCAATTGGTTTACTTAGGAAAACTTTTTGATGAACAATAAGCCAATAGGTTTAGATAAGTTTCTGTATAAGCTGTTTTATGTCAGCAATAGCTTTTCCTTTTATTATCCACGAAACCCCAAAGGCTATAACAGCAAATGTTTCAAAAATGTAAACATAATGCCTAAAAAACCAGCCACTTAGTTCTACTCCAAGTTTTTCAAGACCAATTAAAGAAATTATTATTCCCACAGAAAGAAAAACTATAGTGCCACAGATACGATATAGTTTATTATTTGAGTCATCTGGATTTCTGGTGAATTTATATCTTGACATCCAACCCATTGCAAGAACAAAAACGCCGGCAGCACCAAGGTGAATTCCACTTTTACACATAGAATTATGCCCAAATAACGGATAATTTCCGCTTTTGCATATCAAATCTATTGCAATACTTGTACTATCCATACACCTGGTTGGTATAAATACAACTACAAGTGCGGCTAAACCACCTATGTTAGTAATGAAATCATCACTTATTACTTCGGTAGTTGCGTCTTTTTTATATCCTTTATAAGACAACAGGAATAAACCAAATGCCGATAAAATAATTATAAAAAACAAAGACGAAAGCGTACTGTAGTAATAATGGCTTATAGAAGCTAAAACTTCGCCTTTGGCAATAAATAATATGAAGGGAAGACACAAGCCTAAAACACCCACTAGTTTTCTGATTCTATAGTCTGAGTTTTGAAGTTCTTGATGTACCATTAGAGTTTTATTATGTTGGTTATAAATACAATATAGAAAAAGTTTTTTGCAATAAAAAAGCCTCGCTTTATAAAAACGAGGCCTTAAAATATTAAAAGCAAATTGTCTTAACCAATAATATGAAGTTCTGAAAATTCTTTAGTAAGAACCAGTGTATTGTCGCCATTAAGTTTTATGTCTTTAAAAGCAATTTCTTCATTATCGATTTGCACTTTAGAAATTTTAAAAGGCAATCCGTGTAAATTCAATTTGAACGTTTTATAAGTAGTTTCAAACTTTCCAGATTTATGTTGCTGGATAATAAGCTCATCTTTTTTACCGTGTAGTTTAAAGTTTCTTAAACTATAACGCCCTTTGATATAGTCGTAACCGTCAGTAGCATCTTCATAAACCATCGATGTTTCTTTGCCTTGTTTATAGAACACATCAAGTAACAACTCGTCAATAATTTTTTCGCCAACATATTGTTGGATTGGATATTTAGGAATAATAGCGCCTTCTTTTACAAAAATTGGCATACTATCTAAATCTGCCTCTACCCATTGTTCTGTTCCGCCTTCAACCAATTCATCAGTCCAGAAGTTATACCATTTCCCAAGAGGAATATACATGCGCCTTCCTTTTTGGTTTGGCCCTGTTATTGGGCAAGCTAATATTTTTTCACCAAAAATAAACTCATCATTTCTGTAATGCGTTTGAGGGTCTGCCTGATCGTAAAGCACTAATGATTTTAAGATTGGAATACCTTCTTCTGCATATCGCCAGAAAGCTGTGTATAAGTAAGGTAATAATTGATACCTTATTTCAATAAACTTTCTTACTACATCTGTAATGGTTTTTCCAAATGCCCAAGGTTCTTGGTCTCCATGATCTCCAGAAGAGTGTGTTCTACAAAATGGATGGAAAATACCTAATTGAATCCAGCGTGCGTATAATTCGCCATTAGGCTGTTCAGCAAATCCACCAATATCAGACCCAATAAAAGAGAACCCAGACATGCACATACGTTGTGCTTGTAAGTTTGCAATGTTTAAATGATCCCATGTAGCTACATTATCTCCTGTCCAGCTAGAGGTATAACGTTGCGTTCCAGAATAAGCAGCTCTTGTAATTACAAAAGGACGTTTTGGGTACGAGAATTTCTTTAACCCTTGGTATGTAGCACGAGCCATTTGCATGCCATAAATGTTATGTGCTTTTCTATGACTACAAGGGTTTCCGTCGTAATCGTGTCTTACATCGTTAGGGAATGTTTTCCCTGGAACGTCCATTACTGCTGGCTCGTTCATATCATTCCATACGCCTTTAACTCCTATATCTTCAATAAGTTCCTTAAATAAATTAGACCACCAATCTCTTACTTCTGGGTTTGTAAAATCTGGAAAATAACATTCCCCAGGCCAAACCTTGCCTTTCATATATGGTCCATCTGCTCGTTTACAGAAATAATCTTTATCTAGTCCTTCTTTAAACACAGAATACTCCATGTCTATTTTAATTCCTGGATCAATAATAACAATAGTTTTAAATCCATCGTCAGCAAGCTCCTTCACCATTCTTTTCGGATTAGGGAAATACTCATTACTCCATGTAAAACACCTAAAGCCTTCCATGTAATCAATATCTAAATAAATAGCATCGCATGGAATTTGCAATTCTCTAAATTTAGCAGCGACTTCTTTAACGTTTGATTCTGGATAATAACTCCATTTACATTGGTGGTAACCTAATGCCCAAAGAGCTGGCATTGCATGTGGCTTGCCTGTTAAATCTGTATAATTTGCTACAACATCAGACATTTCTGGGCCATAGATGAAATAGTAATTCATTTCGCCTCCGTGTGCCCAAAAACTAGTGATATTTCTGCGTTCACTACAAAAATCAAAAAACGATCTAAAAGTGTTATCGAAAAATATTCCGTAAGCCTTTTTGTTGTGTAAAGCAGTATAAAATGGAATTGTTTTATAAATAGGATCGGTATCTCTACCATAGGCATAAGAATCTGTTACCCAGTTTTCAAAACGTTTCCCTTTTAAGTTGTTATCTACAGGCTTGTCTCCTAAACCATAGTAGCTTTCACCTGGTTGAGCCGTTTTAGACATTTTAACAACATCACCACCATATTCATAACTTTCTTCCCAATGAAAACCAAGTTCGTCTTCACAAATTAAACTTTTGTCTTTGGCATCAAAAATGGATATTCTTAAATCTTGTTTTGAAACTTTACAGATTAACTTTTTGGTGGTTATTATATAATTATTATCATCTTCGGTTACTTCAAGATGGTTATAACCTCTACTTGCATATTTTGTTATGGCATACGAAAAATCATTCTCAAAAATTCCAGTGGTAGTATATCTAAACCTTAAAATACTATCTCTTCTTACAGTAACCTGTAAAAGAACACCATTTTCTGCTTTAAAAGACAGGACGTTTAGGTTTTTTTCGTACTTAATTATTTTAGAAGGAAATAGATTTCCCTTATATTCTAATTCGGTATTTAATATCATAAACTTGTAAATTTATCAATTAACGAAAATAACAAATATATTAAGCTTAAAGAGTTTATTTTATGCAAAAATACCATTGATTGTTTGTGTAAAAACCAAACAATCAATGGTATAATTATAAAATCGCTAATTTATGTAATTATAGAAACTTGAATACGGCTACAGCTAATGGCGGTAGGGTTATTTCAGCAGAATAATCCTTTCCATTCCAAGATTCTTTTTTAACCGTAATTTGTTTGGTATTAGAAACACCGCTACCCCCAAATTCTTTGGCATCACTATTAAAAATTTCTTTTATTTTGCCTTTAACAGGAATACCTATTTTGTAATTCTCTCTTACCGTTGGTGTTAAATTACAAACAACTGCGACATAGTCTTTAGGGTCATTTCCTTTTCTAATATAGGAGATAACACAATTTTGGTGGTCGTCGTAGCTAATCCACTCGAATCCTTCTTGACTAAATTGCTTTTCAAAAAGCGCAGGTGTTTCTCTATAGAATTTATTTAAACTTTTAAAGTAATTTTGGAAACTTTTATGAGAATCATATTCTAGTAAATTCCAATCTAAGCTACCCTCGAAATCCCATTCGCTATATTGTCCAAATTCACCACCCATAAAGAATAAGTTGGTACCAGGGTGTGTAAACATGTAACCATAAAGTAAGCGAAGGTTTGCAAAACGTTGCCACTCATCGCCAGCCATTCTTCCTAAGATAGAGTTCTTGCCATAAACAACTTCGTCATGAGACAGCGGAAGCATGAAATTTTCCGTAAAAGCATAAGCCAAACTAAAGGTGATGTCGTTTTGATGATATTGCCTATAAATAGGATCTTTTTTAAAGTATTCTAAAGTATCGTGCATCCAGCCCATCATCCATTTCATACCAAATCCTAGACCGCCTAAAAATACGGGTTTAGAAACTCCAGTAAAAGCAGTAGATTCTTCGGCAATAGTTTGTGTGTCTGGGAATGATTTATAAATTTCTTCATTAAGCTCTTTTAGAAAAGCAATGGCATCAAGATTTTCTCTACCACCATAAATATTTGGTTCCCACTCGCCCTCTTCTCTAGAATAATCTAAGAAAAGCATAGACGCTACCGCGTCAACACGTAAGCCATCTGCATGATATTGATCCATCCAGAAAGCTGCATTACTTATTAAGAAAGATTTTACCTCGTTTCGACCATAATTAAAAATTAAACTTTTCCAGTCTTGATGATATCCTTTTCTTTTATCTGGGTGTTCATATAAGTTTGAACCATCAAAAAACCCTAGCCCATGAGCATCCTCTGGAAAGTGAGATGGTACCCAATCTAAAATAATTCCAATGTCGTTTTGGTGTAATTTATCTACTAAATATTTGAATTCTTCTGGATAACCAAATCTTGATGAAGGAGCAAAATAACCCGTAACTTGATAACCCCATGATGGGTCATAAGGGAACTCCATAATTGGCATAAGCTCTACGTGTGTAAAGTTCATTTCTTTTATATAGTTAACCAGCTCATCTGCAAGTTCGAAATACGAAAGAAAACGATTTTCTTCTACATGCCTTTTCCAGGAGCCTAAATGAACTTCGTAAACAGAATAAGGAGCGTCTAAGGCGTTGTGGTCTTTACGCTTTTTCATCCATTTTGTGTCTTTCCACTTATAAGTGTCGTCCCAAACTATCGAGCCTGTTTTTGGCGGGTGTTCTGCACGTCGGGCATAGGGATCTGCTTTTTCCGTTTTTATATCATTATTGTGGCTTTGAATTTTGTATTTGTAAATATCGCCTTTTCCAACCGTAGGAATAAAGCCTTCCCAAATACCACTTTCGTCCCAACGAACATTTAATTGGTGTTCACCTTCAATCCAATAGTTAAAGTCTCCAATTACAGAAACTTGCTTTGCGCTTGGCGCCCAAACTGCAAAATAGGTACCTTCAATACCATTTACGGTTACCAAATGCGAACCAAATTTTTCATAAAGACGATAATGTTTACCTGCTTTAAAAAGGTTAATATCGAATTCTGAAAATAAACTGTGAACTTTTACTTGTGCCATATTAGTTTAGTTATTTTTTTATAATTGTTTAGCAGTTTATGCTAAATGTTATTATTTGTTAATTTTGAAAATATGAAAGGGCAATGTTGGGTGTAACTCTACAAAGTTCCATTCGTTATGCCAATTGTATCGGCTATCTGTAATTAAATCATGCATTTCAAGGTTGTGACCTGCAGGAACACCTAGTTCGTATAATGGTAATTGTACGGTTCCTTGTTGTGAATTGTATGCATCTAAACTAATAATGACGAAAATTCCATTCGTTCTGTCATCATTCCACTTATAAAACGCCAAAAGGTTATCGTTTTCTATGTGACAAAATTTAATATTATTGGTTTGTTGTAATGCTTCATTGTGATTTCTTATATAATTAATCTTAGCGATTATAGTAATAAGTTTATTTTGAAGCGACCAATCATAATTTGTTATTTGAAATTTTTCAGAATTTAGGTATTCTTCTTTACCTAGCAGAGAATCTGACAACATATATTCAAAAACAGGCCCATAAATTCCTATACTGGAACTTAATGTTGCAGCAAGAGCATAACGCTGAATATGTTTGGACTCATTAGAACCTTGTAAATGATAAGGGTTTATATCTGGTGTGTTTGGCCAGAAGTTAGGTTGCATATATTCTTTTAACTCGCTTTGAGTAAGTTCGGTAATATATTCAATTAGTTCGTGCTTAGAATTACGCCATGTAAAATACGTATAAGACTGTGTATAACCTTGCTTTGCTAATTGCTGCATTACTTTTGGAGCAGTAAACGCTTCAGCTAAGAAAATAACATCAGGATGGTTGGCTTTTACATTTTTAATAATCCAGTTCCAGAATAGGAAAGGTTTTGTGTGCGGATTATCGACTCTAAATACTTTAATACCGCAATCTATCCAGTATAACAAAATATCTAAACACTCGTTCCAAAGTGCTTTATAATCTTCACTTTCCCAATATATTGGTAAAATATCCTGATATTTTTTTGGTGGATTTTCTGCATATTGAACAGTACCATCTGGTCGCCATTTAAACCATTTTGGATGATCTTTAACCCAAGGATGGTCTGGAGCGGCCTGTAACGCATAATCCATCGCAATTTCTAAGTTATTTTCTTGAGCTTTTTGAATTAAGGATTTAAAATCATCAAGAGAGCCTAATTGTGGGTGGATATCTTTATGTCCTCCAAATCTAGACCCAACACCCCATGTGGAGCCAACGTCTCCTTCTTTAGCTTCGGTAGTATTGTTTTTACCCTTTCTATTAACTTCACCTATTGGATGAATAGGGGGTAAGTAAACAACATCGAATCCCATATTTTTTACTCGAGGAAGCAAACGTTCGCAATCTTTAAACGTTCCATGCACACCTTCTTTTTCTGAAGCAGAACGAGGGAAGAATTCATACCAAGTACTAAATCGTGCTCGTTTTCTATCTACATAAACCTGGTATTCTGCTGATGTATTGTCAAGGATTTTTATTGGATTATCATAAAAAAGTTGATATAGTTTCTCTGAAGCGGCTTCGGTTATGGACTCACCATAATGAGTTTCATTTTTAAAAATGTTATACAAGTGATCCAAATAGGTTTTATTCTTAGCACTTACTTTTTTTGAGATAGCTTTTACATACTCGGCCCCTTCTAATAACTCTGAAGACACATGTTGCCCGTCTTCAATTTTTCTAATAAGCCCATGCCTCCAATTAAGTGCATAATCTACCCATGCCTGAACCTTATAGCTGTAAAAGCCTTGTGTCTCAACTTTAAACGAAGCTTTCCACTCATCATTTGAATCAAGTGACATTCTAACTTCTTTCCAGCTTTTGCCACTCTCATGCTTAAATAAAACAGAGACTCCAAGCACATCGTGTCCATCTGCAAGAATATGAGCTTCTACATTAAAAATTTCGTTAACTACACGTTTTACAAAAAATTTACCACAATTAACACTTGGCGACACATAATCAATAACAACTCTTTTTTGGTCTTTCATATTTAAATTGGTTATGCTTTAAAAATAAAAGTTTATATAACAGTTCCTCTAGGTATTGTTGCGTCTTTCTTGATTACCACAATACCATCTTTAATTAAATAGGTGTCCGTTTCTGTATCTTCTAAATGCTTTCCGCCATTTATTCTTACATCATCACCAATACGACAGTTCTTGTCTATAATGGCGTTCTTTATAAAGCAGCGTTCTCCTATACCCATAAGAATATCTATTTTGTTGCTATCAATTTCTGCTAAGGTTTCGTAATAATCACTTCCCATCATGTAGGTATTGATTATTGTAGATTCGTCTCCAATTCTTGAACGGATACCAATTACAGATTGTTCAATTTTTGCAGCACTAATAATACATCCTTCAGAAATCACTGCTTTTTCTAACATGGTTCCAGAAACTTTTGTGGTTGGCAACATTCGCGCTCTGGTGTAGATGCGTTTTTTCTTATCGTATAAATCAAATTTTGGGATATCATTGGTTAAGCCAAGATTGGCTTCGAAAAAGGAGTCAATGTTTCCAATATCTGTCCAATAGCCTTCATATTGGTAACTTACAGTTTTATGTTTGTCAATAGCCTGAGGAATAATTTCTTTGCCAAAATCATTTGTGTCAGGGTTTTTCATTAAGTCTGTTAACAAATCTCTATTAAACACATAAATACCCATAGATGCTAAGTAGTGACGCCCTTCGTTTTTCATTTCATCACTTACATCTGATGTCCACTCTGGCAATAAACTAGCATCTGGTTTTTCTATAAAGGAAGTGATGACATTTTTATCGTCAGATTTTAAAATACCAAATTCTGTAGCGTCTTTTGCATTAACAGGGATGGTGGCTATAGATATTTTGGCTTTGCTTTTTTCGTGTTCATTAATTAAATGGTCATAATCCATTTGGTACAATTGATCACCAGATAGGATTAAGAAATAATCAAATTCATGACTTAAGAAATGATGCATACTTTGGCGAACAGCATCTGCTGTTCCTTGAAACCAGGTCTTGTTATGTGGGGTTTGTTCTGCCGCAAGTACATCTACAAACGCACTGCTAAAAAAACTAAAGTGATACGTGTTTTTTATATGTTTATTTAAGGACGCCGAATTAAATTGTGTTAAAACAAACATGCGTTTAATATCTGCATTAATACAATTAGAAATTGGGATATCCACTAATCTGAATTTCCCTGCTATGGGAACTGCGGGTTTAGATCTTTGCTCTGTTAATGGATATAGTCTAGAACCTTGACCGCCACCTAAAATTATGGCTAAAACCTTATTATTTATCATGTTTTTTTAGTTTTAATTAGTGTAAATATTTGTTGTTTTATAGTAGTGTTTTATATAATTCTTCTACTTGTTTCGCAATGGCAACCCAGTCAAAATAATCTTCTACGCGTTTTCTGCCATTTTTTGCCATCGATTCCCTGAGTTCTTTATTGTCGATTACTTTATTGATTCCTTCGGCTAAATCTCTTGAAAATTTATCAGGGTTTATGGGTTCAAAAGGCGCTTCTTTTTGTTGTTCTAACGGTATTAAAATACCTGTTTCGCCATCTACAACAACTTCCTTAATGCCTCCAACAGCACTAGCAACAACTGCAGTATCGCACGCCATAGCTTCAATGTTTATTATCCCGAAAGGCTCATAAATAGAAGGGCAGCAAAACACATTGGCATGAGAATAAAGTTGTATAATTTCTTCTTTGGTAACCATTTTATCAATCCAAATTACATTGTCGCGAGTCTTTTTAACTTCGTTTACAGCGTCCTCCATTTCAATACCAATTTCAGGCGTGTCTGGGGCTCCTGCACACAATACAATTTGAGTGTCTGGGTCTATATATTTAATAGCATTTACTAAATGAATGATACCTTTTTGGCGCGTTATTCTTCCAACAAACAGCACATATGGTTTGGTTTTGTCAATATAATACTCGTCTAAAGTAGACGTCTCTGAAGTTGTTATGTATTGCTGAAGATTAATACCGTTGTAAATAACATGAACTTTGTTCTCGTCAACATTAAAATGTTTAATAACATCTTCTTTAGTTTCTTCTGAAACTGCAATAAGCGCATCTGCCATTTCAATTGCAGTTTTTTCAACCCATGAAGAGGCATCATAACCTTTTCCTAGTTGCTCACGTTTCCAAGGTCTTAAAGGTTCCAAAGAGTGTGTTGTTATAACAAGTGGGGTTCCGTAGCATAATTTTGAAACAATACCAGCAAAATGAGAATACCAAGTGTGACAGTGAACAACATCGGCATCTATTGGTTCTGCATTCATATGAATACATGTGCTTAAGGTTTGAAAAACCGATTTTAATTTGCCGTCGGCCTCATTAAAAATTGAATTATCATAAGGATATCCTTTAACTGTTGGATTACTCGATGTTTCATCTTGATCACCAAAACACCTCACATCCATCTCCATTAATTTAGCTAATTCTTCGGCTAAATATTCAACATGAACTCCTGCGCCACCATAAACATAAGGCGGAAATTCTCTAGTGTAAAAAAGTGCTTTCATTTAGTTGGTTTTGTAGTTATTTTTTTATTTATAACAATTAAGTATTCTTAAAACAGATGCGTAATAATAAGCAATTTGTTAAAAAAATGGATAAATTCACATCAAAAAAAAGGAATTCTTTAAACAAAGGACACTCTTTTTTAAGTCTAATTTAAAAAATTGTAAAAACCGTTTTTTGAGTGGCATTTTATTGAAAATCAATCAAAAGACCGTCTCAAAATCTAATTATTGTTAATAACAATTACATGATTTTAAAATACAATTTACTAAACTAAAAATCACTAAAACTTAATAGTTTTAAGGGTTTGGTGTAAGTTTAGTAAAAAGTTTTGCTTGTAATGTTATAAACATACAAAATAATTGTTAACAAATTTTAACCTTATTTATTTTTGAAGAAAATAAGGCGTAATCGCTTTTAAAGGAAATATTCAATAATAATTTTAATAGAAAACCCGATTTTAGTTTTAATCACGCAACTAATTTATAGCAAAAGGCTGGTAGGTACTATTATGGTTTTAAAAAAAATAGGAAGGCTTTTTAATCATTCAACTTCAAAACCGCCATAAATGCTTGCTGAGGTATTTCAACATTACCCACTTGGCGCATACGTTTTTTACCTTTTTTCTGTTTTTCAAGTAATTTACGCTTACGCGAAATATCACCACCGTAACATTTAGCCGTAACATCTTTACGTAATGCTTTTACGGTTTCTCTAGAAATAATTTTAGCGCCAATGGCTGCTTGAATGGGAATATCGAATTGTTGACGTGGGATAAGCTCTTTTAACTTTTCACACATTTTTTTACCAATGTTGTGCGCATTATCAGCATGAATTAATGCCGAAAGCGCATCTACAGGTTGGGCATTCAATAAGACATCTAAACGCACTAATTTAGAGACCTTCATACCAATTGGATGATAATCAAAAGAGGCATAGCCTTTTGAAACTGTTTTTAATCGGTCATAAAAATCGAATACAATTTCAGCTAGAGGCATCTCAAAAATTAACTCAACACGTTCGGGCGTTAAATAGGTTTGATTAATAATCATACCGCGTTTTTCAATACAAAGCGACATGACGTTTCCAACAAAGTCAGATTTTGTAATGATAGTAGCTTTAATATAAGGCTCTTCAACACGATTTACTGAAGAAGGTTCTGGTAAATCTGAAGGGTTATTTACTATAAAAGCTTCATCTGGATTTTTATTGGTGTAGGCATGATAGGATACATTGGGAACGGTTGTAATCACCGTCATATCAAATTCACGCTCTAAACGCTCTTGGATAATTTCCATGTGTAGCATGCCTAAAAACCCGCAACGGAAACCAAAACCTAATGCCGCAGAACTTTCTGGAGCAAATACTAAGGAAGCATCATTTAATTGTAATTTTTCCATAGAATTACGAAGCTCTTCGTAATCTTCAGTATCAACAGGGTAAATACCTGCAAAAACCATAGGCTTAACATCTTCAAAACCTTCAACAATATTTGTGGTTGGGTTTTCAAAATCTGTAATAGTATCTCCTACTTTTACCTCTTTAGCGGTTTTAATTCCTGTAATTAAATAGCCTACATCACCAGCTTTAACACTTTGTTTTGGAACTTGATTGAGTTTTAAAGTACCTACTTCATCAGCAAAATACTCTTTATTTGTAGCTACAAATTTTATTTTTTGTCCCTTTTTAATTTCACCATTAAATACTCTAAAATACGTTTCAATACCTCTAAAAGTGTTGTAAACCGAATCGAAAATTAAAGCCTGTAATGGTGCATTTGGATCACCTTTTGGAGCTGGAACACGATTAATAATAGCTTCTAAAATATTATCAACACCAAAACCTGTTTTTCCACTAGCATGAATCACTTCTTCAGGGTCACAACCTAATAAATCTACAATATCATCAGTAACCTCTTCTGGATTGGCACTTGGTAAATCTACTTTATTTAAAACTGGGATAATCTCTAAGTCGTTTTCTAAAGCTAAATATAAATTAGAAATCGTTTGTGCTTGAATACTTTGGGCGGCATCAACAATTAATAAAGCACCTTCGCAAGCAGCAATAGACCTTGAAACCTCATAAGAGAAATCTACGTGTCCAGGTGTATCAATAAGGTTTAAAACATATTTTTCGCCATTAAGCTCATAGTCCATTTGAATGGCATGAGATTTTATAGTAATACCACGTTCGCGCTCCAAATCCATGCTATCCAGTAACTGTGCTTGTTGTTCTCTAGCGGTTACAGAGCCTGTAAAATCTAATAAACGGTCTGCGAGTGTACTTTTCCCGTGATCTATATGTGCAATAATGCAAAAATTTCTGATGTGCTTCATAAATGAATCTATACCTAGATTTAAGGTGCAAATATAGATAATTTCTAAAGCTAAAACCCTTATGATTATTAGGGATTATTCAATTCTTTAAAAAAGATGTAATTTTGCACCAAAATTAATTATTTTTTGATAAAAATAGACAATATACAGCTACCTGATTTCCCACTTCTTTTAGCACCTATGGAAGATGTAAGCGATCCTCCATTTCGTGCTTTGTGCAAGGAGCAAGGAGCCGATGTTGTATATACTGAGTTTGTTTCTAGCGAGGGCTTAATTAGAAATGCTGCAAAAAGCGTTATGAAGCTAGATATTTATGAAAAAGAACGACCCGTAGGCATCCAAATTTTTGGAGCTAATCTAGATAGTATGCTTCAAACCATTGATATTGTTGAAAAATCTAAACCAGATATCATCGATATTAACTTTGGTTGTCCTGTAAAAAAAGTAGTGAGTAAAGGCGCTGGCGCAGGTATTTTGAAAGATATCTGTTTGATGGAAAAACTCACTGCGGAAATGGTAAAACGTACCAAAATACCTATTACTGTAAAAACCCGATTAGGTTGGGATCACGATTCTATAAAAATTGTTGAAGTAGCAGAACGTTTGCAAGATGTTGGTTGTAAAGCGATAGCTATACATGGGCGTACGCGTACGCAAATGTATAAAGGAGATGCCGATTGGAAACCCATTGCAGCAGTAAAAAACAATCCGCGCATGCATATTCCTGTATTTGGAAATGGCGATGTAGATACGCCTGAAAAAGCTGCTTTAATGCGCGATGAATATGGATTAGATGGCGCTATGATTGGTCGTGCGAGTATAGGTAATCCATGGTTTTTTAAACAAGTAAAACACTTTTTTGAAACAGGGGAACATTTAGCACCTATTTCTTTAGAAGCACGTGTCGAGGCTGCTCGCCGCCATTTACAAATGTCAATAGACTGGAAAGGCGAAATTTTAGGTGTTTTTGAAACCCGTCGCCACTACACAAATTATTTTAAGGGCATTCCGCACTTTAAAGAATACCGTATGAAAATGGTAACCTCTGATCGTTCAGAAGATGTTTTTGCTGCTTTTGATGAGGTTTTAGAAAAGTTTTCAGACTACCAGTTTACTACATAGAATATTATATTAACTTGTTCTAACCAAGTTTTTGGTAATTCTAGAAGAGGCTATTTTTGAAGCTATTATTCCAAGTACAGAAATCGTAACAAATACTATCAGTAAACTACTAATTTTCACTTTTACAGGATAAGGGAGTGATGGCGTAATAAATATTTTTAATGTTTCTGGCCCATAAATTTGATTTAAAGTTAGCAAAAGCCCAACACCAATACCAATCATTCCACCTAATACACTCATTAAACTACCTTGGTAAAAAAATATTTTTCTAATATCTTTAGTAGTAACACCAATATTAAAAAGTGTATTTAGGTTTTTCTTTTTATCTAAAATCATCATGATTATAGAGCCTATAACATTAAATAACGCAATTATTAACACTAGGGTAAAAATAAGATAGACAGCTAAATTTTCGGTATTTAGCATTTTATATAATGCATCATTAAGTTGCGCTCTATTTTTTATGATTACTGAATCTCCGAGAATGCTGTGAATCTTTTCTCTAACTATAGCTTCATCTACTCCTTCTTTTAGTTTAAATTCTATAGCAGACACTTGATTGGTGTCGTAGCCTAAAAGATGTTGCGCCAATTCTATAGGTGCAAAAACATAAGTATCATCTAATTTTTCGTTTATCGAGAACACACCAACATTAATAGCCCCAACAGTTTTAAAAGCTTTTTTTGTTGAGGTTATAGCTCCTTTCCCTGGTTTTGGCACATAAATATTAATTGATTTAGCGTAATCTAAAACACCAAAGGACAGATTTCTTGAAATGCCAGAGCCAACAACTATTTGATTTGTTTTCTCGCTTAACCAACTACCTTGTTCAATAATAGAATCAACAGGGTTCACTTTTATAAAATTAGCATCTACTCCTTTAATAAATGCACTAGGATATGTCTTATCGTCTGCTACTATAATAATCCGTTCTTCAATAATTTTTGAAAACAATGCAACTTCGTCAATGCTTTCGAGTTTTGAAATGTTTTCCTCGGTTAATAAAAATGATTTTCCTGAAGCAGCTTCAGCTTTTAAATCGGGATCAATAATAGTAGAAAATTGAAGTGTAAAATCTTTTAATCCCGCAAAACCTGACAACACGATAAATAAGGAAGCGGCACCTAAAATAACACCTACAATAGCTATAATGGTAATAAAATTAATAGCATTGTTACTGCTTTTAGATTGCAAATAACGTTTCGCTATGTACAATGAAAAATTCAACTAAGATTTTTTTCTTTTGTCAAGTAAGTCTGGATTAATAAGTGGGTTTTCTTTTCCTTTTAAAGACTGCTCAATTTTGTCAATGTACTCTAGAGAATCATCAATAAAAAATTCTAATTGCGGCATGCGCCTTAATTGATGTTTGGTTCGTTGAGCCAACTCATGCTTAATAAGAGAGCTATTAGACTTTATTCCTGTTAGGATTTCGGCACCTTTATCATTTGGAAAGACACTCAAGTAAACTTTTGAAACAGATAAATCTACTGTAACTTTTACTTTGGTTACAGATATTAATATGCCTCGCATACCACCTTGAGTTGCTGCATTTTGAAGTACTTCCGCTAAATCGCGCTGTAATACCGATGCAATTTTTCGTTGTCTTTGACTTTCTTCCATGATGCAAAAATAACGGATATTTAAGGATTATGTTACTTTTGGTTCGGTATTTTCATATCTTGATAAAGAATTTGAGTTAAAAGATAAAATTTTTGTTAACCCAAAAAAAATATTGATGAAAAAAATAGAACACATTGGGATTGCTGTAAAGAATATTGAAAACTCCAATGATTTGTTTTCTAAGTTATTTGGCAAACCTCACTATAAAACAGAGGTTGTTGAGAGTGAAGGCGTAAAGACCTCTTTTTTTAAGGTAGGCAGCAATAAAATAGAATTACTAGAAGCCACGAATAAGGAAAGTCCAATTGCTAGATTTATAGAAAAAAAAGGAGAAGGAATACATCACATAGCTTTTGAGGTTAGTGATATTGAATCTGAAGTAGAAAGACTCACAAACGAAGGCTTTATTGTGTTAAACGATAAACCAAAAAAAGGAGCCGATAATAAGTTGGTAGTTTTTTTGCACCCAAAATCCACTAATGGTGTTTTAGTTGAGCTGTGTCAAGAGATAAAGAAATAGTTTTTTCTTGCTAACAATTAAAATAAGTATTAATATTGCACTCCAATTTCGGGTCCTATAACTCAGTTGGTTAGAGTATCTGACTCATAATCAGAAAGTCCCTGGTTCGAGCCCAGGTGGGACCACTAATAGAAATTGTAAAGCCTTGTAGATTTATAGTTTACAAGGCTTTTTTATTGTTGATTTATTTTCTCAAAAAATATCTTATATTTATCCTAAATAAATAGCTTTATTTTTTCTCCCCTAAAAAAAGAATCTTTTTTAATAGCAAACAGAAGGATACTTAATATTAATTTAATTGATATGTATTAATTAAATGATATATTTGTTAAGTAATTGTAAAAAAAGAGGGATTACTTTTTTATCAAGACAAATCTTTTTGTTGAATAATGTTGTTTTATAAAAAAATGACCATTAACATTAATAAAATCGCATTTCGTCGATAATTGATGTTTTTTTGTCGATGTTTTTTTTATGAAAAGCGATGAGATTTTTTAGTTAGACCGCTTTTTTTTATACTTTTGCTACCCCATGACGCTACAAAATAAAAGAATATTTGCCTCAATCTTATTTGTATTAGTAAGATTTGTGTCTATCGCTCAATGTTCGGGTTGCCCAAATGGAAATCCTTGTGCGCCCTGTTGTACTTTACCAGGAGGCTGCGGAGGTGGACCACCACCACCACCACCAGGTTTGCCTATTGATAATCTTGTTATTGCTTTTTTGCTTTTAGGAATCTCTTATGGAGCCTATAAATATTACCAATTCGCTAAGAGAAGCAGTTAATTATTAAGTTGCTGTAACCTAACGACATACTTGCCAATCATATCAAATTCTAAATTAACAGTTGTTCCTATTTCAAATTGATTGAAATTGGTATGCTCAAAAGTGTAAGGTATAATAGCAACACTAAATGTGTTTATTCCAGAATTAATTACAGTTAGACTCGTGCCGTTAATTGTAATGGAGCCTTTTTCAATAGTTATATTATTGAGACTAGCATCATAGCTAAAGCTAAACAACCAGCTACCGTCAGTAGGTTTTATGTTTGTACAAGTAGCCACTTGATCGACATGTCCTTGTACAATATGGCCATCAAGTCTGTCGCCTAGTTTCATGGCGCGTTCTAAATTCACACCATCACCAATTTTTAAAAGGCCTAAATTGGTTTTATCTAAGGTTTCTTTTATTGCTGTAACAGTATACTCATCCGTATCAATCGAAACAACCGTTAAGCACACACCGTTGTGAGCTACGCTTTGGTCAATTTTCAATTCAGAAGCCATATCGCTTTTAATAGAAATATGAAGATTTTCCAATTCGTATTCCAATCGTGTTACAGTACCAATAGACTCAATAATTCCGGTAAACATATTATTATCTGTTTATTTGGTTAAATTTGCCACATCAAAATTACAAACAAAACTTATCATTTTTAATGGAGAAAGCAGAAAATATTATTGTAGGAATATCTATAGGCGATTTAAATGGTATTGGTGGCGAAATAGTTTTAAAAACTTTTGAAGACCAACGAAGCTTAGAATTTTGCACCCCAGTAATTTTTGCTTCAATAAAAACGATGACCTTTTTAAAGCGCCATTTTAAATCTGAAATTAATTTTAACAGCATAAATGCTATAGAGCAATTAGTTCAAGGGAAAGTGAATGTACTTAATTGTTGGAAAGAACCTGTTAGTATAGATTTTGGCAAAGAGGACACTAAAATTGGTGAATATGCTATAAAGTCTTTAGAGTTTGCCACGAAAGCCCTTAAAAATAAAGAGATTGATGTGCTTGTAACAGCCCCAATTAATAAACACAATATACAATCTAAAAAGTTTAATTTTCCTGGGCATACAGATTATTTAGCAGAACAATTAGAAGGAGAAAGCTTAATGTTTATGGTTACCGATACTTTACGAGTTGGATTGTTAACAGACCATGTTCCTGTTAAAGATGTTTCACATCACATCACAGAAGATCTTATAGACAGAAAACTTGACATTGTCTATAAGTCACTTCAAAAGGATTTTAGAATTAGAAGACCTAAAATAGCAGTACTTGGTATTAATCCGCATACTGGAGATAATGGCGTTATAGGAAATGAAGATGATGATGTTATGAGACCAGCGTTGAAAAAAATTCAGGAATCAGGAAAATTAGTTTACGGACCATATGCTGCAGACAGTTTTTTTGGTTCCAATAACTATAAAAATTTTGATGCCGTTATCGCTTCATATCACGACCAAGGTTTAATCCCATTTAAAACACTCTCATTTGGTCAAGGAGTTAATTTTACAGGAGGTCTTAATAGAGTTCGTACTTCTCCAGATCATGGCACTGCTTACGAAATTGCAGGAAAAGGAATTGCAGACGAAAACTCCTTTAAAGAAGCTGTTTTTACCGCAATAAAAATATTTAAAAACAGATTTGATTTTGAGGAACTTACTTCAAATCCGTTAAAAAAAGCACCAAGAAATATACGCAAAGAAAACCGGTAAATAGAGGCTTAAAAGATATAAACAAAAAAATGTTTATAAGTAATGTATCGTAAATAAAAATTTATATATTTGCAGGCTCAAAATAGATGTGATGAAGAAGGCATTGAAAGAGTTTACAATTCCATTTGTAGGGCTTAAAGAAGCGACACATTATTTTGAGTATAAGATAAAACAATCGTTCTTTGAACATTTTGAGTATGAAGACTTTAACAATGTAGAAGTTAATGTAAAAGTTGCTTTAATAAAAAAATCAACTTTATTAGAAC
This sequence comes from uncultured Algibacter sp., assembly GCF_947487605.1. GTDB lineage: Bacteria > Bacteroidota > Bacteroidia > Flavobacteriales > Flavobacteriaceae > Algibacter_D. The sequence goes on from NZ_CANKXK010000002.1 coordinate 259,875, forward strand.
TGCATTTTAAAGTATCTGGAGCAGTTAATATTAATTGTGATGTAACTAACGAACCGTATAATCAAAACATAGAAAATGAGTTTGATTTGGTTGTAAAGTTTGGCGATCAATATAATGATGACAATATAGATATTCTTATTGTGCCACATGGTACTTACGAAATCAATATTCAGCAATATATTTATGAACTGATTATTTTAGCAGTACCAATTAAGAGAATTCATCCTGGTGTTGAAGATGGCACCTTGGATTCAGACATACTTGAAAAATTAGAAGAATTAAGCCCAAAGCTTAAAGAAAATAGAGAAACCAAAGAAGATATAGATCCTCGATGGGATACATTAAAAAAATTATTAACGGATAAATAAAGACATAAAATGGCACATCCTAAAAGAAAAATCTCGAAAACAAGAAGAGATAAGAGAAGAACACATTATAAAGCAACTGCGCCACAGATTGCAACATGTCCTACAACAGGAGAGGCTCATTTATACCATAGAGCGCATTGGCACGAAGGGAAGTTGTATTACAGAGGTCAAGTATTAATTGACAATTCTGAAGAAATAGAGAATTTAGCATAATTATTATGCAAGCATATTACAAAACGCTCACATGTGAGCGTTTTTTTTATGAACAAATTTTCAAAAAGACAAAAACGCATAATTTTGCGTATTATTACGTTAAAATTTAGTAGTTTTCACAAAAATTTGGGCAGTCTAGCCCAATTTTTATGATTTTTTGGTCAAATTAACTATAAGTTATGAGTAAAATCTCAGCGGCAATTACAGCTGTAGGCGCTTATGTGCCAGAATATATATTAACCAATCAAATACTTGAAACGATGGTTGATACTAACGACGAATGGATTACTTCTCGTACGGGAATTAAAGAGCGTCGAATCCTAAAAGATGAAGGCAAGGGAACTTCTTTCTTAGCAATTCAAGCAGCAAAAAATCTTATAAATAAAAAGGGAATTGACCCTAAAGATATAGAATTGGTTATTGTGGCTACTGCTACACCAGATATGAAGGCAGCCTCAACTGCTTCCTATACTGCTTCAGAAATTGGAGCTACAAATGCATTTTCATTTGATATGGATGCCGCGTGTTCAAGTTTTTTATATGGTATGTCTGTAGCTGCTAGTTATATCGAATCTGGCAGGTATAAAAATGTATTGCTTATTGGAGCAGATAAGATGTCATCTATAATTAATTATAAGGATAGAGCAACATGTATTATTTTTGGAGATGGAGCAGGAGCTGTTTTATTCGAGCCTAATACTGAAAATTTAGGATTCCAAGATGAGTATTTAAGAAGTGATGGTACAGGAAGAGAGTTTTTACAAGCTACATACGGTGGGTCTTCATTTCCCATTACACATGAAGCCATGGACGAAGGAGGTCAATACGCTTTTCAAGAAGGAAGAACTGTTTTTAAAAATGCTGTTTTTAATATGGCAGATGCCGCAGTTAAAATATTAGAACGTAATAACTTAACCAAAGATGACGTGAATTGGCTAGTTGCTCATCAAGCAAACAAACGAATTATTGATGCAACAGCACAACGTATAGAACTAGAAGAAGAAAAGGTAATGTTGAACATACATAAGTATGGTAATACCACATCGGCTACTTTACCATTACTTTTAAGTGATTATGAATCTCAACTAAAAAAGGGCGATAATTTAATATTTGCTGCTTTTGGAGGAGGATTCAATTGGGGTTCCATTTATTTAAAATGGGCATATAATTAATTTAACTAACCATTAACTAATTAGCATAATTATGGATATTAAAGAGATTCAAAACTTAATCAAGTTTGTCGCAAAATCTGGGGCAAGTGAAGTTAAATTAGAGATGGATGATATTAAAATCACCATAAAAACAGGATCTGATTCAGAAACAACAATCCTTCATCAAGCTCCCGTAGCTCAGATGCCACAAATAGCAGCACCAGCGCCTGTAGCAGCAGCACCTGAAGCAGCACCAGCATCGCCTGCAGCTAGCGGACAAGACGATTCAAAATATATTACAATTAAGTCACCAATCATTGGTACTTTTTACAGAAAACCAGCTCCCGATAAACCTTTATTTGTTGAGGTAGGGCAAACTATAGGCGAAGGTGATGTGTTATGCGTTATTGAAGCTATGAAACTTTTCAATGAAATTGAATCTGAAGTTTCAGGTAAGATAGTTAAAGTATTGGTTGATGATTCTTCTCCAGTAGAGTTCGATCAGCCTTTATTTTTAGTAGATCCATCTTAATATAAATCCCAATTTTCAATTCCCAAATTCCAGTATATAGATTTTGGAATTTGTTTTTTGAATATTGAAAATTTGAAGAATTTATGTTTAAAAAAATATTAATAGCCAATAGGGGAGAAATAGCACTACGTGTTATAAGAACCTGTAAAGAAATGGGCATAAAAACAGTGGCTGTATATTCCACTGTTGATGCAGAAAGTCTACACGTTAAGTTTGCAGATGAGGCCGTTTGTATTGGGCCAGCTGCAAGTAGCGAATCTTATTTAAAAATGTCAAACGTTATATCTGCTGCAGAAATTACTAATGCAGATGCGATTCATCCAGGATACGGATTTCTATCAGAAAACGCCAAGTTTTCAAAAATATGCGAAGAGCACGGAATAAAATTCATAGGTGCTTCCGCAGAAATGATTGATAGAATGGGAGACAAAGCTAATGCTAAAGAAACCATGAAAGCGGCAGGTGTACCATGTGTACCAGGTAGTGACGGAATTATTAAAGATTTTGCTGAGTGCGAAAAATTAGCGAAAGAAACAGGTTACCCAGTAATGCTTAAAGCTTCTGCAGGAGGTGGAGGCAAAGGTATGCGTGGCGTTTTTAAACCAGAGAATCTTAAAGATGCATGGGATTCTGCAAGACAAGAATCTAAAGCAGCCTTTGGAAATGATGACATGTATATGGAGAAGCTTATTGAAGAGCCAAGACATATCGAAATTCAAATAGTTGGAGATTCTCGCGGTAAAGCATGTCATTTATCAGAAAGAGATTGCTCAGTACAACGTCGCCATCAAAAGCTAACCGAAGAAACACCATCACCATTTATGACGGATGCGCTTCGAAAAAAAATGGGAGAAGCCGCAGTAAAAGCTGCAGAATATATAAAATATGAAGGCGCTGGAACTGTCGAGTTTTTAGTTGACAAGCACCGTAATTTCTATTTTATGGAAATGAATACGCGTATTCAAGTAGAGCACCCTATTACCGAGCAGGTTATAGACTTCGATTTAATACGTGAACAAATATTAGTAGCTGCAGGTGTTCCAATTTCTGGAAAGCATTATACACCAAAATTACACTCTATTGAGTGTCGTATTAATGCCGAAGACCCTTATAATGGGTTTAGACCATCTCCAGGTGTTATCCATACATTACATGCTCCAGGAGGTCATGGTATTCGTTTAGATACTCATGTTTACGCAGGGTATGCAATTCCACCTAATTATGACTCTATGATTGCCAAGTTAATAACCACAGCGCAAACTAGAGAAGAGGCTATAAATAAAATGAAGCGTGCTTTAGATGAGTTTGTAATAGAAGGGATTAAAACTACCATTCCTTTTCACAGACAACTCATGGATCATCCAGATTATTTGGCAGGTAATTATACCACGAAATTTATGGAAGATTTCAAGATGAAACCACAAACAGAAGATTAAACAAGAACTCCGGAAGTAATTTCGGAGTTTTTTTATGGTGTTACCACGCCCAAAAGCGCGGTCAGGCTATCCATTATATCTTTCTTGTGCTTAACTTGTTTCAGTATCTTATCAAGTATTTTCTATATACCAAATAATAGTTCAACATTAAACTTTAGGTTAAGCACAAAAAAGGATGCCATTTCTATCCTTAACACAGTGTAGAACTTCAATTTAAAATTTTAACTTAGCTCAATGAACTTTTCATATTGGGAAATAAAAACATGGCTCTCAAAAACCAATTTCTGTATAGTTGGTAGTGGTATTGTTGGACTTAATTGCGCCCTACATTTAAAAGAACGGTTTCCAAAAGCTAAGATTCTTATTTTAGAAAAAGGAATGCTGCCACAAGGAGCAAGCACAAAAAATGCAGGATTTGCTTGTTTTGGAAGCCTTAGCGAGATTTTAGATGATTTACAATCGCATTCTCAAGAAGAAGTAATAGAATTGGTTAAGAAGCGGTACAAGGGGTTAAAGTTGCTAAGACAAACATTAGGCGATAAAGAAATAAATTATCAAAATAATGGTGGTTTTGAACTCTTTACCAAAGAGGATGTCGAGTTATTTGAAAGTTGCACGGAAAATAGAGAAGCAATTAATAAGATGCTATTTCCAATTTTTAAAGAAGATGTATTTAGTTTAAAAGAGAATGTTTTCAATTTTAAAAATATTAAAAACCAATATATTTTCAATGCTTTCGAAGGTCAATTAGATACGGGGAAAATGATGGAGGTTTTGCTACAAAAAGCGCAATTAAAAGGGATTAAAATTCTAAATAATATAGCCGTAGAAGAATTTATAGAGAATGGAGGTTCGGTAAAAATAAAAACGAATCAATTTGATTTTTCAACAACTAAGCTTCTAATTGCTACCAATGGCTTTGCATCACAACTCATTGGTCAAAAAGTTAAACCAGCAAGAGCCCAAGTTTTAATAACAAAACCCATTCGAGATTTGCACATAAAAGGCACATTTCATTTAGATAAAGGGTATTATTATTTTAGAAATATTAATGATAGAATTTTATTGGGTGGAGCACGAAACATCGACTTTATTGGAGAAGAAACAGTAGAGTTTGGATTAACAGACCTAATCCAAAACAAACTAGAAGCCCTTTTAAAAACTACAATTCTTCCAGAAACTCGTTTCGAAATAGATCATAGATGGAGTGGTATTATGGGAGTTGGTAGTAAAAAGGAAGCTGTTGTAAAGCAAATTAGTAATCATGTGTATTGTGGGGTACGACTAGGCGGTATGGGTGTTGCTATAGGTAGTTTGGTTGGTAAAGAATTAGCAGATTTAATATAATGTCTATAAAGCAAACATTATATAATCAATGTCTAGAGTTTATAGATAATCGTCTAGAAACGGTTCAAAATACCATTAAAGACGTTCAAAAATCCTTATTGTCTGAAACCAAAAGTAGCGCTGGCGATAAGCATGAAACAGGTCGAGCTATGTTGCAACTTGAACGTGAAAAAGCAGGCCACCAATTAGCAGAAATTACTAAAGTAAAAGAAACGCTTTCTAGAGTTAATATAGAAAAATCTTCTGAAATTATAGGCTTGGGTAGTGTTGTTTACACATCTAGCACAAACTATTTTATCGCTATTAGTGCTGGAGAATTAATAGTTAATAACGAAACATTTTATGCCATTTCGCCAAGTACACCAATTGGACAATTATTAATTGGGAAACAAGCTAATGATGTCATTATTTTTAGGGAGCAGAAGTTTATTGTTAAGGAGTTGTTTTAGTTGAGTTACTTTAAAACAGAAAGACAAAGACATAATGCTTTAAAAAAATTATCTTTATGGGATAATAGTTGCAAAAAACTTATTATATCCTAACTATTTACAGCATACGAGTAATAAAAGTTACTATATAACAATTTGCCATCAATTGGTAATCACATATGAAGAATAGGATAATATAATACCTAATTATGAAAAAATTTATATTAACTGGTGTAGTAATTGCATTCGTACTGGTAAGTTGCAATGACATAGATAAAAATGAAAATACGAGTTTTGAAAAACAGAAAATAAAGGACTTATTTTAAACTTGGGTTAAAGAATTTTCTGAGAGCGAAGACCCTGAATCCTATTTCAGATTTGTGACAGATGACTTCATTTTATCTGAGCCAAATTCTATTGACATGACTAGTAGAGATTCTATTAAATCTAGAGTAAAAAATATTTTAACCAATTATAGAGTCCGACTTAAGGACTGGAAGTCTATAGATATCATAATTAGAAATGACATAGCCATTCACCGACATTCAGGAGTGTTAGTTTTAATGCCAAAAACAGATTCTACAGAAATTGATATAAGTCTAAAATATCTGGATATTTTAAAGAAAAACGAAAACGGAGAGTGGAGAGTTTACATACATTCGAACATGCCTGACAAATAAAACATCGCAGACAAACAGTTGGCAATAAAGCTCTAGAAAGACTTGAGTTAATATTTGATGCCGACCCTAATTCTAAACAAGGGGATGAAACTGAAATATCATCGTTATTAATTCATAATTACGAAAACAAATACTACCCTATTGAATCACCCAATCCAATTGAGGCTATCAAGATTCGAATGGAAGAAATGAACCTTAAACAAAAAGATTTAGTTGGAGTTATTGGAGGGAAAAGTGGAGTTTCTGAAATCTTAAATAAAAAGAAAAAAATGACTGTTGAAATGATTAGAGAATTAGAGCTAATTTTACACATATCTGCATCTGTACTTGTGAGTAATTACAAACTCGTGAACTGAAAAAATAACAAAGAGTAACACGAGTATATTACTAATACTTAAAACTTTTTTGAGCAGCAACGTTTAAATGTTATTTGACTATTGAAAGACAAATAGACAACCCTTTTTTTAATTCTTTATCATGTTCAAAAAACACCGTTTTACCATCCAAATTGGCTTCAATTAAATAATAACGCCCTTTGTAATAATAACGTTTTACAATAGCTTTTAAATTAGACTTTTCAACCACTTTTAATTGATGTGCATAAACAAAACTAGCAGATTTCAATTCGTTAAACTCACCAAAAAAAGAAGCGATAAGTTTGTCTTTTGGATTGTTGTATAAGTGTTCGGGAGTGTTGTTGGCTAAAATTTCATTATCATGCAAAACAATCATTTTATCTGCAAACCCTAGCACATCTTCCTTGTCATGCGTTGCTACAATACAAGTAATTTTTTTATCTTTTAAGTATTTAAAAACACTACGTCTAAGGCTTTGTTTTTTAAAATTATCAATATGGCTAAAGGGTTCGTCTAGCAATATAATTTCAGGTTCTTTAGCCAAGGCACGAGCTAGAGCCACACGCTGTTTTTGGCCACCACTTAAAATTTTTACTTTCGTTTTTGCAAAAGAGGTAAGTTCAACAACTTCAAGTAATTCCTCAGTACGCCTTTGTTTTTCTTCAGGATAAAAATTAGAAAGGAATTTACCGATATTTTCTGCAACACTTATAAAAGGCATCAAATCAAATTCCTGTGCAACATATTTCATAAAGTCGTAGCCAACAACTAAGTTGTATTTAGGCCCTAAAACTTCTTGATTTTTCCAAAAAATATGCCCTTGGTCTAAATCGTACTCACCATACAAAACTTTTAAAAGGGTGCTTTTCCCAGAGCCACTTTCGCCTATAACAGCTATGTTTTCGCCTTGTTTAGCATTAAAAGAAATAGCTTTTAAAACAGGTGTTTTGTGATATGAAAAACTTAGGTTTTTAACGTTCAACATGGTGTTGCAAAAATAATATAAAAAAACACGCTACTAATAAAGAAGCGTGTTTTAAACTAAAGATTTTATATCTCTTATCCTTTTATTTTGTTAGTGGCTTTATTTGGCAAAACTTTAAATCCCATGTTGTATAATGTAAATCCAAAAATGTCTGCATATTGTTCGATAGTTTTACTAACGGGAGTTCCAGCGCCATGACCAGCGTCTGTTTCAATGCGAATTAATGTAGGGTTATTTCCTGCTTGTTTACTTTGTAATTCTGCTGCAAATTTAAAACTATGTGCTGGCACCACACGGTCATCATGGTCTCCAGTAGTTACTAAAGTTGCAGGGTATTGTACGCCAGATTTCACATTATGAACTGGGGAATAATTTTTTATATATTCAAACATCTCTTTACTGTCTTCGGAAGTTCCATAATCGTAAGCCCAACCTGCTCCAGCTGTAAATGTGTGATAGCGCAGCATGTCTAAAACTCCAACGGCAGGTAATGCAACTTTAGCTAAATCTGGACGTTGGGTCATAACTGCACCAACTAACAAACCACCATTTGAACCACCACGAAGCGCTAAATAGCTTGATGAGGTGTAATTATTTTCAATTAAATATTCTCCAGCTGCAATAAAATCATCAAACACGTTTTGCTTTTGCATTTTTGTTCCTGCATTATGCCATGCTTTGCCATACTCACCACCACCACGTAAATTTGGAACAGCCAAAATACCACCTTGTTCCATCCAAACAGCATTAGTAATACTAAAGCTTGGGGTTAAGCTAATGTTGAAGCCACCATATCCGTAAAGAATCGTTGGGTTTTTACCATTAAGCTCTAAGTCTTTTTTATGGGTAATCATCATGGGTATCTTGGTCCCGTCTTTTGATGTGTAAAATACTTGATTACTTTCATAATCATCACTATTAAAAGCTATGGCTGGTTTCCAGTATTCTTCTGATTTACCAGTTTCAATATTCAATTTGTAAACACTAGGTGGTGTATTATAATTTGTAAACGAGAAATAATCTGTTTTCTCTTCTTTTTTGCTTCCAAATCCGCTAGCAGTTCCAGAACCAGGAAGTGTAATGTCTCTAACTAAAGTTCCGTCATAATTATATTGTTTTACTTTCGAAATAGCGTCAACCATATAATGAGCAAACAAATAACCCCCACTAGTTGATGGAGATAGGACATTAGTTGTTTCAGAAATAACATCAACCCAGTTTTCTGGTGTTGGATTAGACACATCTACCGAAACTATTTTTTTGTTTGGCGCATTTAAATTGGTAACTAGAAATAATTTACTAGCATCATTATCTAAGATATATGTGTCACTATTTGTATGATCTAAAATCGTAATTAAAGGACTATTAGGGGTCGATAAATCTTTGATAAATAGCTTGTTACCAGAGGTTGATACACGTGGTGTTATAACCAAATAGTTGTCGTCTTCAGTAACATTTGCATAGATATAACGATGTTTTTCCTCTGGAGTTCCACCATAAATTAAGGTGTCTTCTTTTTGAGGCGTTCCTAATTTGTGATAATATACTTTATGTTGGTCTGTTTTTGCAGAAAGCTCACTTCCTTTAGGCTTATCATAGCTTGAGTAATAGAAACCTTCGTTTTTATACCATGATATCTGCGTAAATTTTATATCAATTAGTGTGTCTTCGATAATTTCTTTTGTTTCAGTATTCATGATTAGAATTTTTCTCCAATCACTACCGCCTTCAGAAATAGAATAAGCTAATATTTTACCGTTTTTTGAAAAACTCAAACCTCCTAAGGATATGGTTCCATCTTCTGAAAAAGTGTTAGGGTCTATAAATATTTCGGCATCACCTGTTTCTTTTTTTCTATATATAACATTCTGATTTTGTAAGCCATCATTTTTTGAAAAGTATGTATAATCGCCTTCCACAAAAGGAGCGCCTACTTTTTCATAATTCCATAAACTAGATAAGCGTTCTTTTAAATCTTTGCGAAAGGGAATCTGGTTTAAATAACTATAAGTTGCTTTATTTTGTGACCTTACCCAAGCTTCTGTTTCTTTGCTTCTGTCATCTTCTAACCAACGATATGGATCTTTTACTTCTACGTCAAAATAGGTGTCTACAGTATCTACGGATTTTGTTTGAGGGTAATTCACAGTTATAGTATTTGAATTCTGAGTGTCATTTTTGCAGGCTACTAACAAAGCGAAAGCAAAAATGACGATTGCAATTTTTTTCATGATTGATGAGTTTTTTAATGTATCAAAAATAAACAAAAAAAACTCCTGCATTTTAATACAGGAGTTTCTAATATAAAATCTAAGATTCTAAATAATTACACTAATTTATTTTCGATTAAATATTCAGCAATTTGGATTGTGTTTGTTGCAGCTCCTTTGCGTAAGTTATCGGCAACAATCCACATATTTAATGTATTAGGTTGTGTTTCATCTCTGCGAATACGCCCTACAAAAACATCGTCTTTTTCATGAGCATAAATAGGCATTGGATATGTGTTAGTATCTGTATTATCTTGAACCACTACCCCTGGTGTTTGACTTAATAATTCGCGAACATCTGATAAATCGAAATCATTTTCAAACTCGACATTTACAGATTCTGAATGCCCACCAGCAGTCGGAATTCTAACTGCTGTTGCAGAAACAGAAAACGTGCGGTCGTTCATTATTTTTTGAGGCTCTCTAGCTAATTTCATCTCCTCTTTTGTGTATCCGTTTTCTTCAAATACATCGCAATGCGGTAATGCATTTCTACCAATTGGATAAGGATAAGCCATTTCGCCATCAACACCAGCAATCTCGTTTTCTAATTGCCTCACAGCCTTAATCCCTGTACCAGAAACCGACTGATATGTTGAAACCACAACACGTTTCATTTTGTATTTTTTGTGAAGCGGATTTAGAGCCATTACTAATTGAATAGTTGAACAATTAGGATTTGCTATAATTTTATCTTCTTTAGTTAGTTCGTTTGCATTGATTTCTGGAACTACTAATTTTTTAGTAGGATCCATTCTCCAAGCAGAAGAATTATCAACTACTGTTGTACCAACTTCGGCAAATTTAGGAGCCCATTCTAACGAGGTGCTTCCGCCTGTAGAAAATAAGGCAATATCTGGACGCATAGAAACAGCGGTTTCTAAACCAACAACTTTAAAATCGGTTCCTTTATAGTTTACTATTTTACCCACAGAACGCTGTGAAGCGACAGGGATTAATTCTGTTACTGGGAAATTGCGTTCTTCTAGAACTTTTAGCATCACTTCGCCTACCATTCCTGTGGCACCAACAACTGCTACTTTCATTTTATTTAATTTTAATCAAGTTTCGTTGAACAAAACTAAGTATTAATTCTAATTTACAATCTAAAAAAAGCCCTTGTTTTATAAAAACAAAGGCTTTTTAACAACAAATAACACAAAGTTATTTAATTAACACATTGTTATTTTTTTAACAAATCTCTAATTTCTCCTAATAATTCTTCTTGAGTTGGACCTGCTGGAGCCTCTGGAGCTGGTTCTTCTTTCGTTTTCATTCTATTGACCGCTTTTACAATTAAGAACATTACAAAAGCAACAATGATGAAGTCAATAACGTTTGTTAAGAATGCACCCCATAGTACTGAAACCTCACCTTCAATTGCACCATCAGCATTTGCTACACCTTCTTTAATAATGTATTTCATCTCTTTGAAATCTGCATTGAAAATTAATCCTATTAGTGGAGAAACAATGCCTCCCGTAAAAGCAGTAACCACTTCTTTAAAAGCAGCACCCATAACAAAACCAACAGCAATGTCGACAAGATTGCCTTTCATTGCAAATTCTTTAAATTCTTTTAACATAATTATAAATTATTAGTTAGTAAGTCTCTAAAATAAGGAAAAAAGATAAGGTTAACATTTTTAAGAAACTTATTTAATGAAGATTCTTTTAACACGCTGAGATATGGACGTAATTAACTCGTAAGAAATAGTGTTTACTACTTCGGCTAAGGCTTCGGCAGTTGCTTCTTGTCCAAAAACAATAACCTCGTCACCTTCTTTACAATCAATGTTGGTAATGTTTACCATAATCATATCCATACAAACATTTCCAATTATAGGTGCTTTTTGCCCATTTATGATAACAAAACCTTTACCGTTACCATATTGTCTACCAATACCATCGGCATGACCAATTGGAAGCGTTGCTGTTTTAAGAAAATTATTGGATTTAAATGCACGGTTGTACCCAACAGATTCGCCTTTTTCGATTTGATGAATTTGAGAAATAATCGTTTTTAATGTGCCAATTGGTTTAAGGTGTTTGTTTTCTTTTTTACAATTGCCAAAACCATATAAACCAATGCCGCTTCTAACCATATTTAAATGTGCTTCAGGATAGTTTAAAATACCTGAAGTATTACACAAATGTAGCACAGGTTTATAATCAATAATATTTAAGAAATTATCTGTAATTGATTTAAATGTTTTTATTTGATTTAAAGAGAATTCTTTTTCTGTTAAATCTTCGCTTGCTGCTAAATGAGAAAAGATTGAAGCTACTTTTATTGTTTTCGTTTGTTTCAATTTAGAAGCAATAAACGCTACATCATTTTCCCAAAAACCAAGACGATTTAATCCTGTATTAAATTTTATATGTACAGGGTAATCGGTTTGATTTTTCTTGGAAGCGATTGCAATAAATTCGGTTAAAACTTTAGGATTGTATAAACTCGGTTCTAAGCAATTGGCAATAAGCTTTTTAAAATTTACGGTTTGCGGGTGTAGAACGAGAATTGGTTTAGTAATGCCCGCTTCTCTTAAAAGCACACCCTCATTTACATAGGCTACTGCTAAATAATCGACTTCTAGTTCCTGGAGGTGTTTTGCTATTTCACAAGCATCACTTCCGTAACCATAAGCTTTAACAACCGCTAAAAATTTAGTCTCTGGTTGTAGTTTAGATTTAAGATAATCAAAATTATGTTTGAGAGCGTTTAAATCTATTTCAAGAATGGTTTCTTGTGCTTTAGGCATTCGGTTTTTTTGTTTTAGAAGTAATTTCTTCTGCATCGTTCACTTTCATATTGCGAACTTTATCTCGCATAGTGGCTTTGTAATAAGCTGCTCTACTTAAAGGCTCATATTCGTCTACTTCACCCAGTAGAACTAGGCTGTCATTTTTAGATTTCCGATAACTATATTGGGCTAAGTTCCCTGTTCTAGTACAAACAGCATGTACCTTGGTAACATATTCAGCGGTTGCCATAAGGTTTGGCATTGGTCCGAAAGGATTTCCTTTAAAATCCATATCAAGTCCAGCGACAATAACACGTACACCTTTATTGGCTAAGTCGTTGCATACACGAACAATCTCATCATCAAAAAACTGTGCTTCATCAATGCCAACCACATCACAACCATCAGCAAGAATAGGTATGTTTGCTGCGGCAGGGACTGGTGTAGAACGAATTTCGTTGGCATCATGAGAGACTACCATGTCTTCATTATATCGTACATCAATAGCAGGTTTAAAAATTTCAACTTTTTGCCTTGCAAATTGAGCACGCTTAAGCCTTCGGATTAATTCTTCCGTTTTTCCAGAAAACATAGAGCCACAGATAACTTCTATCCATCCAAATTGTTCTTTATGATTTACCGTATTTTCAAGAAACATTTCGTAATTTTAACACTAAAAGAAAGCAATTATTCGTTTGTATAAAGGTGGCGTAAATTTATTAAAAATCAAAAGCCTAAAACGCATTTAATTTTAAAAATTGTAAATAATGAAACATTTATAACTAGCCCCAATAGTTATCGGGATAAAACACAAGAACGGTGTTTATATGAATGTTATATGTGATTATAAAAATATTAAAAACAAACACATGAAAAAGAAGCTAGAGTCTGAGTTAATTAGCATCGCGCATAGAATATTGAAGCTTAAAGGAAAAGAAGATGTTCTTAAAATGCACACAGAAGTTGCTGCTCTCTACGAAAAGATATCGGTATTAAAATTTGCTCACGAAAACTTTGAAGACGATATTCCAACTATTGGGAATGACTCATCATTTTTTGACATGTTAGATACTGCTTTTAACAATAAAGTAAGCGATAATATTGAGCGTGAAGATAAAATTTACATTAATTTAGATGAAGTAGAGGATGACGATATTATGGAACCAGTAATGGAAACTATTAAAGATATGGTTGCCCAAATGCCACAAGAAGCGCAGCAAGTCGACACTATTTTTGAAGAAGCCATTCCAAGAAAACAAGTAAGTAAAAGTAATTTAGAAGATATTACGGCAGGGTTTAATGAGATGCCTGTTTTCGAACCTATTTCTGAGGTTCAGAAACGGCAATCGAATGAAAAAAAATCGCTTAATGATAAACTAAAAAGTGGCGGATTAAACATTGGGCTGAACGATAAAATAGCTTTTATTAAACATTTGTTTAATGGCAAGAATGAAGACTACGAGCGCGTAATCTCTCAATTAAACACATCAGAATCGTTTAAAGACGCCAAGCGTTTTATTGAAGATATTGTTAAACCAGATTATAATAACTGGATAGATAAGGAGGAGTTTGAAGAGCGCTTTATCGCTATAGTTGAAAGTAGATTTAGCTAATGAGTAAACTGTATATTGTACCAACGCCTATTGGGAATTTAAAGGACATTACTTTTAGAGCGATTGAAGTTTTAAAGGAAGTCGATTTAATTTTAGCTGAAGACACACGTACCTCTGGAAAATTACTTAAACACTTTGAAATTTCAACCCATATGCAATCGCACCACATGCACAATGAGCATAAAACGGTTGAAGCCATTATTCAAAAGTTAAAAAGCGGCACAACGGTTGCTTTAATAAGTGACGCTGGAACACCAGCAATTTCAGATCCTGGCTTTTTACTCTCGCGGGCATGTATTGAAAATAATATTAAAATCGAATGCTTACCTGGGGCGACTGCATTTGTGCCAGCATTAGTGAACTCAGGATTACCAAACGATAAGTTTGTGTTCGAAGGGTTTTTACCAGTAAAAAAAGGAAGGCAAACGCGACTATTACTTTTAGCCGAAGAAACTAGAACCATGATTTTTTATGAAAGCCCACATAAATTAATAAAAACTCTTGGGCATTTTTGCGAGTACTTTGGTAATGAGAGACCTGTTTCGATATCCAGAGAACTCACCAAATTATTTGAAGAGACTATACGCGGAACAGCCAAAGAGGTTTTAGAGCATTATACCAATAAACCACCTAAGGGAGAGATTGTTATCTGTGTTGGTGGGAAAAAGTAGTTTCTAATAAATATTTAATTATTTGTTGTTAGTAATAATTTATGAAAAAAGTCAGAAATATTATTTTGATTTTTGTTCTGATATTTTTGGTTGGTTTGTTCATTCATCCTAAAAAAGTCATATATGCGCCAAAAATAATTGGACAAGTAGTTGACCAAAATGGAAACCCAATCCAATACGCAACAGTCGTGCGAATTGAAAAAAATGAAATAGAGAACAAAGAATTTGGATATTATGAACACAAGCAATTCAAATCACAAATCATTAAGACTGGTATAAATGGGGATTTTGTGCTTACCGAAAAGTCTAAAATTGATTGGTTGCACACACCTATTGATTTACCATTTGTTTGGTGTTATGCAAATTTTGAGGTTTCAAAGGAAGGATATGAAACCTATAAAACTGAATATAATGCGAATAAAAACAGTAAGTTCAATGATAATCAGAATGCTTGTAAAGACATTGAATTTAATCCAAGAATAGTATTAAAAAAGCTATAGCTAACAAAGAACTGAGTTAAAAACCACACTATTCTTATACGTAACCGTTCTATTATCAAGCTTTTGCTTCATGCATCGAGAGCAATATCATTTAATGAAAAGATTACTTCAAGACATAAAACAATGCACCATCTGTAAAAAACATTTAGCTCTTGGTCCGCGACCTGTGGTATCTGCTCATCTAGATTCTAAGATTGTAATTATTGGACAAGCACCAGGAACAAAAGTACACGCTTCTGGTGTTCCATGGGATGATGCTAGTGGTAAACAATTGCGAAAATGGTTAGATGTTTCTGTTGAAGATTTTTACGATGAAACAAAGTTTGCTATTATTCCTATGGGTTTTTGCTATCCAGGAAAAGGAAAAACAGGCGATTTACCGCCACGTCCAGAATGTGCGCCTCAATGGCACAAACCTTTATTTGACGAACTTAAAAATGTCGAGCTAGTTGTTTTAATTGGTATGTATGCTCAAAGCTATTATTTAGGAAAAGAAGCAAAGAAAACTTTAACGGAAACAGTCCGAAATTATAATGAGTACTTGCCTAAGTTTTTTCCATTACCGCATCCATCACCACGAAATCGGTTTTGGTTGACTAAGAACCCTTGGTTTGAAGTTGAGGTTTTACCGAAATTGAGGACAAAGGCGAAAGACTTGCTTCATTAGCTTATAACTCCTGCATATATTGAAAATATTTCATAGCTTCTTGCGGGTTCGCTTTAACATCAATACGTTTTATCTCTTCTCCATTTTCATTAAGTTCTATTAAGAAACTGTTATCATCATCTTCCAACATTCTTAAATAAACATTCAAGGAGCCGTCTTCATTATAAAATTTCATAGCTTCAAAATCATCGTATGTTGACGAAATCTGTTCAGAATAAACTTTACCGCTTTTAATTTGTTGGGTAATCTTTCTGCCTTCTTTAATAAACATTTGAGAAACTATTTCGCCTATAATATTATAGGATGTAGATTCTATAATCTGTTCATTCTCATACATAGATTCAGATTGTATTTCACCGCTCTCAAAGTATGTTATTTTCTTTCCATAAGGCACACCTTGTTTATATGTTTTAAGGGACTTTAGCTTTCCAGAAAGGGAATACATTTTTTCCTTACCGTGTAGTTTACCATTTAAGTATTGGGAATGTGAAAAAATCTCGCCATTAGAATGAAAAATAATATAATCGCCATTTAGAACACCTTCTTTTACACTAAATTCTTCCCATTTAGACGTTTTATTACCAATTACATAATACCCATCCATGACTTTGTTTGAGTCATTAAATCGGTAAATACCAATATCATTATAGGAATCTACATAATAAGAATTCCTAGGAAGTAACTCAAATTCTGAAGCTTTATCTTTTGGTTCTTGCTTACAACTTGAAGAGACAATAATTAAGCATCCAAGAAAAAAGTATTGAAGCTTTGCTAATTTTAAAACCATAATATTAAATGTGCTTTCCTTTTTCCCAACCATGCTTGCCTAAATATTGGTTACCGCTTTCTACTGCGCCACCTTCAATAGAAGTACCCATGCTATCATTCCAGCGGTTGAGGTATCCAAATAATGAAATAACACCTAACATCTCTACTATTTCACCTTCATTCCAGTGTTCGTATAAACGCTTTTTTATAGAGTCGTCAACTCCATTAGGCACTTGACTCGCTAACAATGAGAAGTCTAGAGCCGCACGTTCTGCTTCACTAAAAGCAGGGTGGGTTCGGTATTCCCAAATATTATCTAATTGCTCTTGTTCGGCACCATAGCGTTCCGCAGCTCTAATAGCGTGTGCTTGACAATAACGACACCCTGTTGAGTTACTAGACACCCATGCAATCATGCGTTTTAAGGCCGAAGTTACTCTACCTTCATTAGCCATAACGGCTTTATTTAAATTAATAAAAGCTTTGCTAATAGCTGGACGACGCTGCATGGTTAATACCGAATTTGGACAAAACCCAAGCGTTTCATTAAAAAACTCAGCAAGCTTTTTTGTTTCTAAATCATGGTGGGCAGATAATGGTGTTACTAAAGGCATAATTTTATTTTTTAAGTAGTATTTTTGAATTTACAATTAACAAAAATATTTCTATATAATGGCAGTTAAAGTTTCTACAAAATGGCTTGGTAATATGCGATTTGAAAGCACAAACCCATCTGGACATAATTTATTTATTGATACAGGCGAAGAAAACGGAGGCAAAGGAGAAGGGTATCGCCCTAAGGCTTTAATGTTATCTGGCCTTGCAGGTTGTGCTGGTTTAGATGTGGCCATGCTTATAAAAAAAATGAAGTTGAAGGTTGATGATTTTAATATTGAAATTGAAGCAAATTTAACAGAAGAGCATCCTAAATATTATGATAAAGTAGCGATGCATTTTCATTTTTTTGGGAGTGATTTAAGCGAAAAGAAGCTGCAAAGAGCCGTAGACTTGTCGGTTGAAAAATATTGTGGTGTCATGGAGATGTTTCGTCAATTTGCTGATGTGAAAGTTGAAGCACATTTTCATAAAAACTAGAACAATTCAAATAGGTTTTTAGAATATTTTATGCGTTGGACACTCAAACCAAAACCAGATTCGAATAAAGTAGAAGTAATAAAGAATGCGTTAAAGGTAGACGAAATTACAGCAGCTTTATTGGTTCAACGAGGGATTGAAAATTACGATCAAGCAAAACTTTTTTTTCGCCCTAGTTTAAGTGATTTGCACAATCCATTCTTGATGAAAGATATGGATATTGCAGTAGCTAGAATTGAAGCGGCGTTCCTTCAAAACGAGAATATTTTGGTTTATGGCGATTATGATGTAGATGGTACAACTTCAGTTGCTCTTATGAGTTCTTATCTTAAAACAAGAACAGATAATGTCGCAACCTACATCCCAGATCGATATGACGAAGGTTATGGAATTTCATATAAAGGAATTGATTTTGCTAACGATAATAGTTTTTCATTAATAATAGCGCTTGATTGTGGTGTTAAGGCTATTGATAAAGTTAAATATGCAAAGGAAAAAGGCATAGATTTTATTATTTGCGATCATCATAGACCTGGAGAAAGTATTCCTAATGCGATTGCTGTTTTAGACCCAAAGCGAGAGGATTGTAATTACCCATATAAAGAACTATGCGGTTGTGGAGTTGGTTTTAAATTAGTGCAAGCCTTAGCCTTTAAAGAAGGCAAAACACCAGAAGATTTAACCGAGTATTTAGATTTGGTAGCTACTGCCATTGGTGCAGATATTGTTCCAATTACAGGCGAAAATCGTGTATTGGCCTATTTTGGGCTTCAAGTCATTAATCAGAACCCAAGAATTGGGATTAAGGCTCTTATAGCGCAAGTAAAGAAAAAAGAATTCACCATTACCGATGTGGTTTTTATAGTGGCACCAAGAATTAATGCTGCTGGACGCATGAAACACGGGAATTATGCGGTAACACTCTTAATTGAAGAAGATTATGCTTTAGCTGAAGAATATGCTTCTGAAATAGAAACTTTTAATACAGATAGACGTGAGGCAGACAAACAAATTACTGAAGAAGCTCTCAAACAAATTGAAGAACAAAAAGAACAGAAACGTTTTACTACTGTTGTTTACAATGAAACTTGGCATAAAGGTGTTATTGGTATTGTGGCTTCTCGACTAACAGAAACTTATTATCGCCCTACCTTGGTTTTTACTAAAAGTGGTAATATGCTTGCGGCATCAGCACGTTCAGTTTCTGGATTCGATGTTTATAATGCTTTGGAAGGATGTGCCGAATATATCGAACAATTTGGGGGGCATAAATATGCTGCAGGATTAACGTTGAAAGAAGAAAACTATCAAAGTTTTAAGAATAAATTTGAAGCAGTTGTTAAAGACACCATCGATGCTAATTCACTTGTTCCAGAAGTTAGGGTCGATTATAAAATTGATTTAAATCAAATAGATGCCCGTTTATGGCGAATTATTCGTCAGTTTGCGCCCTTTGGACCAGGTAACATGACGCCCGTTTTTATGACTGAAAACCTTTTAGACACGGGTTACGGTAAATGTGTTGGCGAAGAGGATAAACACTTACGAGTTACCGTTACTCAAAGAGACACTAACAATAAATTTGTTTGTATAGGTTTTGGAATGGGCGATAAAATAGATTTAGTTTCTAATAGAAAACCATTTGACGCAGTCTATTCAATTGATGAAAATGAATGGCAGGGACGTGTATCGCTTCAGCTTAAATTAAGAGATATTAAAGGGTAGTTATGGCTAAAAATGATCCATATGCAGCATTAAGAATAAAAGAATTTAATGTTTTTTTATTAGTGCGATTTTTATTGGTTTTTGGGTGGTCTATGCAGTTTATTGTTATTGAGTGGCAAGTGTATAGTTTAACAAAAGACCCATTATCTCTTGGAATAATTGGATTGATGGAAATTATTCCTGCTTTTTCAATGGCTTTATTTGCAGGACATATTGTTGACCAAAAAGAGAAGCGGAATTTGTTTGCGCTTTGTATTGCAGCGTTTTCATTAATTAGTTTAGGGCTGTTTTTACTGACTTGGGAAAAAATAATAGGTGATTGGGAAACTAAATGGATTTTGTATGCAATTTACGCGTTAGTGTTTTTTGGTGGTTTTTTACGCTCCTTTTTTGGGCCAACTATTTTCTCATTAGTTGCGTTAATAGTTCCCAAAAAAATATATCCTAATGCCGCAACATGGAGTACAAGTACCTGGAAAACAGCGGCTGTTTTAGGGGCTTTATTTGGCGGATTTTTTATTAGCTGGATTGGAGTAGATATGACCTTGTGTGTTGTTTTTGTGTTAGTAATGCTATCTTTAATTTTAACTTTTTTAATAAAAAAGAAACCTATTTTAAATAAAAATATAGGAGAACCTTTAAAAGAAAGTCTAAAAGCAGGTGTTCGTTTTGTATTTAAAAATAAGGCTATTTTAGGCGCATTAACCTTAGATATGATTGCAGTTTTGTTTGGCGGTACCATTGCTATTCTAGCTATTTTTGCACAAGATATTTTAGAAGTAGGAAGTCAAGGTTTCGGAATTTTAAATGCATCAATATCTATGGGTAGTATTGTGACTATGTTTGCTACTACGTATATCCCTATAAGCAAAAACACAGGTAAAAAATTACTCATTTCGGTGTTTGTTTTTGGTCTAAGCATTATAGCTTTTGGATTGTCTTCAATTTTTTGGGTAAGTGTATTAATGCTATTTATTAGCGGTGCAGCCGATGGTATTTCTATGGTAATTAGACAAACTATCTTACAATTAAAAACACCAGATAATATGCGTGGACGTGTGTCTTCTGTTAATTCTATGTTTGTCGGGTCGTCTAATGAACTAGGAGCTTTTGAAAGTGGGTTGGCTGCAAAATTAATTGGACCAGTCGCCGCTGTTGTTTTTGGAGGGACGATGACTTTAGTAACTGTTTTTGTAATTGGAATTAAAAACCCAGTGCTTCGCGATTTAGATTTAACCGAAGATGTGGAAGCGCATGAAAGTGATGCTTAATATTCCTTTAATTCCAAAGTATCACCATCAAAAACGCCATAGGTGAAGTATTGAATCCAGTCTCCAAGGTTGATGTATTTAGAATTTCTGTTGAGGTCTATATTTAAGGGAAGGTGTCTATGACCAAAAACAAAAAAATCGCGATGCTTATCTTCTAATTTTCTTTTACAGTATTGTACGAGCCACTCATTGTCTTCACCTAGAAATATGGCATCATCATCACCAGAAATAAGTTTGTTTTTAATAGACATATATTGTGCTAATCTAACGCCTAAATCGGGATGAAGCCATCTAAATAACCATTTTGAAAACGGATTAGTAAAGACTTTTTTCATACGTTTATATCCCTTGTCTCCTGGACCTAATCCATCTCCATGACCAATAAAAAACGTTTTGTTATTGAATACAAACTCTTTTGGTTTATGGTACACAGGAATACCTAGTTCTTCTTCAAAATAACCATTCATCCATAAGTCATGATTGCCAACAAAATAATGAATTGGAATACCAGCATCTGAAATTTCGGCAAGCTTTCCTAAGGTTCGTGTAAAACCTCGAGGGACTACTTTTCTGTATTCCATCCAAAAATCGAATAGGTCGCCTAAAAGGAAAATTGCAGCAGCATCTTCTTTTATTTCGTCCAACCAAGCCACAAACTTCTTTTCACGAGGTAAAGAGGCTTCTTTTGTTGGGGCACCTAAGTGGTTATCTGATGCGAAATATATTTTTTTGTCTTTCGGAATTTGCATGTTGTAAATATAGTTTTTTTAGACAGAAGTTGGAAGACCGCAAATAGGAGAGAAAGATTACGAGTTTAGAAATTAAAATTACAGATAATTGCGTTAGGGATTACGTATTGGTTTTTATTTTGAACAAAATGAAATCATGAATGCAGAGCATTTGAGGTATTGTTGAAGCTCTTTTTGCGTTGTTGCACCTATGCAACACAAAAAAGCGACTACCTAAAGTCCGATTCTTGTGGGAACCTGCCTGCCAGCAGATACTCTAAATATTATCGTAGGCAAACCATTCTGCAAATGAACTTTCTGTTTCTTGAAGTTTTAACGAGTGTAAATTAATGTGATTTGGCAAACGCTTTTTAATTTTTTTTGCGAAGTCTATAACCATCATCTCGCTAGTTGGCTGATAGTCTACAAGCAGTACATTGTGCCCGCGATCTTGTAATTCTTTGGCAAGCTCTACATGTGGTGTATTTTTATTAAAAACGGTGGCGTGATCGAAAACATTTACGATTTCTTCTTTCACGATTTTTTTTAAATCGCTAAAATCGATTACCATACCGTACTTTACATTGCTATTATCGCGAATAGGTTGTCCAATTACAGTAACATCTAGCTTATAACTGTGCCCATGTACGTTTTTGCATTTACCATCGTAACCGTATAATGCGTGACCAGTTTCGAATGAGAATTGTTTTGTGATACGAATGTTATTGCCCATTATTTTCTTTTTCTTCTATTTACTACGTAAACAATTATTAAAACTAAGGCTAAAAGCAGAAAGAGTCCATTTCCGCTTAAAAATGATAAGATATCCATAATGTTGGTTTATTGATTCTTTTTTTTGCTATGCCGATACATTAAATAAGCTAATAAAACAAGAACAACAAACGGAATCATGGTCCCAATAAAAACACCAATCTCATATCCTTTATCTGGCGCGTTTTGTATTTTTTCTTCGATATCTACTTGTTGCAGTATAACGTTAAATAGACTCATGTTAATTTGTTGTGCTGTATTGCAAAGTTAATTGTTTTGGGCTAGTGGCATAAATATTTTTCTAAATTTTATAATTAGCGGAATGCCTCTTGCTATAATCCAGAATGTAATAGCGATAAAAATACCATGGAGTTTATAGCCTGAATTATCTAGCCAAAAAAGAATGGGTATAAAAATAATGAATGTTGAAAATAGCAGAACGTTTCTGAGGTATTTCATTTTTCCTAAGCCCTTAAAAATGCCATCGAAAATAAAAGCAAGTGTACAAAATGGTTGCATAACAAGCACAATCCAGAATATATTGTAAAAGACTTTTAATACTTCGGGGTCTTTAGTAAAAATACGCCCAATAGGATAATAAAATATCCCGCCAACAATACCTAAAACAATACCGATTATAACACCGTATTTTATGAGTTTATTACTTAATACGATTAAGGTTTTATAGGCTTTTGCACCAAATAGTTTTCCTGATAAAATATTGCCTGCACTGGCGTAACCATCGACTATAAAGGCTCCTAAAAACCATAAATTAATGGCTATGGTGTAGGCTGCAATATATTCTGCGCCATATTTTGTAGCATAGGCACTTGCAAAGTATAGCGTAACATTAAGTGCGATGGTTCTAACAAATAGATTGAGAATCATTAAAACGAATCGCTTTATCTCTGGATTAAAAGGAAAGCTTGGTTTTAATGGAATAGATGTTTTTTTAAGAAGGAAATAAGCAGAAAACCCTGCCATTAGTATTTGAGCAATAACACTGGCATAAGCAGCGCCTTTAATATTCATTGCAGGGAGGTACCCTTCAATACCATATACCAAAATAATATCTAAAACAATGTTTGATGCTGCTCCTATTATAGCAATTATCATAGGATGAAAAGTGTTTTGCAAGCCTCTAAAAGCGCCAAAAATGGCAATAGTAAACAGCGTAAATGGAAACCCTAAAACACGTATTTTATAATACACAACGCTGTAATCTAAAATTAAATCTGAAGCATTATAGAGTTCGAATATTTGTTTGGCTATTGGGTATGTACCAAGTATAATGAACAGACTTAAGGAAGTTATTATAAAAATAGCTTGTGCTGGTAGATTTTTTATTTTATCGAGTTTATTTGCGCCAACATATTGCGAAACTATGGATGAAATAGCACTCCTAGTTTGTCCCAATACCCAAATAAGCATGGATATGAATGTGGTAACTATACCAACGGCCGCCAAAGATTCGGTGGCGTTTAATTGGATATTTCCAACTATGGCGGCATCTGTTAATGATAAAATAGGCTCGGACACTCCAGATATGAGTGCTGGAATAGCCAATTTGTTTATATGTTTAAAGCTAATGTTTGTGCTCACAAGACAAGTTCATAACAATAAAATGGGTATTCACTTTGCTTAGGAAAGTAAATATCGCCTAACTTTTTATACCCTCTTAATTCATAAAATCTCTGATTTCTTTTGTTTTTCGAAAAGGTATCTAATCTAACGGATTGACACTTGCTTTTTAGTGCATAATTTTCGGCTAATTGCATAAGTTGTTGCGCATACCCTTGTCCTTGATATTTTGGATGAATGGCTAATCGATGGATGTAAATATTGTTTTTATTAGGTGTTAACCAAGAGATTGGGATATATTCTTCGTCCATAAACGTAGAGACTGTAACAGAACCTACGATTTTATCTTCAACTTCCAAAACATATAATTCACCTCGTTTTGCATCGTTTACAAATGAAGCTTTATTAGGATAAAATTCATTCCATTGAAAAATACTTTGTGCAACCATATTTGCAGCACAAGCCTTAGTAACTTCCATAATTTTCTTTATATCCTCCTGTGTTCCTTTTCGAATCATTTAAATGTTTTACTTTTGCTTCAAATTTATTGTAAATTTAGCTTTAAAATTTATAGGTATGAAGAATATTTTAGTTCCTGTAGGATCGTCAAAAAATGCATTGAGCCACTTACAATATGCTGTAGATTTTGCTGAAGCTTTTGGTGCAAAACTTTTTATAGTACAAGTATATAATGTTTACACAAAGGCGGGTACTATGATTAAAGTAGATCAGATAATTGAAAGAGAAAGTAAAACTTTTTTAGAAGGGTTAGTTTCTAAAATAAATACTAAAAATGTTGAAGTTGTTGTAAAGACTTTAAAAGGAAAGTTAATTAGTACTCTTGAATTAGCGTGTAGAGCAGCAGATGTTGATTTGGTTTTGGTTGAACCTAGAACAAACTCTATTAAAGACGAAGTATATTTAGGAAAAACTTCTGGTAAAATTATTAAGCAAATGGATGTGCCCGCTTTAATTGTTCCAGAAGGGTATGTGTTTTCTAAACCAGAACATATTTTAATGGCTATAAAATCGGCTATTATTAAAAAGGAGGGTGTTTTACAAAAATTGATTGATATAAAAAGTAAATTTAATGCTACAGTTGATTTGTTATTGGTTAAAACACCTTACCATAAGGAAGGAGATTTTAATGTAAATGATGAGCTAAATTCTTTAATAAGAAACAGAACAGAAACAGTTAACGCAACAACATTTCAAGGTGTTTTAGAGCATTTTCAATCGCATAGTCCAGATATGCTTTGTGTTGTAAGACGAAAAAGAGGCTTCTTTGCTAAGAAATGGGAAAAGGATACGATATTAAGAAAAGACTTTTTTATAAAAACACCTGTTTTGGTCTTAAGTGGATTGAAATAAAAAGGGGCATTAGCTCATTTGGCTAGAGCGCTACGCTGGCAGCGTAGAGGCGATCGGTTCGAATCCGATATGCTCCACAAAAACTTAATAAAATCTGATAATTTTTTGTCAGATTTTTTCTTTATTTGTAATCAAGTAAATTATTTCCCATGAAATTAAAAACCTTCCTATTTTTATCATTAGTTACTTTTTTATTTGGCTGTTCAAAAGATAATGAACCAGAGACTCAGACTGGAGGTATTGAAGTAATTGTTCTTATAAAGAATGATAACGAACCAATATTTGATGTCATTGTTTCAATAAGTTCAATTTCAAAAGAAGAACTAACTGATATAGAAGGAACTGTTTTTTTTAGAAATATAGAAGTAGGTAGTTATGAAATTTCAATAACTGATCCTTTTAGAAATATTCCTATAAAACAAATCGTTGATGTTGAAAATAACAAAACAACTAAGGTTGTTATATTTGTAGATGGTCCTAATGTTGTAACACCTAGCGTTTTAGATATAGACAAATGGGTCGATGCTTCTTTTAGTAGTTTAGTAGCTAATAATATTTTTGGAGCTAATGGGTATGCTTCAATTTGGGGAGAAATAGGTTCAGATATTTTAACAGCTAGTACCTCAAATTCTTTACTTCGTAAGTTAGATAATTATGAATTTAGCCCAAATGATAAGATTATTGAAGACATATGGGCAAATCATTATAAGGTAATTAGAAATGCAAATATAGGTATTGAAGCTATTGAAAATTCAGACTTTATAAGTGAATTAAACAGCAATGTAAATGAAGTTGAAGCTCAATTTAAATTTTTAAGATCTCTTGTTTATTTTAACCTAGTAAAACTATTTGGAAACCCAGTATTAGTAACATCAACTGATATTTCTCAGTTAAACAATCCCGCAATTCAAGACCGTTTAAAAGTATATGAACTTATTGAAGAAGATTTAATTTTTGCAGAAAATAATTTAGAAGATTCAAATATAAAAGGTAAAGCATCTAAGTCTGCTGCTCAAGCCCTTTTAGGCAAAGTATATTTACAAATGGCTGGTTTTCCTTTGTTACAAAATGATAAATATGCTAAAGCTTTAAATTTGTTTGCTAAACTTGATGGGAAATATACACTTGAAACAGACTACAAGAATAATTTTGAAATTGAAAAGGGAAGTACTAATAATGAAATTATTTTTACAATTGATTTTAACATATTTGGGGATTCAAATAATTGGAAATGGTTCAATTGGGGACCTTTAGATGTTAGTGAAAAAGATTTTTATTTATTAACTACAAACTTTATTGAAAGTTATTTTAAGTCCTTAAATGATTTAGCAAGTCCAATTACATTCCCTTTGAGCACAAAAGACAGTAGATTTTTTGAAAATATAGCGCCTTTTAAAATTCAAAACGGTGTAACAAGTAATGCACAGAATATTGATGATTGGCGACCATATAAATTCAGTGAAAATTATCAAAATGGAGGGATGTTTCATTTACCATATTTAAGATATTCAGATGTATTATTAATGATTGCTGAAGCTGAAAACGCAATTAATGGTCCTACGGTAAAAGCATATGAAGCTATTAATCTAGTTAGAAGAAGAGCTTTTGGAAATACTGATAACGACCTAAGCGCTGGACTTGACCAAGAAGAATTTTTAGATGCCATTCTTAACGAAAGACGGCTTGAATTATGTTATGAAGGTCATCGAAAAGATGATTTAATTAGAACACAAAAATTACAAAGTGTTATAGATGCGTATAACATAAATCATCCTCAGAATACAAAAAAATATCAATCACATAAGTATATATTCCCGATTCCTCAATCAGAAATACTTCTTAATTCTGGTATAATACAAAACCTAGATTATTAAGGTTAGTGTATGCAAACACAAATGAGAATTGAATTAGTGATAAAAATGCTACATGATTTTTAAACTCTCTTTTAAATGATGAAGTATTCCGTTATTATAAATAACGTTTCTGTTTATGATTTGTGACGTGTTTAAGCAATAAAGTTAGCAAATAAATCACAGATAGAAAATCCGCGAGGATTTTCGTAAGTAGACTAGAACTAGCCATTAATTATACACATTGTTGTAGGTAGACTTTTTATAATTCTATTCTATGTTTTTCGGCATATTTTCGATATAAATCTCTCATTGAGCCATCTGGATAATTTGAAAATTCACTATCAAGTTTTTTCATTAATTTTTCAGAGTTTTCGTCTGAACTTTCATAAAACCAACTACCATTTTCAGGAAGTAATTCAATCGCCTTTTTTATAATTTTAGATGATTTAGTAGCTCCAATTTCATTCAGTGATTTAATGACTTTTTCATTCTGTTGAGGAAACCATTCTTGTAAAAAAGTCAAAATACTATCTGCTTGACCTGCATTTTCCAAATGCATACATAAAAATAAATTCAGTTCAATCTCATTTAGTGAATTAGGTTTTTTTTCGTTTCTATTTACAAGTATTTCATATAGTGCAATTGAAAAATCAGAATTATCATTTAAAGAAAATAAACTTTCAATATCTTCTTTTTCAACAATTTTATTACGTAAATTCATTTCGTTTTTTATTTAAAATCTTCATCATAATATGTTGTAGCATCTTTGAGTGATAGGTTTAATTTTTCTATCTCGCTTTGTGTTTTATCAACATCCCAATTTAAATAATTTGAACAGTCTTTAGAAATAATATTCATATACTTTTTTACACTTTCAATATCAAAATATAAACGCCCTGTTCGTCTTATAAAAAAATCGTTTAAAGTGTTTATCATTTCATGATGGATACCGTACCAAAGTTCGGCCCTAACTAAATTTTCTAATGCATTATTAGATTTAAATGCTTTTGCCTTTTCAACAATAATATCTGCTTGTTTCCCATATGATGAAGCTAAGTACCATGCGTAATAACCGTCTGTAATGCCTTGATTAGATAATAATTTTTCGATTTTAAGTTGGTATGCTATTACCTCATCTTCAGATTTAAGTGGTGGATTTACCAAAGCAATTGTTTCGGTTGTTGATGCTTTAAAATCTGACACCTCTTCTTTTGTATGATATGTTTTCAAAACGGCTTCTAAGGCTCTGTATGCCATTTTTCTATAGCCTGTAAGTTTTCCGCCAGCCATGGATATCAAACCACTGTTTGAAACAAAAATTTCGTCTTTTCTAGATAACTCTGAAGCCGATTTATTGTCTTCATGAATAAGCGGTCTTAAACCAGCCCAATTAGATTGAATGTCATCAATAGTTAAATGTACCGTTTTAAACATGCTATTTATAGCGTTTAAAAGGTAGCTAGCATCCTCTTTTGTGGCAACAACTCGATCTAAACTTCCAGAATAATCTGTATCGGTAGTACCTACATAAGTAATTCGTCCTCTAGGAATTGCAAAAATCATGCGACCATCTGAAACATCAAAATAAATGGATTGTTTTACGGGTAGTTTTTCAAAAGGAAATACTAAATGTATGCCTTTAGTAAGGTGAAGGCGTTTTTTGTTTAAGGCGTTGTCTCGTTTTCGAACTTGATCTACCCATGGACCAGCAGCAGACACATAGTTTTTAGCTTTTACTATAAACGCATTTTTAGTGTTTAGGTCTTTACAATTTAAACTTTCTATTTTTGAATAGCTATCATAATTAAAAGACATCATTTCACAATAGTTGACTACAGTGGCACCTAAAGCCGTTGCTTTCTTTAAAATTTCAATAGTTAATCGTGCATCATCAGTTCTATATTCTGCATAAAGACCACCTCCAATTATTGTTTGTTTATCGAGTAAAGGTTCTTTATCTAATGTTTCCTCTTTATCTAGCATTTTACGTTTATCATCACCTTTTACATCTGCTAGAAAATCATATACTTTTAAACCTAAAGCTGTCATTAATTTTCCGTAAGTTCCGCCTTCAATTAAGGGTAATAACATTTTTTGAGGCGTTACTAAATGTGGTGCTAAATTGTGTACAATGGCACGTTCAGACCCAGACTCTCTAACCAAACTAATTTCAAAATTCTTTAAATACCGTAAACCACCATGTATAAGTTTTGTTGATTTATTACTGGTTCCTGAAGCAAAATCATTTTTCTCAACCAAACATACTTTTAAGCCTCTTGCCGAAGCATCTAACGCTATACCTGCTCCAGTTATTCCACCTCCAATAATAACTAAATCAAATATTTGAGTACTTAGTTTTTCTATTTGAGAAGGTCTATTTAAAACTGAAAAGGTTGTAGTATTCAAAATGATTATTTTATGAATGATACAATTAAGGAAATTATATGTTTTAATTGAATTGAAAGCTCTTCCTGTTGCCAAGGATGTTTAGTGTTAAATACATGGTCTGCCCCTTTAATAATCTCTAGATGGCTTTTTGGATTCCATTTATGAAGCTGATGTGCCTCATCAATTAATACACTAGTATCCTCATCTCCATGAATAATGAGGTATGGTATTTTTAAATTTGAAACTGCGCGTTTAATAGTTAGTCGTTCTTCATTTTCAATAAAATCTTCATAGAATTGATAAAAATGAGGCATTTGCTGTTTTGTGCGTCCGTTTAAAACATATTTAACACCGTCTTTTTTCCATTGTTCTAAATCCCCTGTAGTAGATGTTCTTTTTCCATAACTAGAAACTCCAGCAAGACTTACAACTTTTTGCACACGATTATCTTCTTCAGCCTTTATGGTTACAATACCTCCAGCTCTGCTATGTCCAATTAAATTAATATTACCAATATCTGCTTCGTTTTTAAAAGAGGCATTGGAGCAAATCCAATCTATTACACTTTCCAAATCGTCTAATTCTTTTGTGTAATTGTTATTACCAAAGGCGTCTAAATCTGGAAAATCCATGGGTTGCTCAAGAGTACCTCCGTTATGTGAAAAATTAAATTTTACAAAAAAGAAACCTGAATTAGCAAAAGTCTCTGCCATTAAGTTCCAAGCACCCCAATCTTTAAACCCTTTGTAACCATGACAAAATATAATAATTGGTTTTGTTTGAGAATTTTCAATATAAAACGTATCTACTACTATTGGTTTTATATGTTTCCCAGGAATAGCATTGTTTTTTAAAATCTTCATATTTACACTTCTTTTTCAGTGAAATCAATTTTTGGATTACAGATTTCCAAGATGAGTTTTTTTAATTCATTTTCAAAAGCAGTTAACGTATTATTGCTTATTAAAGAATCTTTACTTCTACTAAAAACGCTGTCTTTTTTGCTAAATTTCAAAAAACCAGAACTTAAGTTTTTAAATGAAATAATACCCGCTTCAATAGGCAATTGTACTTTCTTTTCTTTACACATCATGTAAGCATAAGTTAATACTTGAAAGCTTTTGCTGTATTTTTTATAATCCGTTGTAATATCTTCCCAATTAACAACTTCTACTTGGTTAGATTCTACTTTACCTGTTTTATAGTCTATAATTCTAATTGTTCCGTTACATTCATCAACTCTATCAACTTTCCCTTTAATTTTTATTGGAAATTTAAGTTCAGGAATATTGATTTCAATAACATTATCAGCTTCAATAGCCATAATTTTAATTTGATCTCCTGCTTTCAACCCTTTAATTTCTAAATCTAGAAAATTAGAAACATATCGTTTTGCTATTTCATAAATAATGAGGTTTTTACCTTTTGAAATATCGCCTTCTTTGTATTCATTTTTAAAATGATGCGTTACTGTTTCTTCAATCTGAGATTTGAGATTTTTTATACCTTCTATAGTTAAAAACTCACCTATAAAAGGAGTGTAAAAATCTTCAAGCGTATTATGTACCACTGTTCCTAATGTATTTGCAGCTACAGTTTCTTCTACATCATCATGATCTCTTATTTTTAAAATTTTCTGATAGTAAAAATCAATAGGATTTCTGATGTAGTTTGTTAATGAAGACGGAGAAAACCCTTTTTTTGCAATATCAATAATTTGTTTTTCTAATGATTCGGTTTTTTTAACAATATTTAATTGTTGCTCGACAACAGGAACGTAAGGTGCTATTATTTGATGCTTGATTTTATGTATGCCTTCTAGTTCTAATTGGGTAATAAATCTGCTTTTTTCACCACCTGTTAGTATATCTGCTTCGGTATTGTATAATATATAAATATTTTTAGCACGTTGTAATAGCCTATAAAAATGGTATGTGTAAACAGCATCCTTTTCTTTGAATGTTGGTAAATTGTTTTCAATTTTTACGTCAAAAGGGATGAATGAATTGTTGCTTTTTCCAGCGGGAAGTATCCCTTCGTTTACTGATGAAATAATAACAGTTTCAAAATCTAAAACACGAGATTCTAACATGCCCATTATTTGTAATCCTTGTAAAGGTTCGCCCTGAAAATCTAAAGTTTCAGTACTCAGTAATTCTTTATAAATGCTATATAAGGTTTGAATATCTTTTATGTGTTTATTCTCTGAATTTAATCTTGAAAGCTCATTAAAAAGTACATTAAAACGGAATAAATATTCTAGCGACAATAAGTTAGAGTCTTTCTCTTTGTTTAAATTGTTTTTTATCGCTAGTATTAATTGAGAACAATTTTTTAATATTTTTTCAATAGATTCAGACCAGTTTGAAAACAATAATTCAATAATACTCTTGGCTTCATTTGCTATCTCTATTAAACGACCCATATTTAAATATACTAAGTTATTGTCATTGATAGTGTCAATAAGTTTAGTAGCATAATCTACATTATTAATAAGTAATAGTGGGCGTATGAATTGATGTGATATAATGTTAATTATGTCTTTGTGGTAGTAAAGTCCAGTAGTTGTTTTATGTAAATGGAAAAGTGAATCAAAAAGGGGAGCTAATGGTATGGATTTTAAAGGCAACCCCATTGTGATATTTAGGGCTTCTATATTTGATGGTAAAGAGTTAAGTAAGGGCATCAATAAATTTTCATCGCCTAAAATAACTGCTGTATTTTGCAACAACTCCTTCTCCTTTTTTATTTTTTTTAAAAGTGAACCAATGTATTTAGCTTGACCTACATTTTTTGGAATACCAAACACAGAAATGTTTTTTTCTTCGGAATAATTCTTAGTTACCCAATTAAAATGATTACTCTCAAAAAAAGCCCAATTTTTTTTATGTCGACGCACGAAGAATGCAGCATCATGCCTTGAATTAGCCATAAAGTGCTTGTCTACATCCCAATATATTTGTGCTAGGTTGTTTTTAAGTAGTTTTTGTATTATGGTTTCTTCTGAAGTGTTTAACGCATTAAACCCTAAAAAAACATGTTGCTTGTTTAAATTATTTTGGAGATAAGATTCTGTGTTTTCAACGGCCTCTCTATAAATTAAACCTTGGTAACCAATACCTTTGTTTAATAGATGTGTGGTAAATTCTTTGTAATAGCTGTGGAGTTTATTCCAAAAGGCTAAGTAATTTTTAACGAAATCTGTTTTATTTTCCTCTAACGACCAATGATTTAAATCTTGTATAGCACTTAAATAATTAAATATGTATTCTTGTGGAATCAGATAGCGATCAATTTCATTAAAGTCTTGAAGTAGTACCTGTGCCCACTTGGAAAAGGAGTCAAAAGAATCAAGAGATTCTTTCTTGGTTAATTTAGAGTAACAAGTGTAAAATTCGAAAAGAAGTTCGGTATTCGAAATGCTTTTAAGCTGTGATAATTCTTCAACAAATTCTTCAATACTTAGAATATTTGGCGAGAATATAGGTTGTTTTATAAAATTAGAAAGTTGGTGTTTTAAAAATAGGCCAGCCCTTCTGCTTGGTAATATAAATGTTACCTCACTTAGGTTTATATCTTTTTTTTTTAGATTAGCTAAAACATCAAAAATAAAAGTTGTCATTATATAAAAGTAAAAAACGCTTCGGATATCCGAAGCGTTTTTTCTAAAAGTTTATTTTAATAATTAACTTCTAACTAAATCTAAATTATTTAGCTAAGTTAATTTCAACACGTCTGTTATTAGCTCTACCAGCTCTAGTTTTGTTAGTGTCGATTGGTTTAGATTCTCCATATCCAAGAGAAGAAAGTCTAAACTCATCAATACCACCTTTAACTAAGTATTCTTTTACAGCGTTTGCACGAGCATCAGATAATTTTTGGTTAGAGTCTTCTCTACCAACACTATCAGTATGTCCTTCAACTGTGAATTTAGAAGTAGGGTATTCTTTAAGAATTTTGATAATATCACCTAATACAGCTTCAGACTGAGATTTGATGCTAGATTTACCAGAATCAAATAAGATAGTTTTAGCATACTCATTTAAAGTATTTTGAATAGCTTCTGTAACTTCTGGACATCCGTTGTTAGCAACAGTTCCTTTAACGTCTGGACATTTGTCGTCTTTGTCTAAAACACCGTCACCATCACCATCAGGCCATGGGCATCCTTTGTTAGCAGCAGGACCAGCAGTGTTAACACAAGCATCATCAGCATCAGTAACACCGTCACCATCAGCATCTGGACAACCAGCTAAAGCTTTTAAACCAGCAACTGAAGGACAGTTGTCATCTTTATCAGCAACACCGTCACCGTCAGAATCAGGACAACCGTTAAACTCAGCAGCACCTGCTTCGTTAGGACAATCATCTTTACTGTCTTCGATACCGTCACCATCAGAATCAGGACAACCGTTGAAAGCCTCTAAACCAGCAACATCTGGACAAGCATCATCTTTATCGTATATACCATCACCATCTGTATCAGTTCCACCAAATTTGATAGAAAGACCAACTGTGTGTTGGAAATGTGTTTGTAAGTAATCTTCGAAAGCATGTTTGTAAGCTGTTTGTACAGTTAAACCAACATTGTCGTTAAACCATAAGTTAAAACCTAAAGTTCCGTTTAAAGTTCCAGCTCCAATTTCATCAATCCAAGTGTAACCACCACCTACACCTAAGTAAGGCTCGAAAGTGTTACAGTTAAGTAATTCAGCAAAACTGTACTTGATAGTACCATCTACACCATAGTATGATAAATCATCTACACTAATAGCTTCAGACGATCCTGGTACCTCTCCCCATTTTGTTATTTTGTTTAAAGAACCAGCAACTCCAAAAGAAAATCCATCTCCTATATATTTAGACACAGAAATAGTAGATAGAGAAGGTAAAATGTTGTAGTTATCAGTATCAACAAATTTGCTAAAAATAGTTTCACTAAATGGTACACCGTCTCCAGAAGGATAAGCGTCAACCGCATTTACCCCAATTGTAATTTGCCATGGGTTGTTTTCGTCTTGTGCATTTACGTTGCTATAACCAAGTACAAGCAACATAGCGAACAATAATCTGCTAAGATTTTTCATATTCAAAAGTTTAATTTTTAAGTGTTAATTGTGAACAAAAGTAAGTTGTTAAATTTTATTAACAAAGACAAATATATAAAAATATTGCAGATTCCTTTTGTTTATAGTTAGTTCAGAATGATTTTAGATAATTTTTGTATATCAACTTTAATGATAATTAGTTCGTAAAATATATTATTTGTGTTTTAGGCTTTTATAATTCTCTTATTGTTATTGAGTCATTTATATAAATAAGAATCTTATTTATAACTTTAATGCCCATGTTTTCTAATATATCTTGATAAACTTGTAATTGTTGCGCATGTTTCTTGTCTTCAGCTCCAGTTTTATAGTCAATGATTGTTGCTTCATTTTTATTATTTAAATTAATCCTATCGGGTCTTAGAATCATTCCATTTCTCGATATAATATCACGCTCATTATATATAGTGTAATTTGAGCTATAATATTCCTGTAGTTTGGGATGTTTAATAATATTTAAAATAGTTTTTTTAAGTAAGGAAGCTTGATTTTTATCGATGGTTGAAGATTTTAAATAGTTATTAATAACAAGTTCAACATCATCTTCAATATAAATTTGTGCCATGATATTATGAATAAGGTTCCCTTTTTCTATTGCTTCTTGCTTATTGGTATCCCATAAATAACCAGATTTTGTTACAACCTTAATATTATGGTCTTCTTTTGAAGTTGAAATAAATTCATGTGCTAAGTTTATATTATTTTCTATTTCTGCAATTGCTGAAACTTTTTGCTGATTTCCAAATGGATATGTTAACTCTAAATTATTCCAAAGGCCTAATTCTTTTAAATAATTAATTAACAAACCTGAATATTTTTTATCGTTTACAACACCTTTTGAAGATATATCTTTAGTAGAGATTATATATAATTGCTCAATAGCTCTTGTTAAGGTTACGTATAATAAATTAATATTGTCTAATTCTAATTCAGATTGGTGTCTATTATATATGTTCAACCCTTCTTCTCCAAAATACTTAAAATCTTTGTTGTAATTTAATAAGGCATAGGAAAAGCCATTGTGTTTTTCTTTATCTAGTTTAAACCATTCCTTAGGTTCTAGCTCGCGATAAATATCTAAATCGGCATAAGGAAATATTACTACAGGAAATTCCAAACCTTTAGATTTATGAATAGTTATAATTTGGATTGCATTTTGCCCTTTTGGAGATATAATACTTAAACTTTCTTTTTTCTTTTCGAAGTAATCTAAAAAGCTTGATATATCAGACCCTTTTTTTTGTGAAAAATCAAGAACTATGTCTAGAAAAAACTGAATATAAGCGTTAGAATTTTTAGCTAAACCGAAACTTCTAATAATAGTCTCTGTTAAATCGTAAAGCGAAAGTTGTAACAAACTGTCACTACTAATAAATATGTTATAATTTTCGAGGCTTTTAAATAATTTAGCTAATGGGAGATTTATGTGGTTGATGAAAAACTCATGCTTATCGTCAATATTGAATAAAGATGCTAGGTAATTTAAAACCTTTATTTTTATTTCATTTTTTTTTGGCTGATTTAAAAGCCCTAACAAGTCATTTATAAAAGTAACCTCTTGAGAATTATTAAGAAGCAGGGTTTCGGAAGATATAATAGGTATATTTTGTTGGCTCAAATAATTAGCAACAGCTACTCCTTCCTTTTTCTTTCTAACTAAAACACAAATATCTTCGAGCATAAACCCGTTTATAAGACAAGTGTTAATCTTGTTTAAAACCTGTTCTGGGAACAATTCGTTTCTATTATCTTCTTTCGAAATATCTAAAAAAGACAGCTCTACATAACCCTCTTTCTCTTCAGTAATATTTTGATGAGATGTTTTATAAAGGTCTTTGTGCGCGTCTTTAATTAGTGCATTATTCGCTAAAAATTTGAAGAAGCTATTATTAAAATGTACAATCTTCTTAAAACTTCTGTAGTTGTTTTTAAGATTTTCAACATTTTGCTTTACTTGAAAAGGGGATGTTTTTTTATTGAATAAATCTATAAACTGTTCTGCTTTACCACCACGCCAACGATAAATAGCTTGTTTTGCATCGCCTACCAACATGGTACTACCATTTATACCCGATAAGGAATTGTCTAGTAGAGGAATTAAGTTTTCCCATTGCATGATTGATGTATCTTGAAACTCATCAATAAAATAGTGTTTAAATTTTTCTCCTAAACGTTCATAAATAAATGGAGTTGGTTGGTTTTTTATTTCGTTACTTATAATAGAGTTAAATTCCGAAATAAGCATTTTGTTTTTCTCTTCTTTAAGTTCTTGTAATTCTTTATTTATCGCATTTAAAACAGATAGCGGTGTAATATTTCTGTAGAATGCTTTTAAGAATTTTAAATGATAAACATGCGTTTTAATTCTCTTGAATTCGACTTCAATTTCAGGTAATAGCAAATCTATAGTGTTTGCTAAGTCGAGGCTTAAGGTTTTATTGTAAATGCTTTTTCTTTCAGATAAATTTTCTTCTAGCTTGTTATCGTAAAGCTTATATAAATCTAATTTTAAAGCTTTTTTAAAATGATTTGGAAGTGTTCCACTAGTAAAATTGGTGTGTTCTAAGCCAGCTTCTGCAATTAAAGTAAGTACATTTTGAGCTTTTTCAATAATAGTTTGTTCTGTGCTTGAAATTTCTACTCGTAATTGTGATTTAAGTTCTTTAAAATTATTTAGCGTTTTGTCTTTTAAAGATGCTATAAAAAACATATCGTTTTCATTAACTAAAAGTTTCGCCATCTTATTAAAATCTAAAGACAGATCCCAACTTTTGTCTTCATCTGCTTTTTCAATTGCAAAATCCACAAGCGTTTTAGTAAGCATTTTATTTGTGCCAGCTTTAGCAATTAAACTTTCTACAGCTTCGTTAAGCAAAGCGTCTTGATCTAGTTCTACTTCAAAATTTAATGGCAGCTTTAAGTCGAAAGCGAATGTTCTAATAAGTTTATGCGTAAAACCATCAATAGTACTAATATCAAAAGCAGCATAGTTATGTACGATGGTATCTAATAACTTTTCTGATTTTTGATGAAGTAGCCCTGGCTCTATTTTTAATTCTTCACAAATTGTATCAAACATGCTATCATGCTGTGCCAGAATCGTTTTATCTGAAAACTTCTTTAATGTGTCAATTATGCGCTCCTTCATTTCGGCAACAGCCTTATTTGTAAAAGTAATAGCTAGTATGCGCTTAAAAATTTCATTGTTATTAGATTGGAATAAAATTTTTAAATATTCTTTTACAAGGGTATAGGTTTTCCCGCTTCCTGCTGAAGCATTATATATTGTAAAAGAATGATTTATTGACATGAAGAATAATTTGCATACAAGATAAAAACTATCGATGGTTTCATAGCAATATATTATTTTTAATTGACCCGTTTTATGTGTAAATTTGAATGAAAATAAATACTAATATTTAAAACAAAAAATTATGGCTTTTGAATTACCAAATTTAGGATATGCCTATGATGCCTTAGAACCTCATATAGATGCAAGAACTATGGAGATACACCATACAAAACATCATCAAGGATATACTAATAACTTAAATAATGCTATTGCTGGAACCGATTTAGAAGGAAAACCTATTGAAGATATTCTTGCAAATTTAGATATGAATAATGGTGCTGTTAGAAATAACGGGGGCGGATTTTTTAATCACTCATTATTTTGGACTGTTATGAATCCTGAAGATAGAGGCTATTTATCTGGCGAATTAAAAGATGCTATTGAAACTGCTTATGGATCAAAGGATGAATTTATTGCTGCTTTTAGTAAAGCTGCTGCTACACGCTTTGGATCAGGCTGGGCTTGGTTATGTGTGCATAAAGGTGGGAAGGTAGAAATTTGTTCTACAGCTAATCAAGATAATCCATTAATGCCAGGAGTAAGTTGTGGCGGCACTCCAATTTTAGGATTAGATGTATGGGAACATGCTTATTATTTAAATTACCAAAACCGTCGTCCAGATTACATTAATGCATTTTTTAGTGTTGTTAACTGGAATGAAGTTGAAAGACGCTACGCAGAGGCAAAATAAAACACAAAATCTTTCAGAGTATAGAATCGCTTGGATTTATCTAAGCGATTTTTTTATGTGCTTATTCCAAAATAATGAAGTAATATAAAATGAAAAAGCTGAACTTTCGTTCAGCTTTTTGCCCCAAATCTACCATAAACTTAACCTACTTATGTTATGGTGACAACAAATTTAGGTAGGAGGTACTGTTTAAAAAAATATTTTAGTTAAACTACTAATATATTGGCTTAAACGGGTTTTGATTAAATCTGTGAGTGCATTTAAAGGAAAAAGATGATATAATAACAAAAAAAAGGTGAACGAGAGTTCACCTTTTTAGCCCCAAATCTACCATGAACTTAACCTACTTATGTTATGGTGATTCGAATATATATTACTACTTAGATACCTTAAAATATTTTAGTTAAACGACTTAAATATCGGCTTAAAAGAAATTGGTTGTTTAGTGAAAGAGCTTAAAAAAAATGTTTTTAAGGGAAGTTTTATAAATAAAAAAAGGCGAACAGAAGTTCACCTTTTTTTGCCCCAAATCTACCATGAACTTAACCTACTTATGTTATGGTGATACCAATGTAGATGTATTTACAATAATTTGATTATTTTTTAGACAAACAGCATTTTTTTCAGATTAAATGTGATTTTTATGGATTAACTGACAAAAAATTTTGTTTTTTAAAATTAATAAGCACGTTCCTTATTACCTTCATAAAAATTGATAAAAGCCTTATTTACAACCCTGTTACCTCCCACTGTTGGATAGTCTCCAGTAAAGTACCAGTCTCCTTTGTTATTTGGACATGCTTGGTGGAGGTTTTCAACGGTTTGAAAAATTATTTTTACCTCTGCATTTATAGAATCATCACTTAATAATTCTGAAATCTTATCAGATATTTGTTCGTCTGTGAAAGAATTGTAAACTTCTTTTACAAAGTTCTTTACATCTTTGTCCTCTAAATTTTCTTGCGCTTTACATTTATTATAAACATCTTCTATAATATGATAAGTATTGTTATCTTTTAAAAGGGCCAATGCCGCCCTAAATGCTACTAAACTTTCAAGGTTAGCCATATCTATACCATAACAATCTGGATATCGTATTTGAGGAGCAGATGAAACAACAACTATTTTTTTAGGGTTTAAACGGTCTAACATTTTAAGGATACTTTTTTTCAGTGTAGTTCCTCTTACAATACTATCGTCTATAATTACAAGGTTGTCTTGGGGTTTTATTACACCATAAGTAACATCGTAAACGTGAGCTACTAAATCATCCCGACTACTATCTTCTGTAATAAATGTTCTAAGTTTTACATCTTTAATAGCAATCTTTTCAACTCTAGTACGTTCAGATAATATCTCAGTAACTTTATTAGCAGAAAGAGAACGTTGGCCATTTAATATTTGAGCTGTTTTCTTAATATTTAATAGTGCTTCGGCTCTTTCAATCATTCCGAAAAAAGAAGTTTCAGCGGTATTAGGGATATATGAAAATACGGTATTTTTGGTATCACTATCTATAGCTTCTATAACTTTAGGCATTAATAATTCACCAAGCTTTTTACGTTCTTTATATATTTCGGCATCACTTCCTCTAGAGAAATAAATACGTTCAAAAGAACAAGCTTTTCGTTCTAATGGGTCTAATATTTTCTTAATACTTACCTCTCCAGATTTCTTTGTAATTATGGCATGTCCAGGTTCAAGTTCTTTAACATCTTCAAAATTCACATTAAACACCGTTTGAATTACTGGGCGTTCTGATGCTACCACCACCACTTCATCATCTTGATAATAAAAAGTTGGTCTAATACCTGCTGGATCTCTTAATACAAAGGAATCACCATGACCAATAAGCCCTGCCATTGCATAGCCTCCATCCCAATTTTTTGCAGCTCTTTTTAATATTTTAGATACTTTTAAACGTTCAGCAATTAATGGAGATGCTTGTCTTTTATTATAGCCTTCTTTTTTTAAATCTTTATAAATTTTGCTTACTGCATCATCTAGGAAGTGACCAATCTTTTCCATAATGGTTATGGTATCGGTATATTCTTTTGGGTGCTGTCCTAACTCAATTAGATTACTAAATAATTCCTTAACATTTGTCATGTTAAAGTTTCCAGCCATAATTAGATTTCTGTGCATCCAGTTATTTTGTCTTAAAAACGGGTGTACACTTTCAACACTATTTTTACCAAAGGTTCCATAACGCACATGTCCTAATAAAAGTTCTCCTATATAGGGTAAATTTTTCTTTTGTGCAGCTACATCTTCTTTATATTCTGGGTGCGTTTCAAATTCTTTATTAACACGATTATTAATTTGAGCAAAAATGTCTTGAATAGGTTGTTGAGCAATGGATCTAATGCGACTTATGTAGCGTTCTCCAGGATTGGTATTTAACTTAATGCTTGCAAAACCAGCACCATCTTGACCACGATTGTGCTGTTTTTCCATCATTAAGTACATTTTGTTTACACCATAAAAAGCAGTTCCGTATTTTTCCTTATAATACTCTAGTGGTTTTAGTAGTCTAATTACTGCAATTCCACATTCATGTTTTAAAGCATCACTCATTATTAAATTTATTTGTTTTTAGATTCCTGCCTACGCAGCAATGACAAATTTTTGATTCCAAAATGGATTCATTTTGGAATTGTATTTTAAATTAAAAACGCACTCAATTTTGAGCGCGTTGGTTTATGCTAATTCTA
Organism: uncultured Algibacter sp.; assembly: GCF_947487605.1. Lineage (GTDB taxonomy): Bacteria > Bacteroidota > Bacteroidia > Flavobacteriales > Flavobacteriaceae > Algibacter_D. The sequence goes on from NZ_CANKXK010000002.1 coordinate 301,251, forward strand.
TTTCAAATTGCGTTAGTTGCTTAAACTGCAGCAATCGTTTATGCACTTCCTTGTCAGATAAATTTTGCATTCGTTCAGTTCCAAACTTCTCAACACAGAACGATGCTAAAGTTGAGCCATAAATGACTGCGTTTTTCATGTTTTCAAAAGAAGTATCACCTGTTTTTGCAATATAACCTGCAAAACCTCCTGCAAAAGTATCACCTGCTCCTGTAGGATCAAATACTTCTTCTAGTGGTAACGCTGGAGCATAAAATACATAATCATTATTAAATAATAAGGCCCCATGTTCCCCTTTTTTAATTACCACATATTTTGGACCCATTTCATGAATTTTCCTTGCTGCTACTACAAGAGAATATTCTCCTGTTAATTGTCTTGCCTCTTCATCGTTAATGGTAATAACATCTATTCGCTTTATAACGTTTAGCAAATCGCTAAGAGCACAGTCCATCCAAAAATTCATAGTGTCTAAAATCACTAGTTTAGGTTTAAGTTCCATTTGATCTAATACACTTGCTTGAACTAAAGGATGCAAATTACCCAACATAACAACTTCTGCATCTCTATAATTTACAGGAACTACTGGATTAAAATCTGCTAGGGTGTTTAACTCTGTAACGAGGGTGTCTCTAGAATTCATGTCATTATGATAACGCCCACTCCAAAAAAAAGTTTTGCCTTCTTTTACAATTTCGACACCAGATACATCAATATTTTTATCGGAAAGTAAATCTAAATATGCTTGTGGAAAATCACCTCCAACAACAGAGACAGCGGCAGTATCTACATTAAAATGTGAAGCGGCTAATCCTATAAAAGTTGCAGCTCCGCCTAGAATTTTGTTGGTCTTACCAAAGGGGGTTTCAATCGCGTCAAAAGCCACTGTTCCAACAATTACTAATTTACTCATGAAAAGGAGTTATATTTTTGTGCAAATATAATATGATTAAAATTAAAATGAGCATAAAAATCTAACTCTATCATATGCAAATTCTTATGTTATAAATTTTTTATATTTTCGTACGGTAAATTGTTTTATTTAAAGCCTCTCTCTATGAAATTAAGCACTATTATAGCACTTTTTATGTGTTTTAATGTTTCTATACTTTGGTCTCAAGTTGGTATTGGGACTACTAACCCTTCTGCGGAATTGGAAATAGAAACCACCAATGCGGGTATTCCAGCATTACAATTAAATCCACAAACGGCTCCAAATGGTGATTCTGATGGACAATTATCTGTTATTGGAGACAAGCTTTATATGTATGATTTAACTCGAGATAAATGGTTAAGTATTGAGGCTACAGCCTTGCAATTTGGTAAAAATGGTGGTGCAGATAATGAATTATTGCGCTTTGGAGGAGATGTAAGAAATAATTCAAGTGGCCCATTAATGCCTTTTGACGGGACTATAGTTTATATGACAATTCAATCTTCTGGAGGAGTTGCAAATAAACAATTTGACATCAAAATTAATGGAAGTGATGTTGGTAATAATGCAAATAATACTCTAGATGGTAGAATAAGTCTATCTAGTGGTTCTTTTACTGAAACCGATTATAACATTGATTTCGATGCTGGAGATTACATTAATTTAGAAGTTAGAAATAATGGAGGCGATCTTGAAGATACTGCAGCGGTAATTTGGGTAAAGTGGCGAATAGATAATCCATAAATATTATTTTCTGCCAAAATCTGCAGGAATTTCGCCCCATGCTTTAGTTTCCCATTTGACAATTACTGTTTTGTAAGAATTGTTTTTTAACCAATCTATAGCTCTATCTACCAGATTAAAAAGTGCTTTATTTTTGTCGTTGCGTTTTAATTTGGTGTTGCATTTTTTCTTTTTAACCCAACTTATTGCTGTTTTAGAATCTGTGTAAAGGATTCTGTCGCTATTATTTTTCTTTAAAATGGCTAAGCCATGTACAATAGCAAGAAATTCGCCTATATTGTTTGTGCCTTCTTCAAACGGGCCTTGAATAAATAATTGTTTTTTGGTTTTGGTATCAACACCGCGATATTCCATTTTTCCAGGGTTACCACTTGATGCCGCATCAACAGAGATAGAATTGTAATTGGGTAGTCCTATTTTTTTTAGCTGAACTTCGGATAATTCACTTTTAAATTTTGAGGTTTTTCCAATATAATCTTTGTAATTGCCTTTTAGAGCTATTTTAGCAGCCTCGAAAGTTGAAAACGATTTATAAATAGCGCCTTGAAAATCTTTTATTTGAGCTTTGCAGTCGTCCCATGATTCAAAAACACCAGTGTGATGTCCTTTCCAAACGGTGTAGTATTTCTTTTTCTTTTTAGATGTCATTTACTTTTTTAATAGTTCATCAACCACCTTCGGAAAATACTTCATTTCCAATTCATGAATTTTAGCCGCTACATCCTCTGCTGTATTATTTGGTAATACGTTACACTTTGCTTGAAAAATAATAGCACCTTCATCATAATTTTCATTTACATAATGTATGGTGATACCAGTTTCGGTCTCATTATTAGAAACAATAGCTTCATGAACATGCATACCATACATGCCTTTTCCACCATATTTTGGCAATAAAGCAGGATGTACATTAATTACTTTATTTGGGAACTCGTTCAAAATATGTTCTGGAAATTTCCATAAAAAACCTGCCAAGACTATTAAATCTGGATTAGATGCTTTTAGTATATTAAGCACATCATTGGTTTTTGTAAAAGCTATTCTGTTGAAATATAACGCACTAACTTTTAATTTTTTTGCACGTTCTAAAACTTTGGCATGAGGATTGTTAGTAAGTACTTGAATAACAGACGCATTATGGCTGTTGTGAAAAAACTTAATTAAATTTTCAGCATTAGTACCATTTCCGGACGCAAAAATTACAATACGTTTCATCTGTTGGTTTTTATTTTAAAATTAATGTCAGATGTAATTCGTAAATCGAAATTACCACAATGTTCAGCAAAATTCATAAGCTCATTTCATTTTATAGTCTATAGTGTCATTTTTATTCAAACAAAAAAAAGAATAAATATTAACAATTAGAAGGTAAAAACTAAATACTTAAAGGTTATTTTAGTAAATTACCAGCACATTTTTATAGTAAAGATGTGTTTTAAAAATAAAGTTTTTTATTTTTGCCAACTAATTAAAACTTAAAATTAAAAGATTATGTCAGACATTGCATCAAGAGTAAAAGCGATTATCGTGGACAAATTAGGAGTTGATGAGAATGAAGTTGTTACTGAAGCTAGTTTCACAAACGATTTAGGAGCAGACTCATTAGACACTGTTGAATTAATAATGGAATTTGAAAAAGAATTTGATATTCAAATACCAGACGATCAAGCTGAAAATATTGCTACAGTTGGTCAAGCTATTTCTTATATAGAAGCAGCAAAATAAGCAAAAATACTTTATGGAATTAAAGCGAGTTGTAGTCACAGGATTAGGGGCTTTAACACCTATTGGCAATACCAAAGATGAATATTGGGAAGGCTTAATTAGTGGAAAAAGTGGTGCTGCGCCTATAACATATTATGATACCGAGAAGTTTAAAACGAAATTCGCATGCGAATTAAAGAACTTCAATGCAACCGACTTTCTAGACAGAAAAGAGGCTCGAAAAATGGATAAATTTGCACAATACGCTATGGTAGCTGCAGATGAAGCTATTGAAGACGCCAAATTAAATCTAGAAGAAGTCAATAAGTTGCGAGTAGGTGTTATATGGGGAGCAGGAATTGGAGGATTAGAAACTTTTCAGCAGGAAGTATTAAACTTTGCTGATGGTGATGGATCTCCAAGATTTAACCCATTCTTTATTCCTAAAATGATTGCTGACATTGCGCCAGCAAACATTTCTATTAAGCACGGTTTTATGGGGCCTAACTATACTACGGTTTCAGCGTGTGCTTCTTCGGCTAATGCCATATTTGATGCTTTAAACTCAATTCGTTTAGGGCATTGTGACGTTGTTGTTACAGGAGGAAGTGAAGCGGCTGTTACTATAGCTGGTATGGGAGGTTTTAATGCGATGCACGCCTTATCTACAAGAAATGAAAGTCCAGAAACAGCATCTCGTCCATTTGATGGAACAAGAGATGGTTTTGTTTTAGGCGAAGGTGCAGGAGCACTAGTTTTAGAAGATTATGAGCATGCAAAAGCAAGAGGAGCAAAAATATATGCTGAAGTAGCAGGGGGTGGATTATCTTCTGATGCTTACCATATGACGGCACCTCACCCAGAAGGCATTGGTGTAATTGCAGTGATGAAAAACTGTTTAGAAAACGCAGGACTTAAACCAGAAGATGTTGACCATATTAATACACATGGTACATCTACTCCTTTAGGAGATGTGGCTGAGTTAAAGGCGATTTCTAATGTATTTGGAGAACATGCAAAAAATATAAATATTAATTCAACCAAATCAATGACAGGTCACCTCTTAGGTGCGGCGGGAGCTATTGAAGCAATTTCGGTTATTTTGGCTATGGAACACGGTGTTGTTCCACCAACAATTAACCATACTACCGTTGATGAAAACATTGATCCAGAATTAAATTTAACACTAAACAAAGCTCAAAAAAGAGATGTTAAAGTAGCTATGAGTAATACATTTGGATTTGGCGGTCATAACGCTTGTGTAGTATTCAAAAAAATTAATTAAATCCCGAATGAATCTCATTCGTAACATACTAAATTCCCGTTTTCAAAAAAACGGGAGTTTTTTTATGGAATTAACTAAAATACTAGGGTTTAAGCCTAAAAAAATAAAGGTTTACCAAAAAGCATTTACACATCGTTCAATGAATATAAAAGACAGTAAAGGAAATGCTGTTAATTACGAACGATTGGAGTTTTTGGGTGACGCTATGTTAAGTTCTGTTATTGCTTCGCACTTATATCTAGAAGTCCCAAGTGGTGATGAAGGTTATTTAACTAAAATGCGATCTAAAATAGTAAGTAGAGAGCATTTAAACGAATTAGGTAAAGATCTTAATCTTATTAACTTAGTCGAAAGTAAAATTCCTTCAGGACAGTTTGGAGACAATATACATGGTAATTTATTTGAAGCTTTGGTTGGAGCTATCTTTTTAGATAAAGGATATAAATATTGCGAAAATTTTATTTTTAAACGCGTTATTATTCCATACGTAGATATTGAAAAACTAGAAGGTAAGGTGATAAGTTATAAGAGCTTACTTATAGAATGGTGTCAAAAGGAAAAGAAAACTTTTGGCTATAATGTTTATGAAGACACTGGCAATGATGAAGCACGACATTTTTCTGTTAAGCTATCAATAGATGGCAAAATTGTTGCTAAAGCGAGAGCAACATCAAAAAAGAAAGCTGAAGAGAAAGCTTCAAAACGAGCGTTTTTCGTTTTTCAAAGTAGAATGTCTAAAATGATATAAATAATTTTTGTTATAATCATACTATAACGTTTTAGTTACATTTCTTCTTATCATTGTATCGTTGGTATCATCTATAAGTTTTAGAAGTACTATATTTACGCCGATAATTATAAGTTATGGCTGTTCACAAACTTATTCTTGATGATGTTTTTAATGAGGTAGATTATACCTTGATAGGAATACATTGTACCGTAGAAGATTATCGAGTGGCTTATCTTTTAAATAAATATTTAGGGATAAACTTAACAAGAAAGAAACACGATTTAGATTTTAATAATAGTAAATCAAATTATGCTATTTTTGAGTGGGAAGATAAAAAACATTTAACTACTTGGAACTTGGTTTCAAATATATGTAAGCGAGAAGAGTTACAAAATAACATTGCGGAATCATTATTTGATTTACATGCATCAATTACAAAAACTTTTAATTTAGTGCCTGAATATAAGCAGGTTAATTATTTTTTAAAAGTGGATAATGAGTTCAATCACACAAAAGAAAAATACATACTAAATCGAGTTTTAAGTATTCCTCAAATTGTAACAGCCTACTCTATTGACATAAGTCAATTAAAATCTAAAGACAATTTAATTTTTTACTAATGCCAAAAACAAAGAAAACCAAAATAGTAGCAACGTTAGGTCCTGCTTCAAGTACCCGAGAGGTATTAAAAGGCATGCTAGATGAAGGGGTTAATGTATTCAGAATAAATTTCTCTCATGCAGATTATACAGATGTTTCTCAAAGAATCGAAATGATACGTTCACTTAACGATGAATTTGGATACAACGCGTCAATATTAGCAGATTTACAAGGCCCAAAACTTCGTGTTGGAGTGATGAAAGAGGAAGTTGTAGTTAATCCAGATGATGAAATTATTTTCGCTACAGGCGAGCGTTTTGAAGGAACTAAAGAACGTGTTTATATGACATATGATCGTTTTCCTCAAGATGCAAAACCAGGAGAACGTATTTTATTAGATGATGGAAAGCTAATATTTGAAGTCGTTTCAACAGATAAGAAAAGTGAAGTAACGGCAAAAGTAATACAAGGAGGGCCTTTAAAATCTAAAAAAGGGGTAAACCTGCCAAACACAAATATATCACAGCCTGCACTTACAGAAAAAGATATCGAAGATGCTATTTTTGCAATAGGTCAAGATGTCGATTGGATAGCATTGTCTTTTGTAAGACATGCAGAAGACCTTATGCAGCTTCGTGATTTAATAAATGAACATAGCGATCATAAAATTCCAATTATTGCAAAAATTGAAAAACCAGAAGCTGTAGAGAATATAGATAAAATTGTGGCACATTGTGATGGTTTAATGGTAGCACGTGGTGATTTGGGTGTGGAAGTACCCGCTGAGGAAGTCCCATTAATTCAAAAACAATTAGTACTTCGAGCTAAAAAGGCTAGAATACCTGTTATCATTGCTACACAAATGATGGAAACCATGATTTCTAGCTTAACGCCTACTAGGGCAGAGGTTAATGACGTAGCAAATTCGGTTATGGATGGTGCAGATGCTGTAATGCTTTCTGGAGAAACTTCAGTAGGGAGTTATCCAGTTGAGGTTATCAGACAGATGTCCGATATTTTAAAAAGTGTTGAGGACTCGAACCTTATTCAAGTCCCGCAATTACCACCACACATTAGAACCAATAGGTATATTACAAAATCCATTTGTTATCATGCAGCAAATATGGCAAACGAAATAAATGCGAAAGCTATTTCAACCTTGACTAACAGTGGTTATACCGCATTTCAAATATCTGCTTGGAGACCGTCATGCCATATTTTAGTATTCACTTCTAACAAACGAATTTTAACAAGACTCAGTTTGCTTTGGGGTGTAAAAGCTTTTTATTATGATAAGTTTGTAAGTACAGATGAGACTATAGAAGATGTAAATGCCATAGCTTGTAAAAAGGGATATTTAGATGTTGGAGATATGTTAATTAGTTTAGCTGCAATGCCTATTCAAGATAAAGGAATGGTGAATACTTTAAGAGTTACCGAAATAAAAACCTGTAGTTTTTAAAGTTATTATAAATATATGGGCGCCTGCCTGCTAGTAGGCAGGTTACCACAAGGGTCGCGCTTTTATTCATGGTTTTTAATTTTAAATTAAGGGATTCATGAATATAAATGTTTCACTATATCTTTTAAATAGAAAAAAACTGCTTTTAGGCAGTTTTTTTCTATTTAAAAGGATAAGTTTATCCTGAGCGCAGTCGAAGGGTTTCAATCGCTAACGCATTTATTTGCTAACTTTTATTTCAAGCATCAAGCGTCATTATTTATTTTGCTGGTAATAATCTAAAACATGTTTCGGGATTTCCATCTTTTGAGGTAATCCTTTATCAGGTATTGGATATTCAGCTACCTGTTTTAAGGGTACTAAACCAGCCCAAACATCCAAATTATAATCTTCTGGTTCATCCCCAACACCAACATCTCTAATTTTTGCAGAAGCCGTTTCAATAGTCATTTCAACAACCATCGTTCTGTCTAACTCTTTTTTATGCATAGGCCTAATACCATCCCAACGCCCAGTCATCATATGTTCCATAAAACAAGCAAGAGCAGCTTCTTTTTCTTTAGGATTTTCAAGATTTTTAATAGAACCAAATAAAGTAGCTGAACGATAATTTACAGAATGATGTAATCCAGAACGTGCTAAAACTAAAGCATCTAAATGCATAACGGTCATACTCATTTGTTTTGCTTCTAATAAAGCCAATAACATGCGGTTAGCTTGAGAGCCATGTAAGTAAATTTTATCTTCTTTTCTTCCGTATGCCATTGGTAGCGTAATGGCCCTTTCTTGGTATATATAGCTTACATAGCCTATAAAACCTGCATCTAATATTGAATTGATTTTTTCAACATCATAGGTAGCTCTAATTTGTCCACGTTTTATTCTGTTCAGTTTTGATTTTGAATAGTCTTTCATTGTTATAATGCTTTAGCAAAAATTTGATTTGGGTAATTACTGTCTCCAACAAAATAATTAATGGTTCCAATATCTTTGAAGCCATTTTTTTTATAAAAATTAATGCCTCTTTTATTTTTATAATAAGCAGTTAACCAGATGTCTTTGTATTTTAAATCCATTGCTTTTTGTAATACAATGTCTTGTAGTTTAGAACCTATTTTTAAACCAATAAAATCATTCAGAATATAAAGTCTTTCTAGTTTGCAAGAATTAACATCTAATTTTAATGGATGTTTCATGTTCAAACAAAGTTTTGCAAAACCAATTGGTAATTCATCAGAAAAAACAATCCAAAATAAGATATCGTCATCATTCAATTCTTCTCTTATTTTAGAAACCGAATGGTGCTGATTAAAAAAATCAAGTAAATGTTTTTTATTCTCTATATATTCTCCGTGAGATTCTGAATAGGTAACCCTTCCTAATAAAGCAATATGAATTGCATCAGATGGTATTGCTCTTCTTATTTCTATCATTTCTATCTGTTTTCTGGAGGACTATTTTTAAATCTATTTGAATTTATTTTGGCTTTTTCTAAATCTTTTGGTTTAAAAATGCGTTTTATTGACGCAGGATTATTTTCAATTTCCTTTTGTGGTCTAATAGGACGTTCAACAAAATTTCCTGAACAACTCGGACATACATTTTCAAATATCTCAAGAGCACATGTTTTACAGTAAGTGCATTCAAAAGAACATATCATTGCTTCAGAAGATTTGTTTGGTAAATCTTTGTTACAGTGCTCACAATTTGGTCTTATTTCTAGCATACTAGAACTATTTATTTGGTGTTATTTTAACTATTCATCTTTTAACTTTACCCATATATAATCGTCAATTATTTTTCCGTTTTTTATAACAGCATTCTTCCTGATGCTTTCTAAATAATATCCATTTTTCTTTAACACCTTCATTGAAGGTTTATTAAAGTCAAAAACTCCAGCAACAATTCTTATAACATCAAAATGTTCAAATACATATGCTGTCATTTTTTTAACAGCTTGCGTAGCCAACCCCATTCCCCAGTATTTTTTTGAAATAAAATATCCAATTTCTGCATTTAAACGAAAAACATCATTTTTTAATGTAATTCCTATCTCTCCAGCAATCTCATTATTCCAATAAATAAGAAATCGTTCTTCTGGGGTTTTTCCAATAACTTCAGTTATAAATTCTACCGCGTCTTTTTCAGTATATGGATTTGGTGTACTATCATATCCGTTATCAAGTATTTCAGGCACATTTTTCAGTTTTGCAAACTCTTTTGCAAACTCAATTTTATGTGGTTTAAATTCCATCATAGGCTTACTTTTAATAAATCATTTCTTATTATGAGGTTTATTATAATTCATATTAAGCCTTAATAATACCTGTTTCTTTAACTTTTTTAAATCTTATATGCTTTTTTTGCACTTTCAATTTGTTCTTTTTCTGTTGTTTCAGGATACAAAATATATTTAGGTGCAATAATTGGTTTGACCTGTTCTACTTCGATTTCTGTAATAGTTTGGAAAGGAAATTTTCCTCCAGTCATTTCAGTTAATATTTGTTTCATTTCAAAAAAATTAAGATCAGTTTTTCTAATAATTTTTGCTTTTCCCTTCATTTGAAATCCTTTTTGGATTAGAATATCAATAAAACTAATACATACATTTTCGTTTTGTTTAATATTACTAACGGTTTGTGGCGAAGCGATATTTGCAACAATTATTTTGTTTTTCCTGTAATAGCTAAAAATTTCTTTTGGCGAAACATTCGGAATGTTTTCAGATGATACTGTAGCAAGCCAACATAAAACACTTCTATTTATATATTTTTTATTTTCTGTAGTTAAGTCCATTTATTTTGTGCTTTTACATTTCAAAAATATTATATTTATGGACTGTTGTAGTCATCCAGAATTAATATAATTAGTAGTCCAGATGTTTCCGTTTAAAACCAGTATTCAATTTAATAGAAAAAGTAATCAGGCATTGTATCTGCAGTTAGCAAATCAGATTATTCAATTTATTAAAAATCAAACTTTATCGCCTAATACTAAACTCCCAGGAAGTAGAACTTTAGCAGAACTATTAAATGTTCATAGAAAGACAATTGTGGCTTGTTATGAAGAATTATTGCTACAAGGATGGGTAGAAAGTATTCCTAAAAAAGGAACGTTTGTGCTTAGTAATCTACCCGTATTACATCAACAAAAGTTAGATGATTCTGTAGTCTCTGATTTAATAACACAAACTGGTTTTTCTTTTTATAAGAATAGTATTTTACCTGAAAAATCTGTTAAAAAGATTGATGGTTTTATGTATTTGAATGATGGAATTTCTGATGGAAGATTAACACCAGTTGATGAAATTGCAAGAACATACAGAAGAATATCCGCTAAAAAAAATGTGTTCGAACATTTGTCTTATGGCGCAACTTACGGTAATGAGTCTTTACGTGAAGTTTTAGTCGATTACTTAAATACTACAAGAGGCTTACATATTGCTAAAGAAAATATATTGATTACCCGTGGCAGTCAAATGGGAATATGGTTATCGTCGCAATTATTACTTAAAAATGATGATATTGTTGTTATTGGAAATACCAATTATGCATCTGCTGATTCTACTTTTTTATACCAAAAAGCAAAGTTAGAACGTGTTATGGTTGACGAAAACGGCATGGTAACTGATGATATTGAAAAGCTTTGTAAACAAAAGCAAATTAAAGCTGTTTATGTAACATCACATCATCATCATCCAACAACAGTAACGCTTTCTGCAAAACGAAGAATTCATCTTTTAAACCTTTCAAGAACATATAATTTTGCCATTATTGAAGACGATTACGATTACGATTTTAACTATAACCACGCTCCAATTCTACCATTGGCTAGTCATGATACAAACGGAAACGTCATTTACATAGGGTCTGTTTGTAAAACGGTTGCCCCAGTTTTTAGAATAGGCTATTTAATTGCCTCAAAAGAATTTGTAGATGAAGCTTCTAAGTTAAGAGGTTATATAGATAGACAAGGTGATGCTCTATTAGAATTAACATTTGCTAGTTTTATAAAATCTGGTGATTTAGATAGGCATATCCGTAAAGTGATGAAAATTTACAAACAACGACGGGATTTATTTTGTAAACTTTTAAAAGCGCAATTAAACGATTGTTTTGAATTTGAAATTCCAAAAGGAGGAATGGCCGTTTGGGTAAAATTAAACCCAAAGTATTCATGGAAAAACATTTCAGAAGAAGCAAAAAAGCACAACTTAGAAATTGGTAATTGGCAACGTTATGATAGTGCTAAGTTAAACCATAATTGTATAAGAATTGGTTTTGCAACATATAACGAAAAAGAAATTCATGAATTGATAAATCGATTTAAGAAAACAATAGACGGTATTAAAACTCAAACCTCAACTGCACACTAACATGCTTTTTTGCCTCGGGTTTCTTCTTTTTTTCAGTATTCAAATTAGACATAGAAATCCCTAATAAACGCACAGAATTATTCAACTTTTCTTGATACAATAAATCTTTTGCAGTTTCTAAAATAACGCCTTTATTACTTATATAATATGGCAATGTTTTACTTCGTGTTTGTAACGTAAAATCACTGTATTTAATTTTTAAAGTTACCGTTTTTCCAGCTACGTTACTTTTTAATAATCTACGCGAAACCTCTTCAGCAATATGCTCTAATTTTTCAAGCATAAATATTTCAGATGATAAGTTTTCACTAAATGTACGTTCTGCAGCTAAACTCTTTCTGGTTCTGTGTGGTTTCACTTCACTATTATGAATGCCTCTAACAATGTAGTAATAGTAGCGTCCTGATTTTCCAAAGTTTTCATCCAGATATTCTAACGATTTCTGTTTTAAATCCAACCCAGTAAAAATGCCTTTTTGATACATTTTTTCGGCAGTTACTTTACCAACGCCATAAAATTTTCTAATATCAAGCTGTTCTAAAAACTCTAGGACTTCTTCTGGATTAACGGTTTTTTGGCCGTTGGGTTTATTATAATCACTTGCTACTTTGGCTATAAATTTATTAATTGAAATTCCAGCAGAAGCGGTTAAACCTACTTCGTTAAAAATACGAGATCTAATCTCCTCTGCTATCATAGAAGCACTTGGGTTTCCTTTTTTATTTTTAGTGACATCTAAATAGGCTTCATCTAACGATAATGGTTCTACCAAATCAGTATAATCATAAAAAATACTTCTAATTTTTTTGGATATTTCGGAGTATCTATCAAAATGAGGACGTACAAAAATTAGTTCTGGACACAATTTTTCAGCTAAACGTCCAGCCATAGCACTTTTTACACCAAATTTTCGCGCTTCGTAACTTGCAGCACTTATAACTCCTCGCTTTCCACCTCCACCAACAGCAATAGGTTTTCCTTTTAAATCAGGATTATCCATTTGCTCTACAGACGCATAAAACGCATCCATATCTACATGAATAATTTTCCGTATTGGTGAATTGATAGACATTATTGATTGTTGTATCTACCAAAAATAAGATATCTTTGATAGAGATTATCCCAATAAATGAAACTAATTTATACACTTCTTGCTTTAATCATATTATTACTTATTTGGTCTGCAATCAATCCTTTTGAATACTTTACATGGTTTTTAGAAGTCTTGCCAGCTATTATTGGCATATTGGTTTTAGCATTCACTTTTAATTCCTTTCGGTTTACAAATCTTATTTATGTTTTAGTTTTTGTGCATTGTATCATATTAATAGTTGGTGGCCACTATACATATGCAGAAGTGCCATGGTTTGATTGGATTCAAGAAACATTTAATCAAACCCGAAATAATTATGATAAACTAGGACATTTTGCCCAAGGTTTTGTTCCAGCTATGATTACTAGAGAGCTACTATTGCGTAAAAACGTTGTAGAAAAAAAAGGGTGGTTACATTTTATTGTAGTTTGTATTGCTTTAGCCATTAGTGCAGCTTATGAATTTATAGAATGGGGCGTATCTTTATCAACTGGTGAAGGCGGAGATTCATTTTTAGGAACTCAAGGCTATATTTGGGATACCCAATCCGATATGTTATATGCAACCATTGGAGCAATAACAGCATTAGTTTTGTTAAGTAAAACGCATAATAAACAATTAAAAGAAATCAAAAATTGATAGAAATAGAACGTAAATTTTTAGTGCTTTCTAATGGCTTTAAAAAAGAGGCTTTTAAATCGACTAGAATAATTCAAGGGTTTCTAAATACTCATAAAGAACGAACGGTTCGCGTTAGATTAAGAGGAGAAATGGGGTTTTTAACAGTAAAAGGAAGATCTTCTACAGATGGGTTATCTCGATTTGAATGGGAAAAAAAAATTAGCGATACAGAAGCCAAGTCGCTTTTAAATTTATGTGAAAAAGGAATTATTGATAAAATAAGATACGAGATAAAAGTTGGGTTTCATATATTTGAAGTTGATGAGTTTTTTGGTGATAATGAAGGGTTGATAATTGCTGAGGTAGAATTGAATGCTAAAAACGAAACTTTTAATAAACCTGATTGGCTAGGAGAAGAAGTAACAGGAGATATAAAATACTATAATTCACAGTTAAGTAAACAACCTTATAAATATTGGTAATAAATGTAATATTATGAAAAAATTGATTTTCCTTTTAGTCTTTTCTATGATTCTTTTTTCTTGTAAGGAAGAAGCCAAAGCAGTAACCCCCGATTTAAATGACATTGAAACAGCGACTATCGAAGAAAATGATAGTGATGTAGTTAAAAATCAAGAGATTAAAAAATCAACAAAACAAATAAAAGAAGCGCTTACTCAAAAGGGCTTCAAAATATTTGATTATGTTGATGAAGAAACCAAGGATACTATTTTAATGCAACAATATTTTATGGCTTTTTTAAAGAAAGGACCAATTCGAGGGCAAAATGAAGAAGAATCAGCTGAATTACAAACACAACATTTAGCACATTTAACTAAAATGTATGAATTAGGGTATGCTGATATTTCTGGACCTTTTGGGGATGATGGCGACATTCGAGGAATTACCATTTACAATGTGCCAACTTTAAAAATGGCGGATAGTCTAGCAAATTCAGACCCTATGGTAAAAGCAGGACGTTTGGAAATAGAAATTCATCCTTGGTGGGCTGCAAAAGGGTTTCCTTTACGATAATCTATATGTAAAATATAATTCTACAATTATAAAAACTTTAATTTACAGTAATTACTTAGTAATTGTTACTAAATAATTCCAAGTATCAAAATCTTCTAATGTTTGGGCTATACCATTATAATGAGCAGTATTTGGTTTAAAAAAAATGCTGCCACATGCCTCTGATCCAATAAATTCGCCACTTAAATTTAACGAAAGGATATCCGTTGTAGAATTAGATAATTGAATTTCATATGTATTATCTCCCTCATTACCTACAACTGTTACTAAAATAAGATTTTCGAATTCTGGATTGTTTTTAAAAAAAGGATCTGGATTTGTATAACCATTAAAAGTAACTTCAATATCGTCGGAATTGTAGGTTCCATTTTCAATTAAATTATTACCATCGTTATCAACTAAATTAATAAAAACGATTCTAGATGGAATGGGGTCGCCATAGCAAATTATATCATCATTCGTTTTACAAGATTGTACTAGCAGAAAACAGAATAGTAAAATAAAATATCTCATTATTTTTTATTTTATAGATAAGTATTTCTTTTTAAGGTTGCGTCTAAAATCAAATTATTATTCCGAAATCTCAAACCAACGCTTCGCCTCATTACCAAATTCATCTACCACAGTAATTTTATGTTTTCCTTGTTTTGGCTTCACAGCCAATTCATGAATCTCTTTTGTGCTACCAACATATGTCTCGTCAACATACCAAAACACTGTGCTTTCCCGTTTGGAGTGGGCAATTTTTAAAATAAGATCATTTGTTTCTCCATCAAAATCTTTAGGTAAGAAAATAGTGTTATTCGCTTTGGGATAAATAAACTCAATTGAAACGGTATGTTCACCTAAACAGTCATTTCTAAATTTTGGTAAAGGTTTGTAAAAAGGGTTTTTAGTTTTGTAATAATAAGCCATTAAAGGAGGTAAAACAAACCATGATTTATGCCTTATATTTGATAAATCTTCGCATGAAGCATTCACTTGAAAGTTTTCATTTTTATCCACATGAACTAAAATATGAAACGGACAAGGTTTCGTTTTTAATCCGCTAAGTTGAATATATTTTTCTTCAACCTCATCACAATTCTGTAATGCACGATAACCACTTTGTTTGCATATTGAAACCTCCTGCATCTCATCAAAAGGTTTTGCAAACCAATCGCTATTTGGTAATACATCAAACACATCAAAAAGTATAGGAGCGGCCGTTTGTACGCCTACCAATCCTGGTCGTCCTTCACCATCTGCATTTCCTACCCAAACACCAACAACATAATCTTTGGTGGTACCAATAGCCCAAGCGTCTCGAAAGCCAAAACTGGTGCCAGTTTTCCAAGCAATTTGTTTAGAGTCATCAAAAAAGGCCCAACTCTCATCGCTTTCAGGACGGTTTACTTCTTTTAAACTTTCATAAGTCAAGTATATGGAAGCAGCATCAAAAAGAGTTTTATCGGAGGTTTTCTTTCCAAAATCAATAGTTTCCGAAGCCAAAAACGTAGGGTCGCAAAATTCATTTGAAAAATATTCACTAGAATTTTCAGAAAAATGATTTAAGGTTGAAGAGAGTGCTGCATAACTTTTGCATAAATCCCACAAGTTACTTTCAGCGCCACCCAAGGCTAAAGATAAACCATAATGATTGGCATTGTATTTTAAATCTTTAAGATTTAATTGCTTTAAATAATGATAGAAACGATCCAAGCCAAATTCCTGTAACATTCTAACCGCAGGAACATTTAAAGACCGCGATAAGGCACGACTTGCGGGCACCGCACCCGCGTAACTTTTATCATAATTTTCTGGATTATAACTTCCAAATTGTGTGGGTATATCTGCTACTAAAGTATTTGGTAATAAATCGCCACTGTCTAACATGGCAGCATATAGAAAGGGTTTTAAAATACTCCCCGTGCTTCTTGGTTTATCAATAATATCAACATCTTTTTGATGGCTTTTATCAGTTGGTGTATTACCAACATAAGCTAAAACATGTCTTGTTTTTACATCTAAAACTAAAACCGAAGCATTATAAATTTCATTTTGACTTAATTGATTGTAATGTGTTTTTACAATACGATTAACACGCTCTTGAAGGCTTTTGTCTATAGTTGTTTCTACGTATTTTCCATTATGAGTTTGCGCTACTTTATGCAATAAATGCGGAGCTATTTGAGGTAACGGATAGGGTTTTTGTGGTAAACCTTCTGCTATCGAAAGCTGATAAGTAAGCGAATCTATAATCGTGTTTTCTAAAAGTTTCTTTAAGAGTCTGTTTCGTTTTTTTAATAAACGCTCTTGGTTTTTCCCTGGATATATTAAACTTGGTGCATTGGGCAATACAGCAAGAGTAGCACTTTCTGCCCAAGATAAATTGTTAGCATTCCTATTAAAATAACGCCATGAAGCAGCATCTAAACCAACCACATTTCCCCCAAAAGGGGCATTGCTAGAATAATAGGCTAGAATTTCATCTTTAGAATCTCGAAGTTCTAGTCTGGTGGCCAAAATAATCTCTTTTATTTTTTCAAAATATGTTCTAGATTGCCCTTTTCTAGACAAGCGAATTACCTGTTGAGTTAAAGTACTGCCACCACGCTTTACGCCCCCAGACTTTAAATTATCTCGTAACGCCTTAAAAATTGAAATAGGATTAAACCCAGGGTGTTTGTAAAAATAAGCATCTTCAAACTGAATGATACAGGTTTTAAATTTTTTAGGAACACTATCATTATGCGGAAATCGCCACTGTCCATCTTTGGCAATTTGGGCACCTAACAATTCATTCTTTGAACCCGTAATAACGGTTGCTGTGGGGTCTTTAAAAAGTTGATTTGGTAAGCAGAATAGATAAACAATAAACAGAACAACAATAATTGCTGATTTAACC
The DNA here is from genome assembly GCF_947487605.1 of uncultured Algibacter sp. Classification (GTDB taxonomy): domain Bacteria; phylum Bacteroidota; class Bacteroidia; order Flavobacteriales; family Flavobacteriaceae; genus Algibacter_D. The sequence continues at coordinate 318,721 of NZ_CANKXK010000002.1, forward strand.
TGATGCTTTTTTATGTAGTTAATTAACCTTGCCACTTAAAATATATACTCGAAGCATTTATGTTTAGATGTATTTTAAGATAATTTTATAATAGTGCGGTTAATATTTTTTCTTATCCCAAGTTAATACCTGAACACCACTAGAATAATGAACCTTGTCGGGTTGATTATTTATTAAATGACTAAATCTAGGATAATTCAAATTTAGGCTCTTAATATTTATTTTTAGCATGGGCCATTCCACATGATGCACATCATATTCAATTAAATAATTTTTATAATCTTGAAAAACCGCATAACGTTCTGTAAGCCATAAATCGACGGCATCTTTTTTAACAGGGGCATTTATTAATTCGTATTCGATATTAAATGTGTCTTTAAATTTATTATTTTCTGAATTAAAAATAAACTTAGTTCTCCTCATTTTTGAAAAACGATAAGGAAACTTAGAAAGTGCTTTTAAAATAGTACAAGATGCTTTTTTACTCCCCTCCATACTCAAAAAATAAACACTAGGCTTTCCTTCACTAACAATATAAACGCGGATGTTTATCTCTTGAAAATCTGAAATATGGGGTATTTTAGGTAAGCTTCTAACGCCAATGTTGTTCATGTTAAATGCCACTAAACTAACCCAAGTTTTCTCGTTAATAATATCTAGTGTAATACCTTTTGGAAGACAAGGTTCAATTAATTCTGGAGCGACTTCCCAATGTAAAAAAATGGCTTTATTCCATTCTTGGTAGAACTTCCATGATCGTTTGGGGTAATCAAAAGGTCTGTGTAACTTATGTTCTAATATTTGAGTCGAATTCATAAATTAAACGCTATATTTCACTAATATAGTAGATTCTATTATTTAAAGCATCATTAATAAAAAGGTAAACATACTATTTTTTGTCTTTTTGTGCATTTCAGTTTCTCAATTGAATGCACAGTTAGGGTTTTGTACAGGGAACTCTGGGGATCCTATTTTTACAGATAATTTTGGGGCAGGGACAACCAGTACACAATTACCTGCAGGAGCCACAAGTTATATCTTTAATCCAAACGATCCATTTGACGGACAATATAAAGTATCAAACAACACGAATTCTTTTGGATGGTTCGATATTAACGATCATACACCCAACGATACCAATGGTAAGATGCTTATTATTAACGCAGATTTTACTGCTGGAGAGTTTTACAGGACAACAATTAATAACCTTTGCGAAAACACTTCCTATGAGTTTTCATCTTGGATGATAAACTTATCACCTTCTTTTGATTGTAGCGGATCTCCAATTCCTATAAATGTTAGATTTGAAATTTGGGATATAACAGACACCAATTTATTGGCAAGTGGAGATACTGGAAACATTAATGGCACATCAAGCCCCAATTGGCAGCAGTATGCTTTGGTTTTTCAAACGGTTGTTAGCCAGTCTTCAGTTATTTTAAAAATGCGAAATAATGGTGTTGGAGGCTGTGGAAATGATTTAGCTTTAGATGACATTGTGTTTAAAACTTGTGGAGACACAATAACAATTCAAGATACTATGGGAGTTAATTCTATTTCAGTATGCGAAAACAATGTGCCATATTCAACCACTTTAATAGCCACACCAGATTTTACAATTTTCTCATCCCATTTTTACCAATGGCAAGAAAGTACAGATGGTGTTAATTGGATTGATGTGATTGGAGAAACTAGCGACACATACACCACAACTCCAGTAAATAATACAACATATTATCGCGTAAAAGTAGCAGAAGATGTAGTTAATGTAAATAACGATTCTTGTAATTCTTCTTCAGAAATTTTCGAAATAAATATCATCCCAATCCCTAATGCACCAATAAGTAATGGTGATTTAACAATTTGTGAAAACGACACAACACCGCTTTCTGTTACTGTGCCCAATACTGTTTTAGTAAATTGGTACGATGCACCTGTTGCAGGTAATCTGCTCCTAGCAAATAGCACAACTTTTAATCCAACAACTTCAGGAATTTATTATGCTGAAGCAGAAACCATAAATAGTGCTTGTCTGTCAATTTTAAGAACACCTCTCGAAATTACATTTTTTGAAACACCAGAAGTGCAAGATGAAACTTTAGATTTTTGTGAGAATACAACCACCACTATAAATGCAGATGTTACTAATGCATCATCAATTAACGAAGCCTATTTTTGGAGAGAAACCCAAGAAATAACTGAAAGCATCGATGTTTCTATCGCAGGTACTTACACCGTTGAAGTCTCAAATGGAAGTTGTATAGTAACCAAAACAATTGTGCTTTCTCAAATAGATAATCCTATAATTGATTCTGTTGAATCTGATGGTAAAGATGTTATAATTACAACCACTAATTCTGGAGATTTTTTATATTCCTTAAACGGAATTTCATATCAGTCGAGTAATATTTTTAAAACTGTTGAGGGCGGATTGTATACAATTTATGTGAAACACCGCGATTGTGATGAAGTAATAAGAACAAATCATATTCATTTTTACATTCCTAAATTCTTTACACCAAACGGCGACCGTATTAATGATGCATTTAACTTAAAAGGTATTGAGTTTTATAGCACATCAAGTGTTTCAATTTTTAACCGCTATGGCAAATTATTGAAAAGCACTGCTAATAGTGCCTTTTCATGGAGCGGAGTGTTTAACGGCGAGCGTTTACCAACAGACGATTATTGGTATGTAATTGTTATTGATGGCCAGAAGTTTACTGGGCATTTTACATTAAAACGCTAAATTATTTGGGCGTTTCCTCAAAGGTCGGGCTTTACTCATTGGCTTTTACTTTAAACTAATGAATTCATGAATATAAATATTTCATTACTCAATCCCTCCTGCGTCGCGGATTTCAAACATGCCGTTCAATCCCTAACGCGACTTATCTACTAAATTGTTTTATATAATTAAAGGTGGATTTATTTTTTGAAAAAGTTCGTTTCCCCCCATTTATATGAACAATTAATAATCTGAATATTCGGTAGGAAAAAGGAAAGTTATATCAAATTTAGAAACATTGTTTTGGTATTTAGAAATATCTTTCATTTCCTTCCATTCAGGAGAAGCAACAAAATCTTCCCAATGTTTATCCCTACTTACTTGATTAGAGAAAGTAGTCATGTACATTAAATTTGGCATTATAGAGCCCGAAATGACCTCTCCATAAAAAACTGCATTAAACTCGAGACGCTCAAAGAGTTTTATTTCTCCAGCATCATTAAACATTTCGACTTTATTTTTCAAGTATGTTTCGGTAGGCGATCCATAACTCCGTAATTCATAGATTCGTTCTGCTCTTGGATTATTCAATGTAGATGGTCTCATTGCTGGAAAGCCTTTAAAAGCAAACATTATTGTTGACTCAATTCGTTCATAAGGTTCTTGCTCATAAGATGCATTTAAATAATCGCTTCCAGCTATTAAATATTGTTCATCGCTATTAAGTTCATCTTCAAGGTTAATTAATTGTTCAATCGAACTAAAAGGAGTTAATACATACGTTTTTTGAATAGTATCAGTATCTGTAGGTCTTAATTTGAATACACCAATATTATTTATGCCCAACCTTTTTACCCCAGGCAAATAAGCTTCTTTAAGGTACTTATCAGTTATAATTACTTGGTCCTCTGAATCAAAGGTGTAGACCTTAAGTTGATAATACTCTCTATTAGTCTCTGGTGGTTTGTTTTCTGTGACCTCTTTAGAATTCCAATCCTCACAGTTTGTAAGAACTAAAATGAAGAGCATTAGCGGAAGAAGTTTGATTATTTTCATTTTTTTGTGTTTTATTAATGACCGGTAACTAAGCGAATATGCGTTGTTTTAATGACTTAATCCAACGGCAAACGAATTTATCTCTTTTTTCTGACAAATTCAAGTTAATTAATAGTATAATACTTTGGGTAAGATTCCTGCATTTGCAGGAATATATCACTTCTCAACCACAACCCACTTCCCTTTAGTCCGTACCAAAAACTCATCATCATACATCGCTTCCGCTTGTACGCCTGGTAAATAATACGTTCCTAAATACGAGGCATTTAGCATCACATTAAACGTTTTGGTACTATGTTTGCCTTTTGCGGGTAAATCAAAATAGAAATTCACGCGGTCGTCTCTAATATCGGTATGTCTTGCGGCACTTGTGGTGGTATTCCCAAAAGCTGTAAAACGCGTATTTACAATTTCCCAACCCGATGGAAAAATTTGTGTTAACGCCACATCATTAACCGATGCATTTTTTAAGTTACTCACGCTTACCGTAGCTACAAAATCTTGACCTTGCATCAATTTTGAAATATCAATTTTGTTCCCTTTTAAATCTTTGTATTGTACAGAAACACTTAATCCACGCTGTTCAACCAATTCTTGTCCAAGTGGTAATTTTCCAGAATTCAATACGCGAACATAAACCACGTTATCTTTAGTATTTGTAAAGATTAAATTATTAGTACCGTCAACAATTTGTAATTCACGTTGCGCAATCGCACTTTTAGTATCTATACTTTCGGTTTTTCCGTTAATAGTATAATTCACTTTTAAAGCTTTTCCGCCATTAGCGTTTACTAGTTTTGCTATGGCTAACAAACTATAAGCTGTGGTTTGGGTACTCATCCATCGGTTGCCTGATAAATCTCTAGCAATACTTTCAGCCAGTTCTCTGGTTTTAGAATTTTTAGTTAACACCATAGTTTCTAATGCCATTGCTCGGTTTCTATCTACTGAGCCATAGGTATAATAATTATAACGCTGCGGCTTAAAATTGATGTTGGCCGATTGCGAAATGATATCACTTGCTTCTTTCTGCCCCGCCAAAGCATAAGCTGCAGCTAATCGCCATTTGGCTTCGTTTGAAATTTCAGAGAATTCTCTAAGTCGGTTCATACTTGCTAAATCTGGACTGCCAGCCAAAGCCAAAGTATATAATCGATACGCTTGTGCTAAATCAGAATTATAAGTTCTATAACTCGGTCGCCAGTTTCTAGCGGCTTGTTTTTGGTATTTCAACCAATTACTTTTAAACGTTAATGGTAACACATAACCTTTCTTTTCGGTTTCAATCATAAAATGCCCCGCATAACTGGTACCCCAATCGTTGGCACTAGCTTCTCCAATCCAATAGCTGAGTCCGCCATGTGCGCGCTGAAAATGTCCTAAACGTTTGATGCCATTTTCAACATTCGTCTGGATTTGTTTCTTTTTATCAGAGGTTAAATCAAAAATATCTGCTAAAAATAATTGCGGAAACACACTTGATGTGGTTTGTTCCACACACCCATGAGGATAACGGATTAGATATTGTAATCTTCTGCTAAAATCCATCGGAGGCAATGTTGAAAACTCAACGGTTGCCGAATTTGTTCCTGCAACTCCAAAGGTTGAAAAGTCTAGCATTTCAGATGCATTTGCAACCAAGGTTTTATCCAATACTTTTGAGGTTATTGGATTAGTATTTATTACATCCAACTCCACTTTATAAGTCGATTTCTCGCCATTACCTGTTGCAATTACTTCAACGGTATTAATACCCTTAGCTTTACTAACATCCAATTCAAAATACGCCATTTGCTCATCAGGTTTCGCAAAACTCAACACTTTTGATTTCTCTCCAACAACCGAAATACCATCACTTAATTTCAAACTGATATTAACATGCTTCACTTTGGGTTCCATAGCAAAAACAGTAACAGGTAAAGTTACTTTTTCACCTGGACTTAACTTCCGCGGAAGCGTTGCTAAAACCATGAGCGGTTTTTTTACTTCAACAGTTTTATCGGTACTTCCGTAAGCTTCATTAGTGTTGTTTCCCGCAACCACCATAGTACGTACCGAACCAATATAATTTGGTAGTTTAATTTGATGCGTTTTAGTTTTTCCTGCATCCAATTTATAAGGTCCTAAATAAGTAACTACAGGTTTAAAACGGTTTGCTTTTTTGTTTTTACCTCCTGTGGCACTTCCATCGCCTCCAATAGCAAATACTTGGTCGATGCTTCCAGAATACGCCCCAATAACATCATCAAACACATCCCAAGTTTTTACTCCAAGTGCTTGACGTTTATAAAACTCATGCCATGCATTTGGGGTTTTAAATCGGGTTAAATCTAGCAGCCCTTCTTCAACCATAGCAATAGTATAAGTCATGGCTTTGTTGTTTTTTTCAGAGACTTTCACTTCAAAAGTTTGCTCAGGACGTAATTTATCTGGCATGCTTAATTCAGGGTACAATTTTGTATCTGGGTTTTCAACCATAATAGGAATAACGCCATATAAACGAATAGGTAAATCGTTTGCAGTAATGGCATGTGGTTGTAATAATGAAATATTTACAAACACATTTGGTGCCATTTCTTTGGTAATAGGAATGTCAACCGTAGTTTCGCCTTTACTTGTTTTTACCCATTTATAATCCAAAACTTCGGTGCCGTTTTCAATACTAACCAAAGCACGACCTTCATTTCCAGAAGCAAACGTTACTTTAGCAGTTTCGCCAACATTATAGTTTTCTTTATCCGCAGAAAAGACCAACATTTTAGCAGCTTCTTTATCAGAAGATGGTGCTTTTTGCCACCAGTTTTTATAGAAATATGCTGTTCTTCCAGTAGCGTGTCCACTTACTGGGTCAACCACCCTAATGAGGTAACGTCCTCGATCATTATCTGGAATTTTCACATTGAAGATAGCTTTTCCAATAGCATCTGTATTCACTTTTAACGATTTGTAGGGTCTGTGATAACTACTAGATACATAACTCGCCAAATCATCGTAAGACGAATTCCACCACCAGCGCCATTCTACTTTATAAATTTTTACTTCGAGATTATTACGCTTAATAGGTTTCCCATTTTCATCAACCACAACCACATCAAAGGTTTGGTTTTCATCTGTAAAAAATGAGCCATAAGCATTTCCTTTAGGTGATTGCAAACCAACAAACGAGCTGTAGGGCGCATATTTTTTGGTAAACGCATCCATAGAGAAATCACCACCATTTTCGAAAGCACGGACTAAAAATTGCACATTAAGCATCCCTGGAGCGTTTTTGCCTAAGTTTAGTTTTTTGTTTATTGATGCTAAGCCTTCTTCATTCACTTTACCTTCAAACACATTAATTTCTTCAGTATTAAATTTCCGTGTTGGGTCATTAAACGTGTGATTTTTATAATTCTCAAAAGCGGTATAAGCGGAAGTGAATTTCGCTTTAATTTCAGCTTTTAAGTTTTTTCCTGGAGCGCCATGAAGCCATTTTACATCTAAATCGCCTTTTAAAAGAGCGTTATTTGAAAGTATTTCATTTTCAAAATCAACCTTAATTTTTAAACGATTTGGCTTTACGGTTTCAATTTTTAAGCCTTTATAAAAGTTGGCACCACCAACAGAAATTTTGGCATTGTAATTTCCTGTTTTACCTTCTGAAGATGTGGGAACCGTAAACTTGTAGAAGTTATTTAAGTTATCAGCAGTTACATTTTTGTAAACCAATTTCCCATTAGGATCGGTTATTTCTAGTTTTACAGGATGCCGTTTTGGAAGTTTGTTCGCCTTGTCATTCAACATAAAGGTTAGATGCAAGGTGTCTCCAGGTCGCCAAACACCACGTTCGCCATAAATATAGCCTTTCAGTCCGCGTTGTAGGCGATGTCCAGAGACATCAAACTTACTAAGCGACAACGAATTCCCATCATGAAGTTTTACATACGTAGTGTTTTTTCCTTTTGAAACAATGGCAAATGCAGCATTTTTATCAGAATCAATTAATGTTAAGCCTTGTTCGTCTGTAGTTCTACTTGCCAGTTCTTGCTGCTGAAAATTGTAAATAGCAACTTTTGCACCTGCCTCTGAATTGGTATTTAAAATATTGGTAACTGCAAAATAATACGAGTTATTTGCCCCTTGTTTAGCAATAACACCCAAGTTTGAAGCGAGTAAATTTTGAGACACTATTTTACGCTCATTGTAATAAGCATCATGACATGGGTTTTGCTCTTCGCGCCAATTGTAAACATAATTTTTGTAACGATAGGCTTTATTATCCCAATAGGCTTCCTCTCGTAATTCTTCATCTTTACTATCTATTTCGGTATAATCGCCTTCATAATAATCTTCCTCGTAATAGTCATCGTAATCATCATTTTCAAAATTTGAAATACTTGCATTGGCTTCACAATCGTATAAGGAATACCCTTTGGTGTAGCTTAATTCCACGCGATAAATGGCTCCAGCATCTGCTTTAAAAAATTTGGATAAATCGATACTATACGCTTTCCATTTTCCTGTGTTTTCTGCTGCAGTTTGAAGTTGAATGGTTTGTTTTGCAATGCGTCTGCCAACTTTTTTGATGTCGTATGTATTATTACTGTTTAAGTTATTGTCTTGCAAAAATTGAAGCACGTTATCTTCAAAAATCTTAATCACACGAACATCAACCGCACTTAAATTAACCGCTTCAAAATTAAATTTTAATTGCTCAGAATTTGGTAAAATAGTACCGTTACTAATTAGTTTTACTTGTGGTTTTAAATCTTCAAAAGCAATGGTTTCAGAAAATGGTTTTTTCAATTTATAACCTTCTGTATTTTTTATGCCTTGAAACACATCTACTTGAATATTGCCCACCAATTTGGCATCGGGATACACTTTCAACACATTTCCATCCACAACATATTTAGGGTTTTTAATATTTTGAATAGACACCAACCCATCAAAATTTTGCTGTTTTTTAAGCGGGTCTGAAAAGTTGATGGATAAATGTTGTTCGGGAGATTGCGTTACGTTAGTTTCAACAATCGTGAAGTTATTTATCCCTGGAATTAAAACAGTATTTTCACCTTCATTATCTGCTTTAATGGCTATTCCGTTCCATTTTACAAGGATTTTATCGTCTTCAATTTTTCGATTAATGCTGTCAATTTTAAATTCAAAAAGCTTTGAGCTTGTGTTTGCTTCATTAAAAACCAGTGCTAATGTTTTACCATTTTGGGAGGCTTCAACCAATGTTTTTGCTTCTTTAATTGAAATAACATCTGCCGATTTTATAACTCCTTCAAGGTATTGCCAATTTTTACTATACGATTGTAAATGGTTGGTTTCAATATTAAAACTTGGTGTAATGGTTTTAAACTGAAAGGTATAATCTTTAAACCCATCTGGCATGTTTTTATAAATATCGTTTAGCTTCACAATAACTGTGTATTCCGTATTCGACTCTAAATGTTCATCAGGTTTAAATAGTAATGTATGTTTGTTGCCGACCGTTAGTTTACCTTCAACATGAGGTTTAATGCTCACGATGTTATCTGTGATTTCTTGTCCCATTTCCCAGCCTTCAACTTCGTTTGCTAAATTAATTTGAATAGGACTTGCTACAGAAGTTATTCCTGATGTGGTGTAACTTATATAATCTCGGAATTTGAAAAGATTATCGGTTTCTACGGCTTTCTTTTTACACGAAACAGCCAACGCAATAAACACTACGAAAGCAAAACACTTTTTTAATGACATGAAGATGAAATTTAGAATGAACAAATTACTTAAAAAACGAAAGCGTAGGTAGAATCTCGTTAATTAATTTACGCTAGAACAATGTTCTTTAGATTCTCAGGACTGTTAAAGTGTTCTTAAAAAACAAGTCTTCTAAAGTTGTATGATGTTCATGGTAATTATTGTCTAGGATGCCTAGAACAAATACTTGATTTAAAAAAGTCTAACACAATATTTAACAAGCTAAGGAGCCTATTTAAAAATATATAAATTTTAACAAAAAATACTTTTAATTAGTATATTCGCAAATAATTTCGATATAAATAACAAATCAATAATTAATGAATACGATAGCGACTGGTTTTGGTATAGATAAAGCACTTAAAGTTTTAGGGATAAAAGCTGTAAATGAAGGCACCTCTACAGGGGCAAATAATTTTTCTAGTGGAGAAATTATTGAAAGTTATTCACCTGTTGATGGTCAATTAATAGCGAAAGTAAAAACGACTACCAGAGCAGATTACGAAAAAGTTATGGATGCTGCTAGTAGCGCATTTTTATCTTGGAGAGATATACCAGCACCACAACGTGGCGAAATAGTACGTCAATTTGGAAACAAATTAAGAGACTTAAAAGAACCACTAGGGAAATTAGTCTCTTATGAAATGGGGAAATCTCTACAAGAAGGTTATGGCGAAGTTCAAGAAATGATTGACATCTGTGATTTTGCTGTTGGTTTATCAAGACAGCTAAACGGGCAAACCATCCCATCAGAGCGTCCAGGACATGTTATGAGAGAACAATGGCATCCCATAGGCGTTGTTGGTATTATATCTGCATTTAATTTTCCTGTAGCGGTTTGGGCGTGGAATACTGCTTTAGCATGGATTTGTGGTGATGTATGTGTTTGGAAAGCTTCTGAAAAAGCACCTTTGTGTGCTGTGGCTTGTCAAAATATTATTGCAGCAATCTTAAAAGAAAATAACTTACCAGAAGGTATTTCATGTATTATCAATGGTGATTATAAAGTTGGAGAAATGATGACGACTGATGCTCGTATTCCTTTAGTGTCGGCTACAGGTTCTACAAGAATGGGACGTATTGTTGGTGCTACTGTAGCTGAACGTTTTGGGAAATCGTTGTTAGAATTAGGAGGAAATAATGCTATTATTATTACACCCTCTGCAGATTTAAAAGTGGTTGTTCCTGGTGCTGTATTTGGTGCGGTTGGAACTTGCGGACAACGTTGTACGTCAACAAGACGATTGATTATTCACGAATCTGTTTACGATAAAGTAAGAGATGCAATTGTTGGTGCTTATGGACAATTAACAATTGGTAACCCCTTAGATGAAAAAAATCATATTGGGCCTTTAATTGATACAGATGCTGTAAACACCTATTTGGCTGCTATTAAAAAAGCAAAAGATGAAGGCGGAAATGTATTAGTTGAAGGTGGTGTTTTAGAAGGTGAAGGTTATGAATCTGGTTGCTATGTAAAACCAACAATTATAGAAGCAGAAAATCATTTTGAAATTGTACAGCACGAAACTTTTGCGCCTATTTTATACTTAATGAAATATTCAGGTGAAGTAGAACATGCTATTGCTAAACAAAATGGTGTTGCTCAAGGCTTATCCTCAGCCATTATGACTAACGAAATGAAAGAGGCTGAGAAATTTTTATCTTATGCTGGTTCAGATTGTGGGATTGCCAATGTAAATATAGGGACATCTGGAGCCGAAATTGGAGGTGCTTTTGGTGGCGAAAAAGAAACAGGAGGCGGTAGAGAATCAGGCTCTGATGCTTGGAAAGTCTATATGCGCAGACAAACAAATACAATTAATTATTCTGATGAATTGCCTTTAGCTCAAGGTATAAAATTTGACTTATAAGATTAAGATAAGTTACGAGTATTTTAAAGTCACATTTCAAGAAATGTGACTTTTTTAGTTTTTATGGTTCTTATTGTGTGAGCTTAAAGTGTTATCTCGTAGGCACTTATATTTTCATTAACCATAAACTATAATAAAATGAGTAAAAAAACATCCTATCTTTTAGGAATTCTGCTCACTATTATTCTCGGTACAATCTTGTATTATTTTCTATGTTGCAGTGTTTGCTGTAGTGAAGAAAGTTGTAAACACAAACAAGATGAGACTAAAAGTGTTTTAACACCAAACATTAAAGAAGCCACTAAAAATGCATTCATGATTAGTGATGCAAATGGCAACTTTAATTTAAAGTTAAATAACAACTTCAACTTTAAAACATCAAATTTTTCAATTTTAGAGCCAGTTTCTGGAGATGTAGAAAATGGGGTTTTAAAACTTAAAGATTATTTATTTGCAAACCCTTCAAAAACACTAAAAATAACAGGGTTTTATAAAAGTGATGAAGTCAATAATTCAGCCTATCCAAATTTAGGGTTAGCACGAGCAAATTCGGTTAAGAATTATTTAGTTTTACACGGTGTAGCTTCTAAACAAATTGATACTTACGGCAAATTAAACGATGCCATTAATCCAGATAATAATCGCACGCTATTTGGACCACTTGAATTTGGGATGCTTACTACTGATGCATCAGATACTTCATATATCGAAGCTCTAGAAAAAAGTTGTGACGCTGTTAGAGCAAACCCATTAGTACTTCATTTTAAAACAGGAGAAGCTGCAATAGCATTAACTTCTGAACAACGTCAAAAAATAGCTGACATTTCACATTGTGTTGATAAATTAGGCGTAAAAGTTCAAGTCGTTGGGCATACAGATAATACTGGAGATGCAACAAACAATGTTGTTCTTGGTCAACAACGTGCAGATTTTGCCAAAGGTTATTTAATTAAAAACGGCATTTTAGAGGGCAACATAGAAACATCTTCTAAAGGACAAGCAGAACCCATTGCCGATAATGCTACAGACGAAGGAAAGTCACAAAACAGAAGAACAGTAATTACAATAAACTAACAACTTAAAAAATATAAAATTATGAATTGGTGTATATTAATCCCATTATTAGTCGGTGCTATTTGCGCATTATTAGGTTACTTATTAGGAAAACTTTTAGGAGGTGGAGATCATGACGATTACAGTAATAAAATTGGAAAACTACAAACAGAATTAGACGCCTGCAAACTAAGTAAAATCTCTTTAGAAGGCGATTTAAAATCAGCGAAAGCCTCATTAGCATCATCATTGGCATCTACCTCGGTAGCTTTATTACCTTTTGATGCCGCAGCAGCAAAAGCAGTTTTTGGAAAAAGCATTAAAGAAAATGACTTAACGGTTGTTGAAGGTATTGGCCCAAAAATTCAAGAATTATTCCACAATCATGATGTAAAAACATGGAAAGCGCTATCAGAATGTACAGTTGATAAATGTCAAAGTGTATTAGATTCTGGAGGAGAACGCTTTAAAATCCATAACCCAGGCACATGGCCAGAGCAAGCTAAAATGGCTTACGAAGGTAATTGGAAAGCTCTTCTAAAATGGCAAGACGAATTAGATGGTGGTAAATAATTACTTAAATCTAAAAGTTAAATATCAAAACCGTTTCAATTTAAGAAACGGTTTTTTTGTATCTTCAAAACTCAAATTAAACCTTTTTACTAAAATGTAGTCCAAGTAAGCAAACCATCCCTCTTTCCTAAATTTTAAAATATGAAGCGCAAACACATTCAACATTTATATTGGCGGATAGGTTTTGGTATTACCCCCACTAAACTTGAAACCCTTTCAAAAAAAAGTAAAGAGCAGGTTGTTAATCAACTTTTTAAAGTTTCAGAAACCATAACACCTTTAGAGTTAGATACTACTGAATTTGAAGCATTAATGGTTGACTCTTATGAAGCGCGAAAAGCCAACAGAAAAAAAATTCAAACGTTAAGTAGAAGTAAGACCAAAGAATTAAATGCAGCATGGATTGAGAGGCTTGCAAAACCAAAAGAATTATTGAGAGAAAAAATGACTTTGTTTTGGGCAAATCATTTTGTTTGTGAAGACAATAATTACATCTACACCCAGCAGTTTCATAATACATTACGCACACATGCCTTAGGAAGTTTTAGAGATTTTGTTGTAGCTATTTCTAAAGAAGCAGCTATGACTAAATATTTGAACACCAAACAAAACAAAAAGCAAAAACCTAACGAGAATTTTGCTAGGGAATTGATGGAGTTATTTACTTTAGGCGTGGGTAATTATACCGAGCAAGATATTAAAGAAAGTGCCAAAGCCTTTACAGGGTATGGTCATAACTTAGAGGGAGAATTTAAGTTTAGGGAACGCCTTCATGATACAGGACTTAAAACATTTTTTGATAAAACAGGCCATTTTAAAGGGGATGATATTATTGATTTCATTCTAGAAAAAAAACAATGTGCGAAGTATATCTGTGGAAAAATATACCGCTATTTTGTAAATGACACTATTGATGAAAACCATGTAAATGGCATGACAGAAGTGTTTTATGCAGATTATAACATTGAAAACCTTATGCGCTTTATATTACTTTCAGACTGGTTTTATGAAGAAAAAAATATAGGTACAAAAATAAAATCGCCTATTGAATTTTTGGTAGGTTTAAAAACATTTGTTCCTGTTAAATTTAATAACCCAAAACAATTATTATACCTACAAAAAGTACTGGGGCAAATATTGTTTAACCCACCCAATGTAGCGGGCTGGAAAGGTGGAAAAAACTGGATTGACAGTAATACCATTGTTATGCGTTTAAAATTACCATCCATCCTTTTAAATAATGCTTACATTTCTAAAATACCAAGCGGTAAAGATGATAATATGATGGCTATGCAAAAAGCAAGGTTTGAAAAAGGCGCAGGCAAACGTTTTAAAACTGAAAGTAACTGGAGTTATTTTAATAAGCAGTTTAAAAATGTTAATATAAATGATTTAAAGCATCATATATTGGCTTGTCCATTAAGTGAAAATGCAAGTGCGTATTTAGATGCCTTGAACAAAACTTCTAAACAGGAGTATTGTGTACAACTCATGTCGTTACCTGAATATCAAATGTGTTAATTATGGACAGAAGAAAATTTTTAAAACAGTCATCCTTAGCCAGTAGTTTATTTTTTGTTCCAAGCTTTGTTAAAGCTTTTGAGCAGGTAGCAAGTAAAAGTCTAGGCTACAAACGATTAGTAATTATACAATTATCTGGAGGAAACGATGGGCTAAATACTGTAATTCCTTTTCAAAACGATTTATATTATAAAGCACGCCCAACTATAGGGCTAAAATCCAATAAACTCATCAAACTTACCGATGAGGTTGGTTTAAACAATAGCTTAACCCCTTTAAAACGTTTGTATGATAACGGGCATTTAACCATTATTAATAATGTAGGGTATCCAAACCCAAACCGATCACATTTTAGATCTATGGATATTTGGCAAACCGCTGTTGATTCTAATGAGTATTCTCAAAGCGGATGGATAGGACGTTATCTAGATAGTTATGGAAAACAGCCACATACCGCTATAGAAATAGACGATAGTTTGTCTTTAGCCATGAAAGGCGAAACCAAAAATGCCATGGCTACCCAAGACGCCAATGTGTTATATAAGCTATCAAAAGACCCCTATTTTAAGAACATCCATAAGCATCAAACCGATGCCCATTTAAGCGAACATAATTTAGGATATTTATACAAGTCTATGATTGCTACGCAATCTTCTGCGAAATATATCTATGAAACCAGTAAAACGGTTAGAAGTAAAAAAGAATATCCAAATAATGCGTTTGGCAAACAATTAAAAACCACCGCACAGTTTATCAATTCAGGCTTAGAAACCAAGGTGTTTTATGGATCTTTAAATGGATTTGACACACATACTTCGCAACATAACAGACAAGCAAAATTGCTTTCAACCTATGCAGAAAGCATTGAAGCTTTTGTTCAAGACCTAAAACAAAATAATATGTTTAAAGATACGCTAATTTTAACCTTTTCAGAATTTGGGCGTCGTGTTAATCAAAATGCTAGTTCTGGTACTGACCACGGTACAGCAAACAATGTATTTATTATAGGCGATCAATTAAAAAAACAAGGTTTGTACAACAATATGGCAAACTTAAACGATTTAGATGCAAATGGCGATTTGAAATTTGAAATAGATTTTAGAACCATTTATGCCACCGTTTTAGACAAATGGCTAGAGGTAGATGATAAAAAAGTGCTAAATAAATCCTTTAAACATCTCGATTTTATTTAAAATGAAAAAACCTTGCTTTAAATTCAGTTTCCCAAAATTAGCAAGGTCTATCTCATAAAAGATTAATAGCAATACAAATGTAAGTATAATAAATTAACAAATGTTAATTTAATGTAATATTACTGTAAAACTAACTGTATTTTACTTTTCTTAGTATGCGCATGGTTTCTTTATAAAGATTATATATAGCTTCACTATGAGTTTTCAAATATGGTTTTGCTTCATTAAGCTTGTCAATAGCATTAGGAAAAGAATTGAGGTAACAAATTAAATAGGTTATAGGTAAGTTGTTTAAATCCTTTTCTTCATTTTTTGTAAAAACTAACCCCTTTTTCAATTTATTAAGAATGGCGTTATTATTGTTATAAATATGAAAAAGTGTTTTTTTATCAAATTGCGGTGCTTCAAATAAAAGCTTTGTTTCAATATTGTAATTAGCATTATTCTCAAATTTTATAATGGTTTCTTCTAATTGATAATATTTATTCGTGTTTTGAAGACCTAGATTTACATACTCAACAATTTTAAATGTATCGTCATTAAATGAAATTGAGACTTCATCTAGCGCAGAAAAAAATAATCTTACTTGCTCATTTATTAATTCAATATCTACCCGGGAGAAAAAAGTTTCATCTTTTACTTCTTTTTTTTGACCAGCCCAACATACAACAAAGTATTCTTTAAAAACTTTGTATTGTGGATTGTAATCCACCCGTTTGTTCATAAAATCAAAAACACCATTTAAAGTATGCTCTATATTATTTTGAGCATGATTTTCTATAGCTGAAACAATACTGGAATTGATGTCTTTAATTTCAATATCAAAAACTTTAGGCATGCTCATGCTACCATCTCTAAAAAAAACCGAACCTCCATAATATTTCCATATGTTTTTTCTTAGCGAGGTTATTTCATCAATTGGTCTAATAGTAACTAGGCCAACTACTTTATCGTCAGGTAGATGCGGAAATGGGATGTTTTCGTATTGTACAATTGGCGGATTTGATAAATAGGCGTTAATGAGGTTTTGAATTTTACTATCATCAAAAAAATCAACCCCTATAATGTTGTTGTCTTCATCTTCAACTCCTATTACGATATAAGAATTGTTTTTTGGGTTACTATTAGAGAGTGCACAAATATGTTTTAAGAATTTAGCCTTACCTTCTTTATGGCTAATATCTATTTTACGCTTTTTATCATAAAAACTGTTCTCGTCATTATGAGCTAAGAGGTGTTTAATAAGTAGGCGTTTGTTAATCATAATTGTCATTCCTGCTAAGGCAGCAATCTCATCTTAATATTATTCCTTTTTCACAATTATACTATTAGCTTGAGCAGTACAGAACATTAAAACATCGGCTATATTTACATGTGCTGGTCGCGACACAGCAAAGTAGATTACTTCTGCAACATCTTGTGCTTGTAATGCTTTAAAACCTTGGTATACCGTATTGGCAATTTTATCTCCTTTAAATCGAACTTTTGAAAATTCAGTTTCTACCAATCCTGGGTTTATAGCGCCAACTTTAATACCATATGGATTTAAATCAAGGCGCATCCCTTCGGTTATAGCTAGAACAGCATGTTTACTACCACAATACACATTGCCTTTTGGGTAAACTTCTTTTCCAGCGGAAGATCCAATATTTATTATATGACCAGATTTTCGAGCAGTCATTCCTGGTATAATAGCCCGACTTACATAGAGTAGTCCTTTTACATTTATGTCCATCATGGCATCCCAATCGTCAATACTTCCTTCATTAATAGGGTCTAATCCATGAGCATTACCTGCATTGTTAATAAGAATGTCTATACTTTTGAACTTATCGGGAAGTGATTCAATAGCTTTAAAGGTGTCCAGTTTATCTCTTACATCAAAATTTAAGATATGCACATTAGCCAATTTGCTTAAAGCCTTTTGTATAGTTTCTAGTCTATTTAATCTGCGTCCGCATAGCACCAAATCTATTCCTTGCTTAGCAAATTCGAATGCTGTAGCATGACCAATACCACTGGTTGCGCCTGTAATTAGGGCTACTTTTTTTGTTTTCTTCATCGTAATAAATTACTCTTTATCGATAGGCTTTGCGACTTATATATTTTTTTATACCATTCACATATAAAAATACTTTAAGCAACTATTATTCAGTATCATTGTTTATAATATATTGTTGTTCTTAATAGTGGAATATTAATTAAAATCTTGAACAATAAAGTTACATTTTAATAGTTAATATTTGGACTTTTTTCTGGAATTAGTAATCCGAATGAATCAATTTAAACGTAAATAGAAGTATATAAAAAATTAAACTATGAATATGTTAAGCAAACTTAAATTAATTGTACCGTTACTATTTCTTTCATTTTTAATTTCTTGCAACGATTCAGAATCTTCAAGTGTTAATCAAGGTGCTCCAACTATTTCCGTGAGATTAGTTGATAGCCCAGGAGATTACGAAGCTGTGAATGTAGACGTTCTTGATGTTATGATTAAAATGGATGATGATAGCGATGATGATAACGGTTGGATGTCTCTAAAGGCAGAAGGTGATATTGTTAATTTACTCGAGTTTACTGGTGGTGTGAGTAAAGTTTTAGTAGAAAGATTTCCTATTCCAGCAGGAACCTTAAGCCAAATGCGATTGGTGTTAGGAGATAGAAATACTATTGTTATTGAAAATGAAGAAGGCGAAGATCCTTCAGAATATGATCTTAAAACACCAAGTGGACAACAGTCTGGATTGAAAGTAAAAATTGATGCCCTTATTGAAGAAGGATTTACTTATGATTTTGTTCTAGATTTCGATGTCGATAAATCTATTGTTCATGCAGGTAATTCAGGGAATATTATTTTAAAACCTGTGCTTTATGCAAGTGCTGAAGCAAGCTCTGGAATTATTGAAGGAACAGTTTCTCCTACAGATGTGCCATCTATAGCTAAAGTTTTGGTAAGCGATCCAGATGGCAATTTCGAAATCACAGCTTATACCAATGATTTAGGTGCTTTTGCTTTGTGGGGTGTTCCAGCAGGAACTTATGACGTCATTGTTATGCCAGAAGATGATAATTCAATTTATAGTTATGGCAGTGCAACGGATGTTGTGGTTTTTAATGGTGAAATTACCACTATAGCAGATCCTATTGAACTTATGCTTAAACCAGGTTCTATTACTGGAAAAATTACTAATGAAGGCGATGCAGTGGTTACAGCTTCCGTTGAGGTTGGCGGCGAAACTTTAAGTGCTACTACCGATGAAAATGGTGTTTTTCTTATTGAAAATGTACCTCCAGGATCGTATATTGTTACTTTAACACCTGCCGAAGGGTCAGGTTTAGAAACATATATGATGAATAATGTTGAAGTAAAGCCAACAGAAGTTACCGATTTAGGAAATATTGAACTTCAAATGACGCCTTAATTCTAGAGAATTAAACATAAAAAATGCTAAAGAGTTGTATCATACTGATGCAGCTCTTTTTTTTAACCTAGAATTAACGGGGTTGATGAAATATTTTAACCAAATGTTAACAAGATTTGATTAAAAATTTTAACAATTTGCAATGCTCAAATATGGGCAGTATATTCGGGCTTTGAATTAAAAAAATAATGATGGAAGAAACAGGTACAATTGATATTAAGACAATTAACGAGAAAATTGAAAAGGAGAGTGCTTTTGTTGATTTACTTACCTTAGAAATGAATAAAGTAATTGTTGGCCAAAAACATATGGTCGAACGTTTACTTATTGGGTTGTTAGGACAAGGGCATATATTATTAGAAGGTGTGCCAGGATTGGCAAAAACACTAGCAATTAACACACTGGCTCAGGCAGTAGACGGGAGTTTTAGTAGAATCCAGTTTACACCAGATTTATTACCTGCAGATGTTACAGGTACATTAATCTATAACATGAAGGTTAATGACTTTTCCATTAAAAAAGGGCCAATTTTCGCAAACTTTGTATTAGCAGACGAGATTAATAGGGCACCAGCAAAAGTGCAATCGGCTTTATTAGAAGCTATGCAGGAAAAACAAGTGACTATTGGAGACGAAACATTCACTCTTGATAAACCATTTTTAGTAATGGCAACTCAAAACCCAGTTGAGCAGGAAGGAACATACCCTTTGCCAGAAGCACAGGTTGACCGTTTTATGTTAAAAACCGTAATTGATTATCCTAAAATAGCAGAGGAACAATTAATTATGAGAGCCAATATGAAAGGTGCTTGGGAAAAAGTAAACCCTGTGGTATCTATAGCACAAATACTTAACGCCCAAAAGGCAGTGAGAGAAGTGTACATGGACGAAAAAATTGAAAAATATATACTGGATATTATTTTCGCAACGCGTTATCCTGAAAAATATAAACTTGCCGATTTAAAACCATTAATATCATTTGGAGCATCACCTCGTGGAAGTATTAATTTAGCAACTGCTGCTAAGTGTTATGCTTTTATTAAACGACGTGGTTATGTTATACCAGAAGACGTTAGAGCTGTGGTATATGATGTTTTAAGACATAGAATAGGTATAACCTATGAAGCAGAAGCAGAGAATGTCACTTCAGAAGACATCATTAATAAAATTGTGAACGAGATAGAAGTACCATAGGATTTTAGATTTTAGAATAGCGAATAACGATTTCTGAAATCGTAAATCAAAAATCTACAATCGATAATTGAATAGATGGATACTAAGGAATTACTAAAAAAAGTACGAAAAATTGAGATTAAGACACGGCGCTTGTCTGATCATATTTTTGGAGGAGAATATCATTCTACTTTCAAAGGACGCGGTATGACTTTTAGCGAAGTGCGCCAGTATCAATTTGGTGATGATGTAAGAAGTATCGATTGGAATGTTACAGCTCGCTATAGCGAACCTTATGTAAAGGTTTTTGAAGAAGAACGAGAGCTTACAATGATGCTTATGGTAGATGTTTCTGGTTCTGAGTTATTCGGAACATCTATTCAGTTTAAAAATGAAGTAGTTACCGAAATAGCTGCGACTTTGGCGTTTTCAGCTACTCAAAATAACGATAAAATTGGACTCATCTTATTTTCAGATCAAGTCGAGCTTTTTATTCCGCCAAAAAAAGGACGTTCTCATGTACTTCGAATTATTCGAGAACTTATAGAATTTAAGCCAGAAAGTAAACATACTAATGTAGCCGAAGCCTTAAAGTTTCTAACCAATGTTATGAAAAAGAAGGCAATTGTATTTGTACTATCAGATTTTATTGCAGATGATTACGAACATACCATGAAAATTGTTTCAGGAAAACATGACGTAACAGGCATTCGAGTTTATGATAAGCGAGAGGAAGACATTCCAAATTTGGGAATGGTACAAATGCAAGACGAAGAAACAGGCGAACTTATGCTAGTAAATACATCATCTAAAAAGGTGAGACAAAATTATGGCAAATTTTATCAAGATAAAGTAGTTTATTACAAGGAAAGTTTTTCGCGTTCAGGAGCTGGAACTATTGACTGTAGAGTTGATGAGAGTTATGTGAAAAAATTGTTAGGATATTTTAAAAGAAGAGGGTAAAAAGATTTTTAGAATGACGAATAACGATTTTAGATTTATGAATTATACATCAAAGAGAGATGAAAGTTTTAAAAGGAACTTACTTCTGTCTTCTATCTTCATACTTCTGTCTATATTTTCATTTTCCCAAGTAACATCAGTAATCGATTCAACAGCCATAAAAATTGGAGAACAAATTACTTATAGTATCCAAGTAGAAATAGATACAACTAGTTTGGTGGTTTTTCCAGAGGGACAAACATTTTCACCTCTAGAAATGATTGAATCTTATAAAACAGATACTTTAAAAAATAATGATAAGTATAACCTTATTAAAAAGTATGGATTAACCCAGTTCGATTCTGGTGCGTATACTATTCCGCGTCAAAAAATAATTATTGGAGATAAAACCTTTTTTACAGATTCTCTAAAAGTAGAAGTTAATAATGTTGTTGTAGACACTGCCAAACAAGGACTTTACGACATCAAACCAATAATTGAAGTAAACAAAAAAGGGAGCGATTGGTGGAAATATTTGTTAGTTACTCTTTTAATAATAGGCGTTATAGCTTTTATTATGTATTGGTTTATTTGGAGGCAAAAACCATTAACAGAAGCCGAACAAATAGCCTTACTCCCTCCTTATGACAGGGCAAAATTAGCATTAAAGAAACTAGATGAGTCCCATTATTTAGAGCATCAAGAAATTAAAGAATATTATTCTGAGCTTACGTTTATTATTAGAAAGTATCTAGACGAAAAAGTTTATGATCGTGCCTTGGAAAGTACGACAGATGAACTTATTTCACGACTTAAACTACTTAAAGAAGGGAATCAAGTTGATATTAGTAAGGATGACATTAAAAACTTAGAAAGCATTTTAAAAAGAGCCGATTTAGTAAAGTTTGCTAAGTCTGCTCCAGATATTGAGTTGGCTAAGTTAGATCGAAATACGATTGATGTAGAAATTGATCATGTAAAAGAAGCGTTGCCTGAACCAACTGAAGAAGAAAAGCTTCTAGATGAAAAGTATAGAGAAGAGCTAGAACGTAAAAAGAAGCGCAAAAAAACCATTATTACCATAGTTATAGGCGTGCTTTTACTTATGATGACTTTTGCTGGCTTCTCAATAAAATATGGATTTAACTATGTAAAAGACACAATTATTGGGCACGATAGCATTGAGCTTTTAGAAGGTGATTGGGTTACGAGTGAGTACGGATTTCCTCCAGTAACCATCACTACTCCAAAAGTATTGAAACGTACAGAATTACCAATGCCTGATCAAATGAAAGGTCAGGTAAAAATGTCTTCATTTATGTATGGAACATTACTAGATGTTTTTAGTGTTACAGTTAATACAACAACGTATCCAAATTCTGGTGATAATAAATTAAATCTTGAAGCTATCTCTGAAAGTGCTATTAAAAACATGGAGGCTGTTGGAGCAAAAGATATTGTTGTTTTAAGAGATAAATTTACGACACCTAATGGTGCTGAAGGTTTAAAAACATCTGGAACAATGAAGATACCAGGAATTGCTTCAGAAGAATTACGCAATGCAGAATATGTTTTACTTCAATTTGCTTCAGAAAATGTACTGCAACAAATTATAATGACTAGTCCAGAAGATGATGTGTATGCCGATCAAATAATTGAACGTATTATAAATTCAGTAGAACTTAAACCTGCAGAAGAATGATGTTAGAAGGGATTGAATTTTTAAATAAGGAATTTTTCTGGTTATTTTTAATACTACCATTAGTTGTAGTTTGGTATTTATTTAAATACAAAAAGCAAACAGCAGAACTTAAAATACCTAGTTTAAAAGGATTTAAACTTACAAATTCATTGTTGCCTAAATTCAGACATGGCTTATTCGTTTTAAGATTATTAGCTTTGGCTTTATTAATTATGGCATTGGCAAGACCTCAAACGGTAGACGTATCCACTAAAACCAAAACAACTCGAGGAATAGATATTGTTATGGCAATTGATGTTTCTGCAAGTATGCTGGCTAAAGATTTATCGCCAAACAGGTTAGAAGCGTTAAAAAATGTAGCTGCAGATTTTATAAAAGGACGACCTAACGATCGCATTGGGCTAGTAGAATATGCTGGAGAAAGCTACACAAAAACGCCAATAACAAGTGATAAGGCAATAGTACTTCGCTCACTAAAAAGTATAAAGTATAATACCATTATAGAAGGTGGAACTGCCATAGGTATGGGTTTGGCGACTTCGGTAAATCGACTAAAAGATAGTAAGGCAAAAAGTAAGGTTATTATTTTGCTTACAGATGGGGTTAATAATTCTGGTTTTATAGACCCCAAAATTGCCAGTGAACTAGCTTTAGAATATGGTATAAAAACATACACTATTGGCTTAGGAACTAATGGTATGGCGCTTTCTCCTGTAGCGATTTTACCAAATGGCGATTTTCAATATAGCCGTGTGCAGGTAGAAATAGACGAAGCATTGCTAAAAGAAATTGCTGAAGTTACAGGCGGTAAGTATTTTAGAGCGACAAATAATAAAAAATTAGAAGAGATTTACGAAGAAATTAACAAACTTGAAAAAACAGAAATAGAAGAGTTTAAGTTTTATAATTATGAGGAAAAGTATAGACCATTAGCCATTTTAGCTGGTTTGTTATTACTTTTAGAACTGCTTTTACGTTTCACCTTTTTTAGAAGCTTTGTTTAATATATTTTAATTAACGAATAGGATAGATTATTTGGGGATAAACGATTCCACAAAAAACAAATAAACATTTAGAAAGTGTATCAATTAGATGAGAAAATATGGTTTTGGGTTTTAGGAATTATTCCTGTTATAATCCTATTCTTTTTGGTGCTGCAAGCCTGGAAATATAATGCACAAAAAAAGTTTGCAGACAAGGCATTGCTTAAAAAATTAAGCCCTAATAAATCGTTGTTCAAATCTGTTTTAAAAATAGGGTTGTTAAGTTTGGCATTTGCCTGCTTAAGTTTAGCATTAGTGAACCCAAAGATTGGTACGAAATTAGAAACCGTAAAACGCGAGGGTGTCGACATCGTTTTTGCTGTAGACGTATCAAAAAGTATGTTAGCCGAAGATATTGCGCCAAATCGTCTGGAGAAATCGAAACAACTGGTAACACAAATAGTCAATAATTTGGCTAGCGACCGCATTGGTATAATTGCTTATGCAGGAAAAGCGTTTCCGCAATTGCCTATAACTACAGATTATGCATCGGCTAAAATGTTTTTACAAAACATGAATACCAATATGTTGTCTTCTCAAGGAACCGCAATTAATGAAGCGATTAATTTAGCAAGGACTTATTTTGATGATGAGGAGCAAACCAATCGTGTTTTAATTATTATTTCAGATGGAGAAGACCACAGTGAAGAAGCTGCTGTAGTAGCAGAACAAGCACATGACGAAGGCATAAGAATTTTTACTATTGGCGTAGGTGATGTTAAGGGAGGTCCCATTCCAGAGAAAAGAAACGGTGTAGTAATTAGTTATAAGAAGAACAATGCAGGAGAGACAGTTATTACAAGATTAAACGAAGAAACCTTGCAAAACATAGCAAAAGAGGCAGACGGAGCTTATATAAACGGTAAAAACACTAATGATGTTGTAGAAGCAATTCGAGAGATTTTGAATAACATGGATAAAACCGAATTTGAAGCGAAGCAATTTGCCGATTTTAAAGATCAGTTTCAATGGTTTTTAGGTTTTGTCATTTTCTTTTTGGTGTTGGATATTTTCCTTCTAGACCGAAAAACAGCATGGTTAAAGAAGTTGAATTTATTTAATGAGAATTTATAAAATTTTTAACTAACAAAAAATCAAGGTTTTATATCTTAGAGTGCATAATTAAGACATAATGAAACATTTAATTTTATTATTAATTTCTGTTATCACAAGCATTTCTTTTGCTCAAGAGAAAGAAGAACTTCTTGCATTAAAAAAGGCAAATAATTATGTGTACGAGGGGAATCAGTTAGTAGAAGAAGATTTTGTTTCCGCAGAAATGGCATATAGAAAAGCGCTTTCAAACGAACCAACTAGTGTTGCTGGCGTATACAATTTAGGGAATTCCTATTACGAATCAGGAAATTATGAAGAAGCATTATATCGCCATCAACAAGCTATAAAAAATACAACTTCAAAAAGCGAAAAGCACAAGGCTTTCCATAATATTGGGAATATTTTAATGAAAAACAAAAAATGCAAGGAAGCGGTTGAAGCTTTTAAAAATGCATTAAGAAACAACCCGAAAGACGATGAAACTCGCTATAATCTGAGTTTAGCTAAAATTTGTGCAGAAGAACAAAAAGATCAAAACAAAGACGATAAAGAAAACAAGGACGATAACAAAGATCAAGAGAATAAGGATAATAAAGACAAAGAAGGAGAGGATAAAGAAGACAAAAACGATAAAGGCGAAGAAGATAAAAAAGAAGGTGATGATGAAAAAGATAAGGATGGCGAGCCTAAAGACGAAAAAGATAAAAAAGAAGATAAAGGAGCAGGCGATAAGGATGAGAAAAAAGAACAGCAAAAACCTAAACCACAACCTGGACAATTATCGCCACAACAAATTAAGAGTTTGCTAGAGGCTATGAATAATCAAGAACAAAAAGTTCAAGAAAAAATGAATGCCGAAAAGCAAAAAGGTGTTAAGGTAAAGACCGAAAAAGACTGGTAGAGGAGAAACTTGCTTAACGAACAAGGATTAACGATACTTGAATTAAGAACACAATGAAAACGAACGATTTAGAGGAAAGAGTAATTGAATTTGCAGTTTTTATAATAGGTATAATTGAAGATGTGAAAAAAAATTATACAGGGAACTATTATGGAAATCAATTAATTCGTTCTTCGGGATCACCTGCCTTAAATTATGGAGAAGCAAGAAGTGCAGAATCTCATAAGGATTTTGTCCATAAAATGGGTATTTGTCTAAAAGAATTAAGAGAAAGCCACAATTGCTTGAGAATTATTTATAGAGCTAATTTATATACGGGAAATAAAGAAAAAATAATAAAAGCTATGGATGAAAATAATCAACTTATTTCAATTTTTGTAGCTAGCATCAAAACATCTAAGAGCAATAATTCAAAAATCGTTAATTGATGTTCGTTAATTTATGCATCTAATAAAAAACATATATTTCATTCTATTCATACTTACTACAAGCTTTGCTTCAGCACAAGTAAAGTTTGAAGCCAAAGTTAGTAAGAAACAATTGGGGGTTAATGAACGCTTGCGTGTTGATTTTGAAATGAATCAGGATGGCGATAATTTTAATCCACCAAGTTTTAATGGTTTTACAGTTGTTGGTGGCCCTAGTCAATCTGTAAAAAACTCATGGATAAACGGTGTTAGGACATATAATAAAACATATACTTATTTCTTAGCTCCTAAAAAGCGAGGTAATTTCACTATTAGTCAAGCAAGTATTTCAATTAAAGGAGAAACCTATAAAACATTACCTATAAAAATTGTGGTTACAGCTGCTGTAGATAAACCTAAAGACCCTAATGATCCCAATTATATAGCATCAGAGAATATTCATTTAGTAGCAGAGGTTTCTAATAGAACACCGTATTTAAATGAAGCGATTACCGTTGTTTATAAATTGTATGTTTCTCCAAATACTGGTGTCGATAATTGGCGCGAAATAGACACACCGCGGTACAACGATTTTTGGAGTCAGAATATAGACATGAAGGGGCAGAAAGTGCAAAACGGTACTTATAAAGGGGAAGATTATCGGTATTTAATTTTACGAAGAACGGTGTTATACCCTCAAAAAACAGGTAAATTAAATATTGAACCGTTAACACTTGATATTTCTGTTCAAGTTCCTACAAATCGACGGGATATTTTTGGCAGTCGACTTATGTCTCGTGTTCATAAAACAGTTTCAGCAGGAAATGTAAATATTAATGTAAAAGCACTTCCAGAAGCTGGTAAGCCTATAGATTTTAATGGTGCAGTTGGGGATTTTAATTTTAAGGTTTCAACCTCTAAAACAGAACTGGATGCCACAGAATCTTTACAGGCAAAAGTTGAGGTAAGAGGTAAGGGTAATTTAAAGTTGTTTAAGCTTCCTAAAATATCATTACCAAGTTCTTTAGAAGTTTACGAACCCGAGCATACCGAAAGTGTAAGAACAAATTTAGATGGTATGCAAGGCAGCATATTAGATACTTATACGGTAGTGCCACAGTACAAAGGTAAATACCCAATACCAAGTATTTCATTTTCATATTTCGACTTAAAAACAGAAAGCTATAAACGATTATCGTCAGATGAGCTTATTATTGATGTACTTGATGGTCCTCTTAATAGTTCCGATGTAAACAACGCAGCATCAAGTAATATAAAACAACGTGTTGTTTTAAATAATGATCAATTTGCTTTTATTAAAACAAAGACTAATTTTTCACCTATTGAGACAATACATTTTTTCAAAACTAACATGTTTTGGTTCTTGTTATTAAGTCCATTCTTAGCAATTCCATTAGCCATTTTTATTAGAAGGAAAAAAGCCGATAGAGATGCCGATGTTTATGGAAATAGAATAAGAAGAGCAGACAAATTAGCTAAAAGATATTTGAAATCTGCTAAAAAAGCACTTGGTAAAAAGGAAGCATTTTACATAGCTTTAGAAAAGGCTTTGCATAATTATTTAAAAGCAAAACTTCACATAGAAACAAACGATTTAAGCAAAGATAAGATTCAATCATTCTTGGGAGAGAAAGGCGTTGATGCTGATACTATTTCAAGCTTTAATGCTATTATGGAAAGTTGTGAACTAGCGCGGTACACACCAATAGATATTGTTACAATGCAAGATGATTATGATAAAGCAGCAAAAACAATTTCATTAATCGATAAACAAGCACGGTAAAATGAAGATGATTCTATACATATTTACGTTTTTGTTAAGTATAAGTTTTTCGGCTCAAAACACAACCGTATTTGAAAAAGCAAACATCTTGTATAATCAAGGCAAGTATGCTGAGTCTATAGATGCTTACCAAAGTATTATAGATAGTGGTAAACACTCGCCAGAGTTATATTATAACTTAGCCAATGCACATTATAAATTGAATAATATTGCTCCTAGTATATATTATTATGAAAAAGCGAAACAATTAGCACCTAATGACGCCGATATAAAAAACAACATGGCATTTGCCAAAAACATGACCATAGATGCTATAGATATTATTCCTGAAGCGGGATTTTCTAAATTACTTCGAAACATTGCAAACTTTATGACTTTTGATGGTTGGGCTAAAACAGCAGTTGGTCTCGTTTTTTGTTTCGTCGTATTGTTTTTAATTTATTATTTTGCTTACTCCACACTTAAAAAACGCTTAGCTTTTATTGGGAGTATTGTTTCCTTAGTTTTAGTATGTATTACTTTGGCTTTTGCTTTTCACAAGTTTAATTTAGATCAAATAGATAAACCAGCTATTGTATTTGCTGCAGAAACTAAAGTTAAAAGTGAACCAAATACAAGGAGCGAAGAATCTTTTAGACTTCATGAAGGAACTAAGGTTCAGGTTTTAGATACTGTAAAAAATTGGAAAAAAATTAAATTAGCTGATGGTAAAACGGGTTGGGTAATAAATGAGGATATTAAAGAACTTTAATTTATTATACTTCTTTATCCATAGCATTTTCATTGTCTTCCTTTTTAGGTTCCAGAATATAGGGAAATATTGAAGGCACTAGAGACTTTATAGGTTTGTAAAGTATAGACGCTTCCAAATCTTCTTCATCGGCAAAAGGAATAGTACTATTCATTCTATCAAAAATAATAAGTACCACACTTAGTATAAGACCAATCTT
Organism: uncultured Algibacter sp.; assembly: GCF_947487605.1. Taxonomy (GTDB): domain Bacteria; phylum Bacteroidota; class Bacteroidia; order Flavobacteriales; family Flavobacteriaceae; genus Algibacter_D. The sequence continues at coordinate 347,848 of NZ_CANKXK010000002.1, forward strand.
TAAGGCTCCAAAAACACCCCCAGCTAGTTTGTTTATAATTCCTAAAGCAGCAAAATCGGCAAGTTTAGTTAAAGCCTTTCCTGCTAGAGCAATGGCTAAAACAATGATAACAAACGTAATGGCAAAGGCAACTATATTCATGGTTTTCTCGTTCCAATCGACTTTACTTTCTAAAAAGTCGGCTGCAAAATTGCTAAAATGAATCGCTCCATAAACACCAGCAATTAAAGCAACTATTGAAGCTATTTCAACAAAAAGACCTTTCATAAATCCACGTACTAATCCAAATAAGATAAGCGCTCCTAAAATAATATCTAATACACTCATAAATAATGAATTTAAACAAATATAAAATAATACTACCAGTTTGGTTTATTAACTTTGCATCTTTAAAAATATTATGTCTAGAGATCAACAATTAAAAGAACGCTGGGAGTTGATAGTTGAAAAACTATCCAATCAATTTGCAGATGGTGATATTTTAGATCTCGATGCTATTATCTATTTAATTGGAGTTCAAGAACTAGGTCAATTAGGTAGAAGTTTCAAAAAAGACCAAAAATTAGACCTCATGCACATAGCTATTTGCAAGGTATTGACGCCTTATGGGTATTATGAGCTCGATTTTGTAGATGATGAGGGTTGGCCACATTACAAAGCATTAGAGACGCTTCCACATTTAAAAGCAGGTGAGCAAAGTGTTTTAATGAAAGAGGCTATAGTTAACTATTTTCTTGAAACGGAGTTTATAGACTAATATTGCTCGTCATGCTGAACTTGTTTTCAGAGAGTTAAAAAAATGCATAGATAATTTTACTAAAAAGTAGGAATATGCTGTGATTTATAGTTAACAATTCTTTATTTTCACTTCTTAAATTTAAATGAATAGATTATGAGAAAATTAATTTTGCTTTTTAGTATACTTACTTTGGTATTAACTTCATGTAGTAGTGATGATTCTTCATCATCTCAAGACCTGATAGTTGGTACTTGGACTTATTATAAGGCATTTACAAATGGGATAGAAGAAGTTTTAAGTGATTGTGAAAAACAAGAAACATTTGTTTTTAGTTCCAATGGTGTAATTGATTATACCTACTACGAAGAAGATGGATTAGGTAATTGCTTATTAGAAGAATCAATTTCTGGTTCATGGATTAATGAAGGGAATAATGTTTATACATTAACTTTTGCTGGGGAGTCATCTTCCGAAACACTTACTTTTGAAAATAATACGTTCTATTATGAAGAAACTAGTGGAACCGATGTTTATAAGGAGGTTTATATTAAAAATTAATGTTGTTAATTTATAGATAAGAAAAACGCCTACTACATGAAGGCGTTTTTTATACATAAAAATCACTAAATTTGCATTCATTTTTGAAATGATATCATGATAGATAAGTTAAAAGAACTCATTATAGAAGCTGAAGCTTTTAAAGCACAATCTAAAGAAGAGGTTGAGGCATTTCGTATAAAGTATTTAGGTAAAAAAGGATTACTAAATGATTTTTTTGCTGAGTTTAAAAATGTAGCAAACGACCAGAAAAAAGAATTTGGCCAAACTATTAATAAACTTAAAAAAACAGCTGAGGATAGAGTAAATGCTTTAAAGGAGGAGTTAGAGAGCAAAGAAGAAGTTAAAGGCGTTTATGGAGATTTATCAAGACCAGGAGAACCTATTCAAATTGGTGCTCGTCATCCTATTTCTATAGTTAAAAATCAAATTATCGATATTTTTTCAAGGATTGGTTTTAATGTTAGTGAAGGCCCAGAAATTGAAGACGATTGGCATAACTTTACAGCTTTAAATCTTCCTGAATATCACCCTGCTCGCGATATGCAGGACACATTTTTCATTCAAACAAATCCAGATATACTTTTGCGCACACATACGAGTTCTGTACAGGTTCGTTATATGGAAAACAACAAACCACCAATTCGTACCATTTCACCTGGACGTGTATATCGTAATGAAGCTATATCTGCACGTTCGCATTGTTTCTTTCATCAAGTAGAAGGATTGTACATTGATAAAGATGTAAGCTTTGCTGATTTAAAACAAACCTTACAACACTTTACAACCGAAATGTTTGGAAAGAGTAAAATTCGTTTGCGACCTTCCTATTTTCCGTTTACAGAACCTAGTGCTGAGGTTGATGTGTATTGGGGACTTGAAACAGAAACAGATTATAAAATGACCAAAGGTACTGGGTGGTTAGAAATTATGGGCTGTGGTATGGTAGATCCTAATGTATTAGATAATTGTGGGATAGACTCAAATGAATATTCTGGCTTTGCATTTGGAATGGGTATCGATCGTATCGCCTTATTACTCCACCAAATTAGTGACATTCGCTTGTTAAGTGAAAATGATGTTAGGTTTTTAGAGCAATTTAAAAGTGCTTTATAAGGAATCTTTTATGTTAGGTTCAATTACTAAATAATCTTTTTTCCAGATTTTAAGTGTTGTTTGTTGGTCAATATTTCCTCCAGATAAAATAATTAGTATCCTTTTCTTTTGTGATTGAACTTTTAACCATTGGTAAGCTGCTTCCATAGATAAGGCACTTGTTGGTTCGATTCGAAATTTTAATAAATGTGTTAACCATTGCGTCCAATATAGCATGGCTTCTTCAGTAATTTCGTAAAAGGCATCCAACTTTTTCAAGTATTCAAAAGTAATATCACCTACAGCCAATGTCATGGCGCCATCTGCAAGTGTATTTGGAGCAGTATCTAAACGTTGAATGGTGTTTTTTCTTAAAGATTCCGCAGCATCATTTCCCATTAATGGTTCTGCTCCTGCCACAACAACATTTGGTAATAAACCTTTCGACGCGATTAAGGATCCAGATAGGAGTCCACCACCACCACAAGGAGCAAAAACGGCATCTATATTGCCAATTTTATTAATAGCATCATAAGCCGCAGTTCCTTGACCAGAAATTACTTGTTCATGATTGAAAGGAGGAATCCAATAAGTTCCATTTTCTTGAGAGGCTAATTTAACCTGTTCGTCTGCTTCTTGACGGGTTTTACAAAGCACAATTTTGGCTCCATAAGCCATAGTTGCTTGTATTTTTACTTTAGATGAATAATCGGGCATATAAATAGTAGCAGGAATATCAAAAATTTTTGAAGCCCATGCGACGGCCTGAGCATGATTTCCAGAGCTGTTAGCTACTATATGTTTTGGTTTTTTATTGTTTTCAATTAACCATGAAATGGTATTACAAGCACCTCTTGCTTTAAAAGCGCCAATTTTTTGAAGGTTTTCGGCTTTAAAGTAAATGTCGTGCCCTAGCCAGTTGTTCAATTTAGAAGATGTAAATATTGGCGTATCATTGATGTGTTTTTTTATACGCTCTTTAGCCTTGATGATATCTTTTAAAGTTAAGATGCTATCCATGTTATCAAATATAGAAATAATGAAACACAAACAATTAAAAACTAGTATTTTTGAAGACTTTTAAAATGCTTTGTTAGATGAAGAAAGATATCCTTATTCCAAAAGTTGATGGTGTTTATATTGCAGTTGTAAATGAGTATAATACAATCTATAAAACTCAAGATTGGAATGCATATATTATAAATACTAAAGAAGTCGATTTAGAGATGGTATTAATAGTTACCAGCGGCTATTCTGAAGATAAAGCAACATCGATTTTCAGAAAAAAAATTGATGTGCTGCCTAAGAAAAGCTATGCTAAAATAGAACTTATACAGGAAGATTTATTTGCATTGAATAACTCTTTTAAAGTTACTTTTTTTGAAGGAAATGCTATGTTTGATAAAACGTATTTGTTTAGAAAAAACACGATTAATTTAAAAGCTTTACAGCCTATTCCTTTAATGGATGTAAAAGGTGTTTTGGTAAAGTAATTTAAATGATTAATCAAGTCTATCTGTCAATTGTTTAAAGATTTTTTTAGGATTTTTATTTTCATAAAGTACTTGGTAAACTGCATTAATTATAGGGATATGAGCTTTCTTTTTGTTGTTTTTATTGATTAAAAAAGCACTTTTTGTGGCATAATACCCTTCTGCAACCATGCTCATTTCCATTTGAGCCGATTTTACGGTATAGCCTTTCCCAATCATGTTACCAAACATGCGGTTTCTAGAAAATGTAGAATAACCTGTTACCAATAAATCACCTAAATATGCCGAATTATTAATGTTACGTTTCATTTTATGTACCTTTTTAATAAAACGCTTCATTTCACGAATGGCATTACTCATTAAAACACTTTGAAAATTATCGCCATAGCCCAATCCGTGAGCAATACCAGCTGCAATAGCATAAATATTTTTAAGCATAACTCCGTATTCTACTCCTATTACATCGTCGCTTATCTTTGTATTAATATAATTGCTCGATAGACTATCTGCAATATGTTGTGCTTTTTTAGAATCCCAACAAGAAATAGTTAAATAAGATAGTCGTTCTAGAGCAACTTCTTCTGCATGGCAAGGGCCTGCTATAACCGCAATACTTTCAAAGGGGACTTTATAGTTTTGATTAAAGTGTTCACCTACTAACAAACCTGTTTCAGGAACAATGCCTTTTACAGCAGAAACAATGGTTTTATTAGTGATATCAATATTTAATTTTTCTAATTCACTGAAAATAAAAGCCGATGGAATAACAAATATGAGAACATCGGCATAATTTGCTGTTTCATTTATATTGTTACTTAATTTTAATTGTTCTACATGAAACTCTACCGAGCTTAAATAATTTGGGTTATGCTGTTCTCGAATTAGGTGCTCTTTGGTATAAACGCTGCGCATATACCAGCCCACTTCATCTAAATTTTCACAAAGCATTTTCACAATAGCTGTTGCCCAACTACCTGCTCCAAAAACTGCATATTTCAAAGGTTCGTCCATAAATATTGAATCGTTATAATTTCAAAAATACATAAAAATTAAGTCACAGTAATTACTGCTAATAATTGCTTATCTGTTTTTTGGCACGCGTTTTGAAACCCTGTTTGTATAAACCCTAAAATGATGACGATATGAAAACGATAAAATTACTTTTAAGCTTCGTCTTAACAGCAACACTTTTTACTTCATGCTACACAGAAGTAGTAGTTGATGAATATATTATAGATGAACCAGGAATTTCAATTAATCAGTTATTAGGTTCGCATGAGCTTTGGTATGTAGATATTAATGCTACACAAGGTTTTGGAGAAACCCCATTTTTACAAAAAGCGTTTACAATATCGTTTAGAAACGGCGTTGTTTATGCTAATAACAATATTGTTGGTTTAGGCGATAACGGTAATGGATTTGGAATTGATGTTGGCGAGTACGATGCGTACGACATGATTTTAGATGTACAACACGATATTGATGGATTTGAGACTTTTGATGTATTTCGAATAGATAATAACACAATAGAATTATACAATCCAAACAACGACACATCTTATTTTTTAGAAGGGTATCAGCGTAGTAATTTCGATTACGACTTTGTGTTCTATGATAATATTCATTACTTCTTACAAGAGTATGAAGCTTGGGAAAAGACTTATACAAGTGAAATGGGCGTTTTAAATGAATTTGATAATGAGAATTATTTGCAATTTTTAGCAGGCGGAAACGATTCTGAGTTTAGAAGTTCGCAAGATGAATTTGGCACTAATGTAGGTAGCTTAATTTGGGATTACACAGGCCTTTATGGCGTTGGCGATGTGAGTGGCGATATGTACTTAAAAACTTTAACATTAGATTATGATTCTTTTGACAATGAATTTTTTGAATTGAGCGTTATAAATGATGGAAAGATTGAGTTGTTTCACCCAACATCTGAAACAGTATATGAGTTTGAAGGACGCGGATACATAGAGTACTTAAAAACTGCTAACACAAAAGGGAAAACCTCAAGTGTTAAAGTAGAGAAGAAACGTAAGTTTAAAAAAGATAGAGTTGATAACCCAAGAGAAAACACACGTGGGTAAGAATAAAGCATAAAGTGAAACCCTCTTTGAAGCGGGATTAGTTCAACTAATTAATTTGTGTTTTGTTTTTCAAACAAATCAAATTAAAGTTTCACTAAAATTTTGGTTGGTTATTTAGTTAGAAACCGTTTAAAGAAGTAATTTTTTGAGCGGTTTTTTTATTTCTCTAATCTAGATATTTAGTTAAATCATTAATAAAAGCACTTCTTAATTTTTATTTGGTTCTTCAGATCTGTATTTTGAAGCTCTTGGATATTTCAATATGAAACTATATATCTAAAATCCATTGTTAAATGAAGACGCCTATTTTTAAAACAAAATAAATCTTTTACTATTTGTAGAAATTCATTTCATCTAAATACTCCCAAACAAATTCTGGCAACATAGGTCTTACGTTTTTACCAGCTTTTATAGACTTTCGGATGAATGTAGAAGATAATTCCATATTAGGAGCATCTATAAAGTGTACTTTATTATGGTTATGAAATTGTGTTTCAACGGTTCCTTTAGAGATTCTAGGATACACGTATAAATGATGATTTTCAAGAATTAGCTCGTAATTTTTCCATTTGTGGAAGCTTTTCAAATTGTCTTCTCCCATAATTAAAGCGAACTCATTGTCTGGGTACTTTTCTTGTAAATAAGTGAGCGTGTTTATTGTATAATTAGGTTGAGGTAGACCAAATTCTATATCGCTTGGTTTTAGTTTTATGTAGTCTTTTGTAGCGCGATAAACCATTTCTAAACGCTGGTAATTATCGAGTAAACTACTTTTCTGTTTAAAAGGATTATGAGGGGTTACAACAAACCAAACTTGGTTTAAATCGCTATATTCTGCAATATGATTGGCAATAACTAGATGCCCAATATGAATTGGATTAAAGGAGCCAAAATACAATCCGATCTTCATTTATAGATGTTTAAGCCCCGATAGCTATCGGGATATAAAAGTATTTACATGATTATATGCTTCTTCAAGAGCGCTTTCTAAATTATCATTTACAACAATAATATCAAAAAGTGGTGCTGTAGCTAATTCTGCAGAAGCTTTTGCTACGCGCATGTTTATTTTGTCTTCACTTTCAGTTTTACGCTTTTTCAAGCGAATTTTTAATTCGTCAATACTTGGTGGTTTAACAAATACGGACAATGTTTCTTCAGGGAACTTTCGTTTTATGCGCAGTCCGCCAGAAACATCAATATCAAAAATAACGTTTTTGCCTTTTGCCCAAATGCGTTCTACTTCGGTTTTTAATGTGCCATAGAAATTATCGCGATATACTTCTTCCCATTCTAAGAACTCATCGTTTTTAATTTTGTTCTTAAACTCTTTTGCCGATAAAAAATAATAATCTTTAGCATTAATTTCTTCACCACGCTTTTCTCTTGAAGTAGCCGAGATTGAAAATTCTAAATTTAAATCTTTAATTCCCAATAAATGCTTTACAATAGTTGTTTTCCCAGATCCAGAAGGTGCTGAAAAGACTATAAGCTTACCTTGTTTTTTATGCTGTTTTGCCACTAACTTATTTTTACTGATTATTGAGACTTTAAACTAATTAAAGTACATTCAATAATTGTTCCTTAATTTTTTCGAGCTCGTCCTTCATCTCAACTACCAATTGTTGCATAGGGGCATAATTACTTTTTGACCCAATGGTGTTAATTTCTCTTCCCATTTCTTGACTTATAAATCCAAGTTTCTTTCCATTAGAGTCATTTGAATTTAAACACTCTTCAAAATAGTTTAAGTGATTCTTTAAACGTACTTTTTCTTCTGTAATGTCAAATTTTTCAATGTAGTAAACCAATTCTTGTTCAAAACGGTTTTCGTCGTATTTCTCTCTTAATTCTTCAACGCCTTTAAGCAGACGTTCTCTAACCCCTTCAATACGTTCAGGATCCATTGCTATAATTGCATTTAATATGGAGTCTATGGTTTTAAGACGGGTTTTAAAGTCTAATTCTAAAACTTTACCTTCATTTAAGCGATGGTTATTTAAATCGGATACAGCTGTGTCTATTTGAGCTTCAATAAGTTTCCATTCGTTTTCATCAATTTCTTCGCGCACTGTATTTAAAGCATCAGGGAAACGAACAGCCATTTTAAGTAATTCAATATCATCCCCTTCAGTAACATCTTTTAATTGCTTGATATATTGTTTTACAACAGGTGTGTTTATTTGAGTAGATGTGTCTTCTGCAGTGGTTTCTACATATACAGAAAAATCTACTTTTCCTCGTTCTAATCGATTAGCGAGAAGCTTACGAATAGCAAGCTCCTTTTCTCGATAAATAGAGGGCATTCGAGCATTTATATCAAGATTTTTGCTGTTTAGAGATTTTAACTCTATAGTTAATTTTTTGGTTGGTAATTGCAATACAGATTTTCCATAACCTGTCATTGAATGTATCATATGTGCATATATTAAGTTGCACAAAGGTAATTAAAACCTAAGGTTTAGAAAAAAACCTCAATCTATTAAAAAACAAATAGTTGAGGTTTTTTTAGTACTCAAGGTGGGAATCGAACCCACACTTCCGAAGAAACTGGATTTTGAATCCAGCGCGTCTACCAATTCCGCCACTTGAGCTTGGAAGTGCAAATTTAGTTTTTATCTCGAATTAAGCGAAGTTTTTCTTTGCCAATTCCCGATTTCCAATATTTCTCTCTTATTCTAGCTTCTATCCGAGTTTCAACTTGCTCTGAATAAATAAGTTCGAAAGGAACATAAGCTTTGGTGGTTTTTTCTCTTTTGGAATTATGTTTTACTAATCTCTTTTCAAGGTCTTGTGTAAGCCCTACATATATGTAGTTTTTAGTTTTACTTGATATAGCATATACAAAAAACATACATTATCAAATTAAAAAATGACATTTAGCGCGCCTGCCTGTCGGCAGACAGGTCTACAATTCCGCCACTTGAGCATATCGGACAGCAAAAATATAGATTTTTTCAATATTAATCGTAAAAATACCACTCAATATACTTTTTAGGTTAAAATAAATGTATAAATTTGCACCTCGTTTAAAATAAGGTGCTGTTTAGCACTGCAAAACAACTAGTTAACTATGCCTATTGTAATTACTGAAGCTAAGATTTTTGCATGTACACAAAGTATGGTTCTTGGTAAAAAAATTGCTAAGGCTTTTGGTACAGATTTAGGCAATGTAATTACTTCTACTTATAGTGATGGGGAGTTTCAACCATCTTATGAAGAATCTATAAGAGGAACTAGAATTTTTATTATAGGCTCTACTAATCCAGGACCAGAAAATTTAATGGAAATGTTGTTAATGATTGATGCTGCTAAACGCGCATCAGCAAGACATATAACAGCAGTATTGCCATATTTTGGTTGGGCTAGACAAGACAGAAAAGATAAGCCAAGAGTACCAATTGCTGCTAAGTTAGTAGCTAAAATGTTGGAAGCCGCAGGAGCTACTCGTATTATTACAATGGATTTGCATGCCGATCAAATACAAGGCTTCTTTGAAAAACCTGTAGATCATTTATTTGCATCAACAATCTTTTTACCTTATTTAAGAGGACTAAACTTAGATAACTTAACTATAGCTTCTCCAGATATGGGAGGTTCTAAGAGAGCTTATGCATATTCTAAGGCTTTACAAAGCGATGTAGTAATATGTTATAAACAACGAGCTAAAGCCAATGTTATTTCTCATATGGAACTTATTGGTAATGTAGAAGGTAAAAATGTGGTTTTGGTAGATGATATGGTTGACACCGCAGGCACATTAACAAAAGCAGCAGACCTAATGATGGAACGTGGTGCACTTAGTGTAAGAGCAATATGTACACACCCAATATTGTCTGGAAAAGCTTATGATAACATAAACAATTCAAAATTAGAAGAATTAATAGTAACAGATTCTATCCCAGTAAAACCTTTAAGCGATAAAGTTAAGGTGTTAAGCTGTGCAGATTTATTTGCTCAGGTTATGGAGAAAGTACACAATAATCAATCTATTAGCTCAAAATTTGTAATGTAAAACTCCGCGAAACCAAAGATTACAATTTCAATAACATGAAATTAAATCAATGAATAAAGCGAAAAGAAGAATATTAATTTTAATTTATATATAAACAAATGAAATCAATTACAATCAACGGATCTCAAAGAGAAAGCGTGGGCAAAAAAGCAACAAAAGCCTTACGTAATGCTGGTCAGGTTCCTTGCGTATTATACGGAGGAGACAAGCCAGTGCATTTCTCAGCACCAGAATTAGCTTTCTCAAAACTAGTATACACGCCAAATGCGCATACAGTTGTGATTGAGTTAGACAACGGCGAAACTTTAAATGCCGTATTACAAGACATTCAATTTCACCCAGTAACAGACAGAATTTTACACGTAGATTTCTATCAATTATTCGAGGATAAAGAAATTGCATTAAACATTCCAGTACAATTAGTAGGTAATTCTAGAGGTGTTAAAAACGGTGGTGTTTTAAAAAGAAACAACAGAAAACTTCGTATCAAAGCATTACCAGCAAACTTACCAGATTTTATAGAGATAGATATTACACCTCTTAAAATTGGCGATAAAGTAGCTGTAGGCGATTTACCAAGCGGAGATTATACATTTTTACACAACGATAATACTGTAGTTTGTAGAGTAAGTACATCTAGAGTAGCCATTGTAGATGAAGATGATGATGAATTAGAAGAAGGAGCAGAAGGAGCAGAAGCACCAGCCGCAGAAACAGCAGAAGCAGCAGCTCAAGAATAGAACATATTCTCGATTAAATAACACAAAGCATCTTGATTTTTTCAGGATGCTTTTTTTATAATAAAAATTTGGGGGTGGGCAGGCTTGCAATTTATTCTGAATACAGTCGAAGGGCTACGTCATTTTAAAGTGTCATTGTGAGCGAGGAACGAGTGTAACAATCTGTTTGTTTCAAGTTCATCAACAAATTTATAGTACTTCTCTTTAAAAAAGATGCCGCTACAATCACTAATGGTCAAAGTAGTCAGAAATAAAGTAAGCACTAATTTTTTGGCATGTTTAATGTATTTTAGCAAAAAAATAAAAATAACATGTGGCAGTTTTTGTCAAACTTATTTAAAAAGAAAAACAAGATAGAAGAACAAGTCCCTATGAAAAAATTTTTAATAGTAGGTTTAGGAAATATAGGCGAAAAATATGCGAATACCCGCCATAATATAGGCTTTAAAGTATTAGACTATTTTGCAACGCAAGAAGATTTAAGCTTTGAAACTCAAAAACTAGGAGACATTACCACCTACAAATTAAAAGGACGCACCTTTATATTATTAAAACCAAACACTTATATGAATCTTAGCGGAAAAGCAGTGCAGTATTGGTTAACAAAAGAAAAAATTCCATTAGAAAACATACTCGTTATTACCGATGATTTAAACTTGCCCTTTGGGAGTATTCGCGTAAAAACTAAAGGAAGCGATGGTGGACATAACGGATTAAAAGATATTCAAGACAAACTAAATACCACAAAGTACAACCGATTTAGATTTGGTATTAGTGATGCTTTTAGTAAAGGCAGGCAGGTAGATTACGTTTTAGGGGAATGGACAACCGAAGAAAATGCTAAACTAAAAGAACGCCTAGAAAAATCAACCGAACTCATAAAATATTTTGTATTAGCAGGGATAAACAACACCATGAATGTATTTAATGGGAAGTAAAAAAAAGAAGGTTTTATACTCACTTTTTATTCGATGATTATTTTTCGAGTAGCTTTTCGAATACCATCATCTAAATGTAATATATACATGCCAGATTGCAGATGAGACAAATAAATATTTTTATTCAATTCACTAGTATTATCGTAGGATTCATTAAACAGACTTCTTCCTCTTATATCAAAAATCCCGAGATATAATTTTTCCGATTGTATATTTTGAAGTTTAATGGTGAATTCTCCTTTGTTAGGATTGGGGATTATTTTTAGATTTTCGAAACTTAGGTCTTTTGGATTGTTTAGAGTAATGGTAGTAATACATGCATCCAAATACCAACTATTCAAAGTACCATTAGGTCCAGCACTGGGTTCAAAATCTGCCATTGATAATCTCCAGTTACCAGAACTTGATAGGTTATTATGAACATTTAGTGAAGATGAAGGGTTATAGGTTCCAGAAATGTTAGGTAAATTACAATTGACTGTAGGAGCACCATCTTCAAAAAGAACGTTCATACTCTGGCTATTCCCAGAGCAGTTACCAGACCACAAAGTGTTAAATGTAGAATTGTCAGGATTACTTAATTGAATAACTAAATCGCTCACAGATTTATGAGAAAGATTTACATTAACTTTAAGTGAAGTTATTGTCCCATTATCAGGAATAGTTATGGTGTCATCTACCGAAGTACCTTGCATGCCTGATCCAGGAGAATCGTTGGGGATACTTAGATTAGGAGAGGAGCTGTATTGATTACAGTTTTCTGTTATAGTATAACCAATGGCAAAATTAACCTGATTGATGGCAAAAAATATATTTTCAGAAGGATTAGCTTCAACCATTATTCTACAAAATGGAGCTGCTATTCCTGCCGGTAGTGTAACACTCTCTATACCATCATTAGCTGTGCTTAACAATAGAGTTGGATAGGTTAGACCACCATCTATAGATAGTCGAATATTAACAAGTGATGTATTTATAGCACCACTATTAGTCCCAGCTACATCCCAAGTAATTGTTTGAGTACTCCCTACGGGGTAACTTATTCCTGTTGTGTTTTGCGATGTTACTTTAAATGGACCATCAGTATCTACTACAGTAATTAACATTCCGTCACTGTTTGTTTGTCCATAAGAACCACCAGACCCATTATCGCGAACGGTTAATTGAAAATTAAGGTTTCTAGGTACCGACGCTAATTTTTCCCAAGAAGTTGAGCCATTGAATATCCTTAAATCTTCAAGTGTTGGAATATATCTTACCAGATTTGTTGATGGCGCATAAGATCTTACTAAAGGCCCAGTAGTATTATTTTCAGAGATACTTCCTTGAGAAATTGCCAAGTCATATTGTTCCCAAGTATAAGTGTGAGTTGTTGTGCCTGTGGGGTCGGGATCACTTGAATTGCCTGTAAGTTTATATGGCGTTGAAATAGGAATAGTATAATCGTTACCTGCGATTGCTGTAGGCGCAGAGTTTCCTGCTGATGATTCATCATCACAATTATCTGAAGAAATATTTGCCCAAATCTCTTGTATACTTCCCCGATGAAAATAATCGTCACCGTTAGATTGAACATTATCTGGAGCACAGATACCTGCGTAAGCCATTATAGTAGAACCACTTCCTGGTTCATAAGAGCTAGTGGGAGACCATTGTTGATTTGGTGGGCTTGCAACAATGCAGGAACCATTATTACTACTCCATGTATGTTTGGCTCCAAATTGATGTCCCATTTCGTGAGCTACATATTCCACATCAAAAATATCGCCTACTGGACCAGCAAGTCCAGTTACGCCTTGAGCCTTAATGCTATTGTCACAGGGAGAGTTTAATGATGCAATACCACCACCTCCTGTACTAAAGACATGACCAATATCATAATTATTTGTGCCTATATTAGAATCAATAGTACTTTGATTTTCACTCAACATTGTAAGTCCATCATTATTAGTGTAAGGATCTGTTGTTCCATCCAAAAATATGATATTTGTATTGTCAATCATAGTCATAGTTAGAGATAGATCGCGTTCAAATATGCCATTTACACGATTCATAGTAACCACCATTGCTGCTTTTACAGCATTTTTTTTTTCAGTATCTGTACCACTACTTTGTCCTGCTGCATCAAAGTGATATTTAGAATATTCACCTGTAGAAGCCAATGCCAATTGGTAGGTACGTAATACACCATCGTTAGCATTAACAGAAGCATTCAATTTTGCGTTAGAATTTGATTTAGCCTTGGTTAAGTTATCAATGTATTTACATTCAAAAGCTTTTCGCATTTCAGACAAGTCACTTTTCGTATAAATCATGTAGTTTTTACTTCCATAAGTAACAGGGTCTATAAATTGAGCGCTTTTATTAGACGATAATGTCATTCCATGAAACCCTTGGGGCGTGATACTAAATCGAATAGATTCTCCAGAGTTATTAACACTTTTGCCAATATAGCAACGCATATCTGGGTGCTTCTCTTGAAAACTACTCTCAAATAGAGGAGCTTCTTTAATATGATAAGCCTGTAGTTTTCCTTCCTTGTTAGGAAAACGTACTATGATGCCAGAAACTTTACTATTTTTTTTATTAGGAGCATTTTGTAATTGAGCTTTAAGTTGCTTAATATCCAACTGATAATAGTTGGCCTTTTTTACCTCGTGTTTTCGAAGAGTTATTGCTTCTTTTAATGCGTGGTCTCGACTTGTTTTTACCCAAATTGATGAATTGTTTTGAGCATAAAAATTTAAAGAAAATAGAAACAGCAGTATGTGTAAAATAATATATTTAAAGTAAGTTTGTTTCATTTCCTTTGGTTTAAAACAATTTAAGGGAGTTTAAAAATAGCCTCAAAAATCATGAATAACAAGAAAAAGCATTCTAATTTCAGGAATAATAATCGTTTAAAAATGAAATGCTTAGCTGTATTTCTAGTTTTGTGTTGCTTGTTAGGGTGTAAGGCGAAAAATAATTTGGCTGAGAAAACACTTAACTCAGTAGATAAGTATTGGTGTCCCGAAGATGGAGTTTGCTCGTTTGAAGTTCTAAAAGAGAGGCGCTTAGAATTGAAATATGACGAGTTTGGCATGCCTTACTTAAATATAAATAACGGAAATAGGACTATTCTTAAATTTGAATATAAAAAAACTACATCGCCTAATCTTGCAGACAGTAATTACCGTGAAGAAGTATTTATAGTTCTTAACACCAATAACATTGAAATTGAAACTAGTAATTTAAAGAGTGAACAAATTATTTTCGGACGTTGGTGTTTTTGCAAAGGGCAGGCAGGGAATTTTAAAGTTAGTCAAGGAAATCTTTCTATAAAGAAATTAAATGATACTGATTATCTGCTAAATTTGAGTTTTAAAGTTGATGAGGTTCCGCAGATAATAACCGAAATCAATCATATCTTTAAATGGTCATCTTAAAATACAAAGAAGTTTTATTTAACAACTATCTTTTTAAGTGCTTTTTTAATACCATCATTAATCTCTAAAAAATATACGCCAGATTTAACGAAGTTCAGCTTTATTTCTTCATTAAAATCTCCCGTTGCTTGATATGTTTGATTGAAAATAAATCGGCCTCTAGCATCATAAATCTCTACTCCAATATTTCGGTTTAAAGAACCATTAAATTTCAACCAAAATATCCCGAAAGATGGATTGGGATAAACAACTATGTTTTCGAAGCCAAATTGCTCAATATTTTCAGTTGGCAAAATATTTAAGGTGTAATCTTCAACCTCACCATCTCCTCCATTAGTAATTGGAGCTAATGGTGCACCATCATAACCAGTAACCACCCTCATTGTAGTATTTCCTAAGGCGGCATTAATTGGAATCGATATTGATAAGGGTGAAAGACTGGTAGTACTGTTAGAAACGTTAGTAGCAATTCCTAAATCATATTCTTCATTAATATCGGTAAAAACACCATTTTGATTCCAATCTATCCAAACTTTAGTGGCGGTTGTATAGTTTCCTTGTGTACTTACGTTAATTGTTAAGTTGTAAGAGCTATCTCTATTTAAATCTGTTGAAATAGCTGTGTAATCTGTATAATTAGAAACTTTAGATGTAACATTATTAATAGTATTTAATTCTACTAAAGTTATAGAAGAATTGAATGATGAGTTTGATATGACATTTATGGTGTAATCTTCTACTTCACCATCAAAACCATTTTCACAAGAAGTGACAAGGCCATCGTCTTTATATTTTGTTGAGACTCTCATTCTTGTATTTCCAGAAAGGGCTGAAGCAGGAACTGTAATTGAAAGTGGTGAATTGGCAGTTGCACCATTAGTAACGTTAGTAACGTCTCCTAAATTATATTCTTCACCAGCATCATCGAAACTACAGTTTTGATTCCAATCTATCCAAACTTTGGTATTGGTTGTAAAATCGCCATCGGTGTTTACATTCACCACTAAATTATAAGATACATTTCTTTCAAGATTAGTTATTGTTGAAGTATAATCACTATAACCTGAAGGTTTTCCAGAAGCTTGATTAATAGTATTAAACTGAACCAATGTAGTACTGGTGTTAAATTCTGTATTAGCAACAGATAAGCAAACACCATTGTAGAATGGCAGTTCAAAAACTTTATTTTTGGTACTAGAATTAGAGGTGCCTGTAACCGTAATGCTATAATCTCCCTGAGGGACGCCGTTTAAATTTGAAACAGTCATAGTAACACTTCCTGAACTGCTTATATTTGATGGAGAAAATGAGACTGTGGAACCAGCAGGATTACCTGTTGCACTAAATGTTACTGAATCATTAAAGCCATTGGCTGGATAGTAATCAAACGAGAAAGCAGCTGTTGTTTGTCCACAACTTATAGGAGCTAAGTTTTCGTTAACTATAAAAAAGTCTGGATTTTGTGAAATAGAGAAGTTGAAATTGGATACATCATAAAAAATGTTATCTGCTGCTTCAATCAATATTCTAGCTTGTTCAGTATTAGACATTGCAGGCACAGTATAGTCAAAAGCCCCATCATTTGGTGTATTTGAAGCAATAATTGTTGGAAATGTGCTACCTCCATCTGTAGATAAAAGGATATTAACGTTTTGGCAATTAATCGTAGCATTAGTAGTTTCTCCTACCACCCACGAAATAGTTTGTGTGCTTCCTTGTGCCCATGACACAGGGTTTTCAACAGTAAAAGGCGTTACATCTTCAACAGTTATTTGCATGGTATCATAACTAGATTGCCCCACAGTTAAGGAGCTAGGAGATCTATCCCTAACAGTTAATGCCCAATTTAAAACTCTAGAAACCGAGGCTACTGTTTCCCAATCGCTCCCTAAAGTTGGGTTGGTTTGTTCAATATTATTATTTAAAACACTACTAAATCTTGGTATGTATCTGTCTGAAGAGCTAGAAGGAGGTAAAGACCTATTAATTGACCCATTTATTAAATTAGGCCCAAAATTTAAATAATTTGTTACACCACTATCTATTTGTTCCCAGCAGTAAGTTAGGTTGTCACTTACATCCGCATCTGTAGCTAATCCTTTTAAAACATAAGGAGTTCCTTTGGGGATATTGTAATCATTACCAGCATTGGCACTAGGAGGGTTATTGGCCAATACTTCGGTTGTTTGACAACTTTTACCAGTCAAATTATTCAAAATTTGTCTTATACTATGATAATGAAAATAATTATCGCTATTTAATTCAACATTATTTAGCCCTTCTAATCCTGCATAAGCCATTATTGTTGTGCCACTACCAGGTTCAGAGTTAACGCCAGTGCCTTCACTTTCGAAAGCCCAAGTGTGATTTGCTCCCATTTGATGACCTATCTCATGAACCACAAAATTAATATCGAAAGAATCGCCTTCGGGTACTCCGTTTGAAGGAGACGTAAATGCGCTTCCTTTAGAATTATTTGTACAAACACAACCAATACAACCCGCATTTCCGCCACCACCAGTAGCACCAAAAAGATGTCCTATATCATAATTACTTTCGCCAATGATACTTGTCAGGGTAGATTGAACTTGAGTACCCCAACCATTTGAAGTGCCAACGTTTTCATTAGCAGCACCTACATTTGCATCAGAATAAGGGTCTGAAGAAGCATCTGTATAAATTATTAGGTTATTATTAGCAATAAGCTCAAAAGTTACAGCCATATCTGTTTCAAAGATTTCATTAACCCTACTTAACGTTGTGTTTATTGCGGCTAAAGCACTAGCTATAGTGCCACCATGATAACTAGTGTACTCGCCAGTTACAGAAATGGCTATTCTAAATTTTTGTAAGGTTTGGTTATTTGCTCCGCCTTCATCTACCTTTGAGGTTAAATGGTTATTTTTTAAAGTTTCGCTTAATGTTTCAGCAGTTTTACAATGTAATTTACTGCTACTATTTTTTGAACTTTTATCATATAAAATGTAAGAATCAGAACCTCTTTCAAGAGGTTGCATAAACACCGTTGGCTTATCTATATAAGTTATCATTGTTTGAACGCCTTGAGGAGACACACTCATTCTTAATCTGGCTCCAGGATTCTCTAAACTAAAACCAACATAAGATTTTATTTCAGGAAATTTGGCCGCTAATTCTGGTGCAAAAACAGGAGCTTCGTAAATTTTGAAGCGTTCTAAACTTCCTTCAGTACTAGGAATGGAAACAATGATAGATTCATTTTTGTTTTTAGAAGCTCTTAAGGTAGCTGTAGAAATGCGTGTTTTAAATAAAAATTTGTTCAATTTGAAGAAGTGAGCATTAGCAGCATCTACTTCAAGCTTAGAAATATTTTTAGAAATTTTAGCTTTTTGTAATTTTTCCCAAGAAGAATTTTGAGCATTACCTGAAAATATTATCAAAAATATTGCTATTGAAAAAACATAATGTAGTTTTGCTTTCATAAAGGTTTAGGGCAATGTCTTTTTATTATGGATATAACAAATCTAACTTTTTTTAATTAATTGAACAATTATGCGCTTTTATGAGTAGTGTAAAAAACATTACAGCATACAAATCGGAAAAAGACGCGGTGGTTACCCTCGGTACCTTTGATGGTGTTCACATAGGGCATCAAAAAATAATTTCAAGGCTAATAAACACAGGAAAGGAGACTAATTTAAAATCGATTATTCTTACGTTTTTCCCACACCCTAGAATGGTACTTCAGAAGGATTCTAATATAAAACTGATAAACACCATTGAAGAGCGTCACGATATTCTTAATGATTTAGGTTTGGACTACCTAGTTATTAAAAAGTTTACTAGAGAATTTTCAAGACTTTCGGCCGAAGATTTTGTAAAGGAAATTTTGGTAGATAAGCTAAATGCTAAAAAAGTTATTATTGGTTACGATCATAGGTTTGGGAGAAATAGAAATGCCGATATAGACGATTTAAAAGATTTTGGAATTAAATATAATTTTGATGTAGAAGAAATTTCTGCACAAGACATTAATGATGTTTCTGTAAGTTCTACCAAAATTAGAAAGGCTTTAAAAGATGGAGATATATCGAAGGCTAATGCTTATTTAGGATATAACTTTATGCTTACAGGTACGGTTGTTAAAGGCAAAGGATTAGGCAAAAATTTAGGATTCGCAACAGCTAATATAAATATTGAAGAAACTTACAAATTAATTCCTAAACAGGGTTCTTATATTGTTAAGTCCTCTATTGATGATGCTGAAGTTTTTGGTATGATGAATATAGGAATGAATCCAACAGTGAATGGTGATAAAGAGTCGATTGAAGTTAATTTTTTCAATTTCGATAAGGATATATATAATAAAAAGATAAAAGTCGAATTATTAAACCGGCTGCGCGACGAGAAAAAGTTTGATTCTATTGAAGAATTAAAAGAGCAACTATTAAGCGATAAAGAAACTGCACTCACTTACATCAATAAACATTATGCTAAATAAATGGGTATTTAAGCATATTGATAATTCTGCTTTAATAGTCTTTCGTATACTTTTTGGGTTACTGTGTTTTTTAGAGTCCTTTGGAGCCATTTTAACAGGCTGGGTTAAGCGCGTTTTAATTGAACCAAAATTCACTTTTTCTTTTATTGGTTTTGAGTGGTTACAACCATTACCCGGAAACGGTATGTATGGTTACTTCGGCATCATGTCTGTATTCGGATTATTAATTATGGTCGGGTATAAATACAGACTAGCAATGATAAGTTTTACTATTATGTGGACAGGAACTTACCTCATGCAAAAAACCTCATATAATAACCACTATTATTTGTTGGTAATCTTAAGTGTTATAATGGTATTTCTTCCTGCTAATAGATATGCCTCAATGGATGTGAAATTGAATCCAGATCTCAAGAGTTATTCCATGCCTCAATGGGTAAAATGGGTTGTTGTACTTCAATTATTTATAGTATATACTTATGCATCGGTAGCTAAATTATACCCCGATTGGTTAAATGCGAATGTATCTGGTCTTTTAATGCGAAGTAAGTCCGATTATTTTTTAATTGGTTCTATACTACAAGAAAAATGGCTGCATTATACGTTAGCTTATGGCGGCATTTTATTTGACGGGTTAATAGTTCCATTATTGCTTTTCAAACCAACTAGAAAGTATGCCTTTTTTGTTTCTATCTTCTTTCATTTGTTCAACTCATTTGTATTTCAAATAGGTATTTTTCCTTATCTAGCGTTAGCATTTTCATTATTCTTTTTTGAGCCAAAAACCATTCAAAGACTATTTTTAAAAAACAAATTGTTTTATAACAAGGAAGAAATTGTAGTTCCTTCTTATCGTAACATTTTAATTGTTGTTGGTACAGGGTATTTTATAATACAATTACTATTACCAGTAAGACATCATTTTATTAAAGATAATGTGTTATGGACAGAAGAGGGCCATAGAATGTCATGGCGTATGATGCTAAGAGCTAAATCAGGCATTACAACATACCGAGTTGTAAATAATGACACAAAAAAAGTATTTGTTGTAAACATGGATCAGTATTTATCTAGAAAGCAAAAACAATCGGCAAGCACGAAACCCGATGTTATTTGGCAATTTGCACAATATTTAAACACGATATTTGAGAACGACGGTCAAGATGTTTCAATATATGTTGATTCTAAAATAAGCGTCAATGGAAAACCCTTTAAAACACTAATTGACCCCAAAGTCGATTTAGCCAATGTTTCATGGAATACGTTTAAACATAACGATTGGATTTTACCTTCAAAAGAAGACTAGTTTTCTGCGTAATTCATTAAATTTGTCGCTTAAATTTTTAACTCATGTTACAAGTTCCTTTTATTAGAGAAAACAAAGATTTGGTAATTACACGATTAGCAAAAAGAAACATTGATGCTACCAATATGATTGACCAAGTAATTGCTTTGGATGAAGATAGAAGACGTATTCAATCAAACCTAGATAATACGTTGGCTGAGTCTAATACCATATCTAAAGAAATTGGCAATTTGTTTAAAGCGGGTAAAGCTCAAGAAGCTAATCTTTTAAAAGAAAAAACAAGCTTGCTTAAAGAAAGTTCTAAACAACTTAGCGAAGATCTTAATCGCAAATCGAATGAGTTAAACGAGTTATTATATAAAATACCGAATGTTCCAAACGAAATTGTACCTGCTGGAAACACAGATGAAGATAACGAGGAGGTGTTTAAAGAAGGAGATATCCCCGTTTTACATGATGAAGCGTTACCACATTGGGAACTTGCAAAAAAATACGACATTATAGATTTTGAATTGGGTAATAAAATCACTGGAGCTGGATTTCCTGTTTACAAAGGAAAAGGTGCTAGATTACAACGTGCTTTAATTGCTTATTTCTTAGACAAAAATACAGAAGCAGGCTACACAGAATACCAATTACCACATTTAGTAAATGAAGCGTCTGGATTTGGTACAGGACAATTGCCCGATAAGGAAGGGCAGATGTATCATGTTACAGAAGATAACCTGTATTTAATACCAACAGCAGAGGTTCCAGGTACAAATATTTTTAGAGATACTTTACTTAATGAAGGCGATTTACCTATTGGAATAACTGGCTATACACCATGTTTTCGTAGAGAGGCTGGAAGTTATGGAGCACATGTAAGGGGCTTAAATAGATTACATCAATTTGATAAAGTTGAAATTTTACGAATTGAACACCCAACACAATCTTATAAAGCTTTAGATGGCATGGTAAATCATGTAAAGTCTATTCTCCAAGAATTAAAATTACCATACCGTATTTTAAGACTTTGCGGAGGTGATTTAGGGTTTACATCGGCTTTAACCTACGATTTTGAGGTGTTTTCAACTGCTCAAGACAGATGGTTAGAAATATCATCTATTTCAAACTTCGAAACTTTTCAAGCGAATAGGCTTAAACTTCGATTTAAAAATGCTGATGGTAAAAATCAATTAGCCCATACATTAAATGGGAGTTCGTTGGCATTACCTCGTGTATTAGCTGGAATTTTAGAAAATTACCAAACAAAAGAAGGTATTGTAATACCAGAAGTTCTTCAATCTTATACAGGATTCAGTATTATTGATTAAAAAACAAAGAAAGAAAAAACTTTCGAAATAGTAAAAATTTTTAAAATAAATCGATAAAATGCAAATTATTGACGCTGTTTAACGATTTTTATTCAATTTTCTTTGGTCTTACATAGATATTCCTGAATTTAGCTAAACCAAATCATTTAACTTAACCTACCATGAAAAATATTAAGCGCATAGTTTTGCTTATTACTTTAATTTTCTTCGTTAGTAAAGTTTTGTTTTCAGATTTCGAAATCGTAAAATCTGAAAATAAAACAACAGCAATTGTAAGTAAATAGGGATTATTTCATTTAAAGTTACTGTCCCCAATCGAGTAATTATATCGTTTTTAACTAGCGGTAGTTAATAGCAAGTTTATTTTTGGTTGGTAAATGCCCGAATTATATTCGGGCATTTTTTATGGAAATATTTGCAATATTGGCGCTTCACATTTGTTATATTTACCATATGAGAATTCTTTTCTTCATTTGTTTTTTATTCGTCGTTAGTGTAAATGCACAAGAGGATATTATTGCTAAAGATTATTTTAAAAAGGGAGATTATGAAAAAGCTCTTTTAGAGTATAAGAAACTTTATGCGCAATCACCTACTAATATTAATTATATAAATCAACTTGTAAATACACACCAGCAACTAGAACAGTATGATGAGGTAGAAACTTTCTTGCTCAAGTTAATGGAACGCATAAAATACCCATCTTTTATAGTGGATTTAGGGTATAATTTTCAGCTTAAAAACGATGATGAAAACGCTAAAGTTTATTACGAAAAGGCTATGTCTAGTATAGATAGTAATCCAAATAATGTTTTTGCTATAGCTAGGAGTTTTCAAGGTCATGCATTATTAAATAGAGCTATTGTAGCTTACGAAAAAGCAATGGTTTTAAAGCCCGACTTTAACTTTAATTTGCAATTAGCACAGCTATATGGCGAACAAGGTAATATAGAGAAAATGTTTAATAGCTATGTTAATTATGCGGAGACTAATCCAGTTTCATTAAGTAATATAAAACGAGCCATAAACGATTTTATTAGTGTAGATGGTACAAATGAGAATAATATGCTTCTCAGAAAGATACTTCTTAAAAAAACACAGCAAGAGCCTAACGTGCTTTGGAATGCAATGTTAAGCTGGTTGTTTGTTCAGCAAAAAGATTTTAAAAAAGCCTTCATTCAAGAAAAGGCAATTTTTAATAGACAACCAGAAAGCCTCGAGAGTATTGAAGAGTTAGCCTCAATTTGTATAATTGATGGTGAGGTTGATGTGGCAAAAGAAATTTACACATTCTTAATTGAAACGGCGCAAGATTTAGAAACACAATTAAGTGCTTACCAAAATTTACTTCAGCTAAAAACAAAAGAAAGTCCTAAAGAAGCATATAACAACATCAATAATGAATATTTAGAACTTTTTAATCACTATGGTAAGTTCTCTCAAACCTTAGATATTCAAATTGCTTATGCTCATTTTTTAGCGTTTTACATGAATAAAACAGAAGAGGCAACTAAATTTCTAGAAAAAACACTTGAGCTTCCTTTAAATCAATTACAAAAGGCAACGGTTAAGTTAGAACTAGGAGATATTTTGCTTCTTCAAGAAAAATTTAATCAGGCTCTAATATATTTTACGCAAATACAACGTAATTTAAAAAATAGTACTATTTCGCAAGAAGCGCGTTTTAAAGTGGCTAAGGCGAGTTATTACAAAGGAGATTTTAAATGGGCAGAATCTCAGCTTAAAATTTTAAAATCTTCAACATCTCAGTTAATTGCGAATGATGCACTTGATCTTAAATTACTTATTTCTGATAATAAGTATGAAGATTCTTTACAAACGGCTTTAAAATTATACTCTAAAGCTGATTTGTTAGCTTTTCAAAATAGAAATGATGAAGCTATTTTAGTCTTAAATAAAATACTAGAAGCACATAAAACAGAACCTATTATTGCCCAAACTTTGTATAAGCAAGGACAGTTGTTTGAAGCTAAATTTCAATTTGAAAAAGCCAAGTTTAATTATCAATCAATTATTGATAATTATCGCGATGGCATTTTAATTGACGATGCACTTTACAGATTAGCTCAAATTTATGTAAAGCATACAAACGAGCCTGAAAAGGCGAAAGCCTTATATGAGCAAATTATTTTTAATCATGCCGATAGCATTTACTTTATTGAAGCTCGAAAAAACTATAGAGCTTTAAGGGGAGATGCTATTAATTAGAAAAAATGGTTGCAGAAACAGAACGCCTTATTATTTCCAAATTTAAAATTGAGGATGCTCCATTCTTTTTAAAGTTGACTAATTCACCAAATTGTTTAAAATATATAGGTGATAAAAATTTAATAAGCATTGAAGATGCCGAAAATTATTTAGCGAGTAAAACAATTAAAAGTTATTTTGATTTTGACTTCGGGTTTTACAAATTGGAGTTAAAAAGTGAAAATAACAAAGCTATTGGTACATGTGGTTTAGCAAAGCGTGAAGAATTAGAGCATGTAGATATAGGTTTTGCTTTTCTTCCAGAATATGAAGGTCAAGGTTTTGGTTATGAAGCTTCAATTGCAGTATTAAAATTAGCGAAAGAAATTTACAAGCTTAATAGAATAACAGCAATTACAGTTCCTTATAACAAGAGTTCAATTAATTTATTAGAAAAGTTAGGGTTGGCATTTGAAAAAAAGATAAAACCCTTTGAAGATGATGAAGAACTGCTGTTATTTGCAAAAAAATTATAAACTTTTGTTATTTCCAGCATAGCGAGAAATCTCATAATATTTTCAATATATGATTATATATAACGTAACCATAAATATAGATGAAAGCATCCATGACGAATGGTTGTTGTGGATTAAAGAACATATTCCAAAAGTACTACGAACAGGTAAATTTGATAAAGCAACGCTTACAAGAGTTTTAGTCGAAGAGGATATGGGTGGTGTAACATACTCTGTTCAATATCGTTCATACTCACGTGAAGCTTTAGACGCTTATTATAAAGAAGACGCAGATAGATTAAGGCAAGATGGACTAAAAAAGTTTGCAGATAAAATGCTAGCGTTTAGAACAGAGCTTCAAATTGTTGATGAGTATACCGTGAATTTTAAATAGCTTAGTTTTGTTACCCTAAGCATAGTCTAAGGGTCTTATCGTTCTTACATAACTTAATACACATAAATTCGTGGCATACAAACCAAATCAGCACCAAGTAAAAGCAAAAAAATATTTAGGACAGCATTTTTTAATAGATGAAACTGTTGCCCAACGAATAGCTGATACTTTAAGTTTGAAAGGCTATAAAAACGTACTTGAAATAGGTCCTGGAATGGGTGTTCTTACAAAGTATTTATTAAAAAAAGAGGTTACCACACATGTTATAGAAATAGACACAGAGTCTGTAGAATATTTACAAGCTAATTATCTAAGTCTAGCACCAAGAATAATAGAAAAAGATTTTTTAAAGTATAATTTAAAAGATGTTTTTAAAGAAGAACCATTTGCCATTATTGGTAATTTCCCGTACAATATTTCTACACAAATTGTATTCAAAACATTAGAAATGCGCGATCAAATTCCAGAGTTTTCAGGAATGTTTCAAAAAGAAGTTGCACAACGTATATGCTCAAAAGAAGGCAGTAAGGTTTATGGTATACTCTCGGTTTTAACACAAGCATTTTATAACGCAGAGTATTTGTTTACAGTTCCACCTTCAGTTTTTAATCCCCCTCCAAAAGTTGATTCAGGCGTGTTAAGATTAATTAGAAAGGAAAATTATTCGTTACCATGCGACGAAAAAATATTCTTTAAAATCGTGAAGACAGCGTTTCAGCAACGACGAAAAACGCTTCGTAACAGTTTAAAAACATTCAATTTATCAGATAATTTAAAAGCAAATGTTATATTTGGCAAACGGCCAGAACAGTTAGCTGTTTTCGAGTTTATTGAACTCGCACGATTAATTGAAAACGATAAAAATTAAGTGGCATTTCGAGTGATTTCAAATGGAATTTTGAAATAATATCGAGAAGTTTTAATCTCATGTCTGAAGAGAAAGAAAACATACAATTCGAGTTAACAGATGAACTTGTTGATCAAGTAGCGCAACTCATTGAAGTTAACGACGATAAGGAACTCAACAAACTACTTAATGAGTTTCACTACGCAGATATAGCCGAAATTTTAGATGAATTAAATCTGGAAGAAGCTGTGTATGTAATAAAGCTTTTAGACTCTGATACGACTTCAGATATTTTAACAGAACTCGATGAAGACAATAGAGAAAAGGTTTTAAAAAATCTTTCAGCAAAAGAAATAGCAGAAGAAGTTGAAGAGTTAGATACCGATGACGCTGCAGATATTATAGCCGAACTTTCAGAAGAACGACAAGAAGCAGTTATTTCTCAAATTGAAGATGAAGAACATAAATCTGAGATTCAAGAACTTTTAGCTTATGATGAAGATACCGCTGGTGGACTTATGGCAAAAGAACTGGTTAAGGTATATGAAACCTGGACTGTAGCAGGTTGCATGCGTAGAATTCGCGGTCAAGCCAAAGAGGTAACAAGAGTCCATTCTATTTATGTGGTAAATAAGGAAGAAAAACTTATTGGTCGCCTGTCTTTAAAAGATTTAATTGTTGCTAAAAGCGAGCAAAAAATTGCAGACTTAGTTAAAGTGAATGTAGATTATGTTAATGTTCATGACGATGTAGAAGATGTAGCTAAAGTTATGGCAAAATACGATTTGGAAGCTATTCCTGTTGTTGATGATTCGCAAACATTATTAGGTAGAATTACTATTGACGATATAGTTGATGTTTTAAAGGAAGAAGCAGAGAAAGATTACCAATTAGCTGCGGGTATTACAGGCGATGTAGATTCTGATGATAGTATTCTAGAGCTTACAAGAGCACGATTACCTTGGCTTTTTTTAGGGTTAGTAGGAGGTATTGGTGCTTTTTTAATCATGGAAGGTTTCGAAAGCCTTTTTACTGGTAAAGCAGTTATTTTGTTTTTTTTCACACCGCTTATTGCTGCCATGGCAGGAAACGTTGGAGTGCAATCAAGTGCCATTATAGTGCAAGGTTTAGCCAACGATGAAGTACGTGGTAGCGTAAACAGTCGTTTAATAAAAGAAATGTTGCTTGCAGCACTTAATGGTATAATTCTAGCATTATTTTTATTCTTGTTTGTTTGGGCAATAAAAGGAGAGCTAAACACCGCTTTCGCCATTTCGGTATCACTTGTAGCTGTAATTATTGTTGCGGGACTTATAGGTACTTTTGTGCCATTATTTTTAAACAAACGTGGCATTGATCCAGCAATTGCCACAGGCCCATTTATAACAACAAGCAACGATATTTTAGGTATTCTACTGTATTTTTGGATAGCAAGAATGATTTTAGGTATATAGAATTAATTCATAATACGGCATTTATACTTTAAAATTGCTAGTACAAAACTTCATAATTTTACACAATGAAAGCATTAAATATAAAAGACAAATTTTCAAGATTTGATAAAAACTGGCATCCACATCAAATTGCAATAGTTGATGATATGCAAGTTATATTAGCAAAGCTTAAAGGAGAATTCGTATGGCATAGCCATGAAAATGAAGACGAACTTTTTCAAGTAGTAAAAGGAACTTTGCACATGCAATTTCGCGATAGAACCGAAGTAGTCAAGGAAGGAGAAATTATAGTGGTTCCAAAAGGGGTTGAGCACAATCCTTTCACAAAAAACAATGAAGAAGTACATGTATTACTTTTTGAAAAAAAATCGACAGCACATACAGGAAAAGTGCAACATGAAAAGACCCAAACACGTTATCCAAAAATTTAAATGAAAGTTCTTCATCTAGACGCAAATCACGAATTATTATTAAATCAATTAGATGCTTTAGGCTTCGTTAATAGCGAAGATTATGCATCTTCAAAACAAGTTATTGAATCTAAAATTCATGAATATGATGGCGTCATCATAAGAAGTCGATTTACAATAGATAAACCATTTTTAGATGCCGCAAAGAACTTAAAATTTATAGGACGAGTTGGTGCAGGTTTAGAAAATATTGATTGCGATTATGCTAAAGATAAAGGTGTATATTTAATCTCAGCCCCCGAGGGGAATAGAAATGCCGTTGGCGAGCATACGCTTGGGATGCTTTTGTCGCTGTTTAATAAACTCAATAAAGCAGACGCCGAAGTTAGAAAAGGACAATGGTTACGTGAAGATAATAGAGGTATTGAATTGGATGGGAAAACTGTTGGAATAATTGGCTATGGTAATATGGGAAAAGCCTTTGCTAAAAAACTACGCGGATTTGATGTTAAAATTTTATGTTACGATATTAAGGATAATGTAGGAGATAATAATGCGAAGCAGGTGTCGCTTTCAGAATTTCAAAAAAGGGTTGATATTGTAAGTCTACATACCCCACAAACGGCTCTAACTTTAAACATGGTTAATTCGGAATTTATTAATGCTTTTAGTAAACCATTTTGGTTTTTAAATACAGCTCGAGGTAAAAGTGTTGTAACTAAAGATTTGGTAACCGCTTTAGCATCTGCTAAAATACTTGGTGCAGGATTGGATGTTTTAGAATATGAGAAAGCTTCTTTTGAAAACTTGTTTACTAACGAAATGCCAAAAGCACTTCAATATTTAATAAAAGCCGAAAATGTTTTATTATCACCTCATGTAGCTGGTTGGACTCTTGAAAGTAAAGAAAAATTAGCACAAACTATTGTTGATAAAATTAAAGCATTTGTCATTGCGAGGAGTTAAACGACGAGGCAATCTTTTTTGTATTTTTAACAGGTCTTAATTACTAGTAAAATTCATTTTCATTATAAAATATGAAGAAAACCATTCTTGTTTTTTCTTTACTTATAGTAGCTTTGTTATTATTATTTCAGTTTGGTAAATACACTTTTATAACAGGTGAAACACAGATTGAATATATCATGGCAGTTATTGCCATCGTTTTTTTAGTTATTGGATTATTCATTAATAAAAAAACTCAAAAGCAACAATCTGTAGCTAAGCGTGAAATAGATTTAGAAAAAGTAAAAGAATTAGAAATCACAAATCGAGAATACGAAGTTCTAAAGCACATATCTTCAGGGTTATCTAATAAAGAAATTGCCGAAAAACTATTTCTTTCAGAAAGCACAATTAAGACACACGTTTCTAATTTGCTTGTTAAACTTAATGCAAAGCGCAGAACACAAGCAATACAGGTAGCACAAGACCATCAAATTATTTAAACTTTTTTTATATTTTTAGACAAACGCAATCGTTTGGTACTTTAGTATGAAGCCTATTTTTACTAGATAAGTAGCTTTGTATTGAAGTTTAATAATCTAAAAATATTATCTATGAAACTAGGAGCATTTTCAGTTAGTTTAAGCGTGAAGGATATTCGCAAATCAAAAACATTTTACGAAACCTTGGGGTTTAGTGTTTTTGCAGGTGAAATAGAAAGGAATTATCTTATCATGAAAAACGGTAACGCATTGGTGGGGCTTTTTCAAGGTATGTTTGAAAATAATATTTTAACTTTTAATCCAGGATGGGATGAAAGTGCTAATAAATTGAATGAGTTTACAGATGTTCGCGATATTCAAAAAAACCTTCAAAAGAATCATATTAAACTTGAAAGGAAAGCAGATGAAAACACTTCTGGCCCTGCAAGTGTTGTTTTGTTAGATCCAGATGGAAATACCATTCTTATAGATCAACACGTGTAAATTTGTACTAAAGTATTATCAATTTAGTACTTTAGTACGAGTTCTCGATCCTATCATCTTACTACTTTTGGAGAACTAATCAATACATATATAAAAATGAAAAACACAATATTTAAGTACGGACTTTATAGTTTAATATGTGGGTTTTTATTCTTCGGATTACCTTTTTTGTTGGGAATGGGAGTAAATTTTGACTACGGAGAACTTATTGGGTATGCTTCTATGATACTCTCTTTATTATTTGTTTACTTCGGAATCAAACACTATCGAGATAAAGTAAATAACGGAAAAGTATCTTTAGGGAAAGCGATTGCAATCGGCATGCTTATATCGTTATTTTCGGCAGTTGGAGTTGCTTTGTTCGATTACATTTATACAACTCAGATAAACCCAGACTTTGCAACTGAATATATGGACTATTCAATAAAAAAGATGGAAGCAACCTTATCGCCAGAAGAATTAATAATTAAAAAAGCAGAACTTACACAACAAATGGAAGAATATGGAGGTTCAGGTTTTATGGCGTTTCTAATGTTTATTACTGTAATTCTTATAGGGTTTGTAATATCATTAATTTCAGGACTTATACTTCAACGTAAATAAATATTATGCAATCTAAAGCAACATCACCACAACAATATCTGGACGAACTACCAGAAGATAGAAAAGAACCTATTGAAAAATTGAGACAACAAATTTTAAATAATCTACCCAAAGGGATGGAAGAAACCATGAATTATGGCATGTTAGGTTATGTGATACCACATTCTGTATATCCAGACGGATACCATTGCGACCCAAAATTACCATTGCCATTTATGAATTTGGCGTCTCAGAAAAACTTTGTTGCAGTGTATAGTATGGTTTTATATGCAAAAAAAGAACTTATGGATTGGTTTATATCTGAATATGCTAAACGTTGTAAGTATAAGTTAGATATGGGGAAAAGCTGTATCAGGTTTAAAAAAATGAATGATATTCCTTTTAATCTCATTGGAGAGCTTACAGGCAAAATAAGCGCTGAAGAGTGGATAGATATTTACGAATCGGCCGTTAAAAACAGAAAAAAATGAAAAATCGTGTAACAGGAATTGGTGGTTTGTTTTTTAAAACTAAAAACCCAAAAGAAACAAAAGACTGGTATAATAAACACCTAGGGTTTAATACTGATGATTACGGATGTACCTTTTGGTGGAAGGATAAAGAAGGGAATAAGTGTTCAACACAATGGAGCCCATTTGCTCAGGACACTAAATATTACGAGCCCTCCAAAAAAGATTTTATGTTTAACTATCGGGTAGAAAACCTGCATGAATTACTTGAAACACTAAATGAAGAAGGCGTTACCATTGTTGGCGAAATAGAAGAATATGAATATGGAAAATTTGGATGGATTCTGGATAACGATGGAAACAAAATAGAATTATGGGAACCTATTGATAGTGCGTTTTTGTAAATTCGTTTTTTAATTAAGTAGAACTAGTTTTTTTTTGAATTATTTAGAAATTCTCCAATCCTATAATTTGTCAACTATCCAATGGGCTGCAATTTGTATCGCAGTTTTTTTATTGGGTTTATCTAAGGCAGGTATAAAAGGAATTGGCATTATTATAGTTGTTATTCTAGCTTTTGTTTTTGGCGAAAAGGCTTCAACAGGAATTTTGCTTCCTATGCTTATAATAGCCGATATTTTTGCTGTTATTTATTACAATAGACACGCACGGTGGGATTATATAAAAAAACTTATCCCATGGATGATTATTGGGGTTTTAGTTGGTGTTTGGATAGGTAACGATATATCCGAAGTTATTTTTAAACGTATGATGGCAATTATAATTATTGCGTCAGTTTTAATCATGTTTTATACCGAAAACAGAAAGTCTAATAGTATTCCAACAAATAAATTATTCTCTAGTGGCACAGGATTCTTAGCTGGTTTTACAACTATGATAGGTAATTTGGCAGGCCCTATTTCAAATATTTATTTTCTAGCTATGCGTTTTCCAAAAAACGAATTTATTGGTACGGCTGCATGGTTATTCTTCATTATCAATGTATTTAAATTACCATTTCATTTTTTTGTTTGGAAAACCGTTACGTTGCAAACCTTGGTGTTAAATTCTATAATGGTTCCTGTTGTTATTCTTGGATTTTTTATTGGTGTTGCGCTTGTTAGACTTATATCTAATGTTAATTATAGACGGTTTATATTGATTGTGACTGCCATTGGAGGTGTTATTTTATTATTTAGATAAAAGAATCCATTGCTATTATTGTAACATTATTATAATTAGAAGCACATATATGTAGTAGCGAATTTAAATTTTCACTATTTTTATTTTCTAATTAAAACAACATTATAGATCATGTCTGATGAAAAAAATTTAAGCGACGACCTTAACGATATGTTAGGAGATGCTAAAGAAGGCGCAAAAAAAGCGGCCGATAAAGCTGAAGAATTTGCAGAAGAAGCAAAAGAGAAGGCCAAAGAATTTGCTAGTGAAGCTAAGGAATCTGCTTCTGAGTTTGCAGAAGAGGCTAAAGAAGCATTTGATAAAGCAACAGGTGATAATAAAAAAGTACTTGCAGGTGTTTTAGGTATTCTTTTAGGCTGGATTGGAATTCACAAGTTTATTTTAGGCTACCAAAAAGAAGGTA
This sequence comes from uncultured Algibacter sp., assembly GCF_947487605.1. Classification (GTDB taxonomy): domain Bacteria; phylum Bacteroidota; class Bacteroidia; order Flavobacteriales; family Flavobacteriaceae; genus Algibacter_D. The sequence continues at coordinate 380,463 of NZ_CANKXK010000002.1, forward strand.
TTATTTTACTCGTTTTAGGTCTTTTAGGGTTTGTAACATGTGGAATTACATCTGCAATCTCTGGGGTAATAGGATTGATAGAAGGAATCATATATCTTACAAAGTCTGATGAAGAGTTTTACAATACCTATCAAGCTGGCAAAAAATCTTGGTTTTAAGTAAATAAAACTTTATAAACTCATAAAAAGCCAAAAAAATGTGTTTTGGCTTTTTTTAATTAATTTTATTATCGTAATATTGCAATATTAAAATAATATAATGGGAATTACCAAAACTCAAATATTTACCGATAAGCAAAATGATTTAGCACAAGTTTTTAAAGTTTTGGGTCATCCAGCTCGTGTGTCTATATTGCAGTATATAAGTAACCAGAATGCCTGTATTTGTAACGATTTAGTCGCCGAAATTGGTTTAGCGCAAGCAACTATTTCACAACATTTAAAAGAATTAAAGAGTATTGGTTTACTTAACGGTGAAGTAGAAGGTAAAAGTATGTGTTATTGTATTAATGTAAAAAGATGGACTGAAATTCAAAGTCAATTAAACTCATTTTTTAATACTACAAAATCAAATTGCTGTTAAACATTAATATGCTATGCTTAGCTGTCTCACTGGGCACAGTCAAAGTGAAAACTTAAAATAAAAATTTATAAAAACATGAAAACACAAGAATTATTTCAAGTACTTGAAGAGAATAAAGATAAATCTTTATTATTTGAATATGCTCCTAATTTATTGGTTGGCGCTAATTATCATATAACAGAAGTAAAACACCTTACAGTTGATTCTGTTGATTGTGGTTCGCAAACCGATGCTTGGAAAGAAACAATTATTCAACTATGGGAAAGCCCAAGCGAATTGGGTAAAACTGAATATATGTCGATTTATAAAGCATTAGCAATTCTTAAAAAAGTAGGTAAAATGAAGCCTTATAAATTTGATGCGGAAGTAAAGTTTGAATACAGCAACGCAACTTTTCACACAGCACAGCTATTTGTTAACGATTTCGAAATACGTGGTAACAACTTGATAGTTAAATTAGCGGTCGAAAAAACAGATTGTAAGGCCAAGGAGATATGTGGTGTTTCTGAAGTTTTAGAAACAGTTTCTAGCGAAGAACCATGTTGTACGCCAGACGGAAATTGTTGCTAACAAGTTTCGTTATTCTGTATTTATTAATGAGTTTTCCGCCTTTGCGGAAATGAAAGAACACCTTTAAAATGAAAAACATATTAGTATTATGCACAGGAAATTCCTGTAGAAGCCAAATGGCACATGGATATTTAAACCATTTTTTAGATAATAGAAAAGTAAACGTTTACAGTGCAGGCATTGAAACACATGGAATTAATCCAGGTGCTGCCGCTATTATGAAAGAAGATGGGATTGATATTTCAAATCACACATCAAATCATGTAGATGAATATGCAGATGTGGATTTTAACTATATTATAACTGTTTGCGACCATGCAAATGAGAACTGTCCCTATATTCCCAGTAAGAATGCAAAACGATTACATCATAATTTTTACGACCCTTCAAAATTGGTTGGAACGGATGATGAAAAACATGAAGCATTTTTAAAGGCTAGAGAAGAAATAAAGGAGTATTTTAAAGAGTTTGTTGTAGATTACAAACCTGAGTTCGACGTAAGGATTTAGAAAAACAGAGCTAATTGATTTGTATTTTCTGTTTCAAATTTAATACTTGGT
>NZ_CANKXK010000003.1 GCF_947487605.1 uncultured Algibacter sp.
CCAAGTATTAAATTTGAAACAGAAAATACAAATCAATTAGCTCTGTTTTTCTAAATCCTTACGTCGAACTCAGGTTTATACGTAACCGTTGGCAAACATTTTGACCCGTCCTGAATAAAGGCTACATAATTTAACACAATTATGTATAAAAATGACAAAGTAATTAGACGTTACAGCGAACCTTTCAAATTAAAAATTTTAGACGAACTTAGCATTGGAAAACACACAAAAAGTGAACTTTGTAAACTTTACTCTATTGCGCCTACAACCGTTAATGAGTGGATTAAAAAATACAACCGTAAAGACTTAATGAACACCAGAATTAAAAACGCTTAATTAATAATATGAAACAATAATCGTTATCGTCTTTTTAGTCAATGTCAAATCGAAGACCTATAGAAATATTATTTTGGTCTGCAACTTGATCTTTAAAAAGTGGAGATAAATCGTATTTAACATATAAACTTGTATCTCCAAAACCAATATAACTACTTAACCCATAAACAAAATTACTCACATTGTAATTCCGTTTCAGTTTTTCCTTAACTAAATTTCCATTTTCTTTATATTTTAATTTATGCCTAGTCCCCAAACGAAAACCTCCATAACCACCAATCCCTATTTTAAATTGATCATTATTAATGTATCTGGTAAGATCTTTTCTAGAATGCTTCTTTAAAGGGCCAAACTCAAAATGTAGCGGAAACACCAAATTGGTAACTCTGAATTTAGATTTCTTAAGCTCTACAGGAAACGTTTCTAATGAAGTTACATCCCCATTCTGCACAAAATATTGATTATCCTTCAGCTCAAATTTATTCCATTGAAAGGAAAAACCATATTTTACTCTTGCCCAGGGAGCATTTTTTACTAAACGGGTTTTCCAATTCCAACCTAATTCTACAAACCCTGAACCTCCTGTCTTATATAACGCATCATTTAATCCAGCACCCTCTTGAACAGTATTATTAAAACCAATGGCAAATAGCAAATCGTTTGATGTCTTTATATCTTGTTTAGGCGGTTTCCTATTTGTTTTAACATTAAACGTTCTATTGCTAATATTAACACCAAATAAGTTTTCCTTTTCTTCTTTAGGCTTTGGATAATGATTCCTCTGGTAGAGTGAAATTTGATTATCAACAATTGTAATTCGATTTTCAATATTTAATGCACGTTTTTTAGCCGCCTCTTTCTTTAAAGTTTCAGCTTCGTCTAGAGTGATTTCTTTCCTATCTAAAAGTTGATTAATCGTTTTAACCTCTTCTTTTAACAATTCTCTTTCTTGTGCCTTAATGGTTTCCTTATGAGCTATTAAAGCATCTATTCTTTTTTGATTAATTGGTTTTGGAATAGAATCTTGTGCATTGATTAATTGCACACTTAAACATAGCATTACCAATGCCAAATACTTCGTAATTGTTTGCATAACTGTTCGTTTTACCCTGCTTAGGGAATTAATTAATGATTGAAATTTTAACTATTTATTCGTTACGATTAGCAACTGCAGTTTTTACTGAATTGTAACTTTTCTGTAAAGCTTCAAAAACTTTACTTCTAAAGGATTGGTCTACCTCTGCTTCAACGTCTTGAAGCAATAAATTGGCATCGACTATCCCTGTACTTTTATTTATTAATTTATTTAGAGCTATTTCTTTTTGCGCTTCATATAACAGAGCATCAATTGTTTCATCTGTTACTTCTACATTATCTTGTTTTAGCAAATCTATTTGCGCAACGACATCTTGTATTTTCTGTTCTTCAAATGTTAATTTCTTTAAAATAGTATCTTTGGGAATATCTTTTTCAAATGTCCTAATTGGTGCTTGATTAGCTTGTGTAATAGCTACTTCTACTTTATTATTTGATTCGGCATCTATATCACTTTGTTTCAATGATGGAGTCTCTCTTACTTCTGAATTAGCCAAAGATTCTTTAACACTTGGCTTAACCTTTTCAATTTCTTGATTTATTATTGAGCTATTGGAATCATCTTCAATAACTTCTGGTGTATTCACTATTTCTAGAGTAATAATTTGCTTTGGCAAATCGCTTAAAAATTGACTTGTAATAAATAAAACTCCAACAACGCTTGCAGCAATACCAATCCACCAATAGGCTTTATTAGTTGGTTTACTTTCAGACGAATCTAATCGACCTGATAACTTATTCCAAGCTTCCGAAGATGGCTGTAAAATTCGCTTATCAAGTTTTTCTTTAATATTTTCGTCAAATTTAATTGGTGTCATAACTAGTCTTGTTTAATTCTTTGATTTTTACCTGAAGAAGCTTTCTTGCTTTAAATAGCTGCGACTTCGAAGTACCTTCTGAAATATTCAACATTTCAGCAATTTCATGATGCTTATAGCCTTCAACGGCATACATAATAAACACCATTTTATAACCTTCAGGAAGATTATCTATAAGTTGTTGTATTTCAGCAACACCCATATCTACTTCAATATTGTTATGAGAATCATCTTCTGTAACGAGGTCTTCAACTGGAAATTCAAATGTTTTCTTGCTGCGCAAATAAGAAATAGATTCTCTTACCATAATACGTCTTATCCATCCTTCAAAACTTCCTTCGTTTCTATAACCCTTCAAACCTGTAAATACTTTTAAAAAACCATTCAACATGGCTTCCTCAGCCTGTTGTAAATCTTTTATGTAGTACCTACATACACTTAACATTTTTGGAGCATGTTCCTCAAACAAGGTGTGCTGAGCATCACGGTTATTTTTAAGCGCCCTTTTTATTAAAGCGGATTCGTTAGTATGGAGTTGAATAACCTTCAAAAATGATTTTATCTATTAATTTATATTGTTTTTCATCTATTAGATTTAACATTCGTATAATTATCCAAAAATCAATGAAAATTTAAATTACGAATGTTTCATTTTGCTTTCTACTTAACTAGACGCAAATTTTATACAAATGGTTGCCTAACTATAATTTCTTTTTCAAAATTCGAACTAAAAAAAGATATAACTAATATAATAATCGCAAATAAATCATAAAAAATGACTGTTTTTAAAAAATATTCGTTGCTTAATTTAAAAAACACTGAATAATTCTTTTTGAAATTCAAAATTTGTTGAATTTTATTCAAAATTTACTATTTTAGAAAAAAAGGTTTATACTATGGTAAATAATAATTTATTTTCATCTTATGAGTTGCTTCCAAGTACTTGGGACGAAATGTATAAGAACGATTCCAAGATACGCACTCAATATGACATTATAAATTCTTATTTGCTAAGTACATCTCCAGAAGTCCTTTTTAAAAAAGAAGAATTATCTCGTCAACTTTTTATGAGTCAAGGCGTTACATTTACAGTATACAATGATAATGAAGGGATTGAGAAGATTTTTCCGTTTGATATTGTTCCAAGAATAATAACATCAAAGGAATGGGACAAAATTGATAAAGGTATAAAACAGCGACTAACAGCATTAAATCTGTTTATAAAAGATGTATATCACGATCAATTTATAATTAAAGATGGTATAATTCCAGCCGATTTAATCTATTCTTGCCCCTATTTTTTACGTGAAATGAAAGGTGTAAATGTACCACATGATATTTATGTACACATCGCTGGTGTCGATCTTATAAGAAATAATGATGGTGAATTTTATGTGTTAGAAGATAATCTGCGTACGCCATCTGGTGTGAGCTATATGCTAGAAAACCGTGAAATTTCTAAACGGATTTTTCCAGGGGTGCTTCCAAAGAGCAATATACGTTCGGTTTCAAATTATCCTAATATTTTATACAAGAAACTTCAGGAACTATCGGATCAAAATAATCCTAAAGTGGTTCTTTTAACTCCAGGTATTTATAATTCGGCGTATTACGAACACACCACTCTTGCCAGACTAATGGGTATAGAATTAGTTGAAGGTAGCGACCTTGTTGTAAAAGACCATGTAGTTTATATGAAGACAACCAACGGCTTAAAACGCGTTGATGTTATTTATAGACGTGTTGATGATGACTTCCTAGATCCGCTTGAATTTAATGCTTCAAGCACACTTGGTGTTGCTGGAATCATGGCCGCTTACAGAGAAGGGAATGTAAACATAATTAACGCCCCTGGCACTGGAATTGCAGATGATAAAGCCATTTATATTTATGTTCCCGATATGATAAAATATTATTTAAACGAAGAACCAATTTTAAAAAATATTAAAACATACCAATTGGGTGAGCCAGAAGAGTTCAAATATGTTGTTAACAACATTAAAGAGATGGTTATTAAAAAGACTGATGGGAGTGGTGGTTACGGCATGTTAATGGGTCATGAAGCCTCTGAAGCCGAAATAAAAGACTACATTGAGAATGTTAAGAAAAAGCCTGATAATTTTATAGCTCAGCCTATCTTACGCCTCTCCACAGCACCTTGTTGTATTGAAGGAAAATTATCTCCAAGATGTGTTGATTTAAGACCATTTGCCCTTGCAGGTCGCGATGGTATAGAAATTACTCCTGGAGGACTTACCCGTGTTGCACTAAAAAAGGGGTCGCTAGTAGTTAATAGTTCGCAAGGTGGAGGCAGTAAAGACACGTGGGTAATTCAATAATAAAACTTAATTTATGCTTAGTAGAGTAGCAAATAATTTAATTTGGTTAGAACGATACATGGAACGTGGTAACGGCATTATAAGTTTACTTAAAACGAATTTTTATGCCAATCAGGATTCACCAGAGTTATTTCCGTGGACTCCCATAATTAAAACCTACACGCCAGAAAACAACACCTTTTATACCGAAGACCCCATAGAATGTATCAACTTTATGGTGTTTAGTAAGGATAATCTAAACTCAATATTAAACATTGTAACTAAAGCTAGAGAAAATGCAAGAAGTGTACAAGAACATATTTCTAGAGAATTGTGGTTGTGTATCAATAATTATTACCTCTTACTTACAAAGAAGGATATTGAAAAAAAGCTAAATGAAGATGAGCTTATAGAGTTTTTAGATAATTTAAAAGCCTATCATTTAATGTTCTATGGCACCATGGATATCACTCAAGAAAGAGGAGCTTCCTATTACTTTATGAACATTGGAAAATTCTTAGAGCGCGTAATTCAAATAACCGATTTTACTGCCATAAAACTTACAGAGATCGCTAAAACATCTGACAGTTTAGAACAAAGTTTTTTTTGGAAAAACTTACTATTGTCTATTGGGGGCTACCAACTGTATTTAAAAAAGCACAAATCTAGTTTTAAAGAAGATCATATAATTACCATGGTATTTCAGGATAAACTTTTTCCAAGATCTATTTACTATTGCATCAATAAACTTAACCGGCATTTAAGACAATTAATAGAATCTGGCGAGCTTGAAAAAAATAATATAGAATTTTTACTTGGAAAACTAGAAAGTACAATAAAATATACTACTATTGAAAGTATTAACGAGCGCGGATTAGAAAACTTTATTAAAGAAATAAAAGAAGACATTAAAAACATTTCTTTTAGCATAAACACCGTATATTTTTCGCATTTTAATTAGAGACTAATGCCAAAATTTTTCATCAAACATATTACTAAATATAGCTATAGCAATTTGGTTATTGATGGTGCAAACCAAATTATGCTTCATCCAATTCAGGATGAACATCAAAGTGTTGTTTCTCATTTTTTAACTATCAATACAAATCCTAAAATAGAAACTAGAAGTGATTTTTTTGGAAATACTGTAGGCACTTTTATGATTATAGAACCTCATAACTACCTGTCTATAGTTTCCGATATTGAAGTCATTACTACTACAAAGCCATTTCCAGATGATTTAAAACCTACTCCTAATCAATGGCAGGAATTACAACTATTAAAAAACAACCCTGCCTTTATTGACTATTTAAAGTATAAAACTTTTGACGGCACTAAAGAAATTTCTGAACTTCTTGCAACAAAAGATTTAACCGTAGAATCACCATATAAAATGGTTCTAGCATTATGCCGTTATATCTATACAAATTTTAAATACATTCAAGGCATTACCAATGTTGATTCCAAACTAGATCATGTATGGAGCCTTAAGGCTGGTGTTTGTCAAGATTTCACAAACATTTTACTTCAAATGGTGCGCATGTTAGGTATCCCTGCGCGGTATGTGAGCGGCTATATTTGTCCAAATGAAGATGGTTCGAGAGGTGAAGGAGCCACCCATGCTTGGATTGAAGCTTACATTCCAGATTATGGTTGGTTAGGACTAGATCCAACCAATAACTTAATTGCCAACCAGTATCATGTTAGACTTGCTATTGGAAGAGATTACAAAGATTGTGCACCAGTAAAAGGTGTTTTTAAAGGAAATGCGAAAGACGAACTGTTTGTTAAGGTAAAAGTAAGCACTCTAAGAAACAGTAATGATGATTTAACGCTGCAGTTAAATACCGAAGAAAAAGTTGTAAACAACAATAGTTACAGACAAAACTTAGAACTCGTGCAACAACAGCAACAACAATAATTATTTTTTCCTGTCAATTACATAGTTCACCATAAGCTCAAGTGAATTTTTATACTTGGACTCTGGGTAGGTTTGTAATAATTCTAAAGCTTCTGTCTGAAATTGTTTCATTTTATTAATGGAATAATCTAAACCACCATTATTCTTTACAAAAGCTATAACCTCTTTAACACGCTTAGTGTCTTTATTATGATTTTTAATTGAGTTTATTAACCAATTTTTATCTTTTTTACTCGAATTATTAAGCACATAAATTAATGGTAAGGTCATTTTTTGTTCTTTAATGTCAATACCCGTTGGTTTACCTATTTGGGTTTCCCCATAATCGAACAAATCATCCTTTATTTGAAATGCCATACCTATTAGTTCTCCAAATCTGCGCATACTTTCTACATGAAGCGATTCTGGTTTTACTGAGGCAGCTCCAAGACTGCAGCAAGCAGCAATAAGCGTTGCAGTTTTTTGACGAATAATTTCGTAATAAATAGCTTCTGTAATATCGAGCTTTCGTGCTTTTTCTATTTGAAGTAATTCCCCTTCACTCATTTCGCGAACAGCAATGGAAATTATTTTTAGTAAATCGAAATCATTATTATCTATTGATAACAACAACCCTTTAGACAATAAAAAATCACCTATTAAAACCGCTATTTTATTTTTCCAAAGCGCATTAACAGAGAAGAAACCTCGACGACGGTTACTATCATCTACAACATCATCATGAACCAAAGTAGCTGTATGAATGAGCTCGATAACTGAAGCGCCTCTGTAAGTTCGCTCACTGACTTCACCATTAGAAACCATTTTGGCAACCAAAAAAACAAACATGGGTCGCATTTGTTTTCCCTTTCTATTAACAATGTAATGTGTAATTCTATTAAGAAGCGCCACTTTACTAGACATTGAGAGTTGGAACTTTTGCTCGAAAAGATCCATTTCAAATGCTATGGGCTGTTTTATTTGTTCTACAATCTTCATAAGAAGATTCAAATATAGGTTTTAGATAGTAATATTTTTAACTTTTATTAGCTAATTGTCCACAAGCGGCATCAATATCCTTTCCTCTACTTCGGCGCACAGTTACAGTAATATTGTTACTTTCTAATACTTTAACATACATATCTATTGCTTTAGAATTGGCTTGCTGAAATGCGCCATCATCAATAGGATTATATTCAATTAGATTCACTTTACTTGGAGCAAATTTGCAGAATTCAACCAACGCATCTATGTCTTTTCTTTTGTCGTTAATACCATCCCACACAACATACTCATAAGTAATCCTGTTTTTAGTTTTCGCATACCAGTACTGTAATGCTTCTCTTAAATCGTTAAGCGGAAAGTTTTTATTAAAAGGCATTATAGATGTTCTTACCTCATCTATAGCCGAATGTAATGACACTGCTAGTTTAAATTTAACATCGTCATCTGCCATTTTTTTAATCATTTTTGGTACTCCAGAAGTTGAGACCACGATTCGCTTTGGAGACATCCCTAAACCTTCTGCTGACGTAATTTTATCGATGGCTTTAATAACGTTATTATAGTTCATGAGCGGTTCGCCCATGCCCATAAACACAATGTTACTTAAAGGCCTATTGTGATATAATCTACTCTCATTATCGATAGCGACTACTTGATCGTAAATTTCGTCTGGATTAAGATTCCGCATACGCTTTAAACGTGCAGTTGCACAAAATTTACAATCTAAACTACAGCCTACTTGACTTGACACACAGGCGGTTGTTCTGGTTTTAGTTGGAATTAAAACAGATTCTACAATTAAATCGTCATGCAAGCGAACAGCATTTTTTATGGTACCGTCTGAACTGCGTTGCATCTGATCGACCTTGATATGGTTAATTACAAAATTGTCTTCTAGCATTTTACGTGTTTCTTTAGAAACATTGGTCATATCATCAAAAGTATGTGCCGATTTTTGCCACAACCATTCATACACTTGATTACCGCGAAATGCTTTATCTCCTTCTTTTACAAAGAAGTCCCTGAGTTGTTCTTTGGTTAATGCGCGAATGTCTTTTTTATTTTCTGCCATGACTGATGCAAAAATAAGGAAAAAGCCTCCTTAATCCTGCAAAGAAAGAAACTCTTATGTTATAAATGGGTGATTACTATTTATTAGGAATAATTATATTTTGCTATGAAAACAAATAACTTAAACTCTAAAAAAACACTTCCTTAGGTCTCTTTAAGGGGGGGAGTTTTTCTGTTTACATTATAAATATTAATTGAAGTTCTGATTTGCATTAGGGATTGAACGGCATGTTTGAGCTCGCCGACGCAGGAGGAAGCGAGTAGTGAAAGCCCGACCTCCCGATAGTTATCGGGAGGGAATGCCCAAATAACACAAAAAAAAGCTGTCTAAAAAGTAAGTTTGATGTCATATTAAGCTTGTCGAAATATCTTTAACTTACTGATAATCAATATCGGTTTCGACAGGCTCAACCTGACAAATCAAATTATAAAGACTTTTTAGACTGCCTCCTTTATTATTTCGAATATATTCTGATTATATAATTAACATGGCATCTCCGTAGCTATAGAATTTATAGCCTTCTTTGATTGCCTCTTCGTAAGCGCGTTTAATAAAATCGTGCCCTGCAAATGCCGATACCATCATTAACAAGGTAGATTTTGGTGTATGAAAATTAGTAATCATACTGTTTGCGATGCTAAAATCATATGGTGGGAAAATAAATTTGTTAGTCCATCCATCTGCCTCATTTAGCATTCCGCTAGAAGACACAGCGCTTTCAATAGCTCGCATTGCAGTAGTACCAACTGCACAAACACGCCTTTTTTCGTTGATTCCTTTATTTATTAATTCTACAGCTTTTGCGTCTATTTTAAGCTCTTCACTATCCATTTTGTGTTTAGATAAATCTTCAACTTCTACTGGATTAAAAGTACCTAATCCAACGTGAAGTGTAACCTCAGCAAAATTAACACCCTTTATCTCTAAACGTTTCAATAAGTGTCTTGAAAAATGTAGACCTGCTGTTGGAGCAGCTACGGCACCTTCATTTTTAGCAAAAATAGTTTGATAGCGTTCCTCATCTTCTGGCTCAACCTCTCGCTTAATATATTTTGGAAGTGGCGTTTCTCCTAGTTCGGTTAACTTGCTTCTAAATTCTTTATAGGAGCCATCATATAAAAAACGTAACGTCCTTCCTCTAGAAGTGGTATTATCTATTACCTCAGCAACTAATGTTTCGTCATCACCAAAATAGAGTTTATTGCCTATTCTTATTTTACGTGCTGGATCGACAAGTACATCCCAAAGGCGTTGCTCTTCGTTTAATTCTCTTAATAAAAAAACCTCAATTCTAGCTCCAGTTTTTTCCTTGTTACCATATAATCTTGCTGGAAAAACCTTCGTGTTATTTAATATTAATACATCGTCTTCATTAAAATAATCGATAAGATCTTTAAATTGCTTATGCTCGATTGTTTGTTCTTTTCTATTTAAAACCATTAAACGAGATTCATCTCTATTTTCTGAAGGGTATTCTGCTAAAAGTTCATTTGGTAAATTAAAGCCAAAGTGTGATAATTTCATGTATGTGAATTTATGTGTTTTTAAGAAAGCTGCAAATATACAATCTCGACATAGGGGTTGTCAAGTAAATAGCTATTTATTATTGAGTTATTTTAAACCCTAACTGCGTTAAATCTTCCCAGAATGTTGGATAGGATTTTGATACTACCATGGATTCTTTAATAACTAGTTCTGTTTTTAAAGCCAAAGGTGCAAAAGCCATAGCCATTCTATGGTCGTGATATGTTTCTATAGAAACACCGCTTTTTATAGTTTTGTTAGCAGATAAATGCAGGGACTCATTGGTTATTCTAACTTCACCTCCTAATTTCTCAATTTCAGTTTTAAGAGCAACCAATCTGTCTGTTTCCTTAATTTTTAACGTATGTAACCCTGTTAAATCACAAGAAATACCTAAAGCAAAACACGTTACGGCTATTGTTTGTGCAATATCTGGAGCATTAACTAAATTAAAAGTTTTAGGCGTATTATTTTGCTTAACCTTCTTGATGGTTATTGTATTATTATACGATGAAGTTTCTACTCCAAAATGTTTATAAATTTCGACTAAAACCGAATCACCTTGCAAAGAATTTTCCTTGTAAGAAGATAATGTAATCTCAGTGCCTACATCACTTAGGGCCACAATACTGAAAAAGTAAGATGCTGATGACCAATCGGACTCAACTACTAAGGTTTTAGTCGTTAAATTTTTAGTACTGGGTTTAACTGTTATAACGTTGTTTTTAAAAGAAGATTCAACACCAAGTTCGTCTAACAAACTCAGAGTCATTTTTATATATGGAATAGAGGTGATTACTCCTTCTAAAGTTAATTCTAACCCATTTTCTAATTTTGATGCAATAAGTAGTAGCGATGAGATGTATTGACTACTCACATTGGCTTTTAGGGAAACTTTATTTTTGGTGATTTTTTTTCCTTTAATTTTAATTGGCGGATATCCTTCATTCTCTACATAACTAATATCTGCCCCAAGTTCTCGCAGAGCTGCTACTAAAATTTTAATAGGACGTTCTTTCATGCGATGAGAACCGGTAAGGATAGTTTCTCTTCCTTCTTGAACAGAAAAATAACTTGTTAAGAAACGCATAGCTGTACCTGCATGGTGAATATCGACAACTTGTTCTTTTGAATCAAGTGCCTTAGTCATGAGACAACTATCATCTGAATTTGAAACATTTTCTAAAGCGATTTCTGGATATAATGCTTTAAGTAATAACAATCGATTCGATTCACTTTTTGAACCTGTTATTTTTATAGTTGATTGCTTATTTATTACCGACTTATGTAGTGTAAAATTCATATTCACCTATTAAAAAACGCTTCTAAAATTAGAAGCGTCAAAGATAGATATAAATTATTTTAATTTCTGATTATTATGGTGCCTATCATGGTCGCGTTTTGCTTTTTTATCCATACGCTTATCGAAAGCTTTTTGCAAATCTACACCTGTTTGGTTTGCAAGACATAACACTACAAATAACACATCGGCTAATTCTTCTCCTAAGTCTTTGTCTTTATCGCTTTCCTTTTCGCTTTGTTCTCCATAACGCCGTGCAATAATACGTGCCACCTCACCAACTTCTTCGGTTAGTTGCGCCATATTGGTGAGTTCATTAAAATACCGAACTCCATGTTCGTTAATCCAATTGTCTACTATTTTTTGTGCGTTTTGAATGTTCATTTATTTTTAAAAAAGTTAAAATCAAAATACAAGGTAAAAGTATATATTTTATTTCACTAAATATCACCTGTAAACCCCAATCTGAAAAAAAACTTTTTATCTCTATAGGCGATACCATAATTTTTCTTAGTGGGAAGAAAACCCTATCGTTATTAAATGGAATTAAGAAACCAACACCTCTGCCTCCAGTAGTCATAGCATCCAAAATGCCGTGTGAAAGCGTTGATAGTAAAATAACTACAAACCACAAACCATTATGCTTCTTGCCAAATGTTACCATTAAAAGAAATGCCCATAGTATGGCAAAGAGAATGGAATGTGTGAAGCCTCGATGTCCAAATGGGGCTTCGTACGGCACCCCAAGATGAAATGTCATTACATCTATATCTGGTAAAATTGATGAAATTATTGCAGCAACTAAAAGCCACTTACTATTATGCCTGTCAAGTATTTTTGAAAAAGTATAAGCAACAACACCATGTCCAAATATAGATGCCATTATTCTCTATTTTTCGAATCTATAATTATAGTTACTGGACCATCATTTATTAGCTCTACTTTCATGTCTGCTCCAAAGGTTCCTGTTTGAATTTTTTTATCTAAATCCACTTCTAACTGATTAATAAATCTTTCATAAATTGGAATAGAAATCTCTGGTTTTGCAGCTTTTATATAACTTGGACGATTGCCTTTTTTTGTTGATGCATGCAAGGTAAATTGGCTAACAGCAATTACATTACCATTTACATCTTTTACAGAACGATTCATAACCCCATCTGCATCATTGAAAACGCGTAAATTAGCTATTTTATTAGTCAACCATTTTACGTCTTCTTGGGTATCTTCTTCAATAATACCTACTAATATTAATAATCCACTATCTATCGAGGCTACAACATTACCTTCAATTGCCACACTAGCTTTAGATACTCTTTGTATTACAACTCTCATTTAATCTTCGTCCCAATTATCGGTTCTGTAATGCTCATCTTCTCCTTCAATAATCTGTAAATAACTTCTATATCTTGAAAAGGCTATTTCATTATTATCGAGAGCCTGTTTAACTGCACATTTTGGCTCCTGAAGATGTAAACAATTATTGAATTTACAATCTTGTTTTAAAGTGAAGAATTCAGGAAAATAATCCCCAATTTCTTCTTTATCCATATCTACAACTCCGAAACCTTTTATTCCTGGGGTATCAATTATCTTAGCTCCAAAACTTAAATCGAACATTTCTGCAAATGTTGTAGTATGCTGCCCTTGCATGTGCAACTGCGATATTTCTTTCGTTTTTAAATTTAGTTCGGGTTCAATAGCATTAACCAATGTTGATTTGCCAACTCCCGAATGACCAGAAAACATACTAACTTTATCAAGCATTAAAGACTTTACTTTATCGACATTCTTACCTGTTTTAGCAGATACCCCAATGCATTCATAGCCAATTTTTCTATAAGTATGTGCTAAAAATTTAACCTCATTAAGAGCCTCATCATCATAAGTGTCGATTTTATTAAAAAGCAATATTGTTTTTATAGAATATGCCTGAGCAGTTACTAAAAAACGATCAATAAAACTCGTTAATGTTGGTGGATTGTTTATAGTAATCATTAAAAACACCTGATCTATATTCGCTGATATAATATGCGTTTGCTTAGAAAGGTTTACAGATTTTCTAACTATATAATTTTTTCTATCATGAATATTATGGATAATACCTGTTACTGTATTATTATCCTTTTCCAATTCAAAATCTACAATATCTCCAACCGAAATTGGGTTCGTGCTTTTAATTCCTTTAATACGGAATTTCCCTTTTATACGGCATTCGTAGGCCTCTCCTAATTGGGTTTTAACTGTGTACCAGCTTCCTGTAGATTTGTAAACGCGTCCTGTCATATATTCTTCAAAAGTAAATTAAAATAACAATTATTATTGTAAGAATTCATTTATATTAGCTTCTTAAATTCAAAAATCAACAACAACATGAAAAAATTATTATTCCCAATTCTATTTGTTACTTTTTTATTCAAAGTTCAAGCTCAAACTAACCTCTATGAAAACCCTGAATTTGATGAAATTGCAAAGTCTCATAAAATAATTGCTGTGGTTCCTTTTAAAACTCAAGTAAAGCTAAGACCTAAGCAAATGAAAGATATGGATGACGAAAAATTGTACAGACTAGAAAAAGCTGAAGGCGAAGGTATACAAACCGCTATGTACTCATGGTTTTTAAAAAGAAAAAAACGTGGAAAATTGAAAAACTTAGAAGTACAAGACCCAAAAGTAACTACCGCTTTACTCAAAAGAAAAAATATTAACTATGATAATATAACTGATTTTACACCTCAAGAGTTAGCAAAATTACTTGAAGTTGATGCTGTAATTTCAGGAGAATTTGAAACTAACAAACCAATGTCTGAAGGCGCATCTGTTGCTTTAGGCTTGGTATTAGGTTTCTGGGGTAGTACAAATAGTGCTATTGTAAATATGAGTGTTCATAATGCTGAAGATGGTGTTTTATTATGGAATTACAATAAAAAAGTGAGAGGTAGCATTGGAAGTTCTCCAGAAGATTTAATAAATGTTTTAATGCGAAAAGCATCAAGAAGGTTAGCTTACACAAAAAATGACTAATTATAAACAATAAAAATGCCTCGTTTTAGCGAGGCATTTTTATATTATATTATAAAGTAAATTACCCGTTAATCACTTTTTCTTGATGATTAATTGATTCTTGATGAACCGCCTTAAACATTCTTAAAATAAACTCTTCACTTAAACCGTGTTGTTCACCTTCCAAAACCATTTTACCTAAAATCTCATTCCAACGTTTAGATTGTAAAACAGCAACATTTTTAGTTTTCTTAAGTGCTCCAATACCATCAGCAGCTTTCATACGCTTGCCTAATAATTCTATTATCTGATTATCAACTACATCAATTTGAGCTCTTAAAGTATTTAAAGTTTTATTGTAATCCTCTTCTGTACTACCTGTTTTTTTTATTTTTAAATCTTTCATAATTTGAACTAAAGTGGCTGGTGTTACTTGTTGTGCAGCATCACTCCAGGCATTATCTGGATCATAATGCGTTTCAATCATCAAGCCATCAAAATTTAAATCTAAAGCTTCTTGAGACACTTCCATTATCATATCTCTCTTACCTGTAATATGCGACGGATCGTTAATTAAAGGAATATCTGGAAATCTATTTTGAAACTCAATAGCCAATTGCCACTCTGGAATATTACGATATTTTGTTTTTTGATACGTAGAAAATCCTCTATGAATCGCCCCTATATTTTTAACACCAGAACTATAAATACGTTCAATACCACCTAACCACAATGCTAAATCTGGGTTAACAGGATTTTTTATTAAAACAGGTTTATCCGTACCTTTTAAAGCATCTGCAATTTCTTGCATGATAAACGGAGACACAGTAGAGCGTGCACCAATCCATAATAAATCCACATCGTGTTCTAAAGCCAATTTTACATGTGCTGCATTGGCAACCTCTGTACAAACCTTCATTCCAGTTTCTGCTTTTACTTTCTGAAGCCATTTTAAACCTAATGCTCCAACACCCTCAAACATACCTGGACGTGTTCTAGGTTTCCAGATACCCGCTCTAAAGTAGCTTACATCTGTATCTTTCAATTCGTGAGCAATTTTCAATACTTGCTCTTCCGTTTCTGCGCTACACGGACCTGCAATTACTAGTGGATGACTTAAGTTTAAATCATCTAACCAGGTTCTCATTTTTTTTGTGTTTTCCATTTTTACTTAATATTTAGCTGCTTAGGCTATTTCGTTTACTATTTATTTTATACTATTTTATTCTCTTTTTTTGGCGTTACCCTAAAGGGTCGGGCTTTACGCTACAAGTCCTCGCTCCTTCGTCGCTGTGGGCTTTCCTCTGCAATCCCTAACGCGGGCATATCAGCCAATTTCAATTTTCTAACCCCTAAATTCAGACCCTTCTATATAATACCGTTAAGTATATCCTTAATATGATTTGTGTTTTTCATCTCATCAAAAATTGCCTCAAAATTATCATCCTTCATCAATTTCTTAAAATGAGTGAGGTTATTTATATACTCTTCTAACGTTTCAATAACATTAGTCTTATTCTGTTTAAAAATAGGCGTCCACATTTCTGGCGAACTTTTAGCCAAACGTACCGTAGATGCAAATCCACTTCCCGCCATATCAAAAATATCACGTTCGTTCTTCTCCTTATCAATCACCGTTTTTCCTAACATAAACGCACTTATATGAGATAAATGAGAAACATAAGCAATATGCTTATCATGCTCTTTCGGATTCATATAACGTATACGCATTCCAATATCTGTAAATAACTTCAACGCTTTTTCCTGGAGCTTAAACGTTGTTTTTTCAACCTCACAAACAATATTTGTTTTTCCAACAAATAAGCCTTCAATAGCTGCCGTTGGTCCAGAATGTTCTGTACCTGCAATAGGATGCATTGCTAAAAAATTTCTTCGCTTCGGATGGTTTTCAACCACCTTACAAATAGCTTCTTTAGTTGAACCCGCATCAACTACCAAACCTGTATCAGATATTTTATCTAAAATAGTTGGTAATAATTTTACCGTAGCATCTACAGGAATAGAAATAATAACCAAATCTGCATGTGCTATATCATCGAGCGTTGCTTTTTTGTCAATTAAATTTAACTCCAAAGCGGTATTAAGTGTCGTCTCTTTTCTACTAATACCATGAATAATCACATCTGGATTATGCTTCTTAATATCAATAGCAAGACTACCTCCTATTAAACCGACTCCTATGGCGTATATATTTTTCATCTTATTTAACTCGCGCTATGGCTTCTTCTAATGCTTCTGTTGAAGCACATAAAGAAAACCTTATATATCCTTCTCCTTTAGTTCCAAAAATAGTCCCTGGTGTTATAAAAATATGATTCTCCTTTAATACCAAATCTATAAACTCTTCAGATTTTAAATATGCTGGTAACTTTGCCCAAACAAAAAGTCCTGAAGCTTCCTTATCATAAGTACAATTAAGTGCATCGGCTAACTTCCAAACTAAATCGCGACGTTGATAATAAACACTATTTAAAGTACTAAACCACATACTTGAACATTTTAATGCTTCAATTGCTCCTTTTTGAATTCCGTAAAACATTCCAGAATCCATGTTACTTTTCACCTTTAAAATATTATTAATATGTTTATTATCTCCAACTACCATACCTACACGCCAGCCAGCCATATTAAATGTTTTGCTTAATGAATTTAATTCTAAGCAAACTTCTTTGGCACCATCAACACTTAAAATACTTGTCGGATTATTATTAAGAATAAAACTATATGGGTTGTCATTAACAATTAAAATCTCATGTTTTTTAGCAAAAGCAACCAACTCTTCAAATAAATATTTAGATGGTTTTGCCCCTGTAGGCATATGAGGGTAATTAACCCACATGAGTTTCACTTTAGACAAATCTAATTGTTCCAAGGCTTTAAAATCTGGCAACCAATTATTTGCTTCGTCCAACTCGTAAAACACTGGTGTTGCTTCTACTAATTTGGTAACAGATTGATAGGTTGGATATCCAGGATTAGGTATTAACACTTCGTCAACTTTATTAAGATACGCCATAGAAATGTGCATAATCCCTTCCTTACTCCCCATTAATGGTAAAACTTCGGTGTTTGCACTTAGGTTAACATCATAATGTTCTTTATAAAAACCAACAATAGCTTGCCTTAATTCTGGAAGACCTTGATAACTCTGGTATTTATGGGCATTCTTATCGAACAAACTATTAGAAATAGCATCCACAACCTTTTTTGGTGGCTGCATATCTGGGCTTCCAATACCTAAATTAATAATAGGCTTACCACTTGCTATAAGCAGATTTACTTCTCTTAATTTTTTAGAGAAGTAATACTCTTCAACGGTACGCAATCTGTCGGCTACTTGAATCATAACTTAGCTTTTTTATATTCGCCTAACACTTTAAAGCCTTCTCCCATAATCTCAATAACCGATTTTGCTTTCTTAAAATCGTTATATGTTTCAAATGTAACGTCCACAAAAAAAGCATATTTCCATGGTGTCTCAACTATTGGTAGTGATTGAATTTTGGTAAGATTCAATTTACAATCACTCATTACATTTAAAATAGTTGCTAAACTTCCGCGTTTATGATCGGTCTCAAATTTGATTGACGCCTTGTTTATTTCATTTTCTGGAACTTCAGAATTTGTACGTTTAACTATTACAAAGCGTGTTTCATTATGCTTAATGGTTTGTATGCTGTGTGCTAAAATGGTTAATTCAAAAATTTCAGCAGCCTTAACACTTGCTATCGCTCCAATTCCTTTTAGTTGGTATTGTTGAATACGTTCCGCAACTTCGGCAGTATCTTTATCTTCAACTAATTTAATGTGAGGGTATTGCTTAAAAAACTCTTTACATTGAAGCAATGCCATTGGATGTGAATAAACCTCTTTAATATCTTCTATTTTCTGTCCAGAAAGTGCCATAAGATTATGTTGCACATCAACATAATGTTCTCCTACTACATGTAAATTATATTTATCAATTAATGCATAATTAGGTATAATGGATCCTGCAATAGAATTTTCTAAAGCCATAATCGCTGCATCACATTCTTTATCTATTAAACTTTCAACAACTCTATCAAAAGTCAAGCATTCAATAGCTGCAACATTTTTATTAAAAAATTGTTGAGACACAATATGATGGAAAGATCCTCTTACTCCTTGTATGGCTACTGTTTTAATCAAAATCTTATTTCATTATTAAGACCTCAATCTTCATTGAGGTAGTTCAACCAAAAGTTGAACAAAAAAAAGTCCCGATTTTCATCGAGACTCATATAAAAATTTATAGTTATAAATTATACATACAAGGTCTCGATTTCTTTGCTAAAAAAGAAATAAAAGAAACTAAAATATGTATAATATACTGTTGTTGTCATAATTACGTGGCTAAAGTAAATAATATTTTTAGAAATCAAAATTGTTAAAAACATTTTTTTTTGTTTTCATAAAAGTTTTAAAGATTTTACAGCAAATATAACATTGCATTATATAATCAATTATTTTTGAACAAATAATTTTAATTATGTCTATTGAAGTCATTGGCGTTTCTAAACTTTACGGAAATCAAAAAGCCCTAAATAAAATCTCATTCAAAGTAAATAAACCAGAAATTGTTGGTTTTTTAGGACCGAACGGTGCTGGGAAATCTACCATGATGAAAATATTAACAACCTTTATTAATGCTAACGAAGGATTGGCTAAAGTGAATGGGTTTGACGTAATTAAAAACACCAAACAAGTACAACAAAGTGTTGGTTATTTACCAGAGCACAACCCCCTCTATTTAGAAATGTATGTGAAGGAATATTTAGAGTTTAACGCAAGTATTTATAAAGTAAATAAAGCACGTATTAATGAAGTAATTGAACAAACTGGTTTAACACCAGAATCTCATAAAAAAATAGAACAACTATCCAAAGGGTTTCGTCAACGTGTTGGATTAGCAAATGCCCTATTACATAATCCCGATGTTTTAATTCTCGATGAACCCACAACAGGTCTAGACCCAAATCAATTAGTTGATATTAGAAACCTTATTAAGTCTATTGGAAAAACTAAAACAATTTTTTTATCAACCCATATTATGCAGGAAGTAGAAGCTATGTGCGATCGGGTTATCATAATTAATAAAGGTGAAATTGTTGCAGATAAAAAATTGCAAGATTTACGTAATGAAAAAGAACAAATAGTTATTGTCGAATTTGATTACCGTGTAGAAGATGCTTTTTTATTGAAGCTTCCAAAAGTTAGCAACGTTGTAAATACACATGATTTTGTTTACGAAATAACTTTTAAAACCGCAGAAGATATGCGCTCTTATGTTTTTGATTTTGCTCATGATAATCAGCTTAAAATCCTTCAGCTTAATCAAAAAAACGCAAGTTTAGAATCTCTCTTTAGAGATTTAACTTCCAAATAATATATTGCTCTTTTTTGTTCTACCCTTAATAATTTTTGAGGATATGATAATTATCATCTTTAACCTTGACTTGAGTTGATAATTTTGCATAAACATCAAGTAATTTAGTTTAGTTCATTTAATTAAAAAAATGCTATGAGCTATCTTTGTAACAATAGAAATGTAATAACATGAGTAAAGGAATTTATGTTGCAACCATTGAACCAAATAGTGGAAAATCTGTTGTAGTTCTCGGCTTAATGCGTATGCTTTTAGGTAAAACTGCCAAGGTTGGATATTTTAGACCTATTATTGAAGACACCATAGACAACGAAAAAGATAACCACATAAATACGGTCGTTTCCTATTTTGATATAAACATAGATTACAAAAACACTTATGCTTATACAAGAAATCAAGTTCTTGATTTATACAACAAAGGAAAATCTGGAGATGTTATTGACGAAATTATTAAAAAATATAAATCTCTTGAAGATCACTTTGATTTTGTTTTAGTTGAAGGTACCGATTTTTCACATGAAAATTCTAGCCTAGAATTAGATATTAACATGTTAATTTCCAAAAATTTAGGTCTTCCAGTAATTATAGTTTCTCAAGGTGATGGAAAATCATTACCAGAAGTGGTTGACAACGTTCAATTAGCACATGATACTTTTAAAGAAGAAGTGGATGTGCTTTCTATAATGACTAACAAAATTGATCCTAAAGATGTTACAGCATTAAAAGCTCTTTTAAAAACAAGAATACATAACGGAACAGATATAACTGTAATTCCTAAAATTAAAAGTTTAGCAAGTCCAACTATTAAAGAGATTACAAAAAAACTTGATGGAAAGATTCTTTTTGGTGAAGACATGATTAACAACCAATCTGAAAACTTTAGTGTTGGCGCTATGCAATTACGCAACTATCTAACACACTTAAAAGATAATGTTTTAGTGATAACCCCTGGTGATAGAGCCGATATTATTTTAGGAGCTCTTCAAGCTAATATTTCAAAAAATTATCCCAAAATATCTGGTATCATTTTAACTGGCGGATTAATTCCCGAAGATTCTATTTCAAAATTAATCGAAGGGCTTTCAAGCGTTATACCTATAATTAGTGTTAAAAAGGGTACATTTTACGTCACAAACACCATTGGTAAAATTAAATCCAGAATTTATGCTGAAAACACCGAAAAAATTGAAACATCTATAGCCACTTTTGAAAAACACGTAGCTACAGAAAAACTTTCTGAAGATTTAATAACTTTTCAATCAGATATCTTTACCCCGAGAATGTTTCAATACAATTTATTGCAACGTGCGTTAAAAGATAAAAAGCATATAGTTTTGCCAGAAGGTTATGACGAACGCGTTCTGCGAGCAACAGCAAAGCTAATTGATGCACATGTTGTTGATTTAACTTTAATTGGTGAAGAAGAAAAAATAAAAGAGCGTTTAGAAAAATTTGATATTTCTTTAAATACGGATGACATAAAGATTGTATCGCCTCAAAAATCAGAGCATTATAAAGACTATGTAAACACTTTTTACGAACTAAGAAAACACAAAGGGGTGAATATAGATATGGCGCGAGATGCTATGTCTGATGTTTCATATTTTGCAACCATGATGATTTACAAAGGGCATGCCGATGGTATGGTTTCTGGGGCACTTCACACTACTGCTCACACATTGCGCCCTGCCTTACAATTTATAAAAACAAAGCCAGATGTAAATCTCGTTTCCTCAGTATTCTTTATGTGTTTGGAAGATCGCGTTTCTATTTTTGGAGATTGTGCTATTAACCCAAACCCCAATGCAGAACAATTAGCAGAAATTGCTATTTCATCTGCCAAAACAGCGAAAAATTTTGGAGTAGAACCTAAAGTTGCCATGTTATCTTACTCTTCTGGTGCTTCTGGAAAAGGAGAAGATGTAGATAAAGTAAGAAAAGCAACAGAAATTGCTAAGAAGCTAGTTCCAGATTTAAAAATCGAAGGCCCTATTCAATATGATGCTGCCGTAGATATGCGTATTGGCAAAAGTAAATTACCCGATTCTGAAGTTGCAGGACAAGCTAGTGTTTTAATTTTTCCTGATTTAAATACAGGAAACAACACTTATAAAGCTGTACAACGTGAAACGGGTGCACTTGCTATTGGACCAATGCTTCAAGGACTCAACAAACCTGTAAATGATTTAAGTCGAGGTTGTACTGCAGACGACATATACAGCACAGTTATTATAACAGCTATTCAAGCCCAAGACCTTTAATATGCAAATATTAGTTTTAAACTCAGGAAGTTCTTCATTAAAATTTCAACTATTTTTAATGCCAGAGGAAACTATTTTGTGTTCTGGACTAATTGAACGTATTGGATTCGAAGATTCTAAATTCACATTTAAGACAAAGGACGAAACAATTACCGACATTACTTCAATAGCCAATCATAAAAGTGGATTAGAATTATTAGCAAACCACTTATTAGATAAAAATACTGGTATAATAAAATCTGCCAATGCTATCGATATTGTTGGACATCGTGTGGTACACGGTGGTAAACATTTTAGCAATACGACGCTAATCACACCAGAAGTAAAAGAAAAAATAAAGGCTTTATCCTCGTTAGCACCATTGCATAATCCTGCTAATTTAGAGGGGATCGAAGTAGCTGAAACTATTTTTTCAAAGGCAAAACAAGTGGCTGTTTTTGATACCGCTTTTCACCAAACTATTCCAGAGCATGTTTATAAATATGCTATTCCAAATGAGTTCTCAGACACACATAACATAAGACTCTATGGGTTTCATGGCACAAGTCATAAATATGTGTCAGAAAAAGCTATTGACTTTTTAGGAAAACAACGTTCTAAAATAATAACCATCCACTTAGGGAACGGTTGTAGCATGACTGCCATTAGGGATGGAAAAAGCATAGACCATTCACTTGGTTTCTCACCCGTTAGTGGGTTGATTATGGGAACACGATCTGGGGACATCGATCCATCCATAATTTTTCATTTATCTAAAAGATTCGATTATTCATTAAAAGAAATCAATACTTTACTTCAAAAGAAAAGTGGCATGCTTGGGTTAACTGGGTATAGCGATTTAAGAGACATTCAATCTCAAGCCGAAAAGGGCAACAAAGCCTGTAAATTAGCTCTAGAAATGAACGCCTATAGAATAAAAAAATACATAGGAAGCTACGCCGCCATTTTAAACGGATTGGACGCCATTGTGTTTACAGCAGGCATTGGAGAAAATTCCAGTTTAATGCGTGAATTAGTATGTGATAATTTAGATTTTTTAGGTATTGATTTAGATACTGACAAAAATAAATTACGAGCAAATACAATCAGAGCTATTAACACTGAAGATTCCAAGGTTCAAATTTTAGTGATTCCAACTAACGAAGAGCTGGAAATTGCAAAACAATCTGTAAAACTATTCGAAAATTAATTTACCTGTATAAAGCTGTTCAACTTCAATTACTGGTGGTGTGTTTTTTGAAATTAAATCTCCTGTACCTCTCAAAACACCTTTAAGTGATTGCTGCGGATTCACAATCATATCGTTACTACTTCTGTGAGATATAGTAACGTTTTGCGCTATTAGGTTTTCGCCTTCAAAACGACTTGATCCAGAAGCAAACGTTATAAATAAACTATTGGTGTTTCCAGAAATAAAACAATTAGATAAATTATTGAAAACAACTCTAACACTATTGTTATCAACTCGAAGATTAAAATTAGCACTTGTAAATGTATCTGGAAAATTAAAATCCTCAGATAAAATTGTTAAACTGGGATAAGTTAAAACACCATCTGAACTAATATCGTATTGCGTAGAACTTCTAATTTCTGTAATATTAGGAGAGGTTACATGTACTTTTGTAACACCATAATCACGCACATAATTACAGGTGTTATTATCAGTAAGTATAAGTTTATTATCTTTAACTACTGCACTCACATCATTCAATAAATTATCTCCTGTTTCAATAATTACTTTTTGTTCGGCACCATCTTTAACTATTAATTCAATATCGCGATTAACTAATATTTTATCAAACAAAGCCACCGTTACTTCACTTTGAATAATGCTTCCTGTTTTCTGAAAACAATCACCTGTACTCTCGCTGTCACAAGTAAAAAGCAATAAAAACGATAAAATATAAATTAGTTTTTTCATCTTTTTGTTATAATCGCATACCTACACCAAATTCTACCGCCTCTGCCTTAAAAGCATGGGACTTTAAAGTTAAGGCTCCAAACCATTTTTTTCCAAAATATCTCTTTAAACCAACTCTTACATAGGTTCGCCCTTCAAAGTCAAACGGATAATAAATATAGTACCCAAATTGGGTGATTAGCGATGTTCTATTTACAAACAATTCGTGACCAGCAATAATACTAACCCGTTTATGGTCTTCATCTCCAGATACACTTTCTTCAGGAAAAGAGACGCTTCGATAATAGATATACTCTTTTAAAAAATTTGAAAAGAATATATCTGCTCCTAGTTGCAACGAACTTTTTCTATTAATTCGTTTATCCGCATAGGCTGATATCGTATAAAATGCAAACTGACCGCTTCCCACTACATCACTTTCATTTACACCCGTTCTAAATGCTAAATTGTACTTTATAGGTTCTGTAAATTTTCTATCGTTTTCATCAAGTGTATATTGATACTCTGGTTCATCTTCATCCAGACTATAGGTAAGTCCAATATTATAAGTTATCGAATTAATACTCGTATTTGGTGCTTTCACATTCGCATTTGAGTAATGAATTAATGATAGACCAGCCTGAAATCCAAATTTATCGAACAAGCGTTCCTTCTTATAATTTAACATTATGTAAGTACTACTCATAAGTTTAGAGCCAAAAGCATTATTTCTAAAGTTATCAACTTTATCGTAAGGATTTGTTGTTAATGCCAAACCTTGGCCAACACGCATCATTAAGTTTCTGTTAAAAAAGTAGAAGTTATAATGTGCGTACATAGAATAATTCTTCCCTAATACTTCATTTTTTAAGTTTTGATAAGCAAAAGAGAAACCATAATCAGGATAACTATAGCGCTGTTCCCATGTATTAAAACCATAGGTTTTTTTATTCCAGCTTAAAATAAAACCTTCGGGGTGTCCTTTTATTAAATGAAGAATATCATTATTATGAAGTGCTATATTACCTTTAAAATAATTAAGGTCGAAATATGATGTGTGTTCCTTTTCTTGTGAAAAGGAAATACCGAAACAAATACAAAGAAAGCAGGTTAAAAAAAACTTCATTTATGGGTTTAGCATATTGTGCAAAAGTAATGCAATAATAATTAAAACAATTCTGAAGCAATAGCCTTTATATTATCACTTTTCCCCATCGAGTAATAATGCAATACAGGAACACCATAATCTAATAATTCTTTAGACTGCTTTATTCCCCATTCTATTCCAACTTGTCTTACCTCCTTATTATCTTTGCAGTTCTCTACAGCTTGAATTAATTCTTCGGGAACATCAATTTTAAATACTTGTGGTAATATTTGTAAATGGCGCTTCACTGCAATTGGTTTAATTCCTGGAATAATAGGCACATTAATTCCTGCGGCTTTGGCAGCTTCAACAAACTCAAAATATTTTTGATTATCAAAAAACATTTGGGTTACCACGTAATCTGCCCCAGCATCTACTTTTTCTTTTAATCGTTTTAAATCAGTTTGTAATGAAGGTGCCTCCATGTGTTTTTCAGGGTAACCAGCAACACCTATGCAAAAGTCTGATTTATGCTCAGACTCAACCACGTCATGAAGATACTTACCTAAATTCAGGTTCTGAATTTGAGACACCAACTCGGTAGCATACTTATGCCCTCCTTTAGAAGCTTCAAAATATTTTTGATGACTCATAGCATCACCACGTAACGCCATCACATTATCAATACCTAAATAATGACAATCTACCAATAAATATTCTGTTTCTTCTTTGGTAAAACCACCACACAAAACATGCGGTACCGTATCCACATTATACTTATGCTTTATCGCAGCACAAATACCAACCGTTCCTGGACGCATACGGGTTATTTTTCTATCTAAAAGCCCCTCACCTTTATCAATATAAATATACTGTTCTCTAGATGTTGTTACATCAATAAATGGCGGATTAAATTCCATTAAGGGATCAATATTATTATACAATTCCTGTATATTTCTACCTTTTTGTGGTGGTATAATTTCGAAGGAAAACAATGTTTTCCCGTTTGCCTGTTTTATATGGTCTGTTACTTTCATTTATATGTTCTTGTTATTCCTGCTAAGGCAGAAATCTCATCAATATTAATTTTATTTTTATTTGGGCGTTACCTTTTACTCATACCTGCTAGGTTTTTAAAACCTTGCAGGATCGCAAAAGGTCGGGCTTTACGCTACAAGTCCTCGCTCGTGCCTCGCTGTGGGCTTTCCACTGCAATCCCTAACGCGAACTACACCAATGCTTTTTTTACATCTTCAAAATCCTCTTCATATTCCCAATATATCCATCTGCCATCAACATAATCAGTTAAAATATATTTTTCGCTCACAGATTTTATTCTGGAAACAGGAACCACTTTTTTCGAAAATGTTTCCGAATGCACATGCTGTAATTGTTCTTTGTTTTTGTTATCATATCCATGCGATATAATATAACTACCTAAAGTTAATTCTATAAATTTCATATCTATTGTGCAACTCATACTCTAAAAACCTACCCCTAACCCCTCCAAGGAGGGGAAACTCTCACGCTTATGCTTTTCCAAGACCTGACAGGTTTTAAAAACCTGTCAGGTCTAATTCACCTAAACCTCCATACAAATTCTTCCCCTTTGGGGAGGTTAGTTCAAACTGTTTATTCTGCCAAATTAGGATGCAACCACTTTCTAGCTTTCTCCTTAGTTATGCCTTTTCTTTCTGCATAATCTGTTAACTGGTCATCCGTAATTTTACCCAATCCAAAATACTTCGCTTCGGGGTTTCCAAAATAATATCCAGAAACCGCTGCTGCTGGCCACATTGCTAAACTTTCAGTTAAGGTTACTCCAATCAGTTTTTCAACCTCCAGTAACTCCCAAATTGTTTCCTTTTCCAAATGGTCAGGACAAGCAGGATACCCTGGTGCAGGACGAATCCCTTTATAACTTTCTTTTATTAAATCTAGATTTGTTAAATCTTCATCAGCCGCATAACCCCAATGCTTAGTTCTTATCTGTTTATGCAAATATTCAGCGAAAGCTTCAGCAAATCTATCTGCAATAGCTTGAGCCATTATCGCATTATAATCATCTTCTTTATCTTTGTAACTATCGGCTAATTCTTGTGCTCCAAAAATCCCCACACAAAAAGCACCCATATAATCGGTTTTACCTGCTTCTTTTGGCGCAACAAAATCTGCTAATGCTAAATTAGGAATACCTTCTCGTTTTTTTAATTGCTGACGCAAGGTTCTAAAAATCGCTATTTCTTCCCCTTTTTTCTGAACTGAAATATCATCTTCATTTATTGTATTAGCTTCAAACAACCCAAACACTGCTTTAGGTTTTAACAATTGTTTTGCAACAATATGCTGAATCATCTCCTGTGCATCTTCAAACAGCTGCGTAGCCTGTTCACCTACCACATCATCCTTTAAAAT
Source organism: uncultured Algibacter sp. (assembly GCF_947487605.1). Lineage (GTDB taxonomy): Bacteria > Bacteroidota > Bacteroidia > Flavobacteriales > Flavobacteriaceae > Algibacter_D. The sequence continues at coordinate 27,463 of NZ_CANKXK010000003.1, forward strand.
ATCTGGATATTTACCATGTAAATCCCAGCTTCTAAAAAACGGACTCCAATCTATAAATGGCAATAATTCTTTTAAGCTTAATTGCTTTAAAATTTGAACACCCAATTCTTTTGGCTTTACAATTTCAGAAGTATCCCAATCAATTTTATACTTTCTATTCCGTGCCTCTTCAATTGAAATATAAGATTTCTCTTTACCTCGTTTTAAAAACTTGGTACGGAATTCATCATAATCAGCTTTCATCTTTGCCACATAAGCATGCGATGTTTTCTTATTCAATAAATCACCAACTACCGTTACAGCACGTGATGCATCATTAACATGAACTACTGCATTTTTATACTGTGTATCAATCTTAACAGCTGTATGTGCTTTTGATGTTGTAGCGCCTCCAATTAATAATGGTAACTCAAAATTCTGACGTTGCATTTCTTTAGCCAAATACACCATTTCATCAAGCGAAGGTGTAATTAACCCCGATAAACCAATGGCATCTACACGCTCACTAATAGCTGTTTCAATAATTTTTTCTGGTGGCACCATAACACCTAAATCAACAATTTCATAATTGTTACAGGCTAGTACCACGCTTACTATATTTTTACCAATATCGTGTACATCTCCTTTTACAGTAGCCATCAATATTTTACCAACAGGTTCTGATTTATCTGACTTTTCAGCTTCAATAAATGGATTTAAATACGCCACCGCCTTTTTCATCACACGTGCCGATTTTACAACCTGAGGCAAAAACATTTTTCCTGCTCCAAATAAATCGCCCACCACATTCATACCAATCATTAAATGCCCTTCAATCACCTCAATGGGCTTACTAGCTTCTTGTCGTGCTTGCTCAATATCTTCAAGAATAAAGGCATCAATACCTTTTACTAAAGCATGTGTAATTCTATCTTGTAACGGGTTTTTCCGCCACGATAAATCTACCGTTTTTCCAACCTTAGACCCTTTTACAGTTTCAGCAAAATCAAGTAATCGTTCGGTAGCATCATCCCGTCTATCTAAAATAACATCTTCAATATGCTCTAATAAATCTTTAGGAATATCATCATAAACCTCCAACATTGCTGGGTTTACAATACCCATATTCATCCCTGCTTGAATGGCATAATATAAAAACACCGAGTGCATCGCTTCGCGAACACCATTATTCCCTCTAAATGAAAACGACACATTACTCACACCTCCACTTACAGAAACATTTTCTAAATTTTGACGCACCCATCGTGTGGCTTCAATAAAATCAATAGCATTTCTACGATGCTCATCCATTCCTGTAGCCACAGGAAATATATTTAAATCAAATATGATATCTTCTGAAGGGAATCCAACTTTATTTACCAAAACATCATACGAACGTTTCGCTATTTCAATACGTCGTTCGTAATTATCAGCTTGCCCAACTTCATCAAAAGCCATAACAATAACTGCTGCTCCATATCTTTTTATTTGCTTTGCTTCCCAAATAAATTTTTCTTCACCTTCTTTTAATGAAATAGAATTTACAACACATTTCCCTTGCACCACTTGAAGACCCGCCTCAATAATTTCCCATTTGGAACTATCAATCATAATAGGTACTCGACAAATATCAGGCTCTGCAGCTATTAAATTCAAAAAACGAATCATCGCTTCTTTTCCATCAATCAAACCATCATCAAAATTAATATCGATAATTTGTGCCCCACCATCTACCTGATGTCGTGCAATATCTAAAGCCTCATCAAATTTTTCTTCTTTTATTAGTCGAAGAAATTTCCTAGAACCCGCAACATTAGTTCGCTCTCCTACATTTATAAAATTGCTGTTTTCGTTTAAAACCAAAGGTTCTAAACCAGACAATTTCATGTATTTTGTTTGTTTTATTTTCATTTATTCTTGTCTTTAAGACCTACAAGGTTTTTAAAACCTCGCAGGTCTTATACGCATCTTCTGATAATTATCTCAGACCTGTCAGGTTTTAAAAACCTGACAGGTCTTTTTATCTATCTTAATGAGACCCTTCGACTGCGCTCAGAGTAACAGCTTGACGCGGTTTATACTTAGCGGCAATATCAGCAATTACACGAATATGCTCTGGACTCGTACCACAACAGCCTCCAATAATATTTATCAAATTTTTCTTTAAATATTCTTCAATTTGCTCACCCATTTCTTCGGGGGTTTCATCATATTCCCCAAAAGCATTCGGCAAACCTGCATTAGGATGTGCAGAAATGGCAAAATCTGTTTTATTAGCAATCGCCTCTAAATGTGGTTGCAATAAATTTGCACCTAAAGCGCAGTTAAAACCAACAGATAACAATGGAATATGCGATACTGAAATCAAAAAAGCTTCAGCGGTTTGCCCCGATAAAGTTCGTCCTGAGGCATCAGTAATAGTGCCACTTAACATCGTTGGCATATCAATGTTGCGTTCATCTTTTACTTCTTCAATAGCAAATAATGCTGCTTTTGCATTCAAGGTATCAAACACCGTTTCAACTAACAATAAATCTACACCACCATCAACTAAAGCTTCAACTTGTTGTTTGTATGCGATTCTTAATTCATCAAAAGTTACAGCACGATACCCTGGGTCATTAACATCTGGCGACATGCTTGCTGTTCTATTTGTTGGCCCAATTGAACCCGCAACAAAACGCGGTTTGTGTGGTTCTTTAGCTGTAAATTCATCAGCAACCTCTTTGGCTATTTTAGCAGACTCGTAATTCAGCTCATATACCAAATCTTCCATTTGGTAATCTGCCATAGCAATGGTAGTTCCAGAAAAGGTATTGGTTTCAATAATATCTGCACCAGCTTCAAAATATTTCCCATGAATGGTTTTTATCGCTTCGGGCTGTGTGATCGACAACAAATCGTTATTACCCTGTAATGGTGTTGGGTAATCTTTAAAGCGTTCGCCTCTAAAATCTTCTTCCGTAAATTTATAAGCTTGTAACATGGTACCCATAGCACCATCTAAAACCAAAATTCGCTCTTTTAAAGCTTCGTGTATATTAGACATAATTTTATATTTCAAGACCTGTCAGGTTTTTATAAACCCAAGAGGTCTAATTTATCTGTATGTCATCAAGAAAAGTTAAGAATTCACTTTTCGTTATCTTTCCAATACTTAAGTATTAGTAGAATTTAGCACCTTCTTTAATAAGATAAAGGGTTGCCAAGGTTTCAACGGGTCTAATCCCTCTGCCTTTCTTGATAACACATTATTACGTTTATGAACTATTTCCGCTTTCACGAAAATTATGCAACAAAAATACTAACTATATTTTTGTTTTCCTTATCCTGCAAGGTCTTTTTTGGTCTTGTAGGTATTTATATTTTACACCTACAAAGTTTAAAAAACCTTGCAGGAGAATTTCATATTTTACTCAAACAACGTAGAAGACAAATATCTATCTCCCCTATCGCAAATTATAGCTACAATAATGCCTTCTTCTATCTGTTCAGCAATAGTTAAGGCACAAAACACAGACCCGCCGCTACTCATACCTGCAAAAACACCTTCATCCTTAGCTAATTTAATGGTTGTTGCTTTGGCATCTTCTGCTGTAACATCAACCACAATATCCACTTTTTTAGGATCAAAAAATTTAGGCACATAATCTGGCGACCATTTTCTAATCCCTGGGATTCTTGCACCATCAGCAGGTTGGGCACCAACAATAGTCACATCCTTATTCTGTTCTTTTAAATATGTTGATGTTCCTGTTATAGTTCCCGTAGTCCCCATAGCAGATACAAAATGTGTTATTTTCCCGTTGGTTGCTTCCCATATTTCTGGGCCAGTTGTTTTATAATGAGCTTTCCAGTTATCATCATTTTCAAACTGATTCAATAAAGTATATCCCTTTTCGTCACGAAGCTTAAATGCTAAATCTCGCGAGCCTTCAATACCAATATCAGCAGGTGTTAAAATAACCTCAGCACCGTATGCACGCATGGTTTTTACACGTTCTTCGGTTGAATTCTCAGGCATAATCAACACCATTTTCAATCCTAAAAGCTTCGCAATAAACGCTAAAGCAATACCCGTATTCCCACTAGTAGCTTCAACTAAAGTGCCGCCTTTTTTAATATCGCCTCGTTTTAAAGCTTCATTAATCATATTAAAAGCAGGACGGTCTTTTACGCTTCCACCAGGATTATTTCCTTCTAATTTCAAAAACAAACGCACACCTTCCTTCTTTAAAAGATGTGTAGCTTCCACTAAAGGCGTATTCCCAATCTGACCAATAATACTATTCTCGTATGCCATTCTTTTTTGGTCTAATTTTAATTTCTGTTTGATAGGTTACTAACGAATTTTCAGGAACCGATTCCGTAATCCATACGTTAGCACCAATAATACTATTTGCGCCTATAACAATATCGCCTCCTAAAACTGTTGCATTTGCATAAATACAAACATTGTCTTCTATAGTAGGATGTCGTTTAGTTTTCGCCAAACTTTTTGACACCGAAATACCACCCAAAGTTACCCCTTGATAAATCTTAACATGTTTACCAATAATAGACGTCTCTCCAATCACAATTCCAGTACCGTGGTCTATGTAAAATGATTCGCCAATGGTCGCACCCGGATGAATATCAACACCCGTAATCCCATGAATATATTCACTCATCATCCTCGGCAAAATATAAACCCCAAGTTTATAAAGCGCATGACTCAATCTATAAATCGAAATGGCATAAAAACCAGGATACGCCATATAAATCTCCGCCAAAGAGTGCGAAGCAGGATCATTACTCTCAAAAGCAATAGCATCTAAATCCAGTTTTTTTCTAATTTCAGGAAGCTCAGCTTTAAATGTCGCCCAAATTTCCTTACCATTTTCAATCTCTAACTTAGACAAAATTTCAAGAAAAGTTTTCTCCAAATACGCGCCATGAGCTTCCTCTTGTTCACAATCAAACAAGGAATAAAACAAACGTTTCGTGAATGTTTTAGCAGTATCTTTTAAGCAAACGTTATAACTTTTCATCTTTAAACAAAAATACCTACAAGGTTTTTAAAACCCTGCAGGATTATAAATTTTTTATTTTTTATTTGGGCATTACCCTACGGGTCGGGCTTTCCGTTACAAGTCCTCGCACCTCCTACGTCGGGCTGTGGGCTTTCCTCTACAATCCCTAATGCACCTATCCGCCAAAGTCCGTTTTTAATCTGAGCTTATGGCTATTTGTATTTTTTTCAGACCTTTAGAGTTTATACTTTAACCCTCCTAATTTCGATTAAATCGAAATTGTCCTCCCTTTAAAACAAAGGGAGGAACAAGTTCAATTAAAATTTTCAGAAAAACAAAGTAAAACCTAATCAATCATTTTTCTTTTGATATTTATCAGACCTGTCAGGTTATAAAAACCTAACAGGTCTCAAAAATTAAATTTCTAGTTAATAGCCTGAACAACTGCTTTTGGCGCTTCCTTTCTAGAACCATCAAAACCATCAATACCACTAACCGTTGTATATTTTAATACTAATCTTTTCCCCGGATTAATAATTCTATAAGCCGCTTGACACATTAAAGTAGCCTCGTGGAAACCACATAAAATCAGCTTTAATTTCTCAGGATAAGTATTCACATCACCAATAGCAAAAATTCCAGGAATATTAGTTTGGTAATTTAGTGAATTATCCACCTTAATCGCATTCTTTTCAATCTCTAAGCCCCAGTTTGCAATAGGTCCTAATTTAGGAGACAATCCAAATAACGGGATAAAGTGATCGGTCTCTATTTGAAATGCATCTCCTTCTTTTGGAGTCACAGTTACCGCTTCAATACTTCCATCGCCATGTAAACCAGTAACTTCAGCAGGAGTAATTAAATTAATCTTTCCTAATTTAGTTAACTCGCCTACTTTTTCAACAGAATCTAAAGCCCCTCTAAATTCATTTCTTCTATGAATTAAAGTCACTTCACTAGCTACATCAGTTAAAAAGATACTCCAATCTAATGCAGAATCTCCTCCACCAGAAATCACCACTTTTTTATCTCTGTAAAATTCTGGGTCTTTAATAATATATTCCACACCATTATCTTCATAATCAGCAATACCCTCAATGGCTGGTTTCCTAGGTTCAAAAGAACCTAAACCACCTGCAATTGCTACAATAGGTGCATGGTGTTGCGTACCTTTATTTGTGGTTACAATAAAAGAACCATCGTCTTGCTTCTCTATAGTTTCAGCACGTTCACCTAAGGTAAACCCAGGTTCAAATTGTTTCCCTTGTTCTAATAAATTCCTGGTTAAATCTCCAGCTAAAATCTCTGGAAACCCAGGAATATCATAAATAGGTTTCTTAGGATAAATCTCAGAACATTGTCCCCCTGGTTGTGGCAATGCGTCAATTAAATGACATTTTAGTTTTAATAATCCTGCTTCAAAAACAGTAAATAAACCTGTTGGTCCTGCGCCTATGATAAGTATATCAGTCTTAATCATTTTTTATATTTGTGATTTACACCTGCCCGTTTTTAAAAACCAGACAGGACTTGTGTATTTTACTTTTTTTCAATTAATCCTTTCGTGAATTCGTTTAGTGTTTCCACTTTTTCTTCAAAATCCCCTTTTATTGTTTTTCTGTACTCGTTTAAATTCTTCACTAAATCGTCAACATTTTCAGGAATAACATCCTCGAAAAACTGACGTAAACGTTTCGCTGTTGTTGGCGATTTCCCGTTTGTACTAATCGCAACTTTCACATTGCCTTTGGTTACTATGCCACCCATATAAAAATCGCAATACGGTGGGTTATCAGCAACATTTACTAATTTGGCTTCGGCTCTACAATCTTTCCAAACCTGAACATTTACTTCAGGTACATCTGTCGTAGCCACAACCATATGCTTGCCCATTATATACTTTTTTTTGTAAACATCTTCAACTAATGTTACACAACCCTTTTTTGCAAGCTCTTTAGTCCCTTCACGAAACATAGGCGATACCATAGTGACGTGTGCATCTGGACTTGATTTTAATAAGAACGTTAATTTTTCTTCAGCTACATTACCTCCTCCAACAATAAGCACAATTAAGCTTTTTGCTTTCAAAAAAATAGGATATAAGTTATTTCTTTCCATCACTTAACCCCGTGCAACTTCTTTTTTAATTGAATCTAAAACTGCTCGCTCCTTAACAACATCTCCTATAACAATAATCGCTGGAGCTGCCAATTGCTTTTCTTTTACAATCTGCTGAATATCTCGTATCGTTCCTATACCAACATTCTCATGTTCTCGCGTTCCATTTTGAATGATGGCTACTGGCGTATTTCTTTTATTTTCAGCATAAAACACTTTAACTATTTCACTCAACTTATGCATCCCCATTAAAATAACGATGGTTGCTGTCGATTTTGCTGCTAACTCAACATCCTTTGATAAGGCATGATCTTTTGTAGTAGCTGTAACGACCCAAAAACTTTCTGAAGCCCCTCGTTTTGTTAACGGAATTCCTTGATACGCCGGAACTGCTAATGCAGACGAAATACCAGGAACCACATAGGTTTCTAAACCAAAACCTCGTACATAATCAATCTCCTCAGCACCACGACCAAAAATAAATGGGTCGCCTCCTTTTAAGCGCACTACATGTCCTTTTTCTTTGGCTTTAGTTACAATTAACTCGTTAATTTGTTCCTGCTGAAAGGCATAACATCCTTTACGTTTCCCCACAAAAATAAGCTCCGCATTTTCGGAAGCATATTTTAATAAAGATTCGTTGATAAGTGCATCGTACAAAATAACATCCGCCGCTTCAATTGCCTTAATTGCCTTTAGGGTAATTAAGTCTTCATCGCCAGGACCTGCACCTACAACAGTTAACTTTGGGGTTTTCAAGTTCATTTCTATGTTTTTAAACCGCTTTCTTTTCTAGTTGAGTCTGAGCTTCTCTATAAACTCTAACTTTAGCTAAAAACTGATTTGCATTCTCAATATACTTACTTGCAAAATCTGCAGTTGGTGCAAATTTATTAATTTGATATATCAATTCAGAGAAAGACGTCCCTAAATCTATGCTTCCACTTTCAACAAACAATTCATCAAACTGAGAAATAATACCTGCATGTGTATTTGTTTTCTTGTTTTCAGCTAATAATAAGGCTTTTGCAGAATTCACTAAAGAACTATAAGCATGATAAATAGCACTTGAATACACCTTGTTATCAAATGACGCTTTAGCATTTTCAATTTTCTCTTCACTTTCAAAAAACAAGGTGGCGATTAAATCGATAACTACACCTGCACATTCTCCAATACCAATTTCTTTAACGTATTTTTCTTCTTCTCCCCAATCGATAAAATCTGCTTGAGTTAAGTTAGATACATCTTGTAAATCGTTCAAGAAATCGTAAAAATATTTTTCTCCTTTTTCCTTGTAATAATCTACAAAATGTTTTCCGTTAGCATTTGCCTCGTAATCGTCTAAAATTCGTCTTAAGGCTTCTGGTCCTCTCTTACTTGGTACTTTTACAACTTTATCTGCAAAAACTCCATTTCCATCGCCTAAATTACCTCCACCTAACAATACTTGTAAAGCTGGTGCTACTAATTTATCTGGTGTACGAACAGACATTCCTTGGAAACCAATATTCGCCATATTGTGTTGTCCACAGGCATTCATACAGCCACTAATTTTAATAACTAAATCTTTGTTGTTTAAATACTGTGGGTATTCTGCCTTAATTACACGTTCTAACTCATCGGCTATACCTGTACTACTTGCAATTCCCAGATTACAAGTATCTGTACCTGGACATGCCGTAATATCTACTGCTTTATTATAACCAGCCTCAACAAAACCTAATTTATCTAATTCTGTATAGAAAAATGGTAATAATTCTATTTTCACAAAAGGGATTACAATATTTTGACGTAATGTTAAACGCACCTCGCAAGCAGCATACTTATCAACCAAATCAGCTAATAGACGCGCCTTATCTGTATAAAAATCACCTAACAACACTTTAATACCAATTGCTACATAACCTTCCTGTTTTTGAGGAATTAAATTGGTCGATTTCCAAGTCTCAAAAGCTTGTTGATCTTTAATGGTTACTTCAGGGATTGTAGTTATTTCAACTGGTATTGAAGCCTCATAAGCATCTACATCAATTAGAACCGATTTGAATTCAATGGCGCTTTGCTCCGCTTCTACCAACTTTTTAAAAGCTTCTAAACCAATATCTTTAATTAAAAATTTCATTCTCGCTTTTGCGCGACTTTTACGCTCTCCATGACGATCAAAAATTCTTAAAACCCCTTCCATTACTGGAATAATTTTATCTGTTTCTAAGAAATCATACAACACATCTGCATGACGAGGCTGAGAACCTAATCCTCCACCAATCATTACTTTAAATCCGCGAACACCATCTTTTATCTTTGCTATAAATCCTAAATCATGCATGTATGATAGTCCTGTATCTTCGTCTGAAGACGAGAAAGACACTTTGAATTTACGTCCCATTTCCTGACAGATTGGGTTTCGTAAAAAGAATTTGTATAATGCATCAGCATAAGGCGACACATCAAATGGTTCGTTTGGATCAATTCCAGCAGTTTCACTTGCTGTCACATTTCTTACCGTGTTACCACATGCTTCACGTAAAGTAACATCATCACGCTCTAGTTCTGCCCAAAGTTCTGGCGTTCTATTTAAATCTACATAGTGAATTTGAATATCTTGGCGTGTTGTAATATGTAATCTGCCTCTAGAATATTCATCAGAAACATCAGAAATTCTATGTAATTGATTACTCTTTACTTTTCCGTAAGGTAATTTTATACGAATCATTTGCACGCCTTCTTGTCGCTGACCATAAACACCACGTGCTAAACGAAGACTTCTAAATTTTTCCTCGTCTATTTTACCTTTATGAAAAAGCTCAATTTTATTGGCTAACTCTATAATGTCGTTTTCGACAATCGGATTTTCTATTTCTGTTCTAAAACTTTGCATATACTAGCCCCTCCTAACCTCCCCATTTCGACTGCGCTCAATGCAGGCTCGGGAAGGAATTCTTACTCGGGCGGAGTAAGAATATTGTTAATATTTATTTTATTATACCTATAAGGTTTTAAAAAACTCGCAGGATTACTAAACCACAAACTAGCTAATTCCCCTTTCGGGGGTTAGAGGGCTTACTGGATAAATCCGGCTCCAACCGTATTATTTGACCGTGGATCTATTAATATAAAAGACCCATTAGTTCTATGATTTTTAAACTGGTCGTAAAAAATAGGTTTGTTTAATTTGAAGGTTACCGAAGCAATATCATTAATCCCCAAACCAGTGACATCTTTTTCAAACCCTGAATAATCTGGATTGATTTTATGATTGATTCTATCAACTTTCGCTAATACTTTATTAATACCATGTTGAACGATATATTTCCCTCCAGGATTTAACTCATCTGAATCCATCCAACATACATTAGCAGTAAATTGTTTATCAATAGTTGGTAAATCGTTTTCTTTAACAATCATATCGCCACGACTTACATTAATATCATTTTCTAAAGTAATGGTTACCGATGAACGTCTTGAAGCCGTTTCATACTTCTCATCATAGAAATAAATATCCTTAATCTTCGAGCGTGTTTTTGATGGCAATACAATAATATCATCCCCTACACTTAAATCGCCTCCATATACTTTTCCTGCGTATCCTCTATAATCGTGAAACTCTTCCGTTTTTGGACGAATTACATATTGCACAGGGAAACGTGGTGTACCTACATTAAAAATATCAGCCTTATCTAATTGTTCTAAATGCTCTAATAACGCTTCACCTTTATACCAAGGCATCACATCAGATTTATTTACAACATTATCCCCTTTTAAAGCACTTACTGGAATGAATGTAATTTTTTGGTCTTGATAATCTCTTTTACTCATCAATTCAGAAAAATCAGCTTTAATTTTATTGTAAACGTCTTCAGAGTAATCAACCAAATCCATTTTGTTTATAGCAACCACAACATCCTTAATTCTCAATAAATTATTGATGAAGAAATGACGATTTGTTTGCTCAATAACCCCTTTTCTCGCATCAATTAAAATGATGGATGCTTGTGATGTAGAAGCTCCTGTTACCATGTTTCTTGTATATTCAACATGTCCAGGTGTATCAGCAATAATGTAGCTTTTCTTTTTAGTTGAAAAGTAAATATGTGCGACATCAATAGTAATACCTTGTTCTCTTTCGGCAACTAAACCATCGGTTGCTAATGAAAAATCTAAGTAATCGTAACCACGTTGTTTACTTGTTTTTTCAATGGCTTCTAATTTATCTGTAGTTAATGATTTTGTATCGTAAAGAATACGTCCTATCAACGTACTTTTTCCATCATCTACACTTCCTGCTGTTGCTATTTTTAATACTTCCATAGTAAAGCCTCTCCTAACCTCCCCATGAAGGAGGAATTCTTACTCGGGCGAAGTAAGAATATTGTTGTTGTTATTTTGTAATACCTACAAGGTTTTTAAAACCTTGCAGGATAGCTTAATCCTTTTTGTATGCAAACTTGCTAATTCCCCTTCGGGGATTAGGGGTTTAAAAATACCCTTGTTGTTTACGTTTTTCCATGGCTGCTTCAGAACGTTTATCATCGATTCTTGCGCCACGTTCAGAAATTGTAGAATCTCTAATTTCTTCTACTACTTTTGATATTGAAACCGCATCAGACAAAACAGCTGCTGTACAACTCATATCGCCTACAGTTCTAAAACGCACCATTTCTTCAATTACTTCTTCATCTTCATCTCTATAAACCACACCATCCTCAGCAGACCAAATCATACCGTCTCTTAAAAACACTTTACGTTTGTGTGCAAAATAAATAGATGGAATTTCAATGTTTTCTCTTTCTATGTAAGACCAAACATCTAATTCTGTCCAGTTTGAAATTGGGAATACACGAACGTTTTGCCCCAAATCAATCTCACCATTCAACATATCGAACAATTCTGGTCTTTGATTTTTCTCATCCCATTGTCCAAAATCATCGCGAACTGAAAATATACGTTCCTTTGCTCGTGCTTTTTCCTCATCACGACGTGCACCACCAATAGCCGCATCAAATTTGAATTCTTCTAAAGCATCTAAAAGCGTGGTTGTTTGTAGCATATTTCTACTAGCATAACGCCCTGATTCTTCTTTTACTTTTCCTTGATCGATAGAATCTTGTACGTTTCTTACAATTAACTCTAGCCCTAATTCTTTAACCAAACGGTCTCTAAATTCAATAGTTTCTGGAAAATTATGTCCTGTATCTATATGCATTAAAGGAAAAGGTACTTTTGCTGGATAGAATGCTTTAACCGCTAATCTTACCAAAGTAATTGAATCCTTTCCTCCTGAAAATAACAACACCGGTTTTTCAAACTGTGCTGCTACTTCTCTCATGATATATATCGCTTCATTTTCTAGCGAGTTAATATGCGATGTATCTTTCTTCATATTCTTATTTTAATTTCGCTTTCGCGGAAATATTATTTTTAATGTCTTATTTAGTTTGGTTGGTTGGTTTTTTTAAGCATGCAAACCACATTCGCGGTTAGCCAAAGCTTTAGTTGGATCGAAATATTTGAATTCGTTTGGCAGGTTATTTTCTTCTAAATAGGTGTCTAATTTTTCATCTGACCAATAGTAAAACGGGCTCACTTTTAAAACACCATCTTTACTTAAACTAAAAATACCAATACTGTTTCTAAACGCTGTTTGCCCTTGACGCAAGTTTGTAAACCATACGTTTGGTTTATGCGCTTCCATCGCTCTTTTAAAAGGCTCTAATTTTACTTGCTCTGTAAATAAAGCGTGTTTAGGGTCGTCCACACTCGGAATGCCCATAACCACATCTCTATGTGAAGCCGTTTGTTTTGGCACATATAAATGAACATTCAAGTTTAAATCTTTAATTACTTGTTCTGCATGCTTATATGTTTGCGGTGTATTATAACCCGTATCACACCAAACCACAGGAATTTTTGATTCAACGTGACTAACCGCATGAAGGATTGCTGCCTCATAAGGTCTAAAGTTTGTTGTAACCACTGCTTTATTATTAAGCTCAAAAGCCTTCTGAATAATTTCAGCAGGCGTTGCATTTTCAAAACTTTTATTTAATTCTTCTATTTGATTCTCTGTAAACATTATTCTATCTATTTATTTTCCCCATTTTACCGCATTCCAAATACGCTCATGAAAAAAGTACAAAATTAATTTTGTAACAAAATCCACCGAGGCTATAGACGCTGCAAGTGATATTCTCCCTGTTAATATATAAGAAACTAACAAGGTATCTAAAGTACCAACAACCCTCCAGCTAAGAGCTTTAGCAATACTTCTTATTGGTTTCTCATCAGTAGAGTCCTCACTGTAAGTGGTCTTTTCTTTACTTTTTAATAACATTTGTGCAATCATTTGTCATTATTTTATATTAATCCTATCAATTTAATAGGAATTACAAATGTAAAACATTTTATTACACAAAAAAGAGTTTTTACAACTTTTTAGAATAATGGAAAATTTTAAGGATTAACTGCGTAAAATTCTTTTAAAATCGACAATAATATGAGAAATCTTTATCCATTAGTATTGGATAAATCGGCTAAAGTAGTATTTCTAAAGACTTTAAGTGTACTATCTCGAACTTCTATCATCAATTTATGAACGCTACATTTATGTTCATCTGGACAATCGTCGCATTTTTCGTAATAGTTTAAACTTACGCATGGTACCATAGCAATAGGCCCTTCAAGGACACGCATAACATCTGTCATTTTAATATCTAAAGGTTCCATTCGTAGATAATAACCTCCATGTTTTCCTTTTTTTGAACCTAAAATTCCAGATTTTCTTAAGGTAAGTAAAATACTTTCTAAAAACTTTTGTGGAATTTGCTCACTTTTGGCAATGACGCTTACTTGAACAGGTAAATCGCTTTCTCGTGTTGCGATAAAAGTAAGCGCTTTTAACCCGTATTTTGTTTTTTTGGATAGCATGTGGCTAATATACTAATTTAAAGCTTGCTTCAAATCGGCAATAATATCGTCTACATGCTCTAATCCGACAGATATTCTTACTAAGCCATCTGTAATATTCACTACCAATCTATCTTCTTCTGCCAAACTACTGTGGGTTGTACTTGCTGGGTGTGTTACTATGGTTCTAGTATCTCCCAAATTAGCAGATAATGAACACATTTTAATATTATTTAAAAAACTACGCCCCGAATCAATACCTCCTTTAACTTCAAAAGCAACGATGTTACCCCCAAGCTTCATCTGTTTTTTAGCAATATCATACTGCGGATGTGATTTTAAAAACGGATATTTTACCCAATTAACTTTAGGGTGACTCTCTAGAAACTCAGCTACTCTTACAGCATTTTCGCAATGTCTATCTACTCTAATTGAAAGGGTTTCTAAACTTTTTGATAAAGTCCATGCATTAAAAGGAGACAAAGCTGGCCCTGTATTTCTAGCGAATAAATAAATTTCTCTTATCAAGTCGGCATTTCCAACGGTAACACCTCCTAATACGCGACCTTGACCATCCATTAACTTTGTAGCAGAATGAATTACTAAATGGGCGCCATATTTTATAGGTTGTTGTATATACGGCGTTGCAAAACAGTTATCTATTATTAAAATTAAGTTGTGTCTTTTAGCAATGTTACCCAACAGTTCTAAATCTATTATATCGATACCTGGATTTGTGGGAGATTCAGCATATAAAATTTTAGTATTGGGTGTAATAAAACTTTCAATCGTTTCTGGCTCATTGATATTAAAATAACTTGTTGCGATATTCCATTTAGGTAAATACTTGATAAACATTGTATGAGTTGAACCAAATACCGAACGTGCAGAAACAATATGATCTCCACTATCTAAAAGTGCCGCAAATGTTGAGAAAATTGCTGCCATTCCAGTTGCAAAGGCATACCCATCTTCAGCACCTTCCATTTTACATACTTTGTCAACAAACTCTGAGGTGTTTGGGTTTGTAAAACGACTGTATATATTACGTTGCTTTTCCTCACTAAACGAAGCTCGCATATCCTCTGCATCTTCAAATACAAAACTGGACGTTAAATATAACGGACTTGTATGCTCTAAAAATTCTGTACGCTCTAATTGGGTACGAATAGCTTCTGTTTCGAATTGCTTTTCTTTCATTTTGACTACTTTGAGACCTATTAGGTTTTAAAAACCTCACAGGTCTGACTTTTATTTAACATAGATTCTCGCCTTTTCAGGAATGCAAATCTTCTTAATTTATATGTTTAGACAATCTCAAAATATCACCAAAAACACCTCTTGCTGTTACTTCTGCTCCTGCTCCTGCTCCTTGAATAACAATAGGTTGCTCGCCATAGGACTCTGTAAATATTTCAAAAATGGCATCAGAGCCTTTAACATGTCCTAAAGTACTATCTTCAGGAATTGACACTAGTTTCACCTCCAGATTTCCTTTATCTTGAGATAAATCACCAGACAAATCACCAACATATCGTAATACATGACCTTCTTTTTGATTGTCCTTTATCTTTTGATATTGATTATCCAACACATTCAATTGTGATAAAAAGGATTCAACTGAAATATCTCGATACGCTTCTGGTATTAAATTTAATACAGAAACATCTTCAAATTCATTTTGCAAATCTAACTCTCTTGCTAGAATTAATAGCTTTCTTGCCACATCATTTCCTGAAAAATCCTCTCTTGGATCTGGCTCTGTAAACCCTTTATCTATAGTTTCTTGAATGATTTCGCTAAACGGCTTATCTTGAATTGAAAAATTATTGAATAAATAACTTAAAGTCCCTGAAAAAACACCGCGTATTCTTGTAATGTTTTCTCCAGATTCATGTAAAAGTTTAATGGTATCAATTAATGGCAACCCCGCACCCACTGTAGTTTCGTATAAGTACTGTTTATTATGCTCACTTAATTGGACTCGCAATTCCTTGTAAAATTCATGTGAAATTGTATTAGCAATCTTATTTGATGATACTAAATCGAAACCTGCTTCTACCAAAGGAATATAATTATTAAAGAACTCGGAACTTGCTGTATTATCTACTGCTATTAAATTTTCTAAATGATATGTTTTTGCAAAAGTGATGATATCTTCAATGGAGCTTTCTGTAGTTGTTTCATTAATTGCTTTTTCCCAATTTGCATCAACACCATTTTTATTTAAGAATAATTTTCTTGAATTAGCAATGGCAAAAACATTCAAATTAATGCCTTTACGTTTTTCAATATCATCTTTCGACTTTAAAATCTGATTTATTAAAGCGCCACCCACTCCTCCATGGCCAAAAATGGCAATGTTTATTTTTTTTGAAATTCCAAAAACTTCACCATGAATTACATTCATGGCTTTATGTAATTGACGCTTTTTAACAACTAAACTCACATTTCTACCAGTTACTGTATTATTAAATAGCAATGGTGTAATTTGATTTTTTATTAGCGCATTAAATGGTTTATGAAAAGAACTCAATTCTATACCAATAATTGAAATAACCGAAACATCATCAACTACCTCTATTTTATTTACGTCTTGTGCATAAAAATCATTTTCGAATTCGCGTTCTAAAGCTATAACAGCTTGAGTTGCTTTTTCAGCATCTATAATTAAACCTATCCCACGCTCAGAAGAGCCTTGAGAAATAATACTCACGCTAATATCTCTGTCGCTTAAAGCTTTAAATATCCTTGCATCGACACCAATTTTGCCTAGTAAACCACGTCCCTCTAAATTAAGTAATGCAACATTGTCTAAAACAGATAGCGATGTTACTTCTTTTGAGCTTGGTTTTGCTGTAATTAGGGTGCCTTCATCATCAGAATTAAAGGTGTTAAGAATACGCAGATTAATATTTTTTTCAACTAATGGAATAATTGTTTTAGCATGTAAAACCGTTGTTCCAAAGTTGGCTAGTTCATTAGCTTCACCAAACGATAATTCTCTTATTTTCTGTGCATCCTCAACTAAATCTGGATTGGCAGTATAAATACCATTTACATGCGTATAGTTTTGCAACTCTTCGGCATCTAAATAATTTGCTATTAATGCGGCTGTATAATTACTCCCGTTTCTTCCTAAAGTTGTCGTTTCGTTTTTAGAATTAGAAGCAATAAATCCAGCTATAATATTAACAGTGTCGCTATTATTATTCTTAAAGTAATTCTTAACATTATCCTTAGTTAAATGTGAAACAGGTTGTGCATTACCAAAATTATCATCCGTTTTAATTAATTGTCTAGTGTCTGTTGCATTTGCTTTTATTCCTTTTTTATTGAGTAAACTTGACACTAATTTAATAGACAACAATTCGCCTTGAGCTAAAATTTCATCTTTTGTTTTTTGACTGCAATCTCGCAATAAACTAACCCCTTCAAAAAGCTTATTTAAAATTGAAAATTCTTGCGAAAAATCAATACTCTTTAAAGGCTCTTTTTGATACTGTTTAAAATTTTCTAAGGCTTCTTTATACTCTTTTCCTTGAAGCGTTTTATTTAAAATAGTTTCCAAATCGTCTGTAGCACTTCCTCTTGCAGAAACAACAACCGCTATTTTTTCGCCGTTATGTACTTTATTTTCAATAATGGAAAGTACTTTATTCAATCCATCACCATTTGCTAAAGATTTCCCCCCAAACTTTAATACTTTCATTTTTTTCTTTTTAGAATCTGGCACAAAAATGCCTTCAACAATTTTTTCTAATTGCTCATACTCCATTAAAAACGCATCGTGACCATGAACCGAATTAATTTCGTTGTACGTAACATTGGCATGTGTTACCGCCAATTGTTTGTGTGTTTGCTTATTTTCTTCGGCAGTAAAAAACAAGTCAGAATCAACACCAATAATATGTATGTTGGCTTCAATATTTTCTAAAACATTTAGGTCTGCTTTCCTATTTTTAGTAACATCAATTGTTTTCAACAACTGATTCATTAATTTATAGGCTGATAATTGAAAGCGCTCTTGCAATTTTTTACCATGATGCAATAACCAACTTTCTACATTAAAAATTTCTGAATCCTTATTTTTTGAACGCTGAAAGCGCTCTTTAAAAGATTCTGGTGTACGATAACAAAGCATGGCGTGCATTCTAGCATCATGAACTGGATTTTTAGAATTTAATAGAAATTGTTCTTGAATTTGACAATTTGCAATAAGCCAATCGGTAGATTTCCAATCGGTAGCAACAACTATTAAATGCTCAGTAAAATCTGGTTGCAAAACAGCCATCTCCCATGCAATACCACCTCCTAATGATCCACCTATAGTAGCAAAAAGCTTCGATATTTTTAATTTATGAAGTCCTAATAAAAAAATTCTAGCCATATCTCGAGCCACAAAATCTTTATAATTATCAATTACAAAGCTATCGTAGCCATTTCCAGGTATGTTAAATGCTAAAACAGAATATAGATTGGTATCAATAACCTTATCAGTACCTATTAAATCTTTCCACCAACCTGTTTTACCTGCAACATTACTATTACCAGTTAGTGCATGATTTACTAAAACTGTTGGTGCCGTACCTAAAGCTCTACCAAAAACTTGATAACTTAACTTTATCTCAGGGTAAAGCGCACCTTTTTCAGTTGTGTAATTCTTTATAATAATATGTTGCAATTCGTGTTTCAATGTTTATTTTTTATTTGGGCGTTATCACAAGGGTCGGGCTTGAGTTTATCCTGAGCGGAGTCGAAAGGCTACAAGTCCTCGCACCTCCTACGTCGGGCTGTGGGCTTTCCACTTCAATCCCTAACGCGGGCATATTTGCCAATGCCGTTATATGTAACAAAGGACTTCCTTTTTTGTTATAAACCTGTCGGGTTTTTTAAAACCTAACAGGTCTCAGCCAGTTCATTATATCTTTGCAAAAGCTGCTTTTAAATCTGCTTTTAAATCTTCTATATCTTCAATACCAACAGACAAACGAATTAAATCTGCCGAAACACCTGCTGATTCTTGCTCAGTTTCATTTAATTGTTGGTGTGTTGTGCTTGCAGGGTGAATAATAAGAGATTTTGTATCTCCAATATTAGCTAATAATGAAAATAATTTAGTTTCGTCTGCTATTGTTTTCGCAGCATCAAATCCTTTTTTAGCTCCAAAAGTAACAATCCCACTTTGGCCATTAGGCAGATATTTATCTGCTAAGGCTTTGTATTTACTACTTTCTAATCCTGGATAATTAACCCATGCAACTTCATCTTGTTGTTCTAACCATTTAGCTAAATTCAAAGCATTTTCAGAATGTTGCTTTATTCTAACAGGTAAAGTTTCTAAACCTTGGATAATATTAAATGCATTAGTTGGACTTAAGGCACCTCCTAAATCACGTAATCCTTCTAAAATCAATTTAAATGTATAAGCTGCTGCACCCAAAGCTTCATGATACACTAAGCCGTGATAACCAGCAGATGGCTCTGTAAACTCTGGAAATTTTCCATTTGCCCAGTTAAAAGTTCCTCCATCTATAATAGCACCTCCTATAGAAGTTCCTTGACCGCCAATATATTTTGTTAAAGAATGAATAACAATATTAGCTCCATGGTTTAAAGGATTTAATAATGCTGGAGTAGCTACTGTATTATCAACAATAAAGGGTACACCTGCAGCATTTGAATGAACAGAAATGGCTTCTAAATCTAATACATCTAATTTTGGGTTACCCAAAGATTCTACAAAAAACGCTCTCGTATTATCTTGAACTGCTGCTGCAAAATTATCAGGATTATCAGCATCTACAAATGTAGTTGTAATACCAAATCTTGGCAACGTAACTTTTAAAAGGTTATACGTTCCGCCATACAAACTACTAGAGGCTACTATATGGTCACCGGCTTTTAATAATGTTAATAATCCTGTAGAAATAGCAGATGTACCAGATGCAAAAACAACAGCTCCAATACCGCCTTCAACTGCCGCCAAACGATCTTGTAAAATTTGATTTGTTGGGTTATTTAAACGTGTATATATAAAACCTAATTCTTGTAAAGAAAATAAATTTGCTGCATGATCTGAATTGTTAAAAACATAAGATGTTGTTTGATAAATTGGTACTGCTCTAGTTCCTAATGTAGTTGTAACATCATGTCCTGCATGTAGTGCATTTGTTGCTAATTTTGGTGTGCTCATTTTTCTAAAATTAATTTATTAATAAATCAAGCCAAATATGCCTTTATAGAAAAATGTTAAAAAGAAATTTAAAATTACAGAAAGTAATTTTGTTAAGTTATCTATCCGTTATGGGTAGAATTTAGCACCTTCTTTACTGGTAAAGGGTTGCTAAGGCTTCAACGGGTCTAATCCCTCCGCCTTTCTTGATAACATCTCAATAAGTTATTGAACTTGTGAATACAAATATTCAGTTAGAAAAAGTTAATATCCAAATTTTTTTGTGACTATTTTCATTTTTTAATCAAATCTTCTTTGAATTTTCTTCTAATTATCTGCCCTATAGGCTTATTCTCAATTTTCGATTCTAACCATGAAATAATATCTAGATATAAGAACGCACGACTTTGATATGGGTCATTCTCAAACTCTTTTAACTTCTTGTGCAGTTTAACAAATTCACCTTTTACTTCATGTGGATAAATATCTCCCAATCCTCTTAAAAACTTAATAAACTCTTTTTGAACCTCATATAAATCTTCCATTTTAATTAAAAACTTATATGTGCTTCTTATTAACACATCCAAATTATAATCTAATCCAGCTTCATAATGTGCTACAAGATTTAATATTCTAGAAAAGCAGAGTAAATCCTCTCGCATTTGAAGCGATTTATTACTTATAATTTTATCAAGATAAAAAATACACTTTTTAGTTTCTCCAGCACCAAAATACATACTTGCCATTTTATAATAAAACACCATAATATGGTGCTCATCTATCCTATTTTTAAAATCTTTTAGCTGCTCTAAAACTTCATCAATCAATGGTAAACCTTCCTTAAAGCTACCTTCAATAAAATGTAAATTGAATTTATTATTGTAGATATATAAAAAAGCTAAACTATCATTATTATCGTCTAATGGAAACCACTTTTCTCTGGTTACTTCTTCTAAATTCTTAAGTGTCTCTTGAAATTTTTCATACTGACGTAAGTAAAATAACGCTTCTAACAAATAATGATTTCCTCTTAAGAAAAAGACAGGATTTAAAATTATCATGTTCTTATTCTTATAGAATAAATCTACCCACTTTGATGCGTACTTATAACAGGATAAAAAATCTACAGTTAAAAAACTATACCATAAATAAGATTTGTAAAGCCAAAGTTTTTCTCGAAATCCTAATTTATTAATATCGTATTTGGGTAATCTATCATTGAAATAATTAGTAATAACTTGATGCTCTTCATCGTTTTTTACATAACCCGTTTTTAAAAATAAACCGTATAACTGTAGAGATAAGTTCGATAGTTTACTTGCCAATACATTTTGTAAACTAAGCTCTTTGGCTTGAATAGTTAATTCATCGGCTCGATTACTAATACTCCTTGTAATGTATTGGGACTCTATTACTTTTTCAAGCTCAACAATTTCATAGGCAACATTTTTCTCTTCATTTGCAACTGCTAAATTTTTGGCTTTATCTAATATTTTTAAACTCTGTTTGTAAAGCCCTTTATGATAAAGAATAGTCGCAAAATCTAGTTGCTCACGAATTTGAATTCGAATGTTTTGATGAGACGGATTAAGACGCAAGCTTATAAGAATCTGTTTATAGAGGTGTGCTTTTAAATTAGATAATTGTTGTTTTTTAACAATACCTTTCTTTAAAATAATCGCTTCATCGTAAACTTTTAGTTTATCGAGAATATTAAAAAGTAATAAGAATTTTGAGTCTTCATTTACTCCCAACCGGCCAACATACAGCTTAAACTGTCTTTTTTCCGATTTAGAAAGCGATTTAACTAGTACAAATAAATTATCTTTTTGCTCTCTTGTCATAGTCACAAAATCTCTATTAAAAAATTGACATTCAATTGATTAAACAAAAATTAAACAGGTTAAACATCGTAAAAAGGATTATTGAAGCAACGTCATTTATCAAACCAAAATATACATTCGTATAAGAATACGAAAATATATTTTAATAAATGTCTAATAGTAACGTACAAATTTTCGATACAACGCTTCGCGATGGTGAGCAAGTTCCTGGTTGTAAACTTAACACAGAGCAAAAATTAGTAATAGCAGAACAGCTTGATAGTTTAGGCGTTAATATAATAGAAGCTGGTTTTCCTGTTTCTAGCCCAGGTGATTTTAAATCGGTTGAAGAAATTTCAAAAATTGTAAAAAATGCAACTGTTTGTGGTTTAACTCGTTCTGTTGAAAACGACATAAAAGTTGCTGCTGAGGCTTTAAAATATGCTAAAATACCAAGAATTCATACTGGTATTGGCACATCTGAATCGCATATAAAACATAAATTCAAATCAACTCAAGAAGCTATTATTGAACGTGCTGTTAAAGCAGTAAGTTATGCTAAATCTTTTGTTGAAGATATTGAATTTTACGCCGAAGATGCTGGCAGAACAGACAACGAATATTTAGCACGTGTATGTGAGGCGGTTATTAAAGCTGGAGCTACGGTCTTAAATATCCCTGACACTACTGGGTATTGTTTACCAAGTGAGTATGGCGCTAAAATTAAATACCTAAAAGAAAATGTAAAAGGCATAGAAAAGGCTATTATTTCTTGCCATTGCCATAACGATTTAGGTTTGGCAACAGCCAACTCCATTGAAGGCGTTATTAACGGTGCAAGACAAATTGAATGTACTATAAATGGTATTGGAGAACGCGCTGGTAATACGGCTCTTGAAGAAGTTGTTATGATTTTAAAACAACATCCTTACTTAAACTTAGATACGAGTATTCAAACCGAAATGCTTTATGGCATAAGCCAATTAGTGTCCGATAGCATGGGTATTTACACACAACCTAATAAAGCAATTGTTGGTGCAAACGCTTTTGCTCATAGTTCTGGTATTCATCAAGATGGTGTGATTAAAAACCGTGAAACATACGAGATAATAGACCCTAAAGATGTAGGTGTAACCGAATCGGCAATTGTATTAACAGCACGTAGTGGTAGAGCTGCATTAGCCTATAGAGCAAAAAATGTTGGGTATGAATTAACAAAACTTCAACTAGACGAAATCTATATTAACTTCTTAGATTTTGCAGATAAAAAGAAAGAAGTTGACGATTCAGACATTCATCAAATAATAGAAAACAGCAAAGTATATAACGAAATTATTTCTAGTTAATAAAATTAGATTCTCTCCCCAGTTTATCTTGAGTGGTAGTAGAAAGCTGGGAATGACAAAAAGTTAAAGTGATGAAATTAAATATTGCCGTTTTACCAGGTGATGGTATTGGTCCAGAAGTTATAGCTCAAGCTGTAAAGGTGTTAAAAGCTATTGCTATGGAGTTTGACCATGTATTTACTTTCAATACAGCTTTGGTTGGTGCATCTGCTATCGATAAAACAGGGAAGCCTTTACCTCAAGAAACTATAAACACATGTAAAAAAGCAGACGCCGTTTTATTTGGCGCTATTGGCAATACCAAATACGATATTGATCCCAATGCAAAGGTTCGTCCAGAACAAGGGCTTTTAGGACTTCGCAAAGAACTTGGTTTATACGCTAATATTCGTCCTGTAATTGCTTATGAAGATATTTTAAACAAATCATCTTTAAAGAAAAAGCAGATAAAAGATACCAACATACTTATTTACAGAGAACTTACTGGAGGTATTTATTTTGGAAAAAGAACTCTTAGTGAAGATGGTAATACAGCTTCCGATACTTGTGAATATAGTAGGCTTGAAATAGAACGAATTGCCCATTTAGCCTTTAAAGCAGCTCAAACAAGAAAACGCAAACTAACTTTAGTAGATAAAGCCAATGTTTTAGAAAGCTCTAGGCTTTGGCGCAGAATAATTCAAGAAATAGCACCACAATATCCTAATGTAAAATTACATTACATGTATATTGATAATGCCGCCATGGAACTTATAATCAACCCAAGGCAGTTTGATGTTATTTTAACCGAAAACATGTTTGGCGATATCCTATCAGAAGAAGCAAGCGTAATTGTAGGCTCTATTGGATTACTAGCATCAGCATCACATGGCGATAAATATGCCATGTTCGAACCTATTCACGGTGCCTATACTAAAGCAGCCAACAAAGGCATTGCAAACCCAATTGCTTCCATTTTATCGGCAGCGATGTTATTAGACCATTTTGGATTAGATGATGAAGCATCACTTATTAGAAAGGCAGTAGACAAATCGTTGAAACTTCAAATTACAACACCAGATTTAAATACGAAATACGATAATATTTCAACCAGTAAAGTGGGCGATTTTATTGAAGATTATATAAATAACCCAGAAGAAACAAATTTAAATTTTACAAATATACATTTAGGACAGTCCACGATTATTTAATTATTTTGAGTTAGTCACCAAATAAACTAAACTTTTTGGAGTCCAGTAAAAGCGCATTTTAACCGATGTGCTTTTTTAATGTTTTTAAATTTGAACGTCTACCTGCCAGTAGGCAGGTTACTATACCCTTCTACTTCACTCAAGACAGTTGGTCGGGTTTTACATTACAATTTTTTTACTCGTCCCTCACTAAAAAGATTTTTATTATAACCCCTAATGTGAAATTTTAGATTCGCTTAATGTCTAGATAAAGTCATCTAAATTGCTATTTAACGTGAGTTCGACATACTAAACATTGATTTACAATGTTTTAAATATTTTAGTAATAAAATTGTGTCATTCCGAACGCTACTGAAATCAAAACATGTTTTGATTGAAAGTATATTGCGGAGCAATCGAGGAGGAATCTCATTAAATTGAGATATCTCGTCGCTCATTCTTCGCTCTGTCGATATGACAAAACACTATTTTTCAGAATTATAAATGCAATTTATTTGATGAAATTTATGTCGAACTCACGTTATTTAGGAAACTTCTCCTTAATCTTATCTAAACTCAAATTATGAATACTCCCAACATGGGTATGTTTTTTAGAGGTATCTGGAACATAAGTACCATCCTGTACTTGTCCGCCAATTTTTTGGTAGGCTTCTCTAAACGATTGTCCTTCTACAACTAATGTGTTTATATTATCTACAGTAAATAGATATTTATATTTATCATCATGAATATCGACATCCTTCACAATAATTTGTTGAATTGAAAAATTAAAAATATCTAAGATGTCTTTTAACTCTTCAAAAGCAGCAATCATGTTTTCTTTCAGCAATTGAAAATCTCTGTGATAACCACTAGGCAAATTGTTAGTAATTAAAACCATTTCATGCTGTAAGGCTTGTATTTTATTACACTTCCCTCGAATAAGTTCAAACACATCTGGATTCTTTTTATGTGGCATAATACTACTACCAGTAGTTAGCTCATCTGGAAAAGAAATAAATCCAAAATTCTGACTCATATACAAACATGTATCCATAGCAAAACGTGCTAAAGTATTTGCTAAACCTCCTAAAGCAGCAGCAATGGTACGTTCGTTTTTTCCACGCCCCATTTGTGCCGCAACCACATTATATTTTAAGGTTGCAAAATCCATTTCTTTGGTGGTTAATTCTCTGTCTATTGGAAATGAACTTCCGTAACCAGCAGCAGAACCTAATGGGTTTTGATCTACCGTTTTAATGGCGGCGTCTAGCATATAAACATCGTCAATCATAAGTTCTGCATAAGCTGAAAACCACAATCCGAATGACGATGGCATAGCCACTTGTAAGTGTGTATATCCTGGCAAAACTTTATCTTTATAGGTGTCTGCTAAATCTAAAAGCGTGTTAAAAAGTGTTCTTGTCTTGTCTTTTACAAGACCTAAGTTCTCTTTATAATATAAATGGCAAGCCACTAAAACTTGGTCGTTTCTAGAACGTGCGGTGTGAATCTTTTTTCCAACCTCACCAAGACTTTTAGTTAATTCGAATTCTATTTTAGAATGCACATCTTCAAATTGGGCATCAATAACGAATGTTCCGTTTTCAATTTGTTCTTCTAAAACTTTTAATCCGCTTAATAAATCGACTAATTCTTCAACAGAAATAATCCCGATTTTTTGAAGCATTTTTGCATGCGCTCTTGATGCAATAACATCGTATTTTGCAATATGAATATCAATTTCTCTATCGTTGCCAACAGTAAATTGTTCTATTTTTTTATCTATTGATATGCCTTTGTCCCAGAGTTTCATAAATTTCTGCGAAAGCAGAAATCTCTACTTTCATTTTTAATTAGTTTTATTTTATACCTACAAGGTTTTAAAAACCTTCTAAGAGTTTTTATTTCCCCAGACCTGTCAGGTTTTAAAAACCTGACAGGTCTATTTTATTAATCTTATTTTCTTTTTGCACTCCTACCTTACTAGGAATGACAGAACTGTTAAACTATAACCCGATTCAACAACTCCACATAAATTTCTATGCCTTCTTCTATTTCATTTACATAAATATATTCATCTGCCGAATGCGAACGTGTACTATCTCCAGGTCCTAATTTCAAACTCGGACAAGATAATACTGCTTGGTCTGATAATGTTGGGGATCCATAACTTGTTCTTCCCATTGCAAGACCTGCTTTTACTAAATCATGATCCATTGGAATGGATGATGAATTTAATCTTAGACTACGTGGTGTAATACTGGTTACTGGAGCGTTTTCTTGTAAAACTTCAGCAATTTCAGTATTACTATAAGCGTCATTTACACGAACATCGATTACCAAATCGACATGACCAGGCACTACATTATGCTGATTTCCTGCATTAATCTGTGTAACGGTTAACTTAACATCTCCTAAAGCTTCAGACCCTTTTTCAAATTTAAAATCCTTAAACCATTGTAAAGCTTCAATTGTATTGTAAATTGCATTATTATCGTTCGGGTGTGCAGCATGACTTGGTGTACCATCTATGACTGCATCAAAAACTACTAAGCCTTTTTCGGCAACCGCCAAATTCATCAAGGTTGGTTCTCCAACAATAGCGACATCAATCTTTGGAATAATAGGCAACATACTATTTAGCCCGTTTGGACCACTGCTTTCTTCTTCCGCGGAAGCGACAATAACTAAATTATATTTTAAATTTTCGTGATTGTAATAATGGGTAAAGGTTGCGATTAAAGACACCAAACACCCTCCTGCATCGTTGCTTCCTAAGCCATATAATTTCCCATCTTCAACAATGGCTTTAAATGGGTCCTTGGTGTAGGCTGAATTTGGTTTTACCGTGTCGTGATGTGAATTCAACAACAAAGTGGGTTTGCCTTCTTCAAAATATTTATTAACTGCCCAAACATTGTTTTTTGTGCGTTTAAAATCGATATTATAACGCGTAAACCAATCCTCAATATGTACTGCTGTTGGTGCTTCTTCTGAAGAAAATGATTGGGTCTCAATCAACTTCTTTAAAAGCGCAATAGCATTCGTTGTTAATTTCTCTAGTCCCATTTACAAGGTTATTTTTGTGAAATTATCGTTTTCTTGAGTTAACATGGAGGTGTTCCCCATGTTTATAGTAGTCACACCACCACGTAGAGCATCAAAACAATTCTCTAACTTTGGCAACATACCGTCTGCAATAATGCCCTTATCTAACAACTCCTGATAGGTATTAGCGTTGATATGTTTTACTACCGAGTTTTTATCGTTAATATCTTCTAAAACACCATTCAATTCAAAACAGTAGTAAATTGAGGTTTCATACAATGCGCTCATACCAACAGCAACTTGTGATGCAATAGTATCTGCATTGGTGTTTAATAATTGTCCGTTTCCATCATGGGTAATCGCACAAAATACTGGCGTAAAATCAGCTTGAATTAATTTATCGATTGCATTATAAGCTACGTTTTTTACATCTCCTACAAATCCAAAATCGATTTCTTTTACTGGTCTTTTATCAGATTTGATGCTATTAACATCTGCTCCTGTTAAACCAATGGCATTGGTATTTAAAGCTTGTAATTTTGCAACCATATTTTTGTTTACCAAACCACCATAAACCATAGTAATAACTTCTAAAGTATCGGCATCGGTAATGCGTCGCCCATCTATCATTTTAGATTCTATACCTAATTTGGAAGCTACGTACGTTGCTCGTTTTCCGCCGCCATGTACTAAAATTTTCTTGCCTTCTAAATTAGAAAATAATTTTAGGAATGCATTTAAAGATGTGTCATCTTCAATGATGTTTCCGCCTATTTTTACGATACTTAATTTTTCCATTTAGTTTCTATTTTAGACCTGTCAGGTTTTAAAAACCTGACAGGTCTAACTACTAGTTATCTATATTTTTCAATATTTTTTTAAGCACCAATTGCGCTGCATAGGTTCTGTTATTTGCTTGCTCAATAACCAACGAACTATTGGTATCTAAAACGGCATCTTCAACAACTACATTTCGTCTTACTGGTAAACAATGCATGAATTTAGCTTCTCCAATTTTGTCTTTAGTAATCATCCAATTCGGGTCGGTGTTATTCACTTTTCCGTAATCTTCATAAGAACTCCAGTTTTTGGTATAAACAAAATCCGCATCTTTAAACGCTTCACTTTGATTGTGATAAATTTTTGTATCGCCTGTAATTTCAGGATTTAAATCATAACCCTCAGGATTAGCCACCACAAATTCCACATCCATTTTTTGCATGGCTTGTATAAAACTATTTGCTACAGCATGTGGTAATGCTTTTACATGTGGCGCCCAACTTAATACTACTTTTGGTTTTTCGACTTTGGCATGTTCTGAAATAGTAAGTGCATCAGTTAAACCTTGTAACGGATGTCCTGTAGCACTTTCCATATTTACAATAGGTACGGATGCATATTTTTTAAACGCATTCATAACCTGCTCACTCTCATCCTTAACTTTATCCGTTAATGTTGGAAATGCTCTTACCGCTATAATATCACAATACTGAGAGACTACTGCTGCTGCTTCTTTAATATGTTCAGCAGTATTCCCGTTCATTACCGTGCCATCTCCAAACTCAATACCCCAAGCATCACCAGAAACATTCATTACAATAGGATTCATTCCTAAATTTAAAGCTGCTTTTTGCGTGCTTAAACGGGTACGCAAACTAGAATTAAAGAATAACAAACCTAAGGTTTTGTCTTTTCCTAATTCAATATCCTTTAACGGATTTGCTTTTAGATTTTTTGCTTCTTCTATCCAAGAATTGATATCGTCAATGTCGTTTATGGACGTGTAATGTTTCATTTTTATTATCTAATTTTCCAGACCTGTCAGGTTTTAAAAACCTAATCAGGTCTCAACTCGGTTAATTTATAAAGCCTACAAGGTTTTTAAAACCTTGCAGGTAACTTATTTTATTTTAGTAAACGCGACTTTATCTTCTAAAGCATTAATTAAGAAATTATCTTCCAAACCGTTTACTATCCATGTTTCAATATTAGCATCTTTAGTTACTGCTGCTGCTTCAATCTTCGATTTCATACCTCCACTACCATGTGACGATTTAGAATTGACAACTTGTGCTTTTAAAGCTTCTAAATCCTCAACAACTTTAATAGTCTCTGGCTCACCATTCTCCAAGGACGCTTTGGTATAAATACCGTTTGTATTAGTTGCAATCACACACAAATCAACATCTAAAAGTGAACTGGTTAAAGCTGCTAACTTATCATTATCTCCAAACTTAATTTCATCAGTGGCAACCGTATCATTTTCATTGATAATCGGGATATAACTATTGTTTACTAAGACTTTAATGGTATTCTTAATATTTGTTCTACTTTCTTCCTTTTCAAAATCTGAATACGATAATAAACATTGAGATGTCAATAAGCCATACTCCCTAAAAATCTCTTGATATATGCGTATTAAATGCGGTTGACCAATAGAAGCCAAAGCTTGTTTTACAAAAACTTCTTTTTGTTTGCTTTCCAATTTCACAAACTGTTTAGCAATCGCAATAGCTCCAGAACTCACAATTATAAACTCATAAGTATCTTGAAGTTTTGCAATCTGACTCGCCATATCTTCAATCTTACCTCTAGAAATATTATCCGTTTCTTTAGTTAAGGTATTAGAACCTACTTTTAATAATATGCGTTTTTTCTTCATTATTTAAAACCTCTCCAGCTTATTTAAAATGCTCATTATAGAGTGTATATTTAACGTATTTGTCCGTTGCCATGAACATACCATTTATTTGTTACCAAATGCTGTAAACCAATTGGTCCGCGTTGGTGTAATTTATCAGTACTAATAGCTAATTCGCCTCCTAATCCTAATTGTCCACCATCTGTAAAACGTGTAGATGCATTATGATACACAGCAGCAGTATCTACATTTTCCATAAATAATTTCGCTTCGGCTTCATTACTGGTTATTATAGATGAAGAATGCCCCCCCGAGTACTTATTAATCATCGCAATAGTCTCTTGATTAGACCCTATTTCTCCAATTAGAATTTTATAATCTAAGAACTCTTCGTACCAAATATCATCAGATGTAATCGCTTCAAGTGCATTATCCTTTGAAATGGTTTTATCTCCTAAAACTTCAATTTTAAATGCTTTTAATTTCGAAATTAAAGATTTCACAAAAGCTTCTTTATTTGGAAGGTTTTCATCAATCAACACCTTATCTACCGCATTACAAGCCGATATTTTTGATTTTCCGTTCATAATCACATCAACAGCAATATCTAAATCAGCTTCTTTATGAACGTACACAAAGTTGTTACCACGACCACTAATTATCACCGGGCACGTAGCGTGTTCTTTCACAAAAGCAATTAATCTTTCTCCGCCACGAGGTACAATTAAATCTACCTTTTGTGTTGGTTTTTCTAAAAAGGCCTGTGTTTCTGTTCTATTAAATTGTAAATACTCTACCCAATCCGTTGATGCATCATCTTCTTTCAACGCTTGGTGCCAAAGCTCCACAATTTTTAAGTTAGAACGCAACGATTCTTTACCGCCTTTTAATAATATTTTATTCCCCGATTTAAAAGCAATACCTGCAGCTTCAACCGTAACATCTGGTCTAGATTCGTAAATAATTAATACTGTACCAAACGATGCGGTTTTGTTATAAACCTGCATCCCATTATCATGCTTAAAACTAAAACGTTCTACACCAACAGGATCTTCTTGAGATGCTAAATGTGTTACCGCTTTAATCATTTCATCAACTTTAGAATCATCAACTTTTAAACGATCAAACATCGAAATATCATCGCCATTATATGCGTCTAAATCTAATTTATTGATAGCAATTAATGCTTGACGTTCTTGTTCTAAAAGCACAGCCATTTTTAATAAAACGGCGTTTCTAGTTTCTATAGATAATAATGTGTTCATAGTTTTTTTTAGTCTTCAGTTAACAGTCTTCAGTTTAGCTACTCTTCTAAGCTAATTATGCGATTTCTCCTTTCGTCGAAATAACTAAACGACTTGTTTTTATTATTTCAAAGCCTTCTTCAAAGCTTCAAAAAATTGGTCTATATGTTGTTTTTCAATATTCAAAGGTGGTAATATTCTTAACAGCTTTTTATTCGCTGCACCTCCTGTAAACATATGATAGTTGTAAATTAAATCTTTGCGTAAATCGCCCACTTCAAAATCGAATTCTAAACCTAGCATTAAG
Source organism: uncultured Algibacter sp. (assembly GCF_947487605.1). Lineage (GTDB taxonomy): Bacteria > Bacteroidota > Bacteroidia > Flavobacteriales > Flavobacteriaceae > Algibacter_D. The sequence goes on from NZ_CANKXK010000003.1 coordinate 59,234, forward strand.
CCCCTACCTTTAACTTCTTTTATCTGCGGAATGGTTTTCGCCACAGCAAAGAAATACTCAGACATCGCATTTGTGTTTTCAAGAAGGCTCTCCTCTTCAATCGTGTTTAAAACCGCTAAACCAGCAGCACAAGCTAAATGGTTACCACCAAAAGTGGTTCCTAACATCCCGTATTTAGACTCAATACTTGGGTGAATCAAAACCCCTCCAATAGGAAACCCATTCCCCATGCCTTTTGCCAAAGAAATAATATCTGGCGTAACCTTGCAATGCTGAAACGCAAAGAATTTACCCGAACGCGCATAACCACACTGAATTTCATCAGCGATGAACATGGTATTATTTGCTTTACACAGCTTATCAACTGCTTCAAAAAACTCAGCAGACCCTTGATCTAAACCGCCAACACCTTGAATAAACTCCACGATAACAGCGCAAACATCTCCTTTTTCAAGTTCTGTTTTAACCCCTTCAATATCATTTAACGGTAAAATTGTAACTGCCTGTTGCGCATTAATGGGTGCTATAATATTTTTGTTATCGGTGGCTGCTACAGCTGCCGATGTACGCCCATGAAACCCATTACTAAAAGCAACAACACGTTTCTTTCCTGTTTTAAATGATGCTAATTTTAAAGCATTTTCGTTGGCTTCAGCGCCAGAATTACATAAAAACAACTCGTAGTCTTTACACTCCGATAAATCTTCTAACTTATCAGCCAATTGCTTTTGTAACGGATTCTGAATCGCGTTAGAATAAAACCCTAAAGTTTCAACTTGGTTTGTAATTGCCTTCACATAATTAGGATGTGCATGCCCAATAGAAATTACAGCATGCCCCCCGTAAAGGTCTAAATATTCGGTACCCTTGTCATCATAAACATGAATACCTTTCCCCGAAACTGGGGTTACATTATATAATGGATAAACGTCAAATAATGGCATTTTTAACTCTTTTTTAATTGATTAATTTTTTCAAACGAAGCCACAATACCTTGAATTAAAGCCGAACTCAATCCTTGGTGTTCCATTTCGTTTAAACCTTCAATAGTACAACCACTTGGCGTAGTTACCCTATCAATTTCTTGCTCTGGATGTCTTCCAGATTCTATCAATAAACTCGCCGAACCAAAACAGGTTTGTACTGCCAGTTCATGCGCTTCTTCAGCCTCAAAACCCAACTGAATAGCCCCTTGAGTAGTCGCACGCACAAGGCGCATCCAAAAAGCAATACCACTAGCACAAATTACCGTAGCCGCTTGCACCAAATCCTCAGGAATCACCATAGTCGTTCCTAGCTGATTAAAAATCGCCTCAGCCAATGGCACTTTATCTTGTCCCGTTTTATTTGCCGCAATACACGTCATAGATTTCCCAATCGAAATCGCCGTATTTGGCATCACTCTAATAATATTTTTATCGGCACCTAAAATATTCTCAATCCTAACAGTATCCACACCTGCCGCAACCGACATGATAATATGATTATCAGTCACCTTAGATTTTACACTTTCCAAAACACCATCAATATGCTTGGGTTGTAAAGCAAAAATCACAATATCCGATTGCTCCACCGCCAATTCATTATCACTCGTAATCGAAACATTATCCACCGTTTCAAAACGTTTCACCGCCTTCGTATTTCTATCACTCAAATACAACGACGTAAACGATTCATTACCAATAAGTCCTTTTGCAATCGAACTCCCTAAATTCCCAGTTCCAATAATGGCTATTTTCATAATAAAACTCTTTTTATTTATTTTTTGGGCGTTACCCACAAGGGGTCGCGCTTTACGTTCCAAGTCCTCGCTCGTGCCTCGCTGTGGGCTATCCACTACAATCGCTAACGCACCACTGTTATGTGCTTACTCAAACTTTTTACAGACCTGTCAGGTTTTAAAAACCTAACAGGTCTAACAATAATCCATTCCTCCTATTAGGGGAAGAATAGTGGGGCTAAAAATACGTTGCCTTCAATCCTAACCCTATGGTTTCTTCCAAACCAAACATTAAATTCATATTCTGAATCGCTTGTCCAGAAGCTCCTTTCAATAAATTATCAATCGTGCTTGTAATTAATAATTTACCATTGTGTTTATGTAAATGTACCAAACACTTATTGGTGTTTACTACCTGTTTCATGTGTAAAAAATCGTCCGATACAAATGTAAATTTAGCATCCTTATAAAACGATTTATAAATGGCTTTGGCATCTTCAACTGTTCCTTCAAAATCGGTATAAATCGTAGCAAAAATCCCTCTAGAAAAATTACCTCTATTTGGCATAAAAATAATTTCAGAAGAAAAACCACTTTGCAATTGATTAACCGATTGATTGATTTCCCCTAAATGCTGATGCGTAAACGGTTTATAATACGAAAAGTTATTATCTCGCCACGTATAATGCGTCGTTGCAGATAATGATGTTCCTGCTCCTGTAGCACCAGTAACTGCATTAATATGCACATCTTTGTTTATTAAACCTGCATCTGCCAATGGTAATAACCCCAATTGGATTGCCGTAGCAAAACACCCAGGATTCGCAATATATTTGGCACTAACAATGGCTTCCTTATTTAACTCTGGCAAACCATAAACAAACGTTTTATCCTCAAAAACCTTATCGGCTTCCAATCTAAAATCGTTTCCTAAATCGATAATTTTTGTAGTATCCGAAAACGAATTAGCAGATAAAAACTTAACCGAATTCCCATGACCCAAACATAAAAACAAAACATCTACATCTGGATTTACGGTATCTGTAAATTTCAAATTTAACGACCCTACTAAATCTTGATGTACTTTACTAATAGTATTACCCGCATTGGATGTGCTAAACACAAAATCAATTTCAGTTTCAGGATGATTAATTAATAATCTAATTAACTCTCCAGCGGTATAACCTGCACCTCCAATAATTCCAACTTTTATTTTTCCCATCTTTTATTCAATTAATGTCATATCGAAATGAGGTTCGATTGAGATATCTCATAATATAGCGCTGCTTAAATTATGTGATTTCTCCTCTGTCGAAATATGACTAAAATGTTTTCATTTTTATCTACTTACTAAAGTTTCCAGACCTACAAGGTTTTTAAAACCTCGCAGGTCTCAAAACAACTAAGAGTTTACTTGTCTATAAATTTTATTTTGATTTCCAATTATCTTAATAAATCCTTTAGCATCATCGGCAGTCCACGCTTTATTTTCTTCACCATAAGTACTAAACTTACTAGACATTAAATCATGTTCTGATACAATGCCATCTAAAGAAAAATGATACGGTTTTAAAGATACCACAACATCACCAGAAACCATTTTTTGAGAACTTTGTAAAAAAGCTTCAGTATCACGCATTACAGGATCTAAATACTGCCCTTCATGTAAATGCATCCCATAGAAACTAGACAAATATTCTTTGTGTTGTAATTGCCATTTTGTTAAAGTATGTTTCTCTAACAAATGATGTGCTTTTACAGTAATTAGAGCCGCCGCAGCTTCAAAACCAACGCGCCCTTTAGTACCTACAATGGTATCTCCAACATGAATATCCCTACCAATAGCATAAGCAGAAGCGATGTCATTTAACTTTTCAATATTAACTTCAGGTGCTTGTTCTTCACCGTTTAGCGCAACAAATTCACCATTTTTAAAAGTTAATGTCACTTTTTCTTCACCTTCTTTTTCTAATTGAGACGGATACGCTTCACTTGGTAAAGGCTTTTCAGACTCTAACGTTTCAACACCACCAACGCTAGTTCCCCAAAGGCCTTTATTAACAGAGTATTTCGATTTTTCCCAAGGCATATCAATCCCTTCAGATTTTAAATAATCAATTTCTTCCTGTCTTGTTAATTTTTGGTCTCTTATTGGCGTAATAATCTCAATATTTGATGCCAATGTTTGAAAAATCATATCAAAACGCACTTGGTCGTTTCCAGCACCAGTACTACCGTGGGCAATATATTCTGCATCAATACTTTTAGCGTATTCTATAATTTCAATAGCTTGTATAATACGTTCTGCACTTACAGAAAGTGGGTATGTACTGTTTTTTAATACGTTTCCAAATATTAAATACTTCACTACTTTTTGGTAAAACGTTGCTACCGCATCAATATTTTTATAGGTAGTAACCCCCATTTTATAAGCGTTACTTTCTATATGTTTTATTTCATCATTTGTAAATCCACCTGTATTTACACTTACCGCATGAACTTCATATTCCTTTGACAAACTTACTGCACAATACGATGTATCAAGTCCGCCACTGTAAGCAATTACTAATTTTTTCATTTTTTATTATTTTTTCATTTCCGCGAAAGCGATAATTTATTTTTTATCTTTTTTTAGAAACAATGCTTCTTTAATTTTCTTTAATCTTTTAAAAGTCTTTTCCTTTATAGGTTTTATCTTTTCTTTCTTTGCATTTGGGTCGTATAGCATTCCTGTACACAAACACATTTTTCTGTTAGTGCGTGTCAAAACATCATAATTTTTACAAGTTTGACAGCCATCCCAAAAGGTTTGGTCGTCTGTTAATTCTGAAAACGGAACTGGTTTATACCCTAAATCGCTATTCATTTTCATTACAGCAGGCCCTGTGGTAATACTAAACACTTTCGCATTTGGGAATTTATTTCTAGAATGCTCAAAAACTTTAAGCTTTATTTTTTTCGCTAAACCTTTACCTCTATAATCTGGATGCACAATTAATCCTGAATTGGCTACAAATTTACCATGACCCCATTTTTCTATATAGCAAAATCCAGCAAACTTACCATTATCTAAAGCTATAACAGCGTTACCATTTTCCATTTTTGAAGCAACATATTCAGGTGTACGTCTAGCAATACCAGTACCACGTACCTGTGCAGAAGATGCAATGGTATCGCAGATAGCTTCTGCGTATTTAATATGTGATTTATCGGCTATTACAACCTTCATTTTCCTAATTTAATAAATATAATTGTTTTGATTTTTTTTTGAATGCTGAACTGGACTCACCTAGTTCAATAAAATTTAGACATACCCTTACGGGCGACGAGGAAAACGACGACGCATAATAGAACTGTTGTTAATTGATGAATTAACTTTATTTTGTAATGCTATGATAAAAAAATTGGACACTTTTTGAAAAATTAAAATTACGTTTTTGGTTTACTTATCTGACTATTAGAAGCGACGGCGACAGCGCACGGGCAAACCGGGTGTAGTAAAACGTATTTTATTTTTTGAATTTTTCATTATGTAAAACTAAAACTTATTTTTAAAAAAGCCTTGTTTACACAGGATTTTTTGATAAAAATTATTGAAATCTCGATTTTTAGATGATTTTGTTTTAAAAAATTTAATAATTACACCTTTTGATATAAAAACCGTGCCATAAATAGTAAAATACAATAAGCCTTGGAGTGCTATTAGTATTATTTTTTCAGCAAATACACCACGGCTATAGCCGATATAAGTAAGCCTAAAAATTCGCGTGTACCTTCTAAATAAGATTTTTCATAAACCATTTCCCCGAAAAGCTCATTTTTGTTTTCAGTTTGCAACCAGTCAACCACAAAATAAAAATAGGTTGAAGCATACAGTAAAAGTGCTACTAAAATACCCCATAAGATTATTTTAGGAATTGTTTTATAATTAGAAACCAGCATCAATAATGCTATTAAGAGGTATATGCTAACCCATAGCAAAGGGTCTGGGTCATTTAATTGTAAGTAGGCAAAAAGCAAGAACAAAACGAATAAAACAAAGCTAATTATTCTTCGTTTTTTTGAAGCTTCTCCATAGACCATAACTTATGTTTAAATGTTGCTAGCTGTAAAGCTACAAATTTAGAAGCATATACTTTTAGCTAAAACTTTGCATAAAAAAAACGGTAGAGTCTAAACTTTACCGCCTCTTTTAATTTTAAAATAGCGTTTATTCTACAATAAACTTACCTTTCATCAAACCAGAATGTCCTGGGAAACTACATAAAAATTCATAAGTTCCTGCCTCTGGAGCATCAAACTCAACAACCGATACTTGCCCGCCTCCAATTAAATCTGAATGCGCAATAATATCTTCTGAGTTTTTTGGTATATACTTATTATCTCTTTGTGTTGCTGCTTTAGCTGCAAAAGCTGTTAAATCAACACCTTTTTTAAGAATTACGATATTATGTCCCATCACATTAACATCGAGTTTTCCAATATGCTTCAACGTTAACTTAACTTTTTGACCAGCTTTAACCTTGATTTCTTTTTTATTGAATTGCATCGCATCATTTGATGTTATGATAACATCATTTGGATTGCTTTCTGCTTTTTTTGAAACCTCAGATTTTTTCTCGTAACTAAATCCTTCTTTTTTCTTTTCTTCTTTTCCTCCGCAACCTATTACCGTTATTGAAAAAATGGCTAAAACTATAATTCTAAGTGTTTTCATATTTTATAAATTTCTGCAATAAATCTAGTGAATTCTATTTACAAAATATAATCTGTACTAATAAAATTAGAAGTCTTTTTTTCAAGTAATTCACTTAAAATCTCATTATTATATGCATTATCTTTTGATGCTACAAAAGTTCTTATAGAGAAGGAACGCAATGCATCATGAACACTCAAAGTTCCATATGCTGAATCCTTTCTACCTGTAAAGGGATATACATCTGGTCCTCTTTGGCATGAACTATTTAGATTAACACGACAAACTAAATTAACTAGAGTATCTATTAATGGAGATAGCGTATTTACATTTTTACCAAATAAACTTACTTGTTGTCCATAATTCGATTCTGCCATATCATCGAGAGGTTCTTCAATATCTGAGAAAGAAACAATAGGTACTACAGGTCCAAATTGTTCTTCTTTAAAAACACGCATCTCCTTGTTTACTGGATACAATAACGCAGGAAAAATAAAATTATTGGTAGTTTCACCTCCTTTAATATTCAATACTTTAGCTCCTTTTTCTTTAGCATCATCAATTAATTCTTGAATATATTCTGGTTTGTCTTCTTCAGGTAATGGTGTTAATTTAACTCCTTCTTCCCAAGGGTTACCGAATTTAAGCTGATCTACTTTATACGAAAATCTTCTATTAAATTCTTCAACAACAGATTCGTGCACATACAATACTTTAAGTGCAGTACAACGTTGTCCGTTAAAAGATAATGTTCCTGCTATACATTCTTCAACTGCTAAATCTAAATCGGCATCTGGCAATACTATTGCTGGATTTTTGGCTTCTAAGCCTAAAACCATACGCAATCTATTTCCTTTTGGGTGTTGTGCTTGCAATGCATTTGCAGATTTACTATTCCCGATTAATGCCAATACGTCTATTTTACCAGACTTCATAATTGGAGTTGCTAGCACACGACCACGACCATATACTATGTTTACAACACCTTCTGGAAAACTACTTTGAAATGCTTCTAATAATGGTAAAATAAGTAATACACCTATTTTTGCAGGCTTAAAAATTACTGGATTTCCCATAATTAAAGCTGGAATCAACAATGTAAAAGTCTCATTTAGCGGATAATTATAAGGCCCTAAACACAATACAACTCCTAGTGGTCCTCTACGAATATGTGCATAAACACCACCATTTTTTTCAAACTTTGCTGAACCTCGGTCAATTTCTTTATAAGCTTCAATTGTATCATAAATATAATCTACGGTTCTATCAAACTCTTTTTCAGAATCTGGTAAATTTTTCCCTATTTCCCACATTAAAAGCTTAACAACTTCTTGACGCTTGGTCTTCATTTGTTCAACAAACGATTCCATACACGCAATTCTATCGGCTACTTTCATAGTTGGCCATAAACCTTTCCCATTATCATAAGCTGATGTTGCTGAATTAAGAGCATCCATTGCTTCCTTTTCTCCCAACTGAGGAATCGTTCCTAATAACGTTGGTTTATAATCTTTTGTTGATGAAATGGTTGAAAAGACTTCGGCTGTTTCGCCGCTCCATTGTTTTAATTCACCATCAATTAAATAAGTGTTTTGATGTAAAAGTGATTTGATTTTATATTCTTCTGGAATTTCTAAAAAAGTATTTTTCATAATCTGAAAATTTAAGAGTACTAATTTACTACAAACCTAATTATAATAAGACTCAAACGTAATATAAACAACAGAATACACACGAAAACGATGTAGAAGAGCTTACCAAAAAAAGGCGACAAAATGCTATATACTATACTAAAAATTGAAATAAATCTGGCTTATCGTTTAGATAATCTCCGTAAAAATTATGAGCCATCATTTTAGCAATAAGTGGCTCTAAGTCTGTGGCAGATTTTAATTGCACCCCTACTACTGCCGATCCATTTTCTCTATTCGTCTTTTTTGCATATTGAAAATAAGTAATATCATCATTCTCTCCTAAAATATCGACCACAAAATCTTTTAAAGCACCCGCTCGCTGTGGAAATTTTACAATAAAATAGTGTTTTAAATTGGCATATAATAAAGCACGTTCTTTTATTTCGGATGTTCGAGTAATATCATTGTTGCTTCCGCTTACAACGCATACCACTTTTTTACCCTTAATCTCATCAGCATAAAAATCTAGTGCTGCAATACTTAATGCACCTGCTGGCTCAACTACAACTGCATCTTTGTTATAAAGTTCTAAAATAGTTTCGCAAACTTTACCTTCTGGAACGGTAATCATATCATCTAGATTCACTTTACAGATTTCAAAATTCAAATCGCCAACACGTTTTACTGCGGCACCATCTATAAATTTTTCGATAGATTCTAATGTTGTATTTTTATTGTTTTTAATAGATTCAGTCATCGACGGAGCACCTTCTGGCTCAACACCAATAATTTTTGTACTTGGAGACAGCTCCTTAAACACTGTCGATAATCCCGAGGCTAATCCACCTCCTCCAACTGCTAAAAACACGTAGTCAATTGGTGTTTCTGATTGTTGTATAATTTCTAAACCAATAGTGGCTTGTCCTTCAATTACCTTTTCATCGTTAAAAGGATGTATAAATGTTTTTCCTAATTTTTCACACTCTAACATGGCTGCGTGATATGCATCATCAAACGTATCTCCTTCTAATTTAATTTCAATAAAATCTTCGCCAAACATTTTTACCTGTTCCACCTTTTGGTTTGGTGTTGGAGCAGGCATATAAATAGTCCCTTTTATTTTTAAAAGTTTACAAGACAAAGCAACACCTTGCGCATGATTCCCTGCACTTGCACATACCACACCGCTCTCAGATTGCTTAGAAGTTAATGAGTTTAATTTATTATAAGCACCTCTTATTTTGTACGATCGTACTTGTTGTAAATCTTCACGTTTAAAAAAAATATCTGCATTAAAGCGCTTTGAATATCGTAAACTAGAGCTTAAAGGTGTGACTGCCGATACGTTTTTAATTGTTTTAGCAGCAGCCTTTACATCATCTATACTAGGAAAATAGGATTGTTTTTCCTGATTCATATTTTTATAATTTACTAAAAAAGTTATACCAATTCTATTAAATAAAAAACCTGTCAAAAATAAAATCCGACAGGTTCTAAAAAATATAGTTTAGTTTAGTTGTGTTCTATACTATTGGTTTCATTGCTGTCATAGATGCTCTTAAAAACTCACCTACTTTTTCAACTGGATGATTTCTTAAAGCTGCATTTACTTCAATAAGCTTAGCGTTATCAACACCTTCGCCATTATCTTTTGCATAAGGTTTTCCTATAACATCTGTTTTGATGGTTTTCATGAAATCGGTTAATAAAGGCTTACAAGCATGATCAAATAAATAACATCCGTATTCTGCTGTATCAGAAATTACAGAGTTCATTTCATATAACTTCTTTCTTGCAATGGTGTTTGCAATAAGTGGCGTTTCGTGTAATGATTCGTAGTATGCAGAGGCATCAATAATCCCTGAGTCAGTCATAGCTTCAAAAGCTAACTCAACACCTGCTCTTACCATAGCTACCATTAGGACACCATTATCATAATATTCTTGCTCTGAAATTTCAACATCTCCAGCTGGTGTTTTCTCAAAGTTCGTTTCAGCAGTTGCTGCTCTCCATCCTAATAAATCTTTATCATCGTTAGCCCAATCTGCCATCATACCTGCAGAAAAACGCCCTTCAATAATATCATCCATGTGTTTTTGGAATAACGGACGCATGATATCTTTTAACTCTTCAGATAATTCAAAAGCTTTAATTTTTGCCTTGTTAGACAAACGATCCATCATGTTAGTGACACCACCATATTTAAGTCCTTCTGTTACCGTTTCCCAACCGTATTGAATTAATTTTGAAGCATATCCAGCATCAATACCTTCTTCAACCATTTTATCAAAACAAAGGATAGACCCTGTTTGTAACAATCCACAAAGAATGGTTTGCTCTCCCATTAAATCTGATTTTACCTCAGCAATAAAAGACGATGCTAAAACACCTGCTCTATCACCACCAGTTGCAACAGCATAAGCTTTTGCTTGTGCCCAACCTTTCCCTTCTGGATCATTTTCTTCATGAACAGCAATTAATGTTGGTACACCAAATCCTCTTTTATACTCTTCTCTTACTTCTGTACCAGGGCACTTAGGTGCTACCATGATTACAGTTAAGTCTTTTCTAATTTGCATCCCTTCCTCAACAATATTAAAACCATGAGAATACGATAAAGTAGCTCCTTTTTTCATTAAAGGCATTACGGTATTTACAGCATTTGTATGTTGCTTATCTGGTGTTAGATTTAACACTAAATCTGCAGTAGGAATTAACTCTTGATAATTACCAACAGTAAATCCGTTTTCTGTAGCATTTAAAAAAGATTGACGTTTTTCTGCAATTGCAGCATCACGCAATGCATAAGAAATATCTAAACCAGAATCTCTCATATTCAACCCTTGGTTTAAACCTTGAGCTCCGCATCCTACGATAACAATTTTCTTCCCTTTTAATGCATTTACGCCATCTGTAAATTCTGAAGCGTCCATAAATCTACACTTCGATAATTGATCTAATTTATCTCTTAAAGATAGTGTGTTAAAATAATTTCCCATTCTATTTAATTGTAATTATTGGTTATTGAATGCTGATAGCATTTCAGTTATTTTCATTTCGTCTTTTGTTACTGCAATTCTTCCTGAACGTACAAATTGCATAATGCCAAACACGTTTAAATCTCGACGTAAAGATTCAATCTCATTTCTTCTACCCGATTTTTCAAGTACAAAAAATTCTTTATTTACGGTTACTATATTAGAATCACTTTCCTTTATTATATTTTGAATTTGTGGTTCATCAAAAAGTAAATCAGACTTTATTTTGAACATGCAAGATTCAGTAAAAATAGTCTCTTCATCTGTGTGACAATAAGCCTTTATTGTTTCTACTTGCTTTTCAATCTGTTTAACAATTTTTATAGCATTTGTTTCTGTAACATTAACAACAATAACGAAACGATTAACACCGTCAATCTCTGATTGAGAAGTGGTTAAGCTTTCTATATTGATATGTCTTCGCTGAAAAATAGCGGAAATCCGATTCAATAAACCGATATTATTTTCGGTATATACTGATATAGTTAGTGATTTTATCTCTTCGTTCATGTCTTTTTTAATTTAGCTTAAACGGATATCTGAAACCGATGCTCCCGACGGAATCATTGGGAATACGTTATCTTCTTTTTCTACACAAACCTCTAAAAAGTAAGATTCTTTTGAAGTCATCATTTCTTTTACAGCATCTGCTAATTCTTCACGCTTAATTACTTTTCTAGCTTTTATATAATAACCTTCAGCAATAGCTACAAAATTAGGGTTTGTCATTTCGGTAGAAGCATAACGCTTATCGAAAAATAACTGTTGCCATTGGCGTACCATTCCTAAAAACTCATTATTAAGCACCACAATTTTAACAGCTGCTTTTTGCTGAAAAATGGTTCCTAGTTCTTGAATATTCATTTGGTAACCACCATCACCAATAATAGCAACTACTTCGCGTTCTGGTGCGGCCATTTTTGCTCCAATAGCTGCTGGAAGTGCAAACCCCATAGTCCCTAAACCACCAGAAGTAATATTACTTTTAGTGATATTAAAATCAGAGTATCTACAAGCAATCATTTGATGTTGTCCTACATCTGAAACAATAGCTGCATTTCCTTTACTTTCAATATTTATTTGCTTCAATACCTCACCCATAGTCAATCCTTCTTTTGTAGGGTGGAGGTCATTTTTGATTACCTTTTCAAATTCAATAGTATATAAATTTTTGAATTCTTGTAACCAAGATTCATGAGTATTTTCATTTAATGCATCAAAAAGCATTGCTAAGCTTTCTTTTGAATTTCCTAAAACAGCGACATCCGTTTTTACATTTTTATCAATTTCCGCAGGGTCAATATCAAAATGAATAATTTTTGCTTGTTTAGCATAAGTATCTAAACTGCCTGTAACACGGTCGTCAAAACGCATTCCAATAGCAATCAACACATCACACTCGTTTGTTAGTTTATTAGGCGCATAATTACCGTGCATACCAACCATACCTATATTTAATGGATGTGATGTTGGTAATGCCGAAGCTCCTAAAATAGTCCAAGCAGCAGGTATTCCAGCTTTTTCAATAACTGCTTTAAGTTCCTCTTCAGCCTGTCCTAAAATAACCCCTTGCCCCCAAACAATCATGGGTTTTTTAGCATTATTTATTAATTCCGCAGCAGCGTTAATAGATGCTTGACTTGTTTTTGGAACAGGGTAATAACTCCTTACCCCTTTACATTTTTCATATTTAAAGTCTAACTCTCCAAATTGCGCATCTTTAGTAATATCTACAAGTACTGGCCCTGGTCTTCCGCTTCTAGCAATGTAAAATGCTTTTGCTATAGCCTCTGGAATATCTTCTGATTTAGTAACTTGGCAATTCCATTTCGTTACTGGTGTAGAAATTCCAACAATATCGGTTTCTTGAAAGGCATCACTACCTAATAAATGTGATGGCACTTGCCCTGTAATACACACTAAGGGTGTAGAATCTATTTGCGCATCAGCGATACCTGTAATTAGGTTGGTAGCTCCTGGTCCAGAAGTTGCCATAGCAACACCTACTTTACCAGAAATTCTAGCATAACCTTGAGCTGCATGAGCAGCACCTTGCTCATGGCGTGTTAAAACGTGATGAATTTTATCTTGAAATTTGTATAATTCATCATAAACAGGCATAATTGCTCCTCCTGGATATCCATAAAGAATATCAACGCCTTCTGCCATTAAGCTTCTTACTATAGCTTCGCTACCTGATATACGTTGTGTTTTTTCTGCCACTTCTTGTTTCGTATTTATTGTTTGTGTTTTCATAATTCTCACTTTTATTGAGATTTCCACCTTCGCGGAAATGAAAAAATTTTATGTGTTATGCATCCGTTACACAGCCTTGTGAAGCCGATGCTACCGATTTTGCATATTTGTATAGTATTCCTTTTTTGTGCTTTAACGCTGGTTGTACCCATTGTGCTTTTCTTTCTGCTAATTCTTCATCAGAAAGCAACACGTTAATAGAGTTATCTTCAGCACTAATTCTAATTTTATCACCTGTTTTTAATAAACCTATCGCTCCTCCTGTTTGTGCTTCTGGCGTGATATGCCCCACAACAAAACCATGAGTTCCTCCAGAGAAACGGCCATCTGTAATTAAAGCCACAGATTTTCCTAAACCAGCACCCATAATTAATGAGGTTGGTTTTAACATTTCTGGCATTCCTGGACCTCCTTTTGGACCGACATACCGAATGACGACTACATCTCCTCGCTCTACTTCGCCATTTGAAATACCTGTGTTTGCTGCTTGTTCTCCATCATAAACAACTGCTTTTCCTTCAAACAATAACCCTTCATTTCCAGATATTTTTGCTACAGCGCCTTCCGAAGCTAAATTCCCATAAAGAATCTGTAAATTTCCTGAAGACTTTAAAGCTTTATCTTTTGGATAAATAACATCTTGACTATCTTCTTCAAATGAAAGTGGCTCAACATCTGCTAAATTCTCTGCTAATGTTTTTCCAGTTACCGTTAAACAATCGCCATGTAAATAACCATTATCGAGTAAATATTTCATAACTGCTGGAGTTCCTCCAACACCATGAACATCTTCCATTAAGTATTTTCCACTAGGTTTTAAATCTGCAATTAAAGGTGTTCTATCACTGACACGTTGAAAATCTTCTAATGTAAAGTCAATATCAGCAGCATGTGCAATGGCTAAAAAATGTAGTACCGCATTTGTAGAACCTCCTAAAGCGTTTACCAATGCTATTGCATTTTCAATAGATTTTTTTGAAATAATATCTAGAGGTTTTAAATCTAGCTCTAAAAGATTTTTTATTGCTCTAGCGGTTCTTTCACTTTCAGATAATTTATTTGGGTTTTCAGCAGGAATAGACGAGTTATAAGGTAATGCAAACCCCATACATTCTATTGCTGAAGCCATCGTGTTTGCTGTGTACATACCGCCACACGCTCCCGCTCCTGGAATAGCCCTTCTTATAATATCTCTATATTCTTCTTCTTCAATCTCACCAGCCACTTTTTGACCTAAAGCTTCAAAAGCTGAAACAATATTTAATTTTCTTCCTTTGTATTTTCCAGATGCAATCGTACCGCCATACATCATAATTGATGGACGATTTAATCGTAACATAGCTATAACGGCTCCTGGCATGTTTTTATCACAACCCACAACAGAAATAAGCGCATCATAACTTTGGGCATTCATAACGGTTTCAATAGAATCTGCAATAATATCACGAGAGGCTAAAGAATAATTCATTCCAGAAGTTCCCATAGAAATACCATCACTAACCCCAATAGTATTGAATCCTAAACCAACTAAATCTGCAATTTTACACTCAATCTTAACTTCGGCTGCCAATCCATTTAAGTGCATATTACAAGGGTTCCCGTCGTAACCTGTACTAGCAATACCCACTTGAGCTTTCTTCATATCCTCATCCGTTAAACCCACTGCATATAGCATGGCTTGAGAAGCTGGTTGAGATTCATCCTGTGTTAGTCTTTTACTATGTTTATTAAGTTCCTTCATATTTACTGCAAAAAATTTCGCCTATCTTCCTTAATGTTGGTTATTTTCTTCATTTTTAAGAATATGCTTGAAAAATCTACAAACCTCTTAAAAAGATTACGAAATTAAATTATTACATTCTTAAATCTACTTTTTACTGCATTCCTTGGTTAAATTCAGCATTATAAAAATTAGTTTAAAATACTGATTAACAAATGTTTAAATGATTATTTTTATGATGTCCAAAATTGAAAAAATATTCCATAAAAAAAGCCTTCCGTTTTGGGAAGGCTTTTAAAATTTATTTTCGTTTTAAAATACCATTCCCTATCGCTGTGAAATAATCACAACAACACTAATAGAAACGATATTTAATATTTGTTTTTTCATCTTAACACTACAAATATTTACATTTATTTTAAAACCACCTATTCTTTTTTGAAAAAAATAAAAATCGACGTTCATATTCTTTTATTTTTTTACTTTTGCATGATTAATAATAATGAGGAAAGATTTGACTGATTGCAACCTCAAGAAAAAATGCTAAAGGCAGTGTAAACTTCCTGAGACGCTATCGTCAAATCTCAAAAAAATAAATTAAAATGGCCTATTTATTTACTTCGGAAAGTGTTTCTGAAGGACACCCAGATAAAGTTGCAGATCAAATTAGTGATGCACTAATAGATAACTTTTTAGCATTCGACATAGATTCTAAAGTCGCATGTGAAACACTTGTTACAACAGGACAAGTGGTACTTGCTGGCGAAGTAAAATCGAATACCTATTTAGATGTTCAAAAAATTGCGAGAGATACTATAAACAAAATTGGCTATACCAAAGGTGAATATATGTTTGATGGTAATTCTTGTGGTGTATTTTCTGCAATTCACGAGCAGTCTGAAGATATTAATCAAGGTGTTGACAGAGGCAGTAAAGAAGAACAAGGTGCTGGCGACCAAGGGATGATGTTTGGTTATGCAACTAACGAAACTGAAAATTTTATGCCTCTAGCGTTAGATCTATCACATAGAATTTTAAAAGAACTTTCCGATTTAAGACGTAAAAATAAAGCTATCGCTTATTTAAGACCAGATTCTAAAAGTCAGGTTACTATTGAGTATAGCGATGATAATATCCCACAACGTATTGATGCTATTGTAGTTTCAACACAGCATGATGATTTTGCGGATGACGATGCTATGCTTGCAAAAATCAGAAAAGATATTGTTGATATTTTAATCCCTAGAGTCGTTGCTAAACTTCCAGAGTCTATTCAAAAATTATTTAATGATGATATTAAATATCACATTAATCCGACAGGCAAGTTTGTTATTGGAGGCCCTCATGGAGATACTGGATTAACAGGGCGAAAAATAATTGTTGATACTTATGGCGGAAAAGGTGCTCATGGTGGTGGCGCTTTCTCTGGAAAAGACCCAAGTAAAGTAGATAGAAGTGCAGCTTATGCTACACGCCATATTGCTAAAAATTTGGTTGCTGCTGGTGTAGCAGATGAAATTCTTGTACAAGTAAGTTACGCCATTGGCGTGGTAGAACCTATGGGTATATTTGTAGACACATACGGTACTTGTCCTTTTAACATGACCGATGGCGAAATAGCAGAGAAAGTATCTAAGATTTTTGATATGCGCCCATTTGCTATTGAAGACCGCTTAAAACTACGCTCACCAATTTATAGCGAAACTGCTGCTTATGGACATATGGGACGTAGCAATCGTGTGGTTTCTAAAACTTTTAGCCAACCTAATGGTGAAAGTAAAACGCTTGATGTAGAATTATTTACATGGGAGAAGTTGGATTATGTTGAGAAGGTAAAAGAAGCTTTTGAGCTTTAAATAAACTCGTAAAAAGAGGGTGTTTAAAAAGCACCAATTATACGTCATTACTATAGAAGTTAACTAATTCGAGGACAATTTTGATTTCGAAGTAATCTCATAATCAAAAATCTGAATTTAAAAGATTCCTTCACTTTGTTCGGAATGACACCTTTTAGACAGTCTTTTTTAATTATACCAACTTAACTTTGTAAAAATTTCTGCTATATTAGTTCAATTCTTATATGAGTTACTTGTAATGTTCCCATAGCTATCAGAATTGTTTCTGTATTAAAACAATATCATATCAATTAAAGTTCTTTACAACCTGAAAGCTAGCATCAATGTATCACATTAATTTTGAATCTGGTCAACCAACATTCAATAAATATAAGAGCTATTTCTACCTTTAGGTTTTAACAACTTTATCTTCAAAAAATGTGAACAAAAAAAACAGATAAAACAGATAAATAAAACATATCTTTTTTAACTTGTGAAGTTGAATTTGATTCGGAATGACAAAAGAAAGAATTGACATAGAAAAGATTAACGAACAACTATTTGAAACAAAAGTAGTTGAACCAGATAACTATAAAGCAGCTTCTTTTACACATTATTTGCAGAATCATATTAACGGCGTTTCGCAGTTCTACAAAAAAGATGCGCTTGCATTTGTTAAGGAAATACTTGTAAAAGAATATCCAACAAATGAAATTACCTATAAGGTTACAGAAGAAGCTTTGCAATATTTAATTTTTGATTTAAACAAAACAGTTCCTTTTCCAGCACCTGAAAAACCCAAATTTAAATTTATTGACCTATTTGCTGGAATTGGGGGATTTAGGATGGCACTTCAAAACCTTGAAGGAAAGTGCGTGTTTACGAGCGAATGGGATAAACATTCAAAACAAACTTACAAAGCCAACTTTGGCGAAATACCATTTGGCGACATTACAAAAGAAAAGACAAAAAGTTATATCCCTGACAATTTCGATGTACTTTGTGCTGGTTTTCCTTGTCAAGCTTTTTCTATTGCTGGAAGACGTGGCGGATTTGAAGATACTCGTGGAACATTGTTTTTTGATGTAGCAGAGATTATTAAAAAGAAAAAACCAAAAGCAATATTCCTCGAAAATGTAAAAGGTTTAAGAAATCACGACAAAGGAAAAACTCTAAAAACTATTTTAAATGTACTTCGAGAAGATTTAGGCTACTACGTGCCAGAACCGCAAATATTGAATGCTAAAGAATTTGGAGTTCCTCAAAATCGTGAAAGAATTTTTATAATTGGATTCCGCAAAGATTTAGAAATAACTGATTTCCACTATCCTGAACCAACAAATAAAGATGCAATTTTAGACGATATTTTAGAACAGGAAGAAGTTTCAGTAAAATATTATCTATCTACAACATACGTTCAAACTTTAAAAAAACATCGAGCACGCCACGAAAGCAAAGGTAATGGATTTGGTTACCAAATAATACCCAATAACGGAACTGCAAATGCGGTTGTTTGTGGCGGTATGGGCAGAGAACGAAATTTAGTTTTAGACGATAGATTAACAAATTTTGTTCCCGTAACTCATATTACAGGAGAAGTGAATCGTGAAGGAATTAGAAAAATGACACCAAGAGAATGGGCTAGACTCCAAGGGTTTCCAGACAATTTTAAAATTATAGTATCAGACGCACAAGCTTATAAACAATTCGGAAATTCAGTTGCAGTTCCCGCTATCCAAGCCACAGCGAAAAAAATTATAGAGAAACTTAACCGCAAATGATAAAAGGGAATATTGGAGAATGGAGCGAAATTTATACGCTTTTAAAAATCGTTGGCGATAAAAAATTATTCGCTGGAAATAGTGATTTGGAAAAACTTGAATCTTTAATCTTTCCAATAATCAAAGTTCTTCGTGATGAATCTAACGGAACATTTGAATACTCTTATGATAATGACATAGTTGTTATTAGTGGTAATGAACAACAATTCAGGATTCCTTTATCAAAATTTAAAGAATTAGCTTCTCAATTATTGCAGTATTTAAAGACCTTTTCTGAAACAACATCCTCCTTTCCTGATATAGAACTTTTCTTAAATTCCTTTAACTGTTATTCACTCAAAGCTAAATCTTCAGTAAAAAGCGACATAAGGATTATCATTCACGACCAAAGAACTGGAACTAAACCAGAATTAGGTTTTAGTATTAAATCACAATTGGGAAAGCCAGCAACTCTTTTCAATTCTTCACAAGGCTCTAATTTTATATACAGAATTGATGAAATAAAGCTATCTCACAATCAAATAGAAGAAATAAACAATTTAAATACGCGAAGTAAAATTCAAGATAGGGTAAAAATGATCTTGGCTTATGGAGCGACACTAAACTTTCAAAAGACAGAAGGTTCAATTTTTCATAATAACCTAACATTGATTGATAGCCTATTACCTGAAATTTTATCCGAGATTATTATAAATTTCAGTACATCAAAATTTAACAAGCTAATAGATTTAATCGAAACTATTAAATCCAAAAACCCTTTAAATTTTGATATATCCAACAATCATTCTTTTTATAATTACAAAATAAAGCGATTACTTTCAGACATTGCTTTAGGCATGGTACCAACAACTGTTTGGACTGGTCAATTAGATACAACAGGAGGTTATTTAGTAATAAAAGAAGATGGCGAAATATTATGCTATCACATTTACAATAGAAATGAATTTGAAGATTATTTGTTAGCAAATACCAAAATCATCAATCCAAGTTCAACAAGGCTAAAATTTGGTAAGGTTTATGAACAAAATAGAAATCAATATTTCAAACTAAACCTTCAAATAAGATTTATAAAATAACTCTCGACAGTTACTACAAATCTTATAGTCAATTCATATAAGCTTAACAAAGTTGTAAAAAAACATATTTCTGCCAATCCTTAAAACTAATCAGAACGCAGAAAGCCTGTAGACAAACATCTTAATAAGGTAATAATAGCCATTTGATGTATTAAAGTTTCTTTTTTACTCAAAAATAAGCACCTGCTTTCCATCCTACTTGCCTTATACTAAACAATAAACGAAACGAACCCCCTAAATCTCATAACGAATCCTAAAAGTAACAAAACGTGGTTGTATAAACGTTTCTGAATTTAGAACAGAAATATTATTCGCGCTGTTTCTGGCTCTAGAATCTATATCTAAAAGGTTGGTTGCTTTTATTTCGTATTCCCATTTGGCATCTCTGTTTTTTCTATACGCAAGCGACGCATCCCAAGTTTCGAAAGTCTGCTCTGGTTGCGAACCACCATCTTGATTGGTATACGTATACTCCGTTTTAAAAGTTACCGATTTCCAGATGTAGGCATCAAAATCTATTGATGGTGCTTTAGTAACAAACTTTGTAGAGCTTGTTCCTTGGTTATTATCTGAAACGCTGTAACGATATCTTACTCTTACATTGGGGGCTTCTCTAAAATTGGTGCGTAATTCTGGTCTGTAACTTTGTGTAAAGCGCTCATTTAAAGACTGACGTCCTTGGATAAATTGATTAATCTTACTATAATTAAAATCGGCCGAAAGACCTGCTCTTAGTTTACCAAATGTACGTTGCACGCGCCCGTTTGCTGAGATACTTTCATCTGCAAAATCTGAATTAAAAAAAGTGCTTGTTCGGATTACATTTTCGAAATTTGTTAATCCACGAATCTGGTCTATATTCTTATTGTAAGATACACGCGCAAATACATTTGTATAATTAAACAAGTTAAAACTACTATAAAACAAACTTACATTATGCGATAAGGCATTTTGTAATTCGGGTTCTCCAAATTGAATACTATTAAAGTTGTTAAACACCAACCCTTGTGCTAAACGTGTAACATCGGTAAATTGATTTCGCATGTTATATCGAAGAGTTAAACTTTCACTCTTTTTAAATTGAAGGCGCGTCTCAAAATCTGGTAAAAATCTAAAGAAATTCTCTTTATACGTTTCTCCAAACTGACTATTTTTATTTGAATAAGCGTGTACAGAAAACCCAGGAGTAAATGTAAATATACCTGCTTTTAAGGTATAATGAAGCCCCAAATAAATATCGCTAAAGTTATAATCTGTATCGTTAGTTACTCGTCCATCATTAAAGTTTGGGATTGGATTTAATTGCGAATCGTTTTCTAAAAACTGAAACATATTTGAATTGAATTCTTGAGTGCTTAAAATCGTTCCTAAAGTGAAATTGATATTACTTTTAGCATTTAGGATATTATAATAATCGAGTTTCGCATCTAACTGGTTTGACTTTATCAATCTGTTCTGTCCTAAATCATAATTATTTAAAGCTGTATTAAAGCCAATGGCATCTGCTGTGTTATCGAAAACATCTTCATTATCTGGGTCGTTTACTAATAGCGCATTGTAGAACGGATCTTCATTTTTTATGAGATGCTGTGCTTCAAAAGCAAAAATATTATTTTCGTCAAGGGTATAGTAATAATTTAAATTCTGATTAATACTAAACGGTGTTACTTCGTCGTACTGTATAGTATTCCCGAGTACTACATCAGAGATTAAATTTTGGTTTTGTATGTCTTCTGAAAAACGCCCTAAAACATTATAGTCTAATTGGTTATTTACATTCGGCTTATATGAAGCACTTAACTTTAACAACCCTTGATTAGAACGTTCCTTGCTACTTTGCTCTGTCGCTTCATCTGGAATTCCTAAATCGGAATCTGTGTATTGCACAAAACTCGTTTCTTTAGATAATATGCGACTGCTATTATAAATTGCAAATCCGCTGATGTCTAAAGCCTTGTTTGGAGAATAACTAAAATTAGACGCTGCGAGTTTATTCTCTATTTCTAGTGCATTATTTTGAGTGGTTAAGAAATTAAGTCCGTTATCACCTAAATTTATAGTTGTACCACTACTTCTGCTAGGTGCCCTAAAACCACCACCAAAGCCTCGAATGTCGCGGCGCGATAGAGCTAATTCACCAATATTGTTTAAATCACCTATAAAATTTAGACTAAATTTAGGGCTATAATAAAATAGTTTGGGTTGCGCCAGATACAATTCACTATCAGGAGATGCGCCACCTCCAGCAGTTACATTACCAAACCAAAAGTTTTCTTTTCCTTCTTTAAGCTTAATGTTTAAGGCAACATTATCTTGATTATTAGTAACCCCATTTAACTGGCTAACCTCGGAATAATTTCTCAATACCTGTACTTTATCTACCGCATTAGACGGGATATTTTTAGTCGCTAATTTAGTGTCACCATCAAAAAAATCTTTGCCATTTACCATAAGTTTGTTAACCACTTTACCTTCTACTTCTACCTGCCCATCATCATTTATTTCTATTCCTGGTAGTTTTTCTAAAACATCTTCTAGTTTACGTTCTGTTCCATTTTTAAAAGAATCGGCATTATAAATCAATGTATCGCCTTTTACAGTTACTGGCATTTCATAAGTAAGTTCGATTGCATCTAAGGTATTATCTGTAATCATTGAAATATCTTTTTCCAAATCTAATTCTTGAGTAGAAATTGTTTCGGTATAGGTTTTCATACCTATGTAACTCACTTGTAAACTGTATGTAGTGTTTTTTGCTAAAGCCAATTTGTATCTGCCTGCATCATTTGTAATACCATAAGACTCCAAGGCTTTAGTTTCTTGGTTTATTGCAATAACATTGGCTAATTCTAGAGGCGCTCCAATGCTATCTCTAACAATACCTTGTAGCTTTACTTGAGACATGGCCAAATTAGCTACGCAAAGTAGCGCTACAAAAATTAGTTTCTTCATGATTTTGGTTAATCGATTTTTTTGATTGATAAAAAATTAAAATTAGCCTCTTCGGCGACCGCCTCTTCTTCCTCTATTCTCTCTAAACTCCTTCATTTTTCCGGTAATAATTTTTTTGTATTCTTTTTTGGTAACAACATTCCCTTTTTCTAAGGTTTTTATTTTTGTTTTTTCTTCGGGATTCATAACCACCTTATTACACAATATAATTGTATTCCCAACATTTACTTCTAGTATTAACCCTGGTAGCCCCCAATAATCTCCTGGGCCTTGGCTTACTGGAATCATTGGTGTATACCATACAATAATTTCTTCCATTTTAACAGCCTCCTCTGTTGGTATTTCTACAGCGTTTATAGCAGGTTTAGTTTGCGAAGAATCATGTTTTTTTTCTGCTTGATTTCTAATAGTTTCCCAAGAAAAATTCCACCAAGAAAAATCAAAAGTCGTTCGTTCACAGGTAGCTTTAAAGCAGGTATACTGTCCTATTTGTTTTGTTTCACTACCCATCTTCCAATTAAGAGACTGTAAACTATCCTTTACCAAAAACTTCTTCCCGTAAAATTCTTGTTCTTGTAAAAAAGTTTTATTCTTTATATTTTTATATTGAATCCCTGGCATAAAATTCTTTCCCCATGAGTCTGTAGCTCCAGAAATAGCATCTAGTTTTTCATCTTCCTTGTACATCGATTCTTCTCTGTTAAAAGTTAGTATATAGGTCTTCTCTAATCTGTTTTGAAGACGTGCAGCTATTTGCTTTTTTTGCTCTTCACTCATTTTTGCCCCAAAACGACCTAATTCCATTGGTGTTTTTGAAAAATAATATGCTTTCCCTTGAAAATCTTGAGCTTGAATTGAAACTGTAACAAATAAGAATAACCAGCTAATCGAAATTTTTTTAATGTATACTTTCATTTTGAGTATCTAAATAGTTTTGTTTAACAAATATAATAATTTATTAAACAATGTTTTTTATATTTAAAAAACATCCTTTAGACATCAATACTAAGCTTAAGTTTAACAGGCTTTTGTTAATAATTCGTTAAATAATCAGCCTCCAATACGAATCATAACACGCTCACCATCTTCGTGACCCCCTCTTCTTGATTGGAATTGTTCCATCATTTCTTTAGATTTTTTGTCGCTAATTTCGTCAAACTCCTTTTGCGTAACTTCTTTGCCTTTTTTAGGTTCAACAATAGAAATTTCTTCTTTTGGATTAAGTACAATTTTTGAGCAGACAAGTGTTAAATCACCGTCATTAACTTCTAAAATTAAACCTGGCAGTCCAAAATAATTCTCTGGACCATTGTTTACAGGTATTTGAGGTGTATACCAAACTGTGGTTGTTCTAGGTTTTGTTTCTTTTGTTAGTTCACCTTTTTCATTTATGGTTTGTGTGGTATATTCATCTTTGAATTCAGCTTTAAAACAGGTATAATCACCAATAAATTTCGTTTCATTTACAAGCTCCCATTTTCTATTTTCTAGACTATCTTTAATTAAAAACACCTTTCCAAATATTTCATTTTTATTAGTATACCTGCTCTCTTTTATGTTCTTATACATTATATCTGAACCTTGAGAAACTTTTATTTGAATGCCCGATTGAATAGGGTTTGGCGCCTCCAACTTTTCTTCCTGTTTGTAAATAGATTCATTTTTATTAAAGGTAAGTGTGTACTCTTGCTGAAACTGTTTTCGTAATTGGGCTTGAATTTGTTCCTGCATTTCGGAGTTCATGTTCTCATCATCCATTTTTAAATCTACCTTGCGATGGGATTTATAGGTTGCAATGCCTTGAAAGTCTTGAGCGGGTAAACTTGCAATAGCGAATAAAATAAACACATAGACATAATTAAACTTCATAACTGTATTCGTTTTTTGATTAATGAGCTACAAATATGAAAAGTAAAATAAATTATTATAGTTAATGAGTGTTAACGTGTGTTAACCAATTCGTTTTATAACTATTTAACATTTACTTTTGAACTAATGAACGACAAGAAATACACATGGCTTTTATATCTTATAGTTACAACTATAGTTTTAACTATTGCTGTTCAAGGCTATTGGAATTACAAAAATTATTTACTAAACAAACAATATTTTACTAATCAGGTTCAGGTTAGTTTAGACAATGCTCTCGATACCTATTATGCAGATCTTGCAGAATCTAACGAAATGACTATTATTGAATCGGATAGTATTTATTTTAACGAAGACCCTCATTCCTTTAATCCCGATTCTATTCTAAGAAACATAGAGTTTGAATATAAAAACATACATGATAAAGGCATTTCTGGCTTCACAAAATTAAACGATTCCAGTGGCGGCTATAGCTTCAAGAAAGGCCAAGAGCATATCTCCAAAATAAAAGTCCTTAGAGGTAAAAAAGCCACAGATAGTATTAAGCTTTTAAAAGGTATTACCTCCATTTTTATTTCCATAAAAAATGACAGTTTAGATTTCTCCAAATTAAATCCTTTAGTAGAAAAAGAACTAAAAAGAAAACAATTAGACATTCCTTTTGCACTAAAGCATTTTAAAGGAGACAGCCTTTTTAATTCAATAAATTTAAAAAAAGCAGATTCCAACTTTTTAAAAGCAGAATCAAAATCTACATTTTTAAAAAACAACGAAAAATTGATTATTGCATATCCCAATGCTACACACATTATTTTGAAACAGGGATTAAGTACAATTATAATTTCAACATTACTTGTATTTGTCATTATAGGGTGCTTGCTCTATTTACTTAAAATTATCCAGCAACAGAAACAACTTGCAGAAGTAAAAAATGATTTGATTAGTAACATTACCCACGAATTCAAAACACCTATTGCAACTATAGGAGTCGCTTTAGAGAGTATTAAAAACTTTAATGTTATTGATAATAAAGAAAAAACCAAATCGTATTTAAATATATCTAGCAATCAATTATCAAAACTAAATGTGATGGTTGAAAAACTTTTAGAAACAGCCACTTTAGATAGTGATAATTTAAAATTAAATAAGGAAGCATACACTATTAATGATATATTAGACGCCATTCTTGCAAAACACAAATTACAATGCGAAAATAAAACCATAAATTTTTTAGGTTCATCTAAAAATATAGTTGGCATTGTAGACTCTTTCCATTTTGAAAATGCCATTAATAATATTTTAGACAATGCTATTAAATATGGTGGAGATGTTATTAATATAGAATTATCGCAAGATGCTAAAGATTTTTATGTTTCAATTTCGGATAATGGAAACTCTATTACAAAAGCCAATACAGATAAAATTTTTGAAAAGTTTTATCGTATCCCAAAAGGAAACACACACGATGTGAAAGGCTTTGGGATTGGTCTATATTACACCAAAAAGATAATTGAAAAACATAACGGCACAATTAATCTCGACTTAAGCAACAATTTAACAACGTTTAAAATAACGCTTCCAAATGACTAAGCTAACTAAGATACTTTTAGCTGAAGACGAACCAGCATTAGGGCAAATAATTAAGGAAAGTCTTGAAACACGAGACTTTAGTGTTATACTATGTGCAA
The DNA here is from genome assembly GCF_947487605.1 of uncultured Algibacter sp. GTDB lineage: Bacteria > Bacteroidota > Bacteroidia > Flavobacteriales > Flavobacteriaceae > Algibacter_D. The sequence continues at coordinate 85,499 of NZ_CANKXK010000003.1, forward strand.
ATGGTGAAATTGCTTTATCGAAATATCAATCTGAAAAACCAGAGCTATTAGTTCTAGATGTCATGATGCCGAAGAAAGATGGCTTTACATTGGCAAAGGAAATTCGTAAAACAGATGATTCCATTCCAATTATTTTTCTTACTGCTAAATCGCAAACGCAAGATGTAGTTGAAGGATTCTCTATTGGCGGAAACGATTATTTAAAAAAACCTTTTAGTATGGAAGAGTTAATTGTTAGAATAAATAATTTGCTTCATAGAACACAGGAACAAAAACAAGTTGACACCATAAATTTTAGTAATTATACTTTTAATTTCCCCAAACAAACCCTTCAATATAAAAATGATGCCATCGTGCAACTCACACATAGAGAAGCGCACTTATTGTTTCATCTTATAAAAAACAAAAATCAAGTTTTAGATCGTTCTTTAATTCTTAATAAGCTTTGGGGTAACGACGATTTTTTCAATGCGCGAAGTATGGATGTTTTTATTACCAAACTTAGGAAAAAGCTAAAACAAGATTCTGAAATTGAAATTATTAACGTCCGTGGTTTTGGTTATAAACTAATTTGTTGAAAGTGGTTTGATTTTTGTATTTTTCAAGCTACAATGAAATACGCTTATTATATTCTATTCTTTCTTTCAAGTTCAATAATCGCTCAGGAAACTATTGAAACTACGCTGGTTAAAAAAACCGATTTAAACGTTGAATCCATTATTTCAATTGATAATTTTGGAACAATCTATTACGAAAACAATAATGTATTTTATAAAAAAGACGCTAGTAAAACCATTACCTACAACAATCTACAATTAGGCGAATTATTTTCAGCTAATGCCTTTAACCCCTTAAAAATTAATTTATTTTATAGAGATTTCAATTCAGTAATTATACTCGATAATCGCTTAGCAGAAATATTTAAAATTGATTTTAACGCTGTCCAACCATACAAAAATGTATCTCACATTACTACGGGCTACGATAACACCTTATGGGTTTTCAATTTAGATAATCAACAATTAGAACTTTATGATTATAAAAGTAATACAACGCGTGCTTTGAGCTTACCCATTCAAAGTGAGGTAATAGATTTGAAAAGTAATTATAACTATTGCTGGATTCTTACTACAGATTATATTTATAAATATAATTACTTTGGAAGTTTGGTTTCAAAAATTAAGAATGATGGCCATACAGCTATTACCGAAAACAATGGAACCATTTTTTTAAAGAAGGAAAACACCCTTTTTAGACTGCAAAAAGAATCAAAAAACATGATACCAATTAATATATCTAATTTGTTGATAAATCAGTTTTTTGTAACCAACGAAACCTTGTATATTTACGATTCCAAAATTCTATTTGAGTACCAAATAAAAATCAATTAAAAACTATGCACATTGCTATTGCTGGAAATATTGGCGCTGGAAAAACAACGCTTACTAAATTACTTGCAAAACACTATAAATGGGAAGCACAACTTGAAGATGTTGTAGACAATCCGTACTTAGACGATTTTTATAATCAAATGGAACGTTGGAGTTTTAATCTGCAAGTATACTTCTTAAATAGCAGATTTCGTCAAGTATTACAAATACGCGAGAGTGGTAAAGACATCATTCAAGATAGGACCATATATGAAGATGCCCATATTTTTGCTCCTAATTTACATGCTATGGGTTTAATGACAAATCGTGATTTTGAAAACTACAGATCATTATTCGATTTAATGGAATCTTTAGTTAAAGGCCCCGATGTTTTAATTTATCTTCGAAGCTCAATTCCTAATCTGGTATCTCAAATCCATAAGCGAGGGCGCGATTACGAAAATTCTATAAGCATCGATTATCTAAGTCGATTAAATGAACGCTATGAGGCTTGGATACATGGATATAACAAGGGTAAACTTCTAATTATTGATGTTGACAAACTTGATTTTGTTGATAATCCTGAAGACCTAGGTAATATTATCAATACTATTGACGCCGAAATTAATGGATTGTTTTAAACATCCTATTTCTTTAATAATTTCAATTTGTCAATAACATAAATATCTTTCGTCCAAAAGTTGTAAATTTAGTAACTAACTAAAACCAACTTCATGTCTACGAATAAAATTGAGATTGCAAAACTTTCAGAATTAAAAGAAAAACAACCCGCTTACGCTTTAGTAAAAAACACCGACTTAGTAATTATTAAACATGAAGATGGAGTTTCTGTTTTATACGGAAGGTGTCATCACCGTGGTGCTCTTTTATCCGATGGCCATATAGATGGTCATAATTTAATTTGTGGCGTTCATGGTTGGGATTATAGGTACGATACTGGAATTAGTGAATATAATAACGATGAGCAACTTCACAAATTTAAAGAGTATATAGAAGGAGATTCTTTATTAATAGACGAAAACGAAATTAAAAATTTCGAACACAAGCATCCTCAACCTTTTAATCGTGAAGATTATTTGGGTACCTACGCAGATACACACCCCGAAGACACAGAACCTTACACAGGATACATAAAAGAACTCGCGAAAAACGGATTAAAAAACATTGGGCATCATGGGTTTTCAGCTTCTATGGGTGTTGATAGAAACACCCTGCCAAAATGGAACGACATACAATTTTTACCTGCACAATTAGCAACGCGACCTTTATTAGATGATGAGCCTGTTGCAACCAAAGTGGTAATTGGTCCAAACGCTAAAAAACCACTAGAGCTAGATATGCCACTTTTTGTGAGTGACATGAGCTTTGGAGCGTTATCTCGCGAAGCTAAAATTGCTTTAAGCAAAGGAGCCGAAATGGCTGGTACGGGGATTTGTTCTGGTGAAGGCGGGATGTTACCAGAAGAGCAAGCAAGTAATTCTAGATATTTTTATGAATTAGCATCGGCCCAATTTGGGTTTTCTTGGGATAAATTAGATAATTTACAAGCCTTTCATTTTAAAGGAGGTCAAGGTGCGAAAACAGGAACTGGTGGGCATTTACCAGGAAATAAAGTAAGTAAAGAGATTGCTGAAGTAAGAGGGTTAAAAGAAGGAGAAACAGCTATCTCGCCAGCAGCAAATCCAAATTTTCATTCAGTTGAAGATTTTAAGGTTTTTGCTGATGAAGTAAGAGAACGAACAGGAGGAATTCCTATTGGATTTAAAATTGCAGCTAGCCACATAGAAAAGGATATTCAATTTGCTCTTGATGTTGGAGTGGATTACATTATTTTAGATGGTCGTGGTGGCGGAACAGGTTCTGCACCTACTATTTTAAGAGATCATATTAATGTGCCTACAATTCCTGCTTTAGCTAGAGCAAGAGCTTATATGGATAAAGTAGGTGCAACTAACATTACCTTAGTAATTACAGGAGGCTTGCGAGTTGCCGAAGATTTTGCGAAAGCCATGATGCTTGGTGCAGATGCAATTGCAGTATCTAACTCCGCATTACAAGCTATTGGATGTTTAGGTATGCGGGCTTGTGGAACTAATAATTGCCCCGTTGGTATTGCTACTCAAAAAGAATCATTAAGAAGCAGATTAATTATAAATCAATCTGCTAAACAACTTTACAATTATTTCTCTGCAACCAACAACTTAATTAAAGTAGTGGCAAGAGCCTGTGGTTATAATGATATTTCTAAATTTAACCCTACTGATTTATCAACGTTTGATTTTGATATACATAAATTAACAGGTATTAATTACGCTGGAGTTAAATAGTAATTCAAACAATAAAATTATGCTTTCTTGCATGTTTTAATGCATGTTCGCCGTTCTCTACCAACAAAACAGGAATGCGTTTGTATTCTCTATAAAGACTAGATACACGAAGCATTTTCTTTTTATGATTTACGCTTCTAAGATAAATAGCCAAAATTCTATCTGGAAACGTTTCGGCAACTTCCATATAAATATCTGGGTCATGTTCGCCACTATCACCAATTAAAATAAATTTAAGTTTAGGATAGGTTTTTAAAATATTGACAATTTCTATATACTTTTGTGGACGATTACCCGATTTTTTTCTGAATATATCTTTAAAACTTCGCAGTAATATTGGCCCTTTTGGAAAGCTATTCTGTTTTAAAAAGAATTCTAGATAACGATATAAATTCCAGGGGCTATGGCTCACATAAAATATGGGGTTAGTATTTTTTCCCGTTCCGCCTCGGTGTAATTTATGATAAAATTCTGCTGCGCCTTCTAATGGAATTCGGCTTGCTGCACTTTTAAAAATACTATTGAGTAATACTTTCCATTTTAGCATTGAAACGACACCTGTATGAATAATGGTATCATCAATATCGCTAATCACACCAAAACTTGCTTGATCTGGTGGTATTAATAGTTCTCCTGGAAACTGGTTGGAATTTTGAATATTACGTTTAATATTAACATCATCAAAAGAAACCTTAAAACTGAGCCAACTTTTGGAATTAGCTAAAAGGTTTAAGCCATTAACTGTTTCGTCTATTTTAAAGTAACCATGCCCATCAGTAGTCGTTTTTAATATTATTCCATTAGGTAAGGTTACTTTAATAGCTGTATGTTTGATTTCGTCAGTCTCAAAACGTTTCCAAGAATTGATAAATAATCCAAACAACCCTTTTTGCTCCAAATTAATACTTTCATCTTCAATAGCTCTTCCTCTTAAATATAAATGATTTGGAGTTCCATATGTTTGAAAAACAATTATTTGAAGGGCATCTTTTTTAAACATTAAGGTTATAAAATTTGACTTAAAAATACAAAAAAACCACGTTTAAAAACGTGGTTTTTTATTTTAAAAATTTTCTCTTAGTTAGTTTATAACCACTTCTTCAATCACCTTTTCTACTTTTAAGTTTCCATCTTTTTCTTCGCTCTTTAAAGCTTCTAAATTAGCCTTTACTTCTTCCTCTGTACCTTGAAAGGTTTTATAGCTAGTTGATGCTTTTCCATTTTCAGTCGTAATAGTAGTAACTATTGCTTTAAAGGTTCCATCTTCATTTTTATTCATTTCTACTTTTACTTCTTTAGAAATCTCAACCTGTTCTGTAGTATCATTTTCAGAGACATAAGCAGTAACTGCATCTGATGATATTGCTATACTAGGTGCTATTACTAATGCCACTACAGACATTAATTTAAGTAATATATTTAATGAAGGCCCTGAAGTATCTTTAAATGGATCTCCTACAGTATCTCCTACAACAGCGGCTTTATGCGTATCTGTTCCTTTTCTACCATCTTCTTCAATAGTTTTCTTTGCATTATCCCAAGCACCTCCTGCATTCGATTGAAAAATTGCCATAAGTACACCACAAGTAGTTACACCTGCAAGTAATCCTCCTAACATTTCGGCACCACCAACTCCAAACCATTGACCTCCAAAACCTACTACTACTGGAACTACAATTGCTAATAAACCTGGTAATACCATCTCTTTAATAGATGCTTTTGTTGAAATATCTATACATTTTCCATAATCTGCAACACCATCGGCAGCATCAAAAACTTCTCTATCTTCTTTAGAAGCTTTACTCATGTCTGAATCATATTTTCTCATAATCCCTAATGCTGCTTTTAGCTCTGGAATATCTCGAAATTGACGACGCACTTCTTCAATCATTGCCATTGCAGCACGACCAACTGCATTCATAGACAATGCTGAGAATACAAATGGTAACATTCCTCCAATTAATAGTCCTGCCATAATATCTGGTCTAGACACGTCAATTGAAGTTACATTTGCTGTTTTCATAAACGCAGCAAATAATGCTAAAGCTGTTAATGCGGCAGAAGCTATTGCGAATCCTTTACCAATAGCAGCTGTTGTATTTCCAACTGCATCTAACTTATCGGTACGCTCTCGTACTTCACTTGGTAATTCTGCCATTTCAGCAATACCCCCAGCATTATCACAAATTGGTCCATAAGCGTCCACAGCTAATTGAATACCTGTATTGGCTAACATTCCTACGGCTGCAATCGCAATACCATATAAACCTGCAAAATGATGAGACACCATAATTGCTGCTGCTATTAATAAAATTGGAATAGCTGTACTCATCATACCAACACCTATACCAGCAATAATATTTGTAGCAGCACCAGTCTCAGACTGTTTAACTATAGACATAACAGGTGGTTTTCCTGTGGCAGTATAATACTCGGTTATTTTACCTACAGCTAAACCAGCTACTAAACCAGCAATAGTAGCCCAAAACACACCCATAGAAGTATATGTTGTTCCTGCATCAACCCAAGATTCAGGTAACATTTGATTAATTATAAAATAAGACGCTACCAACATTAAACCTGCAGAACCAAATTCTCCAATATTTAATGCAGTTTGTGGATTTCCTCCATCTTTTACTCTTACGAAAAAAGTTCCTAAAATAGACATGATAATACCTACGGCTGCAAGTACTAAAGGTAAATATACCGCTCCTAAACCATCAAAGGCACCTTGAAATTCTGGTAATGTTGCATATATAGCTCCTAAAACCATAGTACCAATAATAGAACCTACATAAGATTCAAACAAATCGGCTCCCATACCAGCTACATCTCCAACATTATCACCAACATTATCGGCAATTGTTGCAGGATTTAATGGATGGTCTTCTGGAATACCAGCTTCTACTTTACCAACTAAATCAGCACCAACATCGGCAGCTTTGGTATAAATACCACCGCCAACACGTGCAAATAAGGCTATTGAAGATGCACCAAGTGAAAACCCAGAAAGAACATTAAGAATTTCTCCTATTTCCCAACCTTGTCCGCTATATATCATAAATAAACCACTAAGACCTAAAACGCCAAGACCTACAACACCTAAGCCCATTACAGCACCACCAGCAAACGCTACTTCTAATGCGCGTCCTAAAGATGCTCGCGCCGCTTGAGTTGTTCTAACATTAGCTTTGGTTGCTACTTTCATACCAATAAATCCGGCTAAGGCTGAACAGATAGCACCTACAATAAATGATACAGCTACCATACCGTTAGACCCCTCTTCAGCATTACCTTTAAAATATAAGAGAATTGCTACTGCGACAACAAAAATTGCTAAAACCTTGTATTCAGCTTTTAAGAATGCCATGGCACCGTCTGCTATATTCTTTGCAATTCTAGCCATTTTAGCATCTCCCACTTCTTGTTTTGAAACCCAACCGCTTTTAATTAATACAAAGAGCAGTGCTAAAACACCAAAAAAGGGTAAATAATTTACTATTAATTCCATATTAGTTAGTTAGTTTTAAATTATTAATTTTTTTAACGGAGCTAAAAATAGGAAAATATAAGTGATAAAAAAAACCACCTTTAATTAAAGATGGCTCAGTATTTTGACAATAAATTATTAATTCTTCATTTAAATTGTAAATGTTCGTTTTTTCTTGTGTTCGCTATCTTCATAACGCTTAACACATTCATGGTAAATTTTAACAGCTTCATTAGCATTTCCCCATCCACCTGTATCAACTTTTTTCTTCTCTAAATCTTTGTACACTTGAAAAAAGTGTTCTATTTCTTTTAATCTATGTGGATTTAAATCTGCAATATCAAACTTCTTATTCCAAACAGGGTCTGAAACAGGTATACAAATAATTTTCTCGTCTGGTCCTTTTTCATCAGTCATATGAAAAACTCCTATTGGTCTTACCTCCATAACTACCATAGGATATGTTGGCTCTGTACCTAAAACTAAAACATCTAATGGGTCTTGATCTAATGCTAATGTTTCTGGAATAAATCCATAATCTCCTGGATACATCATTGATGAAAACAACATACGATCAAAGCGAATTTTATGTAGCGTAAAATCGTATTCGTATTTATTTCTACTTCCTTTTGGTATCTCAATTAACACGTCGAATGTTAACTCTTTTTTCTTAGTCATATTCTTTAAATTTTGGACTGCAAAGGTACTGAACACTTTAACCTTTTACAACAAATAAACAATACCTTATATTTTTTTTACATATCATTCATTTATTGTTAAAGAACTATCCATGAAATATCATATTCACAAAATTTAACATAAATTTTTATTACCTTGAAATCTTTGTTTTTAAATCTAATAAACTCAAATATTCATGAAACAATATATTACTTTCTTTTGTGCTTTCTTTATACTTCAATTAGGAGCTCAAAATCAACCATGGCAAGGAAAATTTGAACCCATAGATAATCTTATGGCTCCGCCAAACAGCTATCGAACAGCTAGTGGAGCACCAGGAAAAGCTTATTGGCAGCAACGTGCCGATTACAAGATTAAAGTCACATTGGATGAAAAAAACAACACCATTTCTGGTGAAGAAATAATTACTTATTACAATAATTCTCCAGATAATCTTAGCTATTTATGGCTTCAGTTAGAACAGAATGTCAACAAAAAAGGGAATGAAGATTTTGGTAGCATAAACAACAATTTAAAAGATGGCATGAATGCACGCCAGATGCAATTTTTAACTCGAGCCATTGATTTTCCTGCAGGTTACACCATAAAATATATTAAAGACACAAATGGGGAGCCAATTAGATCTTTAGTAAACAACACCATGATGAAAGTATTACTGGAAGAACCCTTAAAATCTGGCGCATCCATGAGTTTCTCCATTGCTTGGTCTTATCCAATTACAGATCGTAGTATGTTTTTACTTTCAAGAGAAGGCTATGAATATTTTCCAGAAGACAACAATACCGTTTACTTAATCGCGCATTGGTTTCCAAGAATGGCTGTTTATAATGATACCGAAGGTTGGCAGAATCAGCAATTTCAAAAGCTTGGAGAATTTGCCTTAGAATTTGGCGATTATGAGGTCGAAATAACAGTACCAGAAGACCATGTTGTAGCCTCAACTGGTAAATTACTTAATACTGAAAAGGTGCTTAGTAAAACCCAACGCGATCGAATGGAAAACGCTAGAAAATCGTTTGATAAACCAGTCATGATTATCACAAAAGAAGAAGCTGAAGCGAACGAAAAAACGAAATCATCTAAACAAAAAACATGGAAATATTCTGCAACCAATGTTCGAGATTTTGCATTTGCTTCATCAAGAAAATTTATGTGGGATGCCCAAGCAGTAAAATTGCCAACAAATACTGTAATGGCTATGTCGTATTATCCAAAAGAAGGGCTTTCAGTATGGCAAGAAGAATCTACAAAAGCTATAATGCATGCTTTGGAAGTTTATTCTGAAGCGACTTTCGACTACCCTTACCCTGTTGCTATTTCTGTTAACACCTCTAATATAGGAATGGAATTTCCTATGATTAGCTTTAACGGCGGGCGTCCGAAAAATGGTAAAATAAGTGATAATGCAAAGCAAGGTATGATAGGCACTATAATCCATGAAGTTGGCCACAATTGGTTCCCGATGATTGTTAGTTCAGACGAACGTAAATGGATGTGGATGGACGAAGGTTTAAATACCTTTTTACATCAAAGAACCGTGCGAGAGCGCTACCCAGATTTCAATCATGTTACACCAAAGAGTATTACACCTTTTATGAGTGGCGATAAAAATATATTACGCCCAATAATGACAACATCAGATAATGAGTTACTATCTCAATTTGGAGCTAATTTTTATATGAAACCTACCGTGGGACTTCAAATGCTTAGAAATTCTGTAATAGGAAAGGAATTATTTGATGCCGCTTTTAAAGAGTATGCCAACCGTTGGAAATATAAACACCCGAACCCATCAGATTTATTTAGAACCATAGAAGATGCTACTGCTACAGATTTAGATTGGTTTTACAGAGGTTGGTTTTTTACAACCGATAATGTGGACATGGAATTAAGCAATGTAAAATGGTTTAAAGTCTTTGAAGAAAATCTAAATATTGAAGACCAAAAAAGGAGTCAACAAGTTAATATTGAAGGTGATAGTAACGGCGAAAATCCAAAAAATTTCTCTAACGGGCCAGAAACCATTACTATGAATACAACTCCAGAAAATGCTTATGGCGGATTTTTATCAAGAATCGATGAGGTAGAAGTTAAAAAACAATTATCTGGCAAAAACCTTTACGAAGTAACTATTAAAAATAAAGGCGGCTTAGTAATGCCTGTAACTATTGAATGGATTTTTACCGACGGTACTTCAGAAATTGATAAGCTTCCAGCAGAAATATGGCGTCGCAACGAATATGAGGTTAAACAAGTTTTTGTAAAAAGCAAAGAAGTTAAAAAAGTAAACCTTGACCCTAATTTTGAGTTTGCCGACACTAATATGAAAAACAATAGCTTTCCAAAAGCAGAAACACCTTCTGAATTTGATGAGTTTAAAAATAAGCAAGGGAGTAATTGATTGGTTTTATGGACTCTGTTAAATATGTATCAACTTTTCTTGTAAGTATCTGTCTTCTATGTCAATTACAAAGTCAGTCAAAAAAAACAGAGTTTAATATTTTATTCATAGGTAATAGCTTAACCTATACTAACAATCTACCGCTACTTGTAAAAAAACAAGCTAAGAAACTTGGCATAACTATTAACACAAAAATGATAGCTGAACCTAATTACACACTTCCAGATCATTGGCATGAAGGGAAAGCGCAGAAACTAATTAAGAGTAAAACATTTGATTTTTTAATTGTTCAGCAAGGTCCTTCCTCGCAAGCAGAAGGCAAGCAAATGCTTCTGGAGTATGGAGAAAAATATAGTTTACTTTGTAAAAAGAATCAAGTTAAATTAGCCTATTTTATGGTGTGGCCTTCATTACAATACTACCACACTTTTGAAGGAGTTATAAAAAATCATCAATTAGCAGCAAAAGCCAATAATGCCATCTTATGCCCTGTAGGTGACATATGGAGAAAATATTTTAACACCACTAATTATTATGATTATTATGGTTCTGATGGATTTCACCCTTCCAAAAAAGGAAGTGAAATTGCTGCTAAAGTTATTATTGAATCTCTATTTGGAAAATAAAGAATCTTGACTTTTTAATAACTTTTAAACAAAACTCTTAAAAATAAAACCCAAAACTACCAGTTACGCCAAATTTTCTAGCCTCTGGATATAGGATATCATTTTTATAGTTTCCTCTAAAATTAAAGTCTATTCTAAAAACCTTAAAAATATTACCAATGCCTAAACTATATTCGTAATACGGTTTAGATGATGGCGCAACTAATGGAATCGTGTTTGGATTGCTTGTAGTACTAAGCAATCTATTTTCTTCTGAAAGCTCACCCCAAACACCACGAATACTAACAATTTCTCTTAGATTAAATTTTCGTAAAAATGGAATTCTTGAAAAGAAACGTCCATTAAAATTATGCTCTAAGTGAACCGAAGTATATGTGTCGGATACAAATTCGTAAAAGTCTAACTGAGAAAAGGTATTATAAATTGAAAAGTAAGTCTGGTTACCAGGAATAACACTTAATAAACCCAATGGCACTTCCCCAAATGTTTTACCAGCTTCTACCGTTGTTGTTAATCTACCAAAACCCCCTACTTGCCAAGGTTGTATATATGAAAATTGTACTTTGGTATAGTCGAAATCGCTATCAAACATGCTTTTATCTCCGCGACTTACTTGTGCAAATAAACGTGCAAAATCATCATTAGCAATTTTACGTTCAACACCAAATCCTGTCATTTTTCTTTTTGGGAAATATGAGAGTGATAACGATGTTTCAAATTGTTTAATTTCCGATTCTACTCCTGTTGCGGTATTATAATCTAAGCTAAATGTTGGAGATGCAGATTCTAAGGTTCTATAGTTTGCACCCATTCTAAAAATAAAATTTCTCCAAGGCTCTGCTTCAACCGCAAAACTTGTTAAATTTATAGATGTAAGCTTATCGTTAGCACCAGTACCCACAACTGATGAGGATGCTAAACTTCGACCTAAAACATCGGTACTTGTTGTTAAGCTAGCGCCTATTTGTTCCACATCGCGCCTATTGCCTCCAGAAATAATAATACGCCGCTTTTTATCAAGCAACCACTTTCCAGAAATACCATATTTGAATTTATCGTCTCTAAACCCGTAAGCTAAGAAACCTTCTAAACGCCACAAATCGTTTCTTCCAAAATAAGTACGACCACCAGCGCGTAAACGCAAACCTTCTACTTCGTTAAAACCAAATGTTGAAAATATTGGCCCATAATCTAAAGGCAAGGAGTTAAATTCAATATAACCTGATGCCAAAATACTGCCTAAATTATAAAGACGTTTAAACTTTTTAACCGTTTTTAAAGTGTCTAACATTTTGTAAACACCTTTTTCATCTTTATTTAAAGCTTCAAGTCTGTTTTCTGTCCAAAAAGTTTCGTCTCTGTCATATACATCCTTATCGTAATTATAAACTTCGGTTTCGTAGAATTTCTTGTCCTTTTCAATATTGAATTTATAATTATCGTAGAGTGTTGTTCGTTTTCCATAAACACCACGTGATTTTTCCTTTTTACTAAAGGCGAAATCGGACATCATATAATCTCTTTTTACAAGAAATAAGGAATCATTTAATACTTCAAATTCTTGTTCAATATAAATCTCCTTAACCCAATTGATATTTGCACTCTTAGATGCTTGAAGGTTAATTTCTTTAATGGCATAAGTAGAGTCTGCAACCCAAAAATCGCCTTTAAAAGTTAGCTCGTTTTTTCGTCTTGGATAATAAATAACATTATAACACCATTTATTATCTATAAAAGCGCTATCACTTAACACATAGTTGTAAGTACTTATTCCTGTTTTAGATAACGGACTAACAAAACTCTTATCAAAAAACTTCAGGTAATTATCGTAGACATTAAAATCGGAATATAAATCGTCAACAAAATCTATGATTACTTGGTTATCGCTAAAGCCTGAATTCTTATTTCCTTTAAGTTCGTTTTTTTCTTTATTTATAATATTATCCCCATAAACTTTTGAAACCGCTTCGTTAATAAACATAGGTAGGTATGTTTTTCCAGTTACTCGCGATGTATCAACCTCATCGAAAACAAACTCCATACCTCTAAAAAGCTTACTTTTAATTAGGCCGCTATCTATAGTATTAAGGTCGAATTCGACTTTTTCATATTTATCGTATTCGTATTGATTGAATTGCTTCAAACCATTACTCCTCTTATTATCCCAAATTTTTCGTAGTAAATCTATTGCTGGATTATTCTTTTTAGATTGCTTCCCAGAAACAATAACTACTTGACTTAATTGCGAAGCTTCCTCATTAAGGGTGAATTTTAAATTATAAGTTACTTTTTTATCCAAAGGAATGTCTAAAGTCTCGTAACCTATAAAAGAAACTGTTAAGGCATCCCAAGTTTCATCGGATTCTAAATAAAATCGACCATCCTCATTCGTTATAGTGCCTTCAGTCGATCCTTTAAATATGACATTAGCAAATGAAATGGGTTCATTAAATGCATCAAAAACATGACCACTAACTTTTGTTTGAGTTATTCCGGAAAACATTCCGATAAAAAATAGGGTAATAAGTAATCGTAAGTTCATATTATAAAAAAAACTTCATCAACAATCATGCTAATGAAGTTTATATAACGCAAATTATATTAATTTATTTGTACAAAACCTTTTTTACTGCTTTTATTACATCTTCATGGTTTGGAAGCCACTCAGCTAGTAAAACAGGCGAATAAGGCGCAGGCGTATCTGCTGTATTAATTTTAACAATTGGTGCATCTAAATAATCGAATGCTTCAGACTGTACTAAATAAGTAATTTCTGTTGCAACATTTCCGAAAGGCCATGCTTCCTCTAAAACAACCAATCGGTTTGTTTTCTTCACAGACTCTACAATAGCTTTTCTATCCATTGGACGAACTGTTCTTAAATCTATGATCTCACAAGAAATACCTTCTTTCTCAAGTTCATCTGCTGCTTTATAAGCTTCCTTAATTATTTTTCCAAAGGATACAATAGTAACATCTGTTCCTTCACGCTTAATATCTGCAACTCCTAATGGCACGATATATTCGCCTTCTGGCACTTCTCCTTTATCACCATACATTTGCTCACTTTCCATAAAAATAACTGGATCGTCATCACGAATAGCGGCTTTTAAAAGTCCTTTAGCATCATAAGGATTAGATGGCACAACCACCTTTAATCCTGGTGTATTAGCAAACCAGTTTTCAAAAGCCTGAGAATGCGTAGCTCCTAATTGTCCTGCAGAAGCCGTAGGCCCACGAAATACAATTGGACACTTAAATTGGCCACCAGACATCTGTCTTATCTTAGCAGCATTATTAATTATTTGATCTATTCCAACTAACGAGAAGTTAAAAGTCATATATTCAACTATTGGTCTGTTGCCAGTCATTGTAGATCCAATTGCGATACCTGCAAAACCTAGCTCTGCAATTGGTGTGTCGATTACACGTTTAGCACCAAACTCATCTAACATACCTTTCGAAGCTTTGTAAGCTCCGTTATACTCCGCAACTTCTTCACCCATTAAATATACGCTTTCGTCTTTGCGCATTTCTTCGCTCATCGCTTCACAAATAGCCTCTCTAAATTGAATTGTCTTCATTTAATGTATTTTAAATCGAGTTGCAAAAATAACAATAAATGCTTTATATTCTTAAAAAGAATTCTGCAAATTTACTATGCATGCATAGTAAATATTCGAAATAAAATATTTAACTTCGTGCTTTGAAAAACTTACAATAATTTAAATCAATTATAATGAAAATTTTAGTGTGTATTAGCCATGTGCCAGACACGACTTCGAAGATTAATTTCACAGAAGACAACACAAAATTTGACACTAATGGCGTACAGTTTGTCATTAATCCGAATGACGAATTTGGGCTTACACGAGCTATGTGGTTCAAAGAAAAACAAGGTGCCGAAGTTACGGTTGTAAATGTTGGAACTGTAGAAACAGAACCTACACTTCGTAAAGCTTTAGCGATTGGTGCAGATGCTGCAATTCGTATAAATACTGTTGCGACTGATGGTTTTTCGGTTGCAAAACAATTAGCAAATGTAGTAAAGGATGGTTCTTACGATTTGATTATTGCTGGTCGAGAGTCCATAGACTATAATGGTGGTATGGTTCCAGGTATGATGGCAGGTATAATTGATGCCAATTTTGTAAATAACTGTATTAATCTTGAAGTTGAAGGAAACAATGCTACTGCAACAAGAGAAATAGATGGCGGAAAAGAAACCGTTTCTACTTCACTCCCACTCGTAATTGGAGGCCAAAAAGGTTTAGTTGAAGAAAGTGATTTACGAATTCCTAATATGCGTGGTATTATGATGGCGCGTAAGAAGCCTTTAACCATTTTAGAGCCAATAGATACTGTTGCTGAAACAACTTCGGTATCATTTGAAAAGCCGGCACCAAAAGGAGCTGTTAAACTGGTATCTCCAGATAATTTAGATGAATTAGTAAGCTTACTTCATAACGAAGCTAAGGTGATTTAAAAATAAATTCCAATCATCAAAACCCAAATACCAAACTAAAACTATTGGAATTTGGTTCTTGAAATTTTAATATTAATAAATATATATGTCCGTTTTAGTATATACAGAATCAGAACAAGGAACTTTTAAAAAAACAGCTTTTGAAGTAGCCTCTTATGCCAAAGCTGTTGCAGACCAAATGGGATCTACCGTCACAGCTATTACTATCAATGCTAGCAACTCAAGCGAATTGGGTAGCTATGGCGTAGATAAGGTATTAAACGTTAGCAATGAGAGCTTAAAAAGTTTTAATGCTAAAGGTTACGCTGATGCTATTAAACAAGCAGCAGATAAAGAAAATGCCAAAGTTATTATTGTTAGCTCTAGTGCAGACAGTAAATATCTTGCACCGCTTTTAGCTGTTGGCTTAAATGCCGGTTATGCTTCCAACGTTGTTGAGGTGCCATCAAGTATTGCACCTTTAACCGTTAAACGTAGTGCCTTTACCAATAAAGCTTTTGAAGTATCTCAAATAAACACGGATATTAAAATTATTGGTGTTTCAAATAATTCCTTTGGATTGGTAGAATCTAACGGTAATGCTTCCGCAGAAGTATTTACGCCTACTATTTCAAATGCTGGAGTAACCATTCAATCGGTTGATAAAGCTACAAACAAAGTAAGTATTGCAGATGCCGATATTGTAGTTTCTGCAGGTCGTGGTTTAAAAGGTCCAGAAAACTGGGGCATGGTTGAAGAACTTGCTGATGTTTTAGGTGCTGCAACAGCTTGTTCAAAGCCAGTTTCAGATTTAGGTTGGAGACCTCATAGCGAACATGTTGGGCAAACGGGAAAACCTGTAGCTTCTAACTTGTACATTGCTATTGGAATTTCTGGTGCAATTCAGCATTTGGCTGGAATTAACGCATCCAAAGTAAAAGTAGTTATTAATACTGATGCCGAAGCACCTTTCTTTAAAGCTGCAGACTATGGCGTTGTTGGTGATGCCTTTGAAGTTGTTCCTACTTTAATAGAAAAATTGAAGACTTTTAAAGCACAACAATAAAATATTTTTTATAAATTGTATACGCGTACAGAACTGCGTAAATTAGCATTTTATTCTTAAATCTGTCTTTGGCAGTTTGGTAAAGTTCTAATTTAAACAGTTCTTTGTGCTTAATAAACTACCTTGATAAAGGTGCACATAATATTTTTAAGAAACATGTTTTTTGAGATAATCCTCAGAATATTTAAATCTCGATTATCGAGTAAATTATGAGTTTAGTAAGATTAAATATAAAGGGAATATCTTATAGCCAAACCCAAAATGGTGCTTACGCCCTTATTTTAAATGAAGTTGATGGAGACAGGAAGCTCCCTATTGTTATTGGAGCTTTTGAAGCGCAATCTATAGCAATAGCCTTAGAAAAAGAAATACGCCCACCAAGACCTTTAACTCACGATTTATTTAAAAATTTTGCCGATCGATTTGATATTGTTGTCAAGCAAGTAATCATACACAAACTAGTTGATGGTGTTTTTTACTCCAGTTTAATTTGCGAACGCGATAAAATTGAAGAAATTATAGATGCCCGTACCAGTGATGCCATTGCTTTAGCACTTCGCTTTGATGCTCCAATTTTTACATATAAAAACATTCTTGACAAAGCGGGAATCTACTTAAAAGTCAACCCTAATAAGGATGACGAAGAAAATGAAGACAGTGTTTTAGTAGACGATTTACTTGCAGACGAACTAGAACTTGATGCACCTCAAGAAAGCTACAAAGGAAAAACCTTAGAAGAGCTTCACAACCTTTTAGATGAAGCTGTCACTAATGAAGATTACGAAAAAGCGGCTAAAATAAGAGACGAAATCTCAAAACGATAATTTTTGCATCACCCTATGAAACAATTTCTTTTGTCTTTTGTCGTAGTTTTTTTATTATCTACTTCAATAATTGTAGCACAAAACACAACAGAAGCTATAGTTATTGATTCGCTTCAAACAAGTGAAACAACTCAAGTTTCAATAGAAAATAATTCTACAAACACACTAGCCTTAAATAAAACCACTCCTGCAGAGAATATTGAACAAGCATCTAAAGCAGAAAATACTTCTATAATTATTCCAAGTCAAGGATTTTCTTTAAACAGTTTGTGGCGTGGTAGTCTAGGCATGATAACATTGGTTTTTATAGCCTTTCTTTTTAGTAGTAATAAAAAAGCCATTAACTGGAAAGTTGTTGGTATAGGCTTAGCGTTTCAATTGCTAATAGCGGTAGGTGTACTAAAAGTTGAATTCATTAAGAATATTTTCGAATTTGTAGGTGGGCTTTTTGTAAGCGTTCTCGATTTTACTCGAGCAGGAAGTAAATTCCTTTTTGAAGGCTTGGTCGTGGACATGGATACCTTCGGATTTATTTTCGCATTCCAAGTATTGCCAACTATTATATTCTTTTCAGCACTAACATCTGTTTTATTTTACTTAGGAATTATTCAAAAAGTAGTAAAAGGGATGGCTTGGTTATTATCAAAAGCTCTAAAAATATCTGGTGCCGAAAGCTTAAGTGTTGCTGGGAATATTTTTTTAGGACAAACAGAAGCGCCACTTTTAATAAAAGCTTATTTAGAAAAAATGAATAAGTCCGAAATGTTACTCGTCATGATTGGTGGTATGGCAACTGTTGCTGGCGCTGTTCTTGCAGCTTACATAGGTTTCCTTGGTGGCGACGATCCAGCTTTGCGACTGTTTTATGCAAAACACTTATTGGCGGCATCAGTAATGGCTGCTCCTGGCGCTATTGTAATTTCTAAAATTCTATATCCACAAACCGAAGATGTAAATACAGATGTTAAAGTGTCTCAAGAAAAAATAGGTACAAATTTTTTAGATGCGATAGCCAATGGCACAACCGAAGGTTTAAAATTAGCCGTTAATGTAGGTGCTATGCTTCTAGTTTTTGTAGCTTTTATAGCTATGTTCAACGGTATTTTGGGTTGGGTAGGAGATGTGTCTTCTTTAAATGGATGGATAGCTAAGAACACTACTTACGATAGTCTTTCTTTAGAACTTCTATTGGGTTATACCTTTGCGCCTCTTATGTGGCTCATTGGGGTGGCTAAAGAAGATATGGCTTTAATGGGGCAACTACTAGGAATAAAATTAGCTGCTAGTGAATTTGTGGGTTACATACAATTAGCAGATTTAAAAAACGTAACAAGCAATATCCATCTTAACTACGAAAAATCCATTATTATGGCAACCTATATGCTTTGCGGGTTTGCTAATTTTGCTTCTATAGGGATTCAAATTGGCGGGATAGGTTCATTAGCTCCTGGGCAGCGTAAAACCTTATCTAAATTTGGTATGAAAGCCCTTCTGGGTGGTACAATAGCTTCTTTAATTTCTGCTACTATTGCAGGTATGATTATTGGGTAATTCACTTAAAACTTAGAACATTTAACAAAAAAGAAACCATAAGTTAATAACTTTTTATATTATGGTATCTTGAAGTCATAAAGATTCATAACATATTTTTATTTTTAATCCGAAAAAAAATCTAACATAAAAAATCTTCCTTTGAGAAGACAGAAAAAGGGATGAAACAATATCACGATTTAGTAAAACACGTTTTAGAAAACGGGAACGAAAAAGGAGACAGAACAGGAACAGGAACTAAAAGTGTTTTTGGGCATCAAATGCGATTCGATTTAAGCGAAGGCTTCCCGATGGTTACTACAAAAAAACTGCATTTAAAATCTATAGTCTATGAATTGCTTTGGTTTTTAAAAGGTGATACAAATACTAAATACCTAACCGAAAACGGCGTTCGCATATGGAATGAATGGGCTGATGAGAATGGCGATTTAGGACCTGTTTATGGACACCAATGGCGTAATTGGAATAACGATGAGATCGATCAGATTAAAGAGGTAATACAGACTCTGAAAAACAATCCTAATAGTCGTAGAATGTTGGTTTCTGCTTGGAACCCTTCAGTACTTCCAGATACTTCAATATCTTTTGGAGAAAATGTAGCTAATGGCAAAGCAGCTTTACCGCCATGTCATGCATTTTTCCAATTTTATGTTGCGGATGGCAAACTATCTTGTCAGCTTTATCAGAGAAGTGCCGATATCTTTTTAGGCGTTCCTTTCAATATTGCTTCTTATGCTTTATTCACTATGATGATGGCTCAAGTATGTGGTTATGAAGCAGGAGAATTTATACACACCTTTGGAGATGCTCATATTTATAGCAATCATTATGAGCAATTAGAACTACAATTATCGAGAGATATTCGTCCGTTACCAAAAATGATATTAAATCCTGAAATAAAGGATATTTTCGATTTCGATTTCGATGATTTTACTTTGGTAGATTACAATCCTCACCCACATATTAAGGGTGTTGTAGCTGTATAAAAAAAGAGGCTGTCTGAAAAAGTAAGTTCGATGTCATATTGAGCTTGTCGAAATACTATTAACTTTCTGATAATCAATATCGGTTTCGACAGGCTCAACCTGACAAATGAAATTATAATGACTTTTTAGACAGCCTCTTTTTTTTAAAATTTCATTTATTGTTAAACTGTAACTACACCATTATCTGCTCCTGCAAAATCATTCCATGCATAAGAATCTGCTTCAGAATCGTTTACATAAGCACCATCAACGATGTACTTAAACTCATATGAGTTGTCTTTGTCTAAATCGATAGTCCCTTTAAAGGTACCATTCTTTAATTTTTTAAGTGGTGCTTTTTTAGCGTTCCATTCGTTAAAACTTCCTACAACTGCAACTTTTTTAGCATCTTCTGCTTCAATAGAAAAAGTTACTTTACATATAGGTTTACTCTTTAAATACTGTTTTTTAATAGCCATAATAAAATGTGTTGTTTATGGTACAAATTTATTAAAGAATAAGTTAATAGTTAGCACTTTAGCCCAATTACACTAAAGAATTATCAATTTGTTAATATCTGTTCACATTAATTTAAAGTAGATAAAAAATTAAGATTAAAATTGAATAATTAATATCCTAAAAGTATCATTTTTTACTGATTTTCGAGGATTTTTAAACTAAATCGATTTCGCTATTTGACCCAATATTTTATTATAAATTAGCTAAAAAACTTTAACTTTACAGGCATTAAAACGAACCCATGTTTGGAAAAAAGAAACCCACCCCTACTATAGATAAAGACCAATTAGAGCTCATTGAATATGCTCAAAAACGTATTAAACAAAAAAAACGTTTGTACGTTCATTTTGTGGTGTTTTTAATTGGCGCCATCTTTTTAATAATAGCAAATACTGTTCTTGGCATTGGAAAAGACTTAAAATTTTTCGATATAAACTGGTTTGTATATGCAATCTTTTTGTGGTTATTCTTTTTTTTATACCACGCTTTCAATGTATTTATTACCCATAAATTTATGGGTAAAGCATGGGAGAAACAGCAACTAGAAAAATTAGTTGCTAAACAACATGAACGAATAGACAAACTAAAAGCAGGCTTTTTAAAAGAAGAAAAGTTAATCGCTCAAAGCGAGGTTTATAATGAATCCAACTCGAAAGATCAAAATTCCGAATCGAATAATTCTAAATCAGAACTAACCATTATTGTTGCTGCTGCAGAGAACAATGCCATTGGATTAGGAAACAAACTTATATGGCATTTAAGTGACGATTTAAAACGTTTTAAATCGCTAACAAATGGGCATCATATAATAATGGGGCGTAAAACATTTGAAAGTTTTCCAAAACCTTTACCAAATAGAACACACGTCGTTATTACAAGACAAAAAAACTATAAAGTTCCAGAAGGCGTTATTATTGTTCATAGTCTGGAAGATGCTATTAATGCTGTAAAAACAGATTCACAACCATTTATAATAGGCGGCGGACAAATCTATAAACAAGCAATGGATCTTGTAGATAAAATAGAGCTCACAAGAGTCCATGAAGATTTTGAAGCAGATACATTCTTTCCTAAAATAGATGCATCTGTTTGGAAAGAAACCTCTAATGTCTTTCATAAAAAAGATGAAAACCATGAGCATGAATTTTCGTTTTTGACTTATGAAAGGAAATAACCTATCTATTGCTTTTGTCAGAAAAATTATCTAACTTCGTTTAACATACAATACGAAACGACTTCCTATCAAGTATTTAGCAACGGTTTAAAAAACAAATGAATGAAAAAGATTATCACAATTCTAATTTTATGTATTTCAACTTCTATCTGTTTTGGACAAATAGAAGTAACTATTGAGTATAATTCTGATAATTCAGTTTTGTTAAATGGAATACCAATCAACAATACAACTATGTATAGTGAAATCGTTAAAATACTTGGAGAACCTGTTATATATAAAGAATATCCTACGGGTAAGACGAACTATCATTATGAAGAATTAGGTCTAATTTTACATACTGTTAACGGTAATTTACTAACAATCGGCGTGAACTTTAATTGGGACGGAGACAAGAATTTCCCTGAAACAATATTTAAAGGAACTCTTAAAATTGGAACAACGTCTATAAATCAAGAGTCGAAATCCACTGTTGTAGACGAAATGAAAGGTTTTGAAATAAAATGTATAATGCCAGAAATGTGTATGAACAATCCTAAAACAGTAAAAAACCCAATCTTACTTGGGTTTAAAAACGATTTAATCAGTCAAATAAGTATTGAATTTCATTAGTGATAAAAAAAAAGTTAACAACAATGACTTGAAGCAATAAGTAAAAGTTAATAACTGAAGCCTAATCAAAATTAATATTTTTTAAAAAATAGGATTATATATTTGACTATTTAAATTAGGCGCGAAAAATTAGTGATTATATTATAGACAGCTAGTACATTGACAGAACGTAATTATTCATATAGACCTTAAAATAGTTAAGATAGATAGTCAATTTATTGGGATTTATTAATTAGATGAGAATAATAATTTGCAAATTGTTGACTTAATACAAATCAAGTTCTTTTCCATTTAAATGTATCTAATGGAGAAAAAGGGATTATTTATTTTAAGGAAAAATAAAGGCATTTATAATGAATGTATGTAATCCATTTGCTATTTTGAGATTTCATTGAATAAAAATGAAATTACCATAAAATAAATTAATAATGAAAAGGATTGTAGATTAGGAGAAAAATTTTACGCTAATCGAGTTTATGTTATTAAAAGAAAACAGAAAAGTATATAATAAAAATGAAGTTCAAACAATATGACATTAAATTAAATAAAAAATTATTCGAAATAGAAAAAGATGGATTAAGAGTAATCTCCAAAACAATAAGTAGTCATTCAGAAGATTTTTTTGAATTTGAGTCTATAGGTAATATTATTACTATAGAAAAGCGCAGACTATTAATTCCTCTTTTCATCTCAATCATGTTTATTGGGATGTCAACCTTATTGTTCATTGGTCAACTTAACGGTGGAAACTATGGCAAAGGAGCAATAGCGTTTTATTATTTTATAGGTTTTTTATTTCTTAGTGTCTTTTTCTTTTTTGGAAAAAATTATCTTTATTTAAGTCAAAAAAACAGGAGTACTCATATCCAATTTTTGAATAACAACCCTAGTAATAAAAAACTCCGAGCATTTATTGAAGAACTTCAAATAATTAAAAAATCTAGACTAATTGAAAAATATGGCGTTTACGATGAAGACAAAACGTACAATGAACATAGAAACCAATTAAAGTGGTTATTGGATAATGAAATAATATCCAAAGAAGAATATCGAATACACTTAGAGCAAGTCGAACGAAATTTTTATCCTGAAGAAGAAGGAGAAACCGAACCAATAGGCTATAAGCAAAATGACTAATACTTGCACAATATAAAATTTTGATTTTTAGCTTAATCTATGAGGGTTACTTAGTTTTTTATATATGATTTTCTTTCAGAAAATCCTCACTCACAAACTCGTAAATTTTCAAGATAAACAAAACCTTTAAACGTCACTCTGAATATTCCACACCTATCCTATTTCAAATTTCCCTAATTTTACCAAATGGTAAAAGAAATACAACTTCGTATTACCCTTAAAGAAGAAGGAATTAGTAATATTTTAATATTAAAATCTGCAATTAAATTAGATATTGACAAAAAAGATATTACGGGTATAAAAGTACTACGAAAATCTATTGATGCGCGAAAACCCAAAATAATATTCAACTATAAAGTTGCGGTCTTTATTAAAGAAGCTTTACCAAAAAACTCAGAATACAAATTCGACTATACAGATGTTTCCAAAGCAAAACCCATTCATATTATTGGTTTTGGACCTGCAGGCATGTATGCCGCTTTACGTTGTATAGAACTAGGTTTTAAGCCTATAGTTTTAGAGCGCGGTAAAAATGTACAAGACCGTAGGCGCGATTTAAAAGCCATTAATCAAGATCATTTTGTAAATGAAGATTCCAACTACTGTTTTGGTGAAGGTGGGGCAGGCACTTATAGCGATGGCAAACTATATACCAGAAGTTTAAAACGAGGTGATGTTAGGCGTATTTTTGAAAATCTAGTTTATCATGGTGCCACAGATCAAATATTGATTGATGCACATCCTCATATTGGAACAAACAAGCTTCCCAAGGTAGTTAAGAATATTCGTGAAACCATACTTAAATATGGTGGCGAAATTCATTTTGAAACACGCGTAACCGATTTCATAATAAAAGATAGAAAAATTAAAGCTATAGAACTCCAAAACGGTGAAGAATTAACTACAGAAAAAGTTATTTTAGCAACAGGGCATTCAGCTAGAGACATTTTTTATCTACTTGAAAAAAAGCAAATTGCATTAGAAGCAAAATCCTTTGCTATGGGTGTACGCGTTGAGCATCCACAACATATTATTGATTCTATTCAATACCATTGTTCTGGCACACGTAATGAATTGCTTCCAGCAGCTTCTTATGGTTTGGTTGAACAAGTTAAAGACAGAGGGGTTTATTCATTTTGTATGTGCCCAGGTGGTTTTATAGTTCCAGCGGCTACAGCCAATGGCGAAGTGGTTGTAAACGGCATGTCGCCTTCTAAACGAAATAATTTATATGCTAATTCTGGGATTGTAGTTGAAATTAATGTCGACACCGACATACCCAAATATGAAAAATTTGGCCCATTGAAGGGCTTGGAATATCAAAAAAACCTAGAACGTTTAGCTTTCACTTCGGGCGGTAGAAGTCAAGTAGCACCCGCACAGCGATTAACAGATTTTGTTGAGGGTAGACTATCTAACAATTTGAATGATACATCTTACCAACCAGGATTAAAATCGGCTCCTTTGCATTCTCTATTACCTAAATTTATTGGTGGTAGATTGCGGAAAGGCTTTGAAGCTTTTAGAAGAAAAATGACAGGCTATTATACCGAAGAAGCAAATATTGTTGGTGTGGAATCTAGAACCTCATCACCAGTTTCCATACCAAGAAATAATCAATTACAACATCCACAAATCTCTAACCTCTTTCCCTGCGGGGAAGGTGGTGGTTATGCAGGAGGCATCGTTTCTGCGGCTATGGATGGCGAACGATGTGCAGAAGCAGCTACCAATAGCCTATAGTTGCAATTTTATTCCTATTTTTGCCACACTAAAACTAACTTTATGAACGCATATATTTTTCCTGGTCAAGGTGCTCAATTCTCAGGAATGGGCTTAGACTTATATGAAAACTCACCTTTAGCTCAAGATTTATTTGAGCAAGCGAATGAAATTTTAGGTTTCAACATTACAGATACGATGTTTGAGGGCTCCGCTGAAGACTTGAAAGAAACCAAAGTAACACAGCCAGCAATATTTTTACACTCAGTAATTTTAGCAAAAACGCTAGGAGATAGTTTTAAACCAGACATGGTTGCAGGACACTCGCTAGGTGAATTTTCGGCTTTAGTAGCAAATGGTGCTTTAACTTTTGAAGATGGCTTAAAATTAGTGTCTCAGCGCGCATTAGCTATGCAAAAAGCTTGCGAATTGCAACCAAGCACTATGGCTGCCGTTTTGGGTTTAGGTGATGGTGTTGTTGAAAAAATATGTGCCATGACAGAAGGTGTTGTAGTTGCTGCTAATTATAACTGTCCGGGGCAACTTGTAATTTCTGGCGAGATTGACGCAATAAACAGAGCTTGTGAAGCTTTAAAAGAAGAAGGCGCACGTCGTGCATTAGTACTGCCAGTTGGAGGTGCATTTCATTCACCTTTAATGGAACCAGCACGTGAGGAATTAGCTGCAGCTATTGAAAATACAATATTTAGCACACCTAACTGTCCCATTTATCAGAATGTAGCTGCTAATGCGGTTATTGATGAAGCTGCCATTAAAGCAAATTTAATTTCTCAATTAACGGCTCCAGTTCGTTGGACACAGTCGGTGCAACAAATGATTGCAGATGGTGCTACACTATTTACAGAAGTAGGTCCAGGTAAAGTTTTACAGGGTCTGGTTAAAAAGATTAATAGAGCATCTGAAACTGTTTCTGCAACACTAGAATCTAACAGCTAAATGAAGTTATCAAAACGTACTCTCTACATTTTATTAGTTATTATTTTAACTATTACTGCCGACCAAATTTCAAAAGTAATAGTACGAGCTAAGGTTGTTGCTGGTAGTCAAACAGAAATACTTGGCAAGTTCCTATCATTGCACAACGTAGAAAACGAAGGTGCTTTCCTTGGCATGGGTAGCGAACTAAATGATTCACTCAGAATCATTTTATTACTCATTCTACCTATAATTGTTCTTGGTTTTGTTCTGCGCTATATTTTAAAAGACAAAAAAATAGACAAATGGTCTTTATTTGCTTTTTCTATGATTATTGGCGGTGGTATTGCCAATGTTTTTGATAGAGTGGTATTCGGTTCTGTAACAGACTTTCTTTATATCAAATTAACCGATTTATTGCGAACAGGTATTTTCAATATTGCCGATTTAGCAGTTACCACTGGAATGATTATTTTGGTGGTTTTTAGTTTTAGGAAGAAGAAAATTGTTGAATAAAAAAATCTCCAAGAATTAAAATTCTTGGAGATTTAAAATTATCATTATAAAAAACAGTAAAAATTATTGTTTAGTCCAAACTTGTGTTGCTGCCATAAAGCCGCTTTCTACCTCAACACTCCAAGTACCATCTTCATTTACAACGCCACTAAAATCGTACGAATCACCACAACAATCTGAAGCTGAGCCACCTAAAGCTCCACAGACATCAGTAATATCACCACTTGAAGTATCCCCACATATATTAAACGCAGCACAAAACAAACCATCAAATGCTCCCCCAGAATAATCTGATAAAGTATATACACCTCCTCCGTTATCGGTAACAGTGACCGTATATTCATAATTTGTTATTGGAGGCACTCCACAACATCCAACACCGTTACTTGATACCAAATAAGTTCCACCAATATCAGAAGGACATGAAACAGGATAGTTTACAGCTATAGCTACTAATTTAGAATTACTAAGTGTTGTTCCAGTATTATCTGTACCTGTAAGATCTGTTCCATTAATATCAGTGGTACCAGCTTCGTTTAATAAGCTCAACACACGCCCATCTGCCATAGTAAACCTAGCAGATATTCTTAAAACATCACCAAGTTTAATATCTGCTGTACTATTTAATTCCGTAAAAGCTGCTACGATATCATTCGTTGTTATGGTATAATCTTGGGGCAAATTTACATCACTATCTAAAGTAGTGGTATATGTTGGTCCACCCAATACAACATATGCTGCTACAACGTCTGCAGAAGCGATTTCCCCTTGGGCTAATTCTACTCTAAAAGATATACTTAAAACTTCTCCGCTTTCAAGCTTAAGAAGATCTATAATTCCACTAGAGCCAGGAGCTTTAGTCATATTAGGAGCTGCACCAGCTTCTGCCTCAATTGCAGAGGTTCCTCCATCGTTATCACAAGAATAACTACCAACTGTGATTATAATTGTCAATAATAAAATCTTTATTTTTTTCATGTTTTCTTTTTTTAATTGTTGTCCCAAAACACTCTATAATTAGCAAGCGTTTTTTGCTCTGGAGCGTTTTGATTAATATTTAATTCATTTTCCGGCCAAAAGAATGTTCGGTTATAAGGATTATTTAAGGTTGTATCAGAATCAAGTAAAGGAAAAGCATCCCCATTATCTAATTGATATTCATTGGGACTATTTGGATCAGGAAAAACAGGATATCCTGTCCTTCTATAATCATTATGCTGATCCAACTGATCTCCATAAGTTGCTACCCATTTTTGAGTCATAATAATTTCTAACTGTTTTTCTGAGTTTGCAGATGTAAATTCAACTCCTACATTTGCAATAAAATCTGTTACTGGCATCGTTCCTGCTAAAACTGGGACTGCCTGGGTTGTTCCAGTTCCTGCAACAACCTGATCTACTTTTGCAAAACTTGCTGTCATAGCTTCAGTTAACTTTGCTGCAACATCACCCGTTATTAAACCTACCTGCATAAGCTCTGCTTGAATGTATAAGAATTCATCATAAGTTAAAATTCGTCTTGGAGCAACTCCTGTACCACTTGCAACACTTTTCGCAAATCCTTGACCATCATCAAACCTTCCTCCACAAGGGAATATTCCAGGAAACGTAGCATCATTTGCCACTGCACCATCTCGCCATGGACCAACACTGGCAAAACGGATTGTAAAGAACCCTGTTGATGCATCCCAATAATCGGCTCTTGGATCTCCAGATACAGGATCAGATTGATCTCTAGGAAATTGCCCAGGCTGTAATTGATTTGCCCAATAATATGGAATTCGTGGATCTGGATTACCTGTATGAATATTAGGGTTCATTCCCATTAAAATTTCATAAAACCAAGGACTTACATAATTATCTACTTGAGCACCTCCATAGGCTCCTTGAAATAGTTGGTTACGTTCATCAGTTGGTGCTGTGGTAGCAGTATGTGTAAATTGAAAGTCATCATTTATAGATGAAAAGAAATTATTTTCTGTAACTAATGCGTTTAAATCAGAAGTATTAAACAATGGTGAAGACGATAATCGTATTTGATTGTATAGTTTTAACTTAAAAGTATTAGCGAATTTTATCCATTGAGACGCATCACCTTTATAAAAAAAGTCATCTGCTCCTGGGAGAGCTCCAACTGTATTTGGATTATTTAAATTCACTTTAGCTTCATCAATTAAATCTAAAATCGCTTGATATATAGATTCCGAATTGTCAAAAACAGGACCAACCGTACCTTCCTTTAGCAAAGTAGCTTCTGAAAAAGGTACATCTCCCCATAAATCTACAGCTACAGACATCATATAAGCTTTAAGTAATTGTCCTATACCTTGATAAACGGTTGCTTCGTCTGTTTCTGCTTGTGAAATTAAACTTTGTAAATCTGTTAAAGATAAATAAATGTTATTCCAATCGTTATTTAATGGAATGTTGTTTGCTTTGGTACCATATTGATCCTGTTCACTTCGTGATACTCCTTGGTGTGTATATGTTCCAAGCACTTCACCACTAAAAAGATTATAATCTCCAATAAGTGCCGTGGTAATTTGTAAACCAGGCAGTAATTGATTAAGTGGGGCAACCGTTGGATTGTCCGTATCTGTATCTACATCTAAATAGTTTTCGCATCCAAAAAGGACACCAACTATTAATAAAATTGACAATATATACTGTCTTTTTAACTTTATATTTTTCATCTTTCTTTTTTTAAAATGTTAAGTTAACTTTAAACCCATAACGCTTGGAAGTTGGAGCTGAAGAGTTTTCAATCCCTTGAATTCTACCATTACCAAAGGAGGTAACTTCAGGATCATAATTTGTATATCTTGGAACATTTGGTGCGAAATACCATAAATTATTACCAACAACACTTAAAGAAATCTTACCGAATGGTGTTTTTTCTAACCATTTTGTAGGTACATCGTATGCTAAACTTATTTCTCTTAAGCGATAAACCGTGCCATCGAACACAGTACCTTGATCTGTTGAGTTAATACCCCATGTATTACTAGGTCCTCCTCCAGTGAAATACAAATCATTGGTATCAAGTTGTGTAGTATTTGTAATTCTATTACCACTTGCATCTAAGGTATAGTTTCCATTTACATCGCCATAAAATCCTGGAATAATATGTGTACGCTCTCTATCTTCTGTATCTTTAGTCACTCCTCTACCTAGCAGAGATCCAATGCTTATAGATTGTATATCTCCACCTTCTCTCCAGTCAACTTGAGCTCTTAAAGTCCAGTTTTTATAAGCAAATGTATTTATAAACCCTATTTTAAAATCTGGTGTAGGATCTCCAATAATATCACTCGTTGGATCTTGAAATATCCATCCCGTAGATTGATCAATAATATAATTTCCCTCAGAATCTCTTAGATGTTTAGACCCAAAAAACACTCCGAATGGCTGGCCTTTAATAGCATAGGCTACTTGATTTCCATCTAATCTTATTCTTTCAAGACCTTCAACCAATTCTGTGACCTCATTTGTATTCTTTGTAAAGGTTGTGAAAGAAGTCCATTTAAAGTTTTCGGTTTGAAAAGGGACTAATGTTAACCCAATTTCAACACCTGTATTGGTCATTTCACCAATATTAGTATTAAATGTTGTAAACCCACTTGACGAAGGCACAGAAACTGGTGAAATTAAATCCCTCGTGGTTTTTTTATACCACGAAAAATCGACAGCAATACGTCTATTAAAAAATTCTAAATCTGCTCCAATCTCAATTTCATCGGTAAATTCTGGTGTAATTTCTTGATCACCCAAGGCAGTTCTATTTCCAACAGTAGGGATACTAGTAAAAGTAGAACCTAATGCAAATGTTGTACTTAAAAACTCTGCACCCGCATCATTTCCTACAGAAGCCCAACCACCACGAAGTTTAGCAAAAGTAAGAATTTCACTATCTAATTTTAATGCTTCGGTTGCAATTAATGATATACTAACTGATGGATAAAAATAAGAATTATTATTTTTCGGTAAAGAAGAAGACCAATCGTTTCTACCAGTTCCATTTAAAAATAGAAAATCCTTATAAGACAAAGTGATATCTCCAAACACCCCTATGTTACGCTTTTTCAAAAAGCCTACACTAGTAGGAAGGTATAAACTATTTAAATTTGAAACTGTTATTGTATTGGCTAAAGAATATATTCCAGGAGAAATAAACGTAGTTCCTAAATTTACATCGCGTTCAAAAGTATTTTGAAAGCTATTTAATCCTGTAATAGCAGATAAGCTTAAATCCTCCGTTAAACTATAATCAAAATTCAATAATAAGGTCGATTCAAGGTCCACATTAGTAGCACTATCAGTAGTAATTGTCCCTCCAGTTAAAGCAGAAGCAATTGAAGCTGGATGCCTTATTTCTTCTCTATCTATATTATACTTATTATAACCCACTCTAAATGAAGCTGAAATATGATCATCAATAGGAACATTAACATTTAAATTTGTTACTATTCTTTCAGAATTTGAAACAATCTGATCATTTTTCAAAGACCAAAGTGGATGATCCCAACCGGTATTAGGAATTACAGACCCTCCAGTAGTTGGATTTGTAAATGGTATTGATAAATCCCATGTTCTTCCTAACCAGAAAGTTCTGGCTAATGCCGAAGAAGATCCTGCAAATTGTTGGTTTCCAAAAAAACCTCCTACCTGTTTTGTGTCAGAATAACTCATTGATCCTCCTACCGTAATGTTATTTGGTAATTTGAAATTACCTCCAGCTGAAAATGACGTTCTATCATAGGTATTAAATGGTATATAGCCTTCTTGAGCCAAATCTGACAATGTTACACTAAAACTACCATTTTCATTATTTGAAGAAGCGGTTACAGAATTATCTAAAACAACCCCTGTTTTTAGTAAGTCTTCAACATTATTAGGTTGTGCAACATAAGGAAGTGTAGAAATTAATCCAGGTCCTGTACCATAAACATCTGGGAAAGCCGTAACCCAAGAATTCCAAACAGGTATAGTTGCCAAGGTATCAAACGCTGGCCCCCATGAACCATTAGAACCAGCATTAAAGCTAAACTGTGTTCCTTGTCCATATTTATTTTGATAATCAGGTAAATTAGCTATTTCTTCAAAATAAACACCACTATTAACCGATACACTCAATTTGTTATTAGCATTTGTTTTATTTGCTGGCGAACCAGATTTTGTAGTAATAACTATTACACCATTTGTTGCTCTAGAACCATATAATGCAGCCGCAGCTGTACTTTTTAAGACAGTTACCGACTCGATACTATTAGGGTCCAAACTAGATATCCCAGACTCATAACCTCCGCCTCCTGTTGTTTGACTAGAAGTTAATAATTGGGTATTATCATAAGCCACTCCATCTACAATAAATAATGGTTGACTTGAGCCACCAATAGTAGTTTGACCTCGAATATTAATTCTGTTAGAAGCTCCTGCAACGCCGTTTGAAAAATTAACATCTACCCCAGCTACTTTACCTGTTAATGATCTTAATAAATCTGGCTCAGAATTTTCAACAACATCTTCAGATTCAACATTACTTACTGAATATCCCAAAGATTTTGGATTTCTTTTAATACCAAAAGCTGTAACAACAACTTCATCTAAAGAGGTTGCATCCTGTACTAGCACTAAATTAATGGTATTAATATTAGCAATAACAACCTCTTGAGTTGTATATCCAACAAAGCTATATACAAGGACTGCTCCTTGACTTGCACTTATTGAATAATTACCATCGAAATCTGATGACGTACCTGACGAGGTACCTTTAACTAAGACAGTCGCTCCAGGAAGCGGTAAACCAGAATCATCTGAAATCGTACCTGAGATTGTCTTTTCTTGTGCAAAAGATAATTGCACGACAAACACTAGTAATAGCGTTAGTAATCCACTAAACTTTTTTTTCATTTTATGTTATTTTTTGAGTTAGTCAATGCAGATTGTAGAAAGGAAGGCAGCAAAGAAATTTTTTAAAAGACTAATTCAAAAAAACTATACTTCACAGAAAAGTCAAAGTTTAGTGAAACACTAAATAAGAATAAGTAAAGCTTTACCACCTTACCTTTTACAATTGCAGTAGTAAAAAAAGGGGTTTAATTGCCTCTTAATGACAGTTTTGATTTGAAGTGCCTATAAAATGATTTAGGTAACTTATTTGATAGACTAGTTGCATTAACACATTTTTAACATAGCCCAGCAAAACATTTCTTAATTTAGTTTCATCATTAAACATCAATGATTACAACTAAATTCTATTATAATTAAGAGCCGATAATTAAATTAAAGACTTAAACGGTCAAATCATTAATAATTGATTTATAAGTCTTTTTTATTGATTTGAATTAAATTTTATGTGATTTGAAAGTCTGTTTTATTGATTTAAAACGACTTAATTAAACTTAAAAAGTCATTTTTTTATATTAGTTTAGAATATCAAATTATTTAATTCCCTATGATATCCCCAATTAAAGCTATAATAATCGATGATGAATTCTTAGCAAGAAAAAGAGTTTCTAATTTATTGAATGACATTAAAGAAATTGATTTAATTGAAGAATGTAGCTCTGGCAAAGATGCTATTAATGCCATATTAACCGAAAAACCAGATCTTATTTTTTTGGATATACAAATAACCGATATGACAGGTTTTGATGTTCTTAAACAAATTGACGAATCTGTTATGCCTTTAATAATATTTATAACAGCCTTTGACGAATTTGCTTTAAAGGCATTTGATTTTTTTGCATTTGATTATTTATTAAAACCCTTTAAAGATGAACGCTTTTTTCAATCAACAAATAAAGTCATTGATTTGTATTCTACAAATAAATCAGACGGATTAAATAAAAAAATAAATAACCTTTTAAAGTATATAGAAAATCCCAATGCTGATTTTTTTGAAACAAAAAAATCGAAACTCGCTATAAAAGCTAATGGTAAAATTTCATTTATTGAAAAGAATGATATAAAATATATTCAAGCATCTGGTTATTATGCTGAGATTTTTACAGATCAAAAAAAGTATCTTTTACGAGAATCTTTAAACTCGTTGTTAGATCAGTTAAAATCATTTAAATTTATTAGAATTCATAGATCTACTATTATAAATTCGTCTTTAATTAAAGAAGTATTGTACTCAAATTATGGCGAAATCGATGTGAAAATGGAAGATGAAAAGCTTTTCAGAATTAGTAAAACTCATAAAAAAGAGTTTCAAAAAAAAATGGGAATTTAATTATCCAAATGATTTAAATATGATTGAAAAATTAAAAGAATATTTAGACCTAAAGCTCATAGCTATTTTATCAGGCGGCTATGGTTTATTTATACTTGTGCAACTTTTTCGAGCAGCCTATATACGAGTGAACTTTTTTAAAGAACCAATTGAGTGGTATGAGCTCATAAAAAGTAACATTATAGACTGGGTTGTAATTACCGTATTTATATTTTTTTTGGTATTTACAACCAAACTAATGATGCATAAAAAAACCAAAATGGTTTTTATTATTTTTATACATTTATTTTTTTCCTTTTTTATAGGATTTTTCACTATATTCTTATCAAACATTGTTGAAAAATTCACAGGGTCTTCGTCTACATCTCTTATGTCTTTTGATACTATTATTGAATGGTTTGTTCGCCTTATGAATTTACATTTTTTAATTTATGCGGCACTAGTAACGGTTGTTTATATGTACTATTACTTAAAACAAAATGAAGAAAGTAAAGTTAAAGCATTAAAACTTCAAGATCAACTTTCAAAAGCTCATTTAAAATTTTTGCAATCTCAAATGCACCCACATTTTCTTTTTAATACATTAAATGGTATTCATTCATTAATGGATATTAGTCTTCCAAAATCTAAAAATATGGTTGTAGATTTAAGTGATCTTTTAAGAAATGTTCTAGACAAAAAGGATCAAAATTTAATTGAGTTACAAGAAGAGCTATTTATTCTTCAGAAGTATCTTCAGATTAAAAAAATTAGATTCTCTGATCATCTTAAATTTCATGTGACAGTTGAGGAAGGGTTAGAAAATGTACTAGTCCCAAATATGCTTATTCAGCCTTTGGTTGAAAATGCTACCAAACACGGATATGAAATAAAGCATGGAATATTAGACATCTACATAGATATTAAAAAACAAAACAAGAAACTTATTGTTAAAGTTAAAAACAATGGAAAAAAATTAACAGAAAAAACTTCTTTGTTATTTGAAAAGGGTACTGGCCTTAGTAACTTAAAGGAACGTTTAAATACACTTTATAAAGATAATTATAAATTGACATTATATAATAAACAAGATTTTGTAATTACCGAAATACATTTTCCAATTCAATTATCTATTTCAGAGATACCTGATTCATTTAAAAATTAATTGAGATAATTCATTCAAAATATTAATAAAACTCATTTTCTAGTTCAAATCGAATTATGATTCAATATTCAATTACATTGACTTCAATAACTTATATTTAGATGTTAGAAAGCTATCAAGGTTTAGATGAAAAATTATCAAACATAAATATTTAAATACATGATTATCATACATTAAATATAAATATCGTTTTAAGAGTTTTTGATTGTCATACTGTTTTAAATTTTACATTAATTGATTTAAAAGTTCAATTTATTGAATTGAAATACAAATTTTTTGATTTATACAATTTGATAATTGATATGAATGTCTTTCCAGTTAAAATACATTTAATTTATTTAAACTAGTTTAGTATAAAAAATGCCTTCAATAAGAACGTTAATTATTGATGATGAGCCTTTGGCAAGAAAAAGAATTTCAATTCTTATTTCTGACTTAAAAGATTTTCTGCTCATCGACGAGTGCAGCTCTGGAAAGGAAGCTGTTAAAAAAATTCAAGAAAAAAAACCTGATTTAATTTTTTTAGATATCCAGATGAAAGACATGACAGGGTTTGATGTTTTGAGACAAATTGACCCAGCGATTAGACCATTAATAATTTTCATTACAGCTTTTGATGTGTTTGCGCTAAAAGCTTTTGATTATTTTGCTTTTGATTATTTGTTAAAACCTTTTAAAGATGAACGTTTTTATAAATCTACCAAAAAAGTAATTGAATTATTTAATAAGAATAACAGAAGCAATGTGGATGAGAAAATTAATCAATTAATTAATTATGTAGAAAGTCCAGAAAAAAAATTATCGCATTTTAGAAATAATAAGTTACCAATTAAGGCGAATGGTAAGGTGTTTTTTATCGAGAAACAAGAAATTAAATACATTCAAGCATCAGGATATTACGCAGAAATATATACAGACCAAAAGAAGTATTTATTAAGAGAATCTTTGAGTGCTCTTTTAGAACAGCTTAACAAAACAATGTTTTTTAGAATTCATAGATCAACTATTGTAAACACCTCTTTCATTAAAGAAGTTATCTATTCAAGTTATGGAGAAATTGACGTTAAAATGCTTGATGAAAAACTATTTAGAATAAGCAAAACTCATAAAAAGGAATTTCAGAATTTAATAGGGTTGTAATGATCAAGCAAATTAAATTATCAATAGAACGAAAATTACTCCTTTACTTATATGGTTTCTATGCAGTAAACTTAATTTCTTCTGCTTTAATTGCATCCTATTATAAATACAATGAAATTGCATTTATAAGTAAGAGTTGGGAAGAGCTATTGTCAGAAATCTTTGTGTTAGGTGGTATACCTATGATAATTTTCATTTCTGCAATTGCTTTAATAACTCAATTTTTGATTAAGAAGAAGTATTCTTGGAAAATTGTAATCCCTTTTCATATCATATTTGCTTTTTTATATAGCTCCTTTTTGGGTTTACTTCATATAACATTGAGGGCATTTATAAGAGGAGAAAGCATATCTGAAAATTTAGGTTATATTAAATTAGTGCAAGGTACAATATGGCGTATAGATGACAACTTTACTTTATATATTGCTTTTGTTGCAATAATTTACGCCTACTTTTACCTCTCAAAGGATAAAGAAAACAAAATTAAACAAGCGAAAATAGAAGCACAATTAATAGAGACAAAAATAAAAGTATTAAAGTCTCATTTACAACCTCATTTTCTTTTTAATACATTAAACAGTATCTATACATTAATAGATAGTGATGTGAATAGCTCTAAAGAAATGTTAGTAAATTTAAGTGAGCTTCTAAGAAAATTAATAGATTTCAAAGACCTCAACCTAATAGAATTACAAGATGAGTTAAATTTATTTAATAAATATCTTGATATAGTTAAAATACGTTTTTCGGATGATTTAAAAGTAGATATGCAAATTTCTGATGATCTTGAAAACGTTCTTATTCCAAGCTTGCTTATTCAACCAATAGTTGAAAACTCTATTAAACATGGATATTCCAAAAATCATATCACACTAAAAATATTCATCAAAATAATTAGAATGGATTCTAAGATAACAATTGAAATTTTAAATAATGGTCGTTTTATTGAAAAGCCTTTTAAAGAATTAACGAAAAAAGGGATGGGTATCATTAACACCATTGATCGTTTAAAAACCTTATACAAAGACCAATTTAACTTTGAATTTAAAAATACTGAAGAAGGCGTATTAACTAAAATAACCTTACCTTACAGGTTATCTGAATACAATCTTCTTTAAAAGAACAAGCACCAAAATTAGTGCTTTATATTAATTTGCAGATAGTCTAAAACATTAGCTTCTCACCTTCTGCTCCCATTTCCAAGCAGAACGCATTGCATCATCGAGAGATAGTTCTGTTTTCCAACCTAACTCATTATTTGCTTTGTTGGTGTCGGCATAGGCAGAAATTATATCACCTTCTCTTCTGCCTACAATTTTATAATTCAGTTTTTTGCCTGAAACACGTTCAAAAGATTTAACTACTTCTAAAACCGAACTTCCTTTCCCTGTACCAAGATTAAAAGTCTCATAATTAGATTTATTATTCCCCTTAAGTAAACGCTCCAAAGCTATAACATGGGCTTTGGCTAAATCTACAACATGGATATAATCTCTAATACAAGTACCATCTGGTGTTGGATAATCATCACCAAAAACAGACAATTCTTCTCGTAATCCAATAGCCGTTTGTGTAATAAATGGCACTAAGTTTTGTGGTACCCCTATTGGTAATTCTCCTATTTCAACCGATTCGTGAGCTCCAATTGGATTAAAATACCTTAAAGCAATCGCTTTTAAACTGGGAACTACTTTACACGTGTCTTGAATAATTTCTTCGCCAATTTGTTTAGTATTTCCATAAGGCGACTCTGCCTGTTTTACAGGAGCACTTTCGGTAATGGGTAATTCATCTGCTTGCCCATAAACTGTACACGATGAGCTAAAAATAAAACTAGCTTCAGGTAATTTCTTTAATTCTTTTAAAATATAAACCAAAGTCCCAATATTATTTTCATAATATAATAATGGCTCCTTAACACTTTCTCCAACAGCTTTACTTGCTGCAAAATGAATAACACCTTTAACATCGTTATGCTTTGCAAAAAAAGCTTCAACTTTATCCTTTTGTTTAAGATCTAACTTTTCAAAAATTGGTGTTCTACCAGTAATAGCGGTTATTCCATCCAATACCTTTTCAGAAGAATTTGATAAATCGTCTATAATAACAACCTCGTAACCTTCATTTTGTAATTCAACTACGGTATGTGATCCTATAAATCCCAGTCCACCTGTAACTAATATTTTATCCATTTATAAATTTTATAATTGTTGAAGTAATAAATTCAATTTGTTCGTCATCTAATTCGGTGTGCATTGGTAATGAAATTACTTCTTTCACCAATTGATTGGTTACTGGAAAATCAGCTTCATTGTATCTTTCATCGGCATATGCTTTCTGTTTATGAAGCGGAATTGGATAATAAATTCCACAAGGAATTTCATTTTCGTTCAAGTGTTTAGCTAGAGCATCTCTATTAACTCCTTTTAATCGTAAAGTATATTGATGAAAGACATGACAATCACATGTGTCACAAATATTACTACAGCTATTACTAACTGTTTTAGGCGTAATAATACTTTCAATTCCTTCAAAAGCTTTACTATATTTAATTGCGGCAGTCTGTCTAGCCTTATTATAACTATCTAAATTAGGTAGTTTAGCATCTAACACCGCTGCCTGAATACTATCTAATCTCGAATTAACACCTACTACATCATGATGGTAACGCTCATACATGCCATGATTAACTATACCTCTTATCGTATGTGCTAAATCGTCATCGTTTGTAAAAATAGCACCTCCATCTCCATAACAACCTAAATTTTTAGATGGAAAAAAAGATGTAGCTCCAACATTACCAATAGTTCCAGCTTTTACCTTAGTTCCATTTTTATAAGTATAATTTGCCCCTATGGCTTGTGCATTATCTTCTATTACAAATAAATTATGCTTCTTTGCAACTTCCATGATGGCTTCCATATTGGCACATTGACCAAATAAGTGAACAGGAACAATTGCTTTTGTTTTATGTGTAATCGCTTTTTCTAAAGCTTCAATATTTATATTAAAATCATCTTCGTTTACATCTACTAAAACGGGAACTAAATTAAGTAAAGCTATAACTTCAACAGTTGCGGCAAATGTAAAATCTGCAGTTATTACTTCGTCTCCTGGTTTCAAACCTAAACCCATCATAGCTATTTGCAAAGCATCTGTTCCATTAGCGCATGGAATAACATGCTTGACTCCTAAATATTGTTCTAAATTATTCTGAAATTCATGAACTTTTGGACCGTTTATAAATGCTGTGTTTTCAATTACTTCTTGGATAGAAAGATTAACTTCATCTTTTATACCAGCATACTGACCTTTAAGGTCAACCATTTGAATTTTCTTCATTTAAAAAAAATTAAGACCCATTTGGTCAAATTAAAGAAAAACCCTTAAGAGTTTTGACTTACAAAATTACAAAAATCGAGCAGGTTATCCATAGAAATGTGTTAAAGAAATGTATTTTAGCGTTAAAGAAAAAGACATTGAGTTTTATTTATAATATTGGCATTAAAATAACTGACTTTGCATTAAAGTGCTTGTCATCTTTTAATATAAAGATAAAATTAGGCGTAATAGGTCGTTCTAAAACTTTTGGTATCCTGCAAGATAACCTAAATGCAAAAAGTAAAACGCTTTGGTTTCATTGTGCTTCTTTAGGCGAATACGAACAAGGGTTACCCATTTTTAAAGAACTTAGAAGACATTTCTATCAGCATAAAATTGTACTCTCCTTTTTTTCACCTTCTGGTTATGAGATTCGTAAAAACACCCCAATAGCCGACATTGTAATTTATTTACCCTTAGATACTAGAAGAAATGCAAAACAATTCATAAATATAGTTAATCCAGAACTAACTGTATTTGTTAAATACGACA
This sequence comes from uncultured Algibacter sp., assembly GCF_947487605.1. Taxonomy (GTDB): domain Bacteria; phylum Bacteroidota; class Bacteroidia; order Flavobacteriales; family Flavobacteriaceae; genus Algibacter_D. The sequence goes on from NZ_CANKXK010000003.1 coordinate 125,314, forward strand.
TTTGGCCTAATTTTTTAAATGAAATTAAAACCAGAAATTTAAGAGCTGTTTTAATATCTGCATTATTTAGAAAAAATCAACCTTATTTTAAGTTTTATGGTAAAACTCTGAAACAAGCGCTGTTTTCTTTTGAACATATTTTTACTCAAAATGAATCTTCAAAGCAATTACTCGAATCTATTGACTATAAAAACGCTACCGTTTCTGGAGACACTCGTTTTGATCGGGTTACAAATCAGTTAGAACAAGACAATACGTTAGAGTTTGTTGAAAATTTTAAAAATAATCAAGTGTGTCTTGTTGCTGGTAGTACATGGAAAGAGGATGAACAACTACTAATTAATTTTATTAATTCTGAAAATACAGATAGAATTAAAATAATTATTGCTCCACATAATATAAAAGAGAATCAAATAAGAAACTTAAAAGAAAGCCTTTCTGTAAAAACTGCTTTATATTCTGAAAGAGATAAAATTAATGTAGCTAATGTACAAGTGCTTATAATTGATTCCATTGGAATTCTTACAAAAATTTATAGTTACGCAGACATATCTTATATAGGTGGTGCTATGGGCAATACAGGGCTACATAATACGCTTGAAGCTGCTGTATTTGGTGTTCCTATAATAATTGGGAAAAATCATCTTAAATTCCCTGAAGCACTAACCATGATAGAAAATGGCGGTATGTTTTCTGTTTCAAATCAAGATGAATTTGACAAAATATTAAATAAACTGATAAAAAATAGTGACTTGCGGATAGAGTATGGGTCTAAAAATTCACAGTACGTAAGAAATAATAAGGGAGCTGTCATCCAAATACTAGATTATCTGCGTATATAAAATTAAGAATTGTTTAAGCTTTCTTATTTTTTTTTAAAAAAGTCATTAAATTGGCACTTGACTATAAATAATTAACACTAAAAACAAAAAACATGAAAAAATCACTTTTAAGTATGGCATTAGTAATGGCATTAGGTTTATCTTTTACATCTTGTAGAGATACTAAAAAAGCAGACTCTGTTGAAGATGCTGTTGAAAATGCAACAGAAGCTGCAGGTAACGCTATTGAAGAAGCGGCAGAAGCTACTGGCGATGCTGTAGAAGGAGCTGTTGATGCTGCTGGAGATGCAGTAGATAGCGCTGTTGATGCTGCTGGAGATGCAGTAGACAACGTTGTGAATGCCGCTGGAGATGCAGTAGATAGTGCTGTTGATGCTGCTGGAGACGCAGTAGATAACGCTGCAAATTCAGCTTCAGATGCTCTAAAAAAAGAAGCAGATAAGATTAAGATTAACAACTAATTATTAGCTGTCTTAAAAATTTAAAAACCACCTTGAAGGTGGTTTTTTTATGCTATAAACTTAAAGTATATAAATAGTCTTTACAAAAAACTTATAAAGACTTAGTAATTAATACGCTAATTGACTGTGTCGATTACCATATCAACTTTTTAGGTATTATTCCTAAACTCTCAACTATTTTAAAAACAAAAAAGCCGAAACTTTCGTTTCGGCTTTTTATCTGTACTGAAGACGGGACTTGAACCCGTACGTCCTAATGGACATTGGATTTTAAGTCCAACGTGTCTACCAATTCCACCACTTCAGCATGCTTCGACTGTGCTCAGCACGTCGTTGGTATATTTTAAGAAAGTTTCAGAGCGAAAGACGGGATTTGAACCCGCGACCCCCACCTTGGCAAGGTGATGCTCTACCCCTGAGCTACTTTCGCAGTCTTTTTATGAACGTACAATATTGCTATTGCGGATGCAAATTTAAAATATTTCTAGGAATTGCAAAGCCTTTTCCTAAAATAAATAAATTTTATTTTAAGCTTGTTTTTTCTTTACTAGCATACGCTTAATTTCATTGAGTTTCATAAGTGCTTCAACTGGCGTAAGTGTATCAATATCAGTATGTAAAATCTCATCCTTGATGTTTTCAAGAAGCGGGTCATCTAAATTAAAGAAACTCAATTGCATCTCATCGTTTAGAGTTTTCACCTTATCTGTAAGCTCTTCACTTGAATGTGATTTTTCTAATTTCTCTAAAATCTTGTTTGCTCGTCGTAATACTTGTTGAGGCATACCTGCCATTTTTGCTACATGAATACCAAAGCTATGTGCGCTTCCACCTTCAACTAATTTTCTCAAGAATAGCACATTGTCTTTAAGTTCTTTTACAGACACGTTGAAATTTTTAATGCGTCCAAAAGTTTCACTCATTTCATTTAACTCATGGTAATGTGTTGCAAATAATGTTTTTGGCTTTGCGAGATGCTCATGTAAATACTCACTAATTGCCCAAGCAATGGAAATACCATCATAGGTACTTGTCCCTCTTCCTATTTCATCCAGCAATACTAAACTTCTATCAGAAATATTATTTAAAATAGAAGCTGTTTCATTCATTTCAACCATAAAAGTAGATTCTCCCATGGAAATATTATCACTAGCACCAACTCTAGTAAAAATTTTATCTACCAAACCAATTCTAGCTGCTTTAGCTGGCACAAAACTCCCTATTTGAGCAAGCAAAACAATTAAAGCTGTTTGACGTAATATGGCTGATTTACCAGACATATTTGGACCTGTAATCATAATGATTTGCTGTGAGGTTCTATCTAAAAACACATCGTTAGAGATATATGCTTCACCAATGGGTAATTGCTTTTCAATTACTGGGTGACGACCATCTTTAATCTCTAAATCGAATGAATCATCAAGTGTTGGGTAAATATATTTATTATCTTTTGCCAATTGAGCAAAACCACACAAACAATCTAACTGCCCAACTAAATATGCATTTTGCTGTACTGGTTTAATGTATTGATTTAACCAACTTACTAATTCTGAAAACAATTGTTGCTCAATAGCTAAAATACGCTCTTCAGCACCTAAAATTTTAGCCTCATACTCTTTGAGTTCTTCAGTAATGTAACGCTCTGCACTCACTAAAGTTTGCTTACGTATCCAATCTTCTGGAACTTTGTCTTTATGGGTATTTCTAACTTCAATATAATATCCAAATACGTTGTTTGACGCGATTTTAAGTGATGTAATACCAGTACGCTCACTTTCACGTTCAAGCATATTATCCAAATAATCTTTACCAGATTTTGACAAACCTCTTAACTCATCTAATTCAGAAGAAAAACCAGCAGCAATACTATTGCCTTTCAAAATATTAACTGGGGCATCTTCATTTAAAGTTGCCTTTATTTTTTCGCGAAGCACATTGCAACTTTGAAGTTTATCTCCAATAATTTTAAGCGACTCATTATCACAATTTGAAGCTAAAGATTTTATAGGCACGATAGCTTCCAACGAATTTTTAAGCTGAATAACCTCTCGTGGATTAACCTTCCCCGTTGCCGTTTTTGAAATTAAGCGTTCTAAATCGCCAATATGCTTAATATGATTTTGAATCTTTTGAAGCACGGTATTTTCGTGAGTTAAGAAACTCACCACTTCATGACGTTGTTTTATTTTTTCAACGTTTTTTAACGGGAGCGCTAACCATCGTTTTAGTAACCTGCCGCCCATTGGCGAGATGGTTTTATCAATAACATTTAAAAGTGTTACCGCGTTATTATTTGTAGAATTATAAAGCTCTAAATTTCTAATGGTAAACTTATCCATCCACACATAATCATCTTCAGCGATTCTAGAAATAGAGGTGATGTGTTGTAATTTATGATGTTGCGTTTCACCTAAATAATGAAGAATAGAACCTGAAGCAATAATACCTTCATACAAATCTTCAATTCCAAAACCTTTCAATGTTTTTGTATCGAAATGTTTCGTTAAGGTTTCGTAGGCATAATCGGTTTGATATACCCAATCTTCTAGATAAAAAGTATGAAAATCGTCTCCAAACGTATCATTAAACAATGTTCGTTTTTGTTTTGAAACTAATACTTCACTCGGATTAAAATTTTGAAGTAACTTATCAATATACTCAGCATTCCCTTGAGAGGTTAAAAACTCGCCTGTAGAAATATCTAAAAATGACACTCCAATATATTTTTTATCGAAATAGACCGAACACAAAAAATTATTAGATTTTGATACTAAAACCTCATCATTCAAAGCAACCCCAGGAGTAACTAACTCTGTTACGCCTCGTTTCACTATGGTTTTAGTTTGTTTAGGATCTTCCAATTGGTCACAAATTGCCACACGTTCACCTGCTTTTACCAATTTAGGTAAATAGGTATTTAGAGAATGGTGCGGAAATCCTGCCAACTCTGTTTCGCTCTCGCTACCAGCACCACGTTTGGTTAAAATAATACCTAAAATTCCTGCAGCCTTAACAGCATCACTTCCAAAGGTTTCATAAAAATCGCCCACACGAAATAATAACAAGGCATCAGGATATTTCACCTTAATGGCATTATATTGTTTCATTAACGGCGTTACTTTTTTTGCTTTTTTCTTCATGCCTTTATCATTCCTATGAAGATGGGAATCTCAATGGAAAAGTGATTTATATATGTTATTTTTGACAAAATTGTAGCATGCAATGTACTATTAATTTCATGTGTTTTGAACTTGATTTTTCATAAGTTATCTACAATTAGAACGAGATTTCAACAATAGTTGTTATTTTGAACAAAGCCACACATTTGATGAGATTTCCGCCTTCGCGGAAATGACAAAGACTATATTAATGAGAAAACTTAAAAATAGCGAGCTAGATAGGTTAAGTATTGATGATTTTAAAGACGCTAAAAAAACGCCCATCATCATTATTCTGGATAATATTAGAAGTTTAAATAATATTGGTTCGGTATTTAGAACAAGTGATGCTTTTTTAATTGAAATAATTTACCTCTGTGGAATAACTGCAAAACCGCCACATAAAGACATTCATAAAACAGCCTTAGGAAGTACAGATACGGTTAATTGGGAATATGCCGAAAACACTATAGATTTAGTTGAGAAACTGAAAGCCAACAATGTAGTTATTTGCGCCATTGAACAAGCCGAAAATGCAACTATGCTAAACGACTTTACACCTAAACCACAGACCACTTATGCTTTAGTTTTTGGAAACGAAGTAAAAGGTGTTTCGCAAGATGTTGTTAACGCCAGCGATATTGTTATTGAAATTCCGCAATTTGGCACAAAGCATTCTTTAAACATTTCTGTAAGTTGTGGCGTTGTGGTTTGGGATGTGTTTTCAAAGTTAGAAGTTAGAAGTTAGAAGTTAGAAGTTAGAAGTTAGAATATATAACCTTATTGTCATTTCGAGGGCAGTCGAGAAATCTCATAATATATGGCAAAAAAAATCAAAAAACCTTGGCCAACAAAAGCCGTAATGCACCAGATTTATGATAAGCATCTTTGGGGCGGAAAAGATTTTGATTTTTACTCTGGTGAAGGTTCGCATGACCCAAAAATTACAACCCCTTATTTAGAACAAGTCGTTTCATTTTTAAAATCTTTTAGCGAGCTTTTAACTGTTTGCGATTTAGGTTGTGGCGATTTTAATATTGGAAAACACCTAACCAAATACACTAAAAAGTATATAGCTATTGATATTGCTGAGGCTTTAATTGAAAGAAACAAAAAACTATTCAAGTCTGATTATTTAGAATTCCAATGCTTAGATATCTCAAAAGATGAATTGCCCAATGGAGACTGTATTATTTTGAGACAGGTTTTACAGCATTTATCAAATACTGAAATAAATCAAATCCTTCAAAAAATTCAGCATTATAAATACATCATTTTAACGGAACATATCCCAACTGGTAATTTTGAACCTAATATAGACATTATATCAGGACAAGGAAATCGTGTAAAATATAACAGTGGTGTTGCTATTTTAGAAGTTCCATTCAATTTAGAAATTAAAAAACAAAAACTACTTGATGAGTATATTATGGAAAACAATAAAGGCAGAATTGTAACGACATTATATCAAATATTCTGAAAGTTTTAACTGGTATAGTAATTCAAGTTCATTCTGAACATTTTTTAAATTCTAGTTATCGGTTTCTTATAATATAATTCGTTAAAACAGAACTATACCTTACCTTTATAACTATCACTAAATTAAATAACGATGAACAGAATTATTAATTTAATTATAGTTTGTTTCACGGTAGTATTAACCTCGTGTGAGGAAAACTCTAAACTTAGCAAAGACGTTAATCACCAAATAGAAAAAGAATCAAAATCAGAGTTAAATAAATTTAGCACAACTTATTCCATCGGGGCAAAACCAGATTCAATTTCATTTATGGCTAATAATACAGCGGTAATTGTTGTTGATATGCAAAATGATTTCGGCTCGAAAGGCGGTTTATTAGATTTTCTAAGTATAGATATTTCGGAGGTTCAAAAAGTAGTAGAACCAACAAAAAAAGTAATTAATGCATCACGTAAAGCAGAAATCCCAATTATCTATTTCAAAATGGGATATAAAGCTGATCTTTCTGATTTAGGAAGTGAAAATTCAATAAATAGAATAAGAAAACCTTATGTGGGCGATACCATAATAGCTCCCAATGGAGAAATAAGTCGAATCCAAATTCAGGACACATGGAATACAGATATTATTGATGCACTAAAACCTCACGAAAATGACATAATTATTGAGAAGACCAGATATAGTGGATTTTATAATACAACACTAGATTCAATCCTGAAAAAGAAAAATATAACCAATCTGGTTTTTACCAGCTGCACAACAAGTATTTGTCTTGAATCAACGGTTAGAGACGCTATGTACAGAGATTATAACTCCATAGTATTGGAAGATTGTACAGTAGAAACCATCGGCTCAAATTTATCCCGAACAAATTACGAGGCGTCTATTTTAAATATTCAAATTATGTTTGGATGGATTTCAAATTCAATGGAATATGTTAATGCATTAAGAGAATAATTAAAAGGTATATCCCTAAAAATCAATCCCCACAAATCTCCCCCAAAACCCACAAATAATCCTCACGATTTTCGATAAAATCTCTATCAGAAATATCAATAATTTTTACATTAAAATCTTTTTGAGTTTTTAAAAACTCTAAATAACCTGCGTTGATTTTTTCTAGATAATCATCAGAGATATTTTGTTCGTAATCGCGTCCACGTTTTTTGATATTTTGTTGTAACCGTTCGGTGTTTTGATATAAATACACATACAATTCAGGTTTCGCGATATCTTTATACATTAAATAAAAAAGCTTTCTGTAGAGATTAAACTCATCATCATTCAATGTTATTTTAGAAAAAATAAGCGATTTAAACACGTCATAATCACTCACAATAAAATCTTTAAACAAATCGAGTTGTGATAAATCATCCGAAATTTGTTGATACCGGTCCGCTAGAAAAGACATTTCTAAAGTAAAGGCATACCTATTTGCATCTTCATAAAACTTAGGTAAAAAGGGATTGTCAGCAAAGCGTTCCAAAATCAATTTCGCATTAAAATCATGAGCCATTTTAGTTGCTAAACTGGTTTTTCCGGCACCAATATTTCCTTCAATAGCTATGTAATTGAATTTTGAAAAATCATATTGTTTACTTGGGTTTTTAAGCCAAATCTTAATAGGTTCTAATACCGATTCATCTTCACATTCATCTAATAAAACAAAAACTTCTTTACCTAATTTTGGATGCTTTACTTTTGAAGCGATATCGTTAAGCGGCAACAACACAAACGCACGCTTGCTCATTTCTGGATGCGGCACTTGTAGTGTTTTGGTACTGATTATTTCATCTTCTGCAAAAACAATATCCAAATCTATGGTTCGTGCTTCATAGCCTTTTGTTTTGGTTCGGGTGCGCCCTAGTTCGGTTTCAATTTCCAATAAGATTTCTAATACATTTTGCGGTTTTAAATCGCTTTCTAAAACCAAACAGCAATTCAAAAAATCTTCACCTTCAAACCCAAACGCAGGCGATTTATAAACCTTAGAAATTAATTTAATATTTCCTACACGTTCATGAATAGCGTCAACCGCTTGCTGTATGTTTTTAAACTTATCGCCTTTATTACTCCCAAGTGCTATATGATATGTTGTTGATTTTAGCATAGAAAAGCAAAATAATAAAAAGTAAATGGTTTCCTTTATATTTATAGTGTTGAATTTTAAAAATTACTTTCGATTGTTCTCGATACGATAAATCTATATTGCATCACTCGAACTGACCTAACGTAAAACAAATGACCATAAAAGACAAACTAACCGCCCAACGTATTTACATCCTTTTAGGTGGTTTATTCATCACATCATTAGTAGTTTCAAATCTTATTTTCCAGAAATTTTTCTATTGGTATCCATTTGATATTGAAATTTTCGGAAGCAAGCTTTTTGAAATTTCTGTTGGAATTTTACCGTATCCTATCACGTTTTTAATCACTGACTTAATTAGTGAAATCTACGGAAAAAAACGCGCAAACGATGTGGTTGTGGTTGGCATTTTTGCTTCATTGTTTTCACTTTTAATTATTTATGTTGCCGATATTGTTCCCGCAACATATTGGGCTCCGGTTAACAACGACATGTTTAAAACCGTTTTCGGTAATTCTACTATTGCTGTTTTTGCAAGCATGCTTACCTATTTATTTGCGCAGTTTATAGACATCCAAATTTATCATTTCTGGAAACGCTTAACTAAAGGCAAACACTTATGGCTAAGAAATAATTTCTCCACTTGGTTTTCACAATTTGTAGATACCTTCACCATAGTATTTTTACTATGTTCTTTTGGAATTATAGACTGGGTAAATTTTAAAGGCTTGTTAGTTAGTGGCTTTTTATTCAAAGTAATTATAGCAGCTTGCGACACCCCGTTTTTATATTTAGGGGTGTATTTATTCAGAAAACGCTTCAATTTAAAAGTGAATGAAGAGATTGATTTACTTTAATTTTTCAGAAAGAATTAACACTAATAAAAAGCGAATTTCATCTTTTAGCACCATTTTTGCGTATATATTTATAAGCTGAAAAAAGTAAAGATTTCCGCCTTTGCGGGAATGACAAATTATTGTTTATGAAAAAAGCATTTAAAATTATTGGAATTACTTTATTAATCATCATCGCATTTTTAATTGCTATTCCATTCGCTTTCCAAGGTCAGATAAAAGATATGGTAAAGCGTTTTATTAATGAAAACCTAAATGCACAAGTAGAGTTTAGCGATGTCTCTCTAAGTTTTATTAGAAGCTTTCCGCAAGCACATGTTAATGTAAATGATTTGGTAATAACCAATTTTGAACCGTTTAAAGATGAAACTTTTGCAACGGTTAAAGATATTTCGTTTACCATGTCTGTAAAAGAATTATTTAAAACTGCTAATGAAAATCCTATTGTTGTAAATTCAATAACTATAGACGAAGCACTTTTAACTCTAAAAACCGATAAGTTTGGAAATAACAATTACGATATAACAAAAGAAGACCCGAACAAAACACCCAAGGATAACGAATCTGAAAGTTTTTCATTTAGTCTTGAGGATTATAAAATAAAAAATAGTGCCTTTACTTATATTGATGAAGCTTCTAAAACTTTGATTTATATTACCGAATTAAACCACGAAGGCCATGGTACGTTTTCAGCAGAAACTTCAGAATTAAACACCAAAAGTGAAGCTAATGTGAGTTTTACTTTAGACAGCACCAATTACTTAAACAATAATCCTATAAAATTAGATGCCTTAATTGGTCTAGATTTAGAAAACAGCAAATACACCTTTAAAGAAAACAAAGCTTTTATAAATAATTTACCTTTAGAGTTTCAAGGCTATGTCCAACAACTTGAAAACGGACAACAAATTGATATTTCGTTTGAAAACCCAGAATCAAGCTTTAAAAATTTCTTAGCAGTTATTCCTAAAACCTATTCTAAAAATATTGAAGAAGTTCAAACCACAGGAGATTTTAAAGTAAAAGGACTCATTAAAGGCGTAAGTTCAGACGAAACTATTCCAAATTTGGATATCAGTATTACATCAAATAATGCATCCTTTAAATATCCAGATTTACCTAAACGTGTGCAAAATATTGTGATTAATACAGAAATAAAAAACACAACAGGAAAAGTTAATGACACTTATATAGACATTAAAACATTACATTTTAAAATTGATGATGATGCTTTTAAATCGTCGGCAACTTTAAAAAATATCACAAAAAACATGCTAGTAAATGCTCATGTTGATGGTGTTTTAAATTTGGCAAACATTACCAAGGCATACCCTGTAGAATTAGAAAATGCGCTTACTGGTATTTTAAAAGGAAAAATAAATACGGCTTTTGATATGAATGCTATTGAAACTAATGCTTTTGATCGCATTAAAAATAATGGTTCAGCAAGCATTACTGATTTTGTGTTTTCTTCGGAAGACATTGTGAATCCTATTCATATCTCTAAAGCTGATATGACCTTTAATCACGAAACTGTATCTTTAAATAATTTTAAAGCAAAAACTGGTGAAAGCGATTTAGATGCCTCTGGAACTACAAATAATTTATTAGGGTTTTTACTAAGCGATAATACCTTAAAAGGGAATTTTAACGTAAACTCAAACCTCTTTAAAGTGAGTGATTTTATGACTGAAGATGGAGCTTCAGCAGAAAATAAAACCACTAGCGATTCTGAATCTTTAAAAATACCTGCCTTTTTAGATTGTGCCATTAATGCTAATGCTAAAACGGTTGTTTATGATAATTTAAATTTAAAAGAAGTCACTGGAACACTTTATATAAAAGACCAACAGGCTTCCATACAAAATATGACATCGAGCATATTTGATGGTGCTTTATCTATAGCTGGAGATGTTTCAACAAAAAACGAAACACCAACTTTTAGTTTAAATTTAGGTGCCGATGGATTCGATATTGCAAAATCGTTTAAGGAAATAGAATTACTGCAAAACTTAGCACCTATTGCAAAACTGCTTCAAGGAAAATTGAATACAAACATTAATCTTTCTGGCGAATTAGATAAAGAGTTTTCACCAAACCTAAATACCGTTTCTGGTAATGCTTTGGCACAATTACTAACTACTAAGATTAGTGCAAAGCAAGGAGAGCTATTCAATAAATTGGAAGGTGCATTAAGTTTTATCGATTTTAGCAAACTCAATTTAAAAGACTTAAAAACCAAATTAGCATTTGCCAATGGAAAAGTGAGTGTTAAGCCTTTCGATATACAATACCAAGATATTAGCATTACGGTTTCTGGTGGCCATGGTTTTGACAAAACATTAGACTATGATGCCGTTTTTAACGTACCTGCAAAATATTTAGGTAGTGAAATAAATCAATTAATTGGAAAAATTGATTCCGATGCAACAAAAAACATTACCATTCCTGTAACCGCAAATATTGGTGGTAGTTACTCCAATCCAACAATAAAAACAGATTTAACTAGTGGAGTTTCTAATTTAACCAAACAACTTATAGAGGTCCAAAAACAAAAATTACTAAATCAAGGCAAAGACAAAATAACAGACATGCTTGGTGATATTATAGGCGGTAACAAAACAAAAACCGATTCTATTAAGAAAGACCAAAATTCGGTAGTCCAAGATGTGCTAAAAGATATGATGGGAAATAAACCAAAAACTAAGGATACATCATCAACAAAAACCGATTCTATAAAAACGAATCCAACAACAGATGCTGTTAAAAATGTATTAGGTGGGTTATTAAGTAAAAAGAAGAAGACAAAAGATACGATTAATTAGGATTTTTTGATAAAAAGTCTCAACTTTGCATCCCTTTTTAGGAAATCCTTGAAAACGAAATAATAAAATATATTTATGTTAAAGATTATAGTTAAAGATGGTGAGAACATCGAAAGAGCTTTAAAACGTTACAAAAGAAAGCACAGAAACATTAAAGTAATGCAGAACTTAAGAGACGGTCAGTTTTTTACAAAACCTTCTGTTAAGCGTCGCCGTGAAATTCAAAAAGCTGAATATATCCAAAACTTAAGAGATCAAGAGGATATATAAATCTTTAATTACCTTATAAATGAATCCCATTTGCATTAATTGTAAATGGGTTTTTTAGTTTATAGTAATATTTACAACCAATCCCTCGTTAGCTCGAATATTGAAGACTGTCTGGTCCTCAAAAATAAGATATTGCCCCTTTATACCAACCAGCTTACCAGAATATTTATGTTCCTTTATAATATTCAAACTTTTAGGTTTTTCTGGATATTTATTTACAGGAAATTCTAAATTAGTTTCTGTATTACTTTCTATAAAATAATCTTTTGCTTCTTCTGGTATATATTGCCTTAAACGATCACGCCACTCAACCAAGTTCTCGTCCTTTATATCATTCTTAAGCATACTTCTCCAGTTAGTTTTATCACTTACATAATTCTTCAAGGCTACTTCTGTAATACCAGCTAGATACCTATTTGGAACTTCTACAATTTCTATAGCCTCATGTGCCCCTTGGTCAATCCATCGAGTTGGTACTTGACTTTTTCTAGTAACACCAACCTTAACATTGCTTGAATTAGCTAAATAAACTATATGTGGTTGCAATTGTGCCTTTTTTTCATATTCTAAGTCTCGATCCTCTTTACCTAAATGTGCAGTACTAAGTTCTGGTCTCATAATCCAATCTCCAGCACGGGCAGTATCGTAAAAACACTGTTTATCAAAGCCTTGTCTGTAAATAGGCTTATCCAATCCACAGTTTAAACATTGATACTTTACAAATTGAATAGTAATGGATTTATTGAGCAACTGATTCATATTTAAAAAGTCATTTTTAAATACTAAATAATATTGAATTGGATACGAAAACTCGGTTTCCATTTTTGTTAAAACACCTTGGTAGGTCATAAAAAAAAGTCTTATTTTTAAGAACTTAAATATAAAACAAATATGCCAATTCCTTTAGTAAATTCTATTGCTTCTTGGTTCCTAAAAAAGCGTTTTCATCAAATAGAACTCTTTTTAAAATACCCTAACGAAGTACAAACAGAATTACTTTTAAGCTTAATAGATTATGCTAAAGACACCGAAATAGGCAAACAATATAATTTTGCTTCGATAAAAAATTATAAAACGTTTGCAGAAAGAATTCCTATAAAGAATTACGAAGCGTGCCAAGATTTAATTCAACGTTCAAGACAGGGTGAAAACAATATTTTTTGGCCATCATCAATCAAATGGTTTGCAAAATCAAGTGGCACCACTCGGTCTAAAAGTAAATTTATTCCCGTTAGTTCTGAATCATTAGAAGATTGTCATTACGCAGCCAGTAAAGATTTGCTTTGTATGTATTTAAATAACAACGAAGATTCTCAGTTGTTCACTGGTAAAAGTTTGCGATTAGGCGGAAGCAAACAATTATATAAAGAAAACGGGACTGTGTTTGGAGATTTATCGGCTATTTTAATAGACAATATGCCATTTTGGGCAGAATTTAGTAGCACCCCAAGCAACAAGGTATCCCTAATGAGCGATTGGGAACACAAAATGCAAGCCATTGTAGATGAAACTATAAATGAGAATGTTACTAGCTTAGCTGGTGTACCTTCTTGGATGCTCGTATTACTAAATGATGTTTTAAAAACCACAGGTAAGCAGAACCTATTTGAAATCTGGCCCAATTTAGAAGTTTACTTTCATGGTGGCGTGAGCTTTACACCTTACATAGACCAATACAAAAACATTCTTCCAAAAAAGGATTTTAAGTATTATGAGATTTATAATGCTTCTGAAGGATTTTTTGCTATTCAAGATCAAAATAATTCCGATGAATTATTACTGATGCTAGATTATGGGATTTTCTATGAATTTATACCAATGCATGTTTACGGCACAGAAGAAGAATATGCTATCCCATTAGGAGACGTACAACTAAATAAAAATTACGCTATTATAATAACCACCAATGCGGGATTATGGAGATATAAAGTTGGAGACACTGTTAGGTTTACGTCTTTAAATCCATACCGAATAAAAGTTACTGGTAGAACCAGACATCATATAAATGTTTTTGGCGAAGAGCTTATTATAGAAAATGCAGAAGCAGCTTTAAAAAAAGTTTGTAAACGTACAAAGGCTGAAATTGTAGATTTTACTGCGGCACCAATTTTTATGGAAGGGAAAGAAAAAGGAGGACACGAATGGCTCATTGAATTTAAAACACCTCCCAAGGATCTTAATTATTTTAACGAGTTATTTGATAACGCTTTAAAGTCTTTAAATTCTGATTATGAAGCTAAACGTTATAATAATATAACATTAAATAAACCAAAAATACATGTAGCTAGAGAACATCTCTTTTATGATTGGCTAAAACAAAACAATAAACTTGGTGGACAACATAAAATACCTAGACTCTCTAATTCCAGAAATTATCTCGAAGCATTATTAAACTTAGATTCTTGAAAATCGCATTTATTCGATAAAGTGTATTGCTAAAAGTTTTTAAACGAGTATTTCATCTAATCATCTAAAAGCTATAAAAATCTTTTGACCAATAGTTTATTAAGTATACTTTTATTGAAGTTTAATAGACGAACGAAAAATTCCTCATAATGTCCATTATTAATTAAATCCAAATAAAAAAACCACGCTTAAGGCGTGGTTTTTTGTTTCTTAAAGCTGTGATTGTTATTTATGAAACCGCTTTCAATTTTTTCAAAGTTGTTTTAGTCAATTTTTCTTCGGCATACATTTTAGTAACATTAAATTTCTTTTCATCACTACTTGGTAATTCAAACATAGCATCTGTTAAAATCTCTTCACATAAAGACCTTAGACCTCTCGCTCCTAATTTATACTCTATTGCCTTCCCTACAATAAAGTTTAATGCTCCATCAGTAATACTGAAATCTATTTCATCCATTGAAAACAGTTTTTTATACTGTTTAATAATCGCATTTTTAGGCTCTGTTAAAATAGCTCTTAATGTATTAGCATCAAGTGGATCCATATATGTTAGTACTGGTAAACGACCAATAATTTCTGGAATTAATCCAAAATCTTTTAAATCTTTAGGAATGATATACTGAAGCAAATGATCTTGATCCACCACATCATCAGACATGGAAGCACTATAACCCACAGCTTGCATATTCAATCGTTTAGAAATTACGCGGTCTATACCATCAAAAGCGCCACCCGCAATGAACAAAATATTTTCTGTATTTACTTCTATAAATTTTTGGTCTGGATGCTTTCTACCTCCTTTTGGTGGAACATTTACAACCGTTCCTTCTAACAATTTTAACAAGGCTTGTTGTACACCCTCACCAGAAACATCCCTTGTAATGGACGGATTATCACTTTTACGGGCAATTTTATCTATTTCATCAATAAAAACGATGCCCTTTTCAGCTTTATCGAGATTATAATCTGCAGCTTGTAACAATCGTGTTAAAATACTTTCGACATCTTCTCCTACATAACCTGCTTCGGTTAAAACAGTGGCATCAACAATAGCTAAAGGAACATTAAGCATTCTAGCAATGGTTTTAGCCATAAGTGTTTTACCTGTACCTGTTTGTCCAACCATAATGATATTACTTTTTTGAATATCAATATCGTCATTTGATGCTGGCTGCAACAATCTTTTGTAATGATTATAAACAGCTACAGACATCACTTTTTTAGTCATTCCTTGACCAATAATATATTCGTCTAAAAACTCCTTGATTTGCTGTGGTTTGCGAAGTTTTAACTCTGCCGATAAGTCGCTACTATCGCTTTGTTTAGATTCTTCAATAACAATACCATGTGCCTGCTCAATACATCTGTCACAAATGTGTGCATCTAAACCAGCTATTAATAAGTTAGTTTCTGGTTTCTTTCTTCCGCAGAAGGAACATTCTAATTCTTCTTTTGCCATTAATCAAATTTTAATATAAATCGTTAAAAATCAAAGTATAACGAATTATAAAACTACAAAAATTTATTTACTCACGTACTAAAACCTCATCTATCATGCCATACTCCTTGGCTTTATCGGCTTTCATCCAATAATCTCTATCGCTATCGGCATATACTTTGTCGTATTCTTGACCCGAATGCTTACTAATAATTTTATAAAGTTCTTCCTTTAAAGTCAATATCTCGCGCGCTGTAATTTCAATATCACTTGCCTGTCCTTGCGCACCACCCAAGGGTTGGTGAATCATAACTCTAGAATGTGTCAAGCCACTACGTTTGCCTTTTTGACCTGCACATAATAAAACGGCTCCCATAGATGCTGCCATTCCTGTACAAATAGTCGCTACATCTGGTTTTATAAACTGCATGGTATCATAAATACCTAAACCAGCATAGACACTTCCACCTGGAGAATTGATATAAATTTGAATATCTTTTGAAGCATCCACACTTTCTAAAAACAACAGTTGTGCTTGAATAATGTTAGCCACTTGGTCGTTAATTGCGGTACCCATAAAAATAATTCGATCCATCATTAAACGCGAAAATACATCGAAAATTGCGATATTCATCTGGCGTTCTTCAATAATATTAGGGGTTAAACTCGTTGGATACATACTACTTACTATTTTATTATAATAAGTACTACTAATGCCTTGGTCTTTTATAGCAAATTTTTCAAATTCTTTTGCGTAATCCATAATTGTTCTAAAATATTAATTTGATTTAAAACCTTGACTCACATCAAGATACATAAAGCTTTCTTTCAATATATATATAAATAAAAAAGCGCTTAAACAAATGCGTTTAAGCGCTTAAATATAATGAATTATTATTTGATTATTTGTCCCCGTAAACTTCTTTAACAAAGTTTTCGTAACTCATTTCTTTAACCTTCAAATTAGCCTTTTCTTTATATACTTGTAAAAGTTTTTGGCTAACTAACTGTTCTGAAATTCTACGTGCTTCATCTTGGTTTGATAATACACGTGCAGCGATATCGTCTAATTCTTTATCTGAAGGATTCATTTGACCAAATTGAGCCATTTGTCCTTTAATCATTTCTCTTGCATGATTCTTTATATCGTCCATGGTTACTTGAACGTTATTTTCCTCAATTAATTTTCCTTCAATTAATTGGTAACGCAAGCTTTTTTCAGACTTCTCATATTCTTCTTTTGCTTGTACTTCATCCATTTCTTTTTCACCAGCTGTTTGCATCCATTTTGTTAAAAACTCTGCTGGTAAATCGAACTTCGTATTTTCTACTAAGTACTCTGTAACATCATTCAATAATTTTTGATCTGCTTGTTGAACAAATTGTTTTTCGGCATCTTCCTTAATTTTTGTTTTCAACTCTGTTACAGAAGTTACGGTACCATTTCCAAAAAGTTTGTCAAACAATTCTTGATCTAAATCTGCAAATTCTCTTTGGTTAATTTCTGAAATTGTGAAAGACACTTCAATATCTAAGCCATGAACATCATCATGTCCTAATTTTAAGGCATGCATTAATTCATGTTCATCATTATAAAGACCTTTTGTTTTTAAAATAATAACATCGCCTGCTTTTGCACCAATAAATTGTTTTGCGGTTGCTTTACCCTTAAACTTATCTAAAGTTAAAGTTACCGTATTATCGATTTCGCGTTCTTCATTTTTAAAAGTTCCTGTAACCTCACTATCTTTTTCAACAGTTTCTTGCGAAATTAATTTCCCATATTGCTTTTGAATGCGCTCAACTTGCTCGTTGATCATTTTATCATCGGCAACAATATTGTATTGCGTAATCGCTTTTTTGCTCTTTAAATTTACTTCAAATTCTGGTGCTAAACCTAATTCGAATTCAAAAGAGAAGGCATCAGAATCCCAATCAACAGCATCTTGAGGCTTAGGTAATGGTTGCCCAAGTACATCTAACTTTTCTTCGGTTAAATATTTATTTAATGCTTCTTGCAGTAATTTGTTAACTTCATCTACCAATACGGCTTTACCATATTGTTTTTTAACCATTCCCATTGGCACATGTCCTTTTCTAAATCCTGGAATGTTCGCTGTTTTACGATAATCTGATAAGATTTTTTCAACTTTATCGCTATAATCTTCTTTAGCAATATCCACTTTTACAACCGCATTTAATGCATCAACGTTTTCTCTTGTAATATTCATTTTTAATGATCTAAACCTTAAAAGGTATTTAATTTAAGTTTTAACTTGATTTTTTAGATTCCCATTTTCAGGGGAATGACAATTTCAATCGAAACTAAAAGACATAAATCTTTTAGAGTTTCTTGCAACTAAAATTGGGATGCAAAAATATAACATTTTTCGCATCCCAACAAAGTTTAATTGTCTGATTTTTAAGCTATTTTTTATCCTCTTTTAAAAGTGAATGAAGTATTGATTGTAGTATGGACAGTAAGATACTAAAAAGAATTGCCCACCAAATTGAACTTACCGAAAATCCTTCAATTAATTTATCTGCCAACAAGATTATTAATGCATTTATTACTAATAAAAATAAGCCCAATGTTACTATAGTTATTGGTAAAGTGAAAATTATTAATATCGGCTTTACTAATAAATTTAATATAGATAAAACAACGGCTACTATAATTGCGGTTAGATAACCATCGACAAAAACGCCTGATAAAACATGTGCTAAAATAAATACTGCAATTGCGTTTAATAGAAGTTTGATTATTAGTTTCATAATATTATGTTTTATGTTAATTCCCTACTCCTTTATAAAAAGGGTCCTCAAATATGTCTTTCTTCTTTTTGCTTTTTACCATAAATATTATTGGTAAAGAGTATGGTACAACAACAGCTTTTCCTCTTTGCATACCGGGTTCCATCTTTGGCAACTTACTAATAACATATTTAGCTTCTTCTTCTAAACTAGGATGTGGAGCTCGTACTCTTATACCTGTAACACTTCCTGTTTTATCTATTTTAAAAATGATATTTATCTTTTGTCTTCCTTCTAAACCAAGACCAAAAGCCAGATTAGTATTAAAACTTTTATTTACAAATTTTGCAACTTTTTCAGACATACACTTCTTTTTACCAAAATTACCTAATGCTAGTTCACAACCAGGATAAATAGGAACTTGCTCAAAATCACCTTCTGGAATCTTTGTTGGGTTTATTACAATATTGTTTTTAGATTTTCTAGCTATTCCTTTTTTAAATTTAACCGTACTTGTTTTATCTCCTGCTTCTTCATAAACAAACCATTCCCCATCTAACTTATCCTTATCATAAGTTCCCTTCAAAAGAATTAATCCTTTTTCATTATAGCGTTTCTCAACTCCATTTTTTAATCCTAATGCTGTTGTTCCTTCCAGTTCTATTTGCCCGTTTTTAAAATATTTCTTGTAAGCACCTTGTTTGTAATCTAAATAATACTCAACCTCCCATTCTTTCTCTCCAGAGTCATAATATTTAACCCATAATCCAGACAATTGGTCATCTTTATAATTGGTTTCTATTTTAACATTTTTGTTTTTATAAAACTCACGATACAGCCCATTTTTCAAAAGAAAATTCAATTTGGAATTAGGCTTACTAGAAAGCATCATTTCGTAAAGCAATGTGCCTTCTTCATAAAACCCATTTTTTATAAAATCTCCAGATTTTAACTTAATCGTCTTATTCTTTAAACCACCATTTTTGTAGTAGCTTTCTTGAAAACCAGTCTTTCTACCATTGCTATTATAGGTGTATATTTTGGACAGTTGTCCAGTTTCATAAAAATCTTGCCACTTACCAATCCTTTTTCCCTCCCTGTATTGACCTAAAGTTTTTAATTCTCCACTTTTATAGTAGTCTTCAAACGGCCCATGCCTTTTCTTCTTTTGAGGAAACACTACACAAGATGCAACTAGGAATAAGGCTAAAATAAGATGTTTCATTTAATGGAATTAAAATTATACATTGGTAAAAATAGCTTTTTTAAAAGAAAAATCCTTCTATTTTATGAACGCTAGTACAACTTCATAAAAATCCTTAGGGTTTTCTGCATGCAACCAATGTCCAGCATTAGAAATTGTTACAATTTTAGCTATTGGAAAATGGTTAGCAATTAATCGTTCATCTTCAATACCAATATATTCTGATCGATCACCACGTAAAAACAAAGTGTCTTTGTCAAATATTGCATAAGAAGGCAATGACTCTCCTATCTCGCCAACTTCATTTTTTAAAACTTCAAGATTTATACGCAATGCCAATTTTCCTTTCTCAATCCAATACAGGTTTTTCAATAAAAACTGTCTTGTTCCAAAATCAGGCACATAATCACTTAAAACAATATCTGCCTGCCCTCTGCTTTTAACTTCATCAAAATTTAATGCGCTCAAACCATTTAAAATAGCATCATGATGTATTGGGTAAAACCGCGGAGAAATATCTGCAACTAATAATTTTGAAACCAATTCTGGATATAACGTTGCAAACAACATGGCTGTTTTACCTCCCATAGAGTGACCCAGCAATATAATGTTTTCTATATTATGAGATTCGCAATATGCTTTTAAATCTTCTGCAAGAACTTCGTAATTAAACACCTCGTCATGAAAACTTCGCCCATGATTACGCTGGTCTACTAGATGAACTTGAAACCCTTGCTCGCTAAATTGTCTGCCAAGTGATTTCCAGTTATCACTCATTCCTAAAAACCCATGTAGAATAACAAAAACTCGCCCTTCGCCTATAATATTTGAATGTAGCAGCATTATTTTAATTTATGAAGATACATTTGAATTACATTTTCAACGCCCAAATACAAACTCTCAGAAACAAGTGCATGCCCAATGGAGACTTCTAATAAATTTGGAATTTCATCTTTAAAAAACTTAATGTTTTCTAAAGACAAATCGTGTCCAGCGTTAATTCCTAATTCTAATTTGTTAGCTAGTTTGGCACTTTCTACATAAGGCTTAATAGCTTCTTTGTTACCTAAACCAAATTGGTGTGCAAAAGCCTCGGTATACAATTCTATTCTATCTGTACCCGTTTCTTTAGCACCTTCTATTTGTTTTATGACTGGGTCGACAAAAATGGACGTTCGTACATTGTTATTCTGAAACTCCTTTATAACATCTACTAAAAAATCCTTATGTTTTATTGTATCCCATCCTGCATTACTGGTAATTGCATCTACAGAATCTGGAACCAAAGTAACTTGTGTTGGCTTAACTTCTAATACCAAGTTCACAAAAGATTCTATAGGGTTTCCTTCAATATTATACTCGGTATAAACTTCTGATTTTAAATCTCGTGCATCTTGATAACGTATATGGCGTTCGTCTGGTCGCGGATGAATTGTAACCCCTTCTGCTCCAAAACGCTGAACATCTTTTGCAAATTTCACAACATTAGGCAGATCTCCTCCTCTAGAATTTCTCAAGGTAGCAATCTTGTTAATATTAACGCTTAGCTTAGTCATATATAATTTTTAAACCGCAAAAATACAAAGTAGAACAGGCTTAAGTGTTATTTTTTTAATTAATTTGCATACCAATGTAAACGAATCTTAAAAATTAGGTGAAGCTCACAGAATACATAATAAACGATATAAAACCTATTGCTAGTAATAGCAAAATAAGTGATTTACAAGTATTGTTTAATCAATTAACATATTCTCATATTCCTATTAAAAACAAAGATAATGAGTTTATTGGCAGTTTATTTGAAACAGATGTACACTGTTTTGAAAGCGATAAGCTAATAAGTGATTATACTTATGCGCTCGAAGATTTTCACGTAAATGACAAAACACTTTGGTTAGATGTTTTAGAAGCTTTTGCAAGAAACTCAAGTAACATAATGCCTGTTTTAAATGAAAGCAATCGTTATCTTGGCTATTACGAATTAAGTGATATTATAAGCTTATTCGGGGAATCTCCTTTTTTCATTGATCCAGGAGGCGTTTTGGTTGTAGAAAAAGGCATTAACGATTATTCTTTTAGCGAAATTAGCCAGATTGTAGAGTCAAACAACGGGAAATTGCTTGGAGCTTTTGTTTCAAAAATGAAAAATGATGTTATTCAAGTTACTCTTAAAATTGGCAATGTTTCTTTAAACGAGATAATTCAAACGTTTAGACGTTATAGTTATAATATAGTATCTGGACATGAAGATGACAGTTATAAGCAAAGCCTTAAAGAGCGATCTGATTATTTGAATAAATATTTAAATATGTAAACTATGAAGGTTGCCGTTTTTGGACGATTTTATAATGAAACTACATCATCATCTGTTATAACACTTTTCAATTCGCTTGTTAAAAAAGATGTTGAAGCCTATATAGAGACACATTTTTATGACCTCATTAAAGCTCAAAATTCTAATTTAGACGACTATACTGCATTTAAAACGTTTGATGTTCTTGATACCTCGTTTGATTTGCTAGTAAGTGTTGGTGGAGATGGCACTATTTTAAGAGCCATAACTTTTGTGAAAGATATGGGTATTCCCATTATTGGTATTAATACAGGCAGATTAGGTTTTTTAGCTACAATTCAAGTTGATTCTATAGAAAAAGCTATTCAAGATATTATTGATGGAAATTATAAAATTTCAGAGCGTAGTTTGCTCGAAATTGAAACTTCGCCAGAAAATGATGAGATTAAATCGCTTAATTTTGCTTTAAATGAAATTGCTGTAAGTAGAAAAAATACAACTTCTATGATTACTGTTGAAACGCATCTAGATGGGGAATATTTAACATCTTACTGGAGTGACGGTTTAATAGTTTCAACAGCAACAGGATCTACAGGGTACTCTTTAAGTTGTGGAGGCCCCGTAATTACACCTGACACAAATAGTTTTGTTTTAACACCTATTGCACCACATAATTTAAGTGCAAGACCTTTAGTTATTCCAGATTCTACAGAAATACATCTTAAAGTTGATGGGCGTGAGGAAAACCACTTAGTATCTTTAGATTCTAGAATTGCTACTTTAGATAATGGAACTCTAATAAAAATTAAAAAAGCCACATTTAAAATTAAAATGATAGATCTTTTAAATGAAAGCTTTTTAAGTACACTCCGAAAAAAGCTGCTTTGGGGTGAAGACAAGCGTAATTAAACAATAATTTAGTCGAAATACAGTTTTACACTAATACAATTTAGCTCAAATTATACTTAGCTAATCTTATTTATTATATTTGCAAACTTTTGAACGTATATGAAGCATTTAACTGTATTGGTTTTTAGCATTTTAAGCTTTTATTTAGGGCATGCTCAAATAAATGAAGTTGGTATTTTTATTGGTGGCAGTAATTTTATAGGAGATGTAGGTGCTACAGACTATATTTCTCCTAATCAGTTAGCAATTGGTGGCGTTTATAAATGGAATAGAAGCCCAAGACATTCTTATCGTGTATCTTTAATATTTTCGGAACTTGAAGGGATAGACAATAATTCTGATGACCCTAGACGTATTAAAAGAGGCTATAGTTTTACCAATCAAATTATAGAAATATCTGCTGGCATGGAATTCACTTTTTTTGATTTTGATTTGCATACTGGCAAAAAAATGGGGACACCATACTTATATACAGGTATTAGTGTTGCAAATCATGATAATCACTATTTCCAAAACGGAGTGCAAACTCAAGAAAATAATTCTAGTTGGGCTTATGGTATTCCCATGGCATTAGGGTTCAAAACAACATTCCTAGATAATTTCGTGCTTAGTTTAGAAATTGGTGCTAGATATACATTCTCAGATGAAATAGACGGTAGTATTCCAGATGATAAATTTAGAGAACAATACAGATTTGGAAATATAAACAATAATGATTGGTATGTGTTTTCAGGGATTACCTTAACATATACTTTCGGACTAAACCCTTGCTATTGTGCTGGAAATTAAAATGGACTTACTAAAAGACATAAACCCTAACAAATTGCCAAAGCATGTAGCTATTATTATGGATGGCAACGGTAGATGGGCAAAGCAAAAAGGTATGCGGCGCACCTTTGGTCATGAAAATGGCACAAAATCAGTCAAGGATGTAGTTGAAACTTCTGCCGAATTGGGAATTGAAAATCTAACGCTTTATGCTTTTTCAACCGAAAACTGGAATAGACCAAAACTAGAAGTTCAAACACTTATGAAACTTTTAGTCTCTTCTTTAAAAAAAGAGATTAAAACCATGTTAGACAACAATATTAAATTAAATGCCATTGGTAATTTAAAGACATTGCCCTCTAAAGTTTACAAAGAACTTTTCGATGTTATTGATGCCACCAAGGATAACAATAAAATGACATTAACTCTAGCATTAAGTTATGGTTCTAGAGAAGAATTGCTAAACACTGTTAAAGAAATTAGTATTAAAGTTAAAAATAATATAATTTCGCCCGAAAAAATTGATGAATCGATTATAAATGAGCATCTTTACACGCAAAATTTACCAGACGTAGATTTGCTTATTAGAACAAGTGGCGAAAAACGTATAAGTAATTTTTTGCTCTGGCAGATTGCTTATGCCGAATTGTATTTTACCGATACACTTTGGCCAGATTTTACGAAACAGCATTTGTATAAAGCTATTATTGAATATCAAAAAAGAGAACGACGATTTGGGAAAACAAGTGAACAACTTAGCTAATAGTTTAGCTTTTTCTACTTATATAAAAAACTGTTTAGCATTACTATTTATAGTTTTTAGTTTTAGCCTTCAGGCGCAGGACATATCATACGACAATGGCAAAAAATATATTATTGGAGGCATATCTGTGTCTGGAAATACTAGTTTTAGCGAAAAAACCATTGTCACTTACTCAGGTTTAAGAAAAGGCAAAGAGATAACCATCCCTGGTGAAGGCACTAGCACAGCCATAAAAAAATTATGGAACTCTAAACTCTTTAGCGACATAGAGTTATATGTAACCAAAATTGATGGCAACACAGCCTATTTAGAAATTCGTCTTTCAGACTTACCGCAGCTTAATGAACTAAAAATTAATGGGGTTAAAAAATCGAAAGTTGAAGGTATTATAAAAGAAAATAAACTTGACAAAGGTGTTAAAGTAACAGAAAACCTTGTTACTACCACAAAAAATTTCCTCGAAACAAAATACAAAAAGCAAGGTTTCTTAAATTCAAAAGTCTATATAAACACCATAGATGTAAAAGACTCTATTCAAACTGCTAGAGTTAATATGGTATTAAATATTGATAAAGGCGAAAAGGTTAAAATTAAAGATATCGTTTTCAATGGCAACGAAGTTTTAAAAAGCAAAAAACTTCGAAAAAGCATGAAAAACACTAAAAAAATTAATAGACTTAGAATATTAAAGCGATCAAAATTTATAGATTCTGCTTATCAAGCCGATTTAGGTCATATTATAGACACCTATAAAGAGAACGGCTATAGAGACGCTAGAATATTATCTGATAGTGTTATAATAAATAATGACAAAACCATATCACTCCAAATTAATGTAAATGAAGGTGAGCAGTATAAGTTTGGTGATATTACATTCATTGGAAACACAGTATATTCCAATGACCAACTAACTAGAATGTTACGTATAAGAAAAGGAGATACCTATAATGGTGTTTTACTCGAAAAACGAATTGCAGACAATTCTAAGCCAGATGCACTTGATATAACAAACCTATATCAAAATAATGGTTATTTATTTTCAACTATAAACCCTGTTGAGGTTAGTGCGAAAGACAATGTTATTGACATGGAAATAAGAATTGTAGAAGGGAAACCTGCCTACTTCAACAACGTTAGTGTTTCTGGAAATGACAAAACGAATGATCATGTAATTTATAGGGAAATTAGAACACGTCCAGGGCAATTATACAGTAAGGCAAATGTAGTTAGAACCATTAGAGAACTTGGGCAGTTAGGCTTTTTTGATGCTCAAGAATTAACTCCAGATATTAAAAACCCAAATCCAAATGAGGGAACGGTTGACATTGACTATGTAGTTAAAGAAACAGGTTCCAGCCAAATAGAATTACAAGGCGGTTATGGCGGCGGTGGCTTTATAGGAACACTTGGTTTATCGTTTAACAATTTTTCAATAAAAAACATCTTTAACAAAGAAGCTTATAAACCAATCCCAATGGGTGATGGTCAAAAATTAGCGTTGCGTCTTCAAGCAAGTCGTTTTTTCCAAACATATAGTTTCTCGTTTTCAGAACCTTGGTTAGGTGGTAAACGTCCCGTACAATTTTCAACATCTATATCGCACACTAAACAGTTTCAATTCAACCCTTTAACACGAAATGCAGACAAAAATAGGAGTTTTAATATTACTGGCATCACCTTTGGCTTAGCAAAACGTTTATCAATCCCAGATGATTATTTTACCTTATCTCAAGCGATAAGTTATCAACGTTATGATTTAAACAATTATGACGTAGGTTTGTTTAATTTTGGCGATGGGTATTCAAACAACCTTTCATATACGGTTGGCTTAAGCAGAAATAACACCAGTGTAGATCCAATTTACCCAACTGGAGGTTCTAATTTTGGAATAACTGCAAAAGTTTCAGTTCCTTACTCTTTGTTTAATAATGTAGATTATAGTTCACTTAGAGAAACAAGTGACAGATTAAGTTCAATACCTAGACAATCAAGAACACAAGAAGAAAGTGAAGAACTAGCAAAAGCTGACCAAGAACGCTATAAATGGTTAGAGTTTTATAAAGTTAATTTTAAAGGAGATTGGTATACCGAAGTTATAAATAACAGCAAATTGGTTTTAAAACCTAGTGTAGAATTTGGCTTTCTTGGAGCCTACAATAACGATAGAGGAGTTATTCCTTTCGAGCGTTTTTATTTAGGTGGCGATGGCTTAGGTAACTTTTCGCTAGATGGTAGAGAAGTAATTGCATTACGTGGTTATCCAAACCAATCATTGTCCGATCAAGATGGTGGTACTATTTACAATAAATTTTCTTTAGAATTACGCTACCCTATAACGCTTGCAGCATCGGCAAAAATATTTGCGCTTGCATTTGTAGAAGGCGGTGCTTCTTATAACAATTTTAGGGACTACAACCCATTTAATATAAACCGTTCTGCAGGTTTAGGTGTTAGAATATTTATGCCAGCATTTGGTTTATTAGGAATCGATTTCGGTCATGGATTCGACCCATTAGATGGAGAAGTTGGGAAACATGGATGGGAAACACACTTCATAATTGGGCAACAATTTTAACGAACATATTTATTTTGGCACGATATTTTCTAATAACCTTTTGATGATTTGAATGAGAATGAAATTTTTAAAATTAAAATTCGTTAATTTTGAAGATAGAATTCATAAACCGACGGAGTTCAAAACAAATTATCATCTGTCGTTTCTGAAATTTATGAGCTATAAATTATAAAAACATTAATCAGATGAAACTAAAAGTTCTTTTTTTATTGACATTCTTGTTCATGCTAAGCTTTTCTGTAGATGCGCAAAGAGGCGTAAGAATAGGTTATATTGACACAGAGTACATTTTACAAAATGTACCCGAGTATCAAGAAGCAACAGCTCAACTAGAAAATAAAGTTCAGAAATGGAAAAGTGAAATTGATTCTAGATTGAGTACAGTAGCACAAAAAAGAAAAGACCTTAGTAATGAAAAAGCACTTTTAACTAAAGAGTTGGTTGAAGAACGTGAAGAAGATATTTATTATGAAGAAAAAGAAATATTAGACTATCAGCAAAAGCGTTTTGGACCGAATGGTGATTTAATGATTCAGAAGAAACAATTAATGCAACCTATTCAAGATCAAATTTTTGCAGCAGTACAAGATATGGCTTCTAGCAGAAAATATGATTTCATTTTCGATAAATCGGCAGATGTTGTAATGCTTTACTCAGCGAAGCAATTCGATTTAAGCGAGCAAATTTTAAGAAGCATTACAAGAGCTTCAAAACGTAAACAAGTAAAATCTAAAGCAGAACGAAAAGAAGCTGAAAAAGAAGAGTTAGTTCCAGAAATTAACTATGAGCTAGAAGAAAGAGAAAAAGCACTTGAAGAAAAGAAGGCAAAAAGAGCAAGTGCTATTGAAGAAGCAAGAGCTAAGAAATTAGCAGCTCGTGAAGCAAAGGTAAAAGAAGCCGCAGATAGAAGACAAAAAATATTAGATGAAAGAGCCAAAGCAAGGCAAGACAAAATAGATGCTAAAAATAAGACAACTGAAACATCTACAGAAGTAGAAAGTGATGTAGAAGCCAAATCTGCAGAAGAAAAAGAAGCAAGTGAAGATGACAAACCAAAAACGAGAGCAGAGCTTATAGAAGAAAATAGACAAAAAAAATTAGCAGACCGCGCAGCACGTAAAAAAGCTTTAGAAGACAAGAAAAAGAAAATTTTAGAAGATCGCCAAAAAGCGAAAGATTCAATAAATAATAATAAAAACAATTAATAACACACTTAATACAATTTAAAAAATGAAACACTTAAAAACTATTTTATTAGCAACGGCATTATGCATAGGGACAATTAGTTTTACTCAAGCTCAAAGTAAAGTTGCACATATAAATACTACTGAATTAATTCAAGCAATGCCAGAAATGAAATCGGCACAAGCAGAATTAGAAACTTTAGGTAAAACATACCAAACAGATATTCAAGCTTCTATAACAGAATATCAAACAACTGTAAAACAATATGAAGCAGAAGCAGCTACAAAAACTGATGAAGAAAACCAAAAAAGAGGTTTAGAATTGCAAGAAAAGCAACAACGTATCCAACAGTTTCAAGCAGATGCTCAAAAAGATTTACAGAAAAAGGAAATTGACCTTTTAGGCCCTATTACTGAAAAGGCTAAAGCAGCAATTTTAAAAGTTGCTAGAGCACAAGGTTACGAATATGTTGTAGACTCTGCACAAAGCGTTGTAATTATGTCTGATGGTAAAAATTTACTTGACGATGTTAAAAAAGAATTAGGTATATAAAACTATACTCAAAATAAATATTTTAAAGCTGTCTTATACAAGGCAGCTTTTTTATTTTTGTTAAATATGAACAAACAACCTATTGGCATTTTCGATTCTGGTGTAGGTGGTACTTCCATTTGGAAAGCTATTAATAAGCTACTACCTAATGAGCATACTATATATTTGGCAGATAGCGCAAATGCGCCTTATGGTCCTAAAGGAAAAGATGCCATTATTGAGTTAAGTATTAAAAACACCGAATACCTATTAAGTAAAGGTTGTAAACTTATAGTAGTAGCATGCAACACAGCTACCACAAATGCTATCGATTATTTAAGGAGTAATTATAAAGTTCCGTTTATTGGTATTGAACCCGCCATAAAGCCTGCCGCTTTACAAACAAAAACGAATACTGTTGGAATTTTAGCAACTAAAGGAACTTTAAGCAGTGCTTTATTTTCTAAAACTTCAAACTTATTTGCTAGTAATATTAATGTTTTAGAGCAGAATGGCGATGGTATTGTAGAGCTTATAGAAACGGGACAATTGCATTCTGAAAAAATGAAATCGCTTTTAAAGATATATCTAAAACCAATGATAGAAGCAAATATTGATTATTTGGTTTTAGGATGCACGCATTACCCCTACTTAATGCCTTTGCTTATTGAATTACTACCTAAGCATGTAAAAATAATAGATTCTGGGGAAGCAGTCGCACGACAAACAAAAGCTGTTTTAACATCTCACGATTTACTCAATGATTCTTCATCAATTGATAAAACAGAATTTTTTACTAATAGAAACCTCGATGTTTTAAAGTCGCTCGTCAATAATAAATCTGATATTCAATATTTAGACTTTTAATAAACACTATTTAAACCAACCAGAATATTTAATATAGTTATCGGCAATTCTATTTATTTCGCCAGATATTAATTCTTCACTAATATCTTTTACTTTTTTTGCTGGTACTCCAGCATATATACTGCCTGCTTCTACAATGGTATTTTTAGTTACTACTGCGCCCGCGGCAATAATAGAGTTACTCTTTATAATACAATTATCCATAACGATGCTTCCCATTCCAATTAGTACATTATCATGTATGGTACACCCATGCACCAAGGCATTGTGACCAATTGAAACATTATTACCAATAGTGGTTGGGGCTGTTTTATAAGTCCCATGTATTACGGCACCATCCTGAATATTTACTTTATTGCCTATTTTAATAAAGTTAACATCGCCTCGAACAACAGCACTAAACCATATACTACATTCATTTCCCATTGAAACATCGCCAACTATGGTAGCATTTTCGGCTATAAAGCAATCTTTTGGTATTTCTGGACTTTTCCCTCTTACTGATTTTATTACTGGCATAGGTTTAAATAATTATTTTTTATTGACGATTGATTAATTAAAGATTCTTCGCTTTGCTCTGAATGACCAGATTATTTAAAATATGACAAAAAAGCCGACTTTTTAGAGGACGAAACCATAACTTCTTTTCCATTACTTAACACAACCCTTCCTCCTTTTCCTTTTACATATTTTACGACTTCGTTTACATTAACAAGATACGATTTATGTATACGAGCAAAACTTGAATTAACCAACGCATCTTCAAAATATTTTAAAGTTTTACTCACCAGCTTTTTCTTATTATTATTTAAATAGATTTCGGTATAGTTATCGTCTGCTTTGCAATATAAAATATCAGCGGTGTTTAAAATTTCAAATCCATCTAACTGAGGGATTGTTATTTTACCATTTACACTATTTGTTTTTGGAATTAGCACCTGATCCTGCAATGCATTTTCCTTTACTTTAATTTCTGTTACGTAATCAACTGCTTTTATGAGGTCGTCAATAGATATTGGTTTCATCAAGTAATAGCTAGCATGGGCGTTTAACGCATCTATAGCATAATGATTATAAGCGGTAACAAATATAGTTTCAAAATCTACATCACCTACTTTATCTAAGAGGTCAAAAGCATTGCCATAAGGCATTTCTACATCTAGAAAAACCAAATCTAATTGGTTATTTCTAATTAAAACTAAAGCTTCTTCTACATTTGCTGCTTCACCTAATACAATTATATTAGGACAGTATTTTTTAAGATAATTCCTTAGAATATCTCTACTAGTTTCTTCGTCTTCAACTATGATAGTGTTTAGTTTCATTTTACATTTTTATTTTAGTTTGGCTGCCAATTAATAAATGTACTGTCAGTCTAAGCTTGTCGAAGATATTTTAATCCTTATTCGAATTTCCATATTTAGTATAATTCTTCTAAAACTCAATTAAACCTCCCCAATTTTTATTTATCAAAGCTGCCTTCTTTTTAAGAGAGCATCCTTTTAATTTGTTTTTCAATTGTAATAGCTTCAGAAGGAGTTAAGCATTGCATATACCACTTAAGTTCAATAGGTCTAGGTGAACATGTGTAACTATCTTTCTATTGCCTTCTTTATGTTAATTAATCCTTCCTTCTAAATCATTAGTCATTCCAGTGTAATAGGTGTTGTTTAAGCAAAGTATTATATAAACGTAATAAAATTATATTTTAATAATTTATGCCGTAAGCGTTTCGACAAATTCAGCGTGACATTATCCATTCAATTGTATTATTCGTTTTAAAAAATGTTTAACAGTTAATCCTTTTTAAGTGTTACTACTACTTTGGTTCCTATATCTTCTTCGTCTTTAAAATCATCAATAAAAACATCTACTCTATCTTTATACATATTGTTTAGAATAGAAACACGCTTTTTAATATTTCCTAATCCTTTTGAATTTTGTTTTTGCTGATTTTTAGTCTTTAAAGCTTTCGATTTTTTTCGTCCAATACCATCATCGTTTATAATGATATTAATTTCATTCGGGGTTTTTTGAGTAAAGGATATTTCTAAATGCCCCTTCGTTTTCTTATAACGCAAACCGTGCCAAACAGCATTTTCTATATAGGGTTGCAATAACATTGGCGGAATTAAAAAGTCTTTTACATTAATTTGTTCATCAACCGTTATGCTATACTCGAACTTATCTTTAAATCTAAAATGTTCAAGTTTGGTGTATAATTCTATAAGCTCTATTTCCTTTTCAAGTGGAATAAAGTCTTCTTCACTATTTTCTAAAACCGCACGCATTAATAACGAAAAATCGGTTAAATATTTATTTGCGGTTCTTTCGTCGTTAGATGCTATAAAACTATTTACAGAGTTTAGTGCATTAAATATAAAATGTGGATTCATTTGGCTTCGCAAACTTTTTAACGCTAACAAGTTATTTGCCAATCGCTGTTGCTTTATATATTTATACATTAAAAATGCAAGCACTAAAAGCAGTATTAACCCTCCTAATAATGAATAAATAATCAGTTTCTGTCGTTTCGTTTGCTCGATAGTGAGTTGGTATTTACTTTCCGATAACTCCCTGTCTCCCTCTAAACTCAATATTCTATTTTGCTTGCTTACAATATCTTTACTAAATCGAGCTGCTTGCGATATTTCTTGTTCCCTCTTAGAATATAGCTTATCTACTAAGTCAACATAATCTTGATATGCTAATAATGCCTTATCAAACTGTCCTGCATCTCGATAAACTTCAGATAGTTTTCTGGTAGCATCTTTTTGAACTATTAGGTCTTCTCTATTATTAGCTTCCTCAATACTTTTTTCCAAATAAGGAATGGCATTGACAAAATCTTGTTGCAAAGCATAGGCGTTTCCAATTTTATAATTTTGCTTTTGCTGTGTTAGTGAACTCTTATTATCTAGAATAGAATCTTTAGCAATATCATCTAAATCTATTAAAGCTTCTTTTCTCAGTTCAATTTCATCTGAATAATTGCTTTGCTTGTTTTGGAAATCGGCGACTTTAATTTTTTCTTCAACAGCTCTTTTCTTATTTTCTTTAGTTGCTAAATCTAAGGATTTGCTAAATAGGCTTTGTGCTTCTTCCTTATCTCCACTTACATCATAAACGTCTGCAAGTTTCGAATTTAAATCGGTTATTTTTGGTGTTATTAAATGCTTTTGTGCCACTTGTAGCCCATTATTATATGAGCTAACTGCGCTTTCAAAATCTTTAATTAAGAAATACACATTGCCTAAAGATTCGTATAGCGATACTAAATCATAATTCGATAAATTTTTCTTATTTATGCTTTTGAAAAGGCTAATGCTTTCTTGATAATTCTTATTCAACTTATAAGCATTAGCTAATTTTAAATTAACGGTTTCCAGTTTTATATTCTGAAGACTAATGCGATAATTTGTAACAGCCAAATCGTATTGTTTCCAATACATATAAATATCTCCAAGAGTTTCGTAGGCAAGGGCGTTATCTCTTGTTGAATTGCTCTCTCCTAAAGCATCTGCAACAAACTGAATACTTTTTTGCGCATCTCTTTTAAGGTAAGATTTAGACGAATCGATTAAAGCCTTAAACAAACTTGTATTATTTCTAAACTTCTTTTTTAATCTAGAAAATGAAACATCCTCTTCACTTGGTTCAACTTTAACAGTAATACTCTCATCACTCTGAATGGTATAATAAACAGTTTCGAAATCCTTAGATCTAATTATAAGTTCATCGCCTTTTCGAGCTTCAATTTTAAACTTCCCTAAAAAGTCTGTCGTGGTATAATCTCCAGAACTTGTCTCTACATTTACATTTTGAATTGGGTCTCTAGTATCGCTTTCAATAACAGAACCTTTTACTATAAATTTAGGTCTTTCAAAAACATTGTTTTCCTGAACAAACGCCAAGTTTGCACTTAGAACAAGTAATAAAAAAATAATATACTTTGTAAATAACTTCACCTCTATCTTATATGAGATAAACTTACACACTTTACTTCATATAATAAAATGGTGCTTTCGGTAATCTTGCTATTTTCAATATAAAATATCGTTTTCGCGCATTATAAAGCACCAGTCACTAATTTAAAAACCGCTTTCGCTCATTCATGGTTTTTTAAAAGAAAAGTTGCTTTTAGTTTTATCGAAAATCAAAAAACGTTAATTATCATGAAAACAAATTTTAAACTCTTGCTTTTAGTAATCGTATTGGCAAGTATTACTGCATGCAATGCAAAAACCAAAAATAAAGACTTTGCGCTTTATAAAACTGAAAAAAAAGACTCAGAACCAAAAAACCAATGTATTAAAGTTGCATTACTATTAGATACCAGCAATAGTATGGATGGACTAATAGACCAAGCAAAAGCACAACTCTGGGATTTAGTAAATGAGTTATCCTATGCTAAATGCGGAACTAAGAAACCAAACTTAGAAATTGCACTTTACGAATATGGAAATGACAGATTGAATAGTTACGAAGGTTATATAAAACAAGTCTTAGCTTTTAGTGACGACTTGGATGAAATCTCTAAAGAATTATTTTCATTAACCACAAATGGTGGTGAAGAATACTGTGGTCAAGTAATTAAAACTTCTCTAAACCAATTAAATTGGGGTACTAATGCTGATGATTTGAAACTTATTTTTATAGCAGGAAACGAACCTTTTACTCAAGGCAAAGTCAATTATAAAAACGTTGCTATAAATGCTAAAGAAAAAGGCATTACCATAAACACTATTTTTTGTGGTAATTACAAACAAGGCATAGTAACTAATTGGAAAGATGGTGCCGACATAACTTATGGTGATTACATGGCAATAAATCAAAACAATAAAACAGTTCACATAGCTTCACCTTATGATGATGACATATTATTACTAAATCAAAAGCTGAATAAAACCTATGTTGCCTATGGACAAAAAGGGAGGCAAAAGACAGAACTTCAAGCAGAACAAGATTCTAACGCTCGTTATTATAGCAAAGCCAATGCTGTTAAAAGGACTGTAAGTAAGAGTTCTCATTTATATAAAAACAAATCTTGGGATTTAGTAGATGCTATTGAACAGGATGAAGTTGACCTTGAAGATATAGAAGAATCTCAATTACCTACCGAACTAAAAGGAAAAACTGAAGTAGAAATTAAAAAGTATGTGACTAAAAAAGGTGAAGAGCGTGTTAACATTCAAAAACAAATACAAGAATTAAATGCGAAGCGTAAAGAGTATGTTTTGAATCAGAAAAAAAACAACACAAATAATTTAGAAAATGCCATGACAAAAGCCATAAAAGAGCAAGCTAAAAAGAAAAAATACACTTGGAATTAATCATTTATTAAGCCGTCATTCTGAATTTATTTCAGGATTATATAAAAGTTTTTAAAAAATTATAAGAAACTGAAACAAGTTCAGTTTGACGAAGCTTAATTAACAGCAGGACATTTACAGTCGTATTGTTTTCTTCTACAGTTAAAGTTATAACCTAACGTTAATTGGTGAAAACCACCGCTTGTAAATACTACAGAATTAGATTGGTAGGTATAATTATAGGCGAACATAAACTCATTGTAATCTACACCAAGAATTGGAGATAATAATTGAAGCTTTTGGCTACTCACTCCAGAACCGTCTAAAAACTCGGCGCCATCAAAACTTCTTCTATAAGACAAACCACCCCATATTTTACCGAATTCCATCTCTTTATATGCCTTAGCATTAATATCTATTGATGACTCTCCTGTGCCATCTTTATACATAAACATTAAGGAAGGCTCATAAGTCCATTCACTTCCTAACTTGCCAAAAACACCGCCCATAGAAACTAAATAACGCCTAAGGTTACTTGTAATTTCTATATCATTATTAATCCCTGAATTTTCTAATAAATTTTTAATTGTGGCGTGGGCATAAAAATCTAAATAGTGGTATGAGAATCCTAAATCAATATTTAAGTTTGTTTCGCTTTGTACAATCCCATCAATAATAGGGTCTGGGCCTTCAAACAGGAAAGAGGTTTCATCTAGCTTATATTGAATAAAACCAACGCTTAATCCAAAAGAAAGCATGTTTAAGTCTACTTCGTTTCTAGAAAACAATAAATGATGTGCATAGGTAGCATAAGCCCCTGTTTGTGAATGATACCCATTTTTATCGGCATACAAAATACCTCCTATTGCAGATTGGGTATCACCTATTCTTCCATTAAGACTTAAAGTTAATAGTTTAGGTGCTTCGTCGTGACCAAACCATTGCTGGCGTGCTGTTAATCTAACTTTAGAACAGTTAGCAACACCTGCCATAGAAGGGTGAATGAGGTAATAATTATCGGTTAAATAATCAGTATATATTGGCAACCCCTCTTGGGATATTGCAACATGACCTAATAATAGTCCAATTACAACTACTAAAATGTTTTTCAATTTCATAAATTCTATACCAAGGTAGGTTCAGTTTACTATAAACGTCTTGATTATTAAAAAATTACACTTAATGTATGTAAAAGAAATTACTTCAACATAAACACGACCAATACAGGCAATGAAAATCAAATATATGGATATCTAAAGTTTTCTTTTAGTATTTTTGCAAAAAAATAGCTAAAATGAGTGCTTTCAAGGTTAGTATACAAGAAACTTCAAATAATTCAATAATAAAATTTGAGTTAAACAAATTCATTACAAAACATCAAAGTTTTGAATTTAATAATATAGATGATGCCAAATCTTCTCCTCTAGCTCAGCAACTATTCTATTTACCTTTTGTTAAAAAAGTTTATATCTCAGGCAATTTTGTTGCAGTAGAACGCTATGATATTGTTGAATGGACAGATGTACAAGATGAAGTTGCTCAACAAATAGAGGCTTATTTAAATGATGGTGGCCTTGTAGTTGAAGAAACTGCAGAGTCAAAAAAAGTACCTGTAACTGTTTATGCAGAAAGTACACCAAATCCAGCGGTCATGAAATTTGTTGCCAACAAAAAAATGGTTACTGCCCTTTTTGAGTTTACTTCTATTGATGATGCTAAATTATCTCCTTTAGCAACAGAGCTATTCCATTTCCCCTTTGTAAAAAGTGTTTTTATTGAAGATAATTATGTGTCAATTACAAAGTACGACATGTCTGAGTGGCAAGAAATTGTTATAGAACTTCGTGAGTTTATAAGAAAGTTTATTGAAGATGGCAAGGAAATCGTTTTAGCCAATGCTGTTGAAACACTACAAAAATCTGAAAAACATCAAAATTCGCATTTTGAAAATTTAGATGATACTTCAAAAGAGATTGTAAACATTCTTGAAGAATATGTAAAACCAGCTGTAGCTAGTGATGGTGGTAATATTCAATTTATTGCTTACGATGCTGATACAAAAAATGTTCGGGTTATGCTTCAAGGTGCTTGTAGTGGATGCCCATCTTCTACTTTTACCTTAAAAAACGGCATAGAAAACATGCTCAAACAAATGCTACCTGGTAAAGTAGATATGGTTGAAGCAATAAATGGCTAATCATTTCTCATTATAAAAGTGACTAATTCCACTTGCTTGTGTCTTAAATACAGTCATCTCCATAGGGAGATTTTCAATTATAAATTTAAAATCGTAAAAAATGGCAGTATTAAAAGTAATCGAGATTTTATCAAACTCAGATAAAAGTTGGGAAGATGCTACTAAAAAAGCAGTAAAACATGCATCAAAAAGTTTAAAAAACATCCGTTCTGTATATGTTCAAGATCAAAGTGCTAGTGTAAAAGATGGTGAGGTTACAGAATTTAGAGTAAATCTTAAAATAACATTTGAAGTAGAATAACTTTTTTTGCTCCCAAGCATTTAAGAGCGTTCATTAATTGAACGCTTTTTTTATGCTATAATTTCGCTAACTTTGGGCTATGAAATACGTATTAATATTCGCTTTTATTATTCTAATTATGGGCTGTAAGGGTCAGAATTCCGAAACCATGAATCATCAATATACAAATGCCCTAGTTAACGAAACAAGCCCATACCTTTTACAACATGCACACAATCCAGTTGATTGGAATGCTTGGAATGAGACTTCTCTAAAACAGGCGAAATCTGAAGACAAGCTAATACTCATTAGTGTTGGATATGCAGCATGCCATTGGTGCCATGTTATGGAACACGAAAGCTTTGAAGATAGTTTAGTGGCTCAGGTGATGAATAAAAATTTTATTAATATAAAAGTTGATAGAGAAGAACGCCCAGATGTAGATCAAGTATACATGAATGCCGTACAGCTCATGACTGGTAGCGGTGGTTGGCCTTTAAATGTGATTGCCTTACCAGATGGAAGACCCGTTTGGGGTGGCACTTATTTTAAGAAAGAACAATGGATTAGCGCCTTAGAGCAGATATCAAAATTATATGCTGAGAAACCTGAAAAGCTGCATGAATATGCAGACAAGTTAGAAGAAGGTATTAAATCGCTAGACGTTGTTCAATTAAATACCGATGAGCCTATCTTCGAAAAAAACTATATAGATGAAGCTGTAAAAGAATGGTCTAAACAATTCGATAATCGAGATGGCGGTTTAAATAGAGCTCCTAAGTTTATGATGCCCAATAATTATCATTTTTTATTGCGTTACGCTTATCAAACTAATGACGAAAAATTACAGGAGTTTGTAAATTTAACACTAACAAAAATGGCATACGGTGGTGTTTTTGACCAAATTGGTGGTGGATTTTCAAGATACTCTGTAGATACTGTTTGGCATATACCTCATTTTGAAAAAATGCTTTACGATAACGGTCAATTAGTTAGCCTCTATGCAGACGCCTATCTTATTACAAAAAACGAATTATATAAAAACATCATTACCGAAACATTAGATTATGTAAAAGAGGAAATGACAACAGAAAATGGTGCATTTTATTCTTCATTAGATGCAGACAGCAATACTCCAGAAGGAGAACTTGAAGAAGGTGCTTACTATGTTTGGAACAAAGAAGAACTTAAAACACTTATCGGGGGTGACTTTGAATTGTTTTCAGATTATTACAATATTAATAATTATGGACTTTGGGAACATGGTAATTATGTTCTTATTAGAAAAGATGATGATACTTCAATCATGAAAAAACATGATTTAACACCTGAAACTTTATCAGAAAAAATAAACACTTGGAAAAACACACTTATAAATGAACGAAATAAAAGAGACAAACCAAGGTTAGATGATAAAACTTTAATTTCATGGAATGCTCTAATGCTAAAAGGCTATATAGATGCCTACCGAGTTTTAGGTAATGCCGAATATTTGGCTTCCGCTAAAAAAAATGCCAAATTCATTATTAATAATCAGTTAAGAGAAGATGGTGGACTAAACCACAGCTATAAAAATGGTAAAAGTAGCATCAACGGTTATTTAGAAGATTACGCAGCATCAATTGATGCTTTTATTACCCTTTACGAGGTTACTTTAAATGAAACTTGGCTAAACACCGCAAGAAATTTAACCAATTATACATTTGATCATTTCTTTGATGAAACGAGTAAGATGTTCTTCTTTACATCGAATGAAGATGACCCATTAGTAACAAGAAGTATTGAATATCGCGATAATGTTATTCCAGCGAGCAACTCCATAATGGCAAAAAATTTGTTTAAATTATCTCATTATTTTGATAATACTTACTACAACAAAACAGCTATGACCATGCTAAATAATGTAAAACCAGAAATGCAGGAATATCCTTCTGGCTATTCAAACTGGTTAGACCTCATGCTAAATTATGCACAGCCTTATTATGAAGTAGCTATAGTTGGTAAAGATGCTAAAGAAAAAATTGAATCTCTAAACAAAACCTACATACCAAACAAGCTTATTGCTGGAAGTACATCTGAAAATAACATGCCTTTATTAGAAAACAGATTTAACCCCGAAAACACACTTATTTATGTTTGTGTAAATAAAGCATGTAAACTTCCAGTTTCTGAAGTTGATAAAGCTGTTAAATTATTAATGGAATGAGCTTTATAACCATCTTTTTAATTGCCCTAGTAGCTGTTGAACATATTTACTTTCTAATTTTAGAAATGTTTCTGTGGACTAAACCAAAAGGCATTAAAGCATTCGGTTTAAAATCTAAGGAATTTGCCAAAGAAACTAAAGTCTTAGCTGCCAATCAAGGTCTATATAATGGGTTTTTAGCAGCTGGACTTATATTTTCAATTATACAAAAAGATATAGAAATGGCTATTTTCTTTCTAATTTGTGTAACTATAGCTGGAATTTATGGGGCTTACTCAACGAAGAAAATTAAACTGTTTTATGTTCAATCTATTCCTGCGGTTTTAGCATTAATTAGCTGTTATTTTTAATTAATTCTCAGCATTTTTTAATGTAATCAGTGCAGAAAAACCTTAAATAGTTTTTAATTTTGCAATACGAATTAACTTATAAAAAAATATGAATTTAGAAAACATCGACACAGAAAAATGGCTTGATTTAGCCACAACATACGGGCTTAAAATTCTTGGAGCCATTGTAATATGGATTATTGGTTCTTGGGTAATTAAAAAAATTGTAAAGGGCACACGAAAAGTGATGACCAAAAAAAATTATGATGAAAGCCTACAGAAGTTTTTATTAAATCTATTAAGTTGGATTTTAAAGATTATTTTAATAGTATCTATTTTAGGGACTATAGGAGTAGAAACCACTTCGTTTGCAGCTATTTTAGCAGCAGCTGGTTTAGCTATAGGTATGGCTTTACAAGGGTCTCTTGGTAATTTTGCAGGCGGTGTTTTAATTATGATCTTTAAACCAATAAAAATTGGTGATTTAATTGAAGCTCAAGGTGAAATTGGGGTGGTTAAAGAGATTGAAATTTTCACAACTAAACTTACGGGGCTTTCAAATAGAGAAATTATAATTCCTAATGGATCGTTGTCTAACGGTAATATTATTAACTATACTTCGGAAGGCACGCGACGTGTAGACTTAACTTTTGGAGTAGGCTACGATTCTGATATTAAAAAGACAAAAGAAGTACTGATGAATGTTCTAACATCGCACCCTAAAGTATTAAAATCTCCAGAGCCAACAGTAAATGTTTCTGAATTAGCAGATAGCTCTATAAATTTTGCTGTAAGACCATGGAGTACGTCAGATGATTATTGGGATGTTTACTTCGGAATTACAGAAGACGTAAAAGAAGCACTTGATAAAGCAGGTATTGAAATTCCTTACCCACATCAAGTTGAGATACAGAAAAAGAGTTAAGATTTAGGTTTTAACGCCACAAAATCTTTCAAATAATAAGGTTCAAAATAAGCGACATCTTCGATGTCGCTTATTTTATATTTATTATAAGCTAGCTGACTCATCTCATTAGCAGAAGGTAATTTATTTTCAACAAAAACAGCGTTAGAGTTA
Organism: uncultured Algibacter sp.; assembly: GCF_947487605.1. Taxonomy (GTDB): domain Bacteria; phylum Bacteroidota; class Bacteroidia; order Flavobacteriales; family Flavobacteriaceae; genus Algibacter_D. The sequence goes on from NZ_CANKXK010000003.1 coordinate 166,391, forward strand.
TTTATAATTTCTTTCGTTTTTTCTACTCCATTACCAATAAAACAGACTTTGCCCAGTTTCAAATAATCTTCAAAAGATATCTCATCTAAAATTTGAGCTTGCGTCTCTCTTATTTGGTTATAATCAGTATCGAAAATAGCCGAATATACTTCCATTCTTCGGGCATCCAGCATGGAAACGATAACACCATTTTCATTTTTTACCTGATGCGCTAATGCCTCTAGAGTAGAAACAGAAATTAAAGGAATATCAAGCGCAAAACAAAGTCCTTTGGCTGCTGAAACGCCAATTCTTAAACCAGTATAAGAACCTGGGCCTTTACTAACAGCTATAGCATCTAAATCGTTAGAAGTAATACTAGCTTCATTTAAAACAGTATTAATATAAACATGTAATCTTTCGGCATGTGAATATTTTTTATCATAATCTTCTTTTAAGACTATCGTTTTACCTTCTTTTGAAAGTGAAACCGAACAGTTAGTTGTTGCTGTTTCTATATTTAATATATATATGCTCATTTTCTTTTCATAAAACGTAGAAAAAATGGATTCCCGCTTTCGCTAGAATGATAATTTCAATTGTTATCCCAATAAAACCATTGAGAAGTCACCTTTTTAATTAGTTAAAGATTTTCCCATGTAAAAGTCTAAAACTTTTGTCTTAAAAACAAAATCATATTTAGCATTTATTAAGGAAGATTGTGCATTAATTAATTGTACTCTGGCTTGTTCTAAATCGAAGGCCGTAATAGTTCCAATATTATAACGCTCTTTAGAGTTGTTAAATGCTAATTCTTGAGACGTTAAAGACTTAATGGCGGCATCATAAGCTTTAAACGCTGCTTGAGCATCTGTATAAGCTCTTTGGATATTAGATTCTAAATCTAACTTGGCTTGATCAAATAAAAGTTTGCTGTTTTCTTCTTGAATCTTAGATATTGCAACATTGGTTTTATTTTGAAATCTGGAGAAAATAGGAATATTGACATTTAAATTGAAGTTATGCCCTTTCAACAAATCCAATTCTCTAAAAAATGCTTGCTTTATAAAATCATTTTTAGATTCACTCCAAACAGAGCCAAAACCATATCCAAAACTAATAGTAGGGTAGTAACCTGCTTTTAAAATTTCAGTATTTAATTGGGCATTTTCTATACGTTTTTCTGCAATCTTGATTTCTGCTCTATTTTCAAGTGCATGCTCTAAAATAGGTGTCACATTTTTATACAATAATCCCTCAGAGGGTTTATTGACATCAATAATTTCAACATTAAAACCATTAAAAGGAATTTGAAGTAACTGAGATAATGATAATAATGATAAATTAAAACTATTCTCAGCTAGAGTAACTTGTTGTGCATCTCTACTTAAAGTCGCCTCAGCATCATAAATATTTGCCTTTGGTTGCACTCCAGCTTCAACTAATTCCTTTATTTGTTCTAGTTGTTTTCCACTAAAAATATACTGTGCTTTTGCTATTTCTAAATTTTCAATATTGAACAGCACATTCAAATAAGCATTAACAACATTTAAAGAAATATCATCTTTTATACGTCGCAATTCTAAAGTACTTGTTTCTTTAGTAAGTTGTGATTGCTTATATAAATTCAACGTTCTAAACCCATTAAACACGTTTTGATTGACACCAATATTGTAATTAAACGAATGTGTTGTTTGATTCGTTATACGCTGGTTTGTAACTGGATCGAAACCTGAGCCAATACTCATACGATTACCAGTAGTTGCAGCTACAGAGGGCAAAAACTGTCCTTTTGCGGCGATAATGTCTTGATCGTTTAAAAGAAGGGTGTTTTCACTTTGCTTGACCGTTATATTATTTTCAAGAGCATGATTAACACATTCTTGCAATGTCCATTTTTTATCTTGTGCAAAGAATGAAACTGATACTAATAATAGTAAAAGTGAAAGACTGTTTTTTGTGAGTTTATTATTGAAATAAATCATATTTTTTAGAATTAATTTTCTTTTGATACTTTATTCCAAACCTTAATTTTATCCCCTTCATTAATACCGTCAATAATCTCAACGTTAATCCCATCAGACAAACCTAAAGTAACATCTTGTCTTTTAAAAGTGTTATTCTCTCCTTGAATTTCTACATAGGGCTTCTCTGTTATTCTATCAAATCGAACCAGAGACTCTCTAATACAAAAAAGATCATCTTTACTTTCAATATCAATTTCTGCATTAGCACTATACCCTGCTCTAATATTGGTATTTACATCTACTTTAACGTCTGCTTTTATTGTAAACTGAACCGCTCCTGCATTATCCGAAATTCCTTTGGGAGCAATAAACACTAATTTAGCCGCCAATTTTTTTTCATCTAATGCTCCTATAATAACATCTATTGAGTCACCCTCAATTAATTTACCTACTTCTGATTCATCAACGGTTCCTTCAAAAATCATATTACTCATATCGGCTACTGTAGCTATAGTTGTACCAGCATTAAAATTATTACTTTGAATAACTTGATCGCCCTCTCTAATAGGTATTTCTAAAACTGTCCCTGATATCTGAGCTATAATACTTGTATTAGCTGAATTACCACCAGATAAAGATCCTTTCTTGATTATTTGATAATCGTTTTGAGCCTGTCTTAGCGATTCTTTTGCTTGATTAAATGAAAGTTCACTGTTTTCAAAATCTTGTTTTGAAATGACTCCTTTATTGAAAAGTAATTTATTTCTTTTGAATAAAGTATTAGCATTATCGAATGATAATCTCGTGGTATTTAATCTACTATTCGCACTAGCTAATGATTGTTCGTTTGGAACAATTCTAATCTTAGCAATTAAATCGCCTTTTTCAACAAGATCGCCTTCTTCTACTGTAATGTCATCCACTATGCCAGAAATTTGAGGCTTTAATTCAATTTCTTCCTCAGGATTAAGACTGCCAGTGGCAACAATTTTAGTATTTATTGATGTACGAAAAGGTTCTTCAACATTATAATCTTCAACAGATTTAGCGTTAGAATCATAGAAATACTTTAGCACTATTAAAAATAGTACCACTCCTACTACGATAAAACTAATTTTTAAAAATTTCTTCATTTTATTTACTTTATTTATTCTTCTCTTAATGCGTCAATTGGTTTTACACTTGTGGCTTTAAATGCTGGAATTAGTCCAATTAATGTTCCCAAGGTTATTACTATTAACAATGCAAAAAACACTATCGCAATAGATACTGAAGGATTCCGCATAAAAGCATCCTCGCCAATACCTAACGTTTTATTAACTAACATTAAAATTAATCCGCCACTTATAATACCTAAAAAACCTGCAATTAGAGAAATGGCGATAGATTCAATAATAATTTGACGTTTAATTAGAAATGGTGTTGCACCTAATGCACGTCTAACACCAATTTCCTTAGTACGCTCTTTAACCGAAATGAGTAAAATACCACCAATGGCAAATACACCTGCAATTAAAGTAGCAATCCCTACAAACCATGTTAAAAATTGCATTCCTGTTAAAAAACCAGTAATTTGATCAAATCTATCTCCAAGATTAAAACCGAAGAGCCCTCTATTATCATCTGGATGTATACTATGTATATTCTTTAGTAAAAGCTTAACATCTGCATCGATTTGATTTATATCAAAATTTTCGTAGCCTGTAATTGTCATCCAATCAATAGTATTACCTCGACCAAAAATTTGCTGAGAAGTTGTAAAAGGAATATCAACATCTATTTGAGGTCCGCCAAAATTAACCACTTTGTATACACCTATAACAGTAAAACCTAGGTTTTCTCCATAAACTATTTTACCTATTGGATTCTCGTCTTTTTCAAATAGTTGTTTATAAACATCTTCTGAGATAACTATTACTTTTTTATGCTCGTCAATATCTGTTTGGTTAATGTATCTCCCCCACAATAAATCTTTTTTAGCCAATACATCATTAAAAGGGAATTCCCCTTTTCCAATAAAACTTGCAGATAATGATTTTCTACTTAAAGTAATTTGTAATTGATGACTAGGTAAAACATATTCAACACCTTCAACATTCTCTTTAATTTTTTTAGCATCATCAAGATTCAGTTTTATTTTTCGTCCTTCTTGATAGCCCTTAAAAGGCATCGATGTATTTCCACCAGAAAGAAATAAACTATTTGTAGCATAGTTTTCAAACATTCTGTTAAAGTTATTTTCTATACCCCTTGAAGACCCTAGTAAACTTATTAGCAAAAGGATACCCCACCAAACACCAACCATAGTTAAAATAGACCTAAGTTTATTTTTACTTAGGCTATCAAAAACTTCTTGCCAGGTATCTTTTTCTAATAAAAACTTTATCATTTAACCATTTCTTAATGCTATAATTGGTTTAATTTTTGATGCTTTCTTTGCAGGTAAAAAACCAGCTATAGCTCCAGCAATTACTAAAACTATAGTAGCAGTATATAAAATAGAAACACTTACACTTGGATTTGTAATCCAATATCGCTCAATACTAGAACCAATAGCTTCTAAAAACCCAACTCCTAAAAGTAAGCCTACATATCCTGCAAACGCCGTTATTATAATAGATTCAATTAGAATTATAGAAACAATAGATCTTGGTGATGCTCCTAAAGCCTTACGAATACCTATTTCTTTAGTACGTTCTTTAACAATAAAAATCATAATATTACTGATGCCTAAAATACCTGCTATTAAAGTACCAAAACCTATAATAGGAATAAGTATTCCAAGACCTGTTGTCATGTTTTCGAGGCGTTTTTTTCCTTGTAATATTTGGGTTCCAATTCTAATAGCTCTTTGATCATTTGGAGCCACATCATACCTATTCTTTAATTTGGTAGTTATTTCTTGAACTAAAACAAAAGCTTGATCAGTATTTATTTTTGGATTATAACCTATAGTAATACTAGATATTTCATCATTAGCAAGATATAGTCTTTGTATTGTGGTGTATGCTGTGTAAATGGCGCGCTCTTGACTATCGCCACCATTATCTGAAAAAACTCCAACAACTTTATAAACAACTCCTTCTAAATCAATGTATTTCCCTAATGCAGATTCTTTAACAAACAAATCTTGTTCTACAAGGCGACCAATTGCTATAACTTTATCTTTATTTTGTACATCTTTTTGATTTATAAAACGCCCTTTAATAATTACCGCTTTTTCTAAATATTGATGGTCTGGAGATATTCCAGTAATTGTATATTGGCCTTTCTTATTTTTATATTTAAGCTGATAACTTCTACTTAATTTAGGAGTTATATATTCCAGTTCATCTCCAAACTCTTTGTTTAGAAATTCTAAATCTTTATTATCAAACCTTATGAGCCTACCTATTTGAAGTCCTTTATAGGGTTTAGAAGTTGTTCCAGACCGAATCGTTATGGCATTTTCAGCAGTATTTACGAAAAATTTTTCAAACGTATTTTCTAACCCATTGGCAATTCCAAAAAGTATGGTGAATAACATAATAGCAAATGCTACTGTAAAACCAGAGAGTAAAGCCCTTGTCTTATTTTTGTTTATACTTTGAAATATTTCGCGCCAAAGGTCTAAGTCAAACATAGTGTTCTGCGCGTACTTGGGTTACTTTTTTATCTTCCATAATGACGCCGTCTCGAAGCCTTACAATACGTTTACACATATTAGCAATATCCTCTTCATGGGTTACCATTAAAATAGTTTTACCCTCATCATTTAATTGCTGGATAAATTCCATGATTTCGTAAGACGTTTTAGTATCTAAAGCTCCTGTTGGTTCATCTGCCAATAATAATTTAGGATTCGCTGCCAAGGCTCGTGCAATTGCCACACGCTGATTTTGCCCACCTGAAAGCTCTTTAGGCAAATGTTTAGCCCAATCTGTCAACCCAACCTTACCAAGATGAAACATTGCTTGCTGTTGTCTTTCTTTCCTATTCACACCTTGATAATAAAGAGGGAGCGCTACATTTTCAAGCGCAGTTTTATAATTTATTAAGTTAAATGATTGAAAGATAAATCCCAAGAACTTATTTCTATAAACAGCAGCTTTTTTTTCGGTAAGATCTTTAATAGGAAGGTCATCTAAAATGTATTCACCAGAATCGGCTTCATCTAGCATGCCAATTATATTAAGTAACGTAGACTTACCAGATCCAGAAGAACCCATAATAGCAACCATTTCACCATCTTTAACAGATAGATTTATTCCTTTTAATACATGTAAACTTGAGCCACCTATAGGATAGGATTTATGCAATTCGCGAATTTCTAACATTATGCTATTAATTAACCAGCTAACCTTATAAGTAAGACACTAAAAGCAACTAAATGTTACAAAATATTCTTGCTTTTTTGCTTATTGATTTTATTATATTTCCTGTAAATAATATACCCTATGCCCCCAACAAGAATATAAGGAATTGCCATAAGATAAACAATCCCGTCGTTAATCCCTTCTGCAACTGTTTTATTTCCTTCACTTTCTAAAACTGCTCGACACATAGCACATTGTGCGCTTGTATTTAAAGAAACGAACATAGAAAAGAGAAAAAAGATGAGTTTATTTTTCATTTTACAAAATTTAAACCTAATTCATAATACGTAAAGGATAACTAGATTCTTATGTCACAAAATCCTCAAATAACATTAAACATAATATGGAGAAATCATAATATAAACAACAACTCCTGTTACTGCTACATATAGCCAAAGCGGAAACGTAATTTTTGCTATTTTTTTATGTTTCTCAAAATTATTAGTTATAGCCCTTACATAGGTTATTAAAACAAACGGAATTACCGCCACAGACAGTATAATATGGCTTAACAATATGAAAAAATAAATTGACCTATATTCTCCCTGATAACTTGTTGAATTACTCGTCATGTGGTATAGAATATACATAGTCAAGAATAACACTGAAAGTATTATCGCAAATTTCATAAGTCGTTCATGAAATTTTCTATTTCCTTTCTTTATTTGAAATACAGCCAAAATTAAAACCAAGGCTGTAATACCATTTATTGTCGCATATATTGGTGGTAAAAATACAGGTAATTCAATGTCTATTTTTATTCCGAAAAGTGCTGCAACCGCAACTGGAATTATAATAGACAAAGCAACAATTAATTTGTTGTACTTTTTATCATCTAAAATTTTATCTTGTTCTTTCATTTATCAAAAAATTATATAATTCTGAAACAACTCCTTCAACAAGCTTCAATTGCTTTGCCTAGTCTTGAATAAGCGATACAGATTATTAAAGGTTTAAATTTATAAATTAAGCAAAACAATAAGGTCATTGTTTTGCTTTTTTTTGATTTGTATTGTTTTCATTACACGATGTTTTTAGTGCATCTCTTTTAGGCCTAGACAGAAGCTCAGCGTTATGAAAGGCAACTAATTCAACTTAAACCGAACATCTTGAGCCTCCAACTCACTCAACAACTCCTGTGAGACCTTAACTTTTTGCCTTCTACTAGGCATAGTTAATTTCATTTTTTCCTTGGTATCATACACCAAAAAATTCAGCGCTTGGTTTCCAGGATGCATGTGCAACAACTCTTTTAAGGCTATTATTTTTTGTTCACTCAAATCTTTAATATCAACCTGTATAGAAAGCTTTTTGGCATACTGCTCCATCACATCATGCAGCAACTGGAAATTATTAAACTGTAATCGTGGGTCGCTCTTCTTCCCAGTATCTTTATTTGTCCAACCTTCACGCACAAAGCTTTTTACAAACACAAAATTGTTCTGTAATAAAAAGTGTCTGAACTTCAAATATTCTTCGCCAAAAATTCTAAACTCATAACTATCCGTATAATCTTCAATAGTAAATAATGCCCATCCTTTTCCTTGTTTACTTACACGGTGTTGCACATCGGTAACTACACCACCAAACACCAATTCGCGATTTACATAAGGCTCTAAATTATTAAACATACCAACCGTAGCGTTACAAAAGGTTTTCATTTCGGTTTTAAAATCATCCAACGGATGTCCAGAAATATAAACCCCAACAACCTCCCGTTCTTTACTCAAAGTCTTCATCGTACCCCACTCTTCACATGGTGGCACTTCGGGTTCAGAAAATTGCACACTACTCTGCTCTCCAAACATATCTATTTGTGCAGAATTCTTATTCTCTTTATACTTTTGGGCAAACTTAATCGCTTTTTCTAAAAAGGTAATCCCATCACCATCATCATGAAAATACTGCGCACGATGTATATCTCCAAAACCATCAAAACCACCTGCATAAGCTAAATTTTCAAAAGCTTTTTTATTGGCAGCCCGTAAATCAATTCGCTTTGCAAAATCGAAAATAGAATTGTAGTGCCCATCCTCTTTACGGTTCTCTACAATCGTCATTACCGCACCATGACCAACACCTTTTATGGCGCCCATACCAAAACGTACCGCACCATCTTTATTCACCGAAAACTTGTAGTAACTTTCATTTACATCTGGCCCTAAAACATCCAACTTCATACGCTTACATTCTTCCATAAAGAATGTCACTTGTTTGATATCGTTCATATTGTTAGACAATACTGCAGCCATATATTCCGCAGGGTAATGTGCTTTTAAATACGCGGTTTGGTAAGCAATCCACGCGTAACATGTGGAGTGCGATTTATTAAAGGCGTAACTCGCAAAAGCCTCCCAATCTTTCCAAACCTTCTCCAAAATTTTAGCATCATGACCATTTGCACTGGCTTGCTCGATAAACTTAGGTTTCATTTTATCAAGTACAGCAATTTGCTTTTTACCCATCGCTTTACGAAGTACATCGGCTTCACCTTTAGTAAAACCTGCTAAACTTTGAGACAGTAACATCACTTGCTCTTGATAGACCGTAATACCATAGGTTTCTTTTAAGTACTCTTCCATGGCTGGTAAATCATACTCAATCTCTTCATCACCATGTTTTCTTCGAACGAAACTTGGAATATATTCCATTGGCCCTGGACGGTACAAGGCATTCATTGCAATTAAATCTTCAAAAACCGTTGGCTTTAAATCCCGAAGGTGTTTTTGCATCCCAGGCGATTCGTATTGGAATACACCAACAGTTTCTCCGCGTTGGAATAAAGCATACGTTTCTTCATCATCTAAAGGAAAACTTTCAGGGTCTAGTTGAATATCATGTTTTGCTTTTACAATTTTAACAGTGTCTTTGATTAAAGTTAAGGTCTTTAATCCCAAGAAATCCATTTTCAATAATCCAGCATCTTCTACTACCGAGTTATCAAACTGCGTGACGTACAAATCGGAATCTTTTGCTGTTGCAACAGGAACAAATTTGGTAATATCATCTGGAGTAATAATGACACCACAGGCATGAATTCCTGTATTTCTAACAGAACCTTCAAGCGTTCTGGCGAGGTTTACCGTTTCAGCTTGTAAATCACTACCATCAGCAATATTTAAAAGTTCGTTAACTTTTTCTAAATCTTCAGCTCTAAACTTCTTACCTAATTCTTTTTCATCCAACCCAAAAATCTTTCCGAGTTTAGACATGGTTGGGATTAATTTCGCAATCCTATCGGCATCAAACAATGGCAAATCTAGTACACGTGCTGTATCTCGAATTGACGATTTTGCAGCCATAGTACCATACGTAATAATTTGCGCCACTTGATTACTTCCATATTTATCGATAACATATTGCATCACACGACCTCTACCTTCATCATCAAAATCAATATCAATATCGGGCATACTAATACGGTCTGGATTTAAGAAACGCTCAAAAAGCAAATCGTACTTTAAGGGGTCTATATTTGTAATCCAAAGGCAATACGCCGCCACCGAACCAGCAGCAGAACCTCTTCCAGGACCTACCGATACATCCATGTTTCTGGCTTCGCGAATAAAATCTTCAACAATCAAGAAATACCCCGGATAACCTGTATTTTCAATAACACTCAGCTCAAAATCGAGACGCTCTGTAACTTCTTCGGTAAGTGTTTCACCATAACGTTTTTTAGCACCTTCATACACCAAATGTTTTAAATAAGCATTTTCTCCACGCTTGCCTCCATCAATTGCATCTTCTTCATGCTTAAACTCTTCTGGAATATCAAAAGCAGGTAATAATACATCACGAGCTAATTGAAATGCTTCCACTTTATCAACCACTTCTTGAACATTTTTTATCGCTTCAGGGACATCCTGAAACAATGTCTTCATAGCTTCAGAAGACTTAAAATAATATTCTTGATTTGGTAATCCGTAGCGATACCCCCTTCCTCTACCAATTGGTGTGGCTTGTTTTTCGCCATCTTTTACACACAATAAAATATCATGTGCATTAGCATCTTCTTGATTTCTATAGTAAGTGTTATTTGATGCAACCAGCTTAACCTCATGCTTTCTCGCCAATTTAATCAAGATTGGATTAACACGATTTTCATCCTCTTGATTATGGCGCATCAACTCGACATACAAATCGTCTCCAAATTCATTTTTCCACCAAAGCAAAGCTTCTTCAGCTTGATTTTCGCCAATATTTAATACTTTACTTGGGACTTCTCCATATAAATTCCCAGTCAGCACAATTAAATCTTCTTTATACTGCTGAATGAGTTTTTTATCAATTCTTGGCAAATAATAAAAGCCATCCACAAAGGCATGAGAGGATAATTTTGCCAAATTATGATAGCCATTTTTGTTTTTAGCCAGTAATACAATTTGATATCCGTTGTCTTTTCTAGATTTATCTGCATGGTCTTCGCACACAAAAAACTCGCAACCTACAATGGGTTTTATCAATTTTGCATCTGTAGTTTCTCCTTTTTCTTCGGCTTCGGCTATTTTTGCTTTTACTCCACCGTTAAACTTATTTACTGCATTTACAAAATGAAAGGCACCCATCATGTTCGCGTGGTCGGTTAAAGCTACTGCAGGCATGTTATGCTCGCCAGCTGCTGCAACAATATCTGAAACACTCATGGTGGATTGCAACACCGAAAACTGGGAGTGGTTATGCAAATGCACAAAATCAACATCAGCTAAATCAGATACATTTTGTTGAATATCTTCTGATGAAATTCCAGATTTTGCTTTTTCAATACGCTCACGGATTTTGGCACTCTCCTTTTTAAGATTGATGTGCTTTAAACCAATAAACTGAATGGTATCGGGATTTTCTTTTTTGAAATTCTCAAAATAATCAGGGGCAACATCCAGCTGTTCTTTGGTGTATTCCCCTAAACGCACCAACTCGAAAAAACAACGTGTAGTTGCCTCAACATCGGCTGTTGCATTATGCGCTTCAGAAAACGGCACATTAAATAAAAACTCATGAAGTTCTGTTAATGTTGGTAATTTAAATTTACCATAACGTCCACCAGGAATTTGGCACAATCCAGCCGTATGCTCTGTACAAGTATCTAAAACAGGAAGTTCTTGTAACACGTTTTCAACATCACCACGCACAAATTCTGCCCCCATGATGTTTAAATCGAACTTCAAGTTTTGCCCAACAACAAATTTAGTTTTCCCTAAAGCTTCATTAAATTTTTCTAAAACCTCAGCTAGAGGGACTCCTTGTTCTTGTGCTAATTCCGTAGAAATACCATGAATTTTTTCGGCATCATACGGAATATTAAAGCCTTCTGGTTTTACTAAATAATCCTGACTCTCAATACAATTCCCCATCTCATCGTGGAGTTGCCACGCGATTTGAATACACCTTGGCCAGTTATCAGTATCTGTAATTGGCGCATCCCAACGCTTTGGTAATCCTGTGGTTTCAGTATCGAAGATTAAATACATTTCGTAAGTTTATGTGTTGATTTGTTTATTCGTTTAGAATAAAAACGAAATGTATAAAAATAGGCAGAATTTACACTTTTTTAAAATGAAGTTTTTAAGAGTTGTGAACAAATCTTTCATCTCTGTTTAAATAAATTACACTAATTTAGAATATTAAAACTTTTTATATGAAATTCATATTACTCATGCTCGGTATTACTTCATGTTTATTCAACTGCTCTAACCCAAATACGACTTTGTATGTTGGAACCTACACCAATGGCGACAGTGAAGGGATTTATCAATTTCAATTTAATACCGAAACTGGAGAATTAAGTAATAAGCACTTAGCGGCAACTTCAGAAAACCCATCATTTTTAACTTATTCACCTGATAAAAAACATATTTATGCTGTAAATGAAAATGAAAATGGTGCTATTACATCTTTTAAAGTTGAAAAGGAAGGGAATTTAACTTCTTTAAACACAGTAAGCGTAAATGGTGCTCACCCTTGTCATGTTACTATTAATGATTCTGGAGATAAGATTGTTGTGTCAAATTATACTGGTGGTAATGCCTCATTACATTCTGTACTAAATAGCGGGCTCTTGACTGAGGCGTTTCAAGTTTTAGACCACAATATAGATAGCATAGCTTCACATGTTCATTCGGCTCAATTTTTTAAAAACGATTTATTTATTTCAGATTTGGGAAGAAACGCAGTTTATCAATACAAATTAAAAGATAATTTATACACCCTAAAGTCTCCAAGTATTATTGAAATTCAAGATAACCCAGGACCAAGACACTTTTCCATATCAAAAAACGGTGCGTTTATTTATATTATTAATGAATATGGAAGCTCAATAACTTCGGTTAAAAAAACTGACAATGGGTTTAAACAAATTGATTCGGACTCTACTTTAGATGAAAACTACAAAGGGAAAAACTTTTGTGCCGATATTCACTTATCTAAAGATGAGCGTTTTTTATACGGCTCTAATCGTGGAGAAAACTCCATTGTCGTTTTTAAAAGAAATACTGAAACGGGTACGATAGATAAAATACAAAATATAAGTACTCATGGCGATTGGCCTCGAAACTTCACTTTAGATCCAACTGGTAAATTTATGTTAGTTGCTAACCAAAACAGTGCGAATATTTCAGTCTTTAAAATAGACCCTAAAACGGGTAAGCTATCATTTCTGCATGCCATAGATTTACCAAGTCCTGTTTGCTTATTGTTCTAGCCTTTAAATCTACTGATTATCAGTGTTTAAAAAATAACATTTCAAAACAGAAAAAGGCTAAATAATTCAAAAAAATATAATATATTTGCGCCCTCATTAATAACCGAGGTCGAGAACCTCAAATAATTAATTATTATGCCAGTAAAAATTAGATTACAAAGACACGGTAAAAAAGGAAAACCTTACTACTGGATCGTTGCAGCAGATGCACGTTCAAAAAGAGACGGTAAATACCTAGAAAAATTAGGTGCTTACAATCCAAACACAAATCCAGCAACAGTTGAATTAAATGTTGATGGTGCTGTAAAATGGCTACAGAATGGTGCACAACCTACTGACACGGCTAAAAACTTATTATCTTACAAGGGTGCTTTATTAAAGAATCACCTAGCAGGAGGTGTTAAGAAAGGTGCTTTAACTGAAGAGCAAGCAGAAGCAAAGTTCACTGCTTGGTTAGAAGAAAAAGCAGCAAAAGTACAAGCTAAAGCTGATGGCTTATCTGATGCTGAAGCTAAAGCTAAAGCTGATGCACTAGCTGCTGAAAAAGCAGTTAACGAAGCAAGAATCGCTGCTGCTGCTCCTGTTATTGAAGAAACAGAGGAAGCTGCAGAAGTTGAAGCTTCAAACGAAGAAGAATAAAAAATACATTTTTATACTTTACAAAAAAACTCCGATACTAAGTGTCGGAGTTTTTTTATGCTATTTTGTAATATCAAGTAATTTACTTGACAGCTTTCGCTTTTTCTTTTGCCACTTCGTTACGTTCAATGGTATGTTCAGGTCGTGTCCATTTTGGTTTTTCTCCTAAAGCTTGATACTGCGAATCTTGAGCTTCAACTGTTTCTGGCTGCATTTTCTTTATAAATGGTTTTTGAGGATTTAATCCTAGCAACTCAAACATTTTCATGTCTTCATTTACATCGGGATTAGGCGTTGTTAATAATTTATCACCAGCAAAAATAGAATTGGCACCAGCAAAGAAACACATAGCCTGTCCTTCTCTTGTCATTTGTGTTCTTCCTGCACTTAAACGTACTTGTGTTTCTGGCATCACAATTCTTGTGGTTGCTACCATACGAATCATATCCCAAATAGAAATTGGTTCTTGATCTTCAAGAGGTGTTCCATCAACAGCCACTAATGCATTTATAGGTACCGATTCTGGTTGCGGATTCAAGGTTGATAAGGCTACTAGCATACCTGCTCTATCTTCAACCTTTTCACCCATACCAATAATACCGCCACTACAAACAGTTACATTGGTTTTTCGCACATTATCAATGGTTTCTAAACGGTCTTCAAAACCACGTGTAGAAATGACTTCTTTATAATATTCTTCAGAGGAATCTAAATTATGGTTGTACGCGTATAAACCTGCTTCTGCTAAACGTTGTGCTTGGTTTTCAGTTATCATACCCAATGTACAACATACTTCCATATCTAATTTATTAATGGTACGCACCATTTCTAAAACTTGATCAAACTCTTCGCCATCTTTCACATTCCGCCATGCTGCACCCATACATACACGTGAACTCCCACTAGACTTTGCTCGTAAAGCCTGAGCTTTAACTTGTTGAACCGACATTAAATCATTGCCTTCTATATCGGTATGATAACGTGCTGCCTGGGGACAATACCCACAATCTTCTGGACAGCCACCTGTTTTTATAGACAACAATGTAGAGACTTGAACCGTATTTGGGTCGTGATGTAAACGATGCACAGAAGCAGCATCATAAAGTAACTCCATTAAAGGTTTATTATATATTTCTAGAATTTCTTCTTTAGTCCAATTGTGTTTTGTCTCGCTCATAAAATCGCAATTAATGTATTTTCAAAAGTAAAAAATTCCGCTGGTGTAGCGGAATTTATTTAAGTTTATTTATTTCAAATTTAAGAATCTACGTCACCAGATTTAGGAGGTAGCTTTTTATTATTAGGCTTATTCAATTCTTTTTTATCTGAATTAGGTTTTTCCTCAGAGCTAACATCTTCAATTGAAACTATGTCTTTCCCCTTTAAATACTCAGGCAATTGCATTCCTGCCATATTAAACATTTCTTGTAATGGCGGTACAGATTTATACATTCCAGACAGAAAGTTTGCTGTTGATGATTTTCCATCTTTTGTTCCTCCGTTATCCCAAACAGTAACTTTGTCTATCTTGATATTTTTAATAGCTTCAGCTTGTAATTTAACCAACTCAGGTAGCTTATCTGCTATTAATAATAGTGCTGCATTCTGCGTGTCGTCTCCTGCTGCTTTGACTATTTGATCAAAACCTGCTGCCTGCTTAGTTAGTACTTCAAAAATACCTTCCGCTTCTGCTTGTGCTTTCAATAAAATAGCATCTGCTTCACCTTTAGCTATTCTTCTGAGGTTTTCAGCTTCTGCTTCGGCATCAATTTCAACTTTTCTCTTATCAATTTCAGCTGGCACAATTATATCTGCTAACTGAGATGAACGGACTCTTTCGGATCTAGCTACTTCGGCAAGTTTCTCGGCTGCATAAGCCTCTTCTAAAGCTTTTGCAGCTTGAACTTTTTCAGCCGCTATAGCACGCTTTTCTGCTTCAGCTTCTCTTTCTCTGCGCAGTGCATCAGACTCTGCTATAGATATCTTGGCAATATTTTCCCCATCAATAGCTCTTGCATTAGCTTCAGAAGTTTTAATTCTTTCATCTTTTAAAGCTTCTGCTTCTCCAATTTTAGCTAAAGCTATGGCACTTGCAGTTTCCACCCTTTCTTGTTGACTTGCTTTAGCTTCTCCAATCTTGGCTTGCGCATTGGCTGCGGCTATCTGAGTCCTCTCATTTTGCATCGCATTGGCTTCTCCAATCTTAGCCTTAGCATGTAGTTCTGCTACTTGAGTTCTTTCATCTTGAACAGCATTAGCTTCACCAATAGATCCATCTCTAGTTTTTTCTGCTACAGATTTACGTGCTGCATTAATAGCATGCGCAGCTGCTTCTTTACCCAAAGCTTCTATATAACCAGACTCATCAACAATATCGGTAATATTTACATTGATAAGTTTTAAACCTACCTTCTTTAATTCTGACTCAACACTTTGCGAGATATTTGCTAAAAATTTATCTCTATCAGAATTAATTTCTTCAATATCCATAGACGCCACCACTAAACGTAATTGACCAAATATAATTTCCTGAGCTAAATCTTGAATTTCATTTTGCCCTAAACCTAATAGTCTTTCTGCTGCATTTTGCATGATTCCAGGTTCTGTAGAAATACCAATGGTAAATCGTGATGGTACGTTTACACGGATGTTTTGCTTTGATAGAGCATTGACAAGATTGACTTCAATAGATATTGGGGTTAAATCAAGAAATTCATAATCTTGAATAACTGGCAAGATAAATGCTGCTCCACCATGGATACATTTGGCTGATTGACCTCCACCAACTTTACCATAAACTACTAAAATACGGTCTGATGGACAGCGTTTATAGCGCTTTATTAAAATAATTAAAAATAGGAATATAAATAATACTCCAAAAATAAGAGCCATAGGAAATCCTAAATTAAAGCCCTCCTGCATTATCAGTAATTTCATAAGTGTGTTGTTTTAATGGTTCTATTGGTTTTCTTGTTTGATCTACTATTAATATACCGTTACTAGTTACATCTACTACTTTTATGATGGTTCCAGATTTTAATTCAACTAAAGAATCTGTTAAAGCATCTAATTCTCTTGATGTCCCCTGAACTCTAACAGTCACCTTTCCCATTTTTGAACGGCTTGCACCTATAGTGAGGTAAACTTCACCAATAGCTCCTAATGCATTTTTATAATTAAGAGTACCACTATCGCTTAATTTTGACATGAAGTAAAACATGGCAGACATAATAGCCATCATAACTAAACCGAAAAATGTAGAAATAATAAATGTTAAAGGCTTAGAAATCCCTGCTTCTATACAAGCAATACCACTCCATCCAAAAATGGTAAAAAATCCAACAAGATTTTTAAAGGTTATAAACTGAAATCCTATACCAGCATCACCTTCAATTTCTGAATCAACTCCTTCAAGTTCATCTGCATCTCCTCCTGTAAAGGCTAGTATAATTACAATAGTAAAAACTAGCGACCCGATAATGGCTATTAACCAGTAAATTTTCGACAATAAATCTAAACTAGAAAACCAATCTGACATCGTTAAATTAATTAAAAATATGAGTTAATAAATATACAATCTTTATAAAGTTTTACAATTTTATTTTGAAAGAAAAATAGACACCGCATTTCCGCCAAATCCGACAGCATTAATTAAAATATTCTCTATTTTTTTTGGAGTATTTTGCGATTCTAAATAAGGAACACCTATGAACTTTTGATACTGCAACATGAGTACAGCAAATTCAATACTAAGAGCCCCGGACGCTCCAAAGGTGTGACCTACCTTCCATTTATTAGTAGTCAATGCAGGAAGTTTGTTACAAAATATTTTTTTTATCGCATTAAACTCAGAGGAATCTCCCTTAATAGTCCCTGGCGCATGCATAACCACAACATCAATATCATCTGGAGACATGTCACCCATTGCCATTTTCATGGACTTCTGAAAACATTGTGCATCACTTGAAATTGAAATGTTATGTTTCAAGATCTCAGTTGCATAACCATAGCCTCTAATTATTGCCAACGCATTGTCTTTCTTTCCTGCTTCTAAACAGACCATGGAAGCTCCTTCTCCTAAAACCATTGTGTTTTTTGACTTTTCGAGATCTAAAGCACGACATGGAAAAGATTCTTCGGCAGGCTCAGAATGACAATTGTGGTTTAAATTTGTCTTTGCATAAATCTTTAACGCTTGCATTTGAGCAATGGTAAATGGTGTTAATGGCGCCTCGCTACCACCTACTAAGAATTTATCACTCATTCCAGAATTAATCCATGCAATACCGTTTAGCATAGCGTGTAATGCTGTGGAACAGGTAATAGAATGACTTATTTCTGGACCTTGCGTTTGTAAATCGTGCGCCACCCAAGATGATATATTCCCTAAAGTGGTTGTTGGCGAACTTAACGTTTTAGCTTTATTGTTTTTAAGAAACCCTTCATGATATTTTTCAAAAAGTGATGTAGCCCCTCGAGAAGATCCTATGTTGATTCCGAAATTATCTAAAGAATTCCAATTAGCATTTTTAATTGCTTTTCTAGATGCATAGATAGCATACAATACAGTAGCGTCTAAAGATTTATATTTGTTATCTGATTGTCTTAAAGCTTCAATCTCTTTTTTTGCATCCTCAGGAATTTCTGCTACTAAAACAGATGATGAATTGAATATTTTTTCAATGATAAAATGATTATCACTTTGATATCTTTTCCATGCCTCACTTAAAGATTTTCCTAGAGGAGAAATAGATGAAATAGCTGTTATTGAAATTGGTTTTTGCAAGAAATTATTTTGGCTACTAAGTTATACTATTTCTAGTGCATCTTCAATTACTTGATAGACTTTATCTAATTGTTCTTTAGTAATTACATAAGGCGCTTGAATATATATAGTGTTCCCTAATGGACGTAAAAAAATACCGTTGTTCATAAAAAACTTAAAGAGTTTATCGCGAAGATTTCCATAGCGTTCCATTTCTACATTCAAATCTAAAGCGAAGATAATTCCCAATTGACGAATAGATTTTACTTTAGGGTGGCTTTGAATACGATTACCAAAGTCTTGATGCGATGCTATAATAATTTTAATGTTTTCTTGAATACCATCGGTTTGCAGCAACTCTATACTCGCTAAAGCCGCTGTACAAGCCAACGGATTTGCAGAATAGGTATGCCCATGAAATAAGCCCTTGCTAATATCATCACTAAAAAAAGCATCATAAATTTTCTGTGAACATGTGGTAAGAGCCATTGGCAACAAACCACCTGTTAGGGCTTTACTTAAACAGATAATATCTGGCTTGGTTTCTAGATGAAGTGAAGCAAAATGTTTTCCTGTTTTTCCAAAACCAGTCATTACCTCATCTGCTACTGTAACGATATTATTCTCGGTACATAATTTTAAAATACCGTTTAAACCTTCAGCATCATGCATTTTCATGGCTGCTGCACCTTGAACCAAGGGTTCGTAAACAAACCCTGCTACATTATTGGTCACTATTATATCTTCTAAATACTTTAAAATTTCATTATTGTTTTCTCCATTAGGAGCTGGAATTCGTTTAACTTCTAAAAAGAAATCTTCAAACGGTCCATTGTAAACTGATAATCCTGAAACACTCATTGCTCCAAAAGTATCTCCGTGAAATCCTTCTTCAAAAGCGATTAATGTATTTCGCTTTTCACCTTTATTAAAATGGTATTGCAAAGCCATTTTAATGCCAATTTCGACTGATGTAGAACCATTATCACTAAAGAATATCTTGTTTTGATTTTCTGGAAGGATTTTAATGAGTGCTTCAGATAATTTGATGGCAGGCTCATGGGTGAATCCACTAAAAACTACTTGATCGAGCTTTTGCATTTGTTTTGACACCCTACTGGTTATGTATTCGTTACAGTGCCCATACATACAAGTGTACCATGATGCAATGGCATCTATATACTCATTCCCATTTTCATCAATTAAAACACAACCCTTTGCTTTAGTAATAGCAATACTATCTGGATGTAATTTATGCTGTGTTAATGGATGCCAAAGGTGGTTTTTGTCGCGTTCTTGTAAATTCATATTTTGTTATTCCTGAAAAGGCAGGAATCTATTTTTTAATTTTTTCGTTGTATTGCTGATTCCTGCTTTCGCAGGCACGACAGTTACAAGTTATTCTTAAACAAATCAGCATACTCTTTTACTACATTTTTATCAAAATACGGTTCTTCATCAATCCTTCCAATTATTGGAACTTGAGTCATTTTTTTGATGATAGCTTCAGTAGTTGGGTGTTTGTTTCCACTATAAATTATAGACACATCAAAACCTTTATTCTTTAACGCCTGAATGGTTAATAATGTGTGATTTATACTTCCTAAATAATGTCTTGAAACCACTATAACTTTATAATGGGGTTGTATTAAATCGAAAACAGTGTTTTTATCATTTAATGGTACCAACAAACCTCCTGCCCCCTCAATAACTAAATGATTATTTGTTTTTGGAGTTTTAATTTTTTTAATATCAATTTGAATACCATCAATATCAGCAGCCGCATGCGGACTCATAGGTGTTTTTAATGCATACGCATTTGAGTGAAATTTTGATTTGGTATTTGAAACTAATCGTTCCACTTTTTTAGTGTCGCAGTTATCCAATTCCCCAGCTTGAACGGGTTTCCAATAATCAGCTTCCAAGGCTTCGGTTATAATTGCTGAAGCTACTGTTTTACCTACATCGGTTGAAATTCCTGTGATGAAATATGTGCTCATTTTAAATCAAATTCTGTTTTACAATCTTCACATTTATATTTATGCTTTGTGTAAAAAGGTAGAATATTAACAAATAGATTAAGGATAAGTGCAAAAATAAACGCAAAAAAAGATTTACCATCCTTTACAGTAGAATACAGTTGTGTTTTTTCACTATTACAATTTGGGCAATTTATAGTACTTCCATTATCGTCAACAGAATATTTGTTTATAGATTCTAAAATCTGTTCTGCTTCCTCGGCTTGATTGGATAATACTTTTAATTTCACACCTCCAATGGCATTACTTACCAATGGGTCGGTGTCTATGGTTAAGTTATCAGACAGAAAAACTTGAATACCATCGGCTTCCAAACGTCCTTTTATTATTTCTGCTTCGGATGAATATTGAAACCTAGCTATGGTTTTAAAAGTATTATTCATATAATGATATTTGCTGTTTTATGAAAAATTAAAACAAGTTCAAGGTAGCTAAGTTACAAAAGTAGCAAGTAGATTTAAGACTTTGGTGATTTCTTGAGGGGAATTGTAACTATTCAGACAGAAACGTAATCGTTCTTTACCTTTTGGAACGGTTGGAGATAATATAGGCTTTACATTAAACCCATTATCTTGAAGTTTTTCTGAAATAGATTTTACCTTGTTATTACCCGAAATGATACAGCAATGTATTGTTGAATGAGATTCAATAAAAATATCTTGAAGTTTATTTTTAACAATTTCAGACTTAAAAAGTTGTACGTTTTGATGTAATCTATCTAAGTTTTCGCTTATTATTAATTCATGATAAGCAGTATGAATTGTAGCTAAACTATGTGGCGGTAATGCTGTAGTATAAATAAAACTGCGCGAAAAATTTACTAAATATTCTTTTAAATTTTTACTACATAAAATTGCTGATCCGTGGCAACCCATGGCTTTTCCGAAAGTAATAATGCGAGCAAAAATGTCTTTTTCTAACCCTAAATTTTGAATAATACCAACTCCTTGTTCACCAAAAACACCTAATGCATGTGCTTCATCAACTACTAGAAACGCATTATATGTTTTACATATTTGTGACATTAAGGTTAAATCTGGAGTATCTCCATCCATAGAGAATACGGATTCTGTGGCGATGTAGATATTTGTTTCTCGTGAGACCTTTCGACTGCGCTCAAGGTGACACTCTAAGTCTTTTATATTATTATGCTTAAACTTATAGGGTTTAGCATTACTCATTGTAATACCGTCCCGAATAGAAGCATGTATGTATTCGTCATACAAAATAATATCGCCTCGTTGGGCAACCGATGAAAAGAAACCAACATTAGCATCGTAGCCCGAATTAAAAACTAGCGCCGTTTCACTATTATGAAAACTAGCAAGCATAGCTTCTATAATATTATATAATTGATTATTTCCAGAAAGTAAACGCGATCCCGTCGATCCATTTTGTATAATATTGTGTCCTACTAAATACTCATGAGCGCTATTAAAAATAGTTTCGCTTTTAGAAAATCCCAAATAATCATTTGATGAAAAATCTATCAAATTACTTTGTACTCCAAGTTTGCGTAAGGCATTATTAGCTTTGCGCTCTTCTAATTTTTGTTGGAGTTTTTTAGGAAACATAAGCTCAAAGATACTAAAAAAGACCTGTTAGGTTTTTAAAACCTGACAGGTCTAATACGAATTAAATTAAAATATTTTAATTAAAAATTATTGTTTTTCGATAATTTTATATATTTTTGTTATCGTTAAACAATAATTATTTAGTATAATGACTAAAAACACCCTTTTGAATATAGCAATAATAGTCTGTAAATTTATTAGATTCTTCCTCGTAATAGTTTTTATTGGTTTAACGACTTTTTTCATTCATTTGCAAGTAGATCGTAGTTTTTACAAAGGAAAGGAAGTGAGTTTTAATTTTAAAGATTATAATTATTCTAGTTTGAGAAAATGGAAAGTAAATCCTAAAAGTGCAGATAAAGATGTCTATGTTTTTGGAGACATAAAAACAAGTTCTCTATACTTAAATTATGTGAAATATGTTGCTATATTGATTGTATTATTTTTACCATTTAAAGCGTTTCAAAAAATAATGACTTCGGTTAAGGAAGTTAAAACCTTTGAGCAAGATACTATTAAGGCTTTTAGAAAAATTGGAAAATATATTTTCGCTTATTTTTTATTAACTAGTTATCATTCTATGACTTTCAAATTTGGTGGTTATAGAGGAACTTCAATTTCTCTTACTCCACTACTTTTTGTTTTATTATCATTTATAATGGCAGAGATTTTTAAAGAAGGTAGGTTGTTGAAGAAAGAAAACGATTTAACCATATAACTATGAAGAAAATTAATTTTTTAAACGGGTTTGTAAAAATACTTATCATTGTTTTTATGATACATTTTGTAACTTCTATTTATCTAACTTTTTTTGCACCAGATTTCATCAATATTTCAGACGAGTTTCATAAGAATTCTATTTTTGGATATTATACTCAGTTTATGACCTTAACTTTTTCTATAATAACGTTTATTGGCTTGATTTTTATACAAAGAGGTTTGGGAATAACTATAAAAAATGGCTTTTTCAATAAAGGAAGTGGACTAAAATTTAAAACTGCGGGTAAGTTGTTTTTAATTTCAGGTGTTTTAAGTTTAATCTTTGACCTTATGATTGCTTATCAATCAGAAAACATTGTTCTTTTTGGAAATTTAGGTCTAAACCTTCTACTTATGATAGTTGGTTTCAGCTTACATATAATTTCAGATATTATTCAGAATGGAAGTTTAATAAAACAAGAAAACGACTTAACCATTTAGCCCATGCCAATAATTGTAAACCTAGACATCATGCTTACCAAGCGTAACATGAAAAGCAAAGAATTGGCTGAAATTATTGGTATTACTACTGCCAATCTTTCAATATTGAAATCTGGAAAAGCTAAGGCTATTCGTTTTTCAACCTTAGAAGCTATTTGCAAAGCTTTAGAGTGTCAACCTGCTGATATTTTAGAGTATGTTTGTGCTGAGTGAAATTGAAGTATTGAAGAATAAAATCGTATTTTTGATAATATTTAAATTATTTTATTTGTTATGAAAAAATGTATTTTGGTTTTAGTGTTTGCACTATCGTTTGTTGGTTTTTCCCAAAATAATTATATAGTAAAGACTGAGGATGGTAGACGCGTATTATTAAAAGCCGATTATACTTGGGAATATATTGATATGCAACCTTTAACTCTAGTAGATAGCGCAAAAGTAAATAGCATTAAACCTTTAAACCCAAATTCTTGCAGCATTTCAAAAGATTTTGTTGAACCTAAATTAAACGCAAAAATACAATCGCAATTAAAAAAGGGACGTGCCACTATAAATCATGTAAAAAAGAAAGTTGCAAAAGACAACAATTGCAGTGTAGATCAAGTTATTTTACTATCTGCTAAAGAACAAAAAAGTAGAGATATCTATTACTTTTGTGTAAATGGCACGAAAGCAACTTACAAGCGTGTTGGTAATTCCATTATAAAGGCGATTGATGTTTTTTAGGGTTTTGTACCTTTACTTTTATGTATGCCTTAGTAGATTGTAATAATTTTTATGCGTCTTGCGAACGTGTTTTTAATCCAAACTTACGCAATAAACCCATTGCCATTTTAAGCAATAATGATGGCTGTGTTATTTCTCGAAGTGATGAAGCTAAGGCTCTAAATCTTCCTATGGGTGCTCCTATTTTTAAATGGGATGGATTTTGTAAAGCAAATAACATAAAAGTATTGTCTTCAAACTATCCTCTATATGGAGACATGAGTCATCGGGTTATGACGATTTTAAAACAATTTACTCCAGACGTTGAAGTATACAGCATAGACGAAGCTTTTCTAGAATTTATAGGCTTTAATGATTCCTATTTAGACAATTACGGATACCAAATTAGGCAGCGTATTTTAAAATGGACAGGTATTCCAACTTGTGTAGGTATTGCTCCAACAAAAGCGTTAAGCAAAGTAGCAAACAAAATTGCACGTAAATTTCCAAAGGAAACGAAGGGTGTTTATATTATAGATTCTGAAGAAAAGCGTATTAAAGCTCTAAAATGGATTCAACTTGAATCTGTTTGGGGTATAGGTCGTGGTTTACAAAAACGATTGAAGGCAAAAGGGTGTAAAACAGCTTTTGACTTTACTAATCTTTCCGATGAATGGGTTAGAAAAAGTTTTTCGATAACCGAATGGAGACTTAAAAAAGATTTAGAAGGGGTTTCTCAAATAAAACTAGATGAAGTAAAAACAAAGCGTGCTATAGCTACTACTAGAAGTTTTGAATACACATTTTCAGATATTGATAATATTAAAGAACGCATATCAACCTTTGCAACTAGTTGTGCTGAAAAGTTAAGAAAACAAGGATCTAGCTGTCATGTAATTTATGTGATATTAAGTAGTGACAGACATAAAAAAAATCTAGAACAGCATAGAGCCAGTAAAGCTATTAATTTACCTTTCCCAACAGATTCTAGTTTAATTATTAGTCAAAAAGCTATTCAAGCAGTAACACATATTTTTAAAAAAGGCATAAAATATAAACGTGCTGGTGTTATCGTAATGGGTTTAGTACCAACCAATAATCACCAACTACAAATATTTGAAGCCGAAAACCCAAAACACAAACCATTGATGCATACTATAGATTGTTTAAACTCAAAATATGCTGATTATAAAATAAAATTGGGTAGTCAAGACCTAAAACGTACATGGAAAATGCGCCAAGAACGTTTATCTCCAAGATATACTACAAATATCAATGATATTATTGTGGTTAAATAATCGACCCTTTATATAAAACTAATCTTTGGTGATAAGTGCTAAAGATCTGTTTAAAAAACGCCTCTCTAAAAAATTACATCTTTGTAACCTTTAGGAGATATCGTTAATTACCAAAATTATACCTCAATGTAAACCCTGATCGAATCGTTGTTTGCGGAAATGCTGTAGAAATTGCATATTCAGAAAAAGCATAATCAAAATAAAATATCGCTGTTAGATTTTTGCTGAAAGCATAATCTGCAGAGTATTTTAATCCCCAAATAGTCTGTCCAGAAGTAACTTGATTATTCTCTAAATCTAAATATCTTATAATCGTTTTATTATCTCTTACAGAGATATCTGCCTTCATATTCAAATCACTTACTATACGTTTTTTAGGACCTGCTAACTGCGATTTTATACGTACATCTTTTATTCTATAACCCAGACCTAAAACATACTCGTTTCCTAATATTTCTGTCATTAAATTATTATCGAAGCTAAGCGACAATAATCTGTCTTTCTTAACCTCTGCTAATATCTTAATAGAATTTTTCATCTCCATATCAATTCTAATAAGTGGACTAAACATTTCTGTTAAATTGATATTACTAAAAAGTGTTTCATTTTTATAATTTCCAGATTGATCTTTGGTTTCTGGAGCTTGACTATCATAATCTAAACTAAAATCTGGCTTCGTATAATCTAAGTTAGACTGAAACTGATTAATCGTATAATTAGAACGATATCCATGCGTTAATGAGAATCTTTTAAAACGTTTTTTAAACCAAGTAAACTTCATAAAGCCTGTATACTTTAAGTCCCAGTTTGGAATTGGCACATCTCTAAACGCCGTAGTTTTAACCTTACTTGCATCTTGACCTGAATAAGCTGCTAAAAATGCTGGCAATAATACAGTTTGACTATTTTTTCCATAACCTCTTGGAAAACCATCAGCATCTACATCATTAACATCAGAGCCATTTTGTTGTGCCAACCTTCTCGCTATTATTAATCTATTAGCTCTAAAATCATTAAAAGCATCAGATATTGTTTCATCACTTTTACTAAAGGCTGTTTTTATTAAAATGGTTGAAATATTAAAGTTTCCAAAAGTATTAGGTGTTAAAGATTCGTATTCTAATTGACCATTAACAGTGTTAACGCGATAATTTTCTGTGTAATTTTCAAAATAGGTTCTATTACCAACTATATCAATTTTTAAATCTCTAAATGGCTCTAAGTTTGCAGATAAATCTAATTGTCTAGTTTGTGTTTCTGTGTATTGTTGATTAAACTCTGGAAACACTGTTAACCAGCCTCTTCTAGCTGCTAAATGTCGAATATCGCTTTGGCTACCAAAGGTATAACCTAAAGTAGGTTTTAGTGTTCCTACAAAACCTGGTGTTTGTAAATATCCTGGT
The DNA here is from genome assembly GCF_947487605.1 of uncultured Algibacter sp. Classification (GTDB taxonomy): domain Bacteria; phylum Bacteroidota; class Bacteroidia; order Flavobacteriales; family Flavobacteriaceae; genus Algibacter_D. The sequence continues at coordinate 193,015 of NZ_CANKXK010000003.1, forward strand.
AAGAATGTCCCATTATTTTCTGAATAATTTACTTGAATTCTCTTAATACTCGTTAAAATATCAATTCCTGCATTTAATATTTTAGTTCCAGACTTGGTTTTATTTTTTTTCTGATTGGTTGCAGCTTGATTGTTCAATTCTGGAGGACCAGGAGCAGCTCTTCTAGTTCTAGCGCCTCTAATAGGTTTTTTTACCAAGCCAATATATTTATACAACTTTTTCATATCTAAAGTTGAATTTATATTGTGCGTATTTGCGTTCTGAATGGTATTCCCCAAATCATAAGTTTGTCCATCAAGCTCTAGGTCCCCAAATAAATCAGATCCTTTTTGCCATTGGAAATCGCCACTATATTGATACGTTGCATCTAAAAAGCTAAAGGTTGGGATTTTACTAAATGGTAATTGATAACTAATCCCCAGTTGCTGTGTTTGCCTATTTGGATCCCCAACATCTAAGAAACCATCCCAGATATCAAGGTCGGGGTTTTGTTCTCCATTAATGATATTATCTTTAAAGTAGTTTCGAACAATATTATTGTTTGCAGCGGTAAAGTTTAACTGTAAAGCATCGGTTAAATTGTAATTAATTGTGTATTGAAAATCGAAGGTGTAGTTTCTTCTAAATAATTCTTCTATACCAATATTCCCGCCACCTAAGTCTATTTCTCTAAATTTTTGTTTATTGAACTGTCTATTAATATCTGTATTAACTGTAAAACTCGTTGGCAGTAAATTAAAGTTAAAATCTTTTAGTATTTTCCAATATTTACCTTTAAACAGTGAATCGTTCTTTTTAAAAGGCTCTACTTTTATTGGGTTGAAATTAAATGCATAATTAACCCCCGCACGTACGGTTTGATTCAATGAATTTTCAATTTCAAAATCACGATGTTCAACTTTATTATAAGAATAATTTACGGTTAGATTTTCAACATCATAGAAGCGAGGTATAGCATCCTCGTTGGTTCTTATTTTTCTTACTCCAATAAAATTGATACTTTGTCTTTTGGTATAATCTTCCGACTGTTCTTTTATTCTTTCGCGTTCTTCGCTAGAATTGGCAGCATCTAATCTTGAATCTAGCGTTAAATCTTTATAAAACTGATCGTATTTTGGTGTTATTAACTCTTCACTTTGTGCATAATTGAATGGTAATTGAATTCCCCATTTTTTTGGTAATAATTGTCCAACATTTATATTGGTTACCACATCGTATTGTTGAACATCCTCTAAACTTCGTTGGCTAGGGCCTTGCTCTAAAGAACCAAACCCAGAGGTGCTTTGCCTTCCTGTAGCACTAATATTCATGAAATCTGCGATATTGGCATCCATACTAACTACGGCGGCCCAACCACCTTCGTTATCTAAATCTGATAAACGTAATTCGTTAAACCATACTTCTGCACAAACATCATTATTACTCGTTCTGTTTTTAACACCAACCATCAATGTTCTAATATCTCCAAAGTTAGGATTTCCTCTTATACCCACACGATGTTGGCCAATTACATAATCTGAAAATTCATCATTGGGTATTGGAATTATTTCATCACCTACAACATCGTAAAAAGTTGGATCTTCATTGGTTAACGTCATATCCGAAATTCCTTGCGCTTTAATCTTACCTAAAACTTCAATTGGTAAATTAATTTCATTTACATCTGGCCATAATTCTTCTCTAGATATTCCTGTAGACACTTGAAGTGGCACTTCAATTTGATAATAGTTTTCTGTTAGGTCGTTACCCATACGTATAAACCCAACTAACTCATCACTCGTTAAGTTTCCTGAGTCACCTGCTTCGGCATGCATAAACATTCTTAGGCGTTTATATTGACGCATATCGATATTAATATTTTTATATACTGCTTTAGAATCTTGAGCTTCTAAATTACACACGTTAACAACTAACGACTGTTCGTTTTGTTCAACAACTGTGTTATTATTAAATAATTCTTCTGGTTCTATACCTGGAGGTCTTTGATAACTTCCTTCATTTTCAATAGTTCCTATAATCCCCACAGAAAAATCGGTTTGGGCATCATCTGGTGTTGCATCGTTTTTATCAAGTGCTTGTGTATAGCGTCTCCAATCACTTCTAACTAAATCCAACGTACCAAATCGGAATACCGTTTTTTCCGTAAACCCTTTAAGATAAACACGAGCGAAACGAATGGATCTAAAATCTGTAATCCCACCATAACGCTTATATTCTGGAAAGGCTGGGTCATCAAATCTATCTAGCGGCACATTAACAGGAATTCTAACTTGATGCCATCTTACAGGTAATTCTTCTGTTTGACCAGGAACTGAACGTGTTTGAGCCTTAAAATCTGTCAAAAATTCTTTTAAGGGATTAGAGTCTGGTAAGTTTTCAAATTCGGCTATAGTTTTTGGTAAATGTTCAGGTTTAATCTCTAATACATACTCAAAATAACTATCAATCGTATTCATTGTATTATCACGATTGATATCTTCTACATCTGGTTGTGTATTAGCACCTCTATCTGTATTTGAAAACGTATCTGGTGTATTCCCTTGAACACCGTTATACTGTTTGTAACGTTCAAAAATATCTCCGGTTGCGTTTAAGAAATAGGTGTAATTATCGTTTGCTGGGTCAGGACCAAAATCGGTACCAAAAACAGCTGTTTCCTCGGCATCGTCGTAACCATCATAACCAACGTCTTGATTATCACGTTCTTGCCCAGTAGTATCAAAAGCATAAATAAGTGATTGATTTTGTGGTACAACTGTCCCATAAGCTGTCGGTAACAATAAACTTACATCTCCGTCTTCTGGCAAACCATTTTCATAAATCTTTCTACCATCACGTACGACATCCTCGGATATATTCCCTAAGTTAAATACTAGCTTACCACCTGGATTATTAGATGTCCCTTGTCCATTTGGATTTTGAAACGGATCTTGTAACCAAAACTCAATATATTCCACATTGGCCTGTTCTAAATCGGTGGATGTTAGTTGACGTGTGATACCTGCCCAAGATTCCTCAGGATTATCTAGCCTACCGTCATTATTAGCATCAGATGTATTTATTGGCTCAAAATTATAAGGCCCTCTTTCATCTGGATAGTAAGCTAAATCTAAACTAAAAAGCACTGAGTTTTGACCTTGAACTAAATCTCTATTAGGAAATAATTCGTTTATAAAAATTCGACTGGTAAACAAATCAGATAAGTCATCATCACTTATATCATCAGGTTTTTGGCTACTGTAAAAAATAGGATCAATATTATACCAGTTAAGTAATGCTCTATCGTATCCGTTGGTTGGTCCATTAACATCAAAAACATCTGTTCCATCAATTTGTAACGGTCTACTCGATAAAAACCAAGACTGCTGCGCTTTTAAATCTATAGCGTTTTGAGAACCTTCAAAATCATCGACATAGGAAGTTGCCTCACCATTCAAATTCGTTCCTTTAGGTGCTCCTGGAGCTAGATAAGCAAACTCCCCTCTAACTGATACATTAGATTCAACATCTGTATCAATATTTGGTAATTTATTGGCTAATCTGGTTAAAAAAGGTACTTGTGTCGCATAATTTCCGTTGAACCCAAAAATAGTATTATTAATTGGCTCTGAACCATAATTAGCTTTTTGAGTAATAGGTCGTTCATTAAGGTTTAAAAGTGTCGCTCCTAAAACAAAATTTTCATTGAATTTATGCTCAACATTAATCCCTGTAAAACGTCTTGTTTGCTGACCGAATACCGCATTATTCTCTGTTGAAACATTTATTGGGGTATTGGAAGCTTTTAAGGCTTCATCTAAAATTTGAACTCTTCCCAATTGATAGTTTACTGTATAATCTATTCCTTCAACTAAAACCCTACCTCCTGCAGTTACCTTCACAGAACCTCTAGGGACATTAAATGCTCCAATAGGAATACCATCACCACCGCTAGATTTATAGCGCCCTTTTAATTTGAACTTGTTCTTTTCAACCTCCTCCAAAGCAGCTGTTTTGGTGCTTTTATAAAGAATATCGTAAACATACTTTGCTTGATTCTCATTAAAGGTACTAGCTACATCATAGTCTTCACTTGGGCTAATTGATAATTTATTAAATAGAAATTCTCCAAAAGGTTCTGCACTTGGAAAAATTATTTTTCCATTTTGAGGTAATACTGTAATACCAGGAACAAAGTCGAAAAAACCATCACCGTTAGTCTGTGGATCGTTATTAAAATTCAACTTATCTAAATTAAACACCCTTAACAATGGAGACTCTTGAAGCCCTTTTTCATTAGGTGCTGGTGTTGGAAAAGGTGTTGTACCCACTGGGGTTATAAAATTTAAAGGCGATGCTTCGTTATAAAAAATATTTAATTTAAAATCGTCTTGACTTAGGTTAAAAGCACCTGTATCATAAATATTTTTCATCATTAAGTCCCAAACAGGTAACTCAACAGCAGTAACACTACTTTTTAATAGTTTAAGAACTAAATTAGAATTAACCACTTGGGTTACTTGCCCTTGACCATTAGTTGTAACATCGGTTGCATTTACACCATCATTTGCAAACTCCCCAACTTGGTATACTTGACCACCAACGGTAAATTGAAAAGCTACCGCTAAAACCTCATCATTATTTAAACGTTGATTTAATGAAATATAACCTAATTCGGTATTTAAAATATATTCTTGCCCTTGAATAAGTTTTCTTGCGTTTTCTAATTTAGCGTAATCAAAACCTTCATTGGTATTAGGAACTGTTATAGCTTGTTGAACAGTTGCTACATCTCTAATAGCATCGGTTATTAAACCTATTGGGCCAATAGTGCTCGGGTCAAAATCATTATTACCATTGTCTGGAAATGCATTTGGGCCAACATTTACAAAATTTGCTGGTGGTGTCTGGAGTCCAATACGGTCTCCTTCACCTAAATCTTGAAGTGCTACAATGTTTCTAACATTCTCTGTTCTGTTACTTCTATTGGTTGTCCAAACTTCAATTCTTGTAATTTGCAACCCTTTAGTATCTAAATACGGATAGGTTTCTAGAGCCGAATCGTAGTTGTCTCTAAAATACTGGGCTAAAAAGAAGTGTCTGTTCTCATCATAATCTCTTATAAAAAGATCAAATTCTTCTAATGTTCCTCCTCCTTGCGACACCACAGAAGTCGATTGTGATTTTTGCTCAGAAAAAACACCCGTTACTGTAGTTCTACCAAATTGCAACTGTGCTTTAACACCAAATAAGCTTTGTGCACCGGTTATTAAAGAGCTATTAAGGGGCATACTTACATTACCAACCTCAATCTTTTGAATGATATCATCCTCGGTAGGCGTGTATTCTAATTTTATTAAATTTTGAAAATCGAAAGTTGACTGCGTGTCATAATTAGCTGTTACCTGAAGTCGCTCGCCAACTTTCCCTAGTAAACTTAGACTAATTCGTTGATCGAAATCAAAAGTAAAATTACTTCTATTTCTTGGCGAAAAAGACGGATTATCTTGTTGTGAAAACAACACACCTAAATCCATTTCTACAGAACCCTGAGGAATTACTTCAATGGTATTTCCTCCAAAAATAGATTCGAAAAAACCAGAATTCACATAAAACTCTGGTAAAAGATTTTTTTGTGCATCTTCAGACCCTTCTTTCTTACCATCAAACGCAGCTATTTTTTCTAGGTAGTATTGCTTTAAGCTTTCTTTGGCTACTAATTCATAATATTCTTTAGGAGTTAGAATAACAGGGTAATTAATATCAAAATTTCCAACTTTCTCCGTATAAATATACCTGTCTGTTAAAGCATCGTATGTATATTTAGATTCAATACTATTAGGGTTAGGTGTTTTTATATTTCCTAAACTAAAACCTGTTTTAGTTGAATCTTGAGGGGTTTGCTGTGACCAAGCAGTACCAACAATCAAGAAAACAATAAATAGCGTAAGGTAATTTTTAATAGATATATACAAATTATGGTTAGTTGTATTCAAAATTTATTATAAGTTTTTTAAAGCTTCTTTAATAATAGTTTCGACATTGGCATCTGGTTGTGCTATCATAATTTTATCCACAACACGTTCAGCCTGCTTTTTTGCAAAACCAAGAACCTCTAATGCAGATAACGCTTCATCTTTACTGGTATTGTCTTTAGAAACAGAAACTTCATCAATATCATAAATCTTTAAGATTTTATCCTTCAAATCAATAATAACACGTTGTGCTGTTTTTGCGCCAATACCTTTTATTGATTGAATTAAAGCTACATCGCTAGATGCAATGCCTTCCCGAACTTGTTTTGGTGTTAACGATGAGAGCATCGTTCTTGCAATACTAGAACCTATACCACTAACAGAAATTAATAGTCTAAAAATTTCGCGTTCAGCCAGAGATGAAAACCCATAAAGTGTGTGTGAATCTTCTTTTACCTGAAGATGTGTATACAATTTTAAAAAATCGTTATCTGGAATTTGAGAGTATGTATGTAATGAAATATTTAACATATACCCCACTCCATTACAATCTATAACAACATGTGTCGGATTTTTTTCCGAAAGTTTTCCCTGAATATGTGTTATCATTTAGAGCAATTCGTTAACAAACCAAATGTAATAAAATTATTTACACTAGTCCTACTTAGTCTGCCCCTTTTCTTCTTCCCACTTTTCTTTATACTGTGCATCAATAACCGCAATCGCCGTCATGTTTACAATTTCATCTACACTCGCACCCAATTGAAGTATATGAACGGGTTTACGCATACCCATCATAATTGGTCCAATAGAATCTGCTTCATTTAATTCTTTTAGTAACTTATACGTGATATTTGCAGCATCTAAATTAGGAAATATCAAGGCGTTAACCTTCTTACCAACTAATTTTGAGAAAGGGAATTTTTCACGCAGCATCTCATCATTTAATGCAAAATCTGTTTGTAACTCACCATCTACATCTAAACTAGGAAAATGACGATGCAAATAAGAAACAGCCTCTCGTACTTTAGAAGCTTTTTCATGATCGGAAGACCCAAAATTGGAATACGATATCATTGCCATAACTGGATTCATACCAAACATTTTAATAACCTGCGCGGTCATTTGTGTGATTTTGGTTAAATCTTTAGCCGTTGGATCGATATTGATGGATGTATCACTTAAAAATAACGGCCCTCGTTTAGTCATCATAACATTGGTAGTCGCTATCCTAGTAGCACCATGAGCCATTCCTACTAATTCCAACATTGGTTTTACAACCGAAGGATAATTACGAGAATATCCTGAAATAAGCGCATCGGCGTCACCTTCATTAACCATCATTGCAGCAAAGTAATTACGTTCACGCATTAAACGTTGTGAAGAATAATATGTTACGCCTCTTCTTTTTCTTTGCTCCCAATGAACCTTAGCATATTTATTTTTAACATCATTTTGTTCATCTGTTTTAGGGTCTATAATTGGAACATCTGCATCAAATTCAATTTCTTTCATCAGACTTTTTATGGTTTCCTTTCGTCCCAATAAAATAGGAAACGCAATGCCTTCATCATAAACAATTTGTGCCGCTTTTAGAACAGCAAGTTGGTCTGCTTCAGCAAAGACAACTCGTTTAGGATCTAATTTTGCTCTATTAAGCAGTAAGCGTACTAATTTATTGTCTGAACCTAAACGCTCTCTAAGACTATCTTTATATTTCTCCCAATCGGTAATAGACTCTTTAGCAACACCACTTTCCATAGCTGCCTTGGCTACCGCTGGAGGAACTTCTGCAATTAACCTTGGGTCAAATGGCTTTGGTATTATATAATCTTTACCAAAAGCAAGTCGCGTTTCACCATAGGCTATATTAACCTGCTCTGGAACTGGCTCTTTGGCCAATTTGGCTAGTGCTTTTACGGCTGCCATTTTCATGGCTTCATTAATTTTTGTTGCACGAACATCTAATGCGCCTCTAAAAATAAAAGGGAAACCTAATACATTATTAACTTGGTTAGGATGATCGCTACGCCCCGTAGCCATAATAACATCCTTTCGAGCTGCAATGGCTAAATCGTATTTTATTTCTGGATTTGGATTAGCCATAGCAAATACAATAGGGTTTTTCGCCATAACCTTCAACATATCTTGCGATACAATATCTGCCATAGAAAGTCCAATAAACACATCGGCTCCTATCATGGCTTCTTCTAGAGTATCTATTTTTCTGTGTGTAGCAAATTCAGCTTTTTCCTTAGTTAGATTATCTCTATCGTCCCTAATCACACCTTTACTATCTAGCATGACCATGTTTTTTCGATTTGCTCCACAGGCTTGATATAGCCGTGAGCAAGAAATAGCTGCAGCTCCAGCTCCACTAATAACTATTTTTACATCACTAATGTTTTTATCTGCAAGCTCAACGGCGTTCAACAATGCTGCAGCAGAAATAATTGCTGTACCATGCTGGTCATCATGCATTACAGGAATATCTAACTCTTCCTTTAAGCGTCTTTCAATTTCGAATGCTTCGGGAGCTTTAATATCTTCAAGATTAATCCCTCCAAAAGTTGGTGCTATATTTTTTACGGTTTCAATGAATTCATCGACATTTTCAGTATCTACTTCAATATCAAACACATCAATATCAGCGAAGATTTTAAACAGTAAGCCTTTACCTTCCATTACAGGTTTTGAAGCTTCTGGGCCAATATTTCCTAAACCTAAAACAGCCGTTCCGTTAGAAATTACTGCTACTAAATTACCTTTAGCTGTATATTTATAAGCGTTGTTTTTGTCTTTTTCAATCTCCAAACAAGGCTCTGCTACACCAGGAGAGTATGCTAAAGATAAATCTCTTTGGCTTGCATATTTTTTGGTTGGAACTACTTTTATTTTACCAGGAGTTGGTTTTGCGTGATATATAAGGGCTTCGCGTCTTTTACTTTCTTCACTCATATGGATTAAATTATATAGACTAACAAATATAGCAATCCTATTAAGGAAACAACTACTCTTTTAAAAAATTGATGTTTCTTTTTAAGCCTGAATAATATTAATACTTAATGTAAAAACTTAAACGTCATTGTTTCTTTAAACTCTCCTTAATTAGGTTTAATCCTAACCTTTTTAGAAATTAAGTCTACCCTTAAATATGCAAAAGCATTTTTATTTCACCAAATTAAATCTATCCTTAGATTATAAAACACCAAACTAGTAGTTCATTATTTTCAATTTATCGAAAAAACTATGGATGAATTTGCAACTTTAAAGAATTCCTTTAATTTGAATATACTGTAATAGCATTATTGTTTTTCCATCTTTAATTTCCCCATTTTCTATCATTTCTATCGCATTATCAATTTTCAATTCCAAGACCTCAATTTCCTCTTGTTCGTCTTCGACTCCACCACCTTCAGAGACTTTCATTGAGTCTTTATATTCAGCAATAAAAAAATAAACAATTTCAGTTACAGAGCCAGGGGACATATATGCTTCGAACACCTTCTCCACGGATGAAATTTCATATCCAGTTTCTTCTTGTGTTTCTCTATGAATACATTCGGTCGCATTTTCTTTGCTCAAAAGTCCAGCGCAAGTTTCTATTAGCATTCCAGTTTCATTACCATTAACATAAGTTGGCATCCGAAACTGTCTTGTGAGTATTACTGTTGACCTTTCCTTATTGTAAAGAAGTATTGTTGAACCATTTCCTCTATCATAGGCTTCCCTACTTTGTGTTTCCCAACTCCCATCCTTCTTTAAATAATCAAAAGTGACTTTTCTTAAAGTATACCAATTGTCAGAAAGAACTTCAGTTTTTAAATTGCGGACTTTATTATTTTGCACCTGGTATTTCTTTTAAATTATAATATACTTTTAATCCCAATTTTTTGGCTATCTCTACATCTTGATCGGCTCCCTTAGAATCTCCTTCTATTCTTAAAATTGCGTCACACTTGATCAACAGTCTATGAGCTGTAGGATATTGAATTTCATTAAAAATATCATCTCCAACTTCCTTTGAGCCAGCTGATTCAATCAATGGATTAGCCACCCATTCACCTATCATCGGGATATGACCTTTACGGAAAATTGGTAATGCCATGGACTCTAGTCTGTTCATGTTCTTTTTGATAAGTTCTAGATTGTTATTTGTTCCGCTTCGGTAAGGGCCTGCTATTAAAATCATCATCATAATTTAAGTTTTTGTAAAGAACGTAAATAATAATAACCTAAAAATTAAGATAGTTTAAGACAATTTCTTTTTGACAGAGCTTAAAAATTCAGGCGTAACACCAAGATAAGATGCAATTTGCTTTTGGGTTACTTTTTTAACTATTTGAGGGTATTTATCAATGAATCTTGTGTATCGTTGCTCCGTGGTAAAAGAAATATTATCCAATACCCTAAGCTGTTCCCTAATGTAAGCATTCTGAAAAAGAATTCTGAAAAACCTTTCAAATTTTGGCAGCCGTTTATATAGTTTTTCTAACATAATAAAATCAAATTCTATTAACCGACTGACTTCTAATGTTTCTATTGATAACAAAGCGGGTTTTTTATTTACAAAAGAGTACATATCAGTAATCCACCAATCTTGAACAGCTAACATAATAGTAGATTCCCTACCTTCTTCGTTAACATTAAATGCTCTCAAACTTCCAAATTCGACAAAATATAACTTGCTACTTACAGACCCCTGTTCTAATACTATTTCTTTTTTAGCAATATCTTTTTCTATCAAAATAGAAATGAAAAATTCCCTTTCAGTATTACTTAGTGAAATATGCTTTTGAATGTTCTTAAAAATTTGATATTCTTTCATGGTATAAAAAAATATAGTAGATTACATTTTGATTCATCTTAACACATTACTGTATGCATTGGGAATCATCAGGAACTGATTTTCAGAACGCACTTACTAGGTCGCTCACAAAAAACTTTTTCTAACTATGGTACCGGTTGCACAATGACTTAAAAAAGTACTGAAAAATTGATAAGCAATTGATTTTAAGACTTTTTTGTTTTCAAAATTCTGTTCTTGTCTAAAAAACAAGTTACTAAAACCAATTACATAGAGTCTTATTTGGGGATTTATACTACCTTTAAAATACTAATAACTCCTACTATGCTTTGGTGGACTATTTTTTAATAAATTTCAAGTATTTCCTTAAATTATAAACTACTATTGATTTTTAAAGAACTGGTGTTCTCCCTTTAACCTAATTTAACAACATTACAATATTTCTTCCAGATTCAGTGCGATTTATGGTAAATTCATAGGTCTTAAGGTTAGCTTTTAATTGTACCGCATCATTTCCATTCACCCACTCTATATCTATAGTATCTGAAGAGGTTTGGTTTATTTTTATACTTCCAGAAAATGCTTTGGATGTATTTCTTAATTTCAGAAGCTTAAGTTGATTTCGAACTATTGGTTTTTTAAGTCCTTCTTTAACATCCGTTACTGAAAGGGTTGTTCGGTTTATTTCTTTATGTCCTCCATTACCAGCTTTATCTGCAGCTTCATAATCATTTTTACCAGCAAAAATATCTAAATACCATACCTGTGGAATCCCAGGCATAAATATTTGAATGGCTCTAGCCAATAATAATTTTTGCTCATCTTCACCTATTGCACTAAAGAATGTAGCATTTACTTGGTAATAAGATATTTTTTTACCCGATGGGTCATAAAGATTCTTGACTCTGCCTCCATGTTCCATTATTTTATTCATAATGACTTCTATCTCATCATCTGATAGTAACCCTTTATAATACGTACCCGCAACTTCTTTCCCTTTTAAATCTAACACGGGGATTCCGTCGTGACAACCCAACATATTTACCGTTTTATAACCTTTACCAACTATTTCTTTGGCCCATTTCATAAGCGCCTCACAATTGGCATTTTCCAAAGTATGTATCATCAAACCTGGCAAGAAAAAATCATAAATTTGATACCCCTTATCAGCAACCTCATCATGTAAATGCAGTCCATATTCAGCATGAATTTCTGGTAAAAGTGTTAAATTATTCTTTTTTGCAATTTGCTTAATCCGTTCAAGATAATCCCAAGTCCCTGGTTTATTAAAAAAATTAGATTGTCCAATGTCTTTATGCAAATAAGCAAAAGCATCTAGTCTCAAAATTTTACAACCATAACCACTTAATTTTTTAAGGGTTTCTTCATAAAAACCCCAAACCAATTCGGATTTTGCATTAACATCCATTTGTCCTAAAAAACTTTTATCGTCATTTATCTTTTGATAAAACGTATTCCAATACGGTTGCATAGAGCCGTCAGGAAAAGGTACTTTTAATATGGGAAGACCAGACTTTCTCATAAATAATTTATCGAGGAATTCTTTTTTAGGAATTATGAAACCATCATCACCCATGGTTCCGTTTCCTCCCCAAAAGCTATTCCAATTGATAAAAAAGTCTTTGTATTTTGATTCCACTCCGTTTTTGAGCAAATCTTTAAATTGAGGCGATTCTACCGATAAATGATTTAATACAATATCAAACTTTAGCTCTATGTTAAGTCCATCTAGTGCTTTTAAATCTTCTTGAGAGACCAAATCTTTATTTAAATTATAGTCTATAACTGAAAATCCCCTATCTAAATCGCTGTTAAAAAAGGTTGGTAATATATAAAACAACGAAAAAACATCTTTGAATTCTGGCATTTGCAACATGGTAATCATGTCTTTTAAATTAACCCCAATGCTATCGGGATATGCATTTAGCATAACGCCGTTACTAATATTTGATTCTTTTGACATATCTAAATAATTATAGTAATTCTGATAATATGTTTATATTATCCGGTAATCTACCTACATTCTGAAGCTTTAAAGCTGCTAATTGCAAAGCTACTTCTAAACATTTTTCAATAGGTTTTTCTTTAATATAGGCGAACAAAAACCCAGACCAAAAGGCATCACCTGCTCCAGTGGCATCTTGTACCACATCAATTTGCATTGCAGGCATATAAATGATTTCCTCACCTTTTTGTGATAGCTTAACGCCTTTGCTACCCAATGTTAAACACACTATATCAACACCTTCAGAATGGAAAAAGTTAAATATGTCTTCATGCGGCAACTCCTGCTCAAAAAGCCTAAACATATCATCTTCACTAATCTTAACCAAAGGATTGAATTCACAATATGCCTTAATAACAACAAGTGCTTCTTCTTGACTATTCCATAACTTCTTAGCATAATTTACATCGATGCTTAACTTACATCCTAAATGAAATGCTTCCTTAGCTTTTTCTATAATAGCGGTTTGTGCAGGCTGTTTACTTAATGCAAAACAAGTCGTATGGAAAATATTGGTCTTTGATAGTAACTCTTTAGAAATTTGCTTTTCTGTAATAAAACAATCGGCCTCTCTAAACGGAATAAAATCTGGAGTACCATCTGTTCTAGATACAAAAATAACACTTGTTGGTTTATTCTCAAGTTGCTTAATATAACTTGTAATAACCCCAACACCATTTAATCTCTCGAAAATATATTCTCCAAAACCATCATTGCCTACGGTTGCTACCATAACAGATTTTAAGCCTAATCTTGTAGAATTCATAGCCACATTAGCAGGCGAACCTCCTAAATACCTATGATAATCTCTTGTATTGTTGATTAGTACTTCTGTTTGATGTCCAATGAAATCAACAAGTACCTCACCAACGCATAAAATATCTATATCTTTATTATTGTTCTTCAAAACTCTCTTTCTTAAATTATAAATTAGTTCGCTCTATCGACCTCTTATAAGAATAATGTCGGGTTTTATAACCCTACTTATCGTTTAAATACAACCTTTTTATTCACATACTTGGTTTTGCAACTAAATGGCTATCACTTCTAATCAGAATTATTGACAGGTATTACACATTAAACAAAAGCAATTAGATTTCTCTATTTCCATATTCATTCATAAATCTATAAGGATATAGTTCAGGTAATTGGCTTAAATTATTCAATAAATTCACTTCATCCAAAGTGAGGTATAAATTATTTGCTCCCATGTTGTCTTTAAGCTGGTCAAGGGTTCTGACCCCTAAAATTACAGAGGACACAACCTTATTTGATAATATCCATGCGATTGCAACTTGTGAAAATGTGACATTATATTTTTTTGTGAGAGACTCAATAGCATTAATTATTTGCCAATTTTTATCACTATTTCTACGCTCCCAGGATTCTTCTGTGTCATCCGAAGTACTTGCTATTCTACCCGAATTTGGTTTATCTTTAGTATACTTTCCAGATAAAAAACCACCCCCTAATGGTCCCCAAGTTAACAGTCCTAATCCTTCTGATTCAAATAAATCAAAAAATTCATATTCTAAATCTCTCTTTACTAAACTGTATTGATATTGGGCTGCTATAAATGGATTTGTATTCAAATATTTTGTTAAACCTTGAGCTTTCATCAACTGCCAAGCTTTAAAATTTGAAACACCTATATATCTAACTTTCCCCTTATCAATTAAATGCTCTATAGCTCTAATAGTTTCTTCAAGAGGTGTTATTGGGTCAAAGCTGTGTAGATAAAGTAAATCTATATAATCGGTTTTTAACCTGGCTAAACTATCATCAACACTTTGCACGATGTGGGTTCGAGATAAACCTTCTGCATTTATATCTGACGACGTCCTAAATCTTACTTTCGTAGAAATGATTGTCTTATCTCGTTTCCCTTTCAATGTTTTTCCTATAATTTCTTCTGAGCGCCCATCTGCATAAACATTAGCTGTATCAATATGATTACCTCCCAAATCAAGATAGTAGTTTATCATTTTAATTGCATCTTCTTCAGAAGTAGCCCGACCCGATTTCTCTCCAAATATCATTGTACCCAATGTTAAATTAGAGGATATTAAACCACTTTTCCCAATTTGCCTATACTTCATAATTTATTTGTCTTACTTAACATTTATATTTTATCTAACAACATTTTAATCTTCTTCATTAGTTTTAGGTTGTTTTAAGACGCAATGCTAAAACACCAGCTATGATAAAAAATACGCCACCAAATATTATGGCATTAACCGCACTATTATCTAACAGATTCTTTACAACAGGTCCGAATGTTAGTGTTTGAATTCCCATAGGAATAACAATCATCATATTCAATATGCCCATATAGACCCCGCGGCGTTCTTGGGGTACAACTTTAGACACCATAGAATAAGGGATACCCATCATTGCTGCCCAACCTACACCAAACAAAATCATGGGTAAAATAACCAAAAGCGGGTCTTGAATATATGGAATACTAAGCATGGCAATGCCTGTTAAAAATAGACTAAAAACATATACTTTTTTACCTCCGAATCTAACAGCTAAAGGTACAAGTGCCAATGCAAAAACTATTGTTGACACATTATATGTGGTATTCATTTTTGCTGCTTGACTTAGAGCTTGAGAAGCATCAAAATTCATACTCTCCCTAAACATAGGAGCTATAAACTGCCAATACACAAATAAGGCATACCATTGAAAAAGATAAACAGCAGATAATTTCCACATAAGCTTAGGCATATCTTTTATAGCATTCACAATTTCTAGAAAAGGTGTTTTAATTCTATCTGAAAGCGGTAAAGCATTGTGCTTTTTTATCTCTTCGAATTCTTCATCTGATGGTGGAATTTCTGGTGTTTTTAAAACTGACCATAAAATGGTAGAAACTGATAATATTGCACCAATAAAAAAGGAATAATACAACCATTTAGGAATACCACTAGCCGCTTCAACAGCTTCTGCAACTCCAAACCAATCTTGAAAAAGAAATATGGAGGCGTTTGCTAAAACAATACCTGCACCTACAAACAAACTTTGCATTTGGTAACCAAAACTTAACTGCTTGTTTGGTAATTTATCGCCTACAAAAGCACGATAAGGTTCCAAGGCCATATTATTACCAACATCAAGAATCCACAACAAACCAACTGCAAACCAAAGCGTAGGACTAAATGGAAAGGCAAATAAACACAAACTACCTATTATAGCTCCAATTAAGAAGAATGGTTTACGTCTTCCCCAGCGTGGCGACCAAGTCTTATCTGAAATGGCTCCAATTATGGGTTGAACGATTAAACCAGTTACTGGGCCAGCTAAGTTTAACAAAGGTAAATCTTCATGATGTGCTCCTAAAAATGAAAATATAGGATTAACGGCTGTTTGCTGTAAACCAAAACTAAATTGAATTCCTAAGAACCCTACATTCATATTAAAAATTTGCCAGAAACTTAACTTGATTTTACTTCTCATCATCAGTAGTCAATTTACTTAAAAATTCATCAAAAGTTTTGTAATTATTGGTTATAATTTTTCCGCCTTTATCCACAACAGGAATCTGAAAATTTGAAGTACTAATGCCAGACTTTCGTAATTTAACGTACATCTCTTCTATCTTTTCAGAATGTATGTCTAAATCATAAAAAACAAAAGAAATCCTTTTTTTGGTTAAATACGTTTTAGTGTCAACACAATAGTGGCATGTTCTGTTACCATATATGATAATTTTTTTTAATTCTTTTTTAGTATATACATCATCTGTAACCGAAGCTGAAGTTTGACCGAAGCTGACAGTAGGTAAGGTAAGAATAAATACTATTGAAAAAATAAGAGCTTTCACCTGTTTATATTTTATTGTTTACTATCTGTCAATATAATTAGCCATTAAAATCTAGATTGTTATCAAGAGCTATTAAAACTCTCTTTATATCTACACCAAAAAAGAGAGTAAAAAGAGCTGGAACTCAATATAAAACTCCAGCCCTTTTAATTAACAAACTACTCAAACTAAACTAATCCCTAAAATTTGTATGCTAATGACAAAGCTGATGAACGTCCTGTTATACCTCTAGTTAATGCATAACGATTTCCTCCTGGAGCATCACCAATTGTAGAGCCACCATTATCAATTTCTGTGATTCCTACGGTATCAAAAAGATTATTTACATTAATAGATACAGACAATCCTTTTGTAAGAGCAACTGTACCTAATAAATTAACATAAGTGTACCCTGGCATAATCAAAGCATTTCCATCAGATGCAAAAGACTTTGAAGTACCAATAATCCCTAAACCTAATGAATGTTGACGGTCTTTACCAAAAGTATATCTCGGAGAAAAATTGTATACAAAATCAGCCTGCCTTTGAGGGGTATTCCCTGTATTAGCACCTGTACCACTAGCTCTATCCTCAGTTATTTCAGCATTTGTGTACGTAATAGAACCAACAATGGAGAAACTTCCTGGATTATACAACCCTTCTAACTCTAGCCCAGAAGCTTTAAACTCATTACCTACCGTTTGGTTAAGAGCAGCACCTGCATCTTCATCAGTATTACTTAAGAAAGCAACTAAGTTAATATATCCGTTATTTATTTTTCTTTTATAACCTACTTCAAGCTGAGAGATTTGGTCATACTGTGTTGCAGCAGTTCCATCAAGTCCATAAGAATTTCTATCAGGAGCTCTACCTGAAGCACCTCGACTATATCTACCAAACACAGCTGAATCATCATTTAATTTATAATTTAAACCTGCCGAGAAAGAAACAAAATTGTACTCATCATTTACAATTTGATTTTGATTTGGGTTTCTAACAGGTACAGAAGTTTCAATATCTTCTATAACACCGTTACCATTGACATCGTAATTTTGAGGTGCAGCAGACCCAAAAGAAGCAATAGTTCCATCTACATCAACGTTTTCAAATCTAATACTACCATCAAAATTTAAATTTTCTGTAATTTTTGCATCAATACCTAAATATGGAGAATTTATTGTGTGTACCGTATTATATTTATTATTACAACAGTTTCCCCATTTTGGGTTACCATACGCGAATTGACCACCTCTAGAGAAACCATCAATATCAACTAATCTGGCGTTATCACCTTTAACTTCAGATAAAAAAGATGTCCAGTTCCAGCCTGTTTTAGTTTTTTGTGAGGCAAAAAAGTAACCAGCAGTTGCAGATACATTATCACCTAATTTTTTTGAAATTTTAAAATCATTAACAAAGCTTCCCATATCTTCAATGGTCACATCAAACATGTGTAATATTTGTAATAACCCATTATCAGGATTGTAAGCCTCTCTAGCTCCATCAGCATATACAAGACCTCCAGTAGCGGTTGCAGGAATATAACCTCTAACTTCTGCTTCTATATCTGCAGTAGCACCAAAACCAGCTGTAAAAGGGCCTGCCCATTCACCAGTTCTTGAAGCAGTTCTACCTTTGTTAAATACTTTCCATCCATCCCCTAAGTCAAAAGAGAATTCTAAACCTATAGCTTTTACTATTGGGTTATTACCAGTTCTAATATCACCTGTTCTTCTGTTACCATCTAAAGCACTTACACCTGCATTTTCTTGTAAAAATGCTGAATGCTGAGAATCATTATTAATATCATAACCTGGTAAATCTGTAAAAGTTGGATCAGAATCAGAACCTTCTACTAAAGTTGGACCAGGCAAATACATTGCAGATCTATCATTTAAAAACTTAAAATAAGTACGAATGTATCCTGAATTAAAACGCTTAGTAAAGTTTGCCTTAAGTTGCCCACCTTGATTAGCATTATACCCTGCTGCTTTTGGACCTTCACCAGACCTCATAAATCCTCCTATATGATAAGATATTCCATTAGCTAATGGCGTACCATACTCAAAGTCTATTCTGTTAGTTTGGTAATCTAAACCAAATGTTGTTGAAACAGAACCACCCTCTGTAGCTCCAGTTTTACTAATAACATTAATAATACCTGCAGGACCATTTGATGTTTGAGTGGATGCTGAACCACCTCTTATAGATTCAACTCTACCAATATTAGAATCTATTCTTAACCAGTTATCAGAATTACCAAAAGATGTGTCTCCAAATAAATTTATTGGCAATCCATCTTCTTGAATTTGCAAATATCTAGATCCACCAGAAGACACAGGCACACCACGTACACTATAATTACCATTACCATCACCACCAGAAGTTTCTGCACGTATAGCAGGGATATTTCTAAAAACTTCTCCTGAGGTTCTTGGAGCAGATTGAGCTATTTGTTGTATTCCAATTGATGACACCGAAACACTAGATTCTAATCTAGATTTTGGGTTGACTACGCCTGTTACGACTATCACATCCAATGATTGAGCATCTTCTGCCATTGTAAAATTTACTGTTACGTCGGCATCATTAATAGTAATATTTTGTGACACTTTTGCATACCCTAAGAAGGTTGCGGATAATGTGTAAGTACCATTTTCTATGCTACTAATAGTATAGTTACCGTCAAAATCTGTAACCGCACCTTTAGATGTGCCATCTAAAATAACATTAACACCCGCCAAAGGTATTCCTGCTTGGTCTTTAACATTTCCTGATATTGATTGTGCTGCAACAATACTTACCGAAAGTAGCATTATAATCAATAAAAATCCATTTTTTGTAATTGAATTCATTTTGTCTTAAATTTTAGTTATTCAATAAATTATTTAGTTAATTTTTATCAAATGTATATTTTTAAGTAGGTGAAATTTTATTATTCTCATCGAAAACGTTTTCGATTTCAACGAAAACGTTTTCGATTTGGTTTTTTTATTATATTTAAAGAAAATAAACTGTTATATGAAACCTGTCACCTTAAAAGAAATTGCTGAACAATTAAATATATCTGTTACCACTGCATCAAAAGCTCTAAAGGACTATCCTGATGTTAGTAAAAAAACAAGAGGCTTAGTCAGGGAACTAGCAAAAACATTAAATTATAAGCCTAATACTTTTGCTGTTAATCTAAGAACTAAAGAGTCTAAAACTATTGGCTTAGTCATTCCTGTAATTGTTCATCATTTTTTTTCGAGTGTTATTAAAGGTATTATTTCACAAGCCGAAAAAAAAGGGTATTTAGTTATTATTCTTCAATCTAACGAATCTTATGAACTAGAAAAAAAACAAATTGATTTATTATTAAGTCAACGTGTTGACGGTATTCTAATTTCATTGGCAAACGGTACAGCGGACTTTAGTCATTTAACCGAAGTTATTTCTCAAGAGAAACCTTTAGTTATGTTTGATAAAATTGCAAAAATTGTAAAATGTTCTAAAGTTATTATTGATGACCGAAAAGCAGCTTACATGGCGACGCAACATTTAATAGATATAGGATGTAAACGAATCGCGCATTTTAGAGGTGCTCTTTTGCCTCAAAATTCTATAGATAGATTTCTTGGCTACAAAAAGGCGTTATTGGATAACAATATACCTTACGACCACTCTTTGGTGTATATATGCGAATGCGGTGATATGAGTTTTGAAGAAGGTAAAACAAATGCACAACAATTACTAAAAGACCATGACGATGTAGACGGAATTTTTATAAATACTGATTTAGTTGCCATTGGAGCCATGACCCAGTTTAATAAACAAGGTGTTAAAATCCCTGAAGACATTAGTATTGTTGGATTTAGTAACTGGTTTATGTCTTCTGTAATATCACCTACATTAACAACTATTGACCAACCTGGATTTAAAATGGGAAAAACAGCTTTTAAACAACTTTATAAAGAAATAAAGGCCATTAAAAATAAGAAACCGAAAGCATCAAAAATTATTACACTTGATACTGCTTTAATAGAAAGAGAATCCACTAAAAAATAGTGTACATTAATCTTTTAAAAAATAAATATTTCTCTTTAAACCAGATAATTTAGTACGCTTTACTGCGGATTTTTTAAATACTTTTCTAAACGTGTCTTCAGTTATTTCTTCCCAATCTTTCTTAGTCATGGATAAAAGTTCTGGATGCGGATTAAAAAGTGGTTCATTATGCGATTTTGAAAACCGGTTCCAAGGGCAAACATCTTGACATACATCGCAACCAAACACCCAATCATCCATTTTTCCTTTAAATTCTGTTGGAATATTTTCTTTAAGTTCGATAGTAAAATATGAGATGCATTTACTGCCATCAACCACATAAGGTTCTGTTATAGCCTCTGTAGGGCAAGCATCAATACAAGCGGTACAAGTACCACAATGATCTGTTACTGGATTATCATAATCTAGTTCTAAATCAATAATTAATTCTGCAATAAAATAGAATGAACCTACCTGTTGGGTCAATAAGTTAGAATGTTTCCCAATCCATCCTAACCCCGATTTTGCTGCCCAAGCTTTGTCTAAAACGGGTGCTGAATCTACAAAAGCACGACCATGGACTTCTCCAATTTCATCTTGAATAAAATTTAGAAGTGATTTTAGTTTGTCTTTTATAACGAAATGATAATCGGTTCCGAAAGCATATTTAGATAACTTATAGCTATTAGCCGTTTGCTCTTGGCTAGGGTAATAGTTTAACAATAAGGATACGACGCTTTTTGAATCTTCAACCAGTTTTGTGGGATCTAAACGTTTATCAAAATGGTTTTCCATATATCGCATCTCTCCATGCATGTTTTGGTTTAACCATTTTTCCAATCGAGGCGCTTCCTCTTCTAAAAACTCAGCCTTACTAATACCACAAGACAAAAAACCGAGGCGTTTGGCTTCGGTTTTTATGAGTTGGGTATATGTCCTTTTTAGGCTCAAATTAGGTTTAAAGTCTTAATGGCTAAGATACAACCTATATGCGATTTATTTTAATCCTTTAAAGCTATAGGGCTCAAAAAATTATCGGTAATATAATTACCTACTTTAGCTCCTAATTTATGACCTTCTTCAGAATCATATCTAAAATGAATTCCCAAGTATACTCTTGACATTGAAGCTTCTAAACCTGCCTCTGTAAAACTATTAAATGAGCGTGTAGGTGGATTCATTTTCATTTTTCCTGAAAAGAATCCAGCGCTATCTACTTCTTTCTGTGTCATAATAAATTTGTAATCATCGCCTTTCCCAAAAGTATTGGCTAAAACAGTCATAGCTGCCGTACTTGCTGTACCATGTGCCGAAGGATATGATGGAAACGGATAGGTGTGTTTATGAAGGTTATTCCATTCAGCATCCTTTTCAGTATCATCATTCCCATCATTATCTGCCCAACGAATAGCGGTATAAGGTCGCCAATGGTTGTAGTGAAACTTATTGTCAAAGACATTTATATAAGCATCACAAATAGCCATGTTCATTAAAGCAAACGTTCTGGTAGCGTCCCATAAATTTGGTTTTTCTTTGGCTATTAAATCCCTTAACAGTTGATTATGCGAGCTCTCTCCAAATTCTTTCCACCACATGGCTAAATGGGCTTGGTCTGCAGTCCTGGTTTTACTGTTAAAGCCTCCAACCTCTTTTACTTCGTTAAAGGCTTTCGTATAAGTTTTGCTATTGATTTCAGGTGGTGGTGGCGCTCTAAAATAATTATATTTCGGGAGTGCAAAGGGTTTTGCTATGGCCAAACCTGCCCCAAAGATAAATCCTTCTGGCGTACCACTGTGCTCATTAAACTCTGCATAAACCCCTGGCGCCATAGGATGCCATGTATAATCGGATTTCGTATTCCAATTGTCATCATTTCGTTTTTCTAAAATAGCTTTTGCAGATGCTTTGCCTAAGGTTTGCGCTTGACTTTTACTTTCACCATTATTAATGGTATTTATAAACTCGTTAAGTAGTTTTTCAAAACCCTCTTGTTTGTCTGGATATTGACTTATCGCTATAGAATAGGCGGCATAAGTTGCCGAGGCAATAGGATCTGCTTCAGGCATTTCAGTATGATATGCATAATGACTATACTTTTGAACAATACTATTCAAGGCATCATGCATGGCTATGTGCATCATTGAAGCAGCACGAACCCCTTTAAGAGTTAACAGGTTATCTTCAGCAATTGCAGTTTCTATGATTTTTTGATTCCATTTAGAAGCAATTTCTGCATTAAAGTCGTCAATTTTTAATTCTTGCGTTTTGCAACTTTGTATTGATAGAGATACGAACAGCATAACTATCCACGCAACGTTTTTTGTCTTCATAAAAGCAGTATTTTTAGTGTTAATGCAATTTAACAGACTTTCTAAAAAACAGATATGCTAAAAAACTCAAAAAATATGCTAAAAAACTCATGATTGCTGAAGAAGTTCGCGTTCTTTTAATCGATTTTTGAATTTTAAAGGAGGATTATTATAGTATTCTTTAAAGGATTTAATAAAATGAGAGGTATTCTCAAAGCCTATATCCAATGCAATCTCGTTAATGTTCAAATCGGTAGTTTCTAACAAAAACCTACCGTATTCAAGCCTTTTCTTCTTTAACCATTTGCCAGGTGTGGTTTTATATAATTTTAAAAAATCTCTGTTAAACGTAGCGAGGCTTCTTCCGCTAAGTTTAGCAAACTCTTTCAATTTTAAATTAAAAAGATAATGCTCTTCCATAATGGGTTTTAGACTTTTCTTACCATCAAAACAGGTTTCTTTAAAATAATTAGTTGCCTTTGAATTAAGCCCTCCAGTAACTATATTAATGATTAGTTCCTTGAATTTAATTTTAAGTAAACTTTTTGAAGGGGGTTTTGATAGCGAAAAATAATTTAGAAGCGTTTTGAAATAATCTGTTAAAGTTTGGTCCAAGGATAAAGGAATAACCGAATCTGTATCTTGAATTTTATCGGTATCTATATTTATGGAACAATCATTTTTCATAACTGAGGCAATAAATTCATCAGGCACAAAAATGAGCAAAGCGCAAAAATCGCCATTCAAAATTTTATACACTCTATGGGCTCCTTTTTTTAAAAATGCAGCATCCCCAGCCTTAAGTACATATTCTTCATTTGGTGTTTTCCACCTTCCTCCACCAACAAATACGTAACAAAAATAATTTTTATTCACCCAGTAATCCACAGGAGAGCCTTCAATTGGGCAATCATAGGCGGTAAACAAAACATCACTAACACTAAATTGCCTAAAAAGTGGATTGTTTTCGACAAACTCATAAAAATGGATCATGTCTTTACGCTTCATAATACTTAAGCCCTATTTTCATTGGTTTCTCTAAGATACTGATTTTCTTTTATTTAACGAAAGTGATATTTTTATTTAAATACTGAACACAAAAAAACCGAGGCTTATTGCTTCAGTTTTAATGAGTTTTGTGTATTCTATTGTTAATAATGCTGAGATCCTGAATCAAGTTCAGGATGACACTAATTGTCAAAATAACCCGCCTTGAATATTTCCTTTTATTTTTCCTAAATGCTTATACGCTTGATCAGTTACTTCTCGACCACGGGGGGTACGCATAATAAAACCTTGTTGGATTAAAAAAGGTTCATACACTTCTTCAATCGTTTCTGGGCTTTCACTTACAGCTGTAGCAATGGTGGTTATTCCAACTGGACCTCCTTTAAATTTATTAATAATGGTTGATAGAATTTTGTTGTCCATTTCGTCCAAACCATGGGCATCTACATTTAAAGCCTCTAAGGCAAACTTTGCTATTTTAATATCGATAGTTCCATTACCTTTTATCTGTGCAAAATCGCGTACTCTTCTCAAAAGTGCGTTAGCAATTCTTGGCGTGCCTCGACTGCGACCTGCTATTTCTATAGCTGCTTCCATAGAAATAGGGACATCTAAAATAGATGCACTCCTCTGAACTATAGATGTTAGTAATTCTGTATTATAATATTGTAATCTACTTTGAATGCCAAAACGCGCTCGCATGGGTGCTGTTAGTAATCCCGATCGAGTTGTTGCTCCAACAAGTGTGAATGGATTTAAGTTTATTTGAACAGAGCGTGCATTAGGACCAGACTCGATCATGATATCGATTTTATAATCTTCCATTGCAGAATACAAATATTCTTCGACTATAGGACTAAGCCGATGAATTTCATCTATAAACAGTACATCGCGCTCTTCAAGATTTGTAAGCAAGCCTGCTAAATCTCCTGGTTTATCTAAAACTGGACCCGAGGTTACTTTAATACCTACCTCTAATTCATTCGCTAAAATATGTGCTAAAGTTGTTTTTCCTAATCCTGGTGGGCCATGAAAAAGTGCATGATCTAAAGCTTCGGTTCGTAAGTTAGCAGCTTGAACGAAAATTTTAAGATTTTCTAAAACCTGATCTTGACCTGCAAAATCGTCAAAAGATAAGGGTCTTAACTTTCTTTCTACATCAATTTCTTCTGGAGAAAAATTTTCGTTGGATGGGTCTAGGTTTTCGTTCATTTTTATAGTGTGCCTTAACCTGGTTAACCGGTAGGTTTTTTAAAAGATTTAAATGGATAAAACATTTGAGGCTTTTAGAATATATACAAGAACAAGTACAATTAAAGCACTTAAACCTAGAACTCCCTCCCAGTGGTAAATACTCCAAAATTCTCTTTTATTTGGTGTTCTACCTTTTAATTTTTTAAACCTTTTATAGGCTAATTTGTGGATAATGTAACCCACTAACACAAACAAAATTATTGCAGCTATATAATACACCATATCCGTATAAATTTAATATGATAAAAATACACAAAACAAATGACTTACTTGAAAATTAATGAATGATAAAAACATATGTAAAAAAGCCTTTCAATTCTAAAAGTGTTAGATAGAAAGGCTTTTCAGGCTTTTAATTGGTATAAAATGGTTGGTTAATTTAAAATAGTAAACTCACAACGTCTGTTAATTTCGTATTCTTCTTTTGTACAAATACCTGGTTTAGTACATTCATTAAGTGGTTGCGTTTCGCCATAACCAATACTTCTAAGTCTACTTCTGTCTATTCCTTGACTTACTAAATATTCTAAGGTTGATGCTGCACGATGTTTAGACAACTCTAAATTATATTGATCTTTTCCACGAGCATCTGTATGCGCTGAAACTTCAACTTCCATTGATGGGTATTTTTTCATTAAATCTACTAATACGTTAAGCGTAATTGCAGCATCTTCACGAATTTTAGATTTATCAAAATCAAAATAGATTTTATCTAATTCTACTTGTACATTACCTTTTTCATTTTCTTTAACGCGTTCTTCAGCATCTGCAAAAGACTCTAATGACAAGTATATATTATGGTTAATTTTACCTTCACTATCTGTTGAGAAATCTACATCTTGAGGAATGTAAGCCTTACGAGTACCGCGAATTGTATATTTTTTGTTTGGTTCTATCTTAAATAAATAATTTGCCTTTTCTCCAACAATAGAATCTTGAAGTACTCTTCCGGTTTCGTCAAGTAGTGTAACTAAAGAATTAGGTAATAACGCTTTACTATTTTTGTCTTGTACAAGCCCATCAACCAAATATTTTGTTAGTATATTTTCTTCTCTAGAAAAACCATACAATCTGTCGTGACCTGTTCTGTTAGATGATATATATCCTTTGTTATTATTTTCTTTAACAACATAAGCGAAATCATCAAGACTACTATTTATAGAACTTCCTAGGTTTACAGGGTTATCAAAAGTGTTATTTACTCTATTGCTTCTAAACACATCTAAACCACCATATCCTTGATGACCAATAGATGAAAAATATAAAACATCTAAATCACTAATGTATGGGAATTGTTCGCGGTGTGGCGTATTTATTTTATCTCCTAAATTTTCAGGTTCTCCAAAGGTTCCATCGTCATTAACTGCCACTTTATAAATATCGAAACCACCTAATGTACCTGGCATATCGCTTGCAAAATAAAGTGTCTTTCCATCTTTACTTAAACTAGGGTGTTCTGTACTATATTTATTAGAATTAAATGGTAATGCTTTTACATTTGTCCATTTACCATCAACATATTGGGCTTTAAATATCTTAACATGTGCTATTCTTTCACCATCCGATTTAATACGAGATTTATTAGTTCTATTAAAATACATGGTTTTTCCATCTTTACTAAAAGTAGCATTGCTTTCATGCGAATCTGTATTTACTTCATCTGAAAATGGTGTAATATTTTCAATTTTTCCATCGCTAGCTAAGGTTGCCTTATACAAATCCAGATACGGCAAATTATTCCAACTATAAGTTGGGTTTTCGTTATTTCTTGCTGAAGCAAAAGTTACTTTATTTTCTCCATAAAAAGACAATCCGAAATCACTACTTGAATTTGCATTATCTAAAACAGAGAGATTGAAAACATGCGGTGTAGTTTTTCCATTTAATTCAATAAATGACTCTGTATCTATAATTTCGCCATAATATTTACTTAGTTGAACATCGGCTTCCTTATAATTTTTGTCACCCATTAAAGCTTGTGCATATCGAAATCGCAAATCTGTATCTAAAGAATCTGCATAAGCACTAAACAACTCTTTATAAGTGATAATAGCTTTTTCTATATTAGCATTATAGTAATAACTGTCTGCTAAGTTTTGAAGCACCGTTTTTGATCGGTCTTTGGTTTCATAAATTTCAGCAGCTTCTGCATAAGCTTTCATTTCAAAAAGCTTGTTGGCTCGTTTTAAATTTCCTTTTTGAGCTAGCGTAATTCCACTAACTAATAAAAGGCTTGCAAGTATGTATATATGTTTTTTCATCTCTTTATAGTCTTTAATGTTAGAAGAATCTAGGTGAACGATCGTAACCGCTTTTGAGTCCGAATAAATCGACATCAAACAAAATAAATATTTCGTGAGATCCAGAATTGAAACTTCCCAAGTTAGAGGTTGTAAAATCGTATGAATATCCTATTCTTAAATCTGGGGCAACTCTAAAATTTACTAACGCACTTATGGCATCATCTAAACGATAGCCTAAACCAGCTTCAAGTTTTTCATTAATTAAAACGTTTGCTGTTATATCTAATGCTAAAGGTGCTCCACTTACTGCTTTTGCCATAAATGCTGGTTTCAGCTTTAAATTTTCATTAATATCGAACACATAACCACCCGTTAAAAAGTAATGAACGGACTGCACACCTGTTGATTTTATACCATTTTCGGTTTCAAGATGTTTTGTGGTTAACATATTAGGAGCTGACAAGCCCAAATAATAATTATCTGTGAAATAGAAAGCACCAATTCCAATATTAGGAAAGGTTTTACTAATATTATCATTAAAGGCAATATCGGTTGATGTATTTCCAGATTGCAAAACAAATCCATCAAAATTAGCATTAAAGAAAGTGAACCCTGCTTTAAGTCCGAATGATAATTTCCCTTCCAACCCTACAGGTAATACATAGGCAAAATCTGCATAGATATTATTCTCTGAAACCACATCGCCAATATCATCATTTGTAAATGATATACCTGCTTCTATTTTTTGGTTAATAGGTGTGTGTGCAAAAAAGGTTCCAGTTTTAGGAGCTCCTTCTATACCTACCCATTGCGTTCTATATAATCCACCTAAATTCAGCATACCTTCATCGGCAGTTGCATAAGCTGGATTAATCACACTCATATTATACATGTATTGTGTAAACTGAGGATCTTGTTGTCCAAAACTTTGTAATGACACTAAAGTCAGACTTAACAAAGCAATTATTTTATGATATATATTTAAATTTTTCATCGTTTCTAAATTTTGCTTTATCTAAATTATCTGCTTAGGTATAATCTGCCTTGTTCTGGCTTATTAATTCCATCATTAAAATTGAATATGTAGAAATACACACCTACAGGCAAGTCTGCGCTGCCTATAGTTCCCGATTGGTTCGATTTACCATTAAACCGTGGTGTACTTGCATTTCCTTTATACACTAGATTTCCATAGCGGTTATAAATCTCCATGACGAAATTAGGATATAGAACATCTAAATTTTCGACATCAAATGTTTCATTTACTGGGTCACCATTTGGTGAAAATCCATCTGGAAAAACTACTTTTTCGCATCCAGTTAAATCTGGAGTAACATCTAATCGGATACTACTCTCGCATCCTGTTACTGAATCAACAAGAACAGCATAATAGGTTGTGTTATTAGATAATGTAGAAGTATCGCTAATAGCATTTCCTCCTATTATTGCATCATACCAAACGACATTGAACAATGATAAATCATAATCGATATTTGAGGTTAAGTTATTTATTGTTGGGCCATCATTTATACAATAAGTTAAAGATGGGTCGCTTAACGTTGGTGTTGGGGTATCATTAATAGTAACATCTACTTGAACACTAACAGAAGATGGGCATCCGCTTCCACCTGTTTGTGTTGCAAAATAATCTTCATCATCAACTAGCGTATCTGTTGGAGCTAAGACTATAGTCAATGTCGCATCTGTATACCAAGTAATCGTTCCTGTAGCAGTTAAATTCATATCTAAATCTGCTACGGTTGGGTTGTCTACTAAACAATATGATGGGTTCGAATTTATAACTGTTGGTGGTGGGCTATCACCTATAGTTGCAGTAATAGTTGCACTTGCTCCACTTGTACAAGGTGCCGTTGGTGCAATGGTATAGGCGTAATCTCCTGCTATATCAACCAAAGGATCAAAAACTCCTGTCCCACTAGCTAAAGCTGGAGACCATGTTCCACCTGTTTGAGCACCACCTAGAAAACCGAACAAATCGGTTGGTCCATCGGCTACACAAATTGTTACTGAATTATCTGTTCCTGCATTCGCTGCTTGTGTAACAGAAACTGTAATATTACTGCTTATATCTCCACATGAATTGGTTAAGGTATATGTATAAACCCCTGGTGTATCTATTGCTGGATCAAAAACTCCCGTAGTACTCGTTAATGCTGGAGACCATGTTCCACCTGTATCTGCGCCTCCTAAGAGCGGAAACAAATCGGTAGTTCCTCCATCACTACATATATTAGTAGATGCTGGTGTTCCAGGGTTTAGAGATTCTTCTATTGTTAATGTTACACTTACGCTAGCATCAATACATGGTGGAGTTGCTGCAATAAAGTAAGTGAAATTATATGTTCCTGCTGTAAGGCTAGTTGCATCTAAGTTATTTCCAGAGACAGCACCCGTACTATCATTATCTTGCCAAATACCTCCAGCATCTTGCGTGCCATCTAAAGTTGAAAATAAATCGATACTACTATTGTTATTACATTCGGTTATTGGCGATCCTGCATTTCCAGCCACTGGTGTTTGATTTACTGATGCAGATACTAAAGTCCTAACTGAAGATTCACATCCTGTTATAGGGTCGGTTTGAGTTGCATAATACATTCCGCCATCGGTTAAATCGATTGTTCCAGATAAAGGTGTACCACCCGTTGCTTGGTCGTACCATTGTATGTTTGTTCCAGTAACTGTAATATCTCCTACAGTTCCTGCATCGCAAAATGATTGGCTAGGAGATGCTGTTGGTGGTGGTGGGTCGTTTATAATAACAGTTACTGTTACTAAAACATCATCACACGAACCTACTGCATCTACATCAAAAGTAAAATTGTATGTTCCATCACCTAAACCATCTACTGTAAGTGTATTACCAGCTAAAGCTGATGAACCATTATCATCATTCCATGTACCTGTTTGATCTTCGCCTTCTAATAAATCAAATAAATCAACTGTTTGACCTGCCGTTAATTCTGAAGCACAGAATTCAAGTGGTGCATTTGGAGTTCCCGATTCGGGAGCTGGCTCAATAGTAATTGTAATTGGTTCTGTATCTGTACAAGTTCCATTATCAATGGTATAATTAAAAGTATAAGGGCTTCCCGTGACAGTAAAACCTGTAATGTCTAGTGTGTTGGAAATCGTATTGTTACTAGAGTCTGTCCACGTACCAGAGTTATTATCTTGAGAACCGTCTAACGCGTTGAATAAATCGAACGGTGAATTGGCAGCAATATCATTTTCACAAAATACCTGATTAATAGCATTACCCGCATTTAGATCTTGCAATACCGTTACTTGTACTGTCGTTGATTCTTCCAAACAAGGACTTGGCAATAAGTTCTGTGTATATGTAAAATTATAAGTTCCAGGGGTGAAGCCAACTAAATTTAATGATGACGTCACAGGAGGATCTGCACTAGAAGTCCCTTGTGTCCATAATCCATTGGGGTCTTCATTATCTAACAAACTAAATAAATCGAATGCACTGGGTAAATCTGCTTCACAATAGCTTGCTGGATTTGCCGCTGAAGGTATTCCTGAATTCAGAATTTCAAATAAGGTTATAGTTACAGTTGAAACTCCATCTGGACATGCTCCATTACTTGGTACGGTATACGTATATACATTTGTACTCGGTGCTGTTAAAGATGAAATATTTGTTCTCCCTTGATGTCCATTAAAAATCGTAGTAGGACCTGTCCATGTCCCTGTTGTATCTGCCATACCGCCTAAAAGGCTAAACAAATCAAAATCTGTTGTTGGAATATTATCTTCACAATATTCTAAACTAGCAGGTGTTCCTGGATCTACAGGTGTATCAATATTTACAGTTACAGGAATTGGATTACTATCGCAGAAGAAGTCATCTACTTGAACATAGTAAGTATTTCCATCAATCAAAGGGGTTGACGGGGACAAGGCTGGTTGCACCGGGTTTCCAAATACATCTAAATCTACATACCAACTGTGGCTTGAAGCTGTACCAGGATCTAAATTTGCAATAGTTGGACTCGAAGCTGAACATAGTAATTGTGGGTCTGTAGGAGTAGGGTCTAGTGGTGAATTAAATAAACCAACATTTCCAATTTCAATTTGGCTTTCGCACCCTCCATTATCAATAAAAACGATATAATAGCTAAATGCACCTACCGAAATAGGATCGGTGGAATTTGCCTGATCTGTTAACTGCGAATCATTATAAACTTCAACCGAACCCCCAAAAGGAATAAACGGTTGCAATACATCATTTATATAGGTTTGAATGGTTGGATTTTCATTACTACAGTAAAGACGATCTAAATTTTGATTAGATGGACTAACTTGAAACGATATGGTTATCGATTCTCTAGTGCCACAGATTCCAGAATTATCGTCAACATAATAAGTACCTTCTGAAACTAATTCTGTATCAAAATAAGCTGTTCCGCCTGTCGCAACATTATACCAAACAATGCCGTTACCACCAGTGGTCGCAAAAGCATCCAAATCACTAAATGTAAAACCAGATGCATCACAAATGGGTGGTGGACTTGGGTCTGCTATATTAGGACATTGTGCAAAAACTTGATTGGTTGTCCATAACAATAACAAAATGCAGGATACTATTCTAAGTAGG
The DNA here is from genome assembly GCF_947487605.1 of uncultured Algibacter sp. Classification (GTDB taxonomy): domain Bacteria; phylum Bacteroidota; class Bacteroidia; order Flavobacteriales; family Flavobacteriaceae; genus Algibacter_D. The sequence continues at coordinate 225,080 of NZ_CANKXK010000003.1, forward strand.
TGCCTAGATAAGGGTTTTGTTTTCATGACTGGATTAAGTTTATAATTATTAATATTAATAACCTTAAAAAACCGAATCAATAATGTATTAGATAATTATTTCAGCTCTTTCGAACGCAATTTAACTGATTTTTTTGTATTTCGTCGTATTTTTTTAAATTATTTTGTATTTCATCGAAAATATTTGACACTTAAACGACAAAAGCTCGCTTTTTCAAGCGAGCTTTTAATATATTATGAAATATCTTAATTTAATGTTGCAATTCTTCCTCTCCTTCTTTAAGTGGAATATTCTGAGGCACAAAATCTACATCGTGTCCTGGTTTGCTATAGTCGTATGCCCATCTATGTACATGAGGAATCTCTCCTTCCCAGTTACCATGGATATGTTTTATAGGTGCTGTCCACTCTAATGTGGTAGATTTCCAAGGATTTTGTACTGTTTTCTTTCCGTAAAATATACTTGTAAAGAAATTGTATAAATACAAGATTTGAACAACCCCACCTATTAAAGCAAATATGGTAATAATTACGTTCACATTAGCTAAATCATCAAACAATGGGAAATTACTATTCGTATAATAACGACGTGGTAATCCAGCCATACCAATAAAGTGCATTGGGAAGAATACACCATAAGCACAAACTGCAGTAATCCAGAAATGGATATATCCTAAATTTTTATTAAGCATACGTCCAAACATTTTTGGATACCAATGATAGATTCCTGCAAACATACCATACAATGCAGATATACCCATTACTAAGTGAAAGTGCGCTACTACAAAATAAGTATCGTGAACATTAATATCTAAGGCTGAATCCCCAAGAATAATACCTGTCAACCCTCCTGTTATGAATGTTGAAACAAACCCAATTGAAAATAACATAGCTGGATTCATCTGTAAATTACCTTTCCAGAGCGTCGTAATCCAGTTAAATGCTTTAACCGCAGATGGTATGGCAATTAATAACGTAGTAAAAGTAAATACAGACCCTAAGAATGGGTTCATACCAGATATAAACATATGGTGACCCCATACAATAGTTGATAAAAATGCAATTGCAAGTATTGAAGCAATCATTGCTCGGTAACCAAATATAGGTTTACGTGAGCTTGATGCCATAATTTCTGAAACAAGCCCCATAGCAGGTAAAATTACTATATATACTTCTGGGTGACCTAAGAACCAAAATAAGTGCTCAAACAATACTGGTGAACCGCCTTGGTAATGTAATACTTCTCCTTGAATAAATATATCTGACAAGAAGAATGATGTACCAAAACTTCTATCCATTATTAATAATAAAGCAGCAGATAATAAAACTGGGAATGATACTACACCAATTATAGCAGTTACAAAAAATGCCCAAATTGTAAGTGGCAATCTTGTCATAGACATGCCTTTGGTACGTAAGTTAATTACTGTAACAATATAGTTAAGTGATCCTAATAATGATGATGCAATGAATATAGCCATAGATACTAACCAAAGCGTCATACCCATTCCTGAACCACCTTGAGCCATTGGTAAGGCACTTAAAGGTGGATAGATTGTCCAACCAGCCGATGCAGGTCCTGCCTCGACAAATAGAGAAATTACCATAATTACACTCGATAAAAAGAATAACCAATAGGAAACCATATTTAAGAAACCAGATGCCATATCTCGTGCACCAATTTGCAATGGAATTAGTAAGTTACTAAACGTACCACTCAAACCAGCGGTTAATACAAAAAACACCATTATGGTACCATGTATAGTAACTAATGCCAAATAAATATCTGCATCCATTACACCATCTGGTGCCCATTTTCCTAATAAAGCTTCAAATAGCACGTTAGGTTCTTCTGGCCATGCAATTTGCATACGAAACATCATAGACATTAAAACCCCAATGACACCCATAATAGTACCTGTAATTAAGTACTGCTTAGCAATCATCTTATGGTCTTGACTAAATATATATTTAGTTACAAACGTTTCTTTGTGATGATGTCCGTGGTCGTCGTCGTGAGCGTGAGTATCTGCGTGTGCTGACATAATCTTGTATCGTTTTTTCTTTTTTTAATTAGTTAACTAGAGAATTCTTGAATTCCTTTTGCTCTTTCATCCAAGCATCGTATTCTTCTTGAGTTTCCACTACAATTTTCATTTGCATGTTGTAGTGAGACTTACCACAAATTTTATTACATAATAACAGGTAATCAAATTCATAGCGTTCTAAAGGCTCTTCTCCTTTTGCTATTAAAGGTTTGCTGTTTTCAACTCTAATTTTATTAATATTGGCCACCTTCTCTATCATTTGAGGTGTTTGGCGCATATCTGCGGTTGTAACTGTTGGTGTAAACCCAAATTGTGTAATCATTCCAGGAACACAGTTCATTTGAGCTCTAAAATGTGGCATATATGCCGAGTGTAATACATCTTGTGAACGCATTTTAAATAGTACAGGTCTTCCAACTGGTAAATGTAACTCGGTAGTAATGACATCATCTTGAGCATCTGGATCAGATTCGTCTAAACCAAGAATGTTAGCACGATCGATATCGATTAATCGAACATTAGCCTTACCTAATGTATTATCTGCGCCGCCATATCTGGCTTTCCAGTTAAACTGTTGTGCATATAATTCTACCACTAGTGGATCATCACTTTCATCAACACCCATGATGTTTATCCAGGTATTTAATCCGTAAATAATTAATCCTGCTAAAACTATAACTGGAATAATTGTCCAGATAGCTTCAAGTTTATTATTATCTGCAAAGAATAAGGCTTTCTTTCCTTTTTCCCCTTTGTATTTATATGCGAAATAATGTAACAAAAACTGCGTAACAGTTTGCACGAAAAAGATAATTATCATTGAAATAATCATCAAATTATCTATAGTAGGCCCATGAGCTGAGGCCGAATTAGACATTAATGGTAAATCGCCCCATTTAACAAAACATACAATGGTAATTACATAAATGAAAGCTAAGAAGCCCATCATTAAATACCCATTTAATGTATTGTCCTTGTCTGTGGCAACACCAGTATTGCTTTCATTCTTAGCTTGAGCCAAGTCGAAAATCTTTACCATTTGCCAGATGGCAATTAAAATAAATACTAAAACTATAATTGTTAATAAAGCAGTCATTGTTATCGTTCGTCTTTATTTATATCTTAATTAATAATGAAACTCTTCACTTTCTTTTCTAAAAGGATATCTTTTAACAAGTAAAGGCGCTTTTGATAATGCTGTAAATACTATAAATATGAATAACCCAGCAAAAAGCAGTATGGAACTTATCTCTGGAATTCCAATAAACCATCTATCTCCTACTGTTGCAGGCATAATCATATTGAATATGTCAATATAATGTCCAAATAATATTACCAGACCAGTCATAACAACAAACCAAGGGATACGCTTATAATCGGCATTCATTAACATTAATATAGGGAATACAAAATTCATAACTACCATACCAAGGAATGGTAATTTATAATCGTTGAATCGCGTTACAAAATAAGTAACCTCTTCTGGAATATTAGAATACCAAATTAACATGAACTGAGAGAACCATAAATACGTCCAGAAAATACTAAATGCAAACATAAACTTAGCTACATCATGCAAGTGGTTTTCATTAACAAACTCTAACTGCCCTTTAGATTTTAAGTATAAAGTAATTAAAGCAATAACTGTTATACCGCTTACAAACATACTTGCAAATACATACCATCCAAATAATGTCGAGAACCAGTGCGGGTCTACACTCATAATCCAATCCCAAGACATCATAGATTCTGTATAAATAAAGAATACTAAGAATCCTGCAGCTATACGGAATGATTTTTTAAAGTTCTTATTATCTTCGGCTGTATCTTGAGCAATCGAAAATTTACGAGCAAAATATCTGTATAAACTCCATCCTCCAATAAATATAAGAGCACGAATTACAAAACCTGTTTTATTTAACCAACCCGATTTTCCAGCAACCAACGCATCATAATGATCACTTTCTGGGTTAACCATATCTGGATTCATCCAAACAAATATATGGTCTCCAGAAAAGATTGCAATAGCAACAACAATTAAAGCTCCTGGCAGTAAGTAATACGTTATACCCTCCATAACTCTAAAAAGTACTGGTGACCATCCAGCTTGAGAAGCTATTTGAATGGCATAAAATGCCAAAACACCTAAAGCAATCATCATAAAGAAAAATGCAGCAACGTACAATGCAGACCAAGGTCTGTTATGAATTTGGTGCATAACATGTTCTGCATGCGCATCTCCGTGATGTGCATCGTCTCCATGAGCTTCATCGCTATGTGATGCTTCCTCTGCGTGTGCATCATGAGAATCGGCAACAGCATGTGAAACTTCTTCTGCATGTCCCCCACCATGATGTGAAGCTTCTTCAGCAAGCATCGTTTTTACTTCGTCTAAAGATTTATGAGATGACATAAAACCATATCCAACACCTAACAATCCTAAAACCATTAGAATGATAGAAAATGTCTTTAATCTATTTGAAAATGTGTACATATCTATATAATCTTATCTTCTTACTTTTCTAAATCGGCTTTCAACTTTAAAACGTATGACACTACTTGCCAACGTTCTTCTTCATTTAATTGGTTCGCATAAGAACCCATCGCGTTTTTACCATAATAAATAGTGTGGTAAATACTTCCTTCATTAATTGCTCTCCCTACATCATCATAACTAGGTATACCGAGAATTTTTTCTCTTTTAACCAAATTACCTTGGCCTTTTCCTTTATTGCCATGGCAGATACCACAGTAAATATCATATAACTCTTTACCTTTAGCTAAATCTACTTGTGTTGAATCCAACGGACTTGTTAACGTTGCTTTAGCCAACTCGTAACCTTCAGTTGAATTCTCAATATCGAAAGGAACATATCCTCTAGGAATAGATCCTTCAGCAGGTAATTGTGCTTCTACTCCATTTGGGAATGCAGCTTCTCCATACGTCTCGTAACCTGCAGATTCATACATATTAGGCATGAATTGATAGTTTGGTGCTGAACTCTTGTTACATGACACAGCTACAAAAACGACTGCTATTACTAATATCTTAATTAAGCTTTTCATATTATTTATTAATGGGCTTTATCAACTAAATTAATTTCAACTGCTCCTGTTTCTTTTAATAAACTTTGAAGCTCTTTCTCATTTCCATGAACTGCAATTTCCATTAAAAAATGATCATCTGTTGTTCTTGGATCTGGGTTTTCTGCTTTTTTAAATGGCCACATTCTACTTCTTAAATAAAATGTGATTACCATTAAATGCGCAGCAAAAAAGACCGTTAGCTCAAACATAATAGGCACAAAAGCCGGCATGTTTTCTATATAACTAAAACTTGGCTTACCACCTATGTTTTGTGGCCAATCTTCAATCATGATAAAATTCATCATTACAATTGCTACGGTAAGACCAACCAAACCATACATAAATGCTGTAATAGCGATTCGAGTAGGTGCTAATCCCATAGCTTTATCTAGTCCATGAACTGGAAATGGTGTGTATATTTCTTCTATATGATGTCTATCTGCCTTTACTTTTTTAACAGCAGACATCAATACATCATCATCAGTATAAATAGCGTGAATTACTTGTGAAGCTTCCATATGCTACTTTTATTTTTTTGATTTATTAACTTTCTTACCAGAGGTTCTTTCATCAGTACCTGTACCTACCAAACTGTCTCCTGCTTCTCTAATTTTCTTATAACGCTCTCCAGAAGATTTTAAAATCGTTTTTACTTCTGCTTGAGCAATAACAGGGAATGTTCTTGAGTACAGTAAGAATAGCACAAAGAAAAATCCAATAGTTCCAATAAAAATTCCAATATCTACAAATGTTGGTGAAAACATGGTCCATGACGATGGCAAGTAATCTCTATGTAACGAGGTTACAATAATTACGAATCGCTCAAACCACATACCTATGTTTACAACAATTGATATTAAGAAAGAGAACATGATACTTGTTCTTAATTTTTTGAACCACATAAATTGAGGCGAAAACACATTACATGTCATCATCGCCCAATAAGCCCACCAATAAGGCCCTGTAGCTCTGTTTAAGAAAGCATATTGCTCATATTCAACACCAGAATACCAAGCAATAAATAGCTCTGTAATATAAGCCACACCAACTATAGAACCAGTAATCATGATTACTATGTTCATTAATTCGATGTGTTGTACAGTAATGTAATCTTCAAGGTTACACACTTTTCTCATAATAATAAGAAGTGTATTTACCATCGCAAATCCTGAGAATACCGCACCAGCAACAAAGTATGGTGGGAATATGGTTGTATGCCAACCAGGAATTACTGATGTTGCGAAGTCAAACGATACAATAGTATGTACAGAAAGTACTAATGGTGTTGCTAAACCTGCAAGTACCAATGATACTTCTTCAAAACGTTGCCAATCTTTAGCACGACCAGACCATCCAAAACTTAACAATGAATATATTTTCTTTTGGAAAGGTTTTATTGCTCTATCACGTAACATGGCAAAATCAGGTAATAAACCAGTCCACCAGAATACTAATGATACCGATAAGTATGTTGAAATCGCAAATACATCCCAAAGTAAAGGCGAGTTGAAATTTACCCATAATGATCCGAATTGATTTGGAATAGGTAACACCCAGTATCCTAACCATGGACGACCCATGTGAATAATTGGGAATAAACCAGCTTGAACAACAGAGAAAATGGTCATTGCTTCTGCAGAACGGTTAATTGCCATTCTCCATTTTTGACGGAATAATAAAAGTACCGCAGAAATTAGTGTTCCTGCGTGACCAATACCAACCCACCAAACAAAGTTAGTAATATCCCAAGCCCAACCTACAGTTTTATTTAAACCCCAAGTTCCAATTCCTGTAGATATTGTATAAATAATACATCCAATTCCCCAAAGAAAAGCAGCAAGTGAGATACCAAAAACTATCCACCATTGCTTATTGGCTTTTCCTTCTACAGGTGCAGCAACATCCACAGTAACATCGTGGTACGACTTTTCGCCTGTAACTAAAGGTCTTCTAATAGGTGCTTCGTAATGAGACGCCATAATTATATAATTGATTCTTTAATTAGATTTATGCTTCAGTTGTATTTCTCACTTTTGTTTGATACTGCACATTAGGCTTAGTACCAACACTTTCTAATAAGTGATACATACGATTATCTTCTTTAAGTTTTGCAACTTTACTTTTCTTGTCATTGATGTCTCCAAAACTCATTGCTCCGTTACTACAAGCTGCAGAACATGCTGTTTGGAATTCTCCATCTTTAATTTGACGTCCATCACGTTTAGCATCAAGAATAGTTTTCTGTGTCATTTGAATACACATAGAACATTTTTCCATAACGCCACGAGAACGTACAACTACATCTGGATTCAATACCATACGTCCTAAATCATCATTCATATGATAATCGAACTCATCATTACCATTGTATAAGAACCAGTTGAAACGACGTACTTTATATGGGCAGTTATTTGCACAATATCTAGTACCTACACAACGGTTGTAAGCCATGTGGTTCTGACCTTGACGACCGTGCGATGTTGCTGCCACAGGACAAACAGTTTCACATGGTGCATGATTACAATGTTGACACATTACTGGTTGGAATGCTACTTGAGGATTCTCTGAAGCGCTTTCCATTTCACCAAACTCACTTAAGGAGCTTCCTAAACCAGAAATATTATCTTTTTTCTCATTATCACCTTCGAATGATTCTTCAGATGAATAATATCTATCTATACGTAACCAGTGCATATCACGGCTACGACGTACTTCTGTCTTACCAACTACAGGTACATTATTTTCGGCGTGACAAGCTATTACACATGCTCCACATCCTGTACAAGCGTTCAAGTCAACCGATAAGTTAAAATGATGCCCAATCGAACGATCAAATTCATCCCATAAATCTACATCTGGAGACGTTACTGGAGTTTCTTCATGATTTAAAGAGACTACAGGAGTCTTGTTCCAACCGTGTTTCTTATCTTCCTTATCGTAAGTATTGAAAATCTCTAATGTGGTTTCCTTAATAATATCACCACGACCCATCAACGTGTTATGCAACTGAACTGATGCAAATTCATGCTCACCAGCTACAACTTCAATGGTTACATTCTGTACATTATTGAAATCTTGGTATAACGCATATGCATTAACACCTGTTTGCATTTCTTCCTTTAACCCATTAGTTCTACCATATCCTAAAGCTAATCCAACAGAACCTTTAGCTTGTCCTGGCTGAATCATTACTGGTACCTTAATCGATACACCGTTTGCTGTAACATTTGCATAACTTCCATTTAATGCACCGTTTGCAACGTGTGTGTTTGTTAAACCTTTTTCATCAGCATCAGCTTTAGAAATAGTTAAGTAGTTATCCCAAGAAGCTCTTGTAATAGGATCTGGAAACTCTTGTAACCATGGGTTATTGGCTTGTTGCCCATCACCCATACCTACTTTGGTATATAAAGTTAACTCTAAACCTTCAGATACTGCAGATGCCGCTAAAGCTCTTGCAGCACTTCCAGAAGGAGTTTCTGTTACTTCTTCCTCTTCAGAAACAATAGAAGTTTCTTCTATTTCTGTATCAATACTTCCTACATAAACACCATCATGTAGTGCTTTATTGAAAGAACTTCCTCCTAAAATAGTTGTTCCCCAAGCATCTTTAATATAATCGTGATAAGAAACATCTTTTCCTATCCATTTTAATAAAGCTTCTTGAAATTGTCTTGTATCAAATAAAGGACGAATTGTTGGTTGTGTTAAGGCATAGTGCCCTTTTTTTAACTCAACATCTCCCCATGATTCTAAATAATGTGGTGCAGCAGCAATATAATTTGTTAAAGACGATGTCTCGTCTGATTTCATTGAAAATGCAACCGATAAATCTACTTTCTTTAGTCCTTCTGCAAATTCAGAAGCTTTTGGTAGCGTGTACATTGGGTTTACACCACTCATAATAACAGCACCAACTTTACCAGCATTCATATCAGCCACTAATTGGGCTACTGCTTTGTCACTACCTTGTCTTGTTTTAATTGGTGACGCAGAATCGAAAGCTTTGCTATTTAAAGTTTCATTTATTTCTAAAGCTACCGTTTGTGCATTTACATCTTGAATACCTGTAACAACTAACCCTTTGCTCCCAGCTTTTTTAAGCTGAGAAGCTGCTTTTTGAAGCGCTTCATTTATATGTTCTGGTAAATCTGTAGACACGGCACCACCAACAACTAAACTATGTAACTTTGCTAAAGCCTGTTTTTGCTGAGTTGGTGTTAAAGGTACACGCTTATCTGCATTGGCACCCGTTAAAGACATATTTGATTCAAACTGAATATGTCTAGACATTTTACCATGATCTGGCACTCTGTTTTTTGAGTATCCAGAATCAAATCCGCCTCCTTGCCAATCTCCTAAGAAATCTGCACCTATAGACACAATGGTCATGGCTTTAGAAAAATCGTAATTTGCTAAGCCGCGCTCCCCATATTTTGCTTGAAAAGCATCCAAAGCAGCAGATTCTGAAACGGCATCGTAAACAACGTGACGTACATTACCATACTTTTCAGAAAATTCAGCTATTAATTTACTAGTCGATGGGCTTGCAAAAGTTTGGGTTAATAAAACAATATCTTTATTGGCAGCAGCTAAATCTGTTAACGTTTTGGTTGTTTCGCTATCGAAATCGCTCCAAGAAATAGATTCACCTCCTTTTTTAGGCCCTTGAACTCTTAAACTATCGTATAAACCTAAAACTGAAGCATTCACTCTGGCATTTGCACTACCATTAGTAGCTGCCATAGTATTATTTTCAATTTTAATTGGACGACCTTCACGCGTTTTTACTAAAACACTTGCGAAATCGAAACCATTGGCAATTGTAGTTGCGTAATAGTTTGCAACACCAGGAATAATTTCTGTTGGTTGCACAACGTAAGGAATCGATTTTTTTACTGGTCCTTCACAAGCCGCTAATGAAGCCGCAGCAGTACTAAACCCGACATATTTTAAGAAATCGCGACGCGTTGTTGATGTAGACTCTAATGTATCTTTATCTCCTAAAAATTCATCCGTAGGAATCTCACTAACAAACTCGTTTTGTTTTAGCGTCTCAACAATAGAGCTATTTTCGTTTAGCTCTTCAACACTTTTCCAGTATTTCTTGTTTGATGACATATTATATAATTGAATTACTTCTTATTAATTTTTTTACATGTAAAGCACTTCGACTGCGCTTAGTGTGACATTTTTATTCTTTTAATAATGGCACTTACCGCATTCTAATCCGCCCATTTGAGCAGCAGTCAACTTATCTACACCATATTTCTTAGATAACTGCTCATGTATTTTTTCGTAATAAGCATTATCTTGAACATTTACATTCGTTGTTCTATGACACTCTATACACCAACCCATTGTTAACGGCGCATGCTGGTACATGATTTCCATTTCTTCTACTGGACCATGACAAGTTTGACATTCTACACCAGCAACAGTAACGTGTTGTGAATGATTGAAATACACAAAGTCTGGTAGATTATGAATTCTCACCCATTTAACTGGTTGTGAATCTCCAGTATATTTTTGGTCAGCATCACTCCATCCTGCGGCTGCATATAATTTTTGGATTTCTCCATCATAAAATTCTTTTGTATACTCTGGAGAAGTTTCTCCATTATACTCATAAATTGACTTATGGCAATTCATACAAACATTTAAAGATGGAATTCCAGATGTTTTACTAACTCTAGCTGAAGAATGACAGTACTTACAATCAACACCGTTATCACCAGCATGTATTTTATGCGAAAAATGAATTGGTTGCACTGGTTGATATCCTTGGTCTACACCAATTTGCATAAAATAACCATAGGCAAAGTAGGCACTGGCTAGTAAAAAGAAAATAGCTGTAACCAACATTAAAAATTGATTTTGAACAAAAGCTTTCCAAAGTGGTGTTCTAGCTGAAGACTCTGGTAAATCAATATTTTGAGCCGATGCAAAACGACGTAACGTTTTGTTAACTAAATACAGTCCAATTGCTAATAAAATGAATAATATTGCTAACGCCCCTAAAATAATTTCGTTTGTAATACCGTTAGAAGAACCTGACTCAGCATTTCCTCCAGTGGCAGCAACAGCAGTTTGTGCAGGTGCTTTTTTCTCTTCAGCAGTATAAGCTAGAATGTTATTAATATCCTCATCTGTTAATTGAGGCATAGCAGTCATTGCTGCTCCACTATACTCATTAAATATTTTATTTGCGTAAGCATCGCCAGATTTAATAACACCTGCGCTATTGCGAATCCATGCATAAATCCAATCTCTATCTAAACCTTGGTCATCAGACAAACGTGCCTCTACATTACGTAATGCAGGACCTGTCATTTTTTTATCTAATTGATGACAAGCAGCACAATTGGCGTTGAATAATGATTTTCCTTTTGCTGGATCTCCTTCTTGAGCCGAAAGAGAGGTTGTAAACGCTAATAAAATAATTAAGCCTAAACGAAGAATGTTTCTACTTAATTTACGGTGAATCACCTGTTTCATATTGTTGGTTAAATTAACTTCTAAACTTTGGTATGGTTTTTTCATATAAGAATACGATAAAACACAGTTATAAAATCTCAGGCAAAAGTAATATTAAAAGTCGATTTTAGAAATGTTACAGAACTGTTAATTGGTAATTTAGAGGGATTCTAAATAATAAAAAAGACTAGAATTAAGTTAATATCGTATACATTTGTATAAACAATTTAAAATATGAATTTATTCCATTTAAAAACAGGTATTTCTGCGTTAATAATTTGCTTATTTATTGCAAACTATAGTTTTGCACAGCAAGGAACTGTATCCATAAATCAAGATGAAGCTATTATTACTTTATTAAATCTTAAAAAAGAGATTAATAAAGAAAGTAATAACTACTATAAAATTCAAATTTACTCTGGCAATCGCTCTAGTGCTGAAGCAGCTAGAAAGAACTTTAATAGTAAGTATTACGATTGGACTTCAAAAATTGTTTATGAAACACCCAACTTTAAAATTTGGGCAGGTAATTTTAGAACACGATTAGAAGCTGATAGGGCTTTAAAAAAGATTAAACGTGAATTTCCAAGTGCTTTTGTTTTTAAACCAAAAAAGGAAAAAAGTTAACGTGAATTATTATAAATAAAAAAGCGACCAAAATGGTCGCTTTTTTTACACTTTTAGGTTTTTATTTTAATTTCTTTTTAACCTCAACTTCATGGAACGCTTCAATAATATCGCCTTCTTTAATGTCGTTATAATTTTTAATTTGCATACCACAATCGTAACCTTTAGCAACTTCTTTAACATCATCTTTAAATCGCTTTAACGACGCTAATTCTCCAGTGTAAACTACTACGCCATCACGAATTAATCTAATTCCAGAAGACCTAAGTATTTTACCATTGGTTACCATACATCCTGCAATAGTTCCAATTTTAGAAACTTTAAACATTTCTCTAATTTCTGCGGTACCTGTAATCTCTTCTTTAAGTTCTGGAGACAACATACCTTCCATCGCGTCTTTAAGATCGTTTATTGCATCATATATAATTGAGTATGTTCTAATATCAATTTCTTCTTTATCTGCTATCATTCTCGCATTTCCAACAGGGCGTACATTAAACCCTATTATAATTGCATCAGATGCAGTTGCTAAAAGCACATCACTTTCGGTAATAGCACCAACACCTTTATGAATTATGTTAACATGAATTTCTTCTGTTGATAATTTTTGGAAAGAATCTGTTAATGCTTCAACAGAACCATCCACATCTCCTTTAAGAATAATATTCAACTCTTGGAAATCGCCAAGTGCAATACGACGACCAATCTCGTCTAATGTAATATGACGTTGTGTTCTAACCGATTGCTCACGTTGAAGCTGTGCTCGTTTAGTTGCAATCTGTTTTGCTTCACGCTCGTCTTCAAATACACTAAATTTATCGCCTGCTTGAGGTGCCCCATCTAATCCTAAAATAGATACAGGTGTTGATGGGCCAGCTTCCATAACGTCATTACCACGTTCGTCATGCATGGCTTTTACTTTACCACTATGTTGACCTGCTAATACATAATCTCCAATTTTTAAAGTTCCTGCTTGAACTAAAATTGTAGATACGTAACCACGACCTTTATCTAAAAAGGCCTCAACTACTGTTCCTACAGCTGGTTTATTTGGATTTGCTGTAAGCTCTAATAATTCAGCTTCAAGCAATACTTTTTCTAATAATTCTTTTACACCAGTACCCATTTTAGCCGATATATCATGAGACTGAACTTTTCCTCCCCAATCTTCAACTAATAGGTTCATGTTTGCTAAACCTTCTTTAATTTTTTCTGGGTTAGCAGCTGGTAAATCTATTTTATTAATTGCAAATACAATAGGTACCCCCGCAGCTTGAGCATGGGAAATAGCTTCTTTTGTTTGCGGCATAATATCATCATCTGCTGCTGCTACAATAATAGCTATATCTGTAACTTGAGCACCACGAGCACGCATAGCTGTAAAAGCTTCGTGACCTGGAGTATCTAGGAATGCTATTTTTTGTCCGCTTTCAAGTTGTACACCATACGCACCAATATGCTGCGTAATGCCACCCGACTCACCAGCAATTACATTTTCTTCACGAATGTAATCTAAAAGTGATGTTTTACCATGATCGACATGCCCCATAACTGTTACAATTGGTGCACGAGGTTTTAAATCTTCTGGTTTATCTTTAACTTCTTCTATTGCTTCTTCAATATCTGCAGTTATAAATTCTACTTTATATCCAAATTCTTCTGCTACTATAGATAATGTTTCTGCATCTAAACGCTGGTTCATGGTAACCATCATACCTAAAGACATACAAGCAGAAATAATTTCAGTTACACCAACATCCATCATGGTTGCAACTTCGCTAGCGGTAACAAATTCTGTTACTTTAAGTATTTTGCTTTCTGCTGCTTCTATTTGCTGATCTATTTCAGATTGTTCTCTGTGCAGATCTCTCTTATCTCTTCTGTATTTGGCACCTTTACCTTTGCTAGATTTACCTTGAAGTTTTTCTAGTGTTTCACGTACTTGTTTTTTAATATCTTCTTCACTAGGCTCTTCCTTAACAATGTTTCGTCTTCCTTGTCCAGGTTTATTTCCGCCTTTATTGAATCTGCCATTACCTCCTGGTTTCCCGCCTCTTTGTTGACCACTATTACCAGAATCGACCTTGCTAATACGACGACGTTTCTTTTTGTTTGCGCTTGCTGCACCTCCTTCAGAAGTTTTAGTGTCTGGTTTCTTTTCTTCCTTCTTTTTCTTAGGCTTATTAAATTTACTTAAATCAATTTTATTCCCAGATATTTTAGGACCTGTTAGTTTTTGATACTGAGTTTTAACCTTTTCTTCAGGAACTAAGCCTTCTTCTGTTTCAACGAGTTTTTCTACTGGCGCCTCTGTTTCTTTTTTAACTTCTTTTGGTTTTTCTTCAACCTTTTTAGGAGCAACAGGAACTTCGGCTTTAACTTCAACAGGTTTTTCCTTAGCTGGTTCAGCTTCTTTTTTAGGAGCTACTTCTTTTTTCTTAGGGTTTAATTCAATTTTCCCTACTTGCTTTGGACCTGAAAGCGTTTTAGTCGCTTTAATTACCTCTTCTTTTTTGGCTTCTACTTTTTGTTTTTCTTCAATCTCGCGCTCGCGTTGTTCGCGAAGTAAATCTTTTTCTTTTTGTTTTGCCTCACCAACCTCTTTAGATGCTACTTTTTTGTTAGCATCTACTTCAAATTCATCAGAAAGAATATTGTATGTTTCTTCTGAAATTTTTGTAGTAGGTCGCTTCTCGATTTCTATGCCTTTAGAATCCAAAAATTCTACGGCACGGTCTAAAGAGATGTTAAGCTCGCGCAATACTTTATTTAATCTAATTGTGTCAGCCATAAATTGCCTTTAAAAACTCAAATATATATTATTCTTCGAATTCTTCCCTAAGAATTCTAATCACATCACCTATTGTTTCTTCTTCTAAATCGGTTCTCTTAACCAAATCTACAATATCTTGTTCTAAAATACTCTTCGCAGTATCTAATCCAGCTTTACTAAATTCGTCAATAATCCATCCTTCGATTTCATCAGAGAATTCTCTTAATTCTACATCTTCTTCTGCACCTTCTCTAAACACATCAATCTCGTAACCAGTAAGTTGACCTGCTAAACGAATGTTGTGTCCACCTCTACCAATGGCTTTACTAACCTCTTCTGGTTTTAAAATAACCTCAGCTCGTTTTGTTTCTTCATTTAATTTAATTGAAGTTACTCTTGCAGGGCTTAAAGCTCTGGTTACATATAGCTGTAAATTATTTGTATAATTAATTACATCGATATTTTCATTGCCTAATTCGCGCACTATTCCATGAATTCTAGATCCTTTCATACCTACACAAGCTCCAACAGGATCGATTCTATCATCATAAGAATCTACAGCTACTTTTGCTTTTTCACCTGGTATTCTTACTACATTTTTAATGGTGATTAACCCATCAAAAACTTCTGGAATTTCTTGTTCGAATAATTTTTCTAGAAACTTAGGTGAGCTTCTAGACATAATTATTGTTGGTTTAGCACCTTTAAGCTCTACACTATCAATAACACCTCTTACATTATCTCCTTTTCTAAAAAAATCTGAAGGTATTTGTCTGTCTTTTGGTAAAACAATCTCATTTCCTTCGTCATCTAACAAAATAACTGCTCTATGGCGAATATGATGTACCTCAGCGGTATAGATTTCTCCAACTAAGTCTTTAAATTGCTTGTAGATTATGGTATTATCGTGTTCGTGAATTTTAGATATTAGGTTTTGACGCAACGCTAAAATAGCTCTACGACCTAAGTCTATAAGCTTTACTTCTTCAGACACATCTTCACCTACTTCAAAATCTGGTTCTATTTTACGAGCTTCTGTTAAAGAAATTTCTTGGTTTGGTTCTTCAACTTCACCATCGGCTACAACTATTCTATTTCTCCATATCTCTAAATCTCCTTTATCTGGATTAACAATGATATCAAAATTATCGTCATCACCATATTTCTTTTTTAAGGCACTTCTAAATACATCTTCTAAAATTGCCATTAACGTTACTCTGTCAATTAGCTTATCGTCTTTGAATTCAGAAAAAGATTCAATTAACGCGACATTTTCCATAACTCTTTTGAATTAAAATTTAATCATAACTTTTGCTTCTACAATATCTTCATAAGCAATACTAGCTTGCTTTTTTACAGTTACTTTGCCTTTACCTATTGGTTTTGGCTCTCTAACTTTCCACTCTAATATAATGTTAGAGTCTGTAGCACTTGTAAGGGTTCCTTCAATTTTGTTGGAAGCCGTTTTTAAATCAAGTACTCTATTTAAATTTTTTTTATACTGCCTTTTGTGGGTCAATGGTGAGGTTGCTCCAGCAGACATTACTTCTAAAGAAAAATCTTGTTCTTCTCTGTCTAAATTATGTTCGATAGCTCTACTTATAAACATGCAATCTTCAACAAGAACACCATTATCGCCATCTACAACTACCTTAATCTTATTGTCTCCAGAAATTGAAAATTCAATGAGGAACAAATCGCTTCTTTCTGTTAAAGCCTGATCTAATAAATTTTTAACTGTAGTTTTAAACATTTTTAGTATAAAAAGAGGGGACTTTCCGTCCCCTCAACTCTTTTATTTTTCCTTTCAGCGCTGCAAATATAATACAATTTAATTAAAATATTAGCAGAATTTAAAATAAAAAGCCCAACCTAAGCGATTGGAACTTTACAATTATGTTTGCCTACTAGGACCTACTTCGACTGCGCTAAGTATAAACTTCTAGCTTAATCCATTAATTTACTTAAAAAGAAAAACCCTAACTATATTCATAATTAGGGTTTATTTTTTGTTGGCCTACTAGGGCTCGAACCTAGACTCTTTGGTACCAAAAACCAACGTGTTGCCAGTTACACCATAGGCCAATATGCAATTTAACGGCTACTGCTCGCTAAAGCAGGTGCAAATTTAGTATAAAGTTTTATTTGCACAAGCATTTTTTTGAAAAATAATATTGAAAACTTAACGTTTACTTAAAAATATTTGGGATATCATATTTATTAGTAAATTCGCCCAAGCAAACAAATAGCAATATACATGGCAGATTTGAACTTTAAAAAATGGAATACTATTTTAGGATGGTTCTCTTTTTTAATAGCGCTTATAACTTATAGTCTAACGGTTGAACCTACAGTAAGTTTTTGGGATGCAGGAGAATACATATTAACTTCATCAAAATTACAAGTTGGTCATCCTCCAGGAGCCCCTTTATTTCAAATGATGGGTGCCTTCTTTTCTACGTTTACTTTTGGTAATAATGAATTAATAGGGTGGATGATGAATATGATGAGTGCCGTTTCTAGCGCTTTCACCATATTATTTATGTTTTGGACAATTACGCTTTTAATGAAAAAGCTAATCGTACAAAAAAACGACTTTACGCAATCGCAAATCATCGCTATTTTAGGAAGTGGTTTAGTGGGTAGTTTAGCTTTTGCTTTTACAGATTCTTTTTGGTTTAATGCTGTAGAAACTGAAGTATACGCTATGGCTACGTTAATTATGTCTGTGTTATTTTGGTTAGGATTACGCTGGGAGCAAGACATGGACAAACCCCGCGGAAACCGCTGGCTTATTCTAATTGCATTTGTTATAGGCTTATCATTTGGTGTACATTTTATGGGGCTTCTTACTATACCCGCTATTGGACTAATTTATTATTTTAAAAATTATAAAGAAATTACCATAAAAAACTTCATAATTGCTAATCTAGTTTCTGTTGCTATACTTCTATTTGTTTTTAAACTATTAGCGCCTAATATTTTAAAAATATTTAGTGCTTTCGAAATCTTTTTTGTTAACTCGGTTGGTCTTCCTTTTAATTCAGGATCTATTATAGCTGGAATTTTTATAATTGCGCTTATTCATTTTGCTTTAAAATATACTCGAAAGCAAGGCTTCGTCTATTTAAACACAGGGGTTTTATGTGTAACTTTTATAATTATAGGCTTTTCTACATGGCTCATGCTACCCATTCGGGCTAATGCCAATGTTGTTATTAACGAAAACAATCCATCGAGTGCCAGAGAGCTTCTTGCATATTATAACTTAGAACAATACCCAGAAACACATTTGTTTTATGGCCCACAATTTACAGATCAATACGCTTATTTAGATGAAGAAAATCCTTATGTGGATGATAAACCTAAATATGAAAAAGACTATGAGAAAGGAGAATATGTAGTTGTAAACGATTATAAAAATGCGAAACAAAATTATAATTCGAAACACGCATCCATACTTCCACGTATGTGGAGTTCTGAACATACAGAAAATTATATGCTCTTTTCTGGTTTCCTAAATTTTAAGTTAAAGCCAGAATACCAAATGGAAAACGAATTGCGTACAGCCATTACCAATTTTAGAAATGATGTGGTACAAGGCAATGTCGATTATGAAGATTACAATGACTTTTTAAAGCAATTTAAAGACTATATAGATATTGAAAAACCTTCATTGGGAAGCAATATTGCTTATATGCTAGAGTACCAATTAGGCTATATGTATTGGCGTTATTTTATGTGGAATTTTACTGGAAGGCAAGATGACCTTCAAGGGAGGTATGACAATCATGGTAATTGGATTAGTGGCATAAAACCTATTGATGAATGGCATTTGGGCGTTTCACAAGATAACCTGCCAGGTGATGTAAAAAATAATAAAGCTAGAAACACCTATTACTTTCTCCCGCTTATTCTAGGGCTTATAGGCATGTTCTTTTTGTTTAACACAGATAAGAAACTGTTTTGGGTGATGCTTGTCTTTTTCTTATTTACGGGACTAGCTATTCAATTTTATACCAATGTACGTCCTTTCGAACCTCGCGAACGGGATTACTCTGTTGTGGGTTCTTTTTATGTGTTTGCGCTATGGATTGGTTTTGGGGTATATGCCATCTATGATATGCTTAAAAAATATTTAACGTCGAAATACACAGCTCACATAATAACTTTGGCTTGCTTAATTTTAGTCCCAAGTATTCTAGCTGCCAACAACTGGGATGACCACGATAGATCTGGAAAATATACAGCCAAAGCAATGGCAAGAAAGTACCTAGATTCTTGTGCAGAAAATGCTATTTTATTTACCATTGGGGACAATGATACATTTGCGCTTTGGTATGCTCAAGAAATTGAAGGTTATAGAACCGATGTTCGTGTAGTTAATACGAGTTTATTTCAAACCGATTGGTATATCGATCAAATGAAGCGTAAGGCTTATGAGAGTGACCCAATACCTTCCCAACTGACGCATGATGACTACAAATGGGGTACTAACCGCTACGTTATAAAAGAAAATGTTATTAGAGATACTTTAGAAATTAAAGAAGCTCTAAATTTTATTTCAAGCAATCATCCAAGAACAAAATATCAATATGTACTACAACAAAAAGGAGTTGATTTAGCACAGGTAAGAGCGCATGATTTAAATGCGAATTACCTGCCTACCGAGTTCTTAAAGCTTTCTGTAAATAAAGAAAACGCCATTAAAAACGGTATAGTAAAACTTAAAGATGCAAGCAAAATTGAAGACACTATTTATATTAGAGTAAAAGGGAATGCATTATTGAAGAACAGGCTTTTAATGCTGGACATTGTGGCAAACAACGATTGGACACGCCCAATCTATTTTACTGGCGGAAGCTTTGGCGACGACGATTATATTTGGATGAAAGATTATCTGCAATTAGATGGCATGTGCTATAAATTAGTCCCTATTAGAACACCTGTTGACAGAGCAAATCCATTTGATATGGGTCGTGTAGATAGCGACTTGATGTATGAAAAAGTAAAAAATTGGGATTGGGGTAATAGTGGTAGTCCAGATATTTATCATGATACCGAAACACGTAAAAACTCTATTACTTACAGAGGTAATTTAGCCCGTTTGATAGAACAGCTAATAAACGAGGAGAAATTAGATAAAGCAGAAGAAATAGCTGATATAGCTATGACTAATATGCCAGTAGATTATTTTGGATATTACACCCTTTTAGAGCCCTATATTAGTGCTTATTACGAAGTTGATAATAAAGAAAAAGCACAGCAACTATTTAAAGACGTTGCCGTAAAATATCAAGAAAACCTGAGTTATTACAGTGGATTAAAAACTAAAAATCAGGAACGTTTATTTGAAGAAATCTATACAGACATTCAACGATACAAGGGTTTAATTGATGTACTGGTTGAATACGATCCAGATTTTGCTGAAAGTGAAGGTGATATTTTCAATAACTACCTAAAACTATTCAAGCATTTTTATGGTGATGATGAGCCAGAGGAAGAACCAAGAATTGATGCAGACATTCCAGTAGATAGCAGTATTGATGCCATCAATTAAAAGGTATGACTTTAAAGCCAATAAAAACGCCTAAAGTTGCTAAAAAAATGTTTCCCAATTATATTTGGGATATCCCTACTAAGGAAAAAGTTATCTATTTAACTTTTGATGATGGTCCTACGCCAATTATTACTAATTGGACATTAGATATATTGGATAAATATAATGCAAAAGCGACATTCTTTTGCATTGGCAATAACATTGAAAAACATCCAGCTATTTTTCAGAATATTATAGAAAAAGGACATGCAATTGGCAATCACACACATAATCATTTAAAAGGATGGAAAACTAAAACCAAAGATTATTTGGAGAATATTTGTGACGCTCAAACAACAATAAATTCTGAAATTTCAAATTCATCTATCGTTAATCAAAAATCGCTAATCGTAAATCTTTTCAGACCACCGTACGGTAAAATAAAACCAAAACAAGGTAGAAAGCTTATTGAACTAGGTTATAAAATTGTTATGTGGGATATCTTACCTTTTGATTGGGACAAAACAGTAAACCCTGAGACTTGCTATAATAATGCTATTACTAAAACTAATAAAGGGAGTATTATTGTATTTCATGACAGTGTAAAAGCATCAAAAAACATGCAATTTGCATTGCCAAGAATGTTAGAATACTTTAGCAAAAAAGGGTATAAGTTTAAATCTGTTAACGTTTAAACATATTGTTGAATAATCCCGATAAGCGTATTAGCGTCTTGCTCTCCACTTTGACGCCATTTCATTTCGCCATCTTTATAAATAATTAAAGTAGGTAGTCCTTTGACGCGAAGTGCTTCAGCAAGTTCACCGTTTTTTTCAACATCAATTTTTATAACTTTAGCTTTATCACCTAGTGCCGCAGCTACATCTCTAAGCACCGCGTGCATAGTTGTAGATTGATCATTCCATTCTGTATAAAAGTCTAACAGTACTGGAATTTCTACATCTATAAGTTCCCCAAATTTTGACATACTCTTTTAATTATTAGTCAAACAAACTTTTACAAACCTACATATTTTTTTAATATTATAAATAAATACAATATTTACCTATGTTTTTATCAATCTGTTAACATAAAAATAAGCAATTTCTTTATAAAAACAGCAAATAATACAAATTATACATTTCTAGCACCCTTCTTGAGTTCTATAACTGTAATTTCTGGCCAAATACCAACCCGACCTGGAAATCCTAAATACCCAAAACCTCTATTGACGTTTATATATTGCCCCAGCTCTTTGTAAATACCTGCCCAATATTTATAACGCCATTTTACAGGACTCCACTTAAACCAACCTGGTATTTCTATTCCAAACTGCATGCCATGGGTATGACCACTTAAGGTTAAATGGTAATGGTATTCATCATGAATTACTTGGTTTTCCCAATGTGATGGATCGTGACTCATTAAAATTTTAAAATCTTTAACTCCTATATTTTGAACTGCCTTTTTTAAATCGCCAGCTTGTTTAAAACCTCTAACACCCCAATTTTCTACACCTATCAAAGCTATTTTTTCTCCCTTCTTTTCAATGTATCTGCTCTCGTTTAATAATAAATCAAAACCAATTTCTCTTTGAATACTCTTTAAGTCTTCTAAATTTTGCTTTTTAGCTTCAACTGAATCCCACTTAACATAATCGCCATAATCATGATTTCCTAAAACAGAAAACAAGCCATCTTTAGCTTTTAGCTTACTAAATATTTTAGAGTAAGGAATCATTTCTTCTGCCTTATTATTTACCATATCTCCTGTAAATAATATTACATCGCTTTCCTGCTCATTTATTAAATCTATGGCGTATTTCACCTTTTCAACATTATCAAAACTCCCTGAGTGTACATCGCTAATTTGAGTGATTTTATATCCATCAAAAGCCTCGGGTAAATCTTCAAAATTTAAAGTATATTTTAGTACTTTAAAATTGTATTTTCCTTTGTACATTCCATAAAGAATTGCTCCAAATGGTATTGCCGCTATGCCTAAAGCTATTTTTGAAATAAAAGATCGACGTGATGGTAAGTATTTTAAATCTGCATTGGAACCTTCTGTGAAATAACGAAAAATGGCTTGTGGTACTCGAAAAATATCTTCTGAAAACATCACAGCCAAAACAATTATTTTAGGAACTAGAAATGCAATTAAAAATCCAAATGCAAACGCTTGGGAGTTTCCAAAATCGCTTCTGTTTAAACCATAAAATTGATAGATAAAGTTTCCTAAAACCAAAACAGTTAAAAACCAATATGCAACTGTTAACCAAATATTTTTAGAAATAGTTCTGAAAGCTTGAAATACATAAATGTCTATGATAACAAATATGAATAAGAAAATAATCCAGCGCATTTTTCTTTTTCACCAAAGATAACGGTAATCTAAGTGAATATTAAATAAGCGATTCTTATTTAACTAATTGTTAAGAAATAAACGAAATTCATCTACAAACCAAAACTTTTAAGTTACCAATTACCATTTACTTTTTGTAGCTTTGATTTTCCATCAAAACAATCAAAATGTCAGATCAAAAACGCCTCTTTTTAGTAGATGCATACGCATTAATTTTTCGTGGTTATTATGCTTTTATAAAAAACCCAAGAATCAATTCAAAAGGAGAAGACACCTCAGCTATTATGGGGTTTATGAACTCCCTTTTAGATGTGATTAAACGTGAGCGTCCAGACCATTTAGCTGTTTGTTTTGATAAGGGCGGAAGTGCAGACCGTGTGGAAATGTACGAAGCATATAAGGCCAATAGAGATGAAACACCCGAAGGTATAAAAACAGCTGTTCCGTACATCTATGAGATTTTAAAAGCCATGCATATTCCCATTATGGTAAAGGAAGGCTATGAGGCTGATGATGTGATAGGAACTTTGTCTCGTCAAGCTGAAAAAGCGGGTTATAAAACCTTTATGGTAACCCCTGATAAAGATTTTGCGCAATTAGTAACCGAAAACATTTTTATGTATCGCCCCGTTTTTGGTGGAGGCTATGAAACCTGGGGTATTCCTGAAGTGCAGAAAAAATTTGAAGTGACCGACCCCATGCAAGTGATTGATTTTTTAGGCATGATGGGCGATGCTAGTGATAATATCCCTGGATTACCAGGCGTAGGTGAAAAAACAGCTAAAAAATTCATTGCACAATTTGGAAGTATGGAAGGTTTGCTTGCAAACACCGACCAGCTTAAAGGTAAAATGAAAGAGAAAGTGGAGGCTAATGGTGAATTAGGACTGCTTTCAAAAAAATTGGCGACTATTATGTTGGATGTTCCTGTGGAATTTAATGCCAAGGATTTTGAACTCGACCATCCCGATATTGAAAAGGTTAAAGAAATATTTCAAAATCTAGAATTTAGACGACTTACCGATAATTTCCTAAAAACCTTTGCTACTACTAAAGAAGAATCCACCACTAATGTCACTTCGAGCGCAGTCGAGAAGTCTATCCCTGAAAAAAAGGTGTCAACAAAAACACCTAACTCTGCTGGTGCAGGACAATTTTCATTATTTGGAGCAGACCCAACAAATGAAACCGAAACAATTAATGAATACACACGTAAAACAGCTGAAACCACTTCGCATTTTTATCAAAGTGTAGCCTCTGGAATGGCAACTAAATTGTTCATTAAAAATTTGATGAGTCAATCTTCGGTTTGTTTTGATACTGAAACCACTGGGTTAAACCCGTTAACAGCAGAATTGGTGGGGATTGCATTTTCATGGGAAGTTAGAAAGGGCTTTTATTTACCATTTCCAGAAGATAAAAACGAAGCTCAAGAACTTATTGAACAATTACGTCCGTTTTTTGAAAGTGAAACCATCGAGAAAGTTGGTCAGAATTTAAAATACGATATTAAGGTATTAGCAAAATATAATATTGTTGTTAAAGGTAAATTGTTTGACACCATGCTAGCGCATTATTTAATCAATCCAGATATGCGACATAATATGGATGTACTAGCAGAAACGTATTTAAATTACACACCTATTTCCATTGAAACCTTGATTGGTAAAAAAGGAAAGAATCAATTATCAATGCGTGAAGTAGCTATAGATAAGCAAACCGAATATGCTGTTGAAGATGCAGATATCACTTTACAGTTAAAAGAACATTTTCAAAATGAATTAGGAGAAGCCAACACCCAAAAACTTTTTGATGATATTGAAATTCCATTATTACGCGTTTTAGCAGCTATGGAATTGGAAGGCATAAATTTGGATAAAGCCTTTTTAAATGGTTTATCTGAGCAACTCAATAAAGACATTAAAGCCTTAGAAAGTAAAATTTATACACAAGCTGGAGAAGAATTCAATATAGCATCGCCAAAACAATTAGGGATTATTCTTTTTGAAAAATTAAAGTTGGTTGACAAACCAAAAAAGACAAAATCAGGGCAATATTCTACAGCTGAAGATGTACTGAGCTATTTAGCTAAAGATCATGAAATTATTCAGAATATTTTAGATTTCAGAGGCTTTTCAAAATTAAAAAGCACCTATGTAGATGCCTTACCAACTCAGGTTGAAGAAGTCACTGGTCGTGTACACACAGATTACATGCAAACTGTTGCCGCTACTGGTCGTCTGAGTAGCAACAATCCTAATCTTCAAAATATTCCAATCAGAACCGAGCGTGGGCGACAAGTGCGTAAAGCCTTTATTCCTAGAAATGAGGACTACATTTTATTAGCTGCCGATTACTCACAAATCGAACTCCGTATTATTGCCGCATTAAGCAAAGAAGAAACTATGATTGAAGCTTTTAAAAATGGAGAAGATATTCATGCCTCTACAGCTTCAAAAGTATTTAATGTGCCTTTAAATGAAGTGACTCGTGAGCAACGAAGTAATGCTAAAACCGTAAACTTCGGAATTATTTACGGTGTTTCTGCTTTTGGGCTAAGTAATCAAACCGATTTATCCAGAAGTGAATCCAAAGAACTTATTGACACCTATTACGCAACCTATCCAAAACTTCGTGCATTCATGAGCGAGCAAGTCGATTTTGCTCGTGATAATGGCTATGTACAAACCGTTTTAGGACGTCGCCGTTATTTAAAAGATATCAATTCTCGTAATGCAGTAGTTCGAGGCGCTGCAGAACGTAATGCCGTTAACGCACCCATTCAAGGGAGTGCTGCCGATATTATTAAAATTGCTATGATTAATATTCACAACAAGCTTCAAGAAGGCGATTTTAAAACAAAAATGCTATTGCAAGTACATGATGAATTGGTGTTTGATGTTTTTAAACCTGAGCTAGAAACCATCAAAACATTAGTAAAATCTGAAATGGAAAATGCTTTTAAAATGGATGTGCCATTGGATGTGGAGTTGGATACTGGTTTGAATTGGTTGGAGGCGCATTAGAATGAAAGTTTTAAAATCTAAATACAATTATTTAATCCTAGCTACTACATTAGGTGTTTATGGAGTAATAATGATTTTACAGGGAGGGTGGTCTGGAGATTTTTGGGAACACTGTGCTGTTGTAAAGGAACTGACAAACAATTTAGCAAACCCAACAAATCCAATGATAAGGGCAGATATACCCCATGCATTTTTTTCCCCTTATTCTGTTGTTGTTTCATTATTTTCTAAAATTTCGGGTTTTAGTCCCATAGAATCACTTGAGTTTTTTGCCTTTTTTAATCTAATCTTTTTCCTTTTTAGTTTCTACTTATTTTGTAAATCTTTATTTAAAGAAGATTACAACATTATCGCTTCAATAAGCTTGATACTTACTTTATTTTTTTGGGGTAATAATCCCTACAAATGGAGCGGTTTTTTCCATTTTACAACTTTACATTACGTACTGCCATACCCATCAACGTTTGCTATGGCTTTGGTCTTTCTAATTTTAGCGGTTGTACTAAGGGACATAAAGCAAGATAATTATTATTTTTTATCAGGAATCATTGCTTTAAATTCTGTTGTTGCTATTACACATCCTACTACTGTAATCCCGCTTAACGTTTCAATTGTTGCTATTTATTTTGTTTATAATGGCTATTCTGTAAAGAAATGCTTTTTAAAGTCATCAAAAATAATAATACCTAGTTTGATATTATGTTTATTATGGCCCTACTACAATTTATTTGATTTGTTAAGCGGAAATACCGCAGATTTCCATAGTGATTCAATAGAGCTTTACAAAGACTTTTATAAAAGAATTTGGCCGCTATTAACCATCATTCCTTATCTTTTTTTCTACAAAAAAGATCATATCATTGATTTTTTATTAATTACGATAACTCTACTTTTCTTGATTTATATAGGAGGATATATTCTTGGGGTATATGGATTTTCAAGAGTCATTTCTAATATTATGATGCTTGGTCATTTTCTTATAGCTTACATTATTTATAATTTAATCAAAGAATCCCGTTTTAAGAACAAAATCTATTTGACAATACTATCTGTAGCTTTTTTTGCATCAGTTATTATAAATAAGGGAGACAACTATCATACCTTTATACAAGTTTTTAAAGAAAAAGATATTCGCTACTATGAAAAATTTTCATTTCTCAAAACCATGGTTAAGTCAGATGACTTAATACTGTCTCATGGCCTTACAAATTGGATGATTCCTGCTTTTAACGGTAAAGTATTATCATCAGGGCATCCGCTTTATTGGGTAGATGATATAGTTGAAAGAAGACAAAATTTAAACATTTTTTTTTCAAAATCAACGACTGACTCAATAAGAGAAGGTATAATAAATAAATATGTCGCTGATTATGTTTTGCTTAATCATAATATAATAGATCTTGATAAATCAACATACAAATGGATCAAGTCTAAGGGCAATTCCATCTATAAAAAAGATGAATTAGAACTTGTTAAATTATCTAAAACCAGATAAATTAAAATGATTGACAATAAAAAGATTATAATTGTTTTACCCGCTTATAATGCTGCAAAAACTTTAAAAAAAACATATCAAGAAATCCCTTTTGATATTGTTGATGAAATTATATTAGTTGATGATTATAGTACCGACAACACATTTATAGTTGCTCAAGAATTAAATATTAAACACATCATCAAACACGAAATTAATTCTGGGTACGGAGCCAACCAAAAGTCATGCTACAATAAGTCTTTAGAGCTAAATGGAGATATTATTGTTATGTTACATCCAGATTACCAATACACCCCAAAGCTAATTCATTCAATGTGCTACTTAATTGCTAACGATTTATATCATGTTGTTCTAGGTTCAAGAATATTAGGAATGGGAGCTTTAAAAGGTGGTATGCCTTATTACAAATATTTTGCAAACCGTTGTTTAACATTATTTCAAAATATCCTTATGAAACAAAAACTTTCAGAGTATCATTCAGGGTACAGAGCATTTTCATCTGAAGTTTTAAATACAATAAATTTCAATATAAATTCTGATGATTTTGTTTTTGATAATCAAATGCTAGCACAAATATGTTACAATAATTATGAAATTGCAGAAATTACATGTCCTACAAAATATTTTGAAGACGCCTCTTCAATAAATTTTAAAAGAAGTTGTAAATATGGACTTGGGGTGTTAAAAACTTCCATCGAATATTTTCTTGATAAAAATTTGAATATTAAATCCTCTATTTTTAGAAAATAAACTTAGTCTTTTTTTGCATTTATTAAAAAACAAAAGTAAAACTACCTCCGCTTCTTCTTACTCCTAAACTTAGCTTTATTCTTCCGTTCATTATAAGGCACCGCATCATCAAAGGTATGTTTTGCTTCATCTCTAGGTTTATTTTTACGCCATTTTTCAGTTTTAGCAGGTAGTAAAACATCTAATAAATCTTGACGTCCTAACTTATTTAAGGTGTTTTTAATCCAAGCCTTGTTTTCGTCCTTATACCAAAAGAAAAAACGATGCTGCTCATCCTTTTCTTTTCTAGTCTTCGGGGTTCTAACTTTTTTAAGAGTATATGGATGATACCCACTGTAATATATCACAGTCGCCACCGTCATAGGTGTTGGTGTAAAGCCTTGAACTTGTTCTAACTGAAAGCCCATGTCTTTAGTTTCTGCAGCCAGATTAGCCATATCTTCAGCTTCACAAGCAGGATGATTTGAAATAAAATACGGTATCAATTGTAGTTTCAACCCTTTCTTAATATTAATCTTATCAAAACGCTCCTTAAACTTATGGAAATAACTAAACGATGGCTTACGCATCAATTTCAATACAGGGTCACTCGTATGCTCTGGCGCTACTTTTAAACGTCCAGACACATGCTTTGTCATCACCTCTTCCGTATAATCATCCAACTCTTTAGGGTCGGCATTTTTATTAAACTCAGGCACCAACATATCATGGCGAATACCCGATCCAATAAACGATTTCTTCACTTTCGGATGACTATCAACCGCTTGATATAAATCTGTTAAAGGCTTATGAGACGTGTCCAGATTACTGCAAATCACAGGCGAAATACATGAAGGCGCCACACACTTATCGCAAATCGATTGCACTTTCCCTTTCATCTTATACATATTCGCACTTGGGCCACCAATATCAGATAAATATCCTTTAAAGTCTGGCATATTTGCTACCTTATCTACCTCTCGCAATACCGATTCCTGACTCCTAGACGCAATAAACTTCCCCTGGTGTGCAGAAATAGTACAGAAACTACACCCTCCAAAACACCCTCGATGTATGTTAATAGAAAACTTAATCATCTCAAACGCAGGTATCGGTCCGCGCTTATTATATTTTGGATGCGGTAAACGTGTATAAGGCAACTCAAAAGAGGCATCAATTTCATCCTCAGTCATGGTAGGATAAGGCGGGTTAATCATCAAGGTTTTATCGCCTACCTTCTGAAAAATTCTACGAGCAGCTAATTTGTTACTCTCCTGCTCTATAATTTTAAAATTAGAAGCATATTTCTTTTTATCCTTCAAACAAACTTCATGCGATGCAATTTCAACATCTTCCCAATTACTATTCTTCGGAATTTTTGCATCAGTATCCAATAAAACAGCCGTTTGTTTAATAGTTGTAATACTAGAAAACGGCACTCCTTTTTGCATTAAACGCACCACTTCTCGTAGCGGTTGCTCACCCATTCCATACACCAACATATCGGCTTTCGAGCTTTCCAAAATAGTAGGCATCAGCGTATCGCTCCAGTAATCATAATGTGTTACACGACGTAACGATGCCTCAATACCACCAAGCAAAACAGGCACATCAGGCCATTTATCTTTTAAAATCTTAGAGTAAAGCGTTGTTGCATAATCGGGCCTAAACCCAATATCGCCATTCGGTGTATATGCATCCTTATCACGACGTTTTTTATTCGCATTGTAGTTGCTAATCATAGGATCCATGCAGCCACCCGTTACTCCAAAAAACAATTTAGGTGCCCCCAATTTCACAAAATCCTGAAGATTATCATTCACATTCGGTTGCGGTACAATGGCCACCCGCAAACCAAAACTTTCCAACAAACGTCCAATTACTGCAGGTCCAAATGTAGGATGATCTACATAAGCATCACCACTAAATAAAATCACATCCAGCGCATCCCAACCGCGTATTTTCACCTCTTTGTTTGTGGTAGGCAACCAATCCGAAAGTTTCAAGTCCTCCATAGTGCTGCAAAAATAGGTAAAAATAGACTCTTGAGATTATCTGTCTAATTCTTTTGAATATTCATAAGATTCATTGATTAATTACTTTCATGTTTTTTAAGCATTTTACAGATTATTCTATATCAATAGATAGTCTAGAATTAAATTATTTTATTAAGCCTTTATCCTTACTTTTTAAATATTAAAAATTACATGAAATTATCTCACTTCACTATTTGGTAATCAAATATATAATCGTAAATTTGCAAACTCTTTTTGAGAGAGGAATGTTTAATAAGAAAAAATAAAAAGTGTGAACACATTAAGCTACAAAACGATTTCAGCAAACAAAGCTACTGTAAATAAGCAGTGGGTTTTGGTTGATGCTGAAGGTCAAGCGCTTGGTCGTTTAGCTTCTAAAGTTGCAAAACTTTTAAGAGGTAAGCACAAGCCAAACTTCACACCTCATGTTGATTGCGGAGATAATGTAATTATTATCAATGCAGAAAAAATCACGTTATCTGGTAACAAATGGACTGACAAGTCATACATTCGTCACACTGGATATCCAGGAGGTCAAAAAAGTTTAACTGCTACAGAATTGTACGGAAAAGATCCAGCAAGAGTAGTAGAAAAATCAGTTAAAGGAATGTTACCTAAAAACAAATTAGGTGCAGATTTATTCCGTAATCTTACAGTTGTTGTTGGTTCAGAGCACAAACATCAAGCTCAAAAACCTAAAACAATTAACTTAAACGAATTCAAATAATGGATGTAATTCACAAAATTGGCCGTAGAAAGACGGCTGTTGCGCGCGCTTATGTTACCCCAGGAAAAGGTAACATTACAATCAATAAAAAAGACTTAGCTAATTATTTTACTACCGCTACTTTACAGTACAAAGTAAAACAACCATTAGTTTTGACTAACAATGACGCCAACTTTGATATTACAGTAAATGTATATGGAGGTGGTATTACTGGACAAGCAGAAGCTGTTCGTTTAGCAATTTCTCGTGCAATGTGCGAAGTTGATGCTGAAAACAGATTAACACTTAAACCAGAAGGTTTATTAACAAGAGATCCAAGAATGGTGGAGCGTAAAAAATTCGGACAGAAGAAAGCGCGTAAAAAATTCCAATTCTCTAAACGTTAATATCCTGGACATGGTTCAGGATCTGTATATCAGATTCCTTTATCATTTTCAAAACAAAATAATAAATTAAAAAACAGTTATTGTTGTCCTAGTGTAAAAACAGGATTTAGTTTAGCATCTAAATGGTTAAGGCGAATTTTTAAAAATGACCACTTAATCATTGCTAATTCAACAGAACGTAAACTATTACAAAATGGCAGTAGAAGTAAAAGAATTACTTGAAGCAGGTGTGCACTTCGGACACCTTACACGTAAGTGGGATCCAAACATGGCGCCTTACGTATATATGGAGCGTAACGGTATCCATATTATAAACCTTTACAAAACAGCGGCTAAAATTGATGAAGCTGGAGCAGCACTTGCTAAAATTGCAGCTTCTGGACGTAAAATTTTATTCGTTGCAACAAAAAAACAAGCAAAAGATATTGTTGCTGAAAAAGCTAGCGAAATTAACATGCCTTACATCACAGAAAGATGGCCAGGTGGTATGTTAACCAACTTTGTTACTATTAGAAAAGCCGTTAAAAAAATGGCATCAATTGATAGAATGAAGAAAGACGGTACCTTCATGACATTATCTAAAAAAGAACGTTTACAAGTTGATCGTTTAAGAGCTAAGTTAGAAAAAAACTTAGGTTCTATTAGCGACATGACACGTTTACCAGGTGCTTTATTTGTTGTAGATATTAAGCGTGAGCATATCGCGATTAAAGAAGCTCAAAAATTAAACATTCCAATTTTTGCAATGGTTGATACCAACTCTGACCCACGTCAGGTTGATTATGTAATACCAGCAAATGATGACGCTTCTAAATCAATAAATAAAATCTTAACGCATGTTGCATCTGCAGTATCTGGCGGATTGGCAGAACGTAAAGCTGAAAAAGAGGCTGCTACTGCTCCTAAAGCAGAAGTGGAAGCAAAAACTGAAGTAGTAGCTGAAAAAGAGGCTGCTCCTAAAGCAAAAGCTGCACCAGCCAAAAAAGCTGTTGCTGAAGAAGAAGAATAAATAACACAATACACACAAATAAGTCGTTTAGTTCTTTTTCTCTGTTGAAAATAAATTGAACGACTTTTTTAAATTATAATAATTATGAGTACTACTGTAAAAGTTACAGCCCAAGAAGTAAACAAATTAAGACAAGCTACTGGTGCAGGAATGATGGACTGCAAGAAAGCTTTAGTAGAAGCGGAAGGTGATTTTGATAAAGCTATTGAGGTTTTACGTAAAAAAGGACAAAAAGTTGCTGCAAAAAGAGCAGATCGTGAATCTAGTGAAGGTGCTGCGGTTGCAAAAATAAATGCAGATAATACCGCTGCAGTTGCTATTGTTTTAGGCTGTGAAACTGACTTTGTTGGTAAAAACGAAAACTTTTTAGCCTTAGCTAATCAATTAGGAGACATTGCTTTAAATACTAACTCTAAAGACGAATTTTTAGCTGCTGATTTTGGAGGAATGACTGTAGCCGATAAATTAATTGAACAAACAGGTGTAATTGGCGAGAAATTAGAGATTAATGCTTTCGAAAAAATCGAAGCTGCTTATGTTGGTGCTTACGTTCACATTAACAAAATTGCTGCTATTGTTGGTTTTTCTAGCGTAGTTAACAATATTGAAACTTTAGGTAAAGATGTTGCCATGCAAATTGCTTCTATGGGAGCTACAACGCTATCATATAAAGATTTTGACCCTGCATTTATTGCTTCTGAAACTGAAGCAAGAATTGCTGTTATTGAAAAAGACAATATTGAATTAGGACGATTAGGAAAAACACTTAAAAACGTACCTCAATATATCTCAATGGCACAATTAACACCTGAGGTTATTGCAGAAGCCGAAGAAGCTGCTAAAGCTGAATTAAAAGCTGAAGGTAAGCCAGAGCAAATCTGGGACAGAATCTTACCAGGTAAAATGGAGCGATTCATTTCTGATAATACAACTTTAGATCAAGAACAATGTTTATTAGATCAAAAGTTTATCAAAGATGAAAAGAAAACTGTTGCAGCTTACGTTTCATCTTACGGTGAAGTAGAAATTACAAGTTTTAAACGTGTAACTCTAGGATAAAATAGAGACATTTCATATAATTTTAAAAACCATCGTGCTAGCTAGCACGATGGTTTTTTTTGATTAAAAAAGAGCTTCAGAGTAAATTCAAAAAATAAAAAAAATGTTTAGCTTTGCTAAACTCCAAAGCGGAACTAAAATGCGTCTTAATTATTATGTTAGTGATAACAAATGGTAATAGACAAATTACATAGACTTTAAATCAGCAATAGAAATTGTTTAATGAAATACAAAAGAATACTTCTAAAATTATCGGGTGAAGCTTTAATGGGAAATCGCCAATATGGTATTGACCCAGAGCGATTAGCAGAATATGCAGAGGATATTAAAGAGATTACAAATAAAGGAGTACAAGTTGCCATTGTAATAGGAGGAGGTAATATTTTTAGAGGTGTCGCCGGCGCTAGTAATGGCATGGATCGTGTTCAAGGCGATCATATGGGAATGCTTGCAACTGTAATTAATGGACTGGCTCTTCAGGGTGCTTTAGAAGATGCTGGACTAAAAACAAGACTGCAAACAGCAATAAAAATTAACGAAGTTGCCGAACCTTTTATAAGACGTAAAGCCTTGAGTCATTTAAATAAAGGACGCGTTGTTATTTTTGGAGGCGGAACAGGAAACCCTTATTTCACAACAGATTCTGCAGCAGTATTAAGAGCTATCGAAATTCAAGCAGATGTTATTTTAAAAGGAACTCGCGTAGACGGGATTTACAATACAGATCCTGAAAAAGACACCAAAGCCACAAAATTTAATTTTATATCTTTTGAAGACGTATTGAGTAAAGGTCTAAAGGTAATGGATACAACGGCATTTACTTTAAGTCAAGAAAACAAACTACCTATAATTGTATTCGACATGAATAAAAGAGGTAATTTACTTAAAGTTGTTTCGGGAGAAAATATTGGAACAGAAGTTAATATTTAGTTCTTGTTTCAGTTTTAAAAAAATTGGCGTAATTTTTGAAACATTGATTGACATAAAAGTTTAAAACAATGAATGAAGACATACAATTTATATTAGATACGGCAAATGAAGCCATGGATAATGCTATTAAACATCTAGAAAAGCAATTTGTTAACATTAGAGCTGGTAAAGCAAGCCCTTCTATGCTAGGTAGTGTTATGGTAGATTACTATGGTTCACAGACGCCTTTAAATCAAGTGGCCAACGTAAATACACCCGATGGCAGAACTATTACGGTACAACCATGGGAAAAAAATATGCTACAGGAAATAGAACGTGGTATTGCTTATGCTAATCTTGGTTTTAACCCCATGAATAATGG
This sequence comes from uncultured Algibacter sp., assembly GCF_947487605.1. Lineage (GTDB taxonomy): Bacteria > Bacteroidota > Bacteroidia > Flavobacteriales > Flavobacteriaceae > Algibacter_D. The sequence goes on from NZ_CANKXK010000003.1 coordinate 259,752, forward strand.
TGAAACTATAATTATAAATGTGCCTCCTTTAACCGAAGAGCGAAGACGCGACCTAGCTAAGCAAGCCAAATCTGAAGCTGAAGAAGCTAAAATAAGTATAAGATCTGCAAGAAAAGATGCCAATAACGACATTAAAAAATCTGATGATGTTTCTGAAGACTTAAAAGCTAACGCAGAGATAGACGTACAACAAATGACAGATAGTTACGTTAAAAAAGTTGATGACCTCTTTGACAATAAAGAAAAAGAGATTATGACTGTATAATTACCAAAGCGACTACAATGTCGCTTTTTTATTTATAACCCTAGCTTTAATTTTCTAATGCTGAAATTTTATTCGTTTCTAATTTTTATTTTATTTTCAGCATTGGCACAAGCCCAAACTTCCTCTATTAACGAATCTGCTCCAGTTCAAGATTCGATTAAAAAAAGTGCCTTTCTCAAACAAATAGGGAATGGTTACTTACCTACTAAATATTTTAACGCCGATCTTAGGTACTTAATAAAATACAATCAATACGAGGGAGTAAGAACAGGGATTGGTGGCGTAACAAATGATGCGTTTTCTAAAAAATACCGCTTAAATTCTTATGTCGTTTATGGGTTTCGGGATCATCGCTTTAAATATAGCATTGGAGGTGGTTTAAGACTTGCTGAAAAAACAAATACATGGGTAAACTTATCATATACTGACGATTTACAAGAAACTGGAAGCTCTATTTTCTTGACAGACAACAGGTTTTTTCAATTTTTCGAGCCTAGACTTTTAAACATCGATTTATTTCATAAACATATTACCAAGGCCATAGCATTAGAGCACCAAATATATCCAAAACTTATAACAGAAACACAATTTGCACTTAGTAAAATAGACCCAACTTATAGCTATAATTTCATCTTAAATGGTAATTCCATTAGTCAATTTGATTTGAGTACCGCTAGATTCGGGTTACAATGGAGTCCCTTTAGTAAGTTTAAGTCTTCAGAAGGAAAACTAAAAGAAACAAAAAGAGGTTATCCACAATTTTCTATTCAGTATACCAAAAGTTTTAAAGATGTATTTAAGGGTGACTTCAACTTTTCAAAAGTCGATTTTAAAACTATTTACAGATTAGGAGAAATAGATAATCATCTTTCAGAATTAACAATTGTTTCTGGACTCGTTGGGGGAGACACTCCATTAACACATTTATATCATGCCTACCCTAATAACATAAGAAATGAAACCATTATGCAACGATTTTCTGTTGCTGGTCTTAACAGTTTTGAAACCATGTTTTTTAATGAATTTTTTTCAGATAAATTTACAACCGTGCAACTTAAGCATTATTTAAAGCCCTTTAATATTTCTAAACGTTTTAAACCTCAAATGGTTTTAATCTCTCGTTATGCAATTGGAGATATTAAAAACCCCGAAAGACATGAAAATATTTCTTTTAATTCATTAAAAAAAGGATTTACCGAATCTGGTTTCGAAATGAATAAACTATTTTTTGGTTTTGGCTTAAGCTTCACATATAGATACGGTGCATACCACTTACCAAGCATAACCGATAATGTTGCATTTAAGTTTACTTTTAATATAACATTATAAGCTATTTACTATGCCAATACATTGTTTTTTCTACCTTTGCGCATCTTTATATTAAAGCATGTTTAAACTTTTTACAAAAGATTTTTGGGATGTTACAGCAAGACTAATTCTTAGGAATAAAATTATTATTCTTATTGGTATTGCGATGGTTACTTTTCTCTTTAGTACCCAATGGGATAACATGCGGTTTACATATACTGAAGCCAATTTACTTCCAGATGACCACGAAATAAATCTAACTTATAATGATTTTTTAGAAACGTTTGGAGAAGAAGGTAATCTTATTTTATTAGGTGTAAAAGACAGTTCTTTTTTTAATATAAAAAAACTCAATGCTTGGAATAAATTATCACAAGATTTCAAGCAATATGAAGCTGTTGAAACTGTAATTTCTATAAAAGACTTACAAAAACTTATAAAGGATGTTCCTAATGAAAAATTTAACCTGGAGCCTTTTATTAAAGATTCTATCACTTCAATAGCGCAAATAGACAAACTTCAAGAAGAGCTTTTTAACAAATACCCTTTTTACGATAATTTCCTGTTTAACGCAGATAGTAAAACAATTAGAACAGCTATTTACCTTAAAAAAGATATTGTAAATACCCCTGCTAGAAAAGAATTTATAGTAGATATTTTAATCCCGAAAATTGAAGCTTTCCAAAATGCTCAAAAATTAGATGTTCGCGTCTCGGGTATGCCATATATAAGAACGCTTAACTCACAAATTATTATTGATGAAATTGGGTGGTTTGTAGGTGCTGCATTATTTGTAACATCAATTATATTCTTTTTCTTTTTCAGATCATTTAGAGCCACTTTAATTTCTTTAGTAGTTGTTTGTATTGGCGTTATGTGGACCTTAGGTATTCTAGGTCTTTTAAATTATGAGATTACCGTATTAACGGCGCTTATACCGCCTTTAATTATTGTAATTGGTATTCCAAATTGTATTTTTCTAATTAATAAATACCAACACGAAGTAAAATTACATGGAAACAAAGTAAAATCGCTACAAAGGGTTATTACAAAAATTGGTAACGCTACTTTAATGACAAATGTTACTACAGCTTCAGGATTTGCTACGTTCATTTTAACAGAAAGTAAATTACTAAAGGAATTTGGTATTGTTGCATCCTTAAGCATATTAGCAATTTTTATCTTATGCCTTCTTATTATTCCAATAATTTATACTTTTTTACCATATCCAAAAGATCGCCACTTGGAGCATTTAAACAAGCGCTGGATTGGTGGTTTTGTTGATTGGATGGAATATATGGTTAAGAAAAAACGTATAGCAGTATATGCTACTTCGGTAGTTTTACTTATTGCAAGTATTATAGGTATTTATCAAATAAAAATTTCTGGAAGTTTAATTGAAGACATGCCTAAAAAGACAGAATTTTTTAATGATATACGGTTTTTTGAAGAAGAGTTTAACGGTATAATGCCTTTAGAAATAATGATTGATACCAAACGCAAGAAAGGTGTTATGAAATTATCTACTCTAAAGCGTATGAATGAGCTTGAAGAGTTAATTATTGAAACACCAGAATTATCAAAACCAATATCGGTTGTTAGTCTTGTAAAATATTCTAAGCAGGCTTACTACAATGGTAACCCTAAGTTTTATCAGCTTCCATCAGCCCAAGAAAATAGTTTTATTTTATCCTACGCCAAAAACTCATCATCAAATGTAGATTTGCTTAAAAACTTTGTTGATAGTACTGGACAATATGCTCGTATTACCACATTTATGAAGGATATTGGTACAGATAAAATGGAACGAATTCAAGAAAATGTTCAAAATAAAATAGATAAAGTTTTTCCTAAAGAGCGTTACAATGTCACCATGACTGGTAAAGCTCTTGTGTTTCAAAAAGGCACGAAGTATTTGGTTAAAAATCTGGCAATATCGTTGTCGCTAGCTATTTTATTAATTTCCATTTTTATGGCGTACATGTTTAGGTCTGCTAGAATGATTATAGTCTCACTTATTCCAAACTTACTGCCTCTTGTGGTCACTGCTGGTTTAATGGGCTACTTAGGAGTTCCTATAAAACCATCTACAATTTTAGTTTTTAGCATCGCTTTTGGTATTTCGGTAGATGATACTATTCATTTCTTGGCGAAATACAGACAAGAATTGCAAGCCAATCAGTGGAAAATAAAAATTTCAGTTTATGCAGCATTAAGAGAAACTGGAGTTAGTATGTTTTACACCTCCATTGTTTTATTCTTCGGCTTTTCGGTATTTACAATTTCAAGTTTTGGTGGCACTGTAGCTTTAGGCGCTTTAGTATCTGCAACCCTATTATTTGCTATGCTTTCTAATCTTATTTTATTACCGTCTTTATTACTTTCATTAGAGCGTAGTATTGCAAACAAAGAAGTATTAAGAGAACCTTCAATAAATATTATTCCAGAGGAAGATGAAAGCGATTAATTCTTAGTTAGAATTTCACCGTTTCTTACTTGAAAGCCTAATGGCTTTTTTTATCTTTACTTTTTAAAATTATCTTGTTTATGCAGACATATACTGTTTCAGACTTATTGCGAAAAGAACCATCTGTTTTCCAAAGCGTTGATATTAAAGGATGGGTAAGAACCTATAGAGCTAATCGATTTATTGCTTTAAATGATGGTTCTACAATAAATAATATTCAATGTGTTGTGGACTTCGAAAAATTTGATGAAGCATTATTAAAACGTATCACAACTGGTGCCGCCATACATATAACTGGCGACTTAGTAGAAAGCCAAGGGAAAGGGCAAAAAGTTGAAATACAAGTGACTAAATTAGAAATTTTAGGTGATGCTAATCCTGAAACATACCCTATTCAACCAAAAAAGCACTCCTTCGAATTTTTAAGAGAACAGGCTCATTTACGAACAAGAACGAACACTTTTAGTGCTGTGATGCGCTTGCGTTCATCCTTATCATTTGCGATACATAAATATTTTAACGATAATGGATTTTATTATATGCACACGCCAATAATTACAGGGAGTGATGCAGAAGGTGCAGGTGAAATGTTTCGTGTATCAAATTTGGATGCTAAAAACCCTCCTCTTAACGACGATGGTCATATAGACTACACCCAAGACTTTTTTGGAAAAGAAACCAACCTAACAGTATCTGGACAATTAGAAGCAGAAACCTACGCCATGTCATTAGGTAAAGTATATACCTTCGGGCCTACCTTTAGAGCTGAAAACTCAAATACTTCGCGTCATTTAGCAGAATTCTGGATGATAGAACCCGAAGTAGCTTTTATGGATTTGGCAGGTAATATGGATTTAGCTGAAGATTTTTTAAAGTCCGTATTAAAACATATTTTAGAACATAACCGCGAAGATTTAGACTTTTTAGATACACGTTTGCAGAACGAAGAAAAGACAAAACCTCAAGCAGAGCGCAGCGATATGAATCTAATTGAGAAATTAAAATTTGTAACAGAAAATAATTTCATGCGTCTCAGTTATACAGAAGCCATAGATATTTTACGCAATTGTAAACCTAACAAAAAGAAAAAATTTAATTATATAATTAACGAATGGGGTGCCGACTTACAAAGTGAGCATGAGCGCTTTTTAGTTGAAAAGCATTTTAAATGTCCCGTTATATTATTTGATTACCCAGCTAATATTAAAGCTTTTTATATGCGATTAAATGACGATGGTAAAACAGTACGTGCCATGGATATTTTATTTCCTGGCATTGGCGAAATTGTTGGCGGGGCACAAAGAGAAGAACGCCTAGAGGTTTTAAAACAAAAAATGGCAGCCATAGATATTCCAGAAGAAGATTTATGGTGGTATTTAGACCTGCGTAAGTATGGAACTGCTGTGCATTCTGGTTTCGGATTAGGTTTTGAGCGTTTAGTTATGTTTGCAACAGGAATGGGAAATATTAGAGATGTTATTCCATTTCCAAGAACACCTCAAAATGCAGAGTTTTAATAATAAAAAAGAAAAACAGAAAGCCCCAATTACATAGGATAAAAAGATTTTTTATATTTTTAGCCTAAACCAAATCACAATATGCTTAAGCAATATTTACAGTTCAAATTATCGCAAAAATTATCACCGCAACAAATTCAATTGATGAAATTGATACAGTTGCCCACACAAGCTTTTGAACAAAGATTAAAACAAGAACTTGAGGAAAATCCTGCTTTAGAAGGTGGTAAAGAAGAAAATGATAGTGAATATGATTCAGACTTAGATAATACTGTTGACGATTATAACGACAACGAGACTATTGAAGCAGGCGATATAAACGTTGATGATTATTTAAGTGATGATGAGGTTCCAGATTATCGCACACAAGTAAATAACTATAGTAGCGATGATGACGAAAAAACAATGCCTTATGCCGCTGGTACATCTTTCACTCAACATTTAGTCAATCAACTTAATACGTATAGATTAAGCGAGAAAGAGCGTGAAATTGCAGAATTCTTAGTTGGAAGTGTTGATGAAAGCGGATACATTCGTCGTTCACTTTCAGACATCATGGACGATTTAGCTTTTACTCAAAATGTATATACTACCGAAGATAAAATTCAATATGTTTTACGTATTGTACACCAACTAGATCCAGCTGGAGTTGGAGCAAGAAATTTACAAGAATGTTTGAGTATTCAACTTCACCGAAAAGAAAAATCGCCTGATATTGAGCTTGCTATTGATATAATTGATAACGCTTTCGACCAATTCACAAAGAAACATTACAAAAAACTACTTCAAAAATTTGATATTTCTGAAATGCAATTGAAGGATGCCATTTCTGAAATTGAACATCTAAATCCGAAACCAGGAGGTTCCTATTCTGGAAACAATCGAATTGTAGAACATGTAGTGCCAGATTTTGCTATTAAAATTGTTGATGGCGAATTAGAACTTACACTTAATGGACGAAATGCTCCAGAATTGCATGTTTCTAGAGAGTACAACAACATGTTAAAAGGGTATAAAGAATCTAAAGATAAATCGAAATCTCAAAAAGATGCTGTTATATTTATAAAGCAAAAATTAGATGCTGCAAAATGGTTTATAGAAGCCATAAAACAACGCCAACAGACGTTATTTGTTACCATGAGTGCAATTATGCATTATCAAAAGGAGTATTTTCTAACAGGTGACGAGCGCAACTTAAAACCTATGATTCTTAAAGACGTTGCAGATGAAATTTCCATGGATGTTTCTACAGTATCTCGAGTTGCAAATAGTAAGTACGTAGACACACCCTACGGCACTAAATTGATTAAAGAATTTTTCTCGGAATCAATGAAAAATGATCAAGGTGAAGATGTTTCAACAAGAGAAATTAAAAAAATTCTTGAAACCGTTATTGAAGAAGAAAACAAAAGAAAACCTTTAACAGATGAAACTTTAGCTAAAATTTTAAAAGAAAAAGGATATCCAATAGCACGAAGAACTGTAGCGAAATATAGAGAACAACTAGACATTCCTGTTGCGCGTCTACGTAAAAAAATATAATGGATAAAATTTTAAGAAGTATCTCGTTTATTTTTCATCCATTACTAATGCCAATATTTGGTGTTCTTTTTTATTTTGCTAAATCCCCACGTTATATCCCTCCAGAAATTATTCAAGCCAAATTAGTGTCACTCTTTATATTGACTGTAATTTTACCTATTCTATTATACTTCTTACTTAAGACTTTAGGGAAAGTTAAATCAATTTATTTGGAGTCTGCTAGAGAACGTATTTTTCCTCTAACTTTAAATTTCGGTGTTATTCTTATTGTATTGCAGCGTATTTTAACACCAACGCAAATTATTGAACTTTACTATTTTTTTGTTGGTGTTTTAATATCTACGCTAGCGTGTCTAATCCTAGCTGTTTTAAAGTTTAAAGCTAGTATACACATGATGGCTGTATCTGGTTTATTTATGTTTTTTATCGCCCTAAGTATTCATTTTAGCATCAATATAAATGGTACGTTGGCTTTAATGGCTATTATAATTGGTGGTGTAGCGACTTCGAGGCTTCATTTAAAAGCTCACACGAATAAAGAATTAATAATTGGTGTTTTTATTGGACTGACACCCCAGCTACTATTAGTTAACTATTGGTTATAAAATATAAAACATCAAGCCTATCTTAACAGCATTCATATCCAATTGATTGCCTTCTAAAAGGGAGTCACTTGAAAAAATTGGATTTAAACCGTAGTAGATATTTATATTCCAAGTATTATAACCAACACTTAAGGTTAATCCGTATTGAAAATCATTAAATTCGGAAATGTTACTATGTTTAATCGAACCTAAATCACCTTTGTATTTAGTGGTATGCGTAAACATATATCCAACTTTAAATCCAGTATAAATTCGCCAAAAATTATATTCTGTAGGTGTAGAAGTTCGCCATCTAAATTCAAAAGGAAGTTCGATTAAATGTGTGGAAAATTTATTTTTTGTAAACGTACCATTATCATCTAAAATGGTATAAGTACTATTTGCTAAATTGTCCTTGTCGATAAGTAAATTCTGATTATACGAGTTTGAGGAAATTCCAAGACCTATTCCAAAGGCAACATTTCTTTTTTTATTAATAGGCATATCTCTAATAAAGCCTAAATGAAAACCACTTGAAAATCCTGTTTGAGAAAGATTCATAGGTTTTTTACCTAATAAATTATATGTAACACCTATGTAAAACTGATCCTCGCGATATAAAGAATCTTCAACTTTATTAGAAAATTCTTGAGCACACACAAGCATCGAATAAAAAAAAGTTCCTACTAAAATTAATAGTTTTTTCAACTGTTAATACTTTGATATTAAGTGTTTATTTATAAAAAAAGGCATTCTAAACGAATGCCTTAATCTATTAACAAATTTTATTAAGATAAATTATTTCAAATTATTACTTACATCCCCTGGAGCCACCATATAGTTAATCTTTAACGCATTAACTTTTCTAAGTTCTTGTTTCACATCACCAACAATTCCCATATTAGCTTCTTTATCAACTTTAAGAGCCACCGTTAAAAAAGGAATAAGTTCTTCCCTAAGGAGAGCTCTTTCTTCATTAATAAACGATGCTATATCTTTAACCTCGGCAAACTTATCATTAAGCTGTATTCTTGCTTCAGTTCCATATTTTTCATAACCAGAACTGGGCTTTCCTATAAAGATGAAACTAACAGGATTCTTTTTTTCTAACTTTTCAATTTGATCTGCATTAGGTAAAGTATTCTTAATCATAAGTGTATCTAACCTCATTTCGGTAGCTACCATAAAAAAGAATAATAACATGAATACAATATCTGGCAATGATGCTGTGTTTATAGGAGCTAATCCTCCATCTTTTTTCTTCTTAAATTTAGACATAATTACTTTTTATTTAATTCTAAATTATTCTATAACTTCAGAGAATTTCTGAGGAATTTCTAACTTAATTTGGTCAATAACCTCTTTAAGCTTTTCCTTATTCCCAGTCCAGCGAACGTCTTTATAGTTCTCTTGCATTTTTATAAAATCCATCCCTGGAAATCCTTTTTGCGAACCAACTTGAAGTGCTCTTCTGTTCCTTAAAACATTATAAGCTGCAACAATTTCATTTTGAACTGCAATATAAACCGCATAAGATGTTTCACGATCATTCTTTAAAGATATAATGGCTTTATCTGGGTTATCTGAAGATGCTGGATCTTTTCCACCTTGACAATAGTTACAACTGCCATCACCACCATTATCTAAAAACTCGGTTGCAGCTTTTCTTAAATTTTTAAGTTCCATAAGTTCATCTTCAACAAGCAATTGATCCTTACCATTTATTAAAATGGTAAAAATGTTTTTTTGCTTGATGATAACGTCCTCATCAGATTCTTCCATTGGAGGAAGCTTACGATTGATACCTGAATTCTTTGGAATGGTTGTAGTTACCAAGAAAAATATCAGTAATAAGAAGGCAATGTCGGCCATTGAGCCTGCATTAACTTCTGGTGCTGCTCGTTTTGCCATATTATTTTATCATTTTTTTAATTCCAGAGAACAACATAGTACCTCCAGCAATAAAAATAAGTGCATAGAATAAGTAAAGTCCTGCTCCAATTAACTTAGATCCACCTGCAGATAATGTTCCTCCTTCTTTTAAAGGTGTTTCTACACCAGTAGCTAAAAAGTAGCATATTATAGCTAGCAATGCAAAAGAGCCTACTCCTTTAAGAGTGCTTTTAAGCGTTGCAGCGTCTGAAAATAAATTAAGTATAGTAAATAGTAGAACAGACACTAAAACTATTGCTAATGTAATATAGGCAATAAATAATACGCTGCCTATTTGACTCTCGTTACCAGATGCTAACATTGCTGTAAACACAATGCCAGCGATAGCTAAAACAAAAGCCACTATTTTAAATATTTTGTGCATAATAGTTTATGTTTTAGTTATTACTTCTTTTGTCTAATCAATAAATCCATTAACGTAATAGAAGCATCCTCCATACTGTTAACAATGCTATCAATTTTAGCAATAATATAGTTGTAAAAAATTTGAAGTATAATCGCCACAATTAAACCAAATACTGTAGTTAAAAGTGCTACTTTAATACCACCTGCAACTAAAGAAGGATTCATATCTCCAGCAGCTTCAATTTTATCGAAAGCTTGAATCATACCAATTACCGTACCCATGAAACCTAACATAGGTGCTAATGCAATAAATAACGAAATCCAAGATACATTTTTCTCTAGTTGTCCCATTTGAACACCACCGTAAGCCACAACAGCTTTTTCAGCAGCTTCAAGACCTTCGTCTGTTCTATCTAAACCTTGATAGTATATGGAGGCAATAGGTCCTTTTGTGTTTCTACAAACTTCTTTTGCAGCTTCAACACCACCTGAAGATAAAGCATCTTCAACTTCTTGAGATAATTTTTTTGTATTTGTAGTAGAAAGGTTTAAAAAGATAATTCTTTCGATAGCAATAGCTAGTCCTAAAATAAGACATAACAATACAATCCCCATAAAGCCTGGACCACCTTCAATAAATCGTTTCTTTAAATCTTGATGGAAACTCGCTTCTTCTTCAGCAGGAGCTGCATCGTCTTGTGTTGTACTAGCCACAGTTATTACCGCTGTACTTGTGTTTGCACTTGTAGTTGCATTAACAGTAGTTCCGAAAGCCATCATTCCTGAAATGGCAAGGATAGAAAATAATCTTTTCATGTTCTCGATCTTAATTTTATTAGTTAAAGTGTTAAAGATATAAAAAAAAAGCAATTAAAAAATAAAAATATCAGCAGAGAGGAAGGGATTCGAACCCTCGATACCCTTTTGAGGTATACACACTTTCCAGGCGTGCGCCTTCGACCACTCGGCCACCTCTCTTTATTTTAAAAGCTTAAAATTTTATGGAGGCTCAAATAACAAAAAATTCTTTGAATGATAAAACTTTAGTCGTTAATTTTAAGACATTTCTCCTCTTAAAGGACTTTCGAACGTGGTTTTGAAGGTTTTAACTAAAATATTCCCTCCTAGCAAATACATTAGTTTTGTTATTGCAGCTTCTGTAGTCAAATCTTTTCCTGAAATAACTCCCATCTTTTTTAGTTCGCTACTGGTATCATAATGCCCCATAATGACTCTTCCGCCAGAACATTGCGTAACATTTATAATATGGATATTATTAGAAATAGCTTCTTTTAATAAATCTATAAACCATTTTTCTGTAGTACAATTTCCAGCGCCATAAGTTTCTAAAACAACGCCTTTTAAATTTGGCGTATTCAAAATACTGCTCAAAAGCGATTTTGAAATACCAGGAAAGAGTTTTACAATGGCTACATTTTCATCAAAACTATAACCAACCTTTAATGCTTTTCTTTTATTAGCTTGTAACAAATATTCTTTATTTACTTTTAAATGCACCCCAGATTCTGCCAAATCTGGATAATTTGGAGACGTAAATGCCTCAAAATGTTCTGCATTAATTTTTGTAGTTCTATTGGCTCTGTATAATTTATATTCAAAATACAAACACACCTCTCTAATCACAGGTGCATTTCTATATTGTAAAGCCGCTACTTGAATTGAAGTAATTAAGTTTTCCTTAGCATCGGTTCTTAAATCTCCTATAGGTAATTGCGAGCCTGTAAACACAACAGGCTTTGCTAAATTTTCCAACATAAAACTTAACGCCGAAGATGTGTAACTCATTGTATCGCTTCCATGAAGCACGACAAAACCATCAAACTCATCGTAATTACTTTCTATAATTTTTGCAATTTCTATCCAATACTTAGGGTTCATGTTGCTAGAATCTATAGGTGTTTTAAATGAAACGGTATCTATATTGCAATCGATTAAGTTTAATTCTGGTATTTTCTTGAGTAGATTTTTAAAATTAAAAGCTTTAAGGGCTCCCGTATTAAAATCTTTAACCATGCCTATGGTGCCTCCTGTATAAATTAATAATATTGTTGGTTTTGAATTTGCCATTAATTACACATTAAAAACGTCTTTAGAATTGTTGGTTGTAATACTCGCGATATCTACTACAGACATATTATATATTGATGCTAATTTTTCTAATACATTTATTATATAAGAACTTTCATTACGTTTTCCGCGATATGGTACTGGGGATAAATAGGGTGAGTCGGTCTCTAAAACAATATGTTTTAGGTCTATATGATTCAAAAATTTATCAATCTTTCCATTTTTAAAAGTAGCTACTCCTCCAATTCCTAATTTCATATTATAAGAAATAGCTTTGTGCGCTTGCTCTAAAGTTCCTGTAAAACAATGAAAAATGCCAAATAAATTATCGCTTTTCTCTGTTTCCAATACTTCAAAAATTTCATCAAAAGCTTCTCTACAATGAATAGCAATTGGTAATTTATATTTTTTTGCCAACTGAATTTGCGTTTTAAATGCTTTTTTCTGAATTTCAAGCGTTGACCTATCCCAATACAAATCGATACCAATTTCACCAATGGCATAAAATTTATGCTTTGTAAGCATGTTTTCAACATGATTTAATTCATCCATATAATTGTCTTTAACATGGGTGGGGTGTAAACCCATCATTAAAAACATATTTTCAGGATAATCATTTTCTAATTGAAGCATAGATTCTGTATAAGTCGAATCTATAGCTGGAATAAAAAATCTTGAAACTCCTTTTTCAATAGCTCTATTAATTATAATCTCTCTATCTTCATCAAAAGCTTCACTATATAAATGTGTGTGCGTATCGGTAATTATCATGTTGTAAAAATAATTGTTTTTACATGATTATATTTGCTTAAACCGAAATAGTATGGACACGCTTCAAGAATTTCTTCTAAATAAAAACTATACCAAGGTAAAACTCCATCTTACCAAAACAAATCATTTTGAAATTAAAGCTACTATTAATGGTGTAAAAGGTCTTTTTATTTTAGATACAGGCGCATCTAGTTCGTGCGTGGGTTTTGAAGCCATTAATACTTTTAAATTAAATGCCGAAGATTCCATTATTAAGGCTGCAGGTGCAGGTGCAACAGATATGGATACTAAAATGGCAAAAAAAAATAAAGTAAAGATTGGCAAATGGAAACATAACAAGATTGCTTTGGTGTTATTTAACTTAACACATGTAAACACTGCGCTTATAAATCATAATTCTAAACCCGTTGATGGCATTATAGGAGCCGATATTTTAAAAAAAGCAAAAGCTGTTATAGATTATGAAAAGAAATATCTATATTTAAAATTACAAAACCTTATCGATCCTAATTTAAGGTAATTATTAATAGCGATTATCTCTAAAAATTAATGAATACATCAATTGTTATTGCGGATGACCATCCGCTTATGCTTCGTGGCCTTACCGATTTTTTGACATCAAAAGGGTTCAATATTTTAGGAAGTGCAGAAGATGGGAAACTTGCTTATAGTCTCATTGTTAAACTTAAGCCTCAAATAGCTATTCTAGACATTAGAATGCCATATATGACAGGGTTAGAAATTGCTGAAGCATGCCAGAAAAATGAATTGAAAACTAAAATTATATTGATAACATTCGATAAAGAAGAAGTGCTTTATGATCAAGCAAAAACTTTTGGAGTTTATGGTTATATTTTAAAAGAGTTTGCTGTTGAAGAAATTGAAACTTGTATTACTCAAGTTGTAAATAACAAACCATATTTTAGTAAAGAAATTACATCTTACCTCAACAAAAGTAATTTAGAACAAAAGCCTGAAGTTTTAGATTCGTTGACTAAATCTGAATTGAAAATTTTAACGCTCATTTCCGAAAATAAAACCAGCCAAGAAATTGCCGATATCCTTTCTGTATCTATTAAAACCATACATAAACATAGGAGTCATATTGTTGGCAAGCTACATTTAGAAAATAAACCTAACTCACTTTCGGTTTGGGCAAACTTAAATAAAGATTTTCTTTAAAAATACGCACTTATGCGTATTTTTTTAACCATCCTTCTTACTTATCTTTACAGTGCTATTAATTAGTTCTTAGGGAGAATTATAGAAGGCTCTAAATTATTATGATTTAGAGCTTTCGTTTTTTTAACACTTGACACCCTTATTGAAAATACGCACTAGTGCGTATTTTTTTTTACACCAATGCAACATACCTTTATCCTGCTATTAATAATTCTTTATTGAGAGAAGAATTTTTAATAAGACTCTGTGCTGTAATGGCACAGAGTTTTCCTAAATGCAAGTTATGAACCCCAAACCCCAAACTATCATTCTTAATATCTCATGAATAAAAAAAGTAACTCTTTAGAAAAGATTGTTATTATTGGTATGGTTATATTAATTGTTACAATAATCTCAATCAATATTATTAGTAATTTTTTATAGTATTTAGTTAGTTAAAAAAGGGGTTTTCTGTAAACAGAAAACCCCCTTTTTTGAATTTATAAATCTTGTGTTTTTATAGCTCTAGAGCTTTTTTAATGTCATTGTTCATTAGCAATTCTACTGGGTTTTCTAAAGCTTCTTTTACTGCAACTAAAAACCCGACACTTTCTTTTCCATCTATTATTCTGTGATCATAAGATAACGCCACATACATTATTGGTCGAATTTCCACCTTTCCATCTATGGCAACAGGACGCTCAACAATATTGTGCATTCCTAATATACCACTTTGTGGTGGGTTAATTATTGGTGTAGATAACATACTTCCAAAAACACCACCATTTGATATTGTAAAGGTTCCTCCTGTCATTTCATCAACAGTAATTTGTCCGTCTCGAGCACGAATAGCTAGTCGTTTTACTTCAGACTCTACACCTCTAAAGCTTAGGTTTTCTACATTTCGCATTACTGGTACCATAAGCCCTTTAGGTCCAGAAACAGCTATACTAATATCACAGAAATCATATGATATCATTTCTTTACCATCAATCATAGAATTTACAGCTGGATACATTTTTAAAGCTCTAACAACTGCCAAAGTAAAGAAACTCATAAACCCTAGTCCTACTCCATGTTTTGTTTTGAAGGTTTCCTTATATTCTGAACGTAATGCAAAAATAGGAGACATATCAACCTCATTAAAGGTAGTTAACATCGCCGTTGTGTTTTTCGCCTCGACTAATCGTTCTGCAACTTTACGACGTAACATAGACATTTTACTTCTTGAAGTACCACGACTACCTCCTGTTGGTGTTCCCATAGATGGTACTGCATTTACTGCATCATCCTTGGTAATTCTTCCATCTTTTCCAGTGCCCGATACAGAACTAACATCCATACCTTTTTCAGCTAGTATCTTTTTTGCAGCAGGACTAGCGCTACCAGTAGCATAAGTCTTAGCTTCTGTAGCTGTTACTTTTGAAGTATCTACGCTTGTGGCTTCAACTTTTTCTTCTGCCTTGGGAGATTCATTTCCTTCAGGTTTTTCACCATCTGTATCTATTAAGCAAACTACTGCTCCAACTGCTACAGCATCACCTTCTTCTGCTTTAAGTGTTATAATCCCACTTACTTCTGCAGGCAATTCTAGTGTTGCTTTATCACTATCTACTTCTGCAATGGCTTGATCTTTTTCAACATAATCACCATCTTCGACTAACCATGTAGCTATTTCTACTTCTGTAATAGACTCACCTGGCGAAGGCACTTTCATTTCTAAAATCATTCTTTATAATTTTAATTATCTCTTAATTTTTATTCTATATCGAAAACATCATTAATAACACGCTGCTGTCTTCTTTTATCTCTTGTACTTGAGCCTGGTGCTGGAACAGAATTGTACGACCTTGAACAAACTTCTAATTTCACTAAATCCATTCGTTGTACCATGTGACTCCACGCTCCCATGTTCTTTGGCTCCTCTTGTGCCCAAACATATTTTTCTACATTTGGATAGGAATCAATTATTTTTTGAATTTTATCTAAATGAAGAGGAAATAACTGTTCCACTCTAACCAATGCGACATCTTCTCTTTTTAAAGATTCTCTTGCGGCTAATAAATCATAATAAAATTTACCTGTACACAAAACTAATTTCTTAACTTGACTTTTATCTATAGTATCGTCGATAACTTCTTGAAATTCTCCAGTTGCTAATTCGTTTATTGACGAAACCGCTTTAGGGTGGCGCAATAAACTTTTAGGAGTGAACACTATAAGTGGTTTTCTGAAATCGCGTTTCATTTGACGACGCAATAAATGAAAAAAGTTCGCAGGTGTTGTACAATCTGCAACTATCATATTATCTTCTCCGCAGAGCTGTAAATAACGTTCCATTCTCGCTGATGAGTGCTCTGATCCCTGTCCTTCATAACCATGTGGAAGTAATACTACAATACCATTTTGTGATTTCCACTTGTCTTCAGCGGCCGATAAATACTGATCGAAAATAATTTGTGCACCGTTACTAAAATCACCAAATTGTGCTTCCCAAACAGTAAGCGTGTTGGGATTTGCCATTGCATAACCATAATCAAACCCTAATACACCATACTCGGACAAAAAGGAATTGTAAATATCCATTTTCCCTTTATTCTCTGGGTTTGTGTTTAAAAGATTAATACGTTCTTCTGAAATTTCATCTCGCAAAATAGCATGTCGATGACTAAATGTACCACGCTCTACATCTTGCCCAGAAATTCTAACATTAAAGCCTTCTATCATTAAACTTCCATAAGCCAATGTCTCTGCCATTCCCCAATCGAGAGTATCTGTTTCAAATACCATCTTTTTCCGTCCTTGGAGAATTCTTTCCGCTTTGCGTAAAAACTTAACTCCTTCTGGAACTGTTGAAACAACATTAGAAATCTTTTCCAATTTATCCTTTGGAAAAGAGGTGTTTACCGTTTCAAGCATTTCTTTTATTCCTCTACGCTCAAAATCTGTCCATCGTTCTTGCATGAACTCTCTAACTTTTGAGGATTCTGCTTTTTTAGACTTCTCATATTCGCGTTCTAATGTGTCTCTAAAATCAGCTACAATTTTATCTAAATATGCTTTATCTATTGTTTTTTCAGAAATTAGTTTGTCTGAATATATTTTGAATGGATTATCATGTTTTGCTATGTTCTTGTAAAGTTTAGGTTGTGTAAAACGAGGTTCATCACCTTCATTATGTCCATATTTTCTATACCCTAACAAATCAATATACACATCTTTTTTATAACGCATTCTATACTCCAAAGCCATTTCAACAGCATGTACAACAGCTTCAGCGTCATCTGCGTTAACATGTAAAACTGGTGATAAGGTTACCTTAGCAACATCGGTACAATAGGTACTTGAACGTGCATCTAAATAGTTGGTAGTAAAGCCTATTTGGTTATTAACCACTATATGTATGGTTCCTCCTGTTTTGTAGCCATTTAACCTACTCATTTGGGCTACTTCATAAACAATACCCTGTCCAGCAATTGCTGCATCTCCATGTACAATTATTGGTAAAATTTTAGAATCGTCTCCATCATAATCGGTATCAATTTTTGCTCGTGTAATGCCTTCGGCCACAGGAGCAACGGTCTCTAAATGAGATGGATTTGGAACCAAATTCATTTTGATGTTTTTTCCGTTTTGATAGGTTTTATCTAAAGTCAAACCTAAATGATACTTCACATCTCCATCGATGCTTTCGTCTTCAAAATCTTTACCATCAAATTCACTAAAAAGTTCATTTACTGGCTTTCTAAAAATATTAACGAGTGTGCTTAATCGTCCTCGATGTGCCATTCCTAAAACACATTCTTTAACACCATACCTTTCAACAGAATAAAAAAGCACATTACTAATAGCTGGTATTAACGACTCTCCTCCTTCAAGTGAAAAACGTTTTTGACCAACATATTTTGTTTGCAAAAAGTTTTCAAAAGTAACCGCTTGATTTAATTTTGAAAGAATGTACTTTTTAGTTTCAGGAGAATAATTAGGTTGATTATCGTTCTTATTTAGTTGGTCTTGCCACCATTTAATAACCTCTGGGTTACGCAAATACATATACTCTACCCCTATAGAACTACAATAAATATTTTCTAAATGAACTACAATTTCTCTTAAAGTCTTTGCTCCAATACCTAGAGTTTCGCCAGCATTAAAAACGGTATTTAAATCCTGATCTGAAAGTCCAAAATTTTCTAAACCTAAAGTTGGAAAATAACTTCTACGTTCTCTAACAGGGTTGGTTTTTGTAAACAAATGCCCACGCATTCTATAGCCATCAATAAGTTTAACAACTTGGAATTCTTTTTGAACATGCTCTGGAATTTGAGTAGAAACACCTTCTATAATCTCTCCATCTAACCCATAGTTTTCGCTTCCAAAATCGTACCCTTGAAAAAAGGCTCTCCAACTCGGTTCTACAGAATCTGGATTTTGTACATATTGATCGTATAAATCAGCAAAATAAGCTGTATGTGCTGCGTTTAAAAATGAAAATTTATCCATTATTATATATAATACCGTTAGGCTTAGTCAAAATATTCTCCAAAAATACAACTTTTACCAAAATTAGATGTTTGTTTTACTATATTTATAAACAGATAATCGTTATTTAGTAAACAACTTTTGTTTGCTGTTAAAATTTTAAAAATCCTTAATTTCAATGAAGTTTTTTAACAAAATCGCATGCTTTATTAGCATTTTTGTTTTCACTGTAAATTTGCTTAATGCACAAGAAGTTAAAAGTGAATTTTGGAGTCATGTACGTTATGGAGGCGGCATAGGACTAAATTTTGGAGATGGATTCTTTAGTGGCACACTTGCCCCAAGCGCAATTTATGAGTTTGATGATGTATTTGCACTAGGCATTGGATTAAACGGCACAATAAACAATCAAAAACGAGTTTATAAATCTACTATTTTAGGAGGTAGTCTTCTTGGACTAGTTAATGTTATTCCTGAAATTCAACTTTCGGCAGAGTTTGAAGAACTTAATGTGAATAGACGATACGATGTGAACTTAAATTTTCCAGATGAAAATTATTGGGTTCCTGCTTTATTCTTAGGAGCTGGATATAGAAATGGTAATGTTACTTTTGGAATAAGATATGATGTTCTTTATGATAATGATAAGAGTATTTATATAGATCCTTGGCTGCCTTTTGTTCGGTTTTATTTTTAGGTAAAAAGGAATTTCCTTTCTAGAAGCACTTAATATTATGGGTGACTCTGCCAGTATTAAGAATTATCTTTAAATCGAAAAAGAAAGATTTTTAAGAATATTTATTTCTATACCAGACTTTTTGCCATTCACGTTTTAGTATTAAAAATGTAACGGCTTCTGATATCTTAACAACATCATCTCCATCCAAAGCTTTCACTTGTTTTTCAGGTACATCAATAATATAAAGCAAGTTAAGATACTCCATGAATTTTTCCTGTATGAGTTTATAAACAGTTTCATGTAGTAAAAGCTTTAAGCTGGTAGATAAAATATCTTCATGAAAATCTAAATCAATATTTGCTAAAAGAAAATCTTTATTAAGCTGAAGAATTAATTTTCTATATAAATCTAATTGATTTGCCTCTTCAATTAAACTTTCAAAAGTTTTTGGTAATTGCATAAGATAGATTTCTGCCTTCGCAGAAATGAAAAAAGATTAATTATTTAAACCGTTCTATTCATTAAACTATTACCAAATGTTTTCAACAGTTCTTTTTTGTCTTCAGAAATATTCAAAGATTCTAAACCTAAAAATGCCTTATTAGTATATTCTTGAATAGCTTGTTTGGTGGCATCAGCAGATCCTGTTGATTCAAAAAATTGCTTTACCACATTAATTTTGGTTGCTACGTCCTCTGGATTTGAATTGAAAAGTTGACTCAACTCAAGCTTATCAGTTTCATTTGAAAACTCCAATGCTTTTAAATATAAATATGTTTTTTTATTTTCAATAATATCGCCTCCTACTTGTTTTCCAAACGTTTTAGGGTCTCCGAAAGCATCCAAATAATCATCTTGTAATTGAAATGCAATTCCTAGATTTTTCCCAAATGCATAAATATTGTTCTGATCCTCTTGTGAAGTATTCGCTACAATAGCCCCCATTTTCATTGCTGCACCAACTAAAACTGCGGTTTTATATTCTATCATTTTTAAATATTCTAGAATTGTAACATCGTTTCTAGTCTCAAAATCCACATCATACTGCTGCCCTTCACAAACTTCCAAAGCGGTTTTACTAAATAGTTTTGCTAAAGCTTGAAAGGTACTAGTATCATAATTTTCAAAAAGTTGATAAGCCATTATTAACATAGCATCTCCAGAGAGAATTCCCGTATTCACATCCCATTTTTCATGTACCGTTTGTTTACCTCTTCTAAGCGGGGCATCATCCATTATATCGTCATGTACCAACGAAAAATTATGAAAAACTTCTATACTCAAGGCAGCATCTAATGCCTTTTTATAATCACAATTAAAAATTTCTGCGGCCATTAATGTTAACACAGGTCGTAATCGTTTCCCGCCTAAGCTTAATATATATTGAATTGGGTTGTATAGATTGTATGGCTCTTTTGAAACTGAATAACTTTCTAAATAAGTAACAAATTCCTTTTGATATTTTTCTATTGTAAGCATGAAACAAAAATAAATTAATTCATCACAATTTGAAGCTTTAAAAGACAGGATATGTTAAATAAATATTAAAACTTTGGAAACTTTTTGAGTTTTTAAAGTTTCCTGTCGTATTTTTGCATGATATTATGAGAGATAAAATTTTAATAGGAGCAACAGATTTGTTTTTAAACTATGGGTTTAAAAGTGTGACAATGGACGATATTGCTAATTCTTTAGGTGTATCAAAAAAAACCATTTACCAACATTTTGATAATAAAACAAAACTAGTCGAGGCAACCACACTCAACTTATTTAAATCTATTTCTCATGGAATAGACTGTATTTGCGCTTTAGAAAAAAACCCAATAGAAGAAATTTACAGTATAAAACAATTTGTAATGGAGCATTTAAAAGACGAAAAATCTTCTCCTCAATATCAATTACAAAAATATTACCCACAAATTTTTAACACCTTAAAAAACAAACAGTTTCAGGTTATGCAAACTTGCGTAACCAATAATCTTAAACGAGGTATTCAACTCGGGTTGTATCGCGATACAATAAGCGTAGAATTTATAGCTAGAATTTACTTCTATGGTATGATAGCTATTAAGGATAAAGACTTATTTCCACTCAAGCAGTTTTCAATTAATGTGTTAATGAATAATTATTTAGAATATCACTTACGCGGTATCTGCACCCCAAAAGGCTTAGAAACACTTAACAAATTTATAATCAATCATAAACAATCATAAACAAAATGAAACGGTATCTAATTATATTAGGCTTACTTCAAGCTTTTATAATGCATTCGCAAGAAGGCATAAAAAGTTTCTCTTTAGATGAAGCAATAAATTATGCTTTAGAGCATAATAGAACAGCAAAAAAGGCAAGTTTAGATATTTTGTCTGCTGAAAAACAAAAATGGGAAACCACCACTATAGGTCTTCCTCAAATTAGCGGTAGTATTGACTATCAAAATAATATTGAAAGACAATTTGGTGCCGTAGATTTTGACGGAAATGGCATTACCGACTTTGGTGCAAAACAATCGATTATTGCTGGTATTCAAGCAACACAACTTCTATTTGATGGTTCCTATATAGTTGGGCTACAATCTGCAAAAGTATTCTTAGAGATTTCAAAAAACGCAAAAGAAAAAACAGATTTAGAAGTTAGAAAAGCTGTTATTAATGCCTATGGTAATGTTTTACTCGCTGAAGAATCTGTAAATATTTTAGAGCGCAATGTTGCTGTATTAAGTAAAAACTTAGACGAAACTTCCAAGATTTACGAAAACGGATTAGGCGAAGAAGAAAATGTTGAACAACTCCAAATTACCTTATCAAGCGTTAAGAGTAATTTAAATAATACCAAGCGCCTAAAAACTATTGGTTACCAAATGTTAAATATAACCATTGGTTTACCCATTGATGTTAAATTGACATTAACAGATAACCTTGAAAACCTTACCAAAGAAAATATTGTATTAGGATTGCTTCAAGCAGATGAAAGTATAGAAAACAATATAGACTATAGAATTGCCCAAAATGATAAAAAATCAAAAGAGTTACTCGTAAAACTTGAAAGAAGCAAGTTTTTACCAACGCTTAACACCTTTATAAATGCTAATTATATAGGATATAACGAAAAATTTAGGTTTTTAGAAAATGAGCAACCATGGGTTCCCACATCATCATTTGGAGTAAGCCTTAAAATTCCAATATTTAATTTTTCTGGTAAGCAAGCCGCAACTCAACGCGCAAAAATTAATCTTGAAAAATCTATTGAAGATTTAAACGAAACCAAACAACAGTTACAATTAGAAATCACCTCTGCCAAAAGTGATTACCAATTTTCAATCGAAGAATACGAAAACAAAAAACAAAACTTAAGTCTGGCAGAACGCATCGAGCAAAAAAATCAAACCAAATTTTTTGAAGGGATAGCAAGTAGTTTCGATTTAAGACAAGCACAAACACAATTATATAGTTCACAGCAAGAATATCTACAAGCCATGCTAGATGTTATTAACAAAAAAGCTGCCTTAGAAACTGTATTAAATACTATAAATTAAAAATCAATCAGAAAATGAAAAATATATATTCCTTACTAATTATAACCGTTTTATTAAGTGCCTGCGGAGGTGACAATAAAAAATCTGTAGAAGATATTATTGCTACACAAAACCTTGAACAAATAAGAGCCAAGAAAGCATCTTTAGACGAGCAACAGCAAATACTAATTGCAGAACTCAAACAACTGGAATCTGAAATAAAAAAGTTAGACCCACAACAAAAAATACCTCTTATTACAACTTTTAAAGCTGAAGAAGCCATTTTTAATCACTTTGTAGAACTTCAAGGTAATGTTACAACAAAACAAAATGTGGTAATAAATGCCGAGTATGGTGGCCTTTTAAAACAAATATATGTTAAAGAAGGACAACAAGTAAGTAAAGGGCAAAAACTTGCTACAATTGATGATGGTGGTTTAGGTCAGCAATTGGCACAGTTAAAAATTCAAACGGAATTAGCCAAAACGACATTTGAACGTCAAGAACGCTTATGGAATCAAAAAATTGGAAGCGAAATCCAATACTTGCAAACAAAAGCTAACTATGAAGCCCAACTACAAGCGACAAATCAATTAGCAAAACAACTTGCAAAAACAATAGTACGCGCACCATTTTCGGGAACTATTGATGACATAATTACCGATCAAGGAAGTGTGGTTGCTCCAGGACAATCAGCACTTTTCAGAATTGTAAACTTAAAGGACATGTACATTGAAACAGATGTGCCAGAAAGCTATATTTCTTCAATTAAAGAAGGAAAAACAGTAGATGCAGAGTTTTCTGTACTTGGAAAAACCATTACTACAAAAGTGAGTCAAGTAGGCGATTTTATAAATCCTGCGAATAGAACATTTAAAATACAAGTCCCTATTCCAAATAAAAACGAGTCAATAAAACCTAACCTTACTGCTAAGCTTAAAATTAATGACTATACGAGCGATAAAGCTATTTTAATTCCCCAAAGCATTATTTCTGAAAACGCCAAAGGCGAACAGTATGTCTATGCTGTTACAGATAAAAATAATGATGTAGCAAAAGCAAAACGAGTTATAATTGAAACTGGAAAAACACAAGGTGATAATATTGAAGTACTTTCTGGTCTAGTAAACGGTAATGAAATTATTGACGAAGGAGCTCGTAGCGTAAAAGATGGTCAAGATGTTAAAATTATTGAAATTAAATAGCCTTGTCATTCCTGCGCAGACAGGAATCTATTAATCAAAACATAAAAAAGTGGATTCCTGCTTTAGCGGGAATGACAAAAAAACAATCAATCATGACAAAAGACAAAAAGAAGAAAAAAGTAGATAAAGAGTTTGGGTTATCATCATGGGCAATCAACAATAAAACAACCATGTATGTTTTAATCGCTCTTATCCTTTTCTTAGGTGCTGGAGCATATTTCAGTATGGCTAGAGAAAATTTCCCAGAAATAAAAGAAACAAAAATTTACATAAGCTCTGTATACCCTGGAAATACTGCAGAGGATATTGAAAAACTAATTACAGATCCTATTGAGGATAAACTAAAAACAGTAAGCAATGTTGTTGAGATAACTTCGACTTCGCAGGAAGATTATTCAATTATTGTTGTTGAATTTGACGAGGGTATAACAGTTGAAGCTGCAAAGCAAAAGGTGAAAGATGAGGTCGATTCTGAAACTTCTGGTGAAGATTGGCCTACGTTTAATGGCGCCAAAGTAGATCCCACAATTTTCGACTTGAGTATGTCTGAAGAAATCCCAATACTCAATATTAATATTTCTGGAGACTACCCCGTAGATAAGTTAAAAGAATATGGCGAATATTTAGAAGATGAAATAGAAAGCCTTCAAGAAATAAAACAGGTAGATATTCGAGGCGCTCAAGATAAAGAAGTAGAAGTAGCTGTAGACATCTATAAAATGATGGCAGCTCAGGTAAGTTTTAATGACGTTATTAATGCCATTAATAACGAAAACATGACCATGTCTGCTGGAAATTTAATCTCAAGTGGGCAACGTCGCACCATTAGAATTATTGGAGAAATTGAAGACCCCAAAGAACTTGAAACTTTTGTTGTAAAAGCTGAAAATGGTAATGCCATTTATTTAAATGATATTGCTAAAGTATCTTTTAAAGACGAAGATAAAACCACCTATGCAAGAGAATTTGGTGAACCTGTAGTGATGTTAGATGTTAAAAAACGCTCAGGTAAAAACATGGTTGCCGCCGCAGAACAAATTAAAATTATTGTTGATGACGCTATTGAAAATGTTTTTCCTAAAGATTTAAAAGTTACTATTTCTAACGACCAATCTTCAAAAACTATTGGTCAGGTAGACGATTTAGTTAACAATATCATCTTTGGTATCATTCTAGTAGTTACCGTATTGATGTTCTTCTTGGGCTTTAAAAATGCTTTATTTGTTGGATTCGCCATTCCTATGTCAATGTTTATGTCTTTAATGATCTTAAATACCTTGGGCTACACCATGAATACTATGATACTTTTTGGTCTTATCATGGGTCTCGGGATGTTAGTTGATAACGGAATTGTTGTTGTTGAAAATGTCTACCGCTTAATGGAAGAAGAAGGCATGACTAGAATTCAAGCTGCCAAAAAAGGAATTGGAGAAATTGCATTCCCTATTATAATTTCTACGGCTACAACAGTTGCCGCTTTTATTCCCTTAGGTTTATGGCCTGGTTTAATGGGGCAATTCATGATTTATTTTCCAGTTACATTATCAGTCGTTTTAGGCTCATCACTTTTTGTTGCTATTTTCTTTAATTCAGTAATGGTGTCTCAGTTTATGACCACAGAAGACAAGGATATGCCACTTCATAGTATTATTAAAATTACAGCAATTGTAGCATCCATTGGATTACTAATTGCATTTTTTGGTGGCGCCTATAGAGGTTTAGGCACTTTAATGATTGTAGTTGCAATCATGCTTTGGGTGTATCGATTATTCTTAAGAAAATGGGCTAATGGTTTTCAAAACAAAATTTTACCACGCTGGGAGCGTTTTTATGAAAGAATGCTACGCACAGCTTTAAAAGGAAGAAGACCAGTTTTAATTACTGTTGGTACTTTTTTATTGTTAATTATTGCATTCATGGGGTTTGGAGCTTCCGTAGAAAACAAGCGTACAAAAGTTGAGTTTTTTCCAGATAACACACCAAATCAAATTATTGTTTACATCGAGTATCCCGAAGGAACCGATATAAAAAAGACCAATGCCATAACTAAAGAAATTGAACAACGTGTTTACGGTATTATTAATAATGCATCCTATGTTGAAGATGGCTTTAATTTCTTAACAGAAAGTGCCGTATCACAAGTTGGTGAGGGTGCTGGAAATCCACAAACCGATGGTGGTTCTGCTGCAGAAATGCCTCATAGAGCAAAAATTACTGCAACAATGCGGGAATATAAATTTAGAAAAGGCGCAGATAGTAATGACCTATTAAAACAAGTTCAAGAAGCTTTACAAGGCATTTATCCTGGCGTTTCTATTTCTGTTGAAAAAGATGCTGTTGGTCCACCTGCGGGTTATCCAATAAATGTAGAATTGGAAGGTAAAAATTATTCTGAATTAATCGCAACCGCAGAAAAAATGCGTGATTTTATCAATTCTAAAAACATTCAAGGAATTGATGAGCTTAAAATTGATGTGAATAAATCCAAACCTTCAATGCAAGTTTTGGTAGATAGAAAAAAGGCAGGAGAGCTTGGAACAAGTTCTGGGCAAGTTGGACAACAATTACGCAATGCAATTTTTGGAGCAAAAGCAGGTATTTATAAAGAAGACGGCGAGGACTATGATATTTATGTACGGTTTAATGAAGAAAACAGATATAATACCAGTGCTCTTTTTAATCAAAAAATCACATTTAGAGACATGGCTTCTGGTCAAATAAAAGAAATCCCTGTTTCTTCTGTTGCCAAACAAAATAATAATTCGGGCTTTAGTGCTATTAAACATAAAGATGTAGAGCGTGTCGTAACATTATATTCTGCACTAGCACCAGGATACACAGATGCAGGCGCCATAGTTTCTGTAATAAAAAACGAAATGCAAGCCTTCACTGAAAAACCAGATACAGTAAAAATCGATTATACAGGTCAAATTGAGGAACAAGAAAAACAGATGGCTTTTTTAATGGGTGCATTTTTTACTGGTCTAGGGTTAATATTCTTCATTCTAATATTTCAATTTAATTCCGTTTCTAAACCAGGAATTATCATGCTGGCTATCTTTTTGAGTTTAATAGGTGTGTTTGGTGGCATTGTTGCTACTGGAAGTGCTTTTGTTATTATGATGACCATGATGGGAATTATATCCCTCGCAGGAATTGTAGTAAATAATGGCGTGGTACTTTTAGACTATACACAATTGCTTATAGACCGTAAAAAGGTTAAAGAGAATTTAGAAGACGATCAATATCTAAAAACAACCGATTTAATTGAAGCAATAGTTAAAGGTGGAAAAGCACGTTTACGTCCAGTTTTATTAACAGCCATTACAACCATTTTAGGTTTAATTCCTTTAGCAACTGGTTTGAATATTAACTTCTTTACGCTGTTTAGCGAGTTTGATGCAAACATATATGTAGGAGGTGATAATGTTATTTTCTGGGGGCCATTAGCTTGGACTGTTATTTACGGATTATTTATCGCAACCTTTTTAACTCTTATAGTAGTACCGATTTTATTCTTTTTAATTACCAAATTTAAAATGTGGCTATTTAAAAGCAGAACGGTACCAAGAGAAGATTCGGTTGTTTTAGATCCAATCACTATTGAGAAAAATTAAATTAAAGCCACAACTTAAAGTTGTGTAAAAAAAATCCTTTTTATTGGATTATTAAGGATTGGTTAATAGCGAAAAACCCCGTAACAATTGTTGCGGGGTTTTGGTTATTGTATTTAATTAAATGTTCTACTTCAACTTAAAAGTTAACCTAGCAAAACCATACCTACCACTAAACCCAAAGAGATGTTCTTCTAGAAGAAAAAAGCTTGAGTTTTAGCAAGAAGACACCTAACATTATACACAACAAAAAAACCAGAACAAATTAATGCTCTGGTCTAATTTATTTTTATTGTAAACTATTATCCTGTTTTAGGGTGACTCATTTATATAGGTAAGCTTTATAATTTAAAATTCATTCTTGCAAACAAATATCTACCTGAATAACCAAATTGAGATGTTCTTCTAGAATATACAAACTGATCTCCAGACGTTCCACCTGGTCTATTCTCATCAGGGTAAACATCAAATAAGTTATTTGCTCCAATAGAAATATTGATATCCTCACTAAGCTCATAAGACACTGTTAAATCTGTAACTAATTTACTACCATATACAGCATCTGCCGAAACAGTATGTTGGTCTACTCTTGGAGTATCTGCAAAATCATCTGGGTCTTCCACTTCTCCAAAGAAAGTATTTCTCAATAAAAAATTCCAGCTTTTATATGATAAGTTATTTGATAAACTTGCTTTAGTTCTAGGAATTGCAAGTGTTAAAAATGCTTCTTCTTGAGCATCAAAGAAATTACCTGTTTGCCCAGCAGCAGCAACATCAGCAGGAACATTTAATGCATCGACTTCTGTTTCGGTGAAATTTGCAGCCAAGTCTGATGTTAACCTCAACTCATCATTTAAGTTTGCTTTATGACTTATTACTATATCTAACCCTTTAGTACTTGTATCTATCGCATTCACAAAGAAACGAGCTGAAGTTGCTCCTGCTGCATCAAAGATAGCCTGAACTTCAGGGTTTGAACCTGGACCAAAACTTCCGCTATAAACAATACGATCGTCAATATTAATTAAATAACCATCTATACTAAATGTTAAATTTGCATCTGGTATTTTACCCGTCAAACCTAAACTAAAGCTTGTAGATGTTTCTTCCTTTAATTCATCAATATCTAATAAGTCTGCTAATCTGCTATCGTTAGTAAACGTCCCTTGTTCTAATGGTACATTATTTTGAAAAATAGTACTTGTTCTACTAAAAAATTGTTGATGTAGTGATGGTGCTCTAAAACCAGTATTAACAGCCGATCTAATATTTAAATTATCAGTAATCTTATAACGTGCTGCTAACTTAGCATTAATTGTCCCTCCAAAATCCGAGAAATTTTCATAACGTGCAGCTAAACTTACTAGAAAGCTTTCTGTAAAATCTGCTTCTAAATCAACATAAGCAGCAATACTGTTTCTTGTTTTATCAGTTGCGTTATTCGGGTCAAAGCCTCTAAAAACTTGAGCACCTCCACCTAATGGAGCTCCTGTAAAATTATTTCTAACTAGCAAATCATCAGTTGTTGATGCTGTAACTATATCTCCATTAATATCATAACTGGCATATGAGTTAAGTTCTCCTTCTTCAATAAAATAGTTTTCTACTTTATATTCAGCGCCAATTGCAACATTAAATCCTTCAAAAATATCATCATAAAAACGGGTTGCATCTAAATTTGTTGTGTTTTGAGAAAACCCAATTAATCCAGCATCAAAAGATCTTTGAGTACCTGTCCCTAAAGTACCATTACTAGAGTTACCAACAGTAAATGCAAATGTGTTTTCTCCATAAGTGTTAGAAAAATCTACATCCCAATGTTCGTTTACTTTTCCTTTAATACCAACAGATAAAGATTTATCTACAATATCACTACCAATACTTGGCAAAAACCCATTAGGAAATGCTGGTGTATTTGCTCTACCATCACCTTGAGCTGGTCTTCTATAAAACCCAGAAGCTAAACCGCTTCGATAAGATACTCCTCCAAATGAGTATAGTTCAGCATTTTCACTAACAGGAATACTTGAATTAAAGAAAAACTTTCCTTCTCTTAATTTAGAAGTTCCTACTTTAAATCTATAATCTTCTCTTGTTTGACCCCTTTCTGCTAGCTCAGCTTCATCTGCATCAAAATCTAAAAGCCCTCTAAATGTATCTATATCTGTTTGTTGGTTTAAATCTAACCCTGCTATTTGAGCTTTAATCGTCGTATCTAAATATGAAATATCAGCAGCAGCAGCTTGATAATCAAAAAGTGTCATATTTGCAACATTACCACCACTAGCCGCAAATTCTCTTTCTGCTCCATGGAAGCCTCTAAATATATCACCTGCATAATCTTTATTTCTAAGTGCAGGTTCTCTTGTAGATAAAGTTCCTGTAAAATTAATAAAACCCCCTTTGTCACCTAAAGGGACGCCATAGTTTGCATCAAGTTTAAATTTTTCTCCATCGCTTCCACCTTCAAATTGATTTGAATTTTCACTAAAATTAGCTCCAGAAGTAATGGTTAAATCTAATTTTCCCGTAGCTTCCTTGAGGACAATGTTTATAACACCAGCAATAGCATCAGACCCATATTGTGCTGCAGCTCCATCACGTAATACTTCAATTCTTTGTATTGAAGCCGTAGGAATTGCATTCATATCTGTACCAACACTACCAGCTCCAACTGTACCATTAGTATTTATTAAAGCAGTATTATGTCTTCTTTTTCCATTGATTAAAACCAATACTTGATCTGGTCCTAATCCCCTTAAAGAGGCAGGATCTATATGATCCGTTCCATCAGATACTGTTTGAGTTTGAGACGTAAAAGACGGTGCTACATAATTTAATATCTCGTTAACAGAGGTTTGAGGTGCTTTATTAGCCAGCTCAGTAACATCAATAACATCAATAGCAACTGCAGATTCAATGGCTGTTCTGCTTGGATTTCTGGAACCAACAAGGACTATTTGATCGAGAGCAACTCCAGATTTCATAGTTACATTTACAGTACTCCCGCTTACTATGATTTCTTGAGAATCGTAGCCAACATAAGAAAATACAAGTACATCTCCGTTGTTTGCAGAAATTGAATAGTTTCCATCAAAATCTGTTGTTGTACCTGTCGAGGTGCCTTTTAATATAACAGAAACTCCAGGAAGTGGTTGCGAAGTGTCGTCTAAAACAGTTCCAGAAACCTCTTGGCCTAAGATAAAATTTGACATTCCAAAAAACATCAAAAGTGTAAAAAATTTGATAGGTAATAATTTAATCATAATAAAATTATTTTGAGTTAGTATTGCTAATATATATATATTATCGCCTTTTTTAACAAACATTTTACAAAATATTATGCTTGCATATAAATTTTTATCAAAAAAACAATAAAAAAATAATTATTTTAATAATTTTATGCCTATTTATTTACGAATTTATCATATTTTGGTTTTATACTATGCTGTTAGTTTTCAACTATAAGCAAAACCTTTTCAGTCAAAAAAAGAAGGATAAAAATTCATACTCTATCCTATTTCCTTAAATTTGCACATCTAAAATTAGAACATGTACAGAAGTCATAATTGTGGTGAGTTAAGAGCCACAAATATAAATACAGAGGTTACCCTAGCAGGTTGGGTTCAAAAATCTAGAGACAAAGGGTTTATCGTTTGGGTAGATTTACGCGATCGATACGGCATTACACAATTAGTGTTTGATGAAGAGCGTACATCTAAAGATTTAATTAAACAAGCTCAAGACTTAGGTCGCGAATTTGTCATTCAAATTAAAGGTACTGTAATAGAACGTGCCTCAAAAAACCCAAATATCTCTACTGGTGATATTGAAATTTTAGTATCTGAGTTAACCATTCTAAACGAAGCTAAATTACCACCTTTTACAATTGAGGATAAAACAGATGGTGGCGAAGATTTAAGGATGAAGTATCGTTATTTAGATATTCGTCGTAATCCGGTAAAAGAGAGTTTAATTTTTAGACATAAAGTCACTCAAGAAGTTAGAAATTATTTATCCAAAGAAGGGTTTATAGAAGTTGAAACGCCCTATTTGATAAAGTCAACTCCTGAAGGTGCTCGCGATTTTGTAGTGCCTTCTAGAATGAACGAGGGGCAATTTTACGCACTTCCACAATCACCTCAAACCTTCAAGCAACTATTGATGGTTGGCGGTATGGATAAATACTTCCAAATTGTAAAATGTTTTAGAGATGAAGATCTACGCGCCGATAGACAACCAGAGTTCACACAAATAGATTGTGAAATGGCTTTTATCGAGCAAGAAGATATTTTAAATGCTTTTGAAGGTTTAACACGTCATTTATTAAAAGAAGTTAATGGTGTTGACGTTGAAAAATTTCCAAGAATCCTTTACGATGATGCGATGCGTTTGTATGGAAACGACAAACCAGATATTCGCTTTGGGATGGAGTTTGGGGAGTTAAACGCTGTAGCACAACATAAAGATTTTAATGTATTTAATGCTGCTGAATTAGTAATTGGAATTGCTGTACCAGGCGGAAACGCGTTCACAAGAAAAGAAATCGATAAATTAATTTCATGGGTAAAGCGTCCGCAAGTTGGAGCCTTAGGGATGGTATATTCGCGCTGTAATGATGACGGCAGTTTTAAATCTTCAGTTGATAAATTCTACAATCAAGACGATTTAGCAAAATGGGCTGAAGTTACTGGAGCTAAAGCAGGCGATTTAATTTGTGTGCTTTCTGGCGACAAAAATAAAGTACGCACACAACTAAGTGCCTTACGTATGGAATTAGCAGAACGTTTAGGGTTACGAAATCCTAAAGAGTTTGCACCATTATGGGTTATGGATTTCCCGTTATTAGAATGGGATGAAGACACCGAGCGTTATCATGCGATGCATCATCCATTTACATCACCAAAACCAGGCCAATTAGAATTACTAAAAACCAATCCAGGTGATGTAAAAGCTAATGCCTATGATTTAGTTTTAAATGGTAATGAAATTGGAGGAGGTTCTATCAGAATTCATGATAAAAAAACTCAATCTTTAATGTTTGATTATTTAGGGTTTACTCCAGAAGAAGCTGAAGCACAATTTGGGTTTTTAATGGATGCTTTTCAATACGGAGCACCACCACACGGTGGTTTAGCATTCGGATTAGACAGGTTGGTAGCCATATTAGGCGGACAGGAAACGATAAGAGACTTTATTGCATTCCCGAAAAACAATTCGGGTCGCGATGTCATGATAGATGCACCAGCACCAATTGATGAGGAACAATTAACAGAATTAAGTTTAAAACTTAATTTAAAATCATAACATTAAATCCTGCTTTTGCAGGATTTTTTATTAGCTTTATACATGCCTTCTAGCAATAAACTATTACGTAAATTTTTAATCTGGAAATACAAGCATATTTCGGAACGCCAGTTTATTTATATGCTCAGTATTTTAGTTGGGTTTTTAGCTGGTATGGGCACTGTTATTCTTAAAAACCTTACGCATTACATTGGGTATTTCTTTAGCCAATATGTATTTCACGATTACCAAAGCACGCTTTACTTTATTTTACCAATAATAGGCTTACTATTGGTTTATATTATAAAACAAACATGGTTAAAAAAACATATAGGTCATGGTATATCATCAACCTTATATGCCATTTCAAAATTAAGTGGAATCATTCCAAGGTATAATATCTATGCCGCATTAATTACTGCTCCATTAACCGCAGGTTTTGGTGGGTCTGTAGGGTTGCAAGGTCCAGCTGTAAGTGTTGGGTCAGCATTAGGTTCAAATGCAGCACGTTTATTTCATATGAATACCAAAACCCGAATGTTGCTTATAGGTTGTGCAGCAGCAGGTGCTATGGCATCTATGTTTAAAGCACCTATTGCAGCTATCATATTCGCTATAGAAATTTTCAGCTTAGATATTGCATTTACGTCTTTGGTACCATTATTATTAGCATCCGTTTCCGCTGTTGTTACTTCTTATTTGTTCTTAGGAACCGATGTTTTACTAAGATTTGAACTTACTGATAAATTTGAAGTCAACGATATAGCTTTTTACGCTGTACTAGGGTTAGTAACTGCATTTGCATCTGTTTACTTTTCAAAAGTATTTTTTTCTATAACTAATTTCTTTAAAAAATTTGAAAGTAGAGCATTACGGCTTTTAATAGGTGGTTTAGCCATAGGCACTATGCTATTTTTTATTCCGCCACTTTATGGTGAAGGTTATGGTATTATGAACAATCTATTAAAAGGCGATCATCTAGCTGCCATTGGTAATACTCCTTTTAATTTAGATTTGTCAAACATCTGGATTGTTATCGCCTTATTACTAGGCATCGCTATTTTTAAAGCTATAGCCATGACTACAACTTTTGGTGCTGGTGGTGTAGGTGGTGTTTTTATCCCAACATTAGTTATGGGGAGTGCCATAGGCAATGCCTTTGCTAAAATTATAAACAACATTGGGTTAGATTTTCATGTATCTGAATCTAATTTCACATTAATAGGTATGACGGGTTTAATGGCAGGTGTTCTGCATGCTCCATTAACCGCTATTTTCTTAATTGCTGAAATCACAGGTGGTTACGAGCTTTTTGTTCCTTTAATGATAGTTTCAGCTATTTCATTTGCCATGACAAAATATTATGTATCTCACTCTATATACACTCTAAAACTCGCTGAACGTGGCGAATTAATGACACATGATAAAGACCAAAATGTACTCATGGTCTTAGACATCGATAAAGTGATCGAAACCAATTTCATCATTCTAAAACCCGAAATGAAATTGGGAGATATCTTAAAAAATGCCGTAGCAAAATCCTCTAGAAACCATTTCCCTGTGGTAAACGATAAGCACGAATTTTTAGGCGTTATTCGTTTAGACGATATCCGACACATGATGTTTGACTCAGACCTCTATGAAAAAGTTCAAGCCTCCAGTCTTATGCATGCCGATGCAGGCATAATTGATTATGATGCGGATAATATGAACGATATCATGGATAAATTCAAATCCAGTGGTGCATGGAATTTACCTGTTATAAAAAACGGAAAATACTTTGGCTACATATCCAGATCCAAATTACTAACTGCTTACAGGCAGCAATTAATAAATTTCACCCAGTAGAGTAGCAAAAACAATGAAGTATCTCATCCTTTTTCTAACCATAGCAGCCATTACAAGTATCATCTTAGGCTTTAGTTTAAACGTCCATTATTCCCAAAAACTCATCGGTTTTGGTGTTGTTGCCATATTTTTTGTTGTATTTCCACTTTTTTCATACCAGCATTGGAAAGGAAAAGATATCAAAGATTATATGCTCACCAAAGAAAATTTAGATAAAATGCGCGAAAATCAAAAACGTAAAAAATATTAATATTTTACTACTCAATCTTTTTGCGAAAAGCAAAAAAGGATTTCAAACAAACCGTTAAATCCTAATGCAAAAGTTTACGTTTTCAATTCAAATTACGTTTCTCAACAAAAAACCGTTTCAATAAAGAAGAAGCCTCTTCTTCAAGAACCCCACCAGAAATTGTAGTTTTAGGGTGTAATTTCGTTTTCAAATTAATACAACCTCTTTCCTCATCTCTAGCGCCATATACAATTTTAGAAATCTGACTCCAATACAAAGCACCAGCACACATTTGGCACGGTTCCAAAGTTACATACAAGGTGCATTTTTGAAGATATTTCCCTCCTAAAAAATTAGCCGCAGCAGTTATGGCTTGCATTTCAGCATGAGCTGTAACATCTGTTAAGGTTTCGGTTAAATTATGGCCTCGAGCAATTATTCTGTTATTAATAACAACAACAGCCCCTACTGGTATTTCACCCTTTTCAAAAGCAGCTTCAGCTTCTTGGAGGGCTTTCTTCATAAAATAAGTATCATCAAAAGGTTCTATCATGATAGCAAAAATACAAATTCATTCTTGTACTTTTGTCTCGTGCAAAACAATCTACTACAACATATAAACTCACCAAAAGAGCTACGTCTTTTAAACCAAAAAGACTTACCTCAACTTGCAAAAGAATTACGTGAATTTATCATCAATATTGTCGCCACCAAAGAAGGCCATTTAGGAGCCAGTTTAGGTGTTATAGAACTCACTATTGCGTTACATTATGTTTTCAATACGCCAATAGACCAATTAATTTGGGATGTTGGTCATCAAGCTTACGGACATAAAATACTAACTGGACGGAAAAATGATTTTCACACCAACAGACAATTAAATGGTATTAGCGGTTTTCCAAAACGAAGCGAGAGTGAGTTTGATGCTTTTGGTGTTGGACATTCTTCAACATCAATATCAGCAGCATTAGGAATGGCTATTGCATCAAAATTAAAAGGCGAAGACAAACAGCATATTGCCGTAATTGGGGATGCCTCCATTGCTAGCGGAATGGCTTTTGAAGGCTTAAACCATGCTGGTGTAACCGATGCAAATTTACTTGTTATTTTAAATGACAATGCTATTGGCATAGACCCGAGTGTAGGGGCTTTAAAACAATACTTAACCAACGTTAAAAAGGGTACTCAAAAACGGAATAACATCATTGAAGCATTGAATTTTGATTATTCTGGCCCTATTGATGGACACAATGTTGATAAAGTAATTTCAGAATTAGAGCGTTTAAAAACTGTAAAAGGCCCAAAACTTTTACACATTATAACGACTAAAGGCAAAGGCTTAAAACAAGCTGAAGCTGACCAAGTAAAATACCACGCACCAGGAAAGTTTGATGCTAAAACAGGGGATTTAGCTGTAAAATCAAACAAGGTGCAACCTCCTAAATATCAAGATGTTTTTGGCTATACAATTGTTGAATTAGCAAAACAGAATAAAAATATTGTGGGTATTACACCTGCAATGCCAACGGGATGTTCCTTAAAATATATGATGGACGAAATTCCAGACCGTGCCTTTGATGTTGGGATTGCCGAACAACACGCCGTTACATTAGCAGCTGGTATGGCAACTCAAGGTTTAATTCCGTTTTGTAACATCTACTCTACGTTTTTGCAACGCGCTTACGATCAGATTATTCATGATGTAGCTTTACAAAACTTAGCTGTTATTTTTTGTTTGGATCGTGCTGGTTTGGTTGGAGAAGACGGCGCAACACACCACGGGGTTTTCGATTTGAGTTATTTACGTTGCATTCCAAACCTCATCATATTTTCACCTAGAAACGAAATAGATTTACGCAACATCATGTACACTGCACAATTAGGTTTAGAGCAGCCTATTGCTATTCGTTACCCAAGAGGGCGAGGTGTAACCATAGATTGGAAACAACCTTTTTCTAAAATTGAAATTGGAACAGGAGTTGAATTAAAAAAAGGAAATAACCTAGCGGTACTGAGTATTGGAAGCATTGCTAAAAATATTACACAAGCTATTTCGAACTTAAATATTTCTCATTACGATATGCGCTTTGTAAAACCTTTAGATGAAATTTTATTGCACAAAATATTTAAAGAATATAACACCATCATAACCATTGAAGACAATTCAATAATGTGCGGGTTTGGTAGTGCTATTTTAGAATTTGCTTCGCAAAACAACTATCATGCTACAATTAAAACATTGGGTGTTCCAGATTCGTTTATAGAACATGGAAGTATTTCCGAATTGCAGAGCTCAATTGGATTAGACTCAGAAAGTCTTAATGCGTATTTAAAAAAATACTAAAACAATTATTTCTTAGCAGAATAATACTCCTGCAATTCATCATCTGGTGATGAACTTGAAACCTCATTAATTGCTAATAGGCAAGCACATGTTACAAAAAATACAACAAGTGCACCAAGTAGGTTCTTTTTCATTTTTAGTAGGTTACTATTAATTTGGGATTAAATATAATATGATTGTCGACAAAAAACAATTATTTTTCGATGAACTGCGCAAATTTATTAAATGACTTATAAACAATTTTAAGCACTAAATCGTCAAAACAATTGTTCATGTTTATTTGATAATAATTTTTTTGGTACTTTTTAAACCTTTTGAATTAACCTCAATAATATAAAGTCCACTTGAAACATTAAGAGTAATATCTTGAACTCGATTATTCGAAAAATTAAGTATTGTATTATGAACCTTTCGCCCATTAATACTATAAACATTTAAAATTCCATCAGAAACTTGCTTACTTGCCTTAATCTTAAAACTACCATTAGATACCGTAGGATAAACTTTTATTAAATCTTCAATATTACTTTCTAATGTCGATAACGTGCTTGGATCTGCAGTAAACTGCCCAGTAAACATACCTCTTCCGTAAGTGGAAGCAAGAACCGTATTATCTGCAGTTCGTAAATCGAAACTAGTCACTTTTACGTCTTTCATACCATTCTGAGCTTGTACCCAATTTGGACTTGTCGTACTAAAATCTGCTGTTCCCCAAACACCTAATTCTGTACCCAAGATAACTTCATTATAATTTAAAGGATTTGGCATTATAGCCTTAACAGGTAAATCTGGTAAATTACCTTCTTTATTCTCCCAATTTAAACCTCCATCAGGTGAGTAAAACACATTGGTTACTCCATAGTTATGAAATGACACGTAAATATCGTCTTCTGTTTCGCCTAATTCAATACATGAAATACTACCAAAAAAATCATCTCCTGTTATTTCTGTCCATCCTTGATTAGAATTACTCGTTGGATTTGTTAATTTAAATAGTTTACTATTATCTGTCCCAACAAATAATGTCCCTGAAAAATCGGAAGTTTTAAATGCTGTAGGCTCTCCGTCCATAATTGCAACACTAATTTGTTGACTAGTAGCATTTGCCATTCCTAGTTTATACCTGTTAATCTGATAGGTTGCTGTATTTATTAGTGTTCCATTAGAATAAAGGTAGTTCGTGTCACTATCCAAAGCTGAAGGATTGATAAAATTGCCTGAAGTTTGATCTGAATCTATATTATATTCAAGACTTCCATCTGCATAACTTCTTCTTGTATAAGTATTGTATACAAATGATGCAATTACAAAATCATCATCCTCATCTACAAAAACGTATGCTCCGTCTCCGCCATTATTAATATCATCAAAACTATTTAAGCCATTAGTAGCAGCTTCTTCATACAAAACACCATTATCTTGAGAGCCTCCTAAAATCTTTATATTATTTACATCTTGCCCAATTCCTCCTTTATAAAATTGTACTGTATTATAATTTACATTTCTTGAATCAAGAACTGGAGGTGAAGATGAGAGCCCTGTAGCATAATAAACACCACCATCGTTACCAACCACAGCTTTTGTTTTATCGGTTGGATGAAAAACAAATGCATGCTGGTCCGCATGAACCTCTGGAACTGTAAGTGCTGCTAAATTATTGTTATTAGACCATTTAGAAATCTGACTCCAATTAGCACCAGAATCACTACTTCTGAATAAATCGATTCCCCCAACATATAAAATAGCATCATTGGTAGGATCGACTTCTAGCATTAAATCATAAAATGCTTGACCTCTTGTAAAATCATCAGCAGATATCCCTGTATCTGCATCATCAGGAAGCGTTAAACTGGTTTCGTTAGTAAATCCATCTGTTGTTTTAGACATATATAAGAATGGTGCAATAAGTTGTCCCGTCCCCTCATCAACAATAGTGACCTCACCTAAAACATAAACTGTATTTGCATTGGCTGATGATACTGCAATTTGGGTTCGTTCACCATTTGTAATTGTCTTTTCTAAACTAAAACTTATACCATCACTTGAGGACAATATCGCGCCTCCTCCTGTTCCATATAAATTCCCTTTGGTTGCTAGCCAAATGATATTATCTGATGCTATTTCTATGTCATTTGGTTCATAAAAAGCTCCTCCAGGAGGTGTTGGCAAACTTACTTGAGACCAACTAGTTCCACTATTGGTAGATTTATAAAGTCCGAAATCTTCTATTCCAAAAAAAGATAATGGATTAGCGTCTGCATAGAAATTTGCTCCAGCGGCTACATAGACTTCACTTGTAGCTCCTAAATCTCTTATTTTAATATCATTTATATGTTGAATACCAGGAGTTACGTGATTTCCTAAAACTGGTGAAGACACAGGCTCTATGGTAACATTAGCTCCTGCACCTAATTGAGCAATAATTGCTTGTCCTTCATCTCGTGAAATCATAACAGAAGGAATAATTATAGTTGCATCTTCTCCTCCTAAAGCTATAGGTGTTCCTGCATTATTATTTACAACTAAAACTGCTATCGCTCCTTCATCTTGAGCATTCTTTACTTTTATTGTAAAATTACAATCACCTCTTTCAACTACAGCAATTTTACCGCTCGCAGCGCCTCCATTAACCAATGGATTACAACCTCTTTCTGGCGCACCAGAACCATCATCTACAAGCACCAAATCTCCAGAAATCATAGTTAAAGCAGGCCCAAATGCAGCAGTTGTAACTTGATATTCTCCAGCAATAGATAGTGGAGAATTTACTGTAAGTTTGGCACTAGATTCAAAAGTAGTTTCACCAGAAACTCCACCAAATACACGAGTCCAATTTGCGCCACCATCTGTAGACCTCCAAACACCATTTCCTTGAACATCTCCACCTACATAAGACTCTCCAGTACCTAGATAAAACGTATTCAAGGCATTTGGATCGTAAGTAATACAAGTTATAGATAAGTTTTGTGGAATATTAACTTCTGCCCAATCTGAACTTGCATTGGTAATATCATTATTTACCCATAAGCCACCACTTACGCCTCCTGCAAATACTCTATTATTAGTATTGTCATTAGGATCGAACATAATAGCTCTCGTTCTTCCGCCAACATTATTTGGGCCTCTTTCATACCAATCGTTATCCTTTTCACCAGGAACTTTACTAAATACCTTATTATTTCTTAATTGTTCTTGAAGTTTTAACAGCTTTTCATATTCTGGTTTTCCAGTCAAAGGATTCATTGTTAATTCCCATTCTCTTTCTAAATATTTATTTGGAGGAATCCCTTTTTGTTTACGATCTTCTTTTGTTAATTTAAGTGTTTCCGAAAATGGACTATTACTTAAAAAGTATTCATGTTGTTTTCTTAAATCTGTTATTTTATCACTTTCAGATTGCAAAGTGAAAATCTCGAAACACCCAAATCCAATCGCCACCAAAAGGATTAAGTAAACTAGTACTTTTTTCTTCATAAAAATGTAATTAAAACAATTACTAATTAACGTTAAAACTCCATATTTGACCAATGCTTTTTGCACCAGCATCATCTGAAGTATTGACTTTCCAATAATAGGTTTTTCCAGCTTCAACTATTACGTCTGTGATTTCCGCAGATAGTTCACTAGATACTAATGCCGGATCTGTAGACTCACCAAAAAACAATTCGTATGTTAATGTATCGCTTTCGTTTGTATCGGCTCCTTTCCAGTTCAAAGTTACAGTACCAGCATCTATATTGCTATCACCCTGCGGACTAACCAACTCTGCTGTAAAAGGTGCGTAATTAGACACGCCTTCACCAGAAGTGTAAAATGCTAAAATTGGACTTGGATCTCCCTCATTCCCTTTACTATCTACCGAAATTATTCTCCAATAATATGCTATCGCTTTTTCTAACGATATATTTAATAAAGTACCAGAAACTGTCCTATTCTCAATAGGATTTGTTAAATCTCTACTTTTAGAAATTGTTATTTTATAACGTACTTGATCATTATCTGGGTCTGTTGCCTGAGTCCAATTAAAAGCAATAGTATTGTCTATACATAATAAATTTTCAGATGGGTAAATTAAGCTAACTGCAGATGGCTTTGTGTTTGTTGGTGGTGTAATTTCACCAGGACTATCTTCGCCACCACCGCAAGAAAAAACAATTATACTTAGTGCTATGATTATAAATATTTGGTTTTTAATTCTCATGGTAATCACGTTATTTCTTGATTATCTTAAACGTTTTCGGGTTGCTGATGTTAATCTTAACAAAATAAACACCTCTTTTAAATGCTTGAAAAGGAATCTCAATGAAATCAGATTTTCCTTTATTTATTAGTTGATTAAATAGAAGTTTCCCTCCAAGACTAAAAACTTGCACCTCAACTTGCTCTTGAGTATCGTTTGGAAA
Source organism: uncultured Algibacter sp. (assembly GCF_947487605.1). Lineage (GTDB taxonomy): Bacteria > Bacteroidota > Bacteroidia > Flavobacteriales > Flavobacteriaceae > Algibacter_D. Next base: position 301,354 of record NZ_CANKXK010000003.1, read on the forward strand.
AGTCACTTTTAAGTGGTCAAAAACAGGATTAGGGCTCACTGTAATTCTGCTAAAATCAATCTTAGAAATAGCTTTTTTGGCAGTTCCTTCGCAGGCTTTAGAAGTCGAAATTTCCAAAATTCCAGAACCTGATGCTTCAACTTCAAAAGAGAATTGACTTGTGGTTACAATTTGTTCTCCATTAAATGTTACCTTAAATGGAGGCGTTCCACTATTAATAGTTACCGATGTGAAATCTCCATTATTGACATCGTTATTATTAAAACTAGTTTGGAAAACTACATCTAAAACTTCAGCAGCACCAATATTAATTTCAAAACATTGCTCGAACATTTTATCATCTACAGAAACACATACTGTATAAGGCCCAATGGCTATGTTTTCAAATGTATGACTGCCGTTTGTAAATCCTTGACTTAAATTTAATCCAGCACCAACTACTGTTGCCGTGTACGCTAAATAAGACTCTTTTGTAGTAATAATTATTTTACCGTTATCTAACCCTTCACAAGCTTCTGAAACTATTTCTACAGAAATATTATCAGGATTTTGAAAGCTGGTATCGCAAACATCGCCTGTTCCATTACCATTGGTGTCTTCTTGATTAGAATTAGCAGTATTTGGACAATTATCTCCTATATCAATAACACCATCATTATCAAAATCTTGACACACATCTCCTATACCATTCCCATCAGTATCTACTTGGTCTATATTTGAATTCTCTGGACAATTATCATTTATATCTAATATAGTATCATTATCCAAGTCTTGACAAACATCTCCAATACCATTAGCATCCAAATCTGCTTGGTCTGCATTTGCAACCTGTGGACAATTGTCAACATCATTTAAAACACCATCGCCATCTATATCGCCATCAGGAACAATTGAAAAGCTTCCTGAAAAAATACCTCTACCATAAGTAGCTACATAGACTGCATTATCATCTCTTAAATCCATGTCTGTTATAATAACATCTTTCATCCCATTATTTGCTTGATTCCAGGTTGGACTTGCATCGGAAAAATTAGTTGTAAACCATACACCAAGATCGGTTCCTATAATTACTTCTTCGTAATTTAATGGGTTTTGTAAAATGGCTCTAACAGGTATATCTGGCAAATCACCATCTTTAGGTTCCCAAGTAGCACCACCATCGTTAGTAAACCAAATATTATTTACACCGTAATTATACATGGTTAAAAATATTTCATCCTCATTACGCCCCAATTCAACATCGGAAATACTACCAACAAAATTTACTCCAGATATAACAGTCCAATCAGGAGATTCTGTATTAGCTTTATCAACCCTTAATAAATCGCCAAACCTGGTTCCAACGTATAACTTAGTTGATAACGAAGTATAGGGAGACACCGCAAATGCTGTTGGTGTTGAACTAAGCAATGGGTCGGTTAAATCCTCTTTATTGAGTGTGCTTTCCGATTTTATTCCTGAATATTTCTTAATTATGAAATTCTCGTCTGCTGAATAATTTGAATATAAGATATCTAAATTTGAATCTAAAGCTTGAGGTGTAATAAAAGACCCATTTTCTTCTTCTTCGTCATTGATTATTACAAATTCCTCTGTCAAAAAATCAAACAAAAAGATTAAATTATTATAAAAAACATTACCCACAAAATAGGCATCTTCTCCATCTTGGTCGAAAAAACTGTAACCACCATCTCCACCTACTACTTGAATGGATTCGTCTGTTCCATTAACATTAGCTTGTTGTAAGATTTGTGTTCCGTTATCTTGTGTTCCTCCCATAAAAAAGTCAGAACCAAAAACACTAAAAGGTCCAACACCCATACTATAAAACTGTGTGGTAACAAATCCTGAATTACGCGAGTTTATTGAATTTCCTGCATTATTTGAAAAATATACTCCTCCGTCGTTCACAAATAACATTTTATTATTATCGTCTTTACCATATGCTATTCCATGTTGGTCTGCATGGACTAATGGAACATTTAAATCTTGTATTGGGTTGCCATCCTGTCCCTCAATCCATTTAGAGATTTGATCCCAACTAGTTCCACCATTAATAGATTTAAATAAATCTATACCTCCAACATATACAACGTTATCATCAACTGGATCTACAGATAAAAGTAAGTTGTAATAAGCTTGGTTTCTAGTAAAGTCGTTTGCAGGTATCCCTGCATCGGCATCATTTGGCAAAGCTAGAGTAGTAACGGTTGTAAAAGCATCGTTGGTATGAAAAATTTTAACAGGATCTGTATCGGATGATAATTCGGCTAAAACATATAATACAGACGGACTTGTATTTGACACTTCAATTTGTGTGCGTTGCCCACTTGGTACTTTATGTCTTAAAATAAAGCTAAGACCATCTGTTGATGAAAGGATTTCGCCGCCTCCATTTCTAAAAAGGTCATTAGTTGTAGAAACCCAAATGGTATTGTCTACACTTATCTCAATATCGTTTGGTTGTAACTGATAGTCGTTTTCATTAGAAACAGGTAATAAATCTATTTTAGACCAATTTGAACCAGCATCAGATGATTTATATAGTCCAAAATCCTCAGGACCCAAAAGTGTACTTGGTATTGCATTTGCATAAAAAGTAGATCCAGCTGCTACATACACTTCACTATTACCATTTCCTATATCTCTTACTTTTATATCGTTTATATGTTGAACTCCTGGTTTAGCTGTATAACCAGAATAATTTACATAGCCATTTATAGATACGTTTACTCCGTTACTTAATTCGTCAATTAAAGTTTGCCCATCTTCCATTGAAAGCATTAGTGAAGGGATAGTAACCGAATCACCATCTACTCCACCTCCCATAGGAATAATATCATCAGAAACATTATTGACTACTATAACCGCAATAGCTCCTGCTTCCTGAGCATTTAGAACCTTTTTTCCAAATTCACAATTCCCCCTATATAATACTGCAATATTGCCAGCTATTTCTCCAGCATTTGTTAGCACAGAACAAGCTTCGTTTGGCATAGTAGCGCCGTCATCTGCAAGTACTAAGCTCCCTGAAATTGGAGTGATACTTGTTCCAAAATTAGCTTTTAAACCAAAATAATCTCCTGCAATTCCTATAGGCGTATTTACAATAACTCGGGTGTCAAAATTTCTTGAGTCTATACTTCCTGAGATTATATTGGCGTCTCCAGAAATACCTCCAAAGACATTTGACCAAGTTGCTCCTCCGTCAATTGACTTCCAAACACCACTTCCATTAACACTTCCTGTTACATATGACTCTCCTGTTCCAACATAAAAAGTCATTGTATCATTAGGGTCGTATGTTATGCATGAAATAGCTAAATTCTTTGGGATCCCAACTTCTGCCCATTGAGATGCGGTATTGGAAATATTATTATTTACCCATAAACCTCCGCTAACACCACCTGCAAAGACTCTATTATTAGTGTCATCATTTGGATCGAACATAACTGCTCTAGTTCTACCTCCAACATTATTTGGCCCTCTTTCTATCCAATCATTATCCTTTTCTCCTGGGACTTTACTAAATATCTTATTGTTTTTTAATTGTTCTTGCAACAAAAGCAAATTTTCAGGCTGTGGCCTTCCTAAAGCTGGATTCATGGTAAGTTCCCATTGTTCCTCAAAATATTTATTAGGAGGTAATCTGCTTTCTTTTCTTTCTTGTTTTGAAAGCTTGAGTGTTTCTTTATAAGGCGAATTCTTTAAATACTCTTTATGGCTGTTTTTTAAATCTAAGATTTGGTTAACGGATGAATCCTGTTGCTCTTTAACCAATAAAGCACTTATTATTACAAGTGCAATACTAACTAAAGAAAAAGCTATTTTTTTCATTCTTTCTCTTCAATTTTTTTCAAATATACATTTTAAAGGTCTTTTTTTTAAAAATTCTCAACGAATTATATCAATTCCCTTAATTTTATTAAATAACATAATAGCATAACCATCAGACATACCAGAAACAAAACTACAGGCTAAGAATATTCTTTGATAAAGAGAATTCTTTATTTGTTTTTGATTCTCTGGCAGTAAATGCATAATCATCTTATCATAATTAGACGCCTTATTTTCAAATGAATTATTAATAGCCGTAATAAAAACCTCTAACAAATCTGACAGCACACGATATCCTGCAATTTCCTTTTCTATAACTTCTTTACTTTGATAAACCTTTTCTATACTTATTTTAATAATATCGTTTATTTGCGCCTCGTACTTGCTTTTTTCTAATAAGGCTGTACTAAATTCACCATTTAAAATAGCTTCTTCATTATTAATAAAAATATTAACCACTTCATTAATAAGCGTATTAATAGCTAAAGCTCTTAAATAACTAACCCGATCTTTGGTGGTTTTTAACTCATGATATTTACTAGTATTTATTGAGTCGCGAACTAAATTAATAAGATATTCTAGTGCAAATTCTTCTTGTATTAAACCTAAGTTAATACCATCTTCAAAATCTATTATAGTATAACAAATATCATCGGCTGCTTCAACTAAAAACGCTAAAGGGTGTCTAGAGAAGCTTAAATGTTTGTCGTTACGCTTCAATAAACCTAACTCTTCTGCCGCTTCAACAAAAGCATTTTTATCATTTTGAAAAAATCCATATTTTTTATCTGCTATGTGATTTGTTGGCTTTTTTGGTAAAGATTCTTTTGGATACTTCATAAATGCCCCAAGCGTTGCATAACTAAGGCGCAATCCGCCTTCTCTACCTTCTCTACTTTCAGTTAAAATTTTAAATCCGTTAGCATTCCCTTCAAAATCGCATAAATCTTGATATTCTTTTTCAGTCAACTTATTTTTAAATTCAGCACCCTTACCATTTTTAAAAAACTCCCCTATTGCTTTTTCTCCTGAATGTCCAAAAGGTGGATTTCCTATATCATGAGCCAAAGCCGCCGCTGCTACTATAGCTCCAAAATCGTTTGATTGATACCCATGCACATTTTGTAAATGTGGGTGTTTTTCTAATAATTTCTGTCCTACACGACGCCCTAATGAGCGTCCAACTACACTAACTTCTAAACTGTGGGTTAAACGTGTGTGGACAAAATCTGTTTTAGACAAAGGGATAACTTGTGTTTTATCCTGTAGACTTCTAAATTCCGAAGAAAATATCACGCGATCATAATCTACTTCAAAACCCAAACGTGTTTCATCTTGTTCTTTTCTTAATCGTTTATTGGTATCGCCAAAACGTTTTAAGGATAGTAATTGTTCCCAGTTCATAATATCATTTTAAAGCTTGGGCAAGATAATTAATTTCATTTGAAGAAGTTAATAATTAAAACACTCAAATCACATAACATTATGGTAACATTTTATTGACCGTTCTTTAATATTTACATAACATTATAATTACAGACAACCATTTTCTTTGTACTGTAATTAATCATTACTATCAAATGAAGAATTTATTACTTTTAACCGCCTTTTTATTCACAGTAATTTCTTTTGCTCAAAAAGATGGCATAATTAAAGGAAACTTAGTAGATCTTGAATCTAATAACGACCCTTTAATGTTTGCAAAAGTTCAAATAAAAGAAACTGGTGTTGAAACATTATCTGATGAAAACGGGTCGTTTCAGTTTAAAAACTTGGAAAATGGCACATATACTTTAGTTTATAGTTTTGTTGGATATAAGACTGAAGAAAAAAAAGTTCAAGTAATCTCTGGTGAAACAACAAATATTAAGCAAGCCTTAGCAGCTAGCTCAATATCTTTAGACGAATTAATGCTAACTTTAGCAAGTGTCGATAAAATCGACGACCATTCTCATTCTACTTCAAGTAAATAGTAGCGTTTAAATTATACTTTAAAATACTAAAAGAGCTTTCATTTATTATGAAAGCTCTTTTTAGTACTAAACCCTTTATCTTTTTCCTCTAGACATTCCATTTTTAATGTTAACTAATTGTAACCAAACCACAGCTATTTCCAAGAATTACATAACATTAAACTAACGCTTTTATCACAGTTCTTTAACCTACGGGTAACACCAAATTTACAATGCAGTGGTTTCTTTGCCGCAAGAAATTTAGATAAAAACTAATGAAAAAATTTATATTATTATTTATACTCTTTTCTACGGCTCTTTCCTTTTCTCAAGGAACTGGATCTATAACAGGTAAGCTTACCGATAAAGAATATAATAATGAGCCTTTAGCGTTCGCAAACGTATTAATTAAAGGAACTACCATAGGCACCACATCAGACTTTGATGGCTTATACACTTTTGAAAACGTGGAACCAGGAACACACATATTAATGTTTAGTTTCGTTGGTTATGAAACTCAAGAAATTAGTATAAATGTGGTTGCTGGAGAAATTATTGAACTTAATGTCATTATGAGCGCAAGTGCCGCTTCTTTAGATGAAGTTGTTATTACAACTACCACTAAAAGAGAGAGTGAAACCGCCCTTTTATTAGAACAAAAGAAAGCGGTTGAAATGAAACAAAGCATAGGCGCTCAAGAATTATCGAGAAAAGGTGTAAGTGATGCAGCTGGAGCAGTTGCTAAAATTTCTGGGGTTTCTAAACAAGAAGGCTCTAACAGTGTTTATCTACGTGGCTTAGGAGACCGCTACTTAAACAGTACTATGAACGGTTTAGCATTGCCTTCAAACGATGTTAATAAGAAAAATATCGATTTGAATTTATTCTCTTCAGATGTTATTGAAAACGTTGGAGTGAGTAAAGCCTATTCTTCTAGATTTTATGGTGATTTCTCTGCTGGTAATATTGATATTACTTCTAAAGAGTATACAGGTCAAGGGTTTTTCGATGTATCTATAGGAGCTGCTGTAAACTCCAGAGCAGTTGGTAAAACATTTTTAAGAAATGAAGGTCCAGGATATTTTGGTGATTATGCAAGATATAATCACAATCCGTTCGCAGTCATCCTATCTCATGGCGTAGACCCAATTGAGGCCGAAACACCTGCTATAAATATGGGTATAAGTCTTTCAGGCGGTAAATCTTTCACTTTTAAAGATGATTCTCGTTTAAGCTTATTCGTTACAGCATCTTTTGATAACAGTTTTGAATATAGAGAAGGTTTAGTAGCAGATTATACTGCAGGATACAACAAACTGTTCCCAGAGACTGAGCAGTACAACTACTCTACTACAGCAACTGCAATGGCAACTGCATTGTACAGAATAAATAGTGACAACAAATTAAAGTTCTCTTCCTTATTAATTAATAGCTCATCCGATCAGGTTGGATTTTATGGTACAGGAGGTAATGGTATCTTATATGATTTCTCTGACGAACCAAGTGGATACTTCCAAACTAACTTACAGTTTAATCAAGATATCGTGCTAGTTAATCAATTAATTGGTGAGCACAAATTTGATAATAAGATTGAATTAAATTGGGGTGTTGGACATAACCGCGTATTTGCTCACGAACCTGACAGAAAACGTTTTTCTTTATTAGGATATGACAATCTTTTAGATAACGACCCAAATAGTGTAGCAAGTTTTGACCAAAATAATAACTTTAACAACCAACGTTATTTTCAAAATATTGAAGATGAAGAGTTGAATAGTAGATTATCACTTTCATACAAACCTTCTGAGGCTATAAAATTAATTGTGGGGTACGATGGGAAAACGAGAGAAAGGCATTTTGACAATATTCGTTATGGTTATAAAAACATAAATACATCAACATTTGGTATTACCGATATTAGAAATTTAAGTAACATTTTTAATCTTCAAAACTTTGTTGATGGTGTGTATCAAACCCACGTATTTAATCCTATTGATTCAGAAAATGGTATTACGCAAACCAACTTTCCTGGCCTTTTAGAAAACACATATAAAGGTTCTTTAAACATATATGCTGGTTATTTTTCTGCAGAAATAAATCTAAGTGAGAAATGGTTAGTGATTCCAGGGGTTAGAGTTGAAAACTTTAACCAACGCATAGAATACAATGCGATTAACTTACGCCCTAACGACCCAGGTTTCTCAGAATCTAACGAAAACTTTGTGTTACCCAGCTTAAACATAAAGTATGCGATTAGTGATGACCAAAACCTTCGCTTTGCCGTTAGTAAAACAGTATCGGTTCCTGAGTTTAAAGAAATTGCGCCTTTTGTATATGAAGGTATTAGTTACCGAATTGGTGGTAACCAAGATTTATTAGGCACTAGAACAGGTGTAAACTTAACCGACAAGTCTTATTCAGATATTTATAACCTTGATTTAAAATACGAATGGTTTATTAGTAAAAGCGAAGTATTCTCTGTAGGTGTTTTTGCAAAACAAATTAACGATCCTATAAACTTAGTACTTGCAGCAGATGCTACTGGAACGCAACGTTATTTTAGAACAGGTGAGCAAGCTGAAATTTTAGGAGCTGAAATAGAATTAAGAAAGAATTTAATTTTAAATGAAGATGAAGACACTATCCTTTCATCAGGATTTAACTTCACTTATATGCATACAAAGCAAGATCTTTACAATTCTATCGAAGGCTCTTACGGTACATCATTTAACAGAGCAACAGATGAACTAGAAGGGGCATCTCCAATAATTGTAAATGCCGATTTAAGTTTTAAACCTACAATTAGCGAGAACTTTAAACCTGCTGCAAACTTAGTATTCAACTATTCTTCTGATAGAATCTTCTCTTTAGGCTCTGGAGATGTAGGTAATGTGATTGAAAAAGCAGTACCAACCTTAGACTTTGTTTTGAAAAACAAACTTGGAGAAAATACTGAAATCAATTTTAGTACTAAAAACTTATTAGATCCAAAAGTAGAAATGATTCGAGAAAACACAGGTGATGGTGATGTATTGCTATCAAGCTTTCAAAGAGGCATTACTGTTGGGCTTCAATTTAAATATAACTTTTAACAATAAATAATCAAAAACGAACACAAAATTTTAATATCTAAATCAAAATGAAAATGAAAAATAATTTTTTACTAAGCTTAGTGGCATTGACCTTAATCTTTACGTCATGCGCTAACGATGATACAGCTGACATTGTTCTTAACATTACAAACAACAATGGTGGTGGCGGTAGTACTCCAGTTGACACAGATGTATTTTTATCTGGAACTTATACAGAAGATTTAACATTAGATGCAAACATAAACTATAAAATAAATGGCTCTCTAGTAATTGCTGATGGTGCTACGTTAACTATTCCTGCTGGAATGACTATTGAAGCCTTAGCTGCTGGATCAGACGTTTATGTTGCTATATCTCAAGGCGCTCAAATTATTGCTGAAGGGACAGTTGACAGCCCTATCGTATTTACTTCTGACGCTTCTAATCCTGAAGCTGGAGACTGGGGAGGTTTAATTCTTTTAGGAAAAGCACCTATTAATTCTGTAATAGGAACTGCTACTTCAACTTCAGAAATTGCTGGTTTACCTTATGGTGGTAATGTTGCTGATGATAATTCTGGTTCTTTAAAATACGTAAGAATTGAATATTCTGGTGGTTCTGCTGATGGTCAATCAGAAAACAATGGTTTATCTTTCTATGGTGTTGGAAATGGCACTACTGTAGATTACATTCAAATTTATGAAGGTAAAGATGATGGTGTAGAGTTCTTTGGTGGAACTGTAAATGTAAGCCATGTAGCAGTAATGAATTTACAAGACGATTCAATTGATTGGACAGAAGGATACTCTGGAACAATCACTGATGCTTATATTCAGCATATCCAAAACCCAACTGAAACTTTCAACTCTGATAAAGCTTTTGAATGTGATGGTTACAATGATGATTTCGGTAATAACTCAAACCCTATATTTTTCTCAAACCCAACAGTAACTAACGTAACAATTGTTGGTGTAGGTTCTGATAATACATTTCAAGATGGAAAAATTATAGATGCTGGAAAATATGAAGCTGTTCGCCTTAGAAGAGGAACTGCTGCAATATTTACTAATATAAATATTACTGGTTTTGGTGAAGCCTTTGATTTAGATGGAAATGACACTTCAGACCCAACTGGACAAGCTGTAGTTGATGATAAATTACAAGTTAACAATGTAACCTTTACAGATGTTACTACTAAGTTTAAAAATGATACAGGTGTTGATACATTAACTGAAGCTGATTTTATTTCAGGTGAAGGTAGTGGTACTGGTACTGATTTTGCAACTTGGGGAGCAGGTTGGACTGTTGGAAACTAATTAAACAAACACATTTAATTCATAAAAAAGCATCCTAAATATTTTAGGATGCTTTTTATATTGAAAACAAAACGGCTTCCTTAACTAAAGAGAAGCAACGTTTTTAGAATAATCAACTTCTTTTGGGATTCCATCTATCCAATGAATCCATTTGCCGACTTTTTTACCATTATCATAATTTGCAGAAACGATTTTTTTGCCTTCTGTGTCGAAACTTAACCACTTACCTTGTAGTTTACCATCCGCTGTGTAAGATCCAGTTTGGCTTACAACACCATTGTCATGATAATAAACAACGTCAATTAGATTCGTGTCCTTGTTAAGTTTTAAATCTCTCTTTTGCTGAGCAAAAGATACCACAGTAATTAAGAAGGCAAAAAATAATAAAAATGATTTCTTCATAATTATGGGGGTTTTAACATTATACCTCAAAGATAGTAAATACATAATATTCTAGCAACATTTACATAACATTAAATTAACATAAGCTTCGTATATATCTTATTATAAGATGTTTACAGTTAAAGATTTAACATTGAAAAATTAATGATTAATTAATATTAGGATTACATTAAGGTTAACTACAACGTTGATATTTGCGACAGTCTTAAGACTAACAATTAGTATTTCATATAATCAATTAGTTTTTGTCGACTACATTATCATGATTTCTAATAGACTGCCTTTGGCCAAGGCAGTCTTTTTTTGATTTAAAATTAATCATTTGGAAACATTAAGTTAACATTGGTTTTAGTTCTTTGCACTCGACAAAAACTAAAATTATAATGAATACTAAATCTATCCTTTTAGGGATATTTCTACTCGCTGTTTCTTTTTTAAACGCACAAGAAGTAAAATCAGGTAAATTCGGAAAAGGTCTTTTCAACATTGTAGGTAAAGACAGTTCATGGACCATGAAAATTGGTTTAAGAGCACAATTATTAGGAACTTCAACTTGGGAACAAGGCGAAAGCGCTGAAACAAGTGTTTTAGTTAGAAGATCTCGACTAAAATTTGATGGTTATGCTTATAGCCCAAAATTAAAATACAAAATTGAGTTAGGTCTATCAAATAGAGATCAATCTGGAGCTTCTCCATTCACTAGCAATGCACCAAGATATATTCTGGATGCTGTATTAATGTGGAACTTCCACGAAAACTTTGTACTTTGGTTTGGACAAACCAAACTACCTGGGAATAGAGAACGTGTTATATCATCGGCAAACCTTCAACAAGTTGACCGATCGTTATTGAATAGTCGTTTTACTATTGACCGTGATTTTGGTTTTCAACTAAGGCATCATTTTAATATTTCGGATAAATTTTTAGTGAAAGAAATATTTTCGCTTGCTCAAGGTGAAGGAAGAAATATAACTACTGGTAACCTTGGCGGATACCAATACACAGGGCGTATTGAATTATTCCCCTTTGGAGATTTTGAAGGCAAAGGCGATTACAAAGGTTCTGATTTAAAACGAGAAAAAACACCTAAATTATCTTTGGCATTTAATTACGACCATAATAACAACGCTGTAAAAACAAGAAGTAATCAAGGGTCTTACATGAGCATTGATGGTGGCACTGGTTTTTTTGAAACCAATATCAATACACTCTTTATTGATGCTATGTTTAAATATCAAGGATTTTCTTTAATGGCTGAATATGCTGATAGAACCGCTGATGATGCTTTCGCAAAAAATTCTGATGGAACATTAACTGGCGACGAGGTTCAAGTTGGTAATGGTTTAAACTTACAGGCAGGATACTTGTTAAAAAATGATTGGGAAATTTCTGGTCGTTATACAGATATAAATTTAGACCAAATGATTACAGGTAAAAACCCAGAAACTCAATACACACTTGGGCTTTCAAAATACATTGCTGGTCATAGTCTAAAAGTACAAACCGACATTAGTCACTTAGAAGTTAAAGGCGGAAATAACCAACTTATGTACAGGCTACAATTTGATATTCACTTCTAGAGAAATAACATTAAGATAACACTATATTTGATAAGTCTAGAGATATTTGCAAACTTAATTTAATTAAAGATTATGGATAATATTTATTTATTTATGTTAATTGCCATTACCGTTTTAGCAGTTGCTGATATTGTAGTTGGTGTTAGTAATGATGCTATTAACTTCTTAAATTCTGCAATTGGGTCTAAAGCTATTTCTTTAAGAACTATAATGATAGTAGCTAGTTTAGGTATTTTTATTGGAGCCGTATTTTCTAGCGGTATGATGGAAGTTGCTCGTAAAGGTATTTTTGTACCAGCTCAGTTTGAGTTTAGCGAAATCATGCTCATTTTTATGGCAGTAATGATAACAGATATACTGTTACTTGATTTCTTTAACACACTTGGCTTACCAACATCTACAACCGTTTCCATAGTTTTTAATTTATTGGGAGCTGCAGTTGTTATGGCGTTAATTAAAATTAGTGCTACAGATTCTCAAACTTTTGCAGATTTAGGAACTTACATTAACAAAGAAAAAGCACTAACCATTATTAGCGGAATTTTATTGTCTGTTTTTATAGCATTCACTGTGGGTGCTATTGTACAATGGATATCTCGTGCCATATTCACATTTAATTATGAAAAAAAGATAAAGAATTTTGGAATTCTTTTTGGTGGTGTAGCATTAACAGCAATTACATATTTTATTTTCTTAAAAGGATTAAAAGGAACGCCATACTATAAAGAATTGAAAGGCTTATTAGAAGGCAACGAGATTTACATCATCCTTGTAAGTTTTGTTTTCTGGACATTATTCTCATACATATTCGAAAAAATAACCAAAAAAACCGTTTTGCTAGTTGTTATCGCTATAGGAACATTTGGATTAGCATTAGCGTTTTCTGGAAACGATTTAGTAAATTTTATCGGGGTACCAATGGCTGCTTATCATTCTTATGTAGCGTGGATAGACGGTGGAATGGATACTACAATGTCAATGGCTGTATTGGACAAAAAAGTACCAGCTGAACCTTTATTGCTCTTCATAGCAGGCGCAATTATGGTATTAACTCTTTGGTTTTCAAAAAAAGCTAAAACAGTTGCAGAAACTGAAATAAGTTTATCTAGACAAGGCGATACACATGAGAAGTTTCAACCTAATGCGCTTTCTAGAGCTGTTGTTAAAGGTTCAACAACCTTATCTAATTATTTTGGAGCTATTCTTCCAAAATCAATTAAAGAAAAAATAAATAAAAGTTTTGAAAAACCAGATACAATAGCCTTAACTAAGGACCAAAGTATTGACGCTCCTGCATTTGACATGATTAGAGCTTCGGTAAACTTAATGGTTGCTGGTGTATTAATTGCCATTGCAACGTCTATGAAATTGCCATTATCAACTACTTACGTAACATTTATGGTAGCAATGGGAACATCTCTTGCAGATCGTGCTTGGGGAAGAGAAAGTGCTGTTTATAGAGTTGCTGGTGTACTTAATGTTATTGGTGGTTGGTTTGGAACTGCTCTTGGAGCTTTTATTGCCGCTGGTACAGTTGTTTTCTTAATTAATTGGAATCCTAAAGTAATGACTCCAATACTATTATTAATTACCGCTTTCTTACTATACAGAAACTATAAATCTCATAAAAATAAAGAAACTAAAAATATTGATGAAGATAGCCTTAAAGAAACTGGTAGTAGGTCTGTACAAGGTATTATACATGAAAGTGCCAACAATATTTCGAATGTTATAAAACGTGGAAACAAAATTTATTCTAATGCAGTAAACGGTTTAGCTAAACAAGATTTAAAATTACTTAAAAAGAATAAAAAACAAGTAGATAAGTTATCTGAAGAAGTGGATAGTCTTCGTGATAATATTTTCTATTTCATTAAAAATTTAGACGAGACTAGTTTAAGAGCAAGTAGTTTTTATATTAATATTTTGGGGTATTTACAAGATATGACCCAGTCTTTAGATTATATTTCTAATGTTAGTTTTAAGCACGTTAACAACAATCATAAAAAACTAAAATTTAATCAAATTAAAGAACTAAAAGAAGTTGATGGTTCGTTAGAAGTGTTATTTAATAACACAAAAGCAGCTTTTGACTCGCGTTCTTTTGAGCAAATTGGCAGCATTCTTAGCAGTAAAGAAGATGTGTATGGTGTTGTTTCAGAAAAAATTCAGAAGCAAGTTGAGCGAACGCGTACTGAAGAATCTAGCCCTAAAAATACCACCTTATATTTTAGTGTTCTGCTAGAAACCAAAGATTTGCTTACAGCAACTATGAATCTTTTACAAGAATACCATAATGCACATGATGCCTCTGTTGAACCTGCAACAATAAATAATACAGAAGAAGAATAAATAGAATTTTAATAACAAAAAAGAGGCTATCTGAAAAGTAAGTTCGATGTCATATTGAGCTTGTCGAAATATTTTTAACTTACTGATAATCAATATCGGTTTCGACAGGCCAACCTGACAAATTAAATTATAAAGACTTTTTAGACAGCCTCTTTTATTTAATTGAACTAATACTTAGGTTCTAGAATTCTCGTTTTCCAAATTCACTATCTATAAACTTAGACTTATTACTTCCTTTTTTAAATGTATAAGAAAGATTAAGTATAACTATATCCACTTCATAAATATAGTTAGTAGTTGTAAAAAACTCATTAGGCCTAAAGGTAGTTATGCGTTGTTCATTCGTATCGAGTAAACCCATATCAATATTTTTCCATTGCAAAGTTGCCATAAGCCTATTGTTTAAAAATGACTTCTGAAAAGTTAAATTTGGTGCATAAAACCTAGAGTCTTCACCTTGCGCTGTATTTCTATCAGATAGATAATTAAAAGTAAATTGCAACGAAGCATTTTTCCAAAACTTGACTGTTGAATTAAAATTAACAGAGTAAACAGTTGCATCTGAATTAACGGGTTTACTGTCGAAAGTTCCATCAATATTATAATTATAAATGTTGGCTCCTATAAAAGTTGTCCAACTCTTAGTTGGTTTTAATTCTGTGCCTACTTCAACACCAATAGCTTTTGCGCTTCCAACATTCGAATAAATTCTATTTAGAATTGTGTCATTATAAACTGTATTAACCCTATTAATAACATTATCTACATGTCTAAAATAGCCAGTTACAAAAATAGAGTTTCCGCCCTTTAATTTCTTTGTAACACCTAGCTCAACCAAATCAATAAATTCTGGTCTTAAATTTTTATCTCCTTGTTCTAATGTTTCAGAATGTTCTCGTTCGGCAAACGGATTCATTTTAAAAGTCGTGGTTCGTTCTACACGCTTGCTATAAGCTGCTTTAATTTTGGTTGTTTCATTTACAGCATATTGAACTGAAGTTGAAGGATATAGTTTTACAAAATCGTAAAAAAGTGTTTCGTCAACGGTGTTACTTTTATCTTTTAATCTAAATTCTCTATCCATAATCTCTAGTCGAGTGCCTGCAGCATATTCCCATTTTCCTTTTTTCCCTGTTAGTTGTAAATAACCCGAATGAATGGTTCTTTCTAAATCTACCTCGCTAGAAAATTCTGGAACTAATTGAAAATCATCATTAAAATCTATACGTCTTTCATACACAAAATCACCTGTATGTGATAAATTTCGAAATTGATACCCTGTTTCTAATGTTCCAAAATCAAATGGTTTTAATTTATAATCCAGTTGAAAACGCACACCATTTAAAGGATTGTCGTTCGTATTAAATTCATCTTGATATAAAATAGATCTATCTGGTTCTCCTAAATTTTGGTTTACTGTTGGCCCACCTAATAAAGTGTATTCATAAAGAAATGATGCTGACAATTCAGAAGTATTAGTAAAACTATGAATCCAGTCTAAACTTCCTAAAGCAAAATCACTCTTGCGTTCTCTTAAATTATGGTTAAAGTATTGAAAAGTATATTCTCTGTTATTACTGTTTACAGGTATTACTGCATGATTATCAAAATATACAATATCAGCTAAACGTGCTTTACTGCGTTTTCCAGCAAAAAATCCCAGAGAAAAACTATTCGACTCATTAGGTGTGTAATCTAGGGTAAAACGTCCACTATAATTCTCTTCGTCAAAACTACGCTCGCCAGTAGATGGGAATTGCGTTTTTCTATCATTAATAATTGTAAAAACATCGCCTTCACGTCTTCCGCCTAAGTCATTTCTTTGATAACTCGCTCCTAAAGAAATATTCCATTTATCGTTTCTAATATTATAGGTGCCATCAATACCATAACGCTTATGTGATTTAGCATTATTATAAGTTTCAATTGAAGGGAACCCTCCACTAATATTTATTTGACCAAAAGCGCCATTTGCAGCTCCTTTTTTTGTCAATATATTAATTATTCCTGCTTTACCTTCAGGATCATATTTAGAAGAAGGTGCTGTAATAACTTCAACAGTTTGTATGGCGTTTGCTGGTAATTGTGCTATAAGAGAACTAGCATTCCCTTGAATAGGTTTCCCGTTTAATAAGACAACAAATCCAGAACTTCCTCTAACACTTATCTCTCCTTGGCTATCAATACTAACTGATGGTAAATTTCTAATAACATCTACTCCCGATCCACCTTGAGCACTTTTAAATTTTGAAGCTTCAAAAACCTGACGGTCAATTTTGTTTATAACCGTATTTCGTTCTGCATCAATAACTACTTCATTAAGTTGTGTCCCTAAAGTGAGTTGTATTGTTCCCAAATCAGTTTTTTTGTTAGAACTATTAACCACTATATTTTCGATTCGCTTTTTTTCGTAACCTAAAAACGACACTTCAATATAGTACGCGCCTATTTTAACATTTTCAATAGTGAATATTCCATTATCGCCCGAAACCACACCAGCAATTAAAGAGTTGTTCTTTTGCGCATACAAAGCTGCAGTTGCATACTCTAAAAGTGCATTTTGTTCGTCAACCACCTTCCCAGTTACTTGAGAAAATGCTTGATGACTGCTTACAAAACAGATTATAATAAATAACACATATTTTATCTTACTTAACATGACTTTAATCAATTTAAATATTAAATTTTCCCACGCAAAATTATAACAATAGAATTGTTATTTGCCTTCTCTAGTAATTAATTAAGCCTTTCAAGTATTTATTTGACAAAATCATATAAACTAACCGTTTATCTGCATTTTTTTCTTTTAAAAAAGTAAATCATAAAAAATCTATTAAGAGGTTTCAAACGTAAATAGCATAAACCTAAAGTTAATATTATGAAGAAAATTTCAGTTTTACTATTATTTACAGCAATTACCCTTTCATGTGTTTCAAAGAAAAAATACTTAGCATTGGAGCATGAAAATGGGCAAATTAAAAGTGAATTACAAAAAACGCGCGTTGAAAAGGAAGATTTAGAAGCCAAATTTGATAAAATTCAAGCAAGAGTTGACGCTTACAACACTAAAATACTGTCTTTAAAAGAAGACGTAGGGACACTTACAGAAGAAAACAATTCGAAATTGGAAGTTCTTAAAGAAGGCGGCGTAATTTCAAACAATGCTAAAGCTAATATGCGTAAAACATTAAAAAATGTAGATTCTGAAAAATTAAGTCAGGCAAAAACGCTTAAAGATTCTATGAATTTAGCCGTAGCATATAATCTTGAAAAGACCATTAACACAAGTAATATGAATGAAGACGAAGATTTTTCAGTTAATATTAACGAAACTGTTGTAATGATTTCTATTGCAGATAATATGCTTTTTAATACTGGAAGCTATAGATTAAGTTCTAAAGCAAACCCTGTTTTACAAAAATTAGCAGACGTAATTAATTCTGAACCTAGTTTAGATGTTATGGTTGAAGGGCATACAGATTCTAGAACTATTAATACAGCAAATATTACAGACAACTGGGACTTAAGTGTTTTAAGAGCAACATCTGTAGTACGCAAATTACAAGATAAATTTAATGTGGCTCCAGAAAAAATGATTGCTGCTGGTAGAAGTAGCTACCAACCACTTGTTGAAAATGATTCTAGAGAAAACAGAGCAAGAAATAGAAGAACACGTATTATAATTTTACCAAACATCGATAAGTTTTTTGCTTTAATGGCAGATAACTAATAATTAGAAATTTACCCAATTATTGAGGTTGTCTAAAAAGTAAGTTCGATGTCATATTGAGCTTGTCGAAATATTTTTAACTTACTGATAATCAATATCGGTTTCAACAAGCTCAACCTAACAAATCAAATTATAAAGACTTTTTAGACAGCCTCATTTATTTTTTTTCTTGCTATTGCCATTATCATCAAGCAAGGTATCTTTTTCTCCATAAAGAAGTTCGGCAACATCTATTAACTTTTTAATCATATCGTTAACATTGGTATAATCGTTAAATAATGATGATGCCATCTCTACAGTAATTAAATTTTTCCGAATTAATTTATCTATAGATTTATTACTAAGCCTAACACTAGTTTTTGCTTCACTTTTTAACTCCTTTAGTTTTAACAAATGTTTTTCAGCATCTTTTTCGGTTCTAAATAAATGTATAATTCTTAAAACTTTGGTTATCTTCTTTCTATAGCTATCATATTCATTCTTTAAATGGGCATTATCCAAATTTAAAACTAAGGATATATTTTTATTTAATTCTCTGGCATCTTTAATAATTTCAACCATTTTTCTGTTAGCAATTTGTATATCTGTTATTGTTTTAATTTGTCTTGCATTCAAGCTTAATTTACTTTGAGCAATTGATACATATTTTATAATTTCTCCATAAATGCTTTTTACTTTTCTATAGTATAAGTCTTCAATATCTGTTTCTAAATCTACATTAGATTTCTTGACTATGTGTTTTAATTTTTCATCAGATTTTATATCTACCCTATGCATGTTTACAGAATGAGCAACTATTTCAAATACACTTTTCTTAAATAAATACTTTGATTCTTTAAACAAAGCTGAAATTACCGAATCTGGAAACTCTAATACTGCTTTATTAAGGTATTTAGGTTCATGCACATCCTTTTGTAAATTTTCCTTAAAAAAACGCAATAAAAAGCGTTCTAGTTTTTTAATAAACGGAATCATTATAACAACTCCCAATACATTAAAAATTGTGTGAAATAAGGCTAGTTTTAATGTATAATTTGTAGCTGCAATATTTAAAAACTCAGATAAATTATTAACTAATCTTGCTAAAGGAAAAATGAAACCTATAGCTACTAAGCCAGTAATTATATTGAATATAAAATGTGCCGTTGCTAGTCTTTTTCCTGCGTTATTTGAGCCAAGAGCTCCTAAAACTGCTGTTATGGTGGTGCCAACATTTGCTCCAATAGCTAACGCTAAAGCATTTTCATATTCTATCTGGCCTGCTGCTAATGCTGTTAATATTAGTGCTAATGTAGCACTACTAGACTGCAAAATTGTTGTTATAATAATTCCAAGGCCAGCATAAATAATTACGCCTAAATATCCTGAAATGGCATATTGAGATAAATCGATGTATTCTTTAAATACATCAAAACCTTCTTTCATATAATGTATCCCTAGAAAGAAAAAACCTAACCCAGCTAAAACATTTCCAATGCCTTTAAATGACATCTTTTTTTGAAAAGAAAAAATAATACCGAAAACCAGCATGGGCATTGCTAATGCAGATATCTTAATTTTTAATCCGAATCCAGCAACTAACCAAGCTGTTGCTGTTGTGCCTATATTAGCTCCAAAAATTAATCCTAAACCTCCTGCCAAAGAGATTAGTCCTGCACTAATAAACGAAATAGTAATAACTGAAACTAAAGAACTGGACTGAATTAAGGCTGTTACAAAAGCACCAGCAGTGATACTTTTGTAAAGCTTGTCTGTTGCTTTTTTTAAAATATTTTGCAAAGGTCCTTTAGTAAAAACTTTAAAGCCCTCTTCAAGCATAATCATGCCAAAAAGCAAAATAGCTACACCAGCAGCGATTGTTTTAAAATTAGGATTTAAGAATAGTACGACACCTAAACAAATTAAAAGAAAAAAGAAAAAAACCTTTCTAATCATATAAAACCTAGATTGTTTTTTATGCTTACAGTTTCTTAAGATAAAAGAAACTAATTACTTTTAAAAATATCTTCTTTTTTAAATTGTTTAATAATAAATATCCTAGATAAAAAAAGCGAACTTTTATGTTCGCTTTTTTTACTATTGTTGGTCATCTTGGATATTAGCCTTAATCCATTTGATACAATCTTTAAAATTATCAAAAAGGTGCTCCTTAGGAATTAAGTCAGGAATAATATCGATTCGTTCCATCATATAACGTGGTTGTTTTAAAAGCCCAACTAACAACACTGAGATACCATTTTTTTCTAAATCTACTAAAACATCTTCCATTGCATATAATCCAGATTGATCCATATATTGCATTCTGCCTGTTCTTATAATTACTGCCTTGGCTGTATCTGGAATTTGTTTTGCTAATTGTTGAAATTCGCTCGTAGATCCAAAAAACAAAGGTCCTTTTATATGCTTAATAAAAACTTCTTCTTTTAAATTTGCTGGAAAGTTCAACTCATCTGCCCATGCTTTTTCTTTTAGCAATGATTTTACGTCGGATCGTTCTGCAGTTAAGTCGCCTATTTTCTTCATAAACATAAGAGAGGCAATAACCAATCCAATACCAACCGCATATACTAAATTCCAAAACGTAGATAAAAATAGCACAACAAGCATTATTAATACTTCCATGCTAAACTTAATAGGTCCAAATTTTACATCTTTTGGCAAACTTGGTATAGCCTTTAAACCTTTATAATCCATAACACCAATACCAACAGTTATTAATATTCCTGCCAAAACTGCTGCTGGAATTTGTGATGCAATAGGGCCTAAACCTAATAAGATAATTAAAAGCATAATTCCCGCAATCATTCCAGAAAGTTTTGTTTTTCCTCCAGAAGTAATATTTACAACAGTTCTAATAGTTGCACCGGCTCCAGGTATACCCCCAAAAACAGCAGCGATACTATTACCTATACCTTGACCAACTAATTCTTTATTGGGTTTATGTTTTGTTTTAGTCATATTATCAGCAACTACACTCGTTAGTAACGAATCAATAGCTCCTAGAAGAGATAACGTTAATGCCGTAAAAATATATGGTGTAACGCTGCTTAGCTTGAAGCTTGTAAATATTTCCAAATTAGGTATTGGAAGTCCGCTTGGGATTTCTTCAATTGGCCTATAATTTAATCCGAAACCAACTGCAATACCAGACATAACAATAAGCGCGACCAATGTACTAGGAACTGCTTTTGTAATTCTTTTGAACCCATAAATAATAAAAATTGTTCCTAATGCTAAAATTAACTCTAACCAATTAATATGTTTCAACGCTCTTGGTAGTACTTTAATTGCGCCATAAGCCCCAGATGCATCTTTTGCTGCTAATGTCTGTGACTCTTTTAAAATATCTTCTTGCGAAATCGCCTCTGCGCGTCGTATTGTTTCTTTAAAATCCTCGAGTACTAATATCCCTTCGCCAGCTTCATCTTTTAAAATATTATCAAGAATTACTTCTTCGGCTTGAGGTTTAAACTGTTCAACAAAAGCCTCATCTTCCTTTGGATAATATCCTAAAGACGGTAATATTTGAGTTAATAGAATAATAACCCCAATTGCAGTCATAAAACCTGATACCACAGGATAGGGTATGTATCTTATATACTTTCCTAACCCTAAAATACCTAAGCCAATTTGCATGAGACCTGCCAACAAAAAAACTGTAAGAATAACTGGAAGTGCCTTTTCAATATCGCCATCATTAGTGGCAATAATTCCTGCGATTATTACCATACTTACAGCCGTCATTGGTGCCGTAGGACCAGAAATTTGAGTGCTTGTCCCTCCAAAAAGTGCTGCAAAAAAACTAATAAATATTGCTCCGTACAATCCGGCTGTTGGGCCTAAGCCAGAAGACACCCCAAAAGCAAGTGCTAATGGTAATGCTACAATTCCTGCTGTGATACCTCCAAAAGCATCTCCTTTTATGTTTACAAACAAATTTTTCATCGAGATTCTTATTTATGAGTCTAATTTAGTCGATAAATATCAAATAAAAAAGCCTATTATAACTAATAGACTTTTCAATTTAACATTTTCTTGTGTTTTCAAAGATTCACAAAAGCAATAATATTTAATTGATCTCTACCAGAGGTTTCAAAAAATTGATTCATATAACCTGCTTCTAAACGTATTTTACTAGTTAGATGATAACCTAAGCCTGTATAAAGTCTATTTCTATCAAACACAGCACTTTCTGTGTTTAAAAAAACCTCATCATAGACCGAAAAATACAATTTTTTCGATTTGAAAAAAGGGATATTGATTGCCAAAAAATACCTGAAACGCATTTTAAAATCTTCTTCTACAAACCGTTGTTCAAATCGATACCTATGCGTCAATTTAATGCGACCAATTTTTTGCTTTGAAATAAATTGTTGGAATATTCTGTGTTCATTAACAGATATTTTATCATCGCTGTCATCAACATAGTTTTCAGAAAGAATATAGCCGTAGCCAAATAAAATATTATTTCTACCTTCATTAAAACTATATCCCAAACCAGTACGTAGTAATAGCTGTTCTAAATCGCCTGCAGCATCATAGTTTCTATATTGAACTTCATTATGAAAATCCCAATTATTCTTTAGCTTTACATTTCCTATGTAAATCAACCAATTACCAAAATTACTATCCTGTGAAGTACCCTTATAAGGTGTTAACAGAACAAGTAGAAAAAGTGAAAATATTATTTTAAGGTTCGTCATACCTTATTCATAAAATGTTACAGCACCAGTTTTGATATCGTACATGCCACCAATTATGTCAATCTCACCATTTTTGTGCATTTCTGCTAGCACACTACTATCTTCCAAGATTTTTTGAATAGTTAAGTTTACATTTTTCTCTGCAACATTATTAACAAATTCAATATTAGAAGAATTTCTAAGACTAACATCTTCGGGTTCCTTTATTGCTTTAACTGCTGGTTTAATTTTAGACAACATTGAAGTTAAGTTACCAAGTTCGGCATTATCACATGCTCCTTTAACAGCACCACAACTGGTATGACCTAAAACAACTATCAATTTTGTTCCTGCCAGTTTACACGCGAATTCCATACTGCCTAAAATGTCCTGGTTAACAAAATTTCCAGCTATACGTACACTGAAAATGTCACCTATACCCTGATCAAAAATTAACTCAGAAGACACTCTAGAATCTATACAACTTAAAATTGTCGCAAAAGGATATTGCCCTGTGCTTGTATCTGTAACCTGCCCAAGAAGATTTCTATCTACTTTAAGGCTTTTTTGAAATCTCTTATTACCAGCTTTCAATTCATCTAATGCAGAATTAGGCGTCATTGCAGCTTGCGTTTCTTTAGTATGTGCTTTCATATATTATGATATTTTAATTAATGATTTTAGGAATTATATTGCTTGTTGAGCAGATAAAAGCATAGGAACTTTCAGTTTACTAATATAACTATTTAATTTTCTTCTCTTTTTACTTTTGAAATTACCCCTATTAAGGTACAATAAATTAATACCATTCTTTTCTAAGTATTTAGAAAGGTTCTTTACTGAAGAATCATTCTGTTCGAAAACAAATTCTACAGCGTCCTTAATATCAGATTGAGTATTATCTTCTTCACTATTTTTCGAGTCTATTATTTTAAACATTTTAATAGGATTATTGGTGTGTGGTAATAAGTCTCCAAAAATACTTCTGGAAGAGGTTTTATCAATACCATTTAGAACCCCAAGTGTTAATGATTTATCATGCTTGAATGTGCTTTCCTCATCTGTAACTAAAATAGGACCAGAAAAGGTATTTAAAACAAAATCGGTAAGTGTATCACCAACTAAGTTTAATATTCTTTGTTTTCTTCTTTTAACAACAATAACGTCTGGTTGATAATCTTTAATGTAAGTACTTATTTCATCATTTACTCGTCCGATTACAAATGTAGAGTTAATATTTACACCAAACTTTTCCGATGCAGATTTTGCCAATCTTTTTAGGCTATTATTTGTAAAAGTGAATTGATGATTTATTTCTCTCATTGCCGAAAGTTGATTGGTTTCTTTAACAACTTTCAAAGGATCCTTAACCCCAAAAAGCATTATTTCTCCATCAATCATTTTGGCTAAACTTATTGTGTTTTCTAACGTCGTGCTTGTTGCGTTATTATTATCTGAAAGCACTAATATTTTATATTTATTGGTCTTCATAATTTTTTTTAATTTAAACTTAAATTCGATTGTGGTCTTTCGTTGAAAAAATTGATAAAACTCTCGGGGTTTTCTATAGTTCCTCGCTTTGAAACAAGTTTTATGTCTATATCTCTCTCTTTAGCCTTAAATAAAAAGTCTTCTAATATTTCTATAATGTCGTTATCGAGATAACGGGTTTTCATAAGGTCTATTTCCAAATAGGTGTCTCTTGGTAAGTTGTCCAATTCTTTTAAAATAGCTCCTTTATTAAAGAAGGTTACTTCTTCTGCTAAAGACATTTTTATCCTGTGTTTTCCATTACTCTTATCTTCGATATGCAAGAAATGAGAGTTCTGATAGCTTTTAAGTAAGATAACAACTATTCCAACGGCTAACCCGAGTCCAATACCATAGAGCAGATCAATGAATACAATCCCTAATACAGTAACAACAAAGGGAATAAACTGTTTCCATCCCAATTCATACATTTTTTTAAATAATTGAGGTTTCGCCAATTTGTATCCAACTACTAATAAAATAGCCGCTAAAACAGATAAAGGAATCATATTAAGTAAGGTTGGAATTATAATAATTGAAATCAATAAGAAAAATCCGTGGATTATGGCAGACATTTTCGAAACACCCCCTGACTGTATATTAGCAGAACTTCTAACAATTACTTGTGTAATAGGTAAACCTCCAATAAGTCCTGAAAGGATATTACCCGTCCCTTGAGCTAATAATTCTCTATTGGTAGGTGTTACATTCTTGTGAGGATCTAATCTATCCGTTGCCTCTACACAAAGTAAAGTTTCTAAACTCGCCACTAAAGCTATCGTGAAAGCAACAATCCAAACTTCGGAGTTTGTAATCATACTAAAATTAGGAAAACTAAATTGCGCTAAGAAAGAAGCTGTATCCTCTGGTACAGGAACACTTACCAAATGAGATTGAGAAATAGATAACGTTTCATGGGATCTTGTAACGGCAAAGAATATGATGCCAACAACCACAGCTACCAAAGGCCCTTGAACAAGTTTGAATATCTTGTGTTTTTTGGACAATACTTTTTCCCAAAGTATTAGTATACCTAAACCAGCAAAGCCAACAATCATAGATCCTAGTATGATATTGTCAAAAACATTAAAGATATTTGTAAGCGTATTTTCGCTTGATGAGCTAAAAAAGCTATCTGCTCCTTCTGGTTCGGCATCGTAACCGAAAAAATGTGGTATTTGTTTTAGTATAATAATAATTCCTATTCCGGTTAACATCCCTTTAATAACAGACGACGGAAAGTAATAACCAATTACACCAGCCTTAAGAACACCAAAAAGAAGTTGAATTACACCGCCTAAAACTACGGCAACTAAGAAGTTTTGATACCCCCCTAACGCACCTATAGCAGATAAAACGATCGCAGCCAAACCAGCCGCAGGACCACTAACACCAATATTAGAGCCACTAAGACTCCCTACCACAATTCCTCCAACAATACCAGCAATTAAACCAGAAAATAGTGGTGCGCCGCTGGCTAATGCAATACCTAAACATAAAGGTAGTGCAACAAAAAATACAACGATACTTGCAGGCAAGTCGTTTTTTAAAGTTTTAAACATATTAAAAAATGAATTTATAGTCTAAGTTTAAAAAACCTAAACTAAATTAATACTTGAGTGGCTTAACAATGAAGCCTGAAAAACATTATGATAATATGCTTAATTCCGGAGGTGGTGAAATTAAATTTAGGTGCGGTTTAGGATAATTTTTGAAGTAATACCCTAAGCTATTATTGGTTTCGTTTAAATCAAAATCTGGCTCACTTATATTAAATTCAAAAAATAAAATTTCTTTATCTTTATTTTTTTCACTTCCTTTTTCTTCTTCTTCTGAAGAAGCATAAAATATAGAAACATCAATCGAATCATCAACAGCAACTAAAACTGTTGGCGCTACTAAAAACACCAAAAATATTGTTGATAAAAGTAATGATATAAAGTTTCTTGTCATTTATTTTTTTAAATGAGTGAACACAAATATAGTGTTTTAATTAAATAGTGTTTTATTATTTTTAAAAAATATTCAACAAAATTTTGTTTTCTTAAAGTAAAAACAATTTTTACATAGCTACCAAATCGCCAGAAATATCTTTAGAAGGTAAATTAGATTTACCCATTAAATAAAGATCGACTTGTCTTGCTGCTTCTCTACCTTCAGATATTGCCCAAACAATTAAAGATTGACCACGACGCATATCTCCAGCTGCAAATATATTAGGGATATTGGTCTGGTATTTTCCATACTCTGCTTTATAATTAGAGCGAGCGTCCTTTTTAATTCCTAGCTTATCTGCTAATGTGCTTTCTGGACCAGTAAAACCGAGAGCTAATAACGCTAAATCACATGGCCAAGTTTTTTCTGTGCCTTCAATTTCTATAAGTTGTGGTCGTTCACCTGGAACCATTTTCCATTCAACATTAACAGTTTTTAATGCTGTTAACTTTCCATTTTTATCTTTAACAAACTCTTTAGTGTTAATCAACCAGTTTCTTTCAACCCCTTCTTGATGAGAAGTTGATGTTTTTAACTTTAAAGGCCAAAAAGGCCATGGAGTAGTAGGCGAACGATGCCCAGGAGGTTTCGGCATAATTTCAAAATTCACTACTGATTTTGCGCCGTGACGGTTAGATGTTCCTATACAATCTGAGCCAGTGTCTCCACCACCAATAACAATCACATTTTTATCGGTAGCCATCACTTGATTCTTAACCTCTTTTCCAAACAACACTTTTGTTTGTTGAGTTAAAAAATCCATAGCTTGTACAACACCATCGGCATCAATTCCTGGGGTTGGCAAACTACGTCTTTCGGTTGCACCTCCACAAAGTACAACTGAATCAAAAGCTTTTAGTTCTTCAACATCGTAATTAACACCAACATTAACATTGGTTTTAAAAGTAATACCTTCTGCTTCTAAAATTGCTAAACGACGGTCTATAATTTCTTTTTCCATTTTAAAATTTGGAATCCCGTAACGTAATAAGCCTCCAATTTCGTCATCGCGTTCAAAAACAGTAACCGTATGTCCTGCTCTATTTAACTGTTGCGCTGCTGCTAAACCAGCAGGTCCAGAACCAACAATGGCAATTGTTTTACCTGTACGGGTTTTTGGAGGTTGTGGCTTAATCCATCCTTCTTTAAAAGCGCGTTCAACAATATTTTTTTCAATATTTTCAATCGAAACAGGATCCTCTATAATACCTAAAACGCAGGATTGTTCACAAGGTGCTGGACATAAACGTCCTGTGAATTCTGGAAAATTATTTGTTGAGTGTAATATCCAAGAGGCTTTTTTCCATTCGCCTTGGTGTACCATATGATTAAAATCTGGTATTAAATTACCAAGTGGACACCCACTATGGCAAAAGGGAATTCCACAGTCCATACAACGTGACCCTTGTTTTTTTGAATCTTCTTCGCTTAAAGGAACCGTAAACTCTTTATAATGTTTTACGCGTTCTTCTACAGGTGCATATGTTTCATCCTGTCTTTCAAACTCTTTAAATCCTGTTACTTTTCCCATGACATTATGTTGTTGTTAATTCTTCTACCATTGGTTCTTCAGTCTCTATACGCTTTAAAGCTCGCTTATATTCAATTGGCATTACTCTTACAAAGTTGCTTATGCTGGTATCCCAATTATCTAATAATCTAGTTGCAAGTTTACTGTCTGTGTAAAGCTTATGCTTCTCAATCAAGTTTTTTAAATCGGCAGCATCTTCTGGTAAAATATCTTCAAACTCTATAGTTTCTGTATTACATAATCCGTTTACAAATTTATTTGCTGGATCATAAACATAAGCAATACCACCACTCATGCCTGCCGCAAAATTTCTTCCTGTTTTCCCAAGAACTACTATACGTCCGCCTGTCATATACTCACAACAATGATCTCCAACACCTTCTACAACAGCGGTTGCTCCAGAATTACGAACGGCAAACCGTTCTCCCGCAATTCCATTAATATAAGCTTCACCTTGAACTGCTCCAAATAGGCAAACGTTACCAACTATAATATTTTCTTCAGCAACAAAATCTGCTTTAACTGGTTTTTTAACAATTAGTTTTGCTCCAGAAAGTCCTTTACCCAAATAGTCATTCGTATTTCCTTCCAATGTGAATGTTAACCCATGTGCTCCAAATGCACCAAAACTTTGACCTGCAGACCCATTAAAGTTTATATTTAAAGTGTCCTCTGGCAGGCCTAAATGCCCATAAATTTTGGAAATTTCATTACTAACTATAGCTCCTACTGTTCTATTTACATTCTTTATAGGATACTCTAAAGTCATTTTTTCTTTTCTATACAAAGCTCTATGCGAGTCCTTTAAAATTGTAAAGTCAATAACATTTTCTAAGTTATGGTCTTGCTTTTCGGTATTCTTAACTATTAAGTTATTATAAGCACTTGGTCTATGTAATATACTTGATAAGTCTAATCCTTTTGCTTTATAATGTGTTATAGCTTTATTAGCATTTATTTTATGTGTTTGACCAACCATTTCACCAAGCGTTCTAAACCCTAATTGTGCCATGATACCTCTTAACTCTTCTGCTATATAAAAGAAGAAATTAATAACGTGCTCTGGTGTTCCTTTAAAGTTTTTACGCAACTCTTTGTCTTGAGTTGCTACTCCAACTGGACAAGTATTTAAGTGACATTTACGCATCATGATACATCCTGAAGCTACAAGTGGTGCTGTTGCAAAGCCAAATTCTTCTGCCCCTAACAATGCCGCAATAGCAACATCTCGCCCTGTTTTTAATTGGCCATCGCATTCTACAACAATTCTACTTCTTAAATTATTTAAGACTAAGGTTTGTTGAGCTTCTGAAAGACCAAGCTCCCATGGTAATCCAGCATGTTTTAAAGATGTTAAAGGTGATGCACCTGTTCCTCCATCGTATCCAGAAATAAGTACGACGTCTGCTTTTGCTTTTGCAACACCCGCAGCAATAGTTCCTACACCAACTTCAGATACTAGTTTCACATTAACTCGTGCATCTCGATTTGCATTTTTTAAATCGAAAATTAACTGTGCTAAATCTTCAATTGAATAAATATCGTGATGTGGTGGTGGTGAAATTAATCCAACAAATGGTGTTGAGTTACGTGCCGCTGCAATCCATGGTAAAACTTTTTCACCTGGCAACTGCCCCCCTTCTCCAGGTTTTGCTCCTTGAGCCATTTTAATTTGTATCTCCTTGGCGTTGGTTAAATAATGTGAGGTAACACCAAAACGACCAGAAGCTACTTGCTTAATTGCAGAATTTCTGCTATCTCCATTTACGTCTGGATGAAAACGATTTCTATCTTCTCCTCCTTCACCAGAATTAGATTTGCCCCCTATTCGGTTCATGGCAATGGCTAAATTCTCATGCGCTTCGCGAGAAATAGATCCGTAAGACATCGCACCTGTTTTAAATCGTTTAACAATTTCTGTCCAAGGCTCAACTTCATCTAATGGAATTGGATCTAAATTATCAAATTCAAACAACCCACGAATAGTCATTAAATTTTCAGACTGCTCGTTAATAGTTTTTGAATAAACATCGTAACTCGCTTGATCACTCAACCTAACCGCTTGTTGTAATTTTGCAACCGTTGTTGGGTTAAATAAGTGGCGCTCTCCATTACGTCTCCATCTGTAATCACCTCCAATATTTAAACCTAATCGCTTATCGATTAAATTATCTGGGTAGGCATATTTGTAACGTTCGTTAATTTCTTTTTCAATTTCATACAGCCCTATACCTTCAATTCTTGAGGCTGTATATGGGAAGTATTTTTCAACAAACTGTGAGTTGAAACCAACTATTTCGAAAATTTGAGAACCTCTGTATGAATGCAAGGTAGAGATTCCTATTTTATTCATAATTTTTAATATTCCCTTGCCTATGGCTTGATTGAAATTATCTACTGCTTCTTGTTCATCCATTCCTGTAATGAAGCCTTCCTTCACCTGCATTCTAATAATTTCGTTAACCATATATGGATTAATGGCACTAGCACCATAACCAAATAGTGTTGCAAAATGATGTGGTTCGCGAGGTTCAGCAGATTCAATAATAATATCGAAATAAGAACGCTTACGTAAGCGGTTTAATTGATGATTTACATAAGAGCATGCTAATAGCGCTGGAATTGGAGCAAAATCTTGATTAACCCCTCTATCTGAAAGAATAATAATATTTGTTTTTCTTTCTAAAGCTTTCTCTACTTGCTTTATAATATCATCTAATGCATCTTCAAGACCGTTAAGTCCTTTTGCTTTAGGATATAATATTTCTATGGTTTCAGCTTTAAAGCTTTCAATTGAAATAGATCTGATTTTTTCTAAATCGGCATTGGATATAACAGGGTTTTGAATTCTTAATTTTCTACACTGTCTTTCTGTAATGCTAAAGATGTTTCTATCCTTACCTAGATTTAAACTAATATCGGTAACAATTTTTTCGCGAATACCATCCAATGGGGGATTAGTTACTTGGGCGAATAATTGTTTGAAATAATTCGAAATAAGTTGTGGCCTATCAGATAATACCGCTAATGGTGTATCAATACCCATAGAGCCTAAGGCTTCTTTACCTACAATTGCCATTGGCGTGATAACCTCTTGGATATCCTCAAACGTATAGTTAAATAAACGTTGTCTTGTTTTTATATCTATAGTTTCAATTGGGCAGGTCTCATTGGTATAAGGCACATCCCTAAGATGTAAACGCGTTTTGTCTAACCACTCTTTATATGGTCTTTCTGAAACGATTTTACTTTTAATTTCTTCATCCTCAATTATGCGTCCTTCATTCATGTCTACCAAGAACATCTTTCCTGGTTCTAAACGACCATGACTTTCAACATCTTCTGGTTCTATATCAACTACACCAATTTCTGAAGACATAATAAGTTTACCGCTTTTGGTAACTGTATATCTTGAAGGTCTTAAACCATTTCTGTCTAATAACGCTCCTATATAATCGCCATCTGTAAACGGCACTGAAGCAGGACCATCCCATGGTTCCATGATACAAGCATTGTACTCATAAAAGGCTTTACGCTCTTCAGACATGGTTTTATGCTTTTCCCATGCTTCAGGAATCATCATCATCATAATTTCTGGTAGTGATCGCCCAGAATGTGTTAATAGCTCAACCACCATATCCATAGATGCAGAATCTGACTTTCCTGGTAAAATAATTGGGAATAACTTTTCTATTTGTGGCCCAAAAACTTCACTTTTCATAATTTCTTCGCGCACACGCATTCTACTTACATTCCCACGAAGTGTATTTATCTCACCATTTTGACACATAAAACGGAATGGTTGCGCCAATTCCCATGTAGGCATTGTATTTGTGGAAAAACGCTGATGCACTAAGGCTAACCTAGTTACTAAATCTATTTCTTGTAAATCGGTGTAATAAGGACCAATATCTTCAGGCATAATAATACCTTTATATATTATTGTAGTAGTCGATAAACTAGGTACATAAAAATAGTTGCTTTCAGAAATTTTAGAATTGCTAATCTCATGCTCTGTAATTTTACGAGCTGCATACAATTTAGCCTTAAAATTAGCTTCAGAAATAGCTTCTGTTTTACCAATAAAAAGTTGTTCGATATTTGGTTCTGAAGCTTTTGCAATTTCACCTAATTGTGTTGAATCTACTGGAACTTTTCTCCAGCCAATCACAGATAGTCCTTGCGCATTAACTTCTCTCTCAAAAGTATCTTTACAAAATTTATATTGATTTCTTACTTTAGGCAAAAACACCATACCAACAGCATACTCTCTTGGTGCAGGAATAGGTAAACCGCTTACTCGTTTAAAATAATCATGAGGAATATCAATTAATAATCCAGCACCGTCACCAGTTTTACCATCGGCACTAACACCGCCACGATGTTCTAATTTTACTAAAATTTCTAATGCGTCGTGGATGATTTGATTTGTTTTTTCTCCTTTGAGATTACAAATAAATCCAGCCCCACAATTTTCGTGTTCAAATTCAGGCAAATACAGTCCTTGTTTCTTCAGCATAATCAACAAAATTTGGTTTAAAAACTTGAGTTGAAAAGCTAAGATATGCACTAAGGTTTAAAATACAATAATGCCTATTTCATTATTTCGATTTTAGAAGCTAAGCATCTATTAAAGTAATTATATATCAATAATAATAAGATTTATTAATAAATATTCAATGATTAAAAAACACTAGTAAATACAGAAATCTGAATTTATATTAATGAAATCTGAATTTATTGAAATAAATAACACTAATAACTAGAAAATACTGACAATAATTCAATTTTCTTATTTGTTGAAATAGCAAAATATTAAGCTAATTGACACATACCTTTAAAAAAATGGGGTAAATATTAAAATATTGATAAAAATTATTCAATCTACCCTACTTTTTATGGGGGTTAACTCTTTTTAACATAGTTTTGTCTCATTCATTAAGAAAATTAGATCTGATTTAAAATAACTTAAAAACTAAAAACTAATCAATTTTTCGGATCTAAATAAAATTAACAACTTAAAATGAAAACAATTATGAAAAAAATTATTACACTTTCAATGCTTTTTGTAGCAACGGCTTTATTTGCTCAGGAAGAAACAACAGAAAAGAAACTTACTATTAGTGGTAGCGTTGATGCTTATTATCAAACTTACTTAACAGCTTCTGATAATGATGCTCCATCTTTTGGAACTGCTTTTGCAGACCAATCTGGTTTTGCTGTAGGTATGGCAAACATTATAGCTAGCTACGAAGGTGAAAAAGTAGGTGCTGTTCTTGATTTAGTTACTGGACCAAGAGGTGCTGGAGCTACTTTTAGCAATGATATTGTTGATGGTATCGTAAATCAAGCATATGTGTACTGGAACGTGTCTGAAGGAACTACTTTAACAATGGGTAGATTTAATACTTTTTTAGGCTATGAAGTTATTTCTCCAGCAGCAAATTTTAACTACAGTACATCTTATTTATTCTCAAGCGGACCTTTTTCTCATGTTGGTTTAAAGGCAGATTTTACTTTATCTGATGATGTTAGCTTAATGCTAGCAATTACAAATCCTTGGGACACCAACAACATTTCTATGACTGGTGAATATGCACTTGGTGCTCAACTAGGTTTCCATGGCCAATATCTTAACTTATACTATGATAGTGGTAATGCTGGTGGTCTAGGTTTTGAAATTGACTATACAGGTGGTTTCGATGTATCTGATTCTTTTTTCTTAGGTATCAATGCTGCTTACAATGATAATGATGGTTCTGGTTTCTACGGAGCTGCATTATATCCTCAATTAGGTCTATCTGATTCTTTTGATTTAGGACTAAGAGGTGAATATTTTGCTTTACATTCAGATGCACCTATGTATGTTGAACCAAGCGTATTAGCACTAACACTAACAGGTAGTTTTACAGTTGATAACTTAATTATTAAGCCAGAAATTAGATTGGATTCTTTAACAGATGCTGATGGTGGTCTTTATGGAAACGTTCTTGATACTGATGGTATGCCTGCTGATAACCTAGCAGCTTTCACATTAGCTGCAATATTAGCATTCTAAAAACAGTAATACTGTTAAAATAATATTATAAAAAGAATAAAAGCAAGTGCCTTTTTACTAAATAAGTACTTGCTTTATTCTCCTTAAAATTAATTACTAACCATTAAAAATAAATAATTATGTCATTATTAAACATGCCCCTTATAATGCAAGACACCGCCGCAATTGAAGGCGATATGGGAATGTTATGGATGCTTATTTCAGGTATTCTAGTATTCCTAATGCAAGCAGGATTCACCTTAGTGGAGTCTGGTATGACACGTTCTAAAAACGTGGTAAACATTGCAATGAAAAACGTATTAGATATAGCAGTAGGCTCTTTAGTATTCTGGTTTATTGGATACTCTTTAATGTATGGTGAATCAGCTAGTGGATGGATAGGATGGAGTGGTTTTATGTTTAACCAAGGTCCAGCAGATTTATTCTTCCAAACAGTATTTTGTGCTACAGCTGCAACTATAGTTTCTGGAGCTATTGCTGGTAGAACTAAATATTCAACTTATATCATATTTTCAGTTGTTTTAACTGCATTTATTTATCCAATCGCAGGTGGTTGGGAATGGAATGGTGGATGGTTAAACGATACAGATGGTATTATGCCAGCTGAGTTTATCGATTTTGCAGGTTCTTCTGTTGTACACGCTGTTGGTGGCTGGGCTGCTTTAATCGCTGCAATGCTAGTAGGTCCAAGAATAGGAAAATATATTGATGGTAAAGCTGTTAATATTCCTGGTCATAACAAATTATTAGCTACTTTGGGTGTGTTCATCCTTTGGTTTGGATGGTTCGGATTTAATGGTGGTTCTCAATTAGCTTGGGGTGGCGATGACGCCGTTGGAGCTTCTATGGTTGTACTTGTTACTAACCTTGCTGCTTCTGCAGGTGCATTAGGTGCTTTATTCCTATCTTGGTTAAAATACAAAAAACCTAACTTAGACATGACGCTTAATGGCGCATTAGCTGGTTTAGTTAGTATTACTGCTGGTTGTGGTAATATGACTGAGTTTGGTGCTATTGCTGCTGGTTTTATTGGAGGTATTATTGTAGTATTCTCTATGGAGTTTGTAGAGCAAAAGCTTAAAATTGATGATGCAGTTGGTGCATTTTCAGTACACGGTGTAGCAGGTGCTTGGGGTACTTTAGTTATAGGTCTTTGGGGAATTGATGGTGATGCTGGTATTGGTTTATTCAATGGCGGTGGAGCAGATCAATTCTTAGCACAATTAATAGGTACTTTAGCTTATGCTATATGGGCCGTAGCAACATCTTTTATATTCTTAACAATACTTAAGAAAACTCTTGGATTAAGAGTTAGCGAAAAAGTAGAGATAGAAGGATTAGACCTTTCAGAGCATGGTGCTTTAGCTTATCCCGGTAAGAGACAAAGAGAAGTATAATAACTTCTATTTCACATAAATAAACTTGAATGTATAGATTTTTTTAAAATTCTAGTTTAGTTAGTTTAGTAAAAAAGGATGTTTTTAATATAAAAAAAGCATCCTTTTTACACGTTTTTTAAAAAAGTAATAATAGTTTTTCATTAATGGTATAATATTCTTAGTCACCTAAATATTTTTCTATTTTTGAAATCTTACTAATCAAAATAAGGCACATAATGAAGAAAATTGAAGCAATTATTAGAAAGTCAAAATACAGCACCGTTAGAGATGCATTGCATGAAGTTGGTGTTAATTTTTTCTCATACTGGGATGTAACTGGTTTAGGGAATGAAAAAGAAGGACATGTATACAGAGGTGTATCATACAGTACAAGTGATATTCAACGAAGACATTTGTCTATTGTCGTTAATGATGATTTTGAAGAAAAAACAATCGATGCAATTTTAAAATCTGCAGCAACAGGAGAAGTAGGAGACGGAAAAATATTTGTTTCAGATATAAACGAATGCTACAGAATACGAACAGGAGAAAAGGGTGGAGACACTTTAAAATAATAACATTTAAAATAATTTAATTATGGAAGGATTATTTACAGCTAATAATGTATGGATGATGGTCTGTACAGCACTCGTTTTCTTCATGCACACAGGTTTTGCATTTTTAGAAATTGGGTTGACAAGACAAAAAAATACAATTAATATTTTATTTAAAAATATTTTCATTATAACCGTTGGATTATTATTATACTATTTAATTGGTTTTAACTTAATGTACCCAGGAGAATTTAATGGCTATTTGGGATCAATAGTACCTGGTATAGGTGCACCTGAAAATGGTATGACTCCAGAATATGCAGATGGTGGTTATACTTGGTGGACAGATTTCTTGTTTCAAGGTATGTTTGCAGCTACAGCAGCAACTATTGTTTCTGGAGCTGTTGCAGAGCGTATGAAGATAGGCGCTTTTATGATTTTTACAGTAATATATGTAGGATTAGTATACCCAATTGCAGGTTCATGGAAATGGGGTGGTGGATTCTTAGACGAATTAGGTTTTTATGATTTCGCAGGTTCTACATTAGTACACTCTGTAGGTGGATGGGCTGCTTTAATAGCTGTTTGGTTATTAGGGTCTAGAATTGGAAAATTTAAAGATGGTAAGCCACAAGCGATTCCAGGACATAGTATCCCTCTAGCAACTGCTGGTGTTTTAATACTTTGGTTAGGATGGTTTGGATTTAATGGTGGTTCTGTACTTTCGGCAGATCCAGAATTAACGTCTTTAACTTTAGTTACAACATGTTTAGCTGCCGCATCAGGTGGTGTAGTTGCTGCTTTTGTTTCTTTTGTAAAATATAAGAATTTAGATCTAACCATGTTTTTAAATGGTATTTTAGGTGGTTTAGTAGGTATTACTGCTGGAGCTGATGTAATGACGCCTGAAAGCGCTATTATTATTGGTGCTATTGCAGGAGCTTTAATTGTATTTGCTGTTGCCTTTGTTGATGCTATTAAATTAGATGATCCTGTTGGTGCCATTGCCGTTCACTTAATTTGTGGTATATGGGGAACACTTGCAGTTGGTATCTTTTCTACCAATCCAGAGCATACTTTTGTTGCTCAATTAATAGGTGTAGCTTGTTATGCAGGATTCTGTATTGTAACATCTTTCCTTATAATTTTCACGCTTAAGAAAACAATTGGTATTAGAGTTTCTGAAAAAGAAGAATTAGAAGGGTTAGATGCACATGAGCATGGTATGGATGCTTATCCAGACTTTAGATTGAATGAGCACTAATAATTAAGAAAAATAAATTTTTAAAAAAAAGGATGTCTGTAAAGGCATCCTTTTTTTATGAATTTAATTCACTTGATCGATAAAAAGGCTTTAATATGTTCCTTATATTTTTTACTTTTATAAAGAGCAATAAACAATTAAAAAAATCATGAAGAAAATTGAAGCTATTATAAGAAAGTCTAAATATCGTGTAGTTAAAGAAGCGCTTCATGAGATTGGAGTTAATTTTTTTTCCTATTGGGATGTCACTGGAATAGGAAACGAAAAGGAAGGTCATGTGTATAGAGGTGTTTCTTATAGTACTAGCGATATACAGCGCAGACACCTCTCAATTGTTGTTAACGATAGTTTTGAAGAAGCTACAATTAAGGCTATTATAAATTCTGCTGGTACAGGAAATGTAGGCGATGGTAAAATTTTTGTTTCCGATATAAAAGAATCCTACAGAATTAGAACAGGAGAAAAAGGTGCTGATACTTTGAATTAACTAATCATTTAGATTTAGGGTATAAAAAAACGCTTATTCCAAATTTGGAATAAGCGCTGAATATAGTATATCTTCCTAGGTTTTAACTATGCAGAATTCCTGCTCGCATTAATATTACCAAACAACGAACGTGTAACAATTTTTTCAAATATCATTCTATCTTCATCATCAGCTAAAATACCCGCTTTATCAAATTCTTGAATCTTTTTAAGAGCGTATTGCTGAATTGTAAGCAAAGGCAATACAATTGATTCTCTAACTTCAATAGATGCTTTTCCAGATGGTTCATTCTCCATCAATTCATCATAACCCGTAAGCTTTAAAAGAAGGCGCTTGGTGGTAAGGTATTCTTCATAAATAATATTCCAAAAATCACCAAACTCTTCATCTTTCGACATATACTTTGTTAAATCGAAAAAAGATTTTGTTAAAGACATCATACTGTTTTCTAACAATGTTCTAAAAAATTTAGAATTATGGTAGAGCTGTTCTACCTTATCAAACTCATCTCTATCTTCATATTTTTTTAGTGCAGTTCCTACTCCATAAAACCCAGGGACATTTTGTTTTAACTGACTCCAAGATCCAACAAAAGGAATCGCTCTCAAGTCTGAAAATATGAGTTTATCAGATTTAGAACGCTTAGATGGTCTACTTCCTATATTTGTTTTAGCATAGTATTTTAAAGTACTCATACGTTCCAAATACGGAATAAACATTGTATGACTCTTAAAGTCTTTATATGTTTGATAACTGGTTTCAGCTAAATCGGTCATGACTAATCTATCTTCACTAGACATGATGTTTTTATCACCATCAATTCTATTTTTTATCCCAGAGCTTATAAGTTGTTCTAAATTATATTGAGAAGAATCTGGTGTTCCAAAGTTGGAACTAATTGTCTGCCCTTGTATGGTTAATTGAACTTCCTTGTCTTCAATAGCTGGCCCAAGCGATGAATAAAACTGATGTGTTTTCCCTCCGCCACGCGCTGGTGGTCCACCACGACCATCAAAAAATATAGCGGTAACATCATATTTTCTGGACATTTCGGTAAGTAATTCTTTAGCTTTATAAATACCCCAATTTGCCATTAAATAGCCGCCATCTTTTGTACCATCTGAAAAACCTAGCATAATAGTTTGCTTACTCCCTCTAGATCGTAAATGAGCCATATATTCTGGATTGGTATACAACTGCTCCATAACTCCTGGCGCATTTTCTAAATCAGGAATGGTTTCAAATAATGGTGCTATATCAACTGTTAATTCATCTTTAAAAGCAACTATTTTTAGCATAGCAAATAACTGCATTACATTTAATGCTGTTTGGTTATTGCTAATAATATATCTATTAGCACCACTTTCTCCATTACTTTTTTGGATGTCTTTAATTATAGCTATTGTTTTCAATGTATTGGAAACCATTTCATCTTCAAATACATCTAAATCAGTAATATCTGCTTCGGCTTTAGCTAAGATTTTAATTTGTTCAGCTTCAGATAAATCGTGATAATTATTTGGGAAAGAAGAACTTCCAGACGCTATTAAATGATCTATTACTGTAGTAAAAACAGAATGATGGATTCTACTGTCTTGTCGAATATCCAGTGTTGCAAAATTATACCCAAACAAGTGCACTCTGTTTATTAAATTATTAACTTCACTTACATATAATGATTGATGCTGGTCAACAATAATATTTCTAATACTTAATAATTCTTTTATAAATTCTTTAGAAGACATTGTGTCTTCCTCGACACTTTTTTGATTAGTACTATAATTATAGAACATGGTTTCTAAACGTATAATGCGTTCTTCAACCCCTCTAAAAGTAAGTTTCTTCCTTAAATCTTTTAAATCTTGATAGTATTTTTTATGAATAGCTTGCTTTAATTTTCTAGCAACTTTCAATGTTGTGTCTGGCTTAACAAAAGGGTTTCCATCTCGGTCGCCCCCAGGCCAAAAACCAATATTTATAATCTCGTTGTGTTTTTTCCCGTCATCGTAAATATTCGTCTGAATGTAATTGTATATTTCTCCAAACGTCTTATAAAACACATTCTCCAAATACCATATTAAACTTTTTGCCTCGTCATATGGTGTTGGTTTTTTGTGCTTAAAAAAAGGTGTCTTTCCTAATTGTCCGAACAAATTGTTAATTTCAGACAAATCATTTTGTTTTATAGCCTCGGTTAAATTTGTTATAATCCCGAGTACCGATCCAGGATAAAATTGTGTTGGGTGCGCTGTTAATACAATACGAACCTTAAACTCATCTAGATAATTTTTCAATTCTTCTAGTTTGCCCTCAGAAATTGCAGACCCTTTTAAATTTCTAAGAGTACCAACACCATCCATGTTATTAACAACTGGAAAAGCAGCATCCTCGATAGCATCAAACAAAACAACTTGTCGTTCTATATACTGAATAAACCTAAACAATAAGTTTATTTGGCTTTGCTTATTTCGTCTAGCTTGGTATTTTTTAAAGAATGTATCAACTATGGTAGTAGGATCATCACCTTTCTTAAATCCTTTTTCACAAGTTTCATGAAAAAGCGGCAATAAAACTCCCGTTTTGGTGACGGCATCAAAAGGCAGGGTCATGAATATACTATTGTATATCTGATATTTTGATAAAACACTCTGATTAAATCTAGTTAACTTTGGCTCTACTGACATGGTGTAGTTCTATTGAAAATTAAGCATAAAAATAGTGAAGCTATAATTAATGATGGCAGAGTAGCCAAAGTTTTATTGAATTTTTGCCTTTGACGAAATCTTATTGTGAATAATTAAAAAAAATGTAACCTAAATAGAAATCTTAATAATTCTAATATAGCCTTTTAAACTATCATATTTAATAATAGATATGATAAAAGTCATAATAGATGTTTTGTAAAACCAATATCTTGGTCAATTAATTTTATTCTAATTATAGAAAATATTAGTAGATGAAAAATATACATTCATTTCACATTCCTGTTATGGGTATTGGATTTACAATAGATACACCTTTAAAAGTTGCACAGTATGGTATAGATTCAGTAATATCTTTAGTAGATGATATTTTATTGGAGAAACTCCGAAAAATGTACAGCGAAAAATTTGAAATACCCTATCAAGAAATCACAGAAAAAATTGATGATTTTAGAGCAAAAAGAATTACATCTTATTTAAACTTGATTAGCGATTTGGCAGACAAGAAATTTGAAACTCTAAAAAATGTCACAGCCGAAAAAAGCGATGAAATTAAAACATACGTTAGCATGCTTCCAAATGGGTCGTCATTAAAAGCAGAATTTAATAAACTTACTAATAATGGATTAAATTTTACTGAAATTAAAAATTGGGCATCAAAAAATCTTAGTATGGGAAGTATTGATGTTAATATTATGACGAAAGTTGATAAAGATAATTATGTTAAAAAAGAAAAACTTCCTGTAGAATATAACGATGCACATGCTGCTCTTAGAGGTTTTGCAAACAGTAAATTAAATTCATCGGTAATTCTATCGGCAGGAATGAACCCTAGGTTATATGCATATATGTCTCAGTTTAACGATTTTTATCCAAATGAAAAAGGCATAATAAAAAAGAAAATTATTTTAAAAGTAAGCGATTACAGATCGGCACTAATTCAAGGTAAGTTTTTAGCAAAAAAGGGGCTTTGGGTATCGGAATATAGAATAGAATCTGGACTTAATTGTGGTGGTCATGCTTTTGCTACAGACGGATATCTTTTAGGACCTGTTTTAGCAGAATTTAAAGAAAAGCGTAATGAGTTGGAAACAGTAATCTATGATTTATTAAATAATGCTCTTATAGGCCAAAAGAGAACAGTACCAAAAATAGCATTAAAAATAGAGATTACAGCTCAAGGAGGTGTTGGAACAGAAGAAGAGCATGCGTTTTTAATGAATCATTATAATCTAGATTCTGTAGGCTGGGGGACACCTTTTTTATTAGTGCCAGAAGCTACTACAGTAGACAAAAAAACCTTAGATAAATTGGCATTAGCTAAAGAGGACGATTTATATTTAAGCAATATTTCTCCATTAGGCATTCCTTTTAATAACCTTAAAGACAATACTAAAGATGTCGAAAAAGAA
This sequence comes from uncultured Algibacter sp., assembly GCF_947487605.1. Taxonomy (GTDB): domain Bacteria; phylum Bacteroidota; class Bacteroidia; order Flavobacteriales; family Flavobacteriaceae; genus Algibacter_D. Next base: position 343,188 of record NZ_CANKXK010000003.1, read on the forward strand.
ACACGAATTAACAAAGGAAAACCAGGTAGTTCTTGCCCAAAAAAGTTTGTAGCTTTAAATAAAGAATTCAAAGAACAAGGAATTTGCACCGCTTCAAGAGAATACCAACATTTAAAGATAAAAGAATTAAAAAATCAAGAGCTACCAGTAAAGCAATATCAAGCTGAGTTTAATAAAATTACAGAGAAATCTTGTACCTGTGTTGGCTTAGGTACTTCGGCATTATTAACTTATAATTTAGATACTAAAACAGAAGGCAAAGGTGTTTCAATTTGCCCAGGACCTAATATGGCGTACTACTCCAAAGTAATGAGTTTAAAAAACATAACAGATCATATTTATGGGAGAACCAATGTAATAACACGATCAGATAGACCTAATTTATTTATTAAAGAATTACAGATTTACCTCAATTTTCTTAAAAACAAATTAGAAGAAGCTAAAGTATCAATGACTAAAAAAGATGAAAAATATTTACTAACATTTGCTAAAAACATGAAAGAAGGTATTTTATATTATCATCATTTGTTTAGTAATTTAAAACATGGTTTTGAAGGAACAAAAACAACTCTTTTAAATGAATTAGCCATTAATGCTAAGATTTTACAGCAAATAAATGCCGATATAGAAAGTCTAATTTTAGTTCCTGTTAAATCATAATTTTTAAGATTGCTTTGTTACAATACAAACATCTTTTAAAGGAATAATCTTTTCCATTTTTTAATTTCTTCAAGATATTTAAAATGAATTTAAAAGAAAAAATAGCTCAACTTAAAAAAGAAAAGAATGCTGTTATTCTGGCACATTATTACCAAGTTCCAGAAATACAAGATATTGCAGATTATGTTGGAGATAGCTTAGGGTTATCACAAAAAGCGGCCGAAACAGATGCTGATATGATTGTATTTGCAGGCGTACATTTTATGGCCGAAACAGCTAAAATTTTAAGCCCAGATAAAACAGTTGTGTTACCTGATTTAGAAGCAGGATGTTCGTTAGCTGATTCTTGTCTGCCAGAAGATTTCGAGAAATTTACCAAAGCTCATCCAGACCATGTGGCTATTACTTATGTAAACTGTTCTGCAGAAATTAAGGCGTTAAGTGATATTGTATGCACATCATCTAATGCACTAAAAATTGTTGATTCCGTTCCAAAAGAAACACCAATTATTTTTGCTCCAGATAAAAATTTAGGTAAATATATCATCAGTAAAACAGGAAGAAACATGTTATTATGGGATGGTAGCTGTATTGTACACGAAGCTTTTTCTATGGACAAGTTAATAGAACTGCACAAAAAACATCCTGATTATAAAATTATAGCACACCCAGAATCTGAAACACATATTTTAAATACCGCAACATACATAGGCTCTACTTCTGGAATGATAAACTATGTAAAGGAACATCAGAATCAAAAATTTATAGTGGCGACTGAAGCAGGAATACTTCATAAAATGCAGCAAGAAATGCCTAATACAAAATTAATTCCAGCCCCTGCTAAAGAAAATAATACTTGTGCTTGTAGCGAGTGTCATTTCATGAAAATGAACACACTTCAAAAGCTTCATGATTGTATGCTAACTGAAGCTCCACAAATTGATGTTCCAGAAGCTATTAGAGAACGTGCTTTATTACCAATTAAGCGAATGTTAGAACTTTCTAAATAAAAATGATTACTACAAATTATTTGGTTATTGGCTCTGGAATTGCTGGATTAACATTCTCGGTAAAAATGGCCGAAAAATTCTCCAATAAAAAAATTGTAATAATTACTAAGACTAGTGAAGACGAATCTAATACTAAATATGCCCAAGGTGGAGTTGCAATTGTTTTAAACGATGAAAAGGATTCGTTTAAAAAACACATTCAAGACACCTTAATTGCAGGCGATGGATTATGTAATAAGGAAGTTGTTGAAATGGTTATAAAGGAAGGTCCAAAACGTTTTAAAGAATTAATAGTTTGGGGTGCAAACTTTGATTTGGACACAAGCGGAAACTTTGATTTAGGTAAAGAAGGAGGGCATTCAGAATACCGTGTAGCCCATCATAAAGATGTTACTGGAGCAGAAATTGAACGCGCTTTACTAGCTCGAGCACATAAGTTGAAAAACATTACCATTTTACCTCATCATTTTGCAATAGACTTAGTTACTAATCATCATTTAATAGACAAAAACCCTAAAGAAAATGTATGCTACGGGGCATATATTTTTAATCAAAAAACAGAAACAATCTTTACTATAAAAGCTGATAGTACATTGTTAGCTTCAGGAGGCATTGGCAGAGTATATGGCCATACTACAAATCCAGTTATTGCTACAGGCGATGGAGTTGCTATGGCATATAGAGCCAAAGCTAAAATTAAGGATATGGAATTTATTCAATTTCATCCCACGGCATTATATGAGCCCGAAGGCGAATCATCATTTCTAATATCGGAAGCAGTAAGAGGTTTTGGTGCTTATTTGCGTAATAAAAAAGGAAATCGGTTTATGTTAGATTATGATGACAGAGCCGAATTAGCATCAAGAGATATTGTGTCTCAAAGTATTGATAATGAACTTAAAAAAACAGGTGATACACATGTTTTTTTAGATTGTACACATTTAGATATTAATACCTTTAAAAAGCATTTCCCAAACATATACCAAAAATGTAAAGAAAACCATATCGCTATTGAGACCGACTGGATTCCTGTAGTACCAGCATCACATTATTTATGTGGTGGTATTGAGGTAAATATGGATGGAAAAACTTCGGTTAATAATTTATTTGCCTGTGGAGAATGTACTCGAACTGGATTACATGGTGCCAACAGGTTAGCATCAAATTCTTTATTGGAAGCTTTGGTGTATGCTCATAATATTTTTAAATATCTAAGCACACATGATTGTGAAGCGATTGAGATTGATATACCAAATTGGAATGATGATGGAACAAGCATTGCAAAAGAACATGTTTTAATTCAACATAATTTAAGACAGCTACAAGCTTTAATGCGCGATTATGTTGGAATAGTTAGAAGTAATAACAGATTAAAGAAAGCCATTAAACATCTAGATTTAATTTACAACGAAATTGAAGATTTTTATAAAAAATCTAAAATCACCACTCCTCTTTGTGAGTTAAGAAATATGATTAATGTAGCACACCTCATAATCAGTCAATCTATAAATAGAAAGGAAAACAAGGGAGGGTATTATAATATTGATAATAATCAAAATTAAGAAGTCTGTCTAAAAAGTCGTCATTCCTTTAAAGGTTAAGTAATTCAAGTTATTGATTAATATGTTACTTCGAAATCAAAATTTCTGGTAATGACGTATCATAATTACTTTTTAGACAGCCTCTTAAATTAAAGATATAAGTAAAAACTAATTACTTCCCAAACATTAATAATTCGCTACATACAACTTCGGTAATGTAACGTTTGTTTCCTTCTTTATCATCATAACTTCTTGAAGTTAATTTGCCTTCAATAGCAACTTCTTTTCCTTTGGTTACATATTTTTCAATAATCTGTGCAGTTTTACCCCAAGCAACTACATTATGCCATTGGGTATCTGTAATTTTTTCGCCTTTATTATTCGTATAGCTTTCATTTGTAGCAATATTAAATTTAGCTAATGTTTTTCCTGATTCTAGATTGATGATTTCTGGATCGTTTCCTAAGTTACCAATCAACTGTACTTTGTTTTTAAGTGTGTTCATAATTTTAAATTTTATCGTTAAACAGTTAATACTATCGAGTTCTTATGTTTCGACAGGACAAAAATGCGACAGTCTCCAAATAATATTCGGTTGTTACTTATTTAAAATCGTTTGTAAATGTTTGTAGTCGTTTGTAAACGGGTAAAAATTTCTTATATTGGGCATCTATATCAATTAAACATATGACAATTGAAGCTATTACTACGCAGTTAGAAACTAATAAACATGTTTTTAAAACCCTTCTAAAAAATAAAACTGAAGCGGAATATTTATGGAAACCACAGCCTGAAAAATGGTGTTTACTTGAAATTGTTTGCCATTTAATAGATGAAGAAGTTGAAGATTTTAGAGCAAGAACAAATCATGTACTTGAATCTCCTGCACAGGACATGATGCCCATAAACCCAAATAATTGGGTAAAAGAACGTAATTATGCCTCCCGAAATTACCAAACTTCAATCGATATTTTTTTAAAAGAACGCAATAAATCTATTAAATGGTTAAAATCTAAAACTGAAGCTAATTGGGATAATGTTTTTGTACATCATGTGCTTGGTAATATGTCTGCCAATTTATTTTTGGCTAATTGGCTTGCCCACGATTATTTACATATGCGTCAAATTTTAAGATATCAATACCAATATTTAGCAGAGAAATCGCGCATCGATTTACAATATGCTGGTAATTGGTAAAAAACTATACCTAATGAAACATAAACTACATTCTTTTATACTCCTTATTTTTAGTTTAATTATTAGCGAATTTATTGTAGCACAAGAACAGCACCTTCTTGCCGAAACAGTTACAAAAACTTTAAAAGATAATAATTTAACAGGATTATGCTTTTCAATTATCCATAGCGATGGAACAAATAAAGATTATGCTTTTGGCTTTACCGATGTTGAAAAAAACCTACCATTATTAACCAGTCATACCCTTTTTTCTGGCAGCATTGGGAAAACCTATGCAGCTACCTTATTAATGCAATTGGTTGATTCCAGAAAAGTCGATTTAAAAGAAAAACTAATCAATTATTTTCCAGAATTAGATTGGTTAAATAAACTAGCAAACATACAAGACATTACAATTGAAATGTTGCTTCAACATACTAGCGGATTACCACGCTATGTGCTTAAAACAGAAGTTTGGGAAACTCTTCATAATAACCCAAATAAAATATGGTCTTACAAAGATAGACTCTCATTTATTTTTAATGACGAGCCCGTACATAAAGCTGGAGAGAGTTGGGCATATTCAGACACAAATTACATTTTAATTGGTATGTTAATTGAAAAAATAACTTCGGAAAACTATTATGATTTAGTACAATCTCAATTACTGAAACCGAATCAACTATCTAATACCTATCCGTCATTAACCCGATCAATTCCAAATCTAGCTGTTGGTTATTCCAGATTACCCGAAGCTTTTTTTGTTCCAAACAAAACTGTTGAAAATGAAGAGTATTTTATTAATCCACAAGTTGAATGGACTGGAGGAGGTATGGCTTCTACAACATCAGATTTAGCAAAATGGGCTAAACTATATTATGAAGGAAACCTATTTTCAAAATCTGCTTTAAAAAAAATAACAACACCAAACCCCAATGGTCTTAATGTAGAAAATAAAAGCTCTTACGGCATGGGAAGCTTTATATACGATTCCAAATTAGGTGAAGCCTATGGACATTCTGGGTTTATGCCTGGGTTTAATTCTATATTCATCTATTATCCCAATAAAAAAATTGCCGCCGCTTTACAGTTTAATTGCGATTATGCAGCAACGTCATTAAACATGAACAAACTAATTGACGATTTGGTTTTAATATCATTAGAGAAATGACATTTTACCTAGAAACAGAGCGTCTTATAATGCGAGATTTATTAGAGTCGGATATTCAAGGAATTTTCGAATTAGACTCTAATCCAGATGTACATAAATATTTAGGTAATAATCCTATTAAAACATTAAAACAAGCTAAAGACAGTATAAAATTTGTACGAAGTCAATATAAAGAAAGGCATATTGGACGTTTCGCAACTATTGAAAAATCTTCGGGTAATTTTATAGGTTGGTCTGGTATTAAATTAAATACTGGTAATAAGGAAGTTCTAGGAACTAAAAGAGATTTTTATGATATTGGTTATCGCTTTATTCCACGATACTGGGGTAAAGGCTATGCTACGGAATCTGCTATAGCTGTTTTAAATTTTGGTTTTAACAAACTTAATATTGAAACTATGTGCGGCGCAGCAGAAACGGGTAATATTGCCTCAAATAAAATATTACAAAAAATAGGATTAAAGTATATTGAGCAATTTCCTTATGAAGATGAAATGATAAATTGGTATGAATTAAAGAAAGAAAATTATGGATAAACAATGTTTAGAGTGTGGCGATAAAATTGTTGGTAGAATGGATAAAAAATTCTGTAGCGATGGTTGCCGAAATGCCTACAATAATAAAGTTAATAAGGATAGTAAAAACTTAATACGCAACACCAACAATAGACTAAGAAAGAATTACCGCATTCTTGAAATGCTAAATCCCCAGCAGAAAACAAAAACCTCACGAGCTAAACTTATTGAAGCTGGGTTCGACTTTAACTATTTTACAAGTATATATAAAACCAAAGCTGGCACCGTTTATTATTTTGTTTACGACCAAGGATATTTACCTTTAGAAGGCGATTATTATGCTTTGGTAAAAAGAGATAGTTAATATGCTTATAGTTATTGAAGAATCAAATTTTATTTTATTTCTTGTTTTTATTATTGCTATAATAATATTCGCAATTATCGCTAATTATTTCAGTGATAAGAATATGATTTTACGTGAATTAAAAAAGTCTAAAAGAAAATCAATTAATAATGCAAAGGAAGGTGAATATGTTAAATTTGTTGGTAAAGCTTTGCATGCCAACAAACCGCTTATTGCTCCATTATCTGGCAAAGAATGTGTTTACTACCACACTTTAATTGAGCAACAAGATGATGATGGCTGGGAAAAATATATCGAAGAAAAAAGACCTCAAGATTTCTTTATTCAAGTAAATGGAGAATTAGCCATTGTAAAATTAGCTAATCATTACGATTTTAGAAAAGTCCATGTGGTTTTTGACTTTAATGAAGAAACCAAGTCGTCGTTAGAGCATACTCCAAACATTGAAAAATTCATCAAAAAGCATAATAGGCACTTTCAGAAGTGATTCAGATACTTGATATTCAGTAAAATAAGTTGTATTTTAGATAAAACAAAACCCCGAAAACGAGCCGAACACTCAAAAAACGGGGTTTTATATTATCAAAGTATGTCTAAAATACAAAGAATCTCCGATTTACAGCATAATTTTTCATTCTTAAATCCATCAGAGAATTTTGACATGTACTTCAATCAATTTTTATCAAGTGATTTAGGGAAAATATATTCAGCTATTCCTTGGCAAGAGTTGGTATTGGCTTTTAAGCTCAAAGAATCTATTAAGGGCACTAAGAATTACTTTAGTCCAAAAGGTAAACTAGCCTTAATGTTTTTAAAGCACTATGCCTGTTGTTCTGATAAAAGACTAATAGAGCAACTTAATGCCAATATTGATTATCAGTTTTTTTGTGATATTCATTTAGGAGCTCATCGTTTGACCAATTATAAAATAGTGAGCCAAATACGCTGTGAACTGTC